>NZ_JAKILU010000001.1 GCF_023283485.1 Shewanella glacialipiscicola
CCCATCCCGAACTCAGCAGTGAAACGCAAACGCGCCGATGGTAGTGTGGGGTCTCCCCATGTGAGAGTAGGTCATCGCCAAGCGCCTAATTATCTCGATGAGATGTAAAAAAGCCAGCTGAATAAGCTGGCTTTTTTACGTCTGCAATTTGGCAGAAGAAGTGGATTTTGAAGCCTTAAAAAAATTCAACTATTTACAAAGCTATTGAGCTATATGTTGAGTCGCCAGTTCACACTAAACTGACGGTTTGATTATTGACAATTGAAGCTGTGTTCTGGGGGGGGAGCTAGCCTCTCCACAACGCTAGTATATTGTTGAATGAATCACTCTTGATTGATTTTGGCCTTGAAGCTGGCTTTAGTATTGTCGTTGGCTTGTTTATACCAATAATCAAGCATCTGGCTGATTTCAGTTTGGCTAGGCTGGGTAGCTTGCTGAACCTTATCATCGACCGCAGAGACTGTTGACGTCATCACTGCTGGTGCGAGCAAGTTTGTGGATGCGATGGCTGGAGCTTGGCGCATTTGTGGCTGGCCTGATGATAGTGTTTTGGTTGACGGTGGAACCATGGCATTACCCGATTGTGTCATCGTGATGTTCAATGATGCGGGGCGATCGCTAAGGTTGTACTGCAGTATTTCGTGCTCAAAATCCCGCCCTAGTTGAACCCCATTCTTAATCAATTTATCGCTGGTAAAACTCACCGCTTCATCTTGAGTATTTAATAGCGTCAACTCGGCTGATTCATCAAATTTTTTTGCGTCTTTGGCTGAGTTTATAGCAGGAAGTTTAAGAGTCAATATTTGCTCTGAGGCATCAAAACGGATAATTAACACATCAGATAGATAATGTACTGAATCAGCCTGTTGTCGGTATTGCGCAGCATAACGAAAGGCAATTTGATTCATACCATCGGCTAAGATGAGTTCGCCACTCTTTACTGCTGGTTTACCATTGACTGTTAGCACTTCAGCGTTTTTAGGTAGCTTTAGATTCACATCGGCGGCAGCGGGTTGCACAGTGCTTAGCATTAACGCTGTGGCACATAAGATTGATTGATATTTCATACGTTTTCTCAGTTGTTACAAGAGCGCCGCTAAATAATAAGGCTAATATCTGACGGCACAAAGCGGGTAATGCTTAGTGTGGTTTATGATAACCTTAATGGCGATAAGTCGTTTATATGAAACGCAGATTAGCGTTAATTTTATCTGCGGGGAATAAAAAAGGCTCACGAGGAGCCTTTTGAGTGATATTTGTTATTGAACGTCTATTGGGTTAAGTCAATGCTATAAACGGCGAAACCCAGTGCATCGGTGCTGATCTTCTTCATTTCACGTTGCTGATTATCTTTGATAAAGGCAGCAGCTTTATCACTATCTTGAGTTTCGAAGCGAACGTCTAATACGATGTTAGTGGTGATTGTTTTAAAATCCCAGTTGTAATCGGCACTTGGATTAACCATGGCGTCGTACTTACCCGTCACTTCGTTGAACTTAGACTGCTCTGTGATATAGGCGGCTAATGCTTCGCGGTTTGTGTCTGGTAGCTCCAGAACAACATGATCGCTACCCGTACCTGCAAATTTACCGCCAAAAGCGCGGTAGTTATTTGAGGTGACGATAAACTCTTTTGTCGCAAGCTCTTCACCTGTAATGACTTTACCGTTTTCGTCTGTATAGCTTAAATCTACAATACGATTTGCACTGGCATTAACCACTGCGCAATCGCGGTCAAACTTACTCGGTTGCGTAACATCAATCTTATAAGTTAAGCCATCTAGCACGTCAAAGTTATAGGTTGGATGACCATCCCAGTTGATTAAACCCTGTGGCGTAGTTTTTGTAGGGTCGATTTGATTGAATTGGTTGGCTGAACACTCGAGCCAATCTTTCAATTCGGCGCCATTTGCTTTGACTGCCACCATAGTATTGGGATACAGGTACAGATCTGCGGCGTTTTTGAAGGTCAGTGGACCTTTATCGACTTGAACAAATTGGTCCGCATCGCTGCTTGTGCCGTGGCGTCCACCCGCTTTAAAAGGGGCTGAGGCTGACAGCACTGGTAGCCCTTGTAATGCTGCGGGTAATTTCGCTTTTACGTTAGCGATTTGCGCATCTGAAACGATTTGCACCGTAGGATCGTCTTGCACTAAGGTGAGAAAGCTATACATATCTGCCGCAGCGACACCGATAGGTTCATCCACAAAGGCGAGGGTGCCTTGGTGCTCAGCTGCGACGGCATCATGAATAGCGGCATCAGCGGTAACTAATGCGGTTTTATTCGCGCCATCATAAATCGGACGAGCCTCAGTTTTTGCACTAATAACAGTCCATTTACCGTCCTTACGCTCAAGTTTAAAGTCAACCACGCCTAAGTTATCCCCCCAACGGCCTGGCATCACGGCGGGTACACCGTTTAGTAAACCTTGAGTCACATCAGTATTGGGTAAGTCAGCATATTTAGCATCTGGGAAGATAGAGTGGCTATGGCCAAATAAAATCGCATCGATACCATCAACGTAAGTTAACGCGTAAGTGGCGTTTTCAGCCATAGGATCGCCAGGATTTTCAGACGAACCAATACCTGAGTGAGGGATTGCGATAATAATGTCAGCCCCTTTAGCCTTCATTTCGGGGACATATTTTTTCGCGGTTTCAACAATATCCTCAACCGTTACTCTACCTGTAAGATTTTGTTTATCCCACAATAGGATTTGTGGTGGTACAAAGCCAATGTAACCAATTTTAATGCTTTGACTATTGCCTTCACTGTCGATAATTTGTTTTTCTTTGATGATATAAGGTGTGAATAAATTTTCACCTTTTTTTACTTCATTCCAACAGCCATTATCGTTAGCGCAATAAACGTTTGAGTTGATATAAGGAAAATCTGCACCACTAATCGATTTATCTAAGAAATCTAAACCATAGTTAAATTCATGATTACCGATATTACCGACTTCATAATCTAATAGGTTCATGGCTTTATAAGCAGGGTGAACGTCGCCCATTTGCAGGCCAACTTTCGCCATATAATCGCCCATTGGGCTGCCTTGCAGTAGATCGCCGTTATCGACTAAAACACTGTTTTTAGCTTCGCTGCGTGCTGCATGGATCAAACTTGTGGTGCGGGCTAGACCGATAGTTGGGTCATCCTTACCACTGTAGTAGTTGAAATCCATGATATTAGTGTGTAAATCTGTGGTTTCTAGTATCCGTAAATCGGCTTGAACGATTTTACCATCAGGTTGAATAATGGTGTCATCATCTGAGTTACAGGCACTCACACCCAAGGCTGCAGTGATCATCACTGCAAGTATTTTCTTATTTAACATAGTTATCTCTATTTATATTTATTTGACCCCTACGCATGTTCCGTAAAGAACATGCCCATCATCCCGTTAATTCAGTGTAACTTAACTGTTGGGTTAATTTGTCACCAAGTTAACGAGTGAGAATTATAAAGACATTTTATGAAATGAGTGTGACATTAATTGAATAAAGTGGTCACAAATTGTGACCAATAGCGAATTAGCCTAAATAGCGAGCTATTCAATCTGTGCATTTGTTATATGGATGTTTAAATAACCGAGGTGAAAAGTTTATTAAGAATAATTAACTTACTTTATCGGAACGGCGTTTTATTTACTGACACAGTTGTCTATGTTGAGAATATCTGGCTTAAAAAATCTAATTAAATTGATTTAAATAATTCTTTTTACATCAAATTTTAATTAATGCTCATCACACCTGCTTGCATGTGCTTCGCTCTTATTGAAGCACATTAAATTTAACTGAGAATTGGCATAGATACATTTAGACTGGAAATACACATAAAGTGATACAAATTAACGGTTAACTGTGCAGGTAAAACTTGGCTGAAATAGGCATAAGTTGTTAAGGTAGCTCATCGAAATTGACGTACGTATCATATGTGTTCGTTAAACAGACGGCTTAAAATAGAATGCGTTAAACTGACTATTTTAAGCAGCAAGCTAAAATTCATTAGCACGCACCTTTCACTTTAAAAATACAATCGAAAGGGCTGCAACATTCAAGGGAGTTAATATGCGTAAGTCCGTTATTACCACAGCCGTGGCTACGGCTTTGTTACTGAGTGCTTGTTCAGACCAGCCTGCTGCAAATACCAATGAAGCCAAAAATGCCGTTGCTACGCAAACCGCCACTAAAGCAGAGGCAACTAATGTGTTACTGAGCAAGAGCTCACTGCAGGATCAAACACCGCAATTTAATCTGATCAATATGGCAGATTATGCTCCCGCCTTTGAGCAGGGCATGAAAGCCCATGATGTCGAAATCGCGGCCATTATAAATAACAAACAAGCGGCCAGTTTTGACAACACCATTCTGGCAATGGAAACCTCAGGTGAGTTATTAACGCGTGTATCGCGGATTTTCTTTAATCTTGCGGGTTTGATTTCGAATGATGATTTTCAGAAAACGGAAGCGGATCTTGCGCCTAAGTTAGCTGCCCACCGCGATAATATTTATCTCGACCCGACTTTATTTGCCCGTGTTGAAGCTGTGTATCAACAAAAGAGCAACTTGAATGCAGAAGATCAGCGTTTAGTTGAATATTATTATGAGCAGTTTGTCCGTGCTGGCGCGAAATTGTCCGCCGAAGATAAAGCCAAGATGCGTGACTTTAATGCCGAGCTTGCAACCTTAGCGACGGATTTTTCACAAAACAGCTTAAAATCATTTAAAGATGATGTGATTGTTGTAACCGATAAAGCGCAGTTAGTCGGTTTATCTGATAGCGAAATCGCCACCTTAGCCGCAGCGGCTAAAGCTGCCGGAAAAGAGGGTTACTTAATTACTCTCGTTAATACCACGCGCCAGCCTGTGCTGGCGAGTTTAGATAACCGAGAACTACGCCAAAAAGTGTGGCAAACCTCGGCGCATCGTTCGGTGGCAAGCAATGGTCCATTGATTGTTAAAATGGCGCAGATTCGAGCTAAAAAAGCCAACTTGCTGGGTTTTGATACCTGGGCATCCTATGCGGTCGCCGATCAAATGGCGAAAACCCCTGCCGCTGTGTATGAAATTCTCGATGATTTAGCCCCTAAAGCGCTGGCGCGCGCTAAAGTGGAGGCGGCTGACATTCAAGCTGAGATTAAAAAAGCGGGCGGTGATTTTGAACTGCAACCTTGGGACTGGGCTTATTACGCTAATAAAGTGCGTCAAGAGAAATACTCCCTCGACGAGAGCACTATCAAGCCCTATTTTGAGTTTAATACGGTATTACAAGACGGATTATTCTTCGCCATGCATAAACTGTATGGCATCACTTTAAAAGCGCGCACCGATTTACCTGTGTGGCATTCCGATGTATTAGCCTTTGAAGTGTTTGATAAAGATAACAGTTCTATCGGGCTATTCTACCTTGACCCCTATGCCCGTGAAGGTAAAGGCGGCGGCGCGTGGATGGATGAGTTTGTCACCCAAAGCGGCCTACTTGGCACTAAACCTGTTGTTTACAACGCGCTTAATATTCCTAAGCCAGCCGATGGTCCAACCTTGATGACCTTCGATGAAGTGACCACTCTGTTCCATGAATTTGGCCATGCGGTACACGGTTTATTCTCGCAGGTGAAATACCCAAGCGTTGCTGGCACATCAACGGCGCGTGACTTTGTTGAGTTCCCTTCACAGGTTAACGAAGATTGGAATATCGACCCTGTTGTAATTGCTAACTATGCCAAACACTATCAAACGGGTGAGCCAATTCCAAAAGCGCTGCTTGATAAAATTCTAGCCGCAAATAAATTTGGTCAAGGTTTTGATACTGTTGAGTATTTGTCTGCAGCCTTGTTAGATATGGAATGGCACTCTATCAGCGCAGACACACAAATTAGTGATGTTGAGCAGTTTGAGCACCAAGTATTAGCTAAACACGGCCTTGATTTTGCGCCTATTCCACCACGTTATAAATCGAGCTACTTTAGCCATGCTTTCTCTGGTGGTTATTCCGCGGGATATTACGCCTATTTGTGGACCGAAGTGTTTGCTGCCGATGCCTTTGCTTATATGAGTGAGCAGGGCGGTTTAAAAACTGATAATGGTGACAAATTCCGTCAAGAAGTGTTATCTAAAGGCAACAGTGAAGATCTTATGCAAGATTATATTCACTTCACCGGTAAAAAACCGACAACCGAGGCACTGTTAAAGCGCCGTGGTTTAGTCGACTAATCGGTTAGTTATTTAAAATAAAAGGCTTGTTAGGGAAACCTAGCAAGCCTTTTTTATTGCGTTATATAACATATGACGCACCGATTGAGCCACTGGCTAATCTGCTGGGCCGGTGAAGTGCGCAGCAGCTTGCACGGCTTTAAAATCTTCTGCGACATTCAGCGCAATTTGGGCACGTTTTAATGCTAATTCACTATGGTATTCAGCGGCGGCGCGTATATTTTTATCATGGCTCGATGCTAAAGAACCGAGGGCTTTTTGGAGTCGTACAGCCACTTCAACTATGCCAGCGCCATCTCTAGCAATCGCCGTAAAAGCATCATCACACATATCCTGAGGGCATATTTCAGGTACTTCAATGCGATTGTACTTGGGTGTTTGGCTATCAGTATTTGTCAAAGGCGCATCCCATAGCGTAAACAATCGTATTAGGGTTCCTATAATACAAATAGCTGTTCCGGGATCGTTCACCGCAGGCGACAGCGCGCGTCCAGCAATCTCCGACAATACCACTAAACCAAATCGTGGATCATCATCGAAAAGACGCACGTCACCAATCTGGAATGCTGCTAAAACGGGGGTATCATCAAGCTCGGCTAAATCGCCTGAATCGGCACGAATGTAGGCTAATGGTCGATTTTGAGCAGCAAAAGTGCCCGGTAATGCCGCGATCACCACGCGCATTTTATGTTTTCCAGCCCAGTTTTGCAGTGCCGCAATGTTGATGTATTGAACATAACCGACATTAACCGCATGTACCGCGCGTCCGCTAGCCTCTGAGCTCACTGATACGCCGCAAAGGGTGGGCGCATGCTTTCGCCGCTTTAGCGATGCAGCGGTCGCTATTTCTACTTTCTCAATCGTTGTGCCCATACGTCCGAGGCGAGCAATGCTATCTACCCAGCGCACAAATGTAAAAATCACTACGCTGAAGATCAGCGCCGTTAGCAGAAAAAGAATAAATAAACCTGCCGTTTGAAAGTAACTATTTTTTACCGCCGTAAGGGCTACTATGCTAAAAATGAAGGCACCGACAAACGTGGAGAGTGCATTTTGAGATGCATCGTCTGCAACAACTAATACAAATGATCGTGGTGTTGCTGTTGTTGCCGCAGAGGCATAGGCCGATACCATAGAACCCACTGAAAATGTGGCAATCACCAGCATGCTTGACGCCATGATGGATAAGAGTACCTCAATGGAGTCTAATGAAATCTCAGGTGTGATCTGTGCTAATCCAGTTCCATCAGCCAATTTTGCGATTAAGGCTGCCATTATTGAAAGCAGGCAAACGATCAGTGGTTTTACCCACAGTCGGTGGCGAAACTGATTGAGAAAAACTCTGACGCGGTCAGTTAATAGGGTAGAGCTCATTTCAGTCTCCGCAGTTGTCATCTTTTGCTAATACGTACACATTTTAAAGTAGAAAGATAAAAATGTGTGGTTAAGCTTTTTAAAAAACGGCTCAAAATAGATGTTGTCATTATAGATAATATTCATCTAGTAATACTGGGCGCATACTATTTTAAATGGAGAACCCAAAAATTTAATTATTTGATTTATGGTTAATTAAATCTATTTTCCTGTAAATATTCTCAATAGGTAAATTCTAGCCGAATGAACATATAGACCCTATTTACGCTGTAATATCAAAAGTAACGGGAGCCTAGGCTCCCGTTACTAATCTTACTTTTAACCTTTATTATTGGCGATATTATTCGGCCAGTAAACCACGACTACGTAGCAGCGGCTCTATGCCCGCTTCTTTACCGCGAAAGTTTTTATACATCAGCATCGGATCGTCGCTACCGCCTTTTGAAAGGATATTATTACGGAAAGAATCTGCCGTAGCTTTATCGAAAATGCCATTTTCTTTAAAGGCTTCAAAGGCATCAGCACCTAAAATATCCGACCAAAGGTAGCTGTAGTAACCTGCAGAATAACCGCCTGCGAAAATATGTGAGAAGTAGGTGCTGCGATAGCGTGGGCTAATTTGATTAATTAATCCCATCGCTGCTAACGAGTCGGCTTCAAACTTGGCGGCATCCTTTGGCGTGGTGTCGGTCAGTGTGTGCCAATCTAAATCGAGTTTAGTGGCTGCGACATATTCAACCGTAGAAAACCCTTGGTTAAACTTACTCGCCGCTTGGATTTTCTTCACTAATTCCTGCGGGATAACTTCGCCAGTTTTATAATGTTTGGCAAATTGAGCTAATACTTCTGGTTGTGTCATCCAGTTTTCATTCACTTGTGACGGAAATTCTACATAGTCGCGTGGTACAGCGGTGCCGCCCTGTGAGCGATATTCTACTTTCGATAGCATGCCGTGCAGCGCATGACCAAATTCGTGGAATAACGTACTAGCCTCATCGAAGGTCAGTAATGCTGGCTCATTACCCGCTGGGCGAGGGTAGTTGAGTACGTTAACAATAATGGGCTTAGAATCAACGCCATTCATATTGTATTGCTTACGATAAGAGTTCATCCAGGCGCCGCCACGCTTGCTGTCGCGGGTAAAATAATCGCCCATAAAGATAGCCATTAGTTTGCCGTCTTTATCGTAGACCTCCCATGTACGTACTTCTGCATTGTATTTGGGTAAGTCGGTACGTTCCTTAAAGGTCAAACCGTACAAACGGTTCGCGGTGTAGAACACGCCTTTAAGAGTGCTATCAAGTGAGAAATACGGACGAGTTTGTTGTTCGTTAAAGCTGTATTTTGCTACACGAATTTTATCGGCGTAGTAATCCCAGTCCCACGCTTGCAGCGTAAACTTATTATCTTGGCTATCGATCATGGCTTGCATATCAGCCATTTCAGCTTTGGCTTGGGCAAGCGCGGCTGGCCATACTTTATTGAGCAAGCCGTAAACGTTTTCGGGCGTTTTAGCAGTGCGTTCTTCTAACACAAAATCAGCATGAGTTTTATAGCCCATCAACTGGGCGCGTTCTGCGCGCAGTGCGGCAATTTTAGCCAGGATGGTTTTGTTATCGTGGGCATTATTGTTATTGCCACGCTCGGTATAACCTTTATACAAGATTTCACGTAATTGACGGTTATCGGCATAGGTTAAAAAAGGCGTGATAGAAGGGCGAGAAGTGGTAAATACCCACTTGCCTTCGTGGCCACGTTTTTTAGCGGTTTCAAAGGCGGTGGCAATCACATCATCGGGTAAGCCGGCTAAATCTGTTTTGCTATCGATAACGAGTTCAAAGGCATTGGTTTCAGCAAGTAGATTGTCACCAAAGGTGAGATTGAGTTTACCGATTTCATCGTTTAATGCGCGCAGTTTGGTTTTATCTTGCTCGCTTAAGTTAGCGCCGCCACGGGTGAAAGATTTATAGGTATCTTCCAGTAATTTTGCTTGCGCGGTATTGAGCTTTAAGCTGTCTTTTGCATCATGAACCGCTTTGACTTTTTGAAACAGTTTGTCATTGAGCAAAATATCATCTTCAGCGGACGATAACATCGGCGACACTTCTTTCGAAATGGCCTGCAACGCAGGGGTGGTGTCGGCGCCCGTTAGGTTGAAGAAAACATTCGATACTCGCGTGACTAAATCGCCTGAAAACTCCATTGCTTCAATGGTATTAGCGAAGGTAGGCTTAGCTTTATTATCAACGATGGCTTGCATCTGTTCGTGTTGCCGGGCAATACCCGCTTTAAATGCAGGAAGGAAATGTTCAGGTTTGATTTTATCAAAGTCTGGGATTTCCATAAAAGTATCATAGGGTTTAAAGAATGGATTGGTCGCATTCTGGCTGATAATTTGCACTGAAACGGCATTAGGCGCTGCATTTGCTTGCACACTGGCATCGGGTTGTTGTGCGCTGCAAGCACCTAAGGTTAAGGCTAAAGCAATGGCACTTAGCGTGAGTTTAGCGGTGCGTGGCTTGAGGGCTTGCGCTTTAAGGGTTAGTCCCTTCATTATTAGTTCCCCGTTAGGTCGATTATTGTTATGCATGCTGGAATAGGTGATAGCCGTAGATTTTGATAACCATAGATTTCAGGAAGTGAACAATCTGAGAACGGCTAAAACAATTAAATTATTAAGGTGATTTTTTAACATGTATCGCAGGTTGGATCCTATTGTTTTTGTGTTTTATTTGTAACAAATGTTTTATTTCAGGTATTTAAGCAAAGCAATATGGCAAACTAAATAGGCTCAAACCATATTGCAAATTAGCGTGTTGGCACGTGAGCTGAGTTAAATCGTGCACGTATATAGGTAATATAAGTCATGCTAATCACGGCAACACAAACCCTTTCATTCCTTTTAAAACCGTCTATTGCAGTACGGTCCTAACATTAATAACAATAACAGGATCTAGTATGTCTCAATCTTATATTCCACGTATTTCCGTGCGTTTGGCTTTATCCTTGGCGTTACTGACAGCCTCCAGCGCTATTATTCCGCAAAGTCTTGCCGCAGATGTTGCTGCAAACACTAACATCCCCCAGTTAAGCTCCAATGCCGTTAAGGTCGCCGATTATGCAGTCGCTAAATACGATGCGGCTATGGTGCAGAGTTTGGCTGAGTTAGTTAGCTTTAATACTCAAGCCGTTGAAGGGCAAACCCCGGACACTAATCCGGCCTTTGTGGGCTTTAAGTCGAGCTTACAACAACTGAGTCAAACACTGGGTTTAGATTATGTCGATCATGGTTATGTCATCTTAATTGGTTTAGATGCGACGTCATCTAGCACGGGCGAGCCTAAAAAATTAGGAGTTGTCACCCATGGCGATGTGCAGCCTGCCAATCCTGCGTTGTGGGCGCAGAGCCCTTATTTACTCGATAGCCAATCTGAGCCGGGCAAATTGATTGGTCGTGGCACAGAGGATGATAAAGGCGCCATTGTTACTGCCATGTACGCTATGAAGGCGATTAAAGATAAGCAAATTAAGCGAGATAGACGCATTGAACTGTTAGTTTATTTAGCTGAAGAATCCGATTGGGAACCACTTGAAACCTTTCTCACCCATTACACACCTGCGGATATGAACATTACCATTGATGCCGAATACCCAGTGGTCACCGCCGAAAAAGGTTGGAGTAAGATTGCGTTTACTGTGCCCAATATTACGATCTCCAATATAGACGCTAAAGCAGAGGCTGCAACTCAAACTCCCACGTTAACAGCTTTCTCTGGTGGCTATTTTGCCAGCCAAGTACCGCAGCAAGCCGAGGCGCAAATTGAGGCGGTTTCACCCGCATTGCTGACAAAATTGCAAACCAAAGCCGCAGCGCAGCAAGGGATGAAATATCGTTTTGAAAACCACTGCGTCGATAGCCTGTGTAAGCTACATATTTTTGCCGACGGTAAAGCCGCACATTCATCTACCCCAGAAGATGGCGTGAATGCGGTAACTCATCTTGCAGCATTGTTAAGTAACAATCTGAGCCATGAACAAAATCATGCGCCTTGGCCACAAACAGCGGCATCCTTAACGGTTGCCGTTATTAATGAGTTAGTGGGTTTAGGGATTTATGCAGAACAGTTTGGTGACTTAGCCTATAAAGATGATTTTATGGGGCCGCTGACATTAGCTCCCACAGTTGTGAGTGAAACGCAAAAGGGCACAGAGGTGATTATTAACTTACGTCGTCCTGTTGGCAAAACACCAGAGTTACTCGCTAAACAAGCCCGTGAAGCCTTAACCCTATGGCAGGATAAACACCAAGTGCAGCTTGTTGATATTGAAAGCTATTGGGGCGAACCTATGGTTGTGGACGGTGCGCCGCAGCAACAAACTCTGCTCGACGTGTTTGCCCACTTTACGGGTATAGTTGACCCCAAACCCGTTGCGATTGGCGGCTCAACCAACAGTAAATTATTCCCCAACGCCTTAAGTTTTGGCCCAGCCATGCCGGGCGTGGAATACACAGGCCATACCGAAAAAGAATTCATCACCCATAAGCAATTTATGCTGAACCTAAAAATGTATACCGCGGCGTTTATCGAGCTATCGGCGGTGAAATAGTGCTCACCATCATTCCAAACCGTATTTTAATTCCTTAATCAAGATTAGAGTTTAAATCAAAGTCGTGGGGCTTCACCCCCTGATATTTAATTAAGAGTCGACCAAGGAGGGCTGCTAGTAATCATGCCAGCAAGATCATTGGCTGTTTATTGGGCTAATTAGACCGCAGTGGTTAGAGATAATAAAAAACCAAGACTTACCCATGTTGAGGATATCTACGGCCATAAAATAATTGCAAGCAAACAGCGCGGCCAGCCTTATGGGTTTAAACTGATGAGGGGATGTGGCACGAGTGTCAGCTTAAATGTGGGCTGTAATACTGGAAATCTAGGTCATGTAACAGTTAAACGTGAGCCATAAAGAGTGATAAAGCTAAAATGATATCAAGTAATTACCTTTAGTTCTGTATGAAAAAACAGCTACTGCGAAAAGGTAAATTCCTATAGCATCATTTATATCCATTTAAATGGATATGGCAGTGGCCAAGTTCTACACGCTATTTATGCCATGCAAACAGCGCAGCGCATAAATACTAAGACATTAGCAGTCAAACGGAGGTGACATGGAAAGTCTAGATAATGTAAAAGTTCTCACTCGTGGAGAATCAGCAATTCTTGCTGGAGTTTGTTCAGGTATTGCGGAATATTATAATTTGCGAAAAAACAGCATTAGGTTAGCATTTTTGTTAACTAGCTTGTTTTTTGCTATTCCTGTATTTGCTTATGTTGTTTTGTGGTTAGTTTTACCAAAATATCCGACGACAGAAGCGATGGCTCGTCATTTACGACGAAATAAGCTACAAAGAAAATATGGCAGTTAACAGGAAATAAAGCGGAACTGTTACTAGTTTGCTCGGTTTCGCTTCGCAACACACTTTAGTAAAAAACTATTAGTGTTTGATCTATCTTTATAACCAATACGTTACGCTAATACTCGAAAGATGAGCCATGGTGATTTGCGAGACTACCGTCCGCCCCATGGACGGACTTGGACAACATCTTTGTTTAACGGCCAGTTCGCCATCCACGGCTCTTGTTCATAAGCTCAGAAACCTTAGTTTCTATTCACCGTGTCGATTTGTGAATGCCATGGCAAGCCTATATGAGTGGATACCAGCCAACGTTAAGATCCCAATAACTGAGATAACAGGTCACCCAATACAGTTTGCCTAAACTATTAGGTCTAAAGGTCAGCTAGGTTCAGTACGATGACTTGTTACTCACAGAATAAAAAGCCCTGCTTATACTGTGATGTATTGCAGGGCTTTTTAATCGAGAGTTTGCATTCGCTGAGCTGCGGGACAAGCCTTACTCAGGGTTTATGACCTACATCGAATAGGTCATTCCTTTCTTTCATTTCTTCCACTTATCTCTTTACTCTCATCTTTGTCACTTAAATCGGCGTCATAGATATTCTAATAACCGATGGCTTCACTACCCGCATGGCGAGGATCGGAAGACCCAAAAATCCCCTGTTCATTGACCATGATTGATTGTGTACTGCCCATGGCAGATTGTACTTTTACTTTGTGACCTTTGGCTTCGAGCAAGGAAATGGTATCGCGGTTTAAGCTGGACTCAACGCGCAGTTCATCGGGTAACCATTGATGGTGTACCCTTGCAGCATTACTGGCTTCAGCGATATTTAACCCATGATCAATCACATTCATGATGATCTGCAAAGTGGTGGTGATAATGCGTGAACCACCTGGGCTACCGGTGATGAGGAAGGGTTTTCCGTCTTTCATTACTATGGTAGGGCTCATTGAGCTCAGTGGGCGCTTATTGCCTTCAACCGCATTGGCATCACCGCCAACTAAGCCATAACCGTTAGGTACACCAGTCTTGGCTGAGAAATCATCCATTTCGTTATTGAGTAAAATTCCAGTGCCTTTAGCGACTAATCCTGAGCCATAGCTAAAGTTTAGCGTGTAAGTGTTTGATACCGCATTACCCCATTTATCAACTACCGAGAAATGAGTGGTTTGATCGCTCTCATAGGGCGCCAGTTTTCCCGGTTTTATGTTGGTACTTGGCGTGACTTTATCCATTGAAATTTGGCTGGCAATTTTTTGGGCGTAATCTTTACTGGTTAACGCTTTGACTGGGACATTGTAAAAATCAGGGTCACCCAAATATTCGCTACGATCGGCGTAAGCACGCTTCATCGTTTCTGTCATTAAGTGGATTGTTTGCGCCGTATTTTGGCCGAGTTTATCAATTGGGAATTGCTGTAATACATTGAGCATTTCAATAATGTGCACACCACCCGATGACGGTGGCGGCATAGAAACCACCTCATAACCTCGGTATTCGCCGCGCACAGGCTCACGTTCGACAACCTTGTATTGTTTAAGATCGTCCAAGGTCATAATGCCGCCTGCATCTTGCACCGCTTTGACGATTTTTGTCGCAGTTTCACCTTCGTAAAAACCTTTAGTACCCTTTTTGGCAATAAGACTTAATGAGTGGGCCAATTCGGGCTGTTTAAGCACATCATCGACTTGATAGTCACTGCCGTCGGCTTTGTAGAAGATAGCTGCCGTAGTTGGCCATTGGCTCATACGGCGTTTAAGCCCTGCAAGGGATTGCGCTAAATCTGGCGTGACGCTAATGCCTTCTTGCGCCATCTCAATGGCGGGCGCCGTGACTTGTTTTAGTGTCATGGTGCCATATTTTTCAAGGGCTAAGCTCATGCCCATAACAGTGCCCGGCACACCTACAGCAAGGCCATGCTCACGGCTCAATTTTTCAACCGCATCGCCATTTTCATCAAGGAAAATATCTTTATTAGCTTTAGAGGGCGCCATTTCACGGTAATCAATCGCGATGGTTTTGTTTTCTTTGGCGATATGTACCAGCATAAAACCGCCGCCGCCAATGTTCCCCGCGCGAGGTAATGTTACCGCGAGGCTAAAGGCTACGGCCACTGCGGCATCAACCGCATTGCCGCCCTGTTTTAAAATTTCAATACCAGTGCGACTGGCGAGTGTTTCTTGGCTTGCGACCATGCCATGCTTGGCCCACACAGGTTGCGCTGTGGCCATCTGGCTAAAAATGGATGATTCATCGGCGAGTAAATGTGGTGATGATACTAGGGGAAGCGCCATCGCAATGGCGAGAATCAAGGGGCTAAAGATTTTTACTGGACGCATATCCAATCCTGTATTTATTTTTATTAGGGCTATGCAATGTGCCGAGAATTAGGCTTAATTGCAACCGTGTATCGTTTATTAGCCCTATAAAGGACGAGAATTTACCCTATGACTCAGCTTATTTTAGCCTTTGCGAACGCCATTGTTGATATTCCACCCCGCGCGTGGAATAGCCTAATGGGGCTGGCTAATCCCTTTTGTCGCCATGAGTTTTTGTTAGCGCTTGAGCAAAGCGGCTCAGCCTGCGAAGCAACGGGTTGGACACCAAGGCATTTATGTGTGTTTGATGCCAGTAGCGTATTAAGCGATGAAATAGGGGGTGATAGACGGTTGCAGCCTTTGGATGAAGGCGCGTTTATCAGTTTGCAAACCGCCGAATATTTTAATGCATTACCGCTGGTTGCCGTGATGCCCTTGTACCAAAAAACGCATTCCTATGGTGAATATGTGTTCGATTGGGCTTGGGCCGAAGCCTACGAGCGCCATGGTATTGATTATTACCCTAAATGGGTCAATGCCATTCCCTTTACCCCTGTGCAAGGGAGGCGGATGGGCATTAAGCCCGAATTGACAAATATAGAGCATATGCGCGTAGCGGCATTACTGCTACTGGCATTAAATCGTCAGTTAACGCAAAAGGCGGGGGATACGCCGATTTCTTCATGGCACAGCCTTTTTGTGAGCGCGCAGCAAACACCGTTATTTGAACATTCCCCCCACTCGCACTTAAAGCGCTTAGGGACTCAGTTCCATTGGCATAATCGTAGCTATCTGGATTTTAATGATTTTTTAGCGAGTTTTAGCTCCCGTAAACGTAAAAATATTTTAAAGGAGCGGGCACAGTTACAACCTTTTAATCTTAAATTTCAGTTTGTTGAGGGCGAGCAAATCACCCGTTCGCAGTGGCAAACATTTATCCAGTGCTATCAATTAACCTACCTTAAACGCTCGGGTCATCGCGGCTATTTAACGCCTGCGTTTTTCTATCAATTGGCTGAGCATCTTACATCGCAAATACGCTTGCTGGTGGTCGAAGACGCAAAGGGAGATATGGTGGCGGGTGCCTTGTATTTACAGGGCGAAAATAGCCAAGGGCAAGGATGTCTTTATGGCCGTTATTGGGGCACGACAATTGAACTTGATGGCTTGCACTTTGAGGCTTGTTACTATCAAGGGATTGAATACTGTATCGAACATGGGTTGGTATTATTTGATGCTGGCGCTCAGGGCGAGCACAAAGTATTGCGCGGTTTTGAGCCCGTAGAAATGTACTCCTACCATAACATTGCCCATTTAGCCTTTAAGGACGCTATTACGGATTTTGTCACGCAGGAAACCCAACAAGTACAACAATATATGGCGCAGATGAGCGCTGTGTTGCCCTACAAAAAAACGCCCGAATAAAGCCTTAAAATAGAGACTTTATTGAGCGCGTATTTAACGGGTATTATTGGGTGGGATTATTGACTCACTATGAGCTTATTCATGGCGATTTGATTCACTTTGAACTAATCCCAAACGAGCTAACCCACAGCGAGCCAAATTCCTACGCCAATCATTAAACTGCCTGCAATACGATTCAACCAGCGAATATTATCGCCACGGCTGAGAAAAATGCGCAGGCTCTTGCCGCCGCTGGCGTAGGCCAACATTGAAACAAATTCCGTCACCATGATAATGCTCAGCAGCGCAAGTAGTTGCGGCGCAACGTCGCGCTCAGTACTAATAAAGGGTGGCAGTAGCGACACCATAAATGCCCAGCCCTTAGGGTTGGCAATGGCAGTAATAAAGCCTTGGGTGATTAAGGTTAAGTTACTGGCCCTGGGATTAGTATCCGTATCGCTAGGTAAGGTCATCTTGCCGCGTGCGCGCCACATTTGCACACCAATATAGCCTAAGTAAATTCCGCCAATCCATTTAAAGATTTGAAATACTTGGGGATAATTAAGCATTATGCTAGCCACGCCCATCACGGCGGCGGTGGCGACGAGTGCGACTCCAACCAGTTCACCTAACATCATCCATAAGGTACGGCGCACACCGATGCTCATGCCGAGCGTCATGGCGAGGGTCATACACATGCCCGGCGTAATCGAAACAAAAAAGAAGGTCGGGATAAACACTGCAAGTAATGCAAAATCTGGCATGGTTTAGTTAGTCTTGGTTGAAAATAAGAAGGGCGCTAGTGTAATAAAAATGACGGGTTTAGCCAATGTGTGAGTTGCGTATTTCGCTTGTGGCGTTAATTTAGCCTGTAAATAAGGGGTTTAGTTGAAACGATAGCCATACCTAAACGATGCGAGTTTTTCGTATTTTACTTGTTCTTTTAACTGTTGATAATTTGAACAATATTGGTGCTGGTCGTATTGTGAATAAGATCATGCCTGCTTACTGTATTGCGTAAAATAGGTAGGGTTATTAAACCCATTAGTGGAATAATCCTAAAAAACTCGGAGCTGATTTTTTGTGTAAATACAGATGATTTAACACTGGGAAAAGAAAACGGTACGCAGGGCGCACCGTTTTTTATAGGCGAGATAAACGTTACAGTACGCCACGGCGCATTTGATCCCGTTCAATCGATTCAAACAGAGCGGTAAAGTTACCTTCACCAAAACCTAAGTTATTCTTGCGTTGGATTATTTCGATAAAAATCGGTCCAAACAGGTTTTTAGTAAAGATCTGCAGTAAATAGCCGGATTCATCGCCATCGACCAATATTTGGTGGTGTTTGATGCGCTCACGGTCTTCGGTCACATGGGGTAACTTCTCGAAAATGGTGTCGTAGTATTCGGGGATGATGTCTAAGCATTGGATTGAGCTGCCTTCCATCGCATCCAGAGACTTAATAATGTCGCGGCTTCTGAAGGCTAAATGCTGCACACCTGGGCCATTGTATTCTTTCAGGTATTCATCAATTTGGTTTTTATCGCTGCCTTTACCTTCGTTAATCGGGATACAGAAACTGCCATCTGGCGAGCGCAGGGCGTAGGACACCAACGCAGTTTGTGCGCCGCTGATGTCAAAGTAGCGTACCTCAGTAAAACCAAAAATGTTTTTATAGAAGTCTGCCCAATGCTCCATTGTGCCTTTATAGACGTTGTTGGTTAAGTGGTCGACTTCGATAAAGCCTTTCTCTTGAGTAATGACTTGTTCATCTAAATCTTCAAAATCAGTAGCATAGATATTGTTATCGGCACCAAAGATGTCGATAAAATAAATTAAGCTATCACCAATGCCGTAAATGGCAGGGTAAGGTAAATCTTTATTAGCATCATCAGCTGGCTTTGCACCACGCTCAACGGCAACGCGATAGGCAAAGCCCGCATCTTCTACACGCCAGCCCATAGAGCAAATTGCTGGTCCGTGGCCTTTAGCGAACTGAGCTGAAAACCCTTTGCGTTCAGTGTTAAGTAGAAAGTTAATATCATTCTGCTTGTAATATAGAATGTCTTTATTCTTGGCCTTTTTCAGCAGTGAAAAACCAAAATCGATAAAGACTTTGTGCATAAAATCAGTATCAGGGCTGGCGAATTCAGTGAATTCGATACCTAATAAGCCCAGTGGATTTAGTTCGCTTGCCATGATGTTTTCCTCATTATTTTAGTTCAACCGTCGTCACTCTAATGGCCCCTGAATTGGAGCGCTGGTGGCTTTGGGCTAGTCTTCTAGCCAAGAACGGTTGTAGTCTTTGCTCATGCAATTTTGTACGTGTTCGGTTAGTTTCAGCGGGGCGAAGGTGTCCACCATCACTGCATATTCATAGGTCTCTTTTTTGCCGATAGAGGCTTCAGTACGACCCGGTTGTGGCCCGTGGGCGACCCCTTTTTGATGAAGAGTCATGTAACCTGCCTCAATGCCTGTGCGGCTCATAAAGTCGCCATCGACGTAATATAAAACTTCATCACTATCAATATTGTTGTGGTAATAAGGGGCCGGAATCGATTTCGGATGGAAATCGTAAGGGCGCGGTACAAAGTTGCAAATCACAAAGTTATGGGCGGTAAAGACTAAGTGATCTGACGGTGGTAAATGAATCTTGCCCACCTTTGGCGCGTATTCGGTGATATTAAATGCCCAAGGGTAAACGCAACCATCCCAACCCACTAAATCAAAGGGGTGCCATTCGAGCGTGGTGAGTTGGTACTTATCGCCAAACTTGCACACTAAGGGAAAAGCGCCACGCTCAACCACGGCATCTTGCAGCGTCGGCACGCGTAAATCGCGTTCGCAATAGGGCGCTGATTCTAATAACTGGCCATACTCGTTACGAAAATGCTTAGGCACTTCCACCATCGAAAATGACTCAATGACAAATAAACGCACGTTACTGTAATCATTAAACTTAAGCTGATAAGTAGTACCGCGTGGGATCACTAAATAGTCCCACTTTTGTACCTTTATCGTGCCGTACTCACTGTAGAGTGTGCCTTCGCCTTCGTGGACAAACACCACTTCATCGGCATAGGCATTACGGTAAAACTCATCGGTATTGGTGGTAACCTTAGCGGTATAAAGTGCTAAGTCATTGTTATAAAAAATCTTGTTGCGTGCGCTGAAAAAATTACCCTCACGGTCGGCATCGCGGGAATCAAGTTTATAGTTTTGGACCAGTGAGTCTTCCCAATTTGCACCGTGGCTTAGATTGTAAAGCGCGACGTCCAACGTTTTGGTTGGCATGTTGTGGTGATATTTATTGGAATAAATATTAGAAAAGCCATGGGTTGAGAACAACTCCTCGCGGTAAAGCTCGCCGTTTTCCTTTTCAAATGCGATATGGCGCTTATGGGGGATTTGGCCTTGTTTCACATAAAATGGCATGGAAGCATCCTTGGTTTACAGTGCGGCAGTATCGTTTGCTGCCTTGCTTTTCGTTATGGTTATGTGATCTTGTTATCAATTTAGTGGTTTAGATGAACAAAAAAAAGAATAATTAATGCGCTGTCTCAATCTAAAAAATAGATGGTATTCTAATCTTTACGGATTTGAATGTTAGCGTGACATTTTCATTAGCGCCAAGGAGTGACCATGCGTATTGATATTGACGCTTTTAATGTGCTGCAAGTGCTAGTGGAGGAGGGCAGTTTTGCTAAGGCGGCAGAGCGGTTACACAAGGCGCAATCAGCCGTGAGCTATCAAGTTAAAAAGTTGGAAGAGCACTTAGGGGTGCAGCTTTTTAGCCGTGAGCAATATCGTGCGGAGTTAACGCCAGAGGGGCGCGTCATTTTGGCAGAAGGACGAAGGTTGTTGCAACACCTTGCAAACATTGAACATCTTGCTAGCCGTTTTAGTGAAGGTTGGGAGCCAAAGCTTGAATTAGTCATCGATGGCGCCTTACCGATGGAACCTATTATGAGTGCACTAAAGCGTATGGCAGAGCATCAGATCCCCACTAAAATCCAGCTCAATATGGAGTTTTTAGGCGGCGTGCAACACAGATTTGAGCGTGACAACGCTGACTTGATGTTAGTAAAAGATTATCGCACTGGCCCTTATTATCATCCGCAGTCTTTGCCTGCCATCACCAGCGTGCTGGTGGCCAGTGCTTCGCATCCTTTATCTTTTATTCGAACAATTAGCTTGTCTGAGCTGCAACAACATGTGGAATTAACCATAGAAGATTCATCACCTAATAAAAGTTATCGCGATGAGATGCAATTTGGCGGAGATAAAGTGTTTTATCTGTCTGGTTTTATCATGAAAAAGAATGCCTTATTAAAAGGCTTAGGTTTTGGCTGGTTACCGGACTTTTTAGTGCAAGAAGAGTTGGCCAAGGGCGAGTTAGTTGAAATCGACTTTGTTGGTGGCAGCCGTTTTACGTTTATTCCACAACTTGTTTCGACATTAGAGCGTCCGTTAGGTCGCGCAGGACAGCTATTTACGGCGTTAATTTTAGAAGAATTCGCGAAAACGGAGCAGTTTGATGGTGTTGGCTTGGGCTAAAACGCTGCAGTTTGCCATATTGTTGAATGACTCTTTTTAGACCGCCGCCTTTTAGACGGATGGCCTCCATTTTTACATAATAATGAGCTGTTAATCGTTTTTAAGAGATAGCTGAATACGTCTTTCGACTATTTTAGCCATCAGATACATGACTAAATAACCTGTACCTAAGGCTAAAATAACGGCGACGACATTCTCTGTGTGAAGACGATAAAGATAAAAAGTGCCAACCAGCACTGCGATGCCAGTAAGGCGGATCAGTAGGCTTTGGGTAAAATAGCCGTGGGCTTTGATATAGGCCAACTGGTAACCATTGAGCATCATAAAAATAAAAAACATGGAGAAATGCAGTAATACTGGGGCCGCTTTAAGATACTGCTCTGGGAACAACCAAGCAACGAGAGTATTGCTGCCAAACAACATTAATATAAAAAATAAGCTACTGACCAATAAAGAGATTTTAATGAGCCATGACTTAATTTGTTGGACCTCAATAAAACGTTTTTCTCGCACGCATACTGCGACTTCGGGCAGTACAAAACGATAAATGGGAAAGACAAAGAGCAAGGTGAGGTAAGTGATCATTGGCCGTACCACGACTTGGAAATCCCCTAGTTCATCTATGCTGAAATAGGCAATAGTCAATAATACCGTGATGTAAATCATCAAGATACTGGCTCCGGCTTCCATAGATGCCGTTAGACTTTTTTTCATAAAACTGCGTAAATCGGTATCAAAATGCACAGCTCCTAAGGGCGGTGTTGCGATATCCTTACGCTTTTTCAAATACATATATAGGGCAATGATGAGCGATGATAGCGTCACACTGTAAAAAAGTGACGCGATTGCTGTTTGCTTTAAAGCATAAAAACAGATCAAAAAGCTGACGACTTGCGCAACGGGCTCTAACCAAGTGACTTTGTTGGATACGGCATAGAGCCGGTACATTGCAATTTGATTGGTAAAGTAAACCTTAAATCCCATACTTAATACTATGCCAACTAATTGAAAATATTCAATATTAAGTTGCAGCGTATGTTTGATGTAAGGTAGAACTAAACCCCAGGTTAGCAATACCATAGCGATAAGGCTGTAGCGGAAAATATTGGTGATATCCATATCTTGCTTGGTTTGTGAGTAGGTCACTACCATAGAGGAGCGAAATCCGGTCATGAGGATTAACGACAGCGAGATGATATCGATAACCGTGTGAAATAGCGCCAGATCAGCTTTGGCAACCCATTGGGCCAACCACAGTTTAAATAGAAAACCCACAGAAATACTGACCAGCGATGCCCAGAACCCCGCAATAACTGCTTGCTTGACCCGTTGAAGTGAGGTGTTTTCCATTGTCAAAATCCAGCTTTAGTCTGCGGTGATTATAAGGATGCTATTAAGGTATGGCTTTAGCTCAGATGTTTTGCTGTGTGAGCACTTTTTGATAACAGGTATCTTATTCGATGCAAAGTACAGGGTACTAATGGTTTGAATGTGCTCGGCTTCAGTACAGGTTAAAACGCTTAGTACTGTCCAAGAAGCTTAATCTTAGTTAATACGCATATTAACTCGCAGAGTCTAGCATTCTGCGAATGGGTGACCAAGCGGAAGATAGTAAAGATATGATTAATATCAACATGTTATTTTGTTGTCATTAACACGCGGTGATTTTGGGGAGAAATACACGTAGAAGATGGGTTATGAAAGCATCATTTGGGATGATGGCACGCCCGTATAAGAACTGAGCGTGCGAGTGAAAGTACAGTTATTAGCCATTTAACCAACATCTAGTGCGACTATTCGGTAATAATATTGACGATGTCGAGAATTTTACGACTGTTGTTATCGAGTTTTATCCATGCGTCTTCAACTTGAATTCTCACAATGCCATCTCTGTTTAAGGGCTCTACAATGTGGCCGCGATGATAAATATCATATTCGAGCACATCACCACGATGAAGTCTTTTATACCAGCCGGAAGGGAGAGGCTTACCGTAGTAGACTTTTTTGTAGTGTTTATGCCCATTGTAGTGTTTATGTTTATGTTTATGCTTATGGTCATCATCATCATCATCATCATCGTCATCATATTCATAGTAGTGTTTATGGCCACTGTAATGCTTATGCTTATGGTCATCTTTAGCAAAGGCAGTGATAGATGTCATTAAGCTGAGCACGAGTCCTGTGATAACAACAGCAGTTAATTTATTCATATGTGGTTCCAAATACATTGATTTAATGCGGTGACGATAGTGTATTTAAAATGAACCCTAGCTGAACGTTTCTGAGTAACGGCGCTTAATTCAACGAGTAAGCATGAGCACTGCTTGCCATTGTTCAGCTGTTACAGGTTGAATACTGAGCCTTGACCCCTTAGACACTAAATACATGTCAGCTAATTGTGGGAGTGTTTTTATTAAGCTTAAGGGAATAATGTCATTAAATTTCTCTACAAAGCGAATATCAACGCTTACCCATCTTGGTTGAGCGGGATCAGATTTAGGATCGAAATATTTAGAATTAGGATTAAAGGCAGAGCTATCGGGATATGCATGCGTAACCACTTCGGCAATACCAACAATACCGGGCACTTTGCAGCTTGAATGGTAAAAAAATGCTTGGTCGCCAATCTGCATCACATCGCGCATAAAATTACGTGCTTGATAGTTACGTATACCGTGCCAAGCCTCCGTTTGGTTCGGGCAGGCGATAAGATCATCTATGCTGAATTCGTCTGGTTCCGATTTCATAAGCCAGTAATTCATCTTGTATCCTTTTATACACATCATCAGTAAAGCGTTTGAATCGCGTGAGTTTATCTTAATTTAACGACATACCACAGTTAAGTATGCTCACTCAGTGCACTGTGGCTTATGTGAATGCGATTAAGTTGCGGTTCAGATAACAGGGTTTAACTTGGGTGCATTGATTATGTTAGGCCGCCTTTGTGCCGCTTAACTTATGTAGATCCACTGATGTTTAGCCATCATGCGAAGGCATTTACAAAGGGTAAGCATCAAGCTGATGTTTTGTTAAAGGTCGATGGTAACCAGAATTCATGAGGTAGTTATGGGAACGTCAACAAGAGTGGCTGATTGCGGTTTATATACTAAATATCGCCAGGATTTTACCGCAGGTGACGCTAATATAAGCCATGGTCGCATGCTGGAATTTATTAATGACCTGACAACGCAAGGTTGGCTATTAGTCAATTTTAATTGGGATTATTGGTATAATAACAGTTACTTGGTGGCCAAACCTGACTATATTCGTGATGCGACGATTGTGCAGTGCCAATTGCTGTTAACCGCAATGACACGATTAGAGGCATTTAGCCCCGGCGTGCTAGAAAATATGCGTCGCCAAGGGATCTTACTGGCAATTATTGAGCGATTGCAGAGCCTTAATGTCTTTAAATAGAGCCTACTGCTGGCGTTGATTACTGATTAATCGCAGATGTTAAGATATTGTATTTCTATGGTTTGTCTTACTCTTTAGTCTAATAATGAGTTTTTTTACTTGTGACATGCTCCATGCATTGGTTAGTTTAAATCTGCTAATCATAATAATAAATGCACGGAGGCCTTAATGTCAGTTCCTACTCGCAGTAAAGTTACCAGCCCGCTTAACGTTAGTGAGTTTCATGGCGCTTCATTACCTAAACTTGTAGAAAAAACCATAGGTCAATACCTTGACCACATAGCCGAGACTTATCCAGAGCAATTAGCGGTCGTCGTTCATCATCAGCATATTCGCTGGAATTACCGTCAATACCTTGCACAAATTGAATCGCTGGCCACTGGGTTATTAAAACTGGGTATTAAAGCCGGAGATAGAGTCGGTATTTGGTCACCTAATAATATTGAATGGTGTTTAACTCAATATGCGACAGCTAAAATTGGCGCCATTATGGTGTGTATTAATCCTGCTTATCGCCCAGAAGAATTGCAATACGCGCTCAGTAACGTGGGTTGCCGCGCGGTAATTTGTGCCGATAAGTTTAAATCCAGTAATTATCTTGAGATGCTCTATGAATTAGCGCCTGAGCTAACCTCTTGTTCCGCAAATAAATTACAGGCAAGTGCCTTACCTGAACTGGAGTTTGTGATCCGCATGGGTGTAGATAAATCTGTTGGGATGCTTAATTTTAATGATTTGCTCGTCGATGTGAGCGCTGATGATAAGGCGGCACTTGAACGTATCGGTAAAGAGTTAAGCCCATACGATGCTATTAATATTCAGTTTACCTCTGGCACCACAGGCAGTCCGAAAGGCGCTACCTTATCCCATCATAACATTTTGAATAATGGCTATTTAGTCGCAGAGGCGATGAAGTTTACCTCTAACGATAAGCTGTGCATTCCTGTGCCCTTGTATCACTGCTTTGGTATGGTGCTGGGGAGTTTAGTGTGTTTGGCCAAAGGCGCTGCGGCAGTTTTCCCTGGTGAATCCTTTGATCCGCTGACAACCTTGCAGGTGATTGAGTTAGAGCGTTGTACGGCCCTACACGGCGTCCCCACGATGTTTATTGCAGAACTCGAACACCCTGATTTTGCAAAATTTGATTTACGTTCATTACGTACTGGTGTTATGGCTGGAGCAACGTGTCCTGAAGAAGTCATGCGCCGCGTGCAAAATCTCATGCATATGCAACAAGTGTTGATAGGTTATGGTCAAACTGAATGCAGTCCGCTCAATCATATTACCGAAATGGATTCACCGGTTGAAAAACGAGTCCTCACCGTTGGCCGTGCTTTGCCTCATACTGAAGTGAAAATTGTCGATGAATTTGGTGAAGTATTACCCATTGGTCAGCCTGGTGAAGTGTGTAGTCGTGGATATTGCATTATGCAGTGTTATTGGAACGATCCCGTAAAAACAGCAGCAACAATAGACAGTGCTGGTTGGCTACACTCGGGTGATATTGGGCAAATGGATGAAGAGGGTTACGTACAAATTGTTGGCCGCATTAAAGATATGATTATCCGCGGCGGCGAAAATATTTATCCCCGTGAGATTGAGGAGAAACTTTACACCCATAAAGATGTGCAAGATGCGGCGGTTTTTGGGATACAAAGCGATAAATACGGTGAAGAAGTGTGTGCTTGGATTAAAGTGCGCGCAGGATCGACAATAACGGAAGCAGATATTCGTCATTTCCTCACCGAGAAGTTTGCTTACTTCAAGGTACCGCGCTATATCAAATTCGTTGAGCAGTATCCTATGACAGTGACGGGTAAAATTCAAAAATTCAAAATGCGTGAGCTAATGTATCAAGAGTTATATCAAGATATTAATGGCTAGAAGAGTTTCACTCGAGTGACATAGGCTCGCTAATAATCACAGGGTACTGATGTTATAAGCCGCATAATGTAGCTTATATTTTTGCTCAACTGACTCTTTAAAATCAGGGGTCAACGTAATCATCATTGATAGCTAAATCCTCACGGTTAGTCCTAGGTAATATTATTAGTGATCTTCATGCCCCTTCTTTAACTTCATGGCTATACTTATAACGCGAGTAAAAAATCTCAACTCATTAAATCAAAAACAATTATCAATAGTTTATATTGCTAATTTTGAGCTGAAGAAGGAGTTGCGTATGGTGCGATGGTGTTTAATCGTGATGCTATGTTGCCCCGTTTTGATAGGGGTTAGTACAACGAAAGCGGATACGCTAAAGCTAACATCTTTACTGTGGCCGCCTTATTCTGGTGAACTACTTGTGGAGCAGGGCGCGAGTATTGCCGTAGCGCGAGCGGCATTAAAAGTGATGGGGCATCAACTGGAGATAGATTTTTATCCTTGGAGCCGAACGGTTAAATTAGCTTCAATGCCTCACTCTGATTACCAAGGTTATTTTCCTGAATATTACTATGAGAATGACAAATTTATTTTTTCTAAGTCGATTGGTGCCAGCCCTTTGGGGTTGGTAGAGCAAAGATTACATCCAATGAGTTGGGACGTTGTTGAAGATCTTAACCGTTACACCTTAGGTGTCGTAAAGAATTATGTAAATATTCAACCCCTTGACTCTATGATTTTATCAGGAGATCAATCAATTGAAACGGTCACATCTGATGAGCACAATATCAAAAAAGTGGCCGCTGGACGTATCGATGCCGCGGTGATGGATGTGAACGTATTGCATTATTTACTCAAACAGAAATCTTTACGACCTTTGGCGGATAAGTTACAGATTAATCGGCATATTCTTGCAAATAAACCGCTTTATATTGCTTTTCGTAATACCGAAGAGGGGCATCGTTGGCGAGACATTTTTGATCAAGGATTAGCGCAAATAGATGTAGATAAAGTCATTGAAGCAGCGCTCTATAATCAGCATTAGTTTTTAATATAAAACGCAATCCACTCTTAAGAATGAATTGCGTGGGTAACAACGTATAAAACGTATAAATAGTTAATAAGTTGATGTATCAGACTTTTGCGACTACGCTTTGGCCAATGGGCGTAAGGCTAAGTAAAGCCAGTTTAAGATGTTGGATCCCAAAAGGAATACCAACAATAGTGACAAAACAGGCTAAAGCATGGGCTAGGTGGCCGATGGCTAACCAGATACCAAATAGTAAAAACCAAATAATATTACCTAGCATACCGAGGGTGCCTGTACCCAAATCGTCTCGGCCTGTTAAATGACGACGATTAACTTGTTCTTGACCAAAGGGCCAGAAGGCCATTTCACCGATAACAAAGCAAGCGCGGCCAAAGGGTATACCAATAATGCTGATAAAACATAGGATCCCAACGAACCACCATGCGAGTCCCATCACAAATCCACCCAGCACAAACCAAGCAATGTTAAATATTAAGCGTAATAATGCCATTGAAAATTCCTTATTTTTACCTTACGAAGCTGCATAGTGAGCTGAGATAAATCAATTATGAGTTAAGATAAAGCGAGAATTATGCCAACTATTAAGTATTATAAAATCAATGAATTATAGATATACATTCCGAGGTTTTGGTCTTTCTCACTAAAATGTCGTGAAATATTGCATTTTTTCGACGCATAATTACACTAGCCATAACTTTCATGGCATACAAAGCCTGAATATCACATTGTTTGAGTGTCTTATGTTTGCTAATACCCCTGTCGATATCTTTTCTTTTGCTGACCGAGAGATTTTTCTCAAGCGTGATGATTTATTGCATCCAGAATTTAGTGGCAACAAGGCGCGTAAATTTGCTTATTTTTTAGAGCATGACTTCGTTGGTATTAATAAAGTGATAGGTCATGGCTCTCCCTTAGCAAACTCACTGTATTCCTTATCTGCACTGGCAAAACTAAAAGGTTGGCAGTGTGACTTTTATGTTGATCATATTGCTAGCCAAATTATTAAGCATCCCACAGGGAATTATGCTGCAGCATTGGTTAATGGCGCCCATATTATCGATTTAAGTGAGGTCATAGCGCGAAAGTCTGCTTTGAATCCGCCGGAATTTGAAATTAATGCAGACTCGCTCCTTAATACTAGGTTAGCGCTCGAAGATAAGCCTCTAAGCTGCCAAGATTATATCGAGGCAAAGGTACTCGTAAATGAACCTACAGCACTCTTTATACCCGAAGGAGGACGTTGTGCTTATGCTGAATATGGCGTGAATATATTAGCCAAAGAGATAATACAGTTTGCTCAAGCCAGTAAGTTGGAAGACTTAACGGTATTTTTACCTTCGGGTACAGGCACCACCGCGGTATTTTTAAATCAGTATTTTATTCGTCAACAGACTCATATTCGGGTGATGACGTGCGCCGTTGTTGGCGGAGATGATTATTTACGTATGCAATTTTCGATGCTGAATCCCGATATTAGCGAACATCCACAAATTATTAATACCGGTAAGAAATATCATTTTGGAAAACTCTATGCTGAATTTTATGCCATGTGGCAGCGAGTGTGTGCCTCAGGGATTGAGTTTGAATTACTCTACGATCCTTTGGGCTTTATTGTACTTGAGGATTACTTACAGCAAGGTGAGCGAGGCCCGTTGATGTATTTACATCAAGGTGGCTTACTGGGGAATGCCACTATGCTTCCGCGTTATCAACGTAAATATGAGAGAAAGGTTATTTAAATAATGAACAGCGTCATCATTATTATTAGAGATTAAGGGACTAAACGATTTCTTTTGAGAATTTTATAAGTACGTTCACTGATATTTTGCAGGTTTTTTAAATCTTTTAAGCCAGGTTCTGTATCGCTATATTGCCAATAGCTAATTTCAGTATCGAGCATTTCTAACATTTTTTTTGAGCATCCCAGACACTCACCTTGGCACATTTGTGCTTCTTCTAAATCGAGGGGGATTTTGTCTTTGATATTACCAATCATGGCTTGCATGGCAATACGTGTCGTAGGTTTTGACATAGAGTTTTCCTTTGATTCTGGGCATACGCGGGAATATTAGTGGATGCTTGAATGAGGATGTGTGATCTAAGTCTGATATTTTCACTTGGTTCGGCAGGTATCTGTGTGAGAGAGATACAGCCTGAACCAAATGATTTTGTCATAGTGACATAAAAAGGATAGCGTGTTCGTGACATTCGGCTATCAATTTACTGAAGTGCTCGGTATTGCGAAAAGAATGGAAACCGATATTAAATACACTTGAGTAAACAGTTACTGCGGTACTGATGACTTTAACTTATTTATTAGCTGACAATAACCATTTCATAAAGCTAATGGCTTCTGTGCGCTTAGAAAAAGTTTGTCTGTTTTTACCTTGTCTATCGGTAAAAGCAATTGATGTTTTATTTACTGAGATTGAATCTACAGGGAAGTTTACTGTAATTTCATGTCCATTAATTTTGTATGACATATGCCACACTCCTTTTTGTTAATTCACCCATAGGTGAGATAGTTGTTACTATAAAATATCCTTAGCGATGTGCGAAAGATTTGTTCTATTGAGTATCGAGGTTACCCCATCTTTGATTCATTAATCAAGAGATGCTTAATCGATAAATAATTCACGCTACTGATTATGCCATGGAATAACTTAATTCTAGCAGTTGAACATAGTTTAATGACAAGACTATGACAGCTAAATAGAGGGATAAGTTCACATACATAACCACATGATTTTATGGTATCGAACAGCTGAGCTTAGGGGGTTTTGCTTGTAGTAGGCTTTCTTTATGAGGACCGAACTCTGATTGCTAAATATCAGGCTGGGTTAAAAAGGTAAACAACAAGGTGTATCTCAAAACGTGCTGCAGTATATCAATTAAAAAGGCTTATGCAAGTTTAATCATACAGAAATGTAATTATTTTTTGTTTATGTTGATTTTAAGTAAATGAAAATTGGTTATTGCTCTGATTTAAAAGACAAAAAATCTTTTCCGTGGTGTTTTTTATTTGTCATCTTCATTGGCTAAGGCTCATAGGATGGTTTTATTCATATCGGGAAAATAAAAATCTCATTTGAATAGAGTGTTCAAATGAGATTAATCATTATCTGTGACACGAGTTCGTTATTTGCTTATCTATTGCGATGTCGTTGTTTACAACGCTTAATCACTTAATAAATCAGTTCACCGATTGGATTAAGTAGCTTACTTATGCCCTTAGTAAAATGCAGAGGTGCATCTAACACTGTGTAGCATAGGCATCCGTTAACCGTTTTCGGCGAGTGTTGGTGCTGGCCGTCGAGCATAATAAAATCTCCTGGCACATAGTTGCCATTGAGATCGGAAAACTCTCCTGCCAATAGGAGCGTTAATTCATAGCCTTTATGTGTATGTTGGGGAATTTCACCTTGGGCATCAATATGTAGCAAACTGGCACGGGTACCCATTTCATCGACATCAAAACGCATACGACTGACTTTACCCAAAATTTGCCATGGACGGGTTAAATGCTGTCTAAATGCCGACGGTACAGTGTAATGCTGTTGCTTTATCTGAACCGCTAACGGCGCATTATTCGGTATATTTGTCGCAACTGGCTGAGCCATGATGCGTTCCATCATAGCTTCAATATCCAGAGTGGCATTTTGAGTGGCAAACGTTTTTGTTCCCTCATGCTCATACTGATTGGAATTCGTGTCTTCCCCGCTAATCACGTTCTGAGTTTTAGGTTGAGCTAATACTAAATCTGCGGCTTGTGCTGTTAACTGTGCAAGTTGTTCTTTACAGGTATCACATAAAGAACAATGTGCCGACACTGCCATCGCCATTGATAAAGGTAAATTGCCATTGGCATGGTTGACGAGTAGGTCTTGAGTGGGATGATGTTTAATCATTGTGTATCTCCAAAAAACTTTTCAACTTTTCCAGTCCTAGCCTTAAACGCGACTTTATCGTACCGATAGGTACTTTTAAGGCGTCTGCAAGTTCTTGTTGAGTGAGTTCTTGCATGTAGATACCTTGCACAACTTGTTTTTGTGCTAGAGGAAGGGCATCTAGATGCTTCAGGAGTTGAGCCGTTAGTTTATGATCGGGTTGTATATCGTATTCTGAGGTCGCATCACACAACGGCCAAATATCATCGCCGAAGGTATCTTCTCTGTTGTGTTGCACCCGTCTTAACATATCAAAACATTGATTGCGCATTATGGTAAACACCCAAGTGGTCACCGCCCCTTTTTCTGCATTGTACAGATGAGCCTTAGTCCAAACACTGGTCATGGTTTCTTGAACCAAATCCATAGCTAAGCCTTGCTGATTTAATCTTTGCAAACCAAAAGCGCGGATCTTGGGCATAAAATACTGGAATAGTTGTCCAAAAGCGGCTTTGTCTCTGTTATCTGCGACTTGCAGTATTAACATCGCCAAAGCATCTACTTGTGACTCTAAGTTTGTGTGAGCAGGAGTGTCGTTATCCATAGCCGCGTTAGTCAGAGACGTAATGGGTCCATGATACCGATTTTGCCTGCTTTGTGATTGAATATTTTCCATTTTTCGCTCGTATCCCAGTGGCTAATGCTGAGTTTGATATCAGTAACGACAATATTCAGAGGCTCGGTAAGCGTTTACACCTGCCTTTGCTGTCAAACTTTTAATCAATACGGCATGGCTTATATAAAGGATCACTCACAGGACTATTTAATCACGGTACGTAATAGATCTCGGGTCATAATGTGATCAGATGTATTAATGCAACTATATTTTTCAGAGGCTTGCACCGGTAATATTTCTAACCAGCGCTGGCATACCCAAGCTATGTCATCAAACTGTTCCGCTTGATAATGCTTTAGATGTTGCGGATATTCTTTGAGAATATTTTGTAACATCTGACTTAAATAGCGTTCATCGCTGGCAATATGTGCGGTAGGCCAATTGTCGATTAGGCTGACATCTCCACGTTTTAAACCATCGCTTTCGATACTGATTTCATTAAGTTTAAAGCGCTTTGAACCTTGAATGCTGACACCTAACAGCCCATCGGGTAAGGTTTCAAAATCAATTATATGCACTAAAGTGCCAATGGATTGTATGGTGTTGTTATCCTCTTCGAGCATACACAAACCAAAGCCTTGGCCTGACTTTAACGATTCAGCGACTAAACGCTTATATCTAGGTTCAAATACCCGCAGTTGTGTATAACCTTCGGGTAATAAACAGATAGGTAAAGGGAAAAGAGGTAATTTCATTGTGGCCTCTGGTGAACTTATGTTCCTATCATTACGTACCATAGTGGCAGTTTGATCAGTAAAATTATTCAACAATAGTTTATCTATATTTAGAGGATGGCATGAAATTAAATCCATTTGAAAAAAAACTGGTGCAGCATCCATTACGTTTTTGGCTACAAAATCATGTTGAAGCACCCTTATTAACCTCGATGATGCCAAAACCTATGCCTTCTTGTGAGCGTGCATTAGAAATAGGCTGCGGGTTTGGTAACGGTATTCAATTGATCCGTGAACATTTTGGTGCAGGTCATATTACGGCCGTGGATATTGATGCTGAAATGGTTGCCGCTGCCCAATCCCGTTGGCAAGCTCGGCCGCAGGGGGTAAAAGGGCTGAGTTTTTCGGTTGCGGATGCCACTCTTTTACCGTTTGCTAATAGCGAGTTTGACATAGTGTTCGATTTTGCCGTATTTCACCATATTCCAGATTGGCAAGCCGCCATCAAGGAAGTCGTAAGAGTACTGAAACCAAACGGTTATTTTGTAGTAGAGGATTTGTACCGCGCCGCAATTTGTAACCCTCTCAGTCGGCGTCTATTTGAGCATCCTCAGCAAAATCGCTTTAATCACAGTGAATTACTCACTGTGATGCGCCAGGCTGGATTTGAGATTGTACGCGATAGAAATGCCTTTAATCTTGCGGGTATGGTATTAGCCCAGAAAGTATTACGTTAATTTATCGCGTTAAGAGTGATGGGGTGAGGTTTGATACGCTTTTCTAGGCGCTTTCGTGGATACCTGAATGGATATTTACGCAGTGAGGATCGCGTTTTGCCGTAGAAAAGACATTTTTATATAAAATAGACCTTTAGCATAGTTCCTCATATGAGTTTACCGCTATAATTCGGATTAATTCATGGCATGTGGGGAAGGCCTTCCTCAATAGTAGAGAAGCAGCACTATGGCAAATATACTTGCAAGCGTAGATCAAAGAACCAAACTCGTGGGGGAAAACCGACTCGAGTTATTACTTTTTAGTGTTAATTCGACACAATTATTTGCTATTAACGTTTTTAAAGTTAAAGAAGTCGTCAAACTTCCACCGCTCAATGCCATGCCAGGTAGCCATCCACATATTTCCGGTGTTGCCAATATTCGGGGGATTTCTATCCCTGTAATTGATTTACGTTCGGCCATCGGGTTTAGACCTATGCCGCCAGATGATAATGCCAACATGATTATTACTGAGTATAACCGCAGTGTGCAGGGCTTTTTAGTCGGTAAAGTTGAGCACATTATTAATATGACTTGGAGCGATATCTTGCCGCCGCCTAAAATGGCTGGCCGTAATAATTATCTGACGGCGATTACACGTATCGAACACCAAGGCCGCTCACAGTTAGTGTCGATTATTGATGTAGAAAAAGTGCTGGCAGAGATTATTCACTATGACGTTAGTTTATCTGAAGGGGTACTCGACGAAACCTTAGCCCATGAAATGCCAGGAAGAAAAATTCTGATCGTAGATGATTCTTCAACGGCGAGACGCCAAGTGCGTGACACCTTAGGGCAACTGGGTATCGAAATTATTGAAGCCTCCGATGGCCTGCAAGCATTAACACTATTACAAAAATGGCGTGATGAAGGTAAACAGGTCGCAAAAGAATTATTGATGATGATTACTGACGCTGAAATGCCTGAGATGGACGGTTATAAACTCACCTCTGAAGTGCGTAGCGATAAAGCGATGGCAGATTTGTATATCACCCTTAACACTTCTTTAAGTGGCAGTTTTAACCATGCGATGGTTGAAAAAGTCGGTTGTGATAAGTTTATTTCTAAATTTCAGCCTGATTTGCTAGTGGAAGTGGTACAAGAAAGATTAAGACAAATCATTAATCACTAATAATGTAAGCCATCAATGGTCGACGATAAAATGATCGTTGGTGGCATTGGTCTTGATTGCTAGCCTGCCATTGTGCTAATACAATTTGAAGCCAAACTTATCTTATCTTATCGAATTGTTAGTCTTTGATCAGTTATAGATATGTTAAGTAAGACATTTCTATTATGCTTTTCAAGCATAAACATTTCAATCAGAGGTTTAAGTCGGCCTCTACATCTTGTAATACTTGGCGTTTCATTTCTTTGGCTGCTGCAATATGAATACGGGCGAGCCTTAAGGCGTAGTTGAATCTTGCTCGGCCGACGAGGCGCACAAGTTCGGCAAAAAACTGTGGGTCTAAGGTGAATTGGGTTGAATAGTACTGAATGGCAGCATTGACAGAGTTGAAGGTCACTCCATCGAACTCAAATCCAGCATTGTAGCCTTGGTCGTCAATTTCTTCGCCCTCTAATACCAACGGCCAACCGGGCGCATTAATACGGTCACGGGCAATTTGATACATCATCCAAGCACTTTTCTTAAAGCCTTCAAATACTTTGCAGGAAAACTCAGACTCGGCAAGTTCTGCTTCGGTCCAATTAATTCCAATGGCAAGATGTTTTGCATAGATACGCATTAGCGCATCTTTAACCGCCATGCGGCAATCCCAAATTGAACTTAGTGTATGTTGTTTGGCTAATCGCAGGCATTCACTACAAGCAGGCACCGCCAAAGAAGGATGCGGCGTATGTGCATGCTGAATATACTCGAAGTGTTGATGGCTAGGTTCGCCACAAAACCAACAGGTATAGCGTTTATCGAAGGGGATATCAATCAGTGGGATAGCAGACATCAAGGGTTGAGTACCTCAATCCTTGATGTTATCAACGGTGTATTAAAGTGATTATACTTCTTCAACATCAACCAAATCTTTCGCTAAAACAATAGGATCAAGCTCAAGACAATCTTCGTCAGTTTGCCAATCGACACCGATCAACACACCATCATCGTTGAGATCAGAAACCCAATACTCTAGAAACTCTTCTAATGAGATAGAGACGGGCTGGTAGTCTTGCCATTCATCGCTGCAATGGGATTTTGCTGCCGCTTCGCTTGACCATAATGGCATCACATCTGTGTCTTCAAATTCTGAAGAGTCACAAACGACCCAGCCTTCGCCAGTTTCATCCATTAGACCCCAAAGCGTCTGATGTTGTTTTACATTTTCGATAAAGCCAGCCAAAGCCGCATTGATTTCAGTCATGATAGGTCTCTTTGATGTGTGCTGTTAACAAACCTATTATACGGTAACATGCTGCGATACCAAGGGATTCTTTATTAAGATTTTTCTGCTGTTTGATAACTGAGCAATATACCTATGGTATAAGGTATTTAGCGTGATAAGGATTGTGTTACGCCTCGCTATGGGTCAGGATTATTAGCGAGAGTACATATAGACAGGTGGACTTATCTGCCTGATGCTGTTTCAAAAGCGCCTTATGTGGAAATTGTCTCTGTTATTGGCGATTACAAATGGTGGCTCATAGCTCACCTTTGATTCGGTTAGCCAAGACGAATATCTCTCTATCTCTAAGGCCATATCACCTTAATAAAGGTAAATTGTTGTGTTGCAGTCACAACACATTGAAGGTTGTGAAATCAAGTATTGGAGTTATTGATTTGATTAAAATTAAAGGGTTAACTTATCTGTTTGCGAGTATTGCTGCTTGCGTCAGCTTGAGCGCTTGTTCTAGTGCGAGTGTGCCGACGGTGAGTGAAAACGCTAACGTAACGACAAATACTACTGAAACCAATCAACTGCCCGATATCAGTGCTAGCGTACAATTGAATGAAGAAGCGTTCCCTGTGTGTTTGGCTAGGCTGCAAGCACGTGCACGTACTGAAGGATTGTCAGAGACCACCATTAATTCGACCATCGCCAATTTGCAATTTGTTCCGCGGGTGATTGAGCTTGATCAACAACAACCTGAATTTAGCCAAACCTTCGATAATTATTTTAGTAAACGCGCAACGGAGTGGCGCGTTAACGAAGGTCGCCGATTATTGCAAAAACATCAGGTTTTACTCGATAAACTCGCCCAAGAATACGGTGTGCCACCACAATATATTTTATCTTTCTGGGGGCTTGAAACTAACTATGGCTCTTATAAAGGCAAAATGTCAGTGCTCAATTCGCTGGCTACCTTGGCCTGTGAGCCACGCCGTAGCAATTATTTCACCATAGAATTAATGCAAGCTTTAAAACTGAAGGAAAAATATCAGTTTGATGATGACACTATGGTGGGATCATGGGCTGGCGCCATGGGACACACCCAATTTATGCCGTCTGCCTATGCTAAATATGCTGTCGATGCGGATGGTGATGGTAAAGCCGATTTATGGAATAGCACTACTGATGCGCTTACTTCAGCGGCGAACTTTTTACAACATTTAGGTTGGCAGCGTAACCAACGCTGGGGCCGTGAAGTCCTATTACCCAAAAACTATAGCTACAACTATTTAGGCGCTAAACAGCCGTTGCCGTTATCGCAATGGGCCGCACTTAATGTGACGCAAGCAAATGGTCAACCTTTGCCCATCGTTGATATTCAAGCGGCGCTGTATTTACCCGCAGGTCATACCGGCCCCGCATTTTTAGGTTATGAGAATTTTAATGTGATCATGCGTTGGAATCGCTCTGAGTTTTATGCCATTACAGTGGGTCATTTGGCTGACCGGATTAATGGCGGCCCTGCGTTAACCGTAAGCCCACCAGAACAGCCACGTTTAAGCCGCGAACAAGTTAAGCAACTGCAAGCCAAACTCAATGAGGCCGGTTTTGATGTGGGCAAGCCCGATGGCGTATTGGGGCGTAACTCTACAGCGGGTATTCAAGCGTTTCAGCGCAGTAGAAACATGATTGCCGATGGTTTTCCAAGTCCAGAGGTTTTTACTGCATTAGGGATAACGCTGTAATTTGAGTGCGCCGGCATGTGGTCGGATAAAAAAGTGGAGTGAAAAGCCCAGTTTTGTTAAGCTCGGCCCACAATTGAAATCGAAGAAAATCAAAGGATATTCGATGAGCATTAAAGACGATATGGTTGTGCAGTTTAATTACACACTGCGTGACGAGAAAGGCGATGTGATCGAGAGCAACGAAGGACGTGATCCCATTGCTTACTTACATGGCCATGACAACATGATGCCTGGCGTAGAAAACGCCATTAATGGCAAAGCGATTGGCGAGAAATTTACCGTGACGCTACCTGCAGCAGACACCTACGGTGAACGCGTGGCTGATGCGGATGCACACCAACGTGTATCGGTTAAGCATTTAATCGGTGCCAGCGTATGGAAACCGGGTATGGCTGCCGTGGTCAATACAGACCAAGGTCAACGCCAAGTGACTATCGTTAAAGTGGGTAAGTTTATGGCAACTGTGGATGTTAACCATCCATTAGCAGGCCGCGAACTGACATTTGATATCGAAGTTGTTGGTGCCCGTGACGCGAGTCATGAAGAAATTGCCCATGGCCATGCCCATGGCGCAGGTGGTCATCACCACTAGTTTTTAAGCTTTTAACTTGGCTCATATCTAACGCAGTATAAGTTTGATATCAGTTGAATAAGTCGAGTGTAAAGATTGAACAGTAAAAGCCCAAACCTAGGTTTGGGCTTTTTGCTTTATAGTTTTAAGGCTTATCGAAGCGACTAATAATTTTATATATCATTAATAGTTCTTTCTAACGCTAATGGCACTTTAATAGCGTTAATGGCTATGTTCGAGTGGTGTGTCTGCAAACATGTCATCGAGGCTCGCTTGAGTTTGTGGATGATAACCAGGGCGTGCGTTGAGATACACGTTTTTAGCCCAGTCATATTGATCGGTACCGGCAAGCTTTTGGTATAAAGGCACGATTAAGCGAAGGCGGCCAATATTGGTGAGGTGCTGTTTTAATGCGGGTAATACCGCGTAATAGCCATTGTCTAATGCGAGTGAATACCATGCAAAAGCGATTTCACTGTTGCCGGTACCGGTAAAGTGGAACGCCTTATCGAGTTCGGCAAGTTTGGCTTGATTTAGATTAATTCTTGGCATTTCATTGATGAATCTTAACCATTGATGAACTGACCAAGTGCCGGTTTTTAACTTGTCTGTGCTACGTTTTTCTTCAAGCCAAGCTTGTCTTTGGGTATCAATATCATCAAAAGCATGGGAATTTGGCGGTACTAAAAATGACGGTAAACCTTCATCTTCAATCCAATTGTCGACTTCGGCTTCGCTGACAATTTTAGGGTATTTTTGGAGTAAATTTAAAGACAAATACTCACGGAACTGCGTTGTGGTAATACTTTGAAACGCAAAGTGATTAAAATAATTTTTTACAAAGGCATCGAAGTGTTCGCGGCCAAATTTATGTTCAAGAAAGACTAAAAATAACTGGCCTTTAACGTAGGGGACACCGCTAAAAGCCTCATCAGGCGAGCGCCCATCAAGGTCTAAATGTAGTACAGAATCACGAGGGCTTAGCTCGGTTAATTCGGCAAGGAGTCCTGAGTAACTGATGGTTTGCTCCATTAATGCTCGGTCGCGGCCATAGAGATCTTCCATAATGCGATTCTCTACATAGGTCGTAAAGCCTTCATTAAGCCAGAGATCGCGCCATGTGGCGTTGGTCACCAGATTACCCGACCAAGAGTGAGCAAGTTCGTGGGCAATGAGACTCACTAAGCTTTTATCGCCCGCGATAACCGTAGGAGTAATAAATGAAAGACGTGGGTTTTCCATGCCACCGAAAGGAAAGCTTGGCGGCAGAATGAGCAAATCATAACGTCCCCAACGGTAATCGCCATAACGCTTAGCGGCGATTTCGATCATCTTAGGCGTATCAGCAAATTCTTGACTCGCCTTATCAATAAGTTCAGGTTCAGCCCAAACACCAGAGATATCATTTAAGGGCGCGAACGTTAAATGACCTGCTGCAATGGCAATTAAATAAGCTGGAATCGCCTGCGGCATAGTGAACTGGGTTTGAGTGTTAGACAGGGTTTTGCGATCGGCGCTCATCACCACAGTAATGGCTTTATCGGCGGTAATTGTTGCGCTATAGGTTTGGCGCACGGCGGGCGTATCTTGCAGTGGGATCCAGCTGCGAGCATGAATCGCCTGACTTTGGCTGAACATAAATGGTAACTGTTTACCTTGGGTTTGCTCTGGAGTTAACCATTGAATACCCGAAGGATTATCCGATGTATGATAATTTATTTTAACCTTTTGAGTATTTTGTTCAGTAAAATTGATAGTCAGCGCCGCACCTCTAACTTCATCTGTTTTAGCTAAAGTGAAGGGGATACTTTGCCATTTACCCGCGTTATCCAAAGCAGTCACGCTATTTATGGTTAAATCTCGGGTATCTAAGATGAGTATTTTACCTGCTTTATGCCAAGCCAAATCGAGGGTGACTTCACCGGATAAGCGGCTTTGTTTAAAATCGACGTCAAGGGCAAGCTCGACATGACTCACGCTGACCTCAGTGTAATTGGCATAAGTCAGTGCATCTTGGTTCTGCTGTATTTCTGTTTGCACTAATGTGGCAGCAAGCTTGGAGGTTAAGGCATTAGGAGTGTTATTTGCGTAAGCATTGGGGAGTAGTTGCAGGGCAAACAGTAACGCACTGCTAAGGAGGGGGTGGCGAAGTGAAAGCATTATTTAACAGCCTAATAATTAAGTATTTTAGTTCGAGTTTAGGACGATAAAAAACATCAATAGAGGTTGGTTTCTATTCGCCCACGCTATGTAGCGCAAAAGTTTACCTGATAATACACACGATTTGTTACTTCACTGTTAGCTAAAATGTAATCAAACTTTAATGACGCAGCTACAGACAGGAAAATGGCGTCGGTAAAGTACAGCAAGTTTGTTATGATGGCGGCGTTTTCACATAGGACGGTTATAAAAATGGTGCTAGATTTTTCACAGGGTAAGTTAATCGTCACTGAGTTTGAAGTGCAAGTACGGCTCAATGTTGCCAGTATCGTACTGCAAGTGAGTGCGGAAGATATTAGTTTGAGACGTCAGCCACCTATGTTAATTGCCGATGGTGGCGGTGTGCGTTGGAGCTTAGTATTAGACTCAAATGCCCAGTTACGGGCGATTCAAAATGTACTGGGAATGGACGCGGAATAAAGTACGCGAGAGTAATATTGCGTGTTTAACGTATCGATTTATCATCATTTTTAGTTGATGAATTTTTTATCCAATTGGGAATTTTTTAGTATGTCAGTTTCTCTTGAACGTATAGTGGTTGAACCTAAAGTGCCTGCTACGGCTGTGGTCATTTGGTTACATGGATTAGGGGATTCAGGCGCTGGATTTGCCCCCATTGTACCGGCTCTGGGTTTACCGGCCGATCATGCTATCCGCTTTATTTTCCCCCATGCACCAGAGCAAGCCGTGACCATCAATGGTGGCTATGTGATGCGCGCTTGGTACGATATTAAGAGCATGGATTTACACGACAGAGCCGATATGCAAGGCGTGCTAGAGTCGGAAAAAAGGATTGCCGCATTAATTAATGAGCAAATCGCAATGGGTATTGCGAGTCAGCGTATTGTTTTAGCGGGATTCAGTCAGGGTGGAGTAATGAGTTTATTTTGTGGACTACGTTTCCCTGAACCATTAGCGGGCATAATAGCATTATCTTGCTATTTACCGACAGGCGATGTGCTACCAGCTGAACTAAGCGCGGCCAATCGTGATACACCCATATTACAGCAACATGGTTTACAGGATGATGTCGTGCCATTATCTGCAGGGAACCTAGCGCATACCGCTTTAATTGCGGGCGGGTATAATGTTGTATGGCAAACCTATCCTATGCCGCATTCCGTGATCCCTGTGCAATTAAAAGAAATTTCTAACTGGTTACAACAGCAATTTAAAATGTAGGCATATCTAATAGCTGATAAAAGCAGCATGCGGTAAAGTTGTTTTTCCACATGCTTGTTTTGCTAGCGGGACAATTGTCTTTTTGTGGTTTTTTTGCTAAGCAACTAATAGTAAATAACTTTAATTAATCTTTGTTGTTTTTTTATTGCGTTACCAGAATTTATAAAAATTAAAAGTAAAGCTTATTTTCTGTATAAAACAAACCCGTCTAAAATAATGCATATAACCCCAATTTAATATCAAGTTTTTAATAAAATTGACACATTCTATCTTTATTATTTGTTATTATCCTTGACGCTGAACTTGATGGGGTTCAGTAAAAAAATCATATGATAAAATAATTAAAATATAAGGGTTGATCTAATGAGAAATATGCTTATTAAAGGGCTTGTTGCTACTGCTGTTTTAGCTGCACTGGCGGGTTGTAATAGTGATGATGACAATAGCGTTGCAACGACCTGTGCTGAAGCCGGTAGTGCCTGTACGACTTTTACGATTTTACACACTAACGATAACCATGGCCGTTTTTGGGAAAACAGTGATGGTGAGTACGGCATGGCGGCACGTAAAACGCTAATTGACAGTATTCGTACAGAAGTGAGTAAGAATGGCGGGCAAACTTTACTACTTTCTGGCGGTGATATTAACACCGGTGTACCTGAATCAGATTTACAAGACGCAATCCCTGATTTTACGGGTATGAATAAAATTGGTTACGATGCCATGGCAGTGGGTAACCATGAGTTCGATAATCCATTGTCTATTTTAGACATGCAGCGTCGTCTCGCTGAATTTCCTATGTTAGCAGCCAATATTTACCGTAAAAATGCTGATGGTACTCAAGGCGAGCGTTATTTTGAAGCCTATAAAGTATTTGATATGAATGGATTGAAAGTCGCGGTGATAGGTTTGACCACCGAAGACACGATTAAAATTGGTAATCCCGAGTATGTTAGCGATTTAATTTTTACTGATCCTAAAGTGGAAGTTGCTAAAGTCATTAAAGAAATTAAAGATGCCAAAGCGGCAGACATTATTTTTGCGACTACGCACATGGGTCACTATGCCGATGGACAAAATGGTAGTAATGCACCTGGTGATGTCGCTATGGCTCGCGCACTAAAAGAAGGCGATTTGCAAGTCGTTATCGGTGGTCACTCACAAAACCCAGTGTGTATGGAGCCAGATTCTGACAATAAAGCCTATGCCGCCTTTAAACCGGGTGATGATTGTGCACCAGATAAACAAAATGGGACTTGGATCATGCAAGCCCATGAATGGGGTAAGTATGTTGGCCGTGCAGATTTTGAATATTTTAACGGTGAACTACATTTAGCGAGCTACAAGCTTGTACCTGTTAACATGCGTAAACTGGATGATGCAGGTAAGAAGACTGCCGATTTAGCCGGTGCTAAAATTGAACCCGATGCTGAATTAAAAGAGCTGCTGTCTTACTATCAAGAAAAAGGTCAAGATAAGTTAGGCGAAGTGATCGCGACAACGGATGCCCTGTTAGATGGCGAACGTGCAAACGTGCGTAATAAGCAAACGAACTTAGGTCGTATGTTAGCTATGGCTCAAAGTGCTAAAGTGACGGCTGATTTTGGTGTGATGAACTCTGGTGGCGTTCGTGCTTCTATCCAACCAGGTAATATTAGTTATCGTGACGTGCTGACCGTTCAGCCATTCGGTAACATGGTGACTCTGAACGAAATGACTGGCACTGAAGTCGCAACTTATTTAGGTGCAGTAGCAAGTCTTGAAATTGGTTCAGGTGGTTATGCACAAATCACAGGCGTTAAAATGACTATCGACTGTGTGGCTAAAACAGCGACTATTAGCGATATTGGTGGTAAAGATTTTAGTCCTACAGCCACATATAAGTTTACTGTACCTAGCTTTAATGCTGCGGGCGGTGACGGTTATCCTAAGCTAGAAAGCCCAATTCAAACGGGTTATGTTGATGCTGACTTGTTGTATAGCTTCTTAAAAGAAAAACAAATGATTGTTGCCGCAGATTATAATTCAGTAGGCGATATCGTTTATGAAAACTCAAAAAATGTTGAGGGTTGCAAAATTTAACGAGTAATCACTTAATATCTTTTAAATAACAAGCCACTCAACCGAGTGGCTTTTTTTATAGTTATTTAATGCTGACGTAATTATCACATTAGCTTTGATACAAGCTGATTCGTATGTTTATTCATTTTAAAATAATGTAACAAAAGAAATAAACTGTATCTTACCAGGGCGTTGCATATTATATTATTGATTTTTGTTAACTGCATGATATTAAATATATATATCCTCATAACTTCCCATAGCATGTTTTTTATTACTGTATCAATTTGTTTATATACGCAGCTATTTGTTGTTTTCTTGTTGACTCTATTTTCATCCGTTAACATTATTGTTGCGGCGAAATTAAGTTCGTTGATCCAAATATAAAAATTAAAAAAATAGCCTTTTATAGGCATCAAGGAGTGATTGATGAGTTATTTAACCTTAACGGCTAAAGCCGTCCGCACTAGTTTAATTACCATAACTGCAAGTAGTTTAGTTTTTTCTGGATTAAGCTTTGCTGCTGAAGAAAGTGCAAAAGTTGAACGTATTGAAGTTACCGGTTCTCGTATCAAGCAAGTGGATATGGAAACTATTTCACCTGTTACTGTTATTAACGCAGCTGATATTGCTATGACGGGAGAAAAAACCGTCGCAGATGTTTTAAATAACTCTGCAATTAATAGTTTTGGTTCTTGGCGTGGTATTTCTGGGTATGGTTCGGGAGCGAGTTCGACCAGTGATGTTAACTTACGAGGTTTAGGATCTTCAGCAACATTGGTGTTACTTGATGGGCGTCGTATGCCAGGAACCAGCTCTAGCTCTGGCTCTGTAGCAGACACATCTTCAATTCCAATGGCTATTGTAGAACGCATTGAAATCCTAAGGGATGGCGCATCAGCTGTCTATGGTTCTGATGCCGTTGCGGGTGTGATTAACATTATCACCAAGAAAGAATTTCAAGGGATGCAGTTCGATTACAGTACTGAACAACCGAGTGTCGAAGGTGGGGATGCTAACCGTTTATCGATAGCAACGGGATATAATACAGACAAAGGCAATATTACCTTAACCTATGAATATTATGATACTAAAGCTGTAATGGATCGTGATATTTGGAGAGTTAACGATCCAAGTTATAACTCTTTGAGTGGCTTTAGCTCAGTGCCTAATGGTAAAGCGGCTTCGGGTTGGGTAAGTAATGCGGATTTGTGCCAACAAACCGAAAATACATCAATGGATGATGTAAGTGGGCGCTGTTTATATAACCCCGGCAATGTAACTAAATTATTTGGTGACCAAACTCGTAATTCTGTTTTATCTAATTTTAATTACGAAATTACAGAGGATATTAAATTTCGTGGTCGGGCATCTGCTTCATTAGCTGAAACGGAATCCCGTTACGCGGGAACACCAGTATCAACCAATTATCCTACTCTCAGCGCCGATAATCAATTTAATCCCATCGGTGAGGATATGACGCTCTATATGCGAGGTGCACAACTTGGCGAGCGTGATACATTAACTGAAACTAATAACTTTGATATTTTAGCTGGCTTTATGGGGCTCATTGATTTTGGTAACGGAATTGATTGGGAACTTAATGCTCAGGATGCAGCATCGACAACTAATAGTTTTAATTACAATTTGCTTAATGACGATATTATTCAGCAAGAAATCGATTCAGAGCAATATGATATTTTTAATACCTCTGGCATGAGTTATGAGCAGTGGAACCAACAGATGACAGATCTGTATCGTAAAGCGGCGCATACAGGGGTTTATCAAGGTAAATTTGAAAGTACGCAATTCGATGGTCTGGCTTCAACTTTGTTGATGGAGGAAGGGGACTTTTCGGTGGCTATGGTGGGTGGACTTGAATATGAAATGATCAAGTTTAAGCAAACCAGCGATCCAGAATCGGCTGCGGGCATTATCTCAGGTGGTTCAGGTGGTGATGACGTTGATGCCACGCGTGACCGTAGTGCGGCTTATTTAGAGTTCCAAGTCGGCTTGCCCGCTAATGTTGAGTTCTCTGCGGCAGTACGTTATGAGCGTTATGAGCAAGAAGGCGCATTAACTGGGCCTCAAGGCGCTGTGGTTAACTCATCAACTTTCGATGCAGTCGTACCTAAGTTTGGTTTGAGCTGGCGACCAGTGGACACTTTACTGTTGCGTGCGAGCTATGGTGACTCATTCCGCGCACCTAATATGAGCGAAATGTTCTCGTCTCAGTCTTTAAGTTTTGAGAAGAGTGTTGATTCTCTCTGGTGTAATCAATCTGGTAATGTGGATGCGATATATTGTAATACCAATAACCAACATAAAACTTGGTACGGCGGTAATCCAGATTTAGAAGCGGAAGAAGGTAATTCATTAACCTTGGGTGGCGTCTGGAACGTTAGTGATGCATGGAACTTAGAACTGTCTTATTACTCAATTACCTATGACAATAAGATTGAATCTATTGATGTCGATGATATCTTGCGCGATGAAATTAAGAATGGTTCATCTCCCTATGTTACCCGTGGCCCAGATGGCAAAATTGAATACATTGAAGCGGGAGTTCGCAACTTAGCGACAGTTGAAACCTCTGGTATTGATTTTGTGACGGCATACAACTTTGAGACCGGTTTTGGTGATTTCAATTTTAAACTGGACTTGACGCATGTGCTTGACTTTAAAAAGCAAGATAATGCCGATGCTGAAATGATTGATTATGCTGGTCTGACTGACACGCCAGACTGGCGCGGTAACTTTGCTACAAGCTGGAAATATGACGATTTCTCTGCCGCTTGGACAGTTGTATATATCGGTAGCCAATCAGCGGGTTATTATAATGAGTTAGAAGAAACCGACCGTTATGTCGATTACTCTAGCTACTTTAAACATAATATCCAACTGGCTTATAGTCATGCTTATAACGGTTCAATTACAGTAGGGGTTAATAATGTGTTTGATGCTGAAACTCCACATAGCTACAACTATGCCGATTATCGTGATGTGAACGTAGGTTTATATGATGTGTTAGGTCGTACTTATTACCTGAGACTTAACCAAAAGTTTTAAGTTATCCGCCTCCCTGGGTAACCCAAACCTCCGCTTGCGGAGGTTTTTTTTTACACAAAAATTCATATACTTTCTTCAGATTTAGCGATTAATTTGCAGTTTTAATGTGGTTGAGGCTTTAAAGCTTGGTTGATTGTAACCGTCAATTTCAATGGCTTCACCCGTTTGCGGATTACGGCCCGTTTTAGCTAAATGGTATCTAAGCTCAAAAGTGCCAAATTGTGGCAGGAAGATTTTTTCGCCTTCGCTCAAGGCTATGTGGATCTGTTGCAATATCTGCTCAACCACAGGTTTAATGCTCGTTTGCGAGGCGTTTAATTCGGCGGCAATACGTCGGATAAGTTGTACTTTGTTCATGCAAACCTCTGAAATCAGCTTAGGTTCAATCGTGGGCAAGTTATAACAAGCACATTGTCATATTGGAAGTTATAGCGAGCGCAGAGTGTGTGACTGGTGATTTATTGGCAGGTTTGTAATGCGTAAGATAATTAATGTCTGTAGTTTATCGTAAATATTGTTAGTTTCAGGTTTTTATTTTAGGCGTTATCGCTTAAACGCAAAGTGTACTGCGCTTAAGCGATAAGTGTTTAACCTACGAAAATAGGGTTTCTTCTAACGTGCGACCTTTAAGGAGCATTTTATACTGCCATTTATGCTGGTTGAAGAGACTAAATAGACGTATTTCAATATCGCTGCCCTGAGATTTATCGTCATCGGTGGCAAGCTGGATAATAAATACATTGATCTGTTTTGAGCTAATGTTCATCACTCCCGCCAGTTTCGCCACTTCCGCTTGCAGTAACTCACTATCACAGCTTTGCATGGTTAAGGTGAGGTAATCGCTACCGGTCGATGCATGCATAGACACGGCTTGGCTTAGCTGGCCCTTATCTAAATACAACACTTGATCGCATAGCTTTTCGAGCTCATCGAGATTATGGGAGCTGATCATAAAGGTAGTGGTGGACGATAAAGCTTTGACCAGTTCGCGGACTTTTTTTGCGTTAGCAGGGTCGAGTCCCGCTGTCGGCTCATCTAATAACACTAACTCGGGTGAGCCAATTAGCGCCTGTGCAATCGATACCCGTTTACTCATGCCGTGGCTGAGGCTCGGTGGTTTTTGTTCTGCAACATCGGCTAAATCAACTAAAGCCAATACGCGAATCGCTTCCTGTTTGGCTTGTTCTGCACTCATGCCTTGTAGTTGCGCAAAAAAACGGAGTTGGCTCACAATCGTCAGGTTAGGATCCAGTGCTGCATCTTGCGGTAGCGCGGCAATTTTACCCAGTAGCTTAGGGCTGTTAGGCGCTTCGCCGAGTATGGTTATGCTGCCAGCACTTGGGGATAAATAACCGCATAACAGACTAAATAGGGTGGTTTTACCCGCGCCATTTGGACCTACAAGCGCGATAGGCGCTCCAGCTTCTAGGCTAAAGTTAACATTATTCAGCGCTTTTTTACTGCCGTAAAGTTGCGACAGTGCTTGGCATTGGATCAGACTCATAGCGAGCTCCTTTGCATATAAATTCTGCCGAGCAAGAGGGCCGCAGCGGTTTGTAACAGTGGAATGGGGGCGTAGACTAAGCTGTAAAGGCCATTAGTATTGAGCATGTCCGACAGCTGAGCGCCGGGTAACACCCATTGTAGCTGTGCCAGTACGCTCGCTTGACTGCTTAATATCATGATAGCAATAGAAATCACCGTCCATAAAATAGTGGCAAACACCATTGCTTGGCGCGCCGTGCGCGCATATAAAGACAACAAGGTCATCACTGCCGTATAGGGCAAGATCACTATGATGAGGTTAAGGCCGACTAAAGCGCCAGAGGTTAATGCTGGTAACAACAGTTGAGTATCACGGCTGAGCGCGAGGGCGATTGTAGCGATAATTGTTAATAGGATCAGTAAGCTCTGGATTACAATTTGGCCAAGAAAACGGCCGAACAATAAGCTATCGCGACTCGTGCGTATGGTTAAAAATCGCAGTGTGCCGCGGGTTTTATCCGATGAGAACTGATCGGCAGCGATCAAAATGCTGAACATCGGGAACAAGTACAAAGCAAAACACCAAAATACGGCCATTTCGGCCACTGGCCACTTAAAGAGCACATTGAGGGTATTGATGCCAAATAAGCCATCAATGATATCTTTCACATTAGGCTGTAACAACATGGCCGATGCGCTTTGAATGGGATAAAGCAGTAATACGCCCCAGACTAAACCAAAGGCGATTAAGGCAATGATCCCTCGGGTGTTGAATAAAAACTTACGCAGTTCAAACATGGCGATGAGAAGCATGTTATTGAAACTACTCGGTGGATTATGGGTCATATGCTTTCTCTATTATTCTTGGCGCTAAAATTTAGGGAAGTTAAATATCTTCCCTTGGGTGGATACGCATCGATAGACATGCTCAGGTAGACAATGGCTCAGCCTATTAGTGCCATTCGACTTAGATGTAAATGGCACATGTTTTTACAATACTTAGCTCAACGAGGCGATTAATTCATCGAGTTTTTGTGTCAGCTCGGTGACTTGCCGCTCAAGCTCGGTCACCCTTTTTACTAACGCTGGCGGCTCAATATCGACAGGCTCATGGGCTAGAGTGCTGCTTGTCGTTACATGAAATGATGAGCTCGCACTTTCGAACTGCGCAGAAGCGACTGAGAACAATTCCACATAACGGGATTCGCGGCGGCCGGCTTCTCTGGGCAATTGTTTTAAGAAAGGTTTCTCACGATTCATCAATTGGCGGATGCAATCTTCTACTTCGACGACGTCTTTAAACTCGTGCAAACGATTGCTGCGGGTGCGTAATTCTCCGGGTGTTTGTGGGCCTCGTAATAACAGCAAACAGACAATGGCGAGCGCTGCGGGTGACAGTTGCAGTTCGCTGAATTCAGTATTGCAGAATCGATGCTTATATTTGACCACACGACTGCCAAATCCCGATTGTTCACTAAGCAAACGCTTTTTAGTGAGGGAATCGAGGGCGATTTGCACTTGGGTTTCGCTAAGTTCGAGTACCGGCTCGCGGCTGGTTTTTTGATTGCAGGCTAAGGTCAATGAGTTTAGCGAGAGTGGATATTGCTCAGGGGTGGTGATTTCTTTCTCAAGCAGGCATCCGATGACTCTGGCTTCGTGTAACGTGAGTTCCATATAAGCTCCAAAGAAAAAAGCATGGCTTTGTTTATAACAGAGCCATGCTTAATATCCTAGGAGTTGTCAGTCTAACTCTGCCTTAGTGGCGCTAAACTGTACAACTTTGATGCTAAGTGCTGAATAGAGTTAATTATTCTGCCGTTTCAGTTAAACGCAGACCGTCATTATCGATACTCAGTCGGCTACTTTTAAATAGACCGCCAATTGCTTTTTTGAAGGCTTTTTTACTCATGCCAAGCTGATCGTAAATGATTTCAGCATCGGTTTTATCGGTCAGGGGTAAAAAGCCGCCAGCTTGTTTGAGTTTAATTAAGATAATGTGGGCGTGTTTATCTAACTCTTCTTTACTGCCTTGTTGCAGCACGAGATCGATTTTTCCATCGTTGCGCACTTGTTTGATAAAGCCTTTAACTCTTTGGCCAAAACGCAGTTTTTGGAATACTTCATTTTCAAAAATCACGCCCCAATGGGCATTATTAATAATGGCTTTGTAGCCTAAGTCAGTGGTGCCGCCAATATATAAATCAACTTGCTGACCAACGGTATAGTCTGGTTCAGTTTTATCGAGGAATTTATCGATTTTTGATGAGGCCATGATGCGCTCATCAGCGCGGTTTGCGTGTACATAGACCAGATAAGAACGGCCTTCTTCGATAGGTTTGTGTTGCTCACCAAAGGGCAATAATAAGTCTTTATCTAATCCCCAGTCTAAAAAGGCGCCATAAGGACCAGTTGCGACGGCTTTTAAGTAAGCGAATTCGCCGACCTGAGCCAGTGGGCGCCGCGTGGTAGCAATCACGATATCTTCAGAATCTAGATACAGAAACACGTCAAGCAGATCACCGACTTGGCAGTCCTTAGGTGTGACTTTGTTTGGCAGCAGTACTTGCCCTAATTCGTGTGCGTTTAAATACACACCAAAGCTGACTTGTTTTACAACCTCAAGTTTGCAGGTTTTACCTATCTGTACCATGTATCTCTCTGTGCATAATGGAATGTGATTCGGCTGCGATTATATATGTTTTGCTGCTGAAACTGCAGCATTATTGTTTTTAGGTTTTATCTTCGCCTAATTAGGTGGTTAATCCGCGCAGATTTGACTTAAGTCCAGCGGGGATGTTGGGCGAGCTATAAACGCTTTATTACTCACTGCGGATTTACACACAAAATCTAGGGCTATTTGTAAGGGGGAATACTAGAAATTGTTACAAGTGCCATTAAAAAATATTGAACAGGCTTGTACTAGATCTATCTTTGTAAGTTACTGATAAGTAATGTAGTCATGGCGTGGTGCATCTAGAGTTTGTTGCGTGAGTGTTTATTATATTTTAATGTAAAAGATTAAATGAGATTGTTACTTGCATTCTAAGACATAGCGCGGTTTAATTGCGCCGTTCAGCGACATTGCTCGTTGCAGACTCGAAAAATATTACGTGAGTAATACGCTTTTATGGTTCAGTCGTCATTAACCATGTAGTTAACAAATATCAAATTACATGGGGTTAAGAGGGTTTTTATTAGCTAATGCACAAGCATCCATTTTTTACACTTTGCCTCAAAGTGTCACAATGCCAACACTCGATTGTTGTGCCATATGATGATACCGGCCTTAAGCATCTCACGTTGATCCGCATCAATTCTGGCCGCGAAGAAGCCAATAGTCCCCTGTTAAAATAATCTTGCCTAGAGATAAACTGGTTTAGCGTTTTCGCGAGTTCAGTGTTATCGGTTGTCGTTTTCTATTAGTGTTACCCGTTTCTGAAGGTCTTAACTTCTTGAGAACGTCTTTAAGCTGCTTGTTGGTTTGATGTTTTAAGATTATGGCTGAGGACTTTATTTGGCTTTTTGGCGCTATTTGTACTGTTTAGCCTTAGGGTCAATACATATGAAGCAAGTAAAGATAGCTTTACTGAAGCAAGGTAATTATTTTACCTTCAATAAGATACGATAAAATGCGCTGAGGTGAATTGTCTCTTGCGCGTTAATGAAAATCGCGGCAATGTCACTTACCATAACGTGACGTTGCGGCATTAAGGAGAAGGTGAAATCCACCTTCGTGTATGTCAGGTAAGGTGTCCCTTTGCCTGGGTTTGTCGAACGGGCGGTTGTGCTATAAAGCCATAACCGTTTAACCCATTTTTTACTAGACGGGCTAAATAATAATGAATGATTGGTCTATTGATGATGCTCGTGCTGGGTACAATGTTACTCACTGGAGCCAAGGTTTTTATGGGATTAGCGATCAAGGTGAAGTAACAGTATCACCGGATCCACAAAATCCTGATTACAAGATTGGCTTAAATGAGCTAGCCAAAGACATGGTTAAAGCGGGCGTCGCTTTACCTGTGCTAGTTCGTTTTCCGCAAATTCTGCACCACAGAGTGAACAGTTTGTGCCAAGCATTTGACCAAGCGATACAAAAATATGAGTATCAGGCGGACTATTTGCTGGTTTACCCAATTAAAGTAAACCAACAGCAAACCGTGGTAGAAGAGATCCTTGCGAGTCAGGCATCAAAAGAAGTACCACAACTGGGCTTAGAAGCGGGCAGTAAGCCTGAGCTGATGGCTGTGTTAGCCATGGCGCAAAAAGCCAGTTCAGTTATCGTTTGTAATGGTTACAAAGATAACGAATATATTCGCTTAGCACTGATTGGTGAAAAGCTGGGCCATAAGGTTTATATCGTTTTAGAAAAACTGTCTGAGCTGAAGATGGTGTTGGCTGAATCTAAGCGTTTGGGCGTAAAGCCGCGTTTAGGTCTGCGTGCGCGTTTGGCGTTTCAAGGCAAAGGTAAATGGCAGGCGAGCGGCGGCGAGAAGTCTAAGTTTGGTCTATCTGCTGCGCAAATTTTGCTGGTAGTTGAGCAACTTAAGCAAAATGACATGCTGGATTCGTTGCAGTTGTTACATTTCCACTTAGGTTCGCAAATTGCCAACATCCGCGATATTCGCCAAGGTGTGAGTGAAGCGGGTCGTTTTTACTGTGAATTACGTAAATTAGGTGCGAGCGTTAATTGCTTTGACGTCGGGGGTGGTTTAGCGGTGGATTACGATGGCACACGTAGCCAAAGTAATAATTCAATGAACTATGGCCTGACCGAATATGCTAACAATATTGTTAATGTATTGACTGACATCTGTAATGAATACGAGCAACCTATGCCACGTATTATTTCAGAATCTGGCCGTTACTTAACCGCGCACCACGCAGTGTTGATCACCGATGTTATCGGTACTGAAGCGTATCATCCTGAGAATATTCAAGCGCCAGCAGAAGAATCACCACAATTATTACATAATATGTGGCATTCATGGTCTGAGATCAGCGGCCGCGCTGACCAACGCGCGTTGATTGAGATTTACCACGATAGCCAAAGTGACTTACAAGAAGCGCATTCGTTATTCGCTTTAGGTCAATTAACTTTGGCTGAGCGTGCGTGGGCTGAGCAGGCTAACCTGCGGGTTTGCCATGAAGTGCAAGGGTTATTGAGTCCGAAAAACCGTTATCACAGACCGATTATTGATGAACTCAATGAAAAGTTAGCCGATAAGTTTTTTGTTAACTTCTCATTATTCCAGTCATTACCCGATGCTTGGGGTATTGATCAAGTGTTCCCTGTATTGCCGTTATCAGGTTTAGATAAAGCCCCTGAGCGCCGTGCTGTGATGCTTGATATTACCTGTGACTCTGACGGTATTGTTGATCAATACGTAGATGGTCAAGGGATTGAAACCACACTACCAGTGCCAGCGTGGAGCGCCGATAGTCCGTATCTTATTGGTTTCTTCCTTGTGGGTGCATACCAAGAAATTTTGGGTGATATGCATAACTTGTTTGGTGATACTAACTCAGCGGTTGTTCGTATCGAAGAGAACGGTGTCACTAACATTGAATCGGTATTGGAAGGTGACACGGTTGCCGACGTATTGCGTTACGTTAACTTAGATGCGGTGGCCTTTATGCGCACCTATGAAGAGTTAGTGAATCAGCATATTGCCGAAGATGAACGAGCACAAATTTTAGAAGAACTGCAATTGGGCCTCAAAGGCTACACTTACTTAGAAGATTTTTCTTAAGATTTAGTGTGTTAACATAAATCAGTCTAAGGTCACTTAGGCTGATTTTTGCTTTCTAGCTTATTAATATTTATCGCCCATGGAGCTGTTTTGCTTTAATGGCGAGAGATAACAAGGGTAAGCTCTCAATATCAACGGAGAATGGGGTTAAGGATTTGACGTTTTTTGAAGGCTCAGAAAAAAAACTGGAGATTATCGTGACGGCATCTACGCCGAATTTACGCGAACTCGATGTGAGTTTTTGGTCGGCCTTAGTCAACTGCGCCCATGCTGAAATACTGTCGCACATCAGTAACCCCAAGTGCGATGCCTATCTATTGAGTGAGTCTAGCTTGTTTGTGTGGCATGACCGGTTCCTTATACTTACCTGCGGTACTAGCACCTTAGTGGACGCCGCTTGTTATTTTATTGATGCGCTTGGTTCATCCTCAATGGCGCTGGTGAGTTACCAGCGCAAAAACGAATACCAGGCACATTTGCAAACCAGCAGTTTTACCGATGATGTCGGCAAGCTGCGGCAACGTATTGCAGGCAAGGCATGTCGAGTGGGGCATTTAGACAGTCATCATCATTATTTTTTCTGCTCTGATAGCGATTATCAAGCAACAAAAGATGACTGCACGAGTGAGCTATTGATGTACCACATTCGTGGCGAGCTTGCCGACTATCTTAATCGTGGTTCGCAGACTTGTGATGAGTTATGCGCTGCATTTGGATTTAAGCATTTATTCCCTGAATTTGAGATAGATGCGCATCTATTTACTCCGTCAGGCTTTTCGATGAATGGCTTGTGGGGAAAATATTATGTTACTTTGCATGTTACGCCACAAAGTGACAAGACTTGTGCAAGCTCTTACGTGAGCTTTGAAACCAATCTTGATTTAGCACGGTATTCTCAGAGTTTGTTGGGGCGATTATTAACGCTGTTTTCCCCCGTGAGTTGGGACATTATCCGTTTTAATACCAACGATTCAACGCAGGGGTTTCCTGCCCATGTACGCTTAGGGCATGGTTCATTAACGACCGAGCAAGGTTATCATATCGGTTTTAGTCACTATCAGCAGTTGCAAACTGAAGTGCTGATCCCTGAACTCATGTAATTTTTTGGCGTTTTATTTTGGGAGTGTGTATGACCACGATTGCTGATAAACCAGATTATTCATTGTATTCCAATGCGTTTGGTTATTTACGCCAACCGCTTAACTTCAAACCACTAGAAAGTGATGCTAACGTTGTTGTGATTGGTTTGCCATTTGATATGGCAACCACAGGACGTTCTGGAGGCCGTATGGGCCCAGATGCAATCCGCCGTGCATCGGTTAACTTAGCCTGGGAAGACACGCGTTGGCCTTGGGATTTTAGCCTAAGCAAAAGTATTAACATTGTTGATGCGGGCGACTTAGTCTTTAACTGTGGTGATGCTGAAGATTTTACCCAGCGTTTAGAAGCCTTTGCTACTCAAGTACTCGATGCCGGCAAAACCCTGTTAAGTTTTGGTGGCGATCACTTTGTGACGCTGCCTTTGCTGCGTGCCCACTATAAAAAATACGGCAAAATGGCACTATTGCATTTCGATGCACATACCGACACTTATAGCCAAGGTAGCAAGTACGATCACGGCACTATGTTCTACCATGCACCCCGTGAAGGGCTTATCGACCCTGCGCATTCTGTGCAAGTGGGTATTCGCACTGAGTACAACCGTGAAACCCATGGTTATCAGGTCATCGATGCCGCCACCGCTAACGACATAACCGCCGATGATATCGTTTCACAAATTCGTGCTCGTGTAGGTGATATGCCGTTATATGTAACCTTCGATATCGATTGTTTGGACCCAGCATTCGCACCTGGTACTGGCACGCCTGTCTGTGGCGGTTTAACTAGCGATAAAGCGATGAAAATCATCCGGGGTTTACGCGGTATGAACATTGTGGGTATGGATGTGGTGGAAGTCGCGCCCGCTTATGATTCTGCCGACATTACTGCATTAGCCGGCGCAACACTGGGCCTTGAAATGCTACATGTGTGGGCCGTTGGCAAAGGCTTAGTTAAAAAGTAACTAAGTTGAACGGTTACCATTAATCGCAGTTATGGACATTTATCAATAAGTCGATGTTCGCGTTCAAGTTAATGATAAAAGCCAAGGCGTATGTCTTGGCTTTTTTCTTAGCATTTTTATGGATTATTGATGCCGAGAAAGGCTAAGCTTTTCTATTATGCATGATAAACTCATGCCATTGATGCGATGACCTTTGGGTGTAATTAAGGTTATTGTCATGATTGGACTGCCCGTTTACTTAAGGAAACCCGATGACAGATCTGAGTGATATCCGCCGCGAGTATGCTAAAGGCGGCTTAAGACGTGCCGATTTACCGCAAAATCCGATGGATTTATTTGAATTGTGGATGACACAGGCAAGGGATGCAGAGCTTAGCGATCCAACCGCCATGTGCGTAGCGACGGTTGATGAGCAAGGGCAACCCTTTCAACGGATTGTACTACTTAAGCGTTTTGATGATACTGGCTTTGTGTTTTTTACTAACTTAGGTAGCCGCAAAGCCCAGCAGATCGCCGCGAACAATAAAATCAGTTTGCATTTTCCTTGGCATCCTTTAGAGCGTCAGGTATCAGTATTGGGTGAAGCGCAGGCGCTTTCGACCGCCGAAGTGCTTAAATACTTTTTAACTCGCCCCAAGGATAGTCAAATTGCCGCTTGGGTGTCGCAGCAGTCAAGTAAACTGAGCGCCAGACAAGTGCTTGAGGGGAAGTTTTTCGAAATGAAGGCCAAGTTCGCCAAAGGCGATGTGCCTTTACCCAGTTTTTGGGGGGGCTATTTAGTGCGTCCTTCAAGTATCGAATTTTGGCAGGGCGGGGAGCATCGGCTGCATGATCGTTTTATTTACACCCGTCATCAAGCTGAGTGGGATATTGACCGTCTAGCACCATAATTCGTTTAACGCCATAGTTTAGGTTAAACCAAATGTGATACTCCACTGTCAGTCAGCATTAACGTATTGAGTAAATAACATTGAGCGATTATAAAATTTGGGTCGATGCCGACGCTTGTCCCAATCCCATTAAAGAAATGCTGTTTCGGGCGGCTGAGCGCAAAGCCTTACCGCTAGTGCTGGTGGCCAATCAAATGATCCGTATACCGCCATCGCCCTATATCAGCCAAATTCGCGTGGGGGCGGGTTTTGATGTGGCGGATCAATATATTGTTGATCATGTTGAACCAACGCATTTAGTGATTACCGCAGACATTCCTTTGGCGGCGTTGATCATTGAAAAGGGGGCGTTGGCACTCAATCCTCGCGGCGAGCTCTATACGGTCGATAATATAAAACAAAAACTGACGATGCGGGATTTTATGGAAGACTTGCGGGGTTCCGGCGTGCATACCGGTGGTCCGGATACCTTTTCTCAAGCGGATAAACAGGCTTTTGCCAATAGTTTAGATAAATGGCTAGTGCGAATATGAATCATAGTTTACTGGTCGCTAATGGATAAAAAGAGTATCTTTAGCGACAGTTAGGTGGTGTGGATCACATTTGACTGAGTAGTATTGTTATCCGCTACGCTTGTCGATTTACTTTACTGCATGACTTTTAAACTCACTTTTAGAGGACTGAGACGATGAAAAAATGGATAGGAATAGTGGCTTTATCTGCTATGGCCAGCTTTAGCTGCTTTGCTCAATGGCAAGTGGTCGAACAGGATTCGCGAGTCAGTTTTGTTTCGGTAAAGAAAGGTGATATTGCTGAAGTCCATCACTTTAAACAACTCAAAGGCCAGCTTAAAGATAATGGGCAATTTGAGTTAACAATTCCGCTAATCGGTGTCGCAACGGGCATTGATATTCGCGACGAGCGGATGCAGAGCTTGTTATTTGAAGTCTCTTTATATCCTGAGCTCAAGTTGTCGTCGCAAGTTGATAATAAGTTGATCAAGGAACTGAGCGTTGGCGAAAGTAAAATAGCGGATATTGAGGGCAAAATTTCACTGCATGGTAAAACTCAAACTAAGACTTTTTCAGTGTTAATCACTAAAATTACGGATAATAAACTGCAAGTCAGCAGTTTTCAGCCTGTAATAGTTAACGCTAATGAGTTTGATCTTGTTGCTGGAGTGGATAAATTGCGTGAAATTGCGGGTTTATCGAGTATTAGCCAAGCCGTACCTGTGTCATTTGTACTAACCTTGACTCAGTAACTTTCACAATATTGGCGTAGATCACGATGTTGACCCGTTAATATGAGATAGAGTTAGCAATAAGTGTCAGTGGTGGATCGATAAGAAGCCGAATTATCGGCTTCTTTGATATTGATAAATATGGTAATAATAGCATACTGCTATATTCTAAGTTAATGAGTTTTAAGGGTTAAGAATGGTTACAGATAAAGATGGTTATATACATTTGATCCAGTATTTAACTGAACATCTAGGCTTATTTGAAACGCCGAGTTCACAGGTCATTTCCGATGATACTGTGATGGAGTTGTTTGAAGAGCAATTATCGGCGCAGATTATTATGGTGTGCGGTCAAAATCCGTCATTATCATTCGCACAGCGTAATATCATTATCCGTGAAGTTGATGCCATCGTTTACGATCTAGAAGAAATCTTAGCTTTAGTGGCTAATTACAAGGCAACGCCAGCACAGACCTTATTTATAACCGAGTTTTCCAGTTTGATTAAAAATTTGTTCGATCAAGAAATCGCTAAATTACAAGTCACCGCCTAGTTTTGACAATGCGTTAGTGATGATGAGTTTCAATATATTTATTCATCTTGCATTACCGCTGTGAGTCTTAAAAACCGTTACCACTCTAGCCTTTTTTCGCATTTATATTATTGCTTGAGCATCTTTGTTTTAATGGCGTTAACTATTTTTAGACGCAAAGATTGCTAATTGCTAAGGAGTCCTCAATGCTAACAGTCTCTTTGGGTTATGCTGATGACATATTAGTTGTTGTGGCATCGGGTCGTGTTAGCCGCGAGGATGTTGAAAGCTATCTTATTCCCGCCATTGAAACCAAGTTGCAAGACCATGCCTGTATTCGACTGTGGTATGAGTTTTCGTCAGAATTTGAGGGCATATCTGTTGGAGCCTTATGGGATGATGCAGTTTTAGGTTTATTCCATTTAAGTGATTTTTCAAGGGTAGTGATGCTAGTCGATGACGCCAGAATGAGCACTATGGTCAATACGCTCGCCTGCATGTTACCGTGTTCCGTAAAAGTATTTACCAGCAATGAGCATATACAAGCAAAAGCATGGTTAGACCAATCACCTCTTAGTTCTTGCAGTCCCCTTGGTTGATTATGACGTCATAACGAATAAAGGACAGGGCACATAAATGGTGTGCCCTGTCCTTTATGTTATTGTAGTGTGGACTTTTAAAACGCTCTAGCCTAATACCGATCGTATTAAATATCTGTTCATTCAGCGGGAGTTCAACGCGCTTTAGACAAGGCGAAGGCTTGAAGGCATAGTGGTGCTCTGTCTAAAGCCTTGAACGCAGTATAAAGCGCGTTGAAACCTGCCCTTCGGGAGCCACACAGGCATCCCACTCCGGTGTTGCATTGACTTAAAAGGGAATAACCATTTCTGCGTCAATGCGCCTTGGATTGAGATGCCTGTGAGGCTCTGAACTGATTAGATATTTAATGTGATTGGTATAAATGGTTATGTTCGCTAAGATAACGCGATTGGTTTCCCCGTTCAGCAAGCAGAGTGTTATTATTTGTACAGAGAAGGTTTCGTAGAACCACTTACAATCGGTACGATAAACAGCAGCCAAGCGACCAAAAAACCACTGAAGACTACGACCATCCATTCGGCCATTGTTACGCCCATAAAGCCCCACTGAGTATCAGTACACATCCCCGTAGGAAGCATTATCGAAGGAAACCATTCATGTAGTGGCATCCAAGCTGGAAACTCAGGTAAAAATGAGCACGTTGAGAAAGGGGATGGATTAGTTTGCATATCCACAAGCGATAAGGCTAATTTGAGTCCCCATGTTGCACTCACCGCCCAGAGTAACGCTGCTAAAAGGCGAATAATGCGATATTTTGGCGCTGTCATACCGATAAGGCCTGCGACCAACAGACCAATAACGGCCAACCTTTGATAAATACACATGACGCAAGGGTCGAGTTTCATTACATGCTGAAAATACAATGCGGTTAGCTCTAATCCAAGGGCTGTGCCACCAAGAAGAAACCAAGACGAACGAGAATGGGCAAAGCGCGTCAGTACAGTCAAAATGGAACTCCGTATTAGCAAAAACGCCCTCAAAGATGGGGGCGTTTTTTAGACTCTACTTATTAAATAAAGTTCAGTCAATCAACAAAATTAGTGGCTACTCATAGACCCCAGTACTTCTTGGGTACTGTGATGCATAATTAGTTGTGAATCATAAAAATATTGAGTGGCTTGTTCAAGAAAACCGGTTTCGATTGCCATCACTCCGACGAGGGAGAGAACAATAGTGTAGGGTAATGCCATCCATACCATTCTTCCGTAAGATAAACGGATAAGTGGCGCCAGAGCAGAGGTTAACAAGAATAAAAATGCCGCCTGGCCATTCGGTGTTGCTACTGAAGGCAAGTTGGTTCCTGTATTAATCGCTACTGCTAGTAAGTCAAATTGATCACGGCTAATTTGACCACTGATCAATGCCGCTTTGACCTCGTTGATATACACAGTACCGACAAAGACGTTATCGCTCACCATAGACAAAAGACCGTTAGCGATATAGAAAATCACTAACTGGGTATTGCCTTGATAGCTCAGCGCCCACTGGATCACGGGGGCAAATAAATGTTGGTCAATAATAACCCCAACCACGGCAAAGAATACGGCTAATAAGGCGGTAAAAGGTAATGCTTCTTCGAAGGCTTTACCGAGTGCATGTTCATCGGTTACGCCGTTAAAAGCGGTGGTTAAAATAATCACAGAAAGACCAATTAAGCCAACTGAGGCTAAATGTAAGGCCAAGCCTGCAATTAACCATATACCCACTAAAGCTTGTACGATCAACTTCATATTGTCTTTATTGGTGCGGCGTGAATCCTCATGTGCAGCGTAATCGCATAGGATTTTATGTACGGCATCAGGAAGCTTCGCGCCATAACCAAAGATATGGAATTTTTCGACTAAGAAACAGGTCAAAATACCAGCCAGTAATACAGGAACAGTTACGGGAGACATGCGAATGGCGAATTCGCCGAACTGCCAATTTGCTTGAGCGGCAATAATTAAGTTTTGTGGCTCACCAACCATAGTACATACGCCGCCAAGTGCAGTACCCACGCCCGCATGCATTAGCAGATTACGCAAAAATCCACGGAAAGCATCAAGTTCTTGTTCGTTTAACTGATCGTCACCGTTTGCGTTCTTACCTTCAGAGGTATGATCGTGATCGGCACTAAAATCTTTACCTGAGGCCACTTTATGATAAATAGAATAAAAACCAACTCCAACAGCAATAATCACGGCAATAACGGTGAGTGCGTCTAAGAAGGCGGATAGAAATGCTGAGGCTAAGCAAAACATCAATGACACTAAAATTTTAGAACGTACTTTAGTAATAATTTTTGTGAAGCCAAATAACAATAACTGCTTCATAAAATAAATACCGGCCACCATAAAGACCAGTAACAATAATACTTCTAAGTTTGCTTCTATTTCGTGCAGCACTTGACTTGCCGAAGTCATACCGATTGCGACGGCTTCAATTGCTAATAAACCACCAGGCTGCAATGGATAACATTTTAATGCCATGGCTAGGGTAAAAATAAATTCAAGTACCAACACCCAACCAGCGACAAAGGGGTCTACATAGAAAAAGAGTATTGGGTTAATAATTAAAAATGACAGTATCGCTATCTTGTACCATTTAGGAGAATTTCCTAAGAAGTTTCCAATAAACGCCTGACTCATTGTCACGGGCATGGCCGCCATCCTTCTCATGATGTTAAAAATTGCACTAATGGGTATTAATAGCTTAATTAATACCTGTGTTTGTGAAAGCAGTCTAGCCTAAAGAGAAAGCTAATGTAACGATATACTATTGATCACATTTCAAAAAGCGGAGCTACTCGGCAAAATGATTAATTCTAGCTTGATATTGGTTGTTTTTTTGAACAGTTATGTGACATTTACACTGTGGTCAGGTGATGAATTTAAGTGAATGGTTTCCATTTTTTCCGGCTCTGGTATGATCAGTGACCATTAAGGTACACAACAACTGGATAAGTGGCTGATGATAATCAATGCCAAAGGACCTGCAAGTTTTGCAGAGAAGTATATTGTGAGATCCATATGGGACAATAAGTTTCCCCCAGGATCCATTTTACCGGCTGAACGTGAACTCTCTGAGTTGATTGGCGTGACTCGTACCACCTTACGTGAAGTGTTGCAGCGCTTAGCGCGCGATGGATGGTTGAAAATTCAACACGGTAAACCGACTCGAGTTAATAACTTCTGGGAAACCTCTGGTTTGAATATTCTTGAGACTATTGCCGATCTCAATCCTGAAGGATTTCCGGTGTTAGTTGATCAATTGTTATCGGCTAGAACTAATGTGAGTGCCATCTATTTCCGCGGTGCGCTGCGTTACAATCCTGATACTGCGGTAGACGTACTCGCCAAAATTCATCAATTAGAAGATACGGCAGAATCCTATGCCGAATTTGACTATTTATTGCATCACACCTTAGCTTTCTCATCTGGCAATCCACTTTATGTGTTGATTTTAAATGGCTTTAAAGGTTTGTATAGCCGAGTCGGACGCTACTATTTCTCAAGTTCTGATGCACGGTTATTAGCGTTAAACTTTTACAAAGAGTTAGAGCTACTGGCACAGGCGAAAAATTATCTTGATGTATCCGCATTGATGCGTACTTACGGCATGAATAGTGGGAAAATGTGGTTATTGTTACGTGAAGATATGCCGGCTTCGATTGCACAAGATAATTAATAGTCGTCAGTAATATCACATTAAGATAGAAGTCGGTTACGTATAAAAGCCGTTATTATAAAGATATTTATAATAACGGCTTTTATACGTATTATTCCAATTTAACAGTATCAGGGCAGGATGCTAAGGTAATAATACTTCCGTCTTCATTTATTTGCTCAAGAGTCACAGTGAACCCCCATAATCGATGTAAATGTTTTAATACCTCTTTATGATTATTCGCTAACGGGATCTCATTATTAGGAACATAACGTAGCGTTAACGATCTATTACCATTGACCTCTACATTATGTACTTGGATGTTGGGTTCTATATTGGACAGGTTATATTGCTGTGATAATAACTGGCGAATATCTTGATAACCTTGTTGATCATGAATCGCGGATACTGACAGATAATTACGTTGCTCATCATCATGGATACCAAATAATTTAAATTGGCGAATGACTTTAGGTGAGAGATATTGGCTAATAAAGCTTTCATCTTTAAAGTTTTGCATCGCAAAGTGCAATGTATCTATCCAGTTACTGCCGGCAATATCGGGAAACCAAGCTTTATCTTCATCGGTTGGATTTTCACAAATACGTCGAATATCAGTAAACATGGCAAAACCTAATGCATAAGGGTTAATGCCACTGTAATAACGACTGTTATAGTCTGGTTGGGCAATGACACCAGTATGGCTTTGCAAAAACTCCATCATAAAGCGGTCAGTGACCATGCCATCGTCATATAAGTGATTCAATATCGTGTAATGCCAGAATGTCGCCCAACCTTCATTCATTACTTGAGTTTGCTTTTGTGGGTAAAAGTATTGCGCCATTTTACGCACTATTCGGATGATCTCTCGTTGCCATGGTTCTAGTAAGGGTGCGTTTTTCTCGATGAAATACAAGATGTTTTCCTGTGGCTCAGCAGGAAAACGTCGTGTTTTTGTCTGAGATTGTGCCATGTGCTGGTTTGGAATAGTGCGCCATAAATCGTTTACTTGGCTTTGAAGATAAGCTTCACGATCCTTTTGTTTCGCTTGCTCTTCGCTGAATGAAATATTAGAGGGACGCTTATAGCGATCAACACCGTAATTCATCAGCGCATGGCAAGAGTCTATGACGCTTTCGACCTGTTCTACGCCATGTTTTTGTTCACAGTCGCTAATATAGTTTTTAGCAAACACCAGATAATCAATAATCGAACTGGCATCGGTCCATGTTTTGAATAGATAGTTACTTTTAAAAAAACTGTTATGTCCAAAACAGGCATGAGCAATCACCAATGCTTGCATTGTGATGGTATTTTCCTCCATCAAATAGGCAATACAAGGGTTTGAATTAATAACAATTTCGTAGGCTAGTCCCATTTGGCCGCGTTTATAACCTTGTTCTGTTTCAATAAAGCGCTTGCCAAAGGACCAATGGGTATAACCTATAGGCATGCCTATCCCCGCATAAGCATCCATCATTTGTTCGGCGGTGATGACTTCAATTTGATTTGGATAACTACTGAGTTTATAAAGTGCGGCTACCCGCTCTATTTCCTTGAGATAGTCCTGTAGTAACTCAAAGCTCCAATCTGGGCCATCGCTTAGCGGTGTCCATGGTATTGATTTAAGTGTTCCCATATTTCTTCCCCCCTTAAACCGCTTGTTTCTTAAATAATTCCCTAAAGACAGGGTAAATATCTTCGGCTTGACGTATATGTTGTACGGCAATATTGGCGTATTGCCGTTGCAGGGATTCATACTCGTACCACAGTGTTTGATGGGCGCGATTGGTGATCTCGATGTAACTGTAGTAGCGCACTAATGGCAGTATTTTTTGTTCTAATAATTGTTTGCAAGTGGGGGAGTCGTCGGCCCAGTTATCGCCATCTGAGGCTTGAGCGGCATAGATATTCCATTCATTGGCGGGGTAGCGTACCTGTTGAATTTCGTGCATTAATTTTAAGGCGCTGGACACAATAGTACCGCCGGTTTCTTGGGAGTAAAAAAACTCGTGTTCATCGACTTCTTTGGCTTGTGTATGGTGTCGGATATAAACCACTTCTAGATTTTTATAGGTACGGGTTAAAAATAGATACAACAAAATATAAAAACGTTTTGCCATTTCCTTGGTGGCTTGATCCATAGAGCCTGAGACATCCATGAGGCAAAACATCACCGCTTGGCTAGAAGGGATTTCTCGTTTAGAAAAGTTATTAAAGCGTAAATCGAAGGTGTCAATAAACGGCACTCGTGCAATTTTTTGCTTTAACTCTTCAATTTGAGCTTTTAAATCTAGGATTAATTCAGCCTTAGTACCTGGAATATCTTCCAGTTTAGCCAGCTCTTGTTCTAACTCCTTTAATCGCTTTTTCTTGCCGGCAGACATGGCAATACGGCGTGCCAATGATGAACGTAAAGAACGGACTATATTGATATTGGCAGGCACACCATCATTGGTAAACCCTGCGCGATAGATTTGATACTCAACCAATTTGTTCAGACGATTCTTTTGAAGATTAGGCAGTTCCAAATCTTCAAATAATAACTCTAGGTATTCATCTTTGGAGATATCGAACACAAAATCATCGTCGCCTTCCCCCGAATTTGAGGCGTCACCTTTACCTGAACCGCCACCAGAACCCGCAGGTGGGCGGTCAATTTTATCGCCGCGGGTAAATTGATCATTACCCGGATGCACTCTATCCTTAATACCGCCTTTACCTTGGTGAAACTGTGGTTCACTTATATCCCGTGTGGGAATACTGATTTTTTCACCTTTATCTACATCCGTTACGCTGCGACGAGTGACCGCATCGCTAACGGCTTTTTTAATTTGTTGTTTATATCGATTGATAAAACGTTGACGGTTTACCGTACTCTTCCCTTTCGCATTCAAACGTCTATCGATAAAGTTCGCCATACGCACCTCCTAAAACTTAGCGTAGGCTTTGGTAGCACCAAAGCCCTGTACTGAGTTCGCGTAAGTTTAAGAAGATTTACGAACCCGTAAGTACCACTCAGACAAGAGTCGAACTTGTTTTTTGGTATAGCCTTTTTCCATCATTCGATTGACAAAATCATCGTGTTTACGCTGATCGTCGTTCGAAGTTTTAGCGTTAAAGGAAATAACGGGCAGTAAATCCTCAGTGTTGGAGAACATTTTTTTCTCGATCACAGTGCGAAGTTTCTCGTAACTAGTCCAGAGCGGGTTATTACCCTCATGATTTGCACGGGCACGCAGTACAAAGTTGACAATTTCATTACGAAAATCTTTAGGGTTACTGATCCCCGCAGGTTTCTCAATCTTCTCCAGTTCAGCGTTAAGGGCTGCGCGATCAAAAAGTTGGCCTGTTTCAGGGTCGCGGTATTCTTGATCTTGGATCCAAAAGTCGGCATAGATGACATAGCGATCAAAAATATTTTGACCATATTCAGAGTAAGACTCTAAATATGCTGTTTGGATTTCTTTACCAATAAATTCGACATATTTAGGGATTAAATAGCCTTTTAGAAACTCTAAATAGCGCTCGGCGGTATCGCCGGGGAACTGTTCTTGTTCAATTTGGCGCTCGAGTACATAAAATAAATGCACTGGGTTCGCAGCTATTTCGGAGTGGTCGAAATTAAATACTCGCGATAAAATTTTGAAGGCGAAGCGGGTAGATAAGCCATTCATACCTTCATCAACGCCCGCATAATCGCGATATTCTTGATAAGACTTAGCCTTAGGATCGGTGTCTTTTAAACTTTCCCCGTCATACACGCGCATCTTTGAATAAATAGACGAGTTTTCAGGGGCTTTCATACGGGATAGTACGCTAAATTGTGCCAGTGTTTCTAAGGTCCCCGGTGCGCAGGGCGCTTTAGATAACTCTGAGTTGAACAGCAATTTTTGATAGATTTGCAGTTCTTCCGAGACCCGTAAGCAATAGGGTACTTTGACGATATAAACTCTATCGAGAAACGCCTCATTATTTTTATTATTCTTAAAAGTTGTCCATTCCGACTCGTTTGAGTGCGCTAAAATAATTCCGCTAAAGGGCAGGGCTGATAAGCCCTCCGTGCCATTGTAGTTACCTTCTTGTGTGGCAGTGAGTAAGGGGTGTAGCACCTTTATGGGCGCCTTAAACATTTCGACAAATTCCATCATGCCTTGATTTGCACGGCACAAAGCACCCGAATAGGCGTAAGCATCGGCATCATTTTGAGAGAAGTGCTCAAGTTGACGAATATCCACTTTACCAACAAGGGAGGAAATATCTTGGTTATTTTCATCCCCAGGCTCCGTTTTTGCGATAGCGACTTGGTCTAAAATAGAGGGAAATACTTTTACTACACGGAATTTAGCAATATCTCCGCCAAACTCATGTAAGCGTTTTACCGCCCAAGGTGACATGATCGTTTTTAGATAGCGGTTAGGGATGTTGAATTCATCTTTTAATAGCTGACCATCTTCCTCTAAATCAAATAGGCTAAAAGGGTGGTCGTTAACAGGGCTGCGTACCCCATTTGCGCTCAGGATATAAATGGGTATTTTTTGCATCAGGGCTTTGAGTTTTTCGGCTAATGATGACTTACCGCCGCCGACAGGCCCAAGTAGATACAGAATTTGTTTTGATTCTTCTAAACCTTGAGCTGAGTGCTTAAGGTAAGCCACTATTTGCTCTATGGCATCTTCCATACCAAAGAAATCTTTAAAGGCGGGATAACGTGATATAAGTCGATTCGAAAAGATACGGCTTAATGTTGAGTTCTTTGCGGTATCAATCACTTCTGCTGCGCCAATGGCAAGCAGCAGTCGCTCCGATGCTGACATATAAGCGCTGCGATCTGCTTTACAGATGTCCAAAAACTCCTGCAAAGAATATTCTTCATCGAGTTTTTTCTCATAGCGCTTTTGGTAATGCTCGAAAATGCCCATATAAACCCCCTGAAACGCCAGTGATGTCATGGAACGGAACTGGTTAACCAGCTTCCTACTCTAATCTTAGACACATATTCAAGACTTGCGATAAAAAATACTAAATAAAACAACAACAAATAGTTGCAAACGCAATTATTGCACTTGTTATTTGTAAGCTGAATTGAATGTAATAAATGGCGGGTGGCGAGCGCAATGTATAAAAAAAGAGCCGCGAGGGCTCTTTTTCTGGGTTTATTTAATGAAGATAAATAAATTAAGCTGTGAAGTTTTTATTCACAAAGTCCCAGTTAACTAGCTGCCAGAAGTGGGCAAGGTAGTCAGGACGCACGTTGCGGTAATCGATGTAGTAAGCGTGTTCCCACACGTCAACTGTCATGATTGGCGTTACTGTGCTGTCAGTCAGTGGTGTTGCTGCATTGCTAGTGTTAACGATAGCAACAGTACCATCGGCTTTTTTCACTAACCATGTCCAAGCGCTACCGAAGTTGTTTACTGCTGAATCAGTAAATTGTGCTTTGAAGGCATCGAATGAGCCAAATGCAGCTTTAATCGCATCAGCAACTGGGCCTGTTGGCTCTCCGCCAGCATTAGGTGCTAGGCAGTTCCAGTAGAAAGTGTGGTTCCACACTTGAGCTGCGTTGTTGAATACGCCACCTGTAGAAGTTTTGATGATATCTTCTAAAGATTTACCTGCAAAATCAGTTCCTTCGATTAAGCCGTTTAGCTTAACAACATAAGTGTTGTGATGCTTGCCGTAGTGGTATTCAATGGTTTCTTGAGAAATGTGTGGTTCTAGTGCGTTCTTTGCATATGGTAATGCGGGTAATTCGAAAGCCATTAGTATCTCTCCATGGTCTTAGGTTATCGTTTTTAAACGTGCTCACTGTGACTATTGTACCGATAAAATTTGTGATGTGAATCATTGTTTACTCGATAGCGGCATCGAAAAAACAAATGTTGGCATAACCTTACAAACTATGGGATTTTGTTCTGTGTCTAGCTGTCGTACAATAGTGCTATTGTGTCAATGTCACCCTACTTAGGAATCAAAATGGAAACAGTAGAGAAAATTAAACAGCAGATCACCGAAAACCCAATCATTGTTTATATGAAAGGTTCTCCTAAGTTACCGAGCTGTGGCTTCTCGTCACAGGTCGCCCAGATCATGATTAACTGTGGTGAACAGTTTGCATTCGTGGATATTCTTCAGCATCCAGACATTCGCGCAGAATTACCTAAGTTTGCTAACTGGCCGACTTTTCCACAATTGTGGATCGAAGGCGAGCTGATTGGTGGCTGCGATATCATCGTGGAAATGTTCCAAAAAGGCGAGTTACAACCACTGATTACAGCTGCAGCCGCTAAGAGTAAAACTGAAGAATAAGCGCTAGCTTATTGTTGATAAAAAAGCCGCTACGATTGAATCGTAGCGGCTTTTTTGTTGGTAATATCAGTTGATGATTACTTGAGAAAAACCGTTGTATTTTGTTCGTTTTAATCATCAGCGCAATCAATATTCTATTAAACCTATATCCCATTAAGCAGACTATTAGTGCGATGGCGTATCGTGCGCATGCTCTTTAGTCGCGGGTAATATTAAGTTCATTACAATAGCCACAATGCCGCATAAACTGATACCCGTTAGGCTAAACGAACCGATGCCAAATGCCATACCGCCGATACCAAATACTAAAGTAACACCGACAATACTCAAGTTACGCGGTTCGGATAAATCAACCTGATTGCGAATTAATGTGCTTAATCCTACTGCCGCAATGGAGCCAAATAGTAAACACATAATGCCGCCCATTACAGGCACTGGAATAGTTTGCATCAGCGCGCCTAGTTTGCCAACAAAGGCTAAAGTGATGGCGGTAATTGCGGTCCAAGTCATAATTTTAGGGTCGAAATTACGGGTTAATGTGACGGCTCCCGTCACTTCAGAATAAGTCGTGTTTGGTGGGCCGCCAAAGGCCGCCGCCGCGATGGTCGCAATCCCATCGCCTGTCAGAGTACGGTGTAAGCCTGGTTTTTTCATAAAATCTTTACCAGCAACATTTGATATCGCCAGAATATCGCCAATGTGTTCAACCGCAGGTGCTATAGCAACAGGGATCATAAAAGCGATGGCATACCAATTTAGTTCTGGGGTGACAAATTTAGGTATGGCAATCCAACTTGCAGTAGTCACAACGGCAAAATCAACAATGCCAAAAGCGAGACTCAGGCCATAACCTACTATAATGCCAGCTAAAATCGGCATTACTTTTAATAAACCCTTGGCAAAAATAGCCACAGCGATAGTGGTGCACAGTGATGCAAGTGAAATAAATAAGGCTATATTTGTGGCAACTAAGGTCACACTACCATCCCCACTTTTACCTAAAGCCATATTCACTGCCACTGGTGCCAAACCTAAACCGATAATAATAATTACCGGGCCGACAACCACTGGCGGTAATAGTCTATGAATAAACTCAGTGCCGCGCACTTTAACCAATGCGCCGAGCATGACGTAAACCACACCTGCCGCCATAATGCCGCCCATCGTTGAGGGAATGCCCCAAGTTTGCACGCCATACAATATAGGGGCGATAAAAGCGAAGGAAGAAGCAAGAAAAATAGGTACTTGTCGCTTAGTGATCAATTGAAATAATAGGGTACCAATACCCGCGGTAAATAATGCCACACTGGTATCAAGTCCTGTCAGTAGCGGCATTAATACTAAGGCACCAAAGGCTACAAACAGCATTTGTGCGCCCTGTAGGGGGATAGCAAGTCGTCTCATTTATTATTCTCATTAATTTTAGGGTAAACCGCGAGATGATAACAGTTTGTTGGGATTTGAGCAGTGGAAAATAATCTGCTTTACCGACTCGGATCACTGTTTGGTTTTTCAATACCCTATCAGGCATGGAAATAGGGCTAAATTTTGTCAAGACTCGCTTAAGGCGTTAACTATGGTACAATTTACGTTATCTGACGTTACTTCAACTATTCAAAAAATGCTGAAATTCCTACTGAAGTCGAGCTTAATTGCATTTCTATATTGTCTATCCACACTTCATAGCGTTAACGCTGTTGAGGTGAGTAAATTAGATGAGGCCAATGTGCCTGTGTCTTCTCGGGCGGTTGCTGAACGTGACAAAGCCTTAAAGAGTGCGCTTGAGCAAGTGATTATCAAAAATACCGGTACGGCACGTTCTTTAAATAATAGTCTTATTCAGTCTCAACTTCGTAATCCTGATACCTTGTTGAGCCAATATGGCTATATTGAACAAAATGGTCAGTTGTTGTTAACGGCCAGTTTTGAACACCGTCGCATTGTGGCTTTGCTGCGCCAAGCGCAATTACCGGTATGGGGAACTCAGCGTCCTCTAACATTGTTTTGGGTGGCGATGCCTGGAGAGGGGGACACTATCATTTTAAGTGATTCGTCGACCTTAGCTGAACGTAAACAATTTAGTGATTTTTCCGATGCCCGCGGTATTCCTGTGCTATTACCAATTCTCGATCTTGACGAGCTTATGGGCATTAATCCTAACGATATTAAGGGCATGTTTGCCGATATTGTGGCCAGTGTCTCTGGCCGTTATCAAGCTGATTTTCTGGCATTAGTGGCGATTGATGCCGTAGGTAATCAAGTTCGTTATCGTTTAAATTTATATAATAAGGCGACGGTTGATTCTTTAACGCCACCTATATTTACCTTTAACGGCACTGCTGAGAGTTCGCCCCAGGCATTGACAGCTATGATGGCGGCGCTAGGGGAATATTATTTTACCAAATATGCCATTGCTGATACGGGCGCGCAGCAAGGGGCGAGTGTTACCTTTGTAAACATACAAAAAATGGCGCAATTAGTGGAAGTTGAAAAGTATTTAAAACAGCTCAGTGCAGTTAAAAATGCCACGTTAACGCATATCAAAGGTCATACCGCGACATTCTCATTAGATTTGTTTGGTTCAGAAACCGATTTAGAACGTTTGTTGAGTTTAGAGCCGCGTATTTCTGTGGTCGCCCCTGTGAGTGCAGGCGAGTTTAGTCCAGTCGCAAATAAAGCGGGTAAACCGGTTTATGAGTGGCGTTTACCCTAGAATATTATTGGCAGTGCTAAGTTTACTTAGCACTGCCTTGTGTTAATTTGAATTGAGAAGACCGAGTGCCATTAAACTCACCTCTACAACTCTCGCTACCTGTGCATTTGCCAGATGACGAAACCTTTAATAGTTATTATCCGGCTTCGGGTAATGATGAGCTTATTCAAAAACTAAGAGCCAGTGCAGAAGGGCATGGTGAAGCTGCTATTTATTTCTGGGGACCAGTCAAATCTGGCCGAACGCATTTAATGCACGCCGCTTGCGCCCATGCCAATGAAGTCGACCGCCGTAGTTTTTATATCCCCTTAGGCATACATGCCAGTATTTCAACAGCCTTGTTGGAAGGTTTAGAGCAGCTAGATTTAGTGTGTATTGATGATGTTGACGCGATCGCTGGCCATCCCGTATGGGAAGAAGCGATTTTTGATCTTTATAATCGAGTGGCAGAACATAAAAATTGTGCCTTAGTGGTCAGTGGCTGTTCATCACCGATTGATGCGGGATTTCTGCTACCCGATCTTGTCTCACGCATGCAATGGGGGCTTAATTATCAACTGCAGCCTATGGCGGATGATGAAAAACTTGCCGCACTACAACGCCGCGCGGCCATGCGTGGGCTGCAATTACCTGAAGACGTCGGGCGTTTTTTACTGAACCGTATGGCGCGGGATTTACGCACCTTGTTTGATGTATTGGACAAATTAGACAAAGCCTCGTTAGTACATCAGCGTAAGCTTACTATCCCCTTTGCTAAAGAGACATTACATCTTTAAGTGAGTGATAGTTTTGTTCTAACCGATATGGAACAGTCAATAATATAAAGCCCGTTATGCTGAATGCAGACGGGCTTTTTATTTATGGCAACATGAAATTTTTTCATAAAAAAGGCTCTATTTTAGAGCCTTTGTCGTTATCAATTGCTGATTATTTATTCAAGTGAATCAAGTTGATGTGCCACTGTTATACAACTTCAAATCGGATAATCGATAAAATTAGCATATTTGGTTATTACACTTAATCAATTAACCTGCAATTTTCGCGAGTACAACTTCATGGTGATCTTTGGTTTTAAACTTATCAAACACATGGGCGATAGTGCCGTCAGTATTGATAAGGAAACTTAATCTGTGGATGCCGTCATAGGTTTTGCCCATGAAGGTTTTCTCACCCCAAACTCCAAAAGCATCGGCAACGCTGTGGTCTTCATCACTGAGTAAGGCAAAGTTGAGCGCTTGTTTTTCAGCAAACTTTGCCAGTTTAGCCACAGGATCTGGGCTAATGCCTAATACAGTCACATTATGGTTATCAAGTGCAGCTTTGCTATCACGTAATCCGCAGGCTTGTACTGTACACCCCGGAGTGGATGCTTTCGGGTAAAAGTACACTAAAACAGGGCCTTGCTTAAGGCTATCAGCCAATGAAACTGAGTTGCCATGCTGATCTTTAAGGGTGAATTGAGGCGCTTTGGCCCCTGCAGTTAAGGTGTTCATCTTTTATCCTCTATCCTCTAATATTGCGGTGCCTTCCATACGACGAATAATACAATTTAAGGTCATATCTTGGGCGAGTTGATAGATACTCTGTTCAAGCTTTTCTAGTTCAACTTTTTCAGGAATATTAATGGTTAATGACACATTTTGAGTCTGCTCACCATCAGGAAGTTCTTCAGAGTAGGAGCGGACTGCTGCGAGATCTAATGATCTGTCAGCCAAGAATTGCGTGATACGTTTAATGGTGCCGCGTTGGTCTTTACCTGTGAAGCATACTTCAAGGCGAGAGAGGTAATTTTGTGGCGTATGTTTAGAGGTACGCTTCATTACTGTCATCAGTTCTAATTCGACACCAAGGCTTGGGAGCATGCTTTCTATTTTAGTTATAGATACCCACGAGCCTGATAACATCATAATTAGGGTAAATTCGTTACCAAATAATGCCATTCGGCTGTCGACGATATCGCAGTCACAGTCACTGGCAAGCCGAGCTAGTCTACCTACGAGCCCAGGACGGTCGAGCCCCATTGCTGTTACGACCAGGAAATTGGTCATGAATTCTCCTCACTTTTCGATATCATAGAGCGAAAACTCAGGGTTAAAGTTGAGTTTTTGTGCGGGATGTAATGCTACCATAACTAATTCAATTTGAGAGCCCCGTTAATGCTTGTCATTAATGGTTGGCATCAGTACCATAGCAAATCCTGAAATCTTGGGGAAAGTCAGATGATAAACGGAAGCATCGTAGCCTTAATCACGCCAATGAACAGTGATGGCTCAGTAGATTTTGCAAGTCTTGAAAAGTTAGTCGAATTCCATATTGACCAAGGTACAGATGCCATTGTAGCCGTTGGTACCACAGGCGAGTCAGCGACTCTGCCTATGTCTGAGCATGTAACGGTGGTTTCACAAACTGTTAAATTTGCAGCAGGCCGAATTCCGGTTATTGGTGGCAATGGTGCTAATGCCACATCTGAAGCCGTTGAGCTCACCAAGTCCTTATCTAAGGTGGGTGTCGCCGCTATGCTTGGCGTCACGCCATATTATAATAAGCCAACCCCTAAAGGGTTGATTGCGCATTATAAAGCTGTGGCTGCCAGCACAGATATTCCACAAATTCTTTATAATGTACCAGGCCGTACTGCTGTTGATATGTTGCCAGAAACCGTTGCCGAGTTAGTCAGCGTTAGCAACATTATTGGCGTTAAAGAAGCAACCGGTGACTTATCCCGTGTCAAACGCCTGCGCGAATTGTGCGGTGATGACTTTATGCTGTACAGCGGCGATGATGCCACTGCCAGAGAATTTTTACTCTTGGGTGGTAACGGCGTTATCTCAGTGGCGAATAACATCGCGCCAAAAGCTTTTAAAGCAATGTGTGATGCCGCACTTGCGGGCAACGCTGAGCTTGCTCTTACGATAGACACGCCGCTGCGCGGTTTATATAGCACACTCTTTTGTGAAGCCAATCCAATCCCCGTAAAATGGGCAGCCCATCGCATGGGTTTGATTAAATGTGGCCATATTCGTTTACCTTTGACTGAACTTTCTGAGCAATGTCATGGTCTGTTGATAGAAGCAATGACTCGTGCCCAGATAGAGGTTAAATAATTAATGTTAAAGAAAGTCACTCCACTGATCTTAGTTGCTGCTGTTGCAGCGTGCAGTTCACCACTTGAGCGTCGCCAAGCAAACGGTAGTGAAGACTATGTTCAGGCTGAGCAAACGCCTTTGCTTAAAATCCCCGCAGGATTAAAAACACCGCCCTACAATAAAGAATTCGATGTGCCTGCGTTAGGGTCTAAAGCCAATGCCACGCTGTATGGTAAAGATTTAGATATTCGTCCACCACTGCAAGTACTGCCGATGGCAGAGGGTACTCGTGTGGAAGAGGGCAGCGATAATATTAAAATCGTGATTGAGTCCATTGATAATAGTGTTGATTTGAAACAAGAACTCTTCACCAACTTAGATGGCTTCTTTGTGCAAAAAGGCATTGCCATTCGCAGTCGTGATTTTGATAAAGGCACGATAGAAACCGATTGGATCGAAAGCCGTGAAGTGATCGAATCGAGCATGTGGGGTTCTGATAACGTTTATCTACTTCGCCAGCGTTATCGTTTTGATGTTGAAGCGCGTCCGCATGGTCGCACCGCGAATATCGTTATTCATTTAGTTGAACACGAAGAATTTTTTGACGATAAAGCGCAAAAAGTATTGTTAAACGGTGAAGATAAACAAAGATATACGATTGATATGCTCAACAGTGCTATTGCGTATATCAGTATTAAGCGCGAACAATCGATTCAAGCTAATCGTTTGAAACAAACCTTAGGTATTAATGTCGATCTGGTTACACCGGAAGACGGCAAAGCATACTGGTCTGCTAAAGCCCCCTATAAGCAAGTGTGGGATCGTCTGCGTATTGTGCTGCCAGAAATGGGCTTTGAAATTGCCGATATGGACAGTAGTAAAGGATTGTATTTTATCAAGTTTGACGATAACTCAGGTTTCTGGAGTTCCTTGTGGGGCGAAGATAAGCTAGCGCTGAAAGAAGGCAATTATCGTTTACTGCTTGAAGATGGTGATACGCCTGAAGAAACCAAAATCTTCTTACGTGATGGTGAAGATAAACCATTGAGTGATGAAATAGTCACTAATGTATATAAGTCACTGTCAAACCTTATGAAAGAAGAACGTAAACTACGTTAATATTATTCATCATCTAAAAGGGCGAATTATCGCCCTTTTTTATTGGCCATTTTTGAGTTTTTTGCGGTTTATTTAACCCAATAGGGTCTTAGTGATCCCTTCAGCGATAACAATGTAATTTGTAAGAAAAAGTAAAACGTATTGCTGCGATGATGTGAGTGAGTAAACTAGTCGTTAACTATGCGAGTCCTTTCTGGAAGCCCGATGAAAAAAATAATGATACTAATCACCCTAGTGGTAGCGGCCTGGTTTGGATACCAAGCCTTGCAACCGCAAGAGGTCGCGACGGCCCAGGTAAAAATTATGCCCAATGTGGTCATAGCGACAACAGCCATGGCACCCATTCGTGATGAAGTCGAAGCTATTGGCACCAATAAGGCCTTTGAGTCGGTGACGATTACGCCTAAAGTGACCGATATAGTCACCGCACTTAAGTTTGATGATGGCGACATAGTGAAAAAGGGCACATTGCTCGTTCAATTGCAGAACGCTGAGCAAATCGCAAAAGTGAAAGCCGCGCAAGTTAAAGTCAGCGATAACCAACGTGAATTCGCCCGAATTAGCTCATTAGTGACAAGTCGCACGGTGGCAGAGTTAGAGCGCGACAGATTACAAACGTTAATTGATACTACCCGCGCTGAGCTTGAACAGGCGCAAGCTTCACTCAATGATCGGACTATTTTGGCGCCCTTTAATGGTCGTTTAGGGTTACGACAAATTAGCGTAGGTAGTTTGGTTTCTCCCGGGACTGTGATCACAACACTTGATGACATCTCTAAGATTAAACTCGACTTTTCAGTGCCAGAGCGTTTTATTCAAGACTTGGCACCGGGAAAAGATGTTGAAGCCAAAGCGGTCGCGTTTCCTGATGTCATTTTTAAGGGAGTCGTGACATCGATTGATAGCCGCGTGAACCCAACGACGCGCACTGTAATTGTCCGCGCTGAAATTCCCAATCCTGAACTGCGTTTATTACCGGGTATGTTGATGAAGGTGAAACTTATCAAACGTAGCCGCGAAGCCTTGATGTTGCCAGAGTCCGCCATTATCCCGATTCAAAATAGTCACTATGTTTATAGTGTTAATGCCGACAAGGTGATTGAACGCAAACAAGTGACTATTGGCATTCGTACCCGTGGTTGGGTAGAAATATTAGACGGTTTAGTCTTGGGCGAAAATGTGGTTATTCGTGGTCTACTAAAAGTCCATCCCGGGGATAAAGTGCAAACGGAGTTTGCTGAAAAGTTTAGTTATCTTGCGGATACGAGCACGGAGCCAAGGGTATGATACTGACAGATCTCTCGGTAAAGCGGCCCGTATTTGCCTCGGTAATCAGCTTGTTGCTGGTGGCTTTTGGTCTAGTATCTTTCGGTAAATTACCGCTACGTGAATACCCAAACATTGATCCGCCGGTGGTGTCTATCGACACTAACTATCGCGGTGCCAGTGCTGCTGTGGTCGAAAGTCGAATAACCCAATTGATAGAAGACAGGATCAGCGGCGTCGAAGGTATTCGCCATGTGAGCTCATCGAGCAGTGATGGCCGTTCATCGGTAACCTTAGAGTTTGATATTAGTCGTAATATTGAAGATGCGGCTAACGATATACGTGATCGTATTTCCGGTTTACTCGACAATTTGCCCGAGGAGGCCGATCCCCCAGAAGTGCAAAAAGCCAATGGCGGCGATGAAGTGATCATGTGGCTCAATTTGGTGTCAGATAAAATGACCACCTTAGAGTTGACAGATTATACCAACCGCTATTTGTCGGACCGCTTCTCTGTTGTTGATGGTGTGGCGCGGATGCGGATTGGTGGCGGTAAAGTGTATGCTATGCGCGTTTGGCTTGACAGACAGGCTTTAGCGTCTCGCAGCTTAACCGTTGCCGATGTAGAAGCTGCGCTGCGAGCTGAAAACGTCGAGTTACCCGCCGGTTCAATAGAATCAAAAGAGCGCCAGTTTACTGTAAGGCTTGAGCGCGGTTACCGCACCGCTGAAGATTTTGCTAACTTAGTGATCACTCAAGGTGAAGATGGTTACTTAGTTAAATTGGGCGATGTGGCGCGGGTAGAAATTGGCTCTGAAGAAGAGCGGATTATGTTCCGCGGAAACAAAGAGGCCATGATTGGTTTAGGCGTGTCCAAACAGTCAACGGCTAATACCTTAGAAGTCGCCCGCGCGGTGAATGCGTTGGTCGATAAAATTAATCCCACTTTACCTGCTGGCATGTCGATAAAGCGCAGCTACGATAGTTCAATATTTATTGAAGCCTCGATTAAAGAGGTCTACCAAACCCTGTTCACCGCTATGGTCCTCGTGATTATTGTGATTTATCTGTTCCTTGGCAGTGTGCGCGCCATGTTGATCCCCGCGATCACTGTGCCAGTGTCCTTACTCGGCACGTTTATCGTATTGTATGCACTTGGCTATACCATCAACCTCTTAACGTTATTGGCGATGATCCTTGCCATCGGTATGGTGGTCGATGATGCGATTGTTATGCTAGAAAATATCCATAGGCGTATTGAAGAAGGCGACTCGCCGCTTAAAGCCGCTTTTCTAGGCGCGCGTGAAGTTGCCTTTGCAGTTATCGCGACCACCTTAGTATTGGTGGCGGTATTTATGCCGATTAGTTTCTTAGAGGGAGACTTAGGTAAGTTATTCAAAGAGTTTGCTGTAACCATGAGTGCCGCAGTGTTGTTTTCAAGCGTGGTAGCACTAACACTCACGCCGATGATGTGCTCTAAGTTACTCAAGCCAAGCTCGCAGGATTCATGGTTGGTACGTAAGGTCGATGGCATCATGACCAAGATATCGAACCGTTATCAATTATCCTTAAAGTCTGCCATGGCTCATCCGTTATTAATGTCGCTTCTGGTGTTAGTCGCGTTAGGATGTAGTGCTTATTTAGTGCAAAAAGTACCGCAGGAATTTGCGCCGCAGGAAGATAGAGGCTCGTTATTTTTGATGGTTAACGGCCCGCAGGGCGCGAGTTACGAATACATCGAATCCTACATGAACGAAGTAGAGAACCGCTTGATGCCACTGGTCGAAACGGGTGATATTAAACGCTTGCTCATTCGTGCCCCTCGCGGTTTTGGGCGCTCGGTTGACTTTTCAAATGGTATGGCAGTTATTGTGCTTGAGGACTGGGGACAGCGTCGTCCAGTCAAAGAGGTGATAACCGATATCAATAAACGTCTTGCTAATCTTGCCGGAGTACAAGCGTTTCCTGTGATGCGCCAAGCCTTTGGCCGCGGTGTGGCTAAACCTGTACAGTTTGTGATTGGCGGCCCCAGTTACGAAGAACTGGCCCGTTGGCGCGATATCATGATGCAAAAGGCAGCGGAGAATCCCAAGTTATTGGGTTTAGATCACGACTATAAAGAAACTAAGCCTCAGCTTAGAGTGGTGATCGATAGGGATAGAGCCGCAAGTCTTGGTGTATCGATTTCAAATATTGGCCGTACGTTAGAGTCCATGCTCGGTTCACGCTTAGTCACGACCTTTATGCGTGATGGTGAAGAATATGATGTCATCATTGAGGGTGAGCGTGATAATCAAAATACCGCCGCCGATCTGCAAAATATTTATGTGCGTTCTGAGCGCAGTCAAGAACTTATCCCGCTATCAAACCTAGTGACGGTGGAAGAGTTTGCCGATGCCAGTTCGCTCAATCGTTACAACCGTATGCGGGCTATTACCATTGAAGCCAGTTTAGAAGACGGTTATAGCCTTGGTGAAGCCCTTGATCATATGAACCAATTGGCGCGCGCCTATTTGCCCGCCGAAGCAGTGATAAGCTACAAGGGCCAGTCCCTCGATTACCAAGAGTCGGGTAGCTCTATGTATTTTGTGTTCTTGCTGGCGCTGGGGATTGTATTCTTAGTTTTAGCGGCGCAGTTCGAGAGTTACATTCACCCTATGGTGATTATGCTTACAGTACCACTGGCCACAGTGGGTGCCTTGGCTGGTTTGTGGTTCACAGGGCAAAGTCTTAATATTTACAGTCAGATAGGTATTATTATGTTGGTCGGATTGGCGGCTAAAAACGGCATCTTGATTGTCGAGTTTGCCAACCAATTGCGCGATAAAGGCGTTGAATTTGATAAAGCCATTATTCAAGCCTCAGCGCAGCGCTTACGACCTATTCTTATGACAGGTATCACCACCGCCGCTGGCGCTGTGCCTCTGGTCATGGCCGCAGGCGCGGGTGCTGAAACCCGCTTTGTGATTGGTGTGGTGGTGTTGTCAGGGATTTTATTGGCAACCCTATTCACTATCTTCGTGATCCCCGCCGCTTACGGACTGTTCGCCCGTAACAGCGGATCGCCTGAAGCCATAGCTCAACAGTTAGAAAAGGAATTAGCTGAGGATTAATGTTCATCCCAAGTTCAGGTTAAAGTAATGAAATAAGGCGCTTGATACTCATCAAGCGCCTTATTTTTCGCCATTTGAACCTCGTTTTACCCCTTACCCTTGAAATGTCAATTTGGAGCCCCATTTAAGTAACCACTAAGCGTTACTTTGCCTAATTGCGTAATAAATGAGGGAAACTTTCATGTCACAACAAGAAACTCATGGTTTTCAAACTGAAGTCAAACAGCTGTTGCATCTGATGATCCATTCTTTGTATTCCAACAAAGAAATTTTCTTGCGTGAATTGGTCTCCAACGCCGCCGATGCAGTGGATAAGCTGCGTTATCTTGCGCTGACCAATGACGCTCTATACGAAGGTGATGGTGAACTACGAGTTCGTATCAGTGCCGATAAAGAAAAAGGTACTGTTACCATCGAAGATAACGGTGTGGGTATGACCCGTGACGGCGTGATTGAGCATTTAGGCACCATTGCAAAATCAGGCACTGCAGATTTCTTTAAAAATTTATCTGGCGAATCTTCAAAGGATTCACAGTTAATCGGCCAGTTTGGTGTCGGTTTTTATTCAGCCTTTATCGTGGCTAAAAAAGTCACCGTTCGCACTCGCGCTGCCGGTCATAAGGCCGATGAAGCGGTATTGTGGGAATCAGAAGGTGAGGGTAACTTCACTGTTGAAAACATCACTAAGGCGACTCGTGGTACTGAAATCACTTTGCACTTACGTGATGAAGAAAAAGAGTTTGCTGATGATTGGCGCCTGCGTTCAATCATTACTAAATACTCAGATCATATCTCTGTACCAGTTGAAATGTGGCAAGAAGGCACGCCAGAGAGTGATGGTGCTGATGGCGAAAAAATTCCAGCAACTGAAGATTCTTGGAAAGTCATGAACAAGGCTACAGCTTTGTGGATGCGTAATAAAGCCGACATCAGTGATGAAGAGTATCAAGAGTTTTACAAGCACATTTCCCACGATTACACCGATGCGCTGATGTGGAGCCACAATCGTGTAGAAGGTAAGCAAGAATACACCAGCTTATTGTATATTCCCGCTAAAGCGCCTTGGGATATGTGGAATCGCGATCGTAAACACGGCCTAAAATTGTTTGTACAGCGCGTATTCATTATGGATGACGCCGAGCAATTTATGCCATCTTACCTGCGTTTTGTGCAGGGTTTGATTGACTCAAATGATTTGCCGTTGAACGTATCCCGCGAAATTCTGCAGGATAACCACGTAACTAAAGCAATGCGTACTGGTATCACTAAACGTGTGCTTGGCATGCTGGAAAAACTGGCAAAAGACGATGCAGAAAAATATCAACAGTTCTGGGCTGAATTCGGCCAAGTACTAAAAGAAGGCCCTGCGGAAGATTTCGCAAACCGTGAACGTATTGCTGGCTTATTACGTTTTGCTTCGACTCATACTGGCAGCGCTGCACCGACAGTGTCACTTGATGACTACATCAGCCGCATGAAAGAAGGGCAAACTAAGATTTATTACATTGTGGCCGACAGCCATGAAGCTGCGGCAAACAGCCCACATTTAGAGTTGCTACGCAAAAAAGATATCGAAGTTTTACTGATGTCAGAACGTATCGACGAGTGGCTAATTAATCACTTAGCTGAGTACAAAGATAAACAACTGCACTCAGTAACCCGTGGTGATTTAGAGCTAGGTGAGCTGGAAGATGCATCTGAGAAAGAAGCGCAAGAAAAGCTTGAGCAAGAATCAGTAGCCTTAATTGAACGCATTAAAGCGGCGTTAGGCTCGACAGTTGCTGATGTGAAAGTGACGTCACGCTTAACGGATACTCCTGCTTGTGTGGTGGCGGGTGACGGCGAAATGTCGACGCAAATGATCAAGCTGATGCAAGCTGCAGGTCAGAGCGTACCAGAAGTGAAGCCAACGTTTGAGATCAACCCAGCGCATCCATTAGTGTCGCGCCTAAATGATCTTCAAGATGAGGCGGCCTTCACCGATTGGTCAAATCTGTTGCTGCAACAGGCGCAATTGTCTGAAAAAGGTAGCCTAGTAGATCCATCGGCCTTTATTAAGCTGATGAACCAAATGTTACTGGCTAACATGAAGTAAATAAATATCGGGGCCTTCTTTTAGAATGGCCCCGATATTGTTTTAATGGCAGTAAGATGTAATTAAGAGTCTAGCCTGTCATAAATACGTTTGTGTATGATAAAGGCCTTAAGCACTAAGGGAATACTATGGATCATATCCTCAGCCTGACTAAAGACAACATTCAGCAAGTGGTTGATGCCTCGATGCAACAAATCGTGGTGTTAGCATTTTGGGCGCAGCCGCAAGAAGATAGCGTGGCTATGCTACGCACCTTAGAGCAAATCGCCACGCAAAATGCAGGTCGATTTGTGCTGGCAAAAGTCGACTGTGAAGCTGAATTAGAAATCGCCAATTACTTTCGCATCCAGAGCTTGCCTACCACATTAGTATTGGATAAAGGTCAACCTATTGATGGCTTTGCGGGGGTACAAGATAGCGCGCAAGTGATGGCAATGCTCGATAAACATTTGCCGCCCATGTGGCAGTTACAATTGGCCCAAGCTAAAGAGTTACTCGCTTTGAGCCAAGTCAGTGCAGAGGATCTTGCTACCGCCACCGTATTGTTAAAAGAAGCTCATTTGGGTTCAAATCAAGCGGGTGAAGTGAGCTTAGTGCTTGCTGATATATATTTAATGCAGGGCGAATTGGTGTTAGCGCAAACCATGCTTGAAAAAGTAGGGTTAGCCGACCAAGACGGTTATTACCAGAGTTTGAAAGCTAAACTGGCGCTTGCCTTAGATGCGGCAGACACCCCAGAAATTCGTGATTTACAGCAGAGATTCGAGCAAAATCCAACTAATTTAGTGTTATTACTCGAACTGAGTAAAGCATTGCATAGTGCTCACCGTGAAGATGAAGCATTAGCAATGCTATTTTCTGTGCTCAGTAAAGATTTAGATGCTGAAAATGGCGCAGTAAAACAAGTGTTTATGGAAATATTAACCGCACTTGGGCAAGGTAATCCTATTGCAAGTCAATACCGACGTAAGCTTTATACCTTGCTCTATTAATGATAAAAATAGCGGTGAAAGTCGCATCTATTTGCGCTTTCTGAGGCTAAAGTCGAAGCTAAAACCCTTCTCAATAGCGGTTAGATGTGCGAATATCGCTGTCCTAAGAAGAATATCAATGCGAAAAGAGGACTTTTCAGATGCGCATTATCCTACTAGGTGCCCCAGGCGCCGGTAAAGGTACCCAGGCCCAGTTCATTATGGAACAGTACGGTATCCCACAAATTTCAACGGGTGATATGTTACGTGCCGCGGTAAAAGCCGGTACACCACTGGGTTTGGAAGCAAAGAAAGTGATGGATGCTGGTCAACTGGTTTCTGATGATTTGATCATCGGTCTGGTTAAAGAGCGTATCGCACAGGAAGACTGTGTTAAAGGTTTCTTGTTAGACGGTTTCCCACGTACTATTCCGCAAGCGGATGCGATGACGGCAAACGGTATTAGCATTGATCACGTGATTGAAATTGATGTGCCAGACGAAGAAATCGTTAAGCGTATGAGCGGCCGTCGTGTGCATCCAGGTTCAGGCCGTGTGTACCATGTGGTCTTTAATCCACCTAAAGTGGAAGGTAAAGACGACGTGACGGGCGACGATTTGGCGATTCGTCCAGATGACGAAGAAAGCACAGTACGCAAACGTCTGGCTATTTACCACGAGCAAACTAAGCCGCTGGTCGAATACTACGGTAAAGTGGCTGCAGCAGGTAAGACGCAATACCACAAGTTTGACGGTACTCAGTCGGTTGCGACCGTGAGTAAACAGCTTGCAAGTGTGTTGAAATAACCTAAAAAGGTTAATTTACGAGAACCAGTTCTCATATTAAAAAAAGCCTGCCAATGCAGGCTTTTTTTATGCGCATCTCAATGTTAGCCTCCAGTTAACTTTACTGACGATGAGCCTAACGTTGAATCCTTCTCCTGCTTTTGGTGTGTTATTGGTAAACCTTGGCACACCTGATGAACCGAGCCCTAAAGCTGTTAAACGATTTTTAAGGCAGTTTTTAAGCGATCCGCGTGTCGTTGATTTATCACCGTGGATTTGGAAACCGCTACTGAACGGCATTATCCTTAACACTCGCCCCGCTAAAGTCGCGAAACTCTATCAAAGCGTGTGGACGTCAGAGGGTTCGCCCTTGATGGTGATTAGTGAGCGTCAAGCACAAAAACTCACCGTGGACTTAAGTGCAACCTTTAACCAGACTATTCCTGTTGAGCTCGGTATGAGTTATGGTAATCCCTCCATCGATACCGGATTTGAGCGCTTAAAGGCCCAAGGGGCTGAGCGCATCATAGTGCTGCCTTTGTATCCCCAATATTCTTGTTCGACGGTGGCAAGTGTGTTCGATGCCGTCGCAAGTTATCTTAAAACCGTACGCGATATACCGCTAATTCGCTTTAATAAAGATTATTTTGACCACAGCGCTTATATAGCTGCACTGGCTCACAGCGTGACGCGTCATTGGAAAACCCATGGTCAAGCCGATAAGTTATTGTTGTCGTTTCATGGTATTCCGCAGCGGTATGTCAAAGAGGGCGATCCTTACCGCGAGCAGTGTTTTACTACCGCAAAACTATTAGCACAAAAACTTGCACTGCATGAGTCGCAATGGCAAGTGTGTTTTCAGTCGCGCTTTGGCCGCGAGCAATGGCTCACTCCCTATGCTGATCAGTTACTGGCTGAGTTACCTGCCCAAGGGGTAAAAAGTGTTGATGTGATTTGTCCTGCTTTTGCTACCGATTGCCTCGAAACCTTAGAGGAAATCTCCATCGGCGCTAAAGAAACCTTTTTAGCTGCAGGTGGCAGCGACTACCGGTTTATTCCTTGTTTGAACGATGATGAGTTACACATTGAATTACTACGGCAATTAATCCAAGAACAAGCTCTCTCTTGGGTATAATGGCACTGGCTTCAAGCTGATTTTGTGGTAGAATTTGCGCCCTTCCGGCTAAAGGGTGGTTTTTTTGTCTCGCTAGCCTAGACTCAATATTTTTAGGATGCTGGGTGGTCTTATCGCCGCGCCAGACGCCAATTAGCATGGATGCCAGGAAAAGAGAACCACTATGAAATTTCCCGGTCAGCGTAAATCAAAACATTATTTCCCGGTTAAAACCAGAGATCCGCTGCTTGAGCAGCTGACTCAACAGCCTCAGCCGTTTGCGACCTATATCAGCGGTATTGATCAAACCTTAGTGGATATCGAAGCAAAAGTAGAAGATGAGTTGCTCAGCCGCTATGGCTTGCCCAAAGGTAACTCGACCCTGATTAATGATGAACAAGCCCACAGACTCTACACAGAGTTAAAAATTCATGGCTTGATTAGCGATGAGTTTGCTGGTGGCACTATCGGTAACACAGTACACAATTATTCTATTCTGGCTGATGACCGTTCTGTATTGTTCGGGGTGATGAGCCAGAATATCGAAGTAGGCAGCTATGCTTACCGCTATTTATGCAATACCTCTTCTAAAGTTGATCTTAACTATCTACAGCCTGTCGATGGCCCTATTGGCCGCTGTTTTACGCTGATTTCTGATTGTGGTGAGCGCACGTTTGCCATTAGCAAAGGCGCGATGGATAAACTGACGCCAGAATTTATCGATAAAGACGTAATACAAGGCAGTTCAGCCTTAGTGTTGACCGCGTACTTGATGCGCGCTAGCGGTGGTGATCGTATTACCGATGCAGCCATGTGCGCTATTGAATATGCTAAAGCTGCGGAAGTGCCAGTAGTGCTGACATTAGGCACCCGATTTTTGATTGAAGAAGACCCACAATGGTGGCAAAACTTTATCAAAGAACATGTCACTATTTTGGCGATGAATGAGGACGAAGGTGAGGCATTAACCGGTTCTCGCGACCCTCTGCTTGCCAGTGAAAAAGCCTTAGAATGGTGTGACATGGTATTAACCACCGCTGGTCCTATCGGACTTTATACCGCAGGTTATACTGAAGACTCCGAGAAGCGCGAAACCACCCACACCTTATTACCTGGTGCTATCCCCGAATTTAATCGTTATGAATTTTCTCGGCCTAAATTGAAGGTTGACTGTGAAACACCGATTAAAGTGTTTGCACACATTTCACCTTACATGGGCGGCCCTGAAAAAATTGGTAACACCAATGGGGCCGGTGATGGCGCATTATCGGCGTTATTGCATGACCTTGCTGCTAATACGTTTCATAAAACTAACGTACCAGGCTCGAGTAAACATAAGCGTGATGGCCTGTGTTACTCGTCGTTCTCTCAAGTGTGTAAGTACGCCAATCGTGTGGCTTATGAAGTGCTAGCCCAGCATAGTCCACGTTTATCCCGTGGCTTACCTGAGCGCGAAGACAGCCTAGAAGAATCCTATTGGGGTAGGTAACTATCTATCGGTTTTAGTTATTTATTGATTATTAAATAGGGCAATAACGGCGCACCGTTGTTGCCCTTATTTTTATCGATGAAGTTATCATCAAGCGGATAATCGATAATTTTAGCTACAGGCGGTTACGAATAAATGTTAACGTAAGTGAGTCCTGATACAGCGATTATTAAGGTGGAATTTTCGGTGAAAGCGCAAATCTTAAGAGAAATGAAAGTGCTCTCGGCTATAGAGCCAGAGTTTGAAGTACAACGTCGTGTCGCATTTATTAAAACCAAACTAAAAGAAGCACGCAGCAAGACGTTGGTATTAGGCATCAGTGGTGGTGTTGATTCTTCTGCTGCTGGGCGATTGTGTCAATTAGCGGTAGATAGCTTGAACCATGAGGATAGCCAAGGGGGATACCAATTTATTGCGGTACGTTTACCCTATCAAATTCAGCAAGATGAGCATGAAGCGCAACTTGCTTGCCAGTTTATTCAACCCTCTAAGTTAGTTACAGTTAATATACAGCAAGGCGTTGATGGTATACATAGCGCAACGATTGCCGCGTTAGCTGAGGCAGGCTTGCCACAGCCAGATACGGCCAAAGTTGATTTTGTTAAAGGTAACGCTAAAGCACGTATGCGAATGATTGCCCAGTATGAACTCGCTGGTTTGGTTGGCGGGCTGGTGGTGGGCACTGATCACAGCGCCGAAAACATCACTGGCTTTTATACGAAGTGGGGTGATGGCGCTTGTGATTTAGCGCCTTTATTTGGCTTGAATAAACGCCAAGTTCGTAAACTTACCGCCTATCTTGGGGCGGATGACATCTTAGTAAATAAAGCGCCTACTGCGGATTTAGAAGACAATAAACCGTTACTAGAGGACGAAGTTGCACTGGGGTTAACCTATGCACAAATCGATGATTTCCTTGAAGGCAAAGATGTCGGTAAAGCGGTCGAGGATAAGTTAATCGGTATTTATAAGGCAACACAGCATAAACGCCGACCTATCCCCACCATTTACGATTAATATTTTGCTGTCACTCAATCAGCACTCGTTTGAATTTTTCGCGAGGGCTTTTTATTGACTGAAATTTCATGCTGTGGATGCGCTAGCATAGTCGATTATAGTGTCATTATTTGCTGGCGAGTGAGTTCAATGAGCTGATTCGGGTATTGGCGATAATCAAGATAGGGCGTGAATAGGCAATACTGTGCAGGGTGTGTCGGGAGCTTAATGAAGGTAATTGATTTATTTTGTATTGATAGCAGCTGTACAGCGTTGGTGTAATCGGTTGTCGCTAAAGAGAGCCCTAAACGATGGGCGGCCATTTGTCCCGCAACAATATGAATCTTAGCGCTTGCAATCAACTCTGTGCCGCCGATGCAGATCATCTCATTATGTTTTAGTAATGTTTGGTCGCGGTAATGACGCCAATCACCCTCAGTTAGGCTAATTTTTGCCATAATAGTGAATATTTTACGCCAATGATTACCGTTGAGGGCGATTAGCGCCGCGATAGCTTCTACTTGACTGTAATGCCAAGCGTCAGGTATCAGTGGTGGGGTAGGCAAATAGTAGGCGAATTGGCTTTGCGGATGACCGATTATCATGTTGTTTTAATTATCTAATCCAAATGAAGGGGAAACCTATGTTAACCTTATTTTTTGTAATGTGTTGAGCCGGTTGATAACAGTTTTATGTATTGTGGTAAATGTTTTGAAAGTTCTCTTTATCTAACCGTTTTATCGAATGACTCATTTTATTCTATTTGAAGGACCGCTATGAAGGCCATCATCATAGGCTCGACAAAACACGTATTTTTAGCCGCGGTGTACGCGAGTATTGGCATAGTGTTGGCGTTACTCGTAACAGGCGTTTATTTTCTTAATGCGCGCCCTGAACTGTCTCTTTGGCACACCGTTGAGCTAAAAAATGAGTTTCATTATGATACTCAACTGACCCACTTTAGTGAGTATTTAGCATTAGAAGAGCAATTATTCGCCGAAGTTGAGCGCAAAGTGGTACAAAAAATTCCGGTTAGTGAATTTTCTCCTGTGAATCGCTACGTTAAGCATAGTTTGTCAGACCCTGCTCATTGGTCACAAAATTGGAATCGTAGTTTTGAATGGCCTGTGGCAAATGCAGAATTTGGAGTATTACTGCTCCACGGTATGTCCGATTCGCCTTATGCCTTATCCAATGTGGCGGCGCATTTTAAGGGTAAAGCTCACGTACTAGGGCTAAGATTACCAGGGCATGGCACTATTCCTAGCGGATTAACTGAACTGTATTGGCAGGATCTTGCTGCCGCGGTGGATTTAGCCACCGCGCATATGCGCCAAGCACTTAAAGGTAAACCGCTATTTGTTGTCGGCTTTTCGACGGGCGCTGCTGTAGCGCTTAATCATGAATTAGAGCGTGTCCGCCAAGATAAAGCCGCAGATTATACTGGGATGATTTTTATCTCTCCTGCGATAGGCCTCGCACCGATAGCCGCGGTTGCCCGCTGGCAAAGCTGGATAGGCCGATTGCTGGAGCTGGATAAATTACAATGGAACAGTCTTCAAGTTGAATACGATCCCTTCAAATATAACTCTTTTGCGGTTAATGCTGGGGATGTGGTGTATCAATTGGCGCTGCGTAATCAAGGGATGTTAGCAGAACTAACTGCGGCGCAACGCATGCAAATTCCATCGATACTGACGTTTCAGTCTGTCGTTGATGCCACCGTGTCCTCCTTGGCAGTGGTTGATAATCTTTATCAGTTGTTGCCAGATAAAGGTCATGAACTGGTGCTGTTTGATATGAATCGACTCGATATTAATGTCAAACTGATCAGCAATGATCCTCTGACTTTTTTGCAGCATAGCATCAACAGTGAGCAGCTACATTATCGTGGCACCGTGGTTGAAAATGTCAGCCATGACTCCACACAAGTACAAGCGCGCGGCTTTGGTCTAAACCAACAAGGTGAATGGCTTACGCAAAATAATAAACAAGTCCAAACACTCGATTTGTTTTGGCCTGCGGGCGTGTACTCTTTGTCCCATGTGGCACTGCCATTTGGTATAGAAGATGGTCTCTATGGCGCTGTTATCAAATCAGATCATCGTCGAATTCAAATCGGCGCGGCCGCTTCGCGTGGAGAGCGAGGGTTATATAGTGTGCCAGCATCTGAAATGTTGCGACAAAAATGGAACCCTTTCTTCCCCTATTTGCTAGAACGGGTTGATGAATATCGGCTCGCTCAGATGCAGTAGCTTATTTTACTCCCCATATTGAATAAATATTTATCACACAGGCCAGAAACTAAGCAGTTAATCAAAGAGATGTCATGAATCTCTTGCGCAGTTGCAAGGCAATTGCTACAGTTCTGGTTCACTTAAGGTTAACCCCACAAATAGTATCTTAAGTGACAAGTGATAGAGATTAATTTAGCGATAAAACATGCTAAGTTACAGCAAGTTAAATATTAGCTGCTATCTCAATGCACTTAACAATTTCGGTATGTAGCGCAGCCCGGTAGCGCACTGTCATGGGGTGTCAGGGGTCGGAGGTTCGAATCCTCTCATACCGACCAAATTCATAAGAACCAGCTTAATTGCTGGTTTTTTTATGCCTGACGATGCCAGCAAGAGGCAAGCTCTTGAATCGCAAAACATAAAGTTTTGCTCCTGCACTACCGGGCTGCGGTAGAACTCACTGAAACATCCTCATCACTCGCTGAAATAAACTGCTTCTCCACTGTCACTTTGGCAGACTCAAAAGGAACAGTGCATGAATGCGCAAAATTCAAGCAATACAGCACCTCATTTACATAGCTCAATTTCACAGGCTATTGATTATTACATCCGCCATGCAGCGCAATACCAAAAGGCCTTTGTTAATTCTGAGCAGTACCGATATAAGCGCTTAAAAACGGAGTTGGGTTCATATCGCTTGATAGACCTAACGCCAGAGCTTATCAGGAGCTTCATAGACAAGCGATTGACCAAAGTTAAACCATCATCAGCAAAGCGTGACGTTTGTGCCTTACAGCGCTGCTGGAACTGGTACAGACGTGATTTAGGCATGCGATTAGATGATCATTTCAAGCATGTACGCCTACCTGTAGATAACACGGTAAGAGAGTTTATCCCTACTGATTTTCAACTAAAGCAAATCATTGATTTATTACCGCTCCATGTAAAACCCATCATTGAACTACTTGCTGAAACTGCCTGTAGACGCAGTGAAATACTCAAACTGACGGTTCAAGATGTAAACCTTCATCAACGAACCATCTATTTACGTAATACTAAGAATGGCTTAGATAGGGTTGTGCCACTGAGTAAAAAAGCCTGTGTGATCTTAAATGAAGCGATTAATCGAGGCAAAAACAAGCTATTCGATATTGAAGCTGATCATGTGACCAGACAGTTTAGAATCGCTGCTGATAAAGCGGGATGCCCTTTATGCGTGGTTCACAGCCTAAGGCATTACAAGCTGAGCAAGTTGATCTCACAGGGAATAGATCATGTTATTGTGGCTAAAATTTCAGGTCATCAGGACATCAGAATGTTGCAGCGTTATGTAAAGTTAGATGCTAGTGGACTTGCTCACTTAATGGATTAGTGATCCATGTTAAGGTTATCAATCAAAAAAAATGGTAGCCTTACTGTTTGAATTTTATGAGGAAGTAACATTGGTCGACACAGTAGTCACTGAAGAAATGAAGCGCATCCATCTAATCAATGGTCGTTGTGGCGGCAATAAAACAGGCTATATTGTTGCTCAAATTGAATCAGCACTCAGTGAAAACCCTGACCAATGCATCATCTATGCTGCACCGACCAAACTTGTTTTAGATGAAGTCTTTTCTAACAGGTTGATGGGTGTTGATCCAACCAGAAAACGATTGATCGTTTCTGACGAGAATATCAATGAATCGGTCAATACAAGAATTACTGAATTTTTAACTGAAGGTTACTGTGGCTGTCTTTTGATAACACATGCAGCATTGTTTGCTTTAGATGCAAACTTACTTGCAGATAAATGGGTCATCATTGATGAGTCACCAGAGCAGACTGTTAAATTTACGTGTGTAGAATTTTTAGAAAATGAACAACCTAGCGAACTCAATAGATTCAATGGGTTAACAGTTATTTGCACTCCTAATTCTTCTGAGCATTATAGTCGGATAACCCCTAGTAGTTTGGAAAATGCTCAACTGTTGTTTGAGGAAGGTAAACGCTTAAAATACGAATCGTATCGTCATGCTGAAATGGGGCAAAATAAAAGGGCAAAAAAGTTTGCTGATATAGCGAGTTTATGTTTCGCTGCAGCTTCTGAACATGGCTACATTTATCTTTCTTCTTTGATGGATAATGAAACAACTGAGCTGATTTATCGCTCCATTGAAACGGGTGATATGGTTCGAGTGGTTAATCATGCATCAAAAGTATGGCTTGCCAGTGCTGATTTTGAGGGCGGATTACTTCATTTCCTGCTGACCAACTATCATGGTTTGAGCATAGTACCTATTGAGGACACTGGTATCCCTTTGGAGCATGATAAAACCAATGTCACCATTTTACCTTTGTTAGGTGGTGATAAGCAGTGGTCAAAGACCTTTGCTGAGTCAAACCGTGCAGCATTAGAAGGGTTTGATTTTTCAGAAGATCCAAGTTATTCCTGCGATAAGACCATTTTCACTGAGCTATTTGAATTTGGTATCTATTGCATCCAAGCTGAAATCTATGAAAATAATGAGCAGCAAACCAAATCCTTGATGTTCGTCAACGTGGCAAAGCAAAGCGAATGTGAGCACGAAGACTTTATCCAAGTATCGACTCAAAGCCACGGTCAGAACAGTTATCAGATACAAAACCATGCCATTTGGATGGCCGCATTATTGCCAAGTCCAAACGAGACTTACGCATTAAAATGGTTTTGCCGAGAAGTGAACATAGACCATGAAGCCGCAAAAACGTGTTTAAAGCATACAAGGCAGTATGCGCCAATGTATCAAGGGCTTGCTAGAACCTCATTGCGAGTCGAAGCTTCAACTAATCCTAATTTATTTGTTGTGCCTGATACTGCGAGTGCGCAAGTCTTGTTGAAATGGATCCCGAATGCCACTATCGATACAAAATACCTCTTTACATTGAAAGAGTTAAAGAAAAAGAAGCAAGAGCTTGATGCTGCGAAAGAACAGCGTAGATCTATTGTATTTTCAATCTTTGAAGCAAAATTTACGGTAAAACATGGAAGAATGGCTGAAGTTTACGGTTGGTTTAATGTCGACAGTAAGCAAGTGAGTCGTTATAAAGATGAGTTTTACGATGAATTAAGCAAAGCAGGCTTACTTCCTGAAGTTATTGATGAGCAGCGAGCAAGAGAGGTACATCGCTTGATTCAACTTGAGGGTATGACAATCAATAAAGCATGCAACATAGTAGGAGTGAATAGGAATAAATATCTACGAGATAAAGATAAATATTCAATAAATTAGTATCTATCTTTTTGTTTTCCTTCAGTGTGCTTTTGCTTTATTCTTTAAGAGAGTTATGCCGCAAATGAACACTTTTTATCTATTAGCATTTCTAGCTGATTGTTTGCGGCATATGCTGAAAATCACTAATTAAGTTTAATCTGATTAATGTGTGAAATTGAACATAATTCAGAAGGTTTACAAAGTTGTTGCATTTGATTTTAAAGGCTTTCTTCAGTCATGTATTATGATAGCAAGACTAAAACACTACAGAGAAAGCCTATTAAACATTTAAAATTTTAAGTTATTTAACCGTAATTTCTTGACGTAGGATGCCCGACAATATTTCAAATTGTTCAACATTCATCGAATACGATAAAGGTATAGAGAATGCTAAAGGTCTACGCTCTTCTACACCAGATGGTGTGACCATTGTAATATTACACATAAAATCATTATAGTGTTTAATTACATACTGGAAACTGTCCAGTTTTGATTCGGTAACTTTATCAGTATCTACAAATAAATGTTTATCATCTTTTGTGTAGAAAACATCACAATCCGACACATAACTGAATTTATCATCAACAGGTTTCTCATGAATTACAGTGGAAGTAACCCCCGTGTCTGGTGAGATAGTAAAGAAGCTGGCTGAGTTATCTTGATAGATGTTACCATTTTCATAGCCAAAGAATATCGTCTCATCTGAAATTGAGCATTTGATTTTACTGCAAAGGCTTTCAATTTCTGAATGATCCCAATTAAGTTTTTCTGAGATTAAATCTTCTACAGTAGGGGTATAATCAACACCAATATCAGGAAGCTCTCCACCTTCAACTGCTGGTGGTTCATGATCCTCATAATCAACACCAATATCAGGAAGCTCTCCACCTTCAACTGCTGGTGGAGGTACAGGCACGGGTGGTACGCTGGTATTGCCACTGTTATCATCACTGCCACCACAACCGACTAACAACGTGCTAACCAAACTTGCTAATAATAATTTTTTCATTCCATAAAACTCCACACATCAATGTGCTTGAAATAGCATCGCAATAAAATGACAATGCAAAAATGTTAAAAAACAGATTCAAATTGAATCAAAAACAGTAAGCTTAAATTATTCGAAACCTATGTAACCTTATGTAACTTACAATGTTTTAAATGTGCTCACTGGTTTTAGAATATAACATACTGATATAACGATGCGACGATGAAGATCACAGCGAAAGAAAACCCGATATTGAATGCCGCATAATTAAACAATCCTTTACTCATTAATTATCGTTTCACTTAATCACACCCTAGTGACACGTATCACAAGTTCCTATAAAGCGTGTCATTTAAGTTGATTATTGATTTCTGCCACGGTAAATTGCAGACATCTAAAACTTAAGTGACACACAAGTAATGGCACAAGCACTCGGTTACATCAGAGTTTCAACGGTTGAACAAAACACGGTTAGGCAATTAGATGGTGTGAGTATTGATAGACACTTTATTGATACTTGTTCTGGTAGTACTCAGGAACGTCCGGCCTTATTAGAACTGAAAGCTTATTGCAGGGATGGTGATATTGTAGTCGTTCATGATATCAGTCGTTTAGCAAGAAACATTGCAGACCTGATTGAGCTAATCAAGTTCTTCAATGCTAAAGGTGTTGCTGTCGAGTTTAAGAAAGAAGGTATGACATTTACCGTAGACCAATCCAATCCTATGAACACGCTTATGCTTAATCTGCTAGGTTCTGTGTACCAGTTTGAACGAGAGATGATGCTTGAACGACAAAGGGAAGGGATAGCAAAGGCTAAATCTGTCGGTAAATATAAAGGTCGGTCATTGTCAGTATCAACAACAGAAATCATTGAGCGACTAAGACAAGGTATGTCAATTCGTAAGATAGCAAGTGAACTGGGGATAAGTACGACAACTGTCCAGAAGATAAAGAAGTCAGTAGATTGAAACTAACGAATTGAATAAAAGTATATATTAATCAATTGCTTTTTCATTTTTCTCTTTTTTTACAGTGTTGCTTTTATCTATTCTTTTAGAGAGCTTTGCCGCAAATGAACCACTTTTCATCATTACTAACATGCGCTACTTAGCTTAGCGCTATATCACTATAAAAGTGGCTTCCCCCTTTTCATCCAAACCAGTGTTTGCATACCAGTGATCTAGTCTGTGGAAACTCGTAATCGGGGATATCCTCATTAAAATAACGGTTTAAACCCACTACAAGGATACCTCGATAAGGTTTGTGTATTCTTTTCTGGTAGTTTATTATTCGGCTTTCTATAACAGTGTCAAAGCGTTTAGCCTTCAGCTTTGAGTGATAGAAATGATGTTTTAGCTGGAATGGGGTGTCAGGGGTCGGAGGTTCGAATCCTCTCATACCGACCAAATTCTAGACTTGATTGTGACATTATTTTAAAATTTAAAGTAAGACCACTGTTAAGTTAAAACAAAACCCCGTGTTAGCATTGCTAAACGGGGTTTTGTTTTATGTATTGTTTATGGGTAGAAACACCCACATAAACATACCTTACGAGCCCAGTATTAAAAACTTCATTGAGTGGACATTTATCTATGCGCGCTTTTGTTTTACGAGCAAGATCTGCACCGACTGACAGTCAGTTACTTTTGGCATCTGTTGGCCAAGAAGCGCACACCGAAATTTTAGCGCACACTTTGATGAATACGATTTTTGTAGCTCAGTCACATCGTAACGATGTTGTCGTTTATCTGGTATTAGAAAGTACTAACGATTTCTCCCGTACAATCTGTTTCGATACTCGAAATATTTGCCATATTGGTGGTTTTCACGAGCAAGCCTTGCTCGCTAAAATAGCCAAAGCGTTAGATATTTCAAGGGGGATGACCAAAGAGCAAACGCGTATTGTTGATGAAGGAATTAGTGTAAGCACCATTAGTTTTGAAAAATTGGTGCAAGAACTCGCGGTCGATTATCAATTGTTTATGATGGATAAAAAGGGCACCTCAATCCGTGAGCAAGAATTTGTGGGAAACCCCTGCTTCTTACTAACTGACCATATTCCCATGCCGAAAAAAAGCTTTAATACCTTAAAACGACTTGGGGCACAAAAAATCAGCCTTGGACCAAAAATGTTGTTTGCTTCGCAGTGCGTGGTACTCATTCACAATGAATTGGACATCAATCAATAACCACTTAATTTTATTGAGCTATCGCTAATTTTGACCTTTAGTCAGTAAGCCCCATTGTTAAATGGGGCTTTTTGTTTTTAAACGATTCATCACGACTTATTATTAAACGGCTTAACCAACTGTTGTTAACTATGGTTTCGATTCTATAAATAAGTGCTTTAGTATAAGGGCGTTAGTTTTTACTAAAATAGCCATTAAAGAGGCGTTATATTTTACCCTTTAAAAATTCAATAGTTTTTTGTGCACGCTGTGACAAAGGCCATTCTGCTCGGTGGATAAACCAAATGGTGTCTACTACTTGGCTACCACATTCCACAACGTAAATATCCTCTTGGCGCTCAAAGGCTTTTCGGGCGTATTGTGGGATCACGGTAAAACCAAGCCCCCTTGCGACAGGTTCAAGGATCAAACTTATCTGGTTTGTAAACCCATGGCAGGGGATTTCTTGAATACTGGGGCTATCGGGGCATTTACGGCTAAGTAGGCGAGTGGCCATCGCTTCACCATCTGGGTGAGATATAAACCCGAGTTTTTGTAAATCAGGCCATTCGGTATTTTTCTGGCTGGCAGGCACCACTAATTCTAAGGGTTCTTCAGTAAAATAGGTGCTCGTAATGCGCGGATCGGCGGGCTTTAATGTCACCATACCCAGTTCATGTTCGTTCGCTAAAATAGCAGCCACTATCTCATTATCTGGCGCAAAACGATGGCGGATATTAAGCGTAGGAAATGCCTCTTGTAACTCCAGTAATAGTGGATACAGGGTTAGCCCAATACTGCCAGGTGTGATAAGGCTTACATCGCCAGTCTCTGCGTCATCGTGGATAAGCTTTTGTTGTAGGCGTCTTTGGGCACACTCGACCTCTTTTACATAGGTGAGCAGATTTTCCCCTACGGGAGTGATTTCAAGTTGGCGGGTACGGCGCAAAAATAACGTGCCATATTCATCTTCTAAGCGACTGATATGCTGGCTCACGGCCGCTTGAGTGATACCTATGGCTTCAGCTGTGCGAGTAAAGTTACCTTTATCGACCAGAACAGCAAAGGTTTGTAACCACTGTGGATTAATCATAAGTAAATTTTATCAAATATATAATCTATGCATGCTTTTAATTATGGCACGATAGGGCTAGTCTGTCGCCATTGAATTGTAGCGACAACAGAAACAGGAAATCCCATGGCCGATTTATTTTCATCTTTTAAGCTCAAAGATATCACCCTAAAAAACCGTATTGCCGTAGCACCTATGTGTCAATATCAAGCCACAGATGGTCTCACTAATGAGTGGCATCAGGTACATTACACTAGCCTTGCCAGAGGCGGCGCTGGACTTGTGGTGGTTGAAGCCACTGCGGTATCCCCAGAAGGACGCATTACGCCAAAATGTCTTGGATTATGGAATGATGAACAAGCACAAGGTTTAGCTAAGATTGCTAGCGCGATTAAAAATGCGGGCGCAGTGGCAGGGATTCAAATTGGGCATGCCGGCCGTAAGGCGAGTGCCCATATTCCGTGGGAAGGCGATGACCATATTGCACATGATGATCCACAAGGTTGGCAGCCAATTTCGCCCTCAGCGACGGCGTTTGGTGCCAATTTGTCCACTATACCTACTGCCATGACGATTGAAGATATTGAGCGAGTTCAAGCGGATTTTGTTACGGCAGCGCAGCGCGCTTTAGCGGCAGGCTTTGAATGGTTAGAACTGCATTTTGCCCACGGTTATTTAGCCCAGAGCTTTTTCTCAACCTATGCTAACCAACGTACCGATGAATATGGTGGCAATGCTGAAGGGCGTGGACGCTTTTTATTAGAAACGGTTGCAGCAGTACGGGCAGTTTGGCCCCAGCATTTGCCTTTAACTGCGCGCTTTGGCGTGATTGAATTTGATCATAAAGATGAAGAAATTCTTTGTGAATCAATCGACTTGGTAAAGCAATTTAAGCAAGCTGGTTTGGATATGCTTAACGTTAGTATTTGTTTCTCAACACCTACCGCCAATATTCCTTGGAGCCCTGCATTCTTAGCGCCTATCGCCGCGCGTGTTCGACAGGAAGTCGGCTTCCCTGTGGCCACATCCTGGGGCATGGATAATCCTGTGCACGCCAATAGTGCAATTGAAGATGAGCAAATGGATCTGGTGATGATAGGCAAAGCCTTTTTAGCTAATCCGCACTGGCCGTATCAAGCGGCGCAAACGTTAAAAATTACCCGTCCATCTTGGGTATTACCGGCTCCTTATGCACATTGGTTAGAGCGTTACTCAACAGTCAAAGCCGATTAATCGATATCAGACTTAAGCTTGAGCTTATTTTTTAAAGCCACTATTAATTGATAGTGGCTTTTTGCTTTAGGAGCAAAGGTAAGGTATTGAGACCAAAGCATAAAAAAGCCCCGCTCTTGGGAGTGGGGCTTTTTCAATTAAGCTTATTGCTAAGGCTATAGATGATATTAATGGTTATAAAAACGACGACCTTCACGCATGACTTCAATAAGCTCTGGCGCACTCATTTTTTTATTGAGTCGATGTTGATAATTTTCATCATAAATACGGTACTTTCCGTGGCGGTCAATCACGGTCACTTCAGCCTGTTGGTAAATGGCGAAGATAGTGCTGTCACCAATATAAATCCACGTTTCTTTACTCGGCTGCAATAGGCTGTGACCTGCGCTGTATTCCGTGGTGTGATTAGTACAACCCAAAACATGGGTCATCAGTGTAGGCACAAGGCCGTAATGGCTGGTTCGGTATTTGACTTTACTTGGGCTCGCCGCTTTAGGCCAGTGGATCACTAACGGCACTTTGACACTCTGTGGTGATAGATTGCGGTAAGCTTCATCAGTATTACTGGTAAATATTTTGCCATTCACGCCAGTGATAATCACTAAGGTGTCGTTCGATACCTTCGCCAAAATTGCTTTAAGTTGTTGATCAATAAAATATAGCGATTGACGATACTGGTTAAACAAGACTTTTTGCGCCGGCGTTAATGCAGGATCGGCTTTTACTGTTTCTATGCCAAGGAATCCTACAGGGGTATCAAAATTTTCTGGCGCTTTTAAGTTGAGCAGTGCAAACCAAGGTTTATCTTGAACACTGTGCCATTGGTTAAAATTGGCTACGGTATGCAAGTCAGCATCGGCACTGCCATTGCTTTCGTTAGCAACCACGGGCGTAAAGTCATTAAACATCGCCTGTGACGAGCGTAAACTAAGATTCGTATCTGGGAGGAAAAGCCCTAGTTGATAACCTGCTTGTTGAAAGGTTCGGGTTAATACTGGGCTGGTACTATTAAAAATGCGAGCATCTCCATAGCTGCCTTGTAAGCCATAAAGTAGTGAGAACATACCGGTTCTAAATTGGTTGCCACCACTAAAATGTTGGGTAAAAGATTGATTGCTTTCAGTGTATTGATGTAAAAATGGCATACTTTTATTATCGACCATATCTGCACGTAAACTGTCGATGGTGATCATTAACACATTGGGTTTAGTGTCGGCTTGGCAGGTGAGCGGTTGCTCAGGATAATTTAATACACTGCTGTTGTGGTTTTCGTCTTGGGATGAACGGTCTATACCATGACTTTCCATAAAGGAACGTGCCGTCGCGGGGTAAGATAGTGGATAAATATCATCTAAACGGGTAATTTCGGTGACATCGGCCGCATCGGCCCAAATGTGGATCAAGTGGCTACTAATAAAGCACACGCCAACTAGCGTAATCACTTTATTGCCTAAATTTAGCTTTTGAATTTTATCGATGCGTTTCCACAAAAAATTAGCCGCGGTAAGTTCTATGGCGATAATCGCTAACGGCGTGACGATATAAGACGTGCCGTGGAGCAAGGCATTAAGATCTGCCCAAGCTAAATCAAAGGCAAAAGGACTTAAGTGCATACCATAATCGGCATAAACAATAGTGTCATACAATAAAAGACACAGACTTAACGTCGCAATCACCGCCGCAATCCCCCTCAATATTTTTGAGTAGGGCAAGATAAAGGTCAGTGGGAATAGACAGATTAAGTAGGCAATAAAAGCGAGAAAGCTAAACTGACCAATAGTGCTGACGCTAAGGTAAGTCCAGCCGTACCAGGTTTCAGGATAACCCACACCGCCAATGTATCGGCTGCCGATTATCATGGCTAATATGCCATTGAAGAAGGCGAACCAATGTCCCCAGTTGATGAGCCGGGAAACTCTGTCTCGACTCATTTGCTTTTTTCGCTCGACCATAGTGATCCGTGTATTCCTAAAAGACCTTGTAACTTATATGCTTTTGATAATTATCACACAGTTAACTTACTGGGATTTAACCGATTGCGCGAGTGCTTTTGCAAATTGCTCAGCCACAGCTTTACGTGATTCGCTGGGTACTTTACGTTCTAGCAGGTTGGTCACGCAGTTGCCTAATGCCATTAGGCTCAGGTCTGTCGGTGCTTTATGCTTTTCTAACACTGCCAATATTTCGGCGATTAATGATTCAACTTGGATGTTTGAGTATTTCGATTGGATTGCCATAATCAAAAAATGTTTCACTTTGGAATGGATTAGCGGCATATAATAGCGGAATTATCCCAGTATCACTATCAGGGCTTATGAGTATTAACATCGAACACGCAATTATTCACGAGATTTCCCAGGACAGTCAGGGGCAATTACGCTGCCGTTTGCGTCCTCAACCTCTGCTGAACGGTCAGGCGGTCGAGATGATGCTCGACGAATTACACCAGACTTATACGGGCAAGGCCGGTAAAGGTTTTGGCTATTTTGGCATTCAGGGTGACGACGGCGAGGCTAACCCCGCTTTTGCCAATGCCTTAACTCAGTACCGTAGTAACGATTTAGGGTTTGTGGAGTTCTCAGGCCAAGCCAGTAAATTACTGCAAGAAGAGTTGTCGAAATATGACTTTAGCCAAGGCGGATTTTTGCTGATGTCTTGCTACACCAGCATCACTAGCGATTATCTGTTCGTGGCCTTGTTAAGTGCTAAATCGTCGATGACAGTGTTAGATGATATGGAACTGTCGCAAAATAATCACTTGGATTTAAATAATATCCAATTGGCGGCGCGCATTGATTTGACCGAGTGGCAAGCAGATAAAGAATCCCGTAAATATATTTCCTTTATCCGTGGCCGTGCGGGACGTAAAGTCGCTGACTTCTTCCTCGATTTTATGGGCTGCGTTGAAGGTGTAAACACCAAAGCGCAAAACAAAACCCTAATGAATGCGGTTGAAGATTTTGTTGCCAGCAGTGAGCTGACGAAAGACGAGCGCCAGCAGTGCCGTAATAAAGTGTTTGAATATTGCAGTGAGCGCTTTGATGAAGGTGCTGATATCGAAATTAAAGATTTGGCCGATGAGCTCGCTGATGAAGGCATGGACTCTTTTTATGATTTTGCCCGTGGTGGTAATTATGATCTTGATGAAGAGTTTCCGGCAGACAAATCAACCCTGCGCCAACTAAAGAAATTTTCGGGCACCGGCGGGGGATTGACCTTAAGTTTTGATGGTGGGCACTTAGGCCAGCGCGTAATTTACGATCCCGTTTCTGACACGATTTTAATTAAAGGTGTACCAGCAAACTTAAAAGATCAGCTCGACCGTCGCCTTAAAGGCGAATAACTAACTGATGAAATGATCGTTTTAATGTAGACAGTGACAGGCCGAGCGTATTTTTTGCTCGGCCTTTTTTTCGGCTAAAATTGCGATTATCTCGGTCGATTAACCCGATATAGTACGATTGATATTGTGATACAACCAGCAGCTGCACTTTAGTGGGTAGGCCGAATGGTTAAGCCTAATAATTAAGTCTAGTAATTAAGTTGTTGTAATCGCAGTATTTTAAACCGATTTAGCAAAATGTATGTAATCTCAAATAGATTCATGTGTCGCGGCAATAGACAGAATTGATTAGAATCCCCATTCAATATTAAGCGCTTCATTGTTGGAGCCTCAAGTGAGTACGCTTAGCTATTGCTAAGTCGTGCTATTAAATCAATAGGCGGACTGTTTTCTGCTGAGGAGCATCAATGCAACTATTTGTAAAAGATTTAACGGTAATCGATTTTTCTTACTTGTGTGCTAAGCGTGGCATGGTGGGCGAAAGTTGGATTGTTGATGTACTGCTTGAAGGCGGATTAGACGAGCAAAATATGCTGCTCGATTTTGCTAAAGTGAAGCGCACGATAAAACAAACGATTGATGCGGTGGCCGATCATCGTTTATTAGTGCCGACAGCGTGCAGCAATGTACGTTGGCAGCAGCAGGGCGATCGGGTATGGGTGGATTTTGACAGCTCGTTGGGCCAAATTCATTTAGCCTGCCCATCGCAAGCCTTTACGCTAGTATCAAGTGAAAAAATTGATCAACTCAGCGTCAATTCTTTTTTGCAAAAAGCGTTACGTGAAGCTTTACCGAAAAATGTTGAAGGGATTACACTAACGTTGAGGCACGAAATCCTCGATACCCCTTATTATCATTACAGCCATGGTTTACGTAAGCACGATGGTAATTGCCAACGTATTGCCCACGGACATCGTAGCCCTATTCATATTTTTGAAAATGGTCATCCGGCACTCAAATGGGATCAATATTGGGCTAAGCGTTGGCACGATATTTATTTAGGGAGCGAGGAGGATTTAGTGTCCGTTGACAGCCTTAGCCTATCGGCGCAAACGCGCGTCTCTGACGACACTCACTATGGTTTCCATTACCAAGCGCCTCAAGGGGATTTCCAATTGGCAATGCCAAAAACATGCTGTGATTTAATCCCACACGACACCACGGTTGAGTTGTTAGCCGACTTTATTGCGGCCACCTTGGTTGCAAAAGTTCCCACGAGTCAGTTTAAAGTGGTGGCATTTGAAGGCGTAGGCAAAGGCGCGATAGTAACTAAGGGATAAACGTTAAGATGGGTGTTTTTTAGGCTTGTACGTAAAATATATGCATGGCTGACCTAATGAGTGGCGCTATTAATTATGTATTAGTTGACTACAGATAAGTTGATTACGGATAAGGATTTTTTGTGAAAATGTTTGAAACACATATACCGTCACGATTATTTCATCGTGTATTCATTAGCTATTTATGCTCTGCACGTTACTCATCGGCATTATTAATTTTAGGTTCAGTGCTTATAGCGCCTCAGGTGCAAGCACAAGTGAATTTACAGGGTAAGCTAGAGCAAGGCGCATTAATGCGGGGTCAGGTGCCTGCGGGGACTCAGGTTGCCTTAAATGGCGAAGCTATTAAGGTAACCTCTGATGGTAATTTTGCCTTTGGTTTTGATCGTGATGGTGAATTGAGTCAGCAGTTAACTTTGATTTATCCGAGCGGCTTAACTGAGGTTAAACCCTTGACCTTGACTAAGCGTGAGTATGATATTCAAAGTGTAAAAGGGATCAGCTCAAAAATTATGAAGCCCGATCCCGTAGCACAGCAAAGAGCAGCAAAAGACAGCGCGCAGGTAAAAGCCGCGCGGGCGAGCTTTAGCAATCAAACCGCATTTATGCAGGAGTTTATTTGGCCATTAACGGGCCGCATTTCAGGCGTATATGGTAGTCAACGTATTTATAATGATGTACCAGGTAATCCACACTTTGGTGTGGATGTGGCGGCAAAAACTGGCACAGTGGTGGTCGCGCCGGCTGATGGTGTTATTAGTCTTTCTGTACCCGACATGTTTTATTCTGGCGGAACTATGGTGATTGACCATGGTTATGGCGTGAGCTCGAGTTTTTTGCATTTGAGTAAGCTTTACGTCAAAACGGGTGAAGTGGTTAAACAAGGTCAAGCTGTAGCAGAAGTCGGCTCTACTGGTCGGGCTAATGGCCCACATTTAGATTGGCGGGTGAACTGGTATCAAATGCGCCTCGACCCAACAACCATAGTGCCGCCAATGGCAACGGTATTGGCAAATGAGAAAGCGGCTGTAAAAGATTAGGTTTAACACTAATTAGACATACAAAAATGGCGCAATGATGCGCCATTTTTGTGTGCAGCTTACCTTTTAAACTCTGTAGAACAGGGCATTAGGGGCGAGTGTGCTAGATGATTATTGTAGCAATGGATGATCGGCGGGTAGCTGGCGGGTGATCCACAAAATTAGCTTGTGTTTCATGTTTGGCCCATCTTCTTTATCTTTGGCCAGCGGTTGGATCAAGTTATCCGTGACCAATAAACGGTAAATACATTCCACTTTATCTTTGGGTGAGATGCCCTTGTCGAAGTCCGCATATCCGCGTTTTTTGGCGTAGCCAACACCAATCTCCATGGCGAATTTCAATATTTGCGCTTCATTTTTATGTGGTTTCATTAGCGTTCCTCTGGTTGCACACCGAGCCTACTATGCTGGCATTCATGATTGGTGCTTGATGCGATTAGCCGCTTATCTTAGGTTTCATTTGGGAACCGCGCGGTATATCAATCTTTCTCTATTTGTTACGTTAGTTGCTCACTCTCAATGACCGCTTTTATGCCATGGGAATGCACTTTAATACACACATTATCGCGTTTAAAAGCGATGGTCGGGTTGGCTAAACGTTCTTTATCGCCTTTTGGCGAGCTCATCTTAACCTTGATGGCTTGGTAGAGCTCAAACTCTGGAGTTGATGGTGCTGGTTGCAGTAATGGTTTTAATGTGGGGCACAGAGTTATTAAATCTTGGCTAAGGGTTTGGCAATCTTCAGCCGTTGATTCAATCACCAGTTCAATGTGTTCCCACCCTTCTTGCGGATAGGCTTTATCGCTGGGGTAGGGCAGTTCAACGCATTCAATGCTAAATTGACCTAGTGTGAGTGGTGTATCTAATTCGATAATAAGGATCGGGCGGCCGTTAATGATATTATCTGAAATAATATTTCCCATGCGGCTAAAAGCCTCTCGCAGGGCATCGGCGCTGGCGATGGAGTTAACGCGCAGTGCCACGTGATCGCAAAACAGGGCTTTATCCGCTAAATCTAAGGTGTCGAGTAAAGCTAAAATTTGCGTTTCAAAGACTGACCAGTGTTGCGTTAATTGCTCATAGCTGATGCTGGCAGTTAACGGTGCAGTGGGTTTGTTGGATTTAGCCATAGAGACTCCACGGTGTTTTATTGCTGTTAGTTTCTATTCCTTAATCGAAATAAGTAGCGATAATTCAACTAACAGCATGATTTAACGTTAAATAAAAACGCCCATTAAACTGGGCGTATTGGATATTCTGTTCATGCTTAATCGGTATGTTGCGATAGGAAGCGGGCTAAGATTAAGGCCAAATCTCAATCGGCGTGCCTTCATCGACCACTTTCCATACTTCATCCATTTCGGCGTTGGTAATTGCGATACAGCCGTCAGTCCAATTGTATTGTTGGGCTTGCTGGGGCGACAATGACGATTTAGGATTTTGGCCGTGGATCATGATCATACCGCCAGGTCTAATGCCCAGGGCTTTTGCGCGCAATTTATCTTCTTCATTGGGGTAGGAAATATGAATCGATTTATAATAAGCACTATCTGACTTTTTATAATCAAGGGTATAGCGCCCTTGAGGTGTGCGTTGGTCGCCTTCCTTTAACTTATGTCCAGCGGGTAAATCACCCATAGCGATGTGATATTGTTTTAGTATTTTGCCATCGCGCAGTAAAGCCATGCGGGATTCAGATTTCGTAATCACCACCAGATCCACTTTACCCATGCCAGAAGCGCCTGAGGCATGTAATGTGGGTGAAACAAGTGCCGCGATAGTCACAGTGAGATATGTCAATGTGGAAAGTAGGGTGGCGCGCATTAAAGTCCTCGGAAATAAATTCATGGGTTGAATGAGATGGATTGTTAACTTTTTGGCATCATACCGTAATTTTACCGCGCTGTGAGTAGATTATTTTGAGCTGAGCGCAATTGCATGGCAGACTCGTGACATATTGATGTTGTAACCCCTCTATTAATACGTTCGTTGCAAGGAAGTGTGTATCTGTATGCCTGAGAATATTGAATCCGAAAGTCCACTAAAGCGTCAATTACGCCTCATTATTTTTGGTACAGATACTCCCGCTGGTCGTTATTTCGATATCGGCTTAATGTTGTGTATTGTGCTGAGTGTGGGCCTCGTTTTTCTCGATACGGTTGAAATGTTTCACCGTGAATATGGCCAAATTATTCGTGTATTAGAATGGATTTTTACCGTCATATTTACGATTGAATATGGCCTACGGTTATACTGCGCCACCCATCCTGTGTTATATGCCCGCAGTTTTTATGGGGTAATAGATTTATTATCGATATTGCCAACCTATTTAGCGCTACTGGTCCCCGGCGCTAACTTTACCTTAGTTATCCGCATACTGAGGTTATTCAGGATCTTCAGAGTGCTCAAGTTACTGCGTTATTTAAGCGAAGGTAATGTCCTGCTTAAAGCTATGATGCAGTCGAGCCGAAAGGTTTTTTTGTTCTTTTTCTCGGTCAGTTTGATCGTTATGGTACTCAGCGCAGTAATGTATGTGGTTGAAGGGCCTGATAATGGTTTCAGTTCAATTCCCCAATCTGTCTACTGGACGATTGTGACGATTACGACCGTTGGCTACGGTGACATTACGCCTAAAACAGGTTTAGGGCAGGCTATTGCGGCTTGTACAATGTTAATTGGTTATTCAATTATTGCTATTCCCACGGGTATTTTAACAGCTGAAATTTCCCATGAGGTGAGACGGCATCGGGATTTACGCTCTTGTAATCAATGCCACAAAACGGGTCATGATCTTGATGCCATGTATTGTAGCCGCTGTGGCTGCGAGTTAGATAAATTAGATGTCCCTGCTGAAAAAGGTGATAAATAATGACTTTGGCTGATTCTTTTTATTTTTGTAGGTAAAACCGTATGACGCAAGCCAAGTTTGTTGAAGGCCCTATTTTACGCCATATCTTAGTCATGAGTTCGACCGCCGCAGTGGGGATTTCAGCCTTATTTGTGGTGGATTTACTGGATATCTTTTTTCTTAGTTTATTAGGTGAGCATGAACTTGCCGCAGCGGTAGGTTATGCGGGCAGTATCTCCTTTTTCACAACCTCTATTGGTATCGGCTTATCGATTGCTTTAGGGGCGCTAGTGTCTCGCTCTATTGGTGCAAAAGACGTGGTGCTGGCAAAACGGCTATTACTCAATAGCGCAATTGTCACCACCTTAATTAGCGTGCTGGTGGCTGTGGTTGTGACTAGCTTTATTCCTGAGCTAGTGGCATTAGTCGGCGCCCGTGGACATACGGCGGTGCTTGCGGCCAGTTATTTATATATTTTAGTGCCTTCGCTGCCTTTTATTTGTTTAGCGATGGCGCTGGGCGGGGCTCTACGCGCCGTGGGGGATGCAAAACTCTCTATGATGTCCACCTTAGCGGGCGGTGGTGTTAATGCCGTGCTAGACCCGATTTTTATCTTTATGTTCGCAATGGGCATAGAAGGGGCGGCATTGGCATCGGTACTGGCGCGAGTGGCAGTGTTTGTGATCGCTGGTCGCGGGGTGGTGGTCAAGCATCAGTTGCTGGGTCATTTTAACAAAGCGCACTTTGTCGCAGATCTTAAACCTATTTTCACGATTGCGGGGCCCGCGATGTTAACCAATGTGGCGACGCCCATTGGTAATGCCTTTGTTACGCGCGCGATTGCCGATTTTGGTGATGCTTATGTGGCGGGGTGGGCCGTATTAGGACGTTTGATCCCTGTGGCCTTTGGGATGATTTTTGCCCTTTCGGGCGCGATTGGGCCAATTGTTGGGCAAAACTTTGGTGCGGGTCAGTTTGATAGAGTAAGGGAGAGTTTGACCAGAGCTATCCAATTTTGCACTGTGTATGTGCTGGTAATGTCACTGTTGTTATTTGTGCTTAAGTCGCACTTGATCAATGTGTTTGACATGAAAGGTGACAGTGCTGATGTTATTAACTTCTTTTGCAGTTATATCGCGGTATTTTTTATCTTTTCAGGGATCTTATTCGTGGCGAATGCGTCATTTAATAACCTCGGAAAAGCCAAGTATTCCACCTTGTTTAATGTCGGCAAAGCCACATTGGGCACAGTGCCTTTTGTGTATTTTGGCGCGCAGTGGGGTGGGGTTTATGGTGTGTTGATTGGGCAAGTGATAGGCTCTGTGCTCTTTGGCACTTTAGGTGTGCTCGTTGCCTATCGTTTGGTGGATAAAGTAGCAGCACAAGCACAGTCGTTATCTTCACACCAAATGAGTGACACATTAAGCATGCAAGATGAAATTGCAAACTGTGTTGCAGAGCATTCGCCTAGCGCAGTTAATCCCTTGTCATCAGCGCAGGCGCAGATGGCACAATTAACCGAAGAGCAAGAATCGGATACTACTTTGCGCGGGATGAATGAAGATGACTCCACTGCGGATCACCATGGGTTAACGCCCAAAGCGCAGCAGCTCAATAAATAGTTCGTAAACACGAGTTAGAGCGGAGTCTGATTAAGCTTTTTTTAGGGTTAATTTGCAGTGAATACAAACAAAAAATGCCACTGACTTGAGTGGCATTTTTGCATTCGAAACTTAGCGTCTTGGCGACAGGTTCAGCCTAGCGAGTCGTTTCGTCTGTATGATCTGTATTTTTTTCATCAATCTGAGTGGTGTCTAAGGATTCAAGCTTCGCACGTTCAGCCTTAGAGACATAACCCGATTTAGCGGGCACGCCAATCGTGGCTGGGTCGACTTTATTTAGTCTGGCCTTGGCGCGTTTAGCAATTTTCTTGATGATCTTTTGTTTCTTGTTCATGACGTCTCTAATTTCGTTTCGCACCCGCTACGCGCAGGAATATGAGGCCAAGGGCTCAATTGAGGGCGGATTCTAACTCAATCTGAGCTAACTGACCATGCTTTGCTGTATTTTGTCGAAAAAGAACCGTGCATTCAATCTTTGGCGTTATCCCTTTATTTAGTACAAGTCGTTTGGTACAAGAAATAAGCATAAGCGTTTTGAGTTGGGGTTATGCAATAGAAGGGGCGTATTTTTCGATGTGTACTGACAATACGTACTATTAGTGCAGGTCAAAAGTCATTATATTGCTTAAGGATTATTGATGTTGAAATTGACTAAGGTGAGCCGTAGCGTTCATACCTTGAATTGAGGAATATACGTTGTTAACTAAAATGACCTTTTTTGAACGCTTTGAGCGTGACATCTTAAGTGGCGCGAAAACCATTACGCTGCGTGATGAAGCCGAGTCCCATGTTGAGCCAGGACAAATATTACCGGTTTCAACTTTTGAAATGGATCGCTGGTTTTGTGAAATCCAAATTGTTGATGTGACGCCTGTAACACTCGCCGAGCTGACAGATGTACATGCCGAGCAAGAAAATATGACATTAGCGCAATTACGCAATGTCATCGCCGAGATTTATCCTGGTCTTGAGCAATTATTTATGATCCGGTTTAGTGTGTTACCGCAGTAAAAATGTAAGGTGTGATGGGGTATAAAAATATCAAAAGGCTGCACCGCAGCCTTTTGTATTGGACTATTTCAATCGGACACTTAGCGCCTCATTATAGCGTCCAAGGTAATAGCTTTTGGGCGAGTTGGTCAGCTTGGCCTAAGCCGATAGCAGCGCGATGACGCATCCTATATAAAGCTTGGTAGCACAAGGGCACTAAATATAAGCTGGTAAGAGTCGAGAACGACAAGCCACCAATTATGGCGATTGCCATGGGGGAATACGGCGGGCCGCCGCCACCAATTTGGGTTTCACCCATTGCCAGCGGCACTAATCCCAGAACTGTAGTACCGACTGTCATTAGCACTGGACGTAAACGCGTGATACACACTTGCCGAATAGTGTCGGATAATTTGTCGAGATCTGGCGTCATCTGATTAATTTGATCGACCAGAACGATGCCGTTATTCACCACTATGCCCATTAAAATTAAAATGCCTATCATGGCCATCACAGAAATAGGCGTACCTGTAATAAATAGCGCCCAAAATACGCCAGTAATAGAAAATAAAATGGAGGTAATAATCGCTGTCGGTAATAACAGTGATTCAAACAAAGCTGCCATTACGATATAAATCATTGCGATAGCCAATAACATATTGGTCGTCATGACACTTTGATCTTCATCTTGTCGCTCGAAACCGCCGCGCAGAGAATAATCGTAACCCGTCGGGAAATGGATATTCTCCATCACTTGCTTGATCTTAGTTTGTGCCTCTTCTGTAGTGAGGTTTTCTAAATTCGCGCCAATCGACAAAGCCGTTTGACGATTGAAGTGTTTGATTGTGTCAAAGCGTGGTTGGATCTCGATGTTTGCTAAGTTATCTAAGGTGTATACCCTTTGGTCGATGCGCACTATGGGTAACTGTTTGAGTTTTTCTAAGGATTTTTGCCATTCTTTCTCATAGGCCATTTCGATGCGCAGCTCGCCGTTGGGATCATGACGGAAGGATCGCAGCGGCGAACCGCGTAGTGCCATAGCAATACTCGAGGCAATTTCATTGAGCTTTAAATCTAACCGTGCTGCCATTTGCCTGTCGATGCGGATAACAACTTCCTGCTGCGCGCCGCTTAGCTCAGAGCGAACATCTTGTAATCCTTTGATATTTTGCAGTAAAGGAATAACTTGTTCGCTTAAGGCAATAAGTTCAGAGGTTGAGCGTCCTGTCAGTGTGACCCGCACGCCAGAGTTATCATCTCCCCAACCAAATTGCGGTTTTGCTATAGCATACTTAGGGAAGCCACTACGGATGTTCTTTTTCAACTCATCCAGTGGTATAGGTAAATCTTTTTTTAGCAGAATAACTGAAGAACCATCGTCAGGTGCGTAATAGCTGTAGACAGAGTCAATATGAAATTTATCTTTATTATTATAAAGATACTCTTCCATTTGATTAACCATAGCCTCAGTCACATTGAGGTTATGTCGACCTTCCACTTGATAGTTGATGTAAATTCGCTCCTTGCTCTGGCTGTCTTCTTGATCCTGCTTGACCATCGATAGCGGCAGGGCGGTGGACGCGAGAATAGCCACGGCGATAGCGCCAGAGCACCAAGATCGGCGTAATACCCAATTGAGGCTGTTATTGTAAAACCCCTGCAACTTACTGGGTCCTTTGAGAGCCGTTATTTCAAAATGGAATTTAGTCAACATCAACGGGATCAGTGTTTTAGCGACCAGCAATGATGCGGCAAGGGAAATGCAAATCGCGATGGCAACATGCTCGAGGAAAATGGTCAGCTCGACTTTTACGCCAAAGATATTAGGTAAAAAAACGATGGCGGTGGTCATAGTACCCGCTAAAACGGCGAGAGACACTTTATCGACCCCCGTCATGACTGACTCTTCATTGTCCTTAGGGTGTTTACCTTGTTTTTCCTGCAGCACGCTCTCGGTGACGACGACTGCGTTATCAATTAACATACCTATGGCGAGTAAAAGTCCCATCATCGACAGGATATTTAAGCTGTAACCGAGCAAGTACATGGCGGCGAGTGTCATACCGATTGAAATCGGTACAGATGACACGACCACTAAAGTCATTTTTAAATTACGCAGAAATAAGTACAACACGACAAAAGACAATAGCGCGCCGATTAAGCCTGAAAGTAGCAAGTCAGCCAGCGATGACTTTACGCCAGAAGCTTGATCCTCCATGATAAACAAACGAATACCTTGAAACTGTGGATCTTGTTTGGCTTGAGAAATCACCTTTAATACACGGTCTGATACTTCAACTAAGTTGGCGCCAGATTCTTTAAACACATCTAAACCCACAGCATAGTGTTGATCTAAATGGCGGCCTTCGACGCGTTCAGGCAGGGCAAACTGTACCTCTGCAATGTCGCCTAAGGTCAAACCAGGACTGAGAATGAGTGCTTTGATATCTTCAAGGTTTCTAAACTCGCCCTTGGGTGAGACTTGGTAAACAAGGTTACTGGCCCTTAGCGTACCAGCGCTAATGACAAAGTTCTCTCTGCCAAGGCGTGCTTGCAAGTTAGTTACTGAAAAGCCACTTGCGGCGAGTTTATCGGCATTAATTCGTACTTCAATCTGTTTTTGTTCAACGCCGTACAGGCTAACCTTAGAGACACCTTCGACCCGCTCAAGTGGACGCTTAAGCTGTTTATCGAGTAAGTCGAATGCACCCGAAAGCTCGCGGTCGCTCGATATGCGTATCGTGAGCACGGGCATATCGGCGGTAGAAAATTGGCGGATAAACACCCGCTCAACATCTTTAGGCAGTAAATGGCGCACCGCATCGATTTTTTCCCGCGCTTCTAGGCTTTTTGTTCCGACGTTTTCGCCCCACTTCATGTTGATTTCGATTTCAGCGCCTTCTTGGGACGATTCAGATTCAAGCTCATCAATGCCGCCCATTGTCGCGAGGGATTCCTCCAGCACTCGGGTAATATCGCGCTCGACTTCAGCGGGGGTTGAGCCCTTGTAAGGCACTTGCACCACAATTTGCGGTATATCGATGCCGGGGAACATTTCTAGCGGTAATAGACGACTTGAAGCCAGACCAAATAGCAAAATAGCCAAGAAGAACATGCTGGTGGTCACGGGACGCTTAATGGCTAAACGAGTGAGGTTCATGGGTGAGCCTCCTGTGTATCATGCTCAATCTGACTGCTTTCTACGGCATACTGCTTGCGATCGAAAAGTGCATAAAGCACTGGCAGCACAATTAACGTCAGTAAGGTTGATATACTGAGTCCAAAAATGACTGTAATTGCCATCGGTGCACGCACCTCGGAGCCATCGCCTAATCCTAGCGCCATCGGCAATAAACCTAAGGTAGTGGTGAGCGTGGTCATCATAATAGGGCGTAGGCGTGATTTAGCAGCGGCGCGAATAGCCTCGAGCTTTTGGTCGCCTTCGCGGCGCAGTTGATTGATGCGATCGACTAATACAATCGCGTTGTTCACTACAATTCCAGCAAGCATGATAAGACCGATAAATACCACCACACTCAAATGGGTTTGGGTGATATAAAGTCCAAGTACGCTACCTGCCAAAGCCATCGGAACGGCAAACAGAATTAGGAGTGGATGCAATAGCGATTCAAACTGACTTGCCATAACTAGATAGACTAAGAAAATGGCTAAAACAAGCGCAATTTTGAGTGATTTGAATGAATTTTCCATTTCCTCATTCTGCCCACCAAAACGAGCTTGCACCGATGCGGGTAACACTTGTTGCGATAGTATTTGCTGTGCCTGTGCTACGGCATCGCTTAAGTCACCGTAGGCGATATTCGCCGATACAAGTGCGACGCGCTGTTGACTGATTCGGTTAATTGCCGAAGGGCCTAATTGCAGTGAAACTTCGGCAACCGCACTTAACGCAATAGGCTGGCTGCTGTTTGGATTAATAATTAAGGCATCGATATCGCTAATTTGATCGCGCTCAGCAAGTTCGCTGCGTACCAGAATATCAATTTTACGGTCACGCACTGTGTACTGGCTAGCAATAGTGCCGCCGACGCGCTGGGCAATGCGGTTGGCAACCGTTGGCGCATCCATTCCGAGCGCCGCTAATCGGGCATGGTCAAAGCGGATACTGAGCTCAGGTTGCCCATCACGCAGACTAGTATTGACGTCAGCAAAACGCTCTGATGCGGATAACGTTTTGACTAGATTGTCGGCGCTGTGCTTGAGCAAGTTTAAATCGTAACCCGTGAGTTCTATCTCTAATGGTGTTTTAAAGCTAAATAGCTCAGGTTGTTCGATTTTCGCTTCAAGTTCAGGAATGCGGCGCGCGGTATCACGCAATACTTGAGTGATGGCGTTATAGGCACTGTGATCTGTGAGTACCACTTGCAAGCGGCCCCAGTTTTCACCTCCGCGGGCAGTGTCTGATGTCATCAAACCCCCACTACCGGCTTGGCTATAAGCATGGTTAACTTCGGCTCTGTCCTTGATGGACAACGCGAGCTGTTGCAATACCTTGTCAGTTTCACTCACCGCCGTACCCGGTGGCAGCAGGATTTCGACATAAAACTCACCCTGATTCATCGGCGGAATAAGCTCCATTCCTAAGCGAGGTAACAAGCTAATACACGCGCTCGTTATCGCAATAGTGAGCAGCAGTGTAGTGATTTGTTGGCGCAGCGCTAAGGCCAATAGTTTGTGATAAACCGTCTCAATACTGTGGTAGATAAAGTTAAACCCTGAGCTTAAAGGACGCATGACTAGCCCAATAAGCCAAGAAAAGAAGCGGCTTAAAATAAACACTAAGGTTAATATTGCTCTGGGTAAGTAACTAAATATAAGAAGAATAGGGAAGCTAGATGCTGTCTTACTGTAGTGCTTAAACTTACCCATTTTAGTGGTAGGTTTATCCTTAAATGGTGTTTTTACCAGTGCGGGTAAGCTTTTAAAGCCTTCGCGAGATGCCAACATAGGAATAGAAGTGAGTGCAACTAATAGTGATGCTAAAAGCGCAAAGGTGACGGTTAGCGCTTGGTCGGAAAATAGAGCGCCTGCAATGCCATCGACAAATACCAGAGGCACAAATACTGCAAGTGTGGTGAGGGTTGATGCAAAAATCGCCCCAGCGACTTCCTTTGTGCCTGTTACTGCTGCGTCTAACTTACTCATACCTTCGCTGCGGCAACGGTCAATGTTCTCTAATACTACAATGGCATTATCGACCAATAAACCAATAGCCAGCGCAATACCGCCTAGTGACATGATGTTTAAGCTGATATTGGCAAAATACATCATATTAAAGGTGGCGATGACTGAGAAAGGAATCGAGATAGAAATAATCAGTGTCGGGACGATGTTACGCAGGAACAAGTAAATCACTAGCATAGATAATACGCTGCCCATTAGCGCTGAAGAGGTCACTTCACTGATGGCACTTTCGATAAACTCAGATTGGTCGTAAATGACTTCGAGTTTGTTTTGTTTGGGATCTTGATTGATTTTAGCCAGTTCATCACGCAGTTTTTTGGCAACAGCCACGGTATTGGCATCACCTTCTTTATAAATGGCCAGCTCAATCGATTCTTGGCTACCGATGCGGGTGATATCACTGCGTTCTTTATAGGCATCAGTGATGGTGGCAACTTCAAACAAACGCACTAAGGTTTGTTCATTACGATAGACAATAACTTGGCCAAGCTCTTCCAATGAATTGAATTGATTGAGTGTTCTGACTAAATATTCACGATCACCTTGGATGACTTTACCCGCCGAGAGGTTAATATTTTCTTCGTTAATACGACGTTTAATGTCATCGGCATTGAGGTTAAGTTGCGACAGTTTTTCTTGATTGAGCAGAATATGCACTTCTTGCTCTAAACCACCCGATAAACGCACGGCTGCCACACCCGAAAGTGCTTCTAGACGTCGTTTAAGCTCTTCTTCTGCGTAGGTACGCATTTGCTTAAGATTGGCCTCTGAGGCATTGGGCACCGACAAGGCCAGACGCATTATCGGGTCAAGGTTGGGATTAAAACGCAGTAATAAGGGTTTTTTAACATCTAATGGCAGGGCAATGGTGTCGAGTTTTTCGCGCACATCTAAACTCGCCATGTCCATCGTGGTGCCCCATTCAAACTCGAGCACCACATCTGACATGCTTGAGCGCGAAATAGAGCTAATTTTACGTAAGCCTTTTACCACGCCAACGGCTTCTTCAATCGGTTTAGAGACGAGTTGTTCGACTTCTACAGGCGCTGCACCGTCATACATAGTGCGAATGGTCAACGTGGGGTAGCTCAAATCTGGCAGTAACTTCACCGCCAAGCGTGAAAAACCCACCATACCGAATAACATCACCGCCAGCATGAACATCCATACCGTGACGGGCCGTTTAACTGAAGTGCTGATAATTGACATGAATGACTCCAATCAGTTTTTAGCAGAAATAAGATTGAGTGGAGTGATCACTTCGACTAATGATTGATCTTTCAAGTTTTGTTGGCCGCGAGTCACGACTTGATCCCCGGGTTTAATACCACTAATAACCTCTACTAAATCCCCTTCACGGTAGCCAATTTCAACTTCTCGGCGGTTAGCGTTTGTACCATCAATCACATACAGAGCTTGTTTATTATCTTGGTTAATCAAGGCGCTATAGGGGACGGTGATAACATTTTCGTGAGTATCATATTTAAGTTCAACGCGGGTAAACATGCCCGCTTTAAGGCGTGAATCTTGGTTAGGTACGGCGAGTGTCACTTTAAAAGTACCGCTTTGTGGGTCAACAATTGGGCTTATCCGCAGCACTTTGGCATGGATAGCAAGCTTGCTTTGTTGATTGTTAAACACTTGAGCCTCTTGGCCAAGTCTTAAACTTGCCAGTTGTTGTTCTGGTAAATGTAGAATGCCGTGCAGCTCATCTTGGTTAACGATGTAAAAAAGATCGCCGTATTCCTTGGCCATGTTGCCCGCTTTTACATAACGTTTAGCGACCACGCCGCTGATGGGGGACACCACTTGGCTTTCTGTGACTTGCAGCTTGGCAAGGTCTTTTTTCGCCATGGCCGCTTGCAAGTTGTATTCAAGCTTGGCCATTGAGTCGGCGCTAATAAATTCTCTGTTGCCCATTTTTTTGAGACGGTTTAATTCCTGCTCAATAATTTTTACTTCTGCTTCTGAGCGGTCTAAATCGTATTGTTGTCTTTTTGCATCTATAACCGCGAGCACTTGACCTTTTTGAACACGATCGCCTTCTTCAACAGCAAGTGATTCAATTAATCCAGAAATGCGGCTGACGACATTGGCTTCTTGCGGCGCTTCTAAAGTGGCAGTTGTGCTATAAAAAGAAGACACATTTGCTTGTATCACGGTAGTGGTTTCAACGGGAATGGCATATTTCTCATCTTTTTTTGCCACATCTTCCTCACCACAGGCTGCCAGTATTGAAATCATAAATAATGGCAGAATGACTTTAGCCGCTTTTGACTTTTCCATAAGAGTATTACCAGTTGTATGTATAGTGATGACATGTGAAAGCAGAAAACATGCCAATATTTAAATTCATTTGTTTTCAGTAATTTATCTTTATTTTGACTTAAAACTCATTAGTGAGTCATGTCAAATGTAGCCAAAAGGTTTAAAAAATGATGAAAATAACTATGCATAGTTAATGATGTGATAATTTATAACAATATGTTTTGTGTGAGGAAGGACTGATTTAAGGGGAATTGAGATATAAAAAAAAGCGCCCTGAGGCGCTTTTAAATGCATAAATTCTGGGATTTAGCGTTTATCTAAATCAACGAAGTCACGCGTTGTTTCGCCAGTATAAAGCTGACGAGGACGGCTGATTTTGTGACCTGGTTGATCTAACATTTCTTTCCAGTGAGCAATCCAGCCTACAGTACGTGCCAGTGCAAACAGCACAGTGAACATACTGGTTGGAATACCAATGGCTTTCATGATGATGCCAGAGTAAAAATCGACGTTTGGATACAGCTTCTTAGAGATGAAATATTCGTCTTCAAGTGCGATGCGCTCAAGTTCCATGGCGACATCCAATAGAGGATCTTTTACTTTTAGCTCTTTCAGCACTTCGTGACAGGTTTCACGCATAACTTTGGCACGTGGGTCAAAGTTTTTGTAAACACGGTGTCCAAAGCCCATCAGACGGAATGGATCGTTCTTGTCTTTAGCGCGTTCAATGAATTCAGGAATACGGTCAACTGAACCGATTTCTTCTAACATTTGTAAACAAGCTTCGTTAGCGCCGCCGTGTGCAGGGCCCCAAAGTGATGCGATACCTGCTGCGATACACGCAAATGGGTTAGCGCCTGAAGAACCCGCTAAACGTACAGTTGAAGTCGATGCGTTTTGTTCATGATCGGCATGTAAAATGAAGATCCTGTCCATGGCACGTTCAACAATAGGATTCACTTTGTATTCTTCGCACGGCACTGCAAACATCATGCTTAGGAAGTTGCCCGCATAGCTTAAGTCATTACGTGGGTAAACGAATGGCTGGCCTGAAGAATACTTGTAGCACATTGCTGCAATAGTCGGCATTTTTGAGACTAAGCGATAAGCAGCGATTTCACGGTGACGTGGATCGTTAACATCTAAAGAGTCTTGATAAAATGCAGATAGCGCGCCCGTTACTCCACATAACATGGCCATAGGGTGAGCATCACGACGGAAGCCTCTAAAGAAGAAGGCTAGCTGCTCGTGCACCATAGTATGATTTTTTACTGTATGTACAAACTCAGTATATTGTGCTTTTGTCGGTAGTTCACCGTAAAGCAGCAGATAACATAGGTCTAGGTAATCGGAGTCAACGGCAAGTTGATCGATTGGATAGCCACGATGTAGCAATATGCCCAGATCACCATCAATAAAGGTAATTGCAGATTCACAAGAAGCAGTCGCAAGAAAACCTGGATCAAAAGTAAAGTAACCTTTGCTGCCAAGTTTGCTAATATCGATTACGTCAAAACCAGCTGTTCCTTGCTTTACTGGCAATTCTATCGAGTCGTTCCCTGGTAATTCTAATTTGGCTTTTAAATCAGCCATACCCCGTTCTCCTTACTTAGTTCTTACTCTGTGAGTGCGGCACTTCAAAACGCCATTACTGTACAGCTATTCTAGATCACATTTCAATTTAAATAAGCGTTTAAATTTGTTAGACCATGGTATAAAACTCTTTACTTTCCTTGCTACAACTGGCACTTACGAGGATAACTGCACAAAAAAAACATAATTTGCATTCTGTGATGTTTGTATTTGACATTTGCCGCGAGTATACTTGCCTCCGCCTAATTAAGGCTGCAAACCATGATTATAAAACACCCTTCGTTTAGAAATTAAATAAGTTGTGTTCAGATAGTTAAGTGTTTGTTTAAACCTTGCTTTTATATTTACTTTTGCCTTAATTTACCTATTGGTTTAAAGTTTGTACAAAAGCGGTTCACATAACAAAAACATGCTCAATGGAGCTGAGTGAGCAGAACGTGAAAAAGCAAAGACCTGTCCATTTAGATCTGCAGACCATTCGCTTTCCTGCAACAGCGATTGTGTCAATTCTTCATCGTGTTTCCGGTGTCATCATGCTGTTCGCAGTTGGCATTCTTATTTGGTTGCTAAATTCATCTTTAGCATCCGCAGAAAGCTTTGCTGGCGTTCAGTCTCTATTTGATCACTTCATCATGAAGTTCATCATATGGGGTATTTTGACGGCATTAGCCTTTCATTTATTCGGTGGCCTGCGCCACTTAGTAATGGATACCGGACGTTGGGAAGAGTTGGCTTCGGGTACCGTATCAGCGAAAGCTGTGTTTGTGTTGACGGTAGCCTTTTCAATTGTAGCGGGGATATGGGTATGGTAACCAATGCAGCAAGTTTTGGACGCAGTGGTGTTCATGACTTTATTCTTATACGCGCTAGTGCAGTGATCCTCGCCTGTTATTCTATATTTTTAGTAGGCTTTATTGCATGTAGTTCCCCTCTCACTTACGACGTCTGGCATAGTCTATTTAGCACTCTACCCATGAAAGTGTTTACACTTCTTGCGTTGGTAGCATTGCTCGTACACGCTTGGATTGGTGTATGGCAAGTGCTGACAGATTACGTTAAGTGCACGTCGTTACGTGGTGTTTTACAGTTCATCTTTGTCGTTACCGTATTTTGTTATTTAGCGGCCGGCATTGTTATTGTGTGGGGTGTCTAATTGAGTATTCCAGTACGCGAATTTGATGCTGTAGTGATCGGTGCCGGCGGCGCTGGTATGCGTGCAGCGCTGCAAATTTCTAAAGAAGGTAAAAGCTGTGCGCTTTTATCAAAAGTATTCCCAACACGTTCTCATACCGTATCTGCGCAGGGTGGTATTACCGTTGCATTAGGTAACGCCCATGAAGATCATTGGGAACAGCATATGTACGATACCGTGAAAGGTTCCGATTTTATCGGCGACCAAGAAGCGATTGAATTCATGTGTAAAACCGGTCCTGAAGCGGTTATTGAACTAGAGCAAATGGGTTTACCTTTTTCTCGTTTTGATAACGGTACGATTTACCAACGTCCGTTTGGTGGTCAATCTAGAAACTTTGGTGGCGAGCAAGCTGCACGTACAGCCGCTGCGGCTGACCGTACTGGCCATGCTTTGCTTCACTGTTTATACCAGCAAAACGTTAAGCATAAGACGCAAGTCTTCTCAGAATGGTATGCATTAGATCTCGTTAAAAACGAAGATGGCGCCGTTGTGGGTTGTACTGCGATTGAAATTGAAACGGGTGATATCGTTTATTTCAAAGCCAAAGCAACAATTCTAGCGACCGGTGGAGCTGGGCGTATCTACGCTTCGACCACTAACGCACATATCAACACCGGTGACGGCGTAGGTATGGCGATGCGTGCTGGCGTACAAATGCAAGACATGGAAATGTGGCAGTTCCACCCAACGGGCATCGCCGGTGCGGGTGTACTTGTGACTGAAGGTTGTCGTGGTGAAGGCGGTTATCTGCTGAACAAAGACGGCGAGCGTTTCATGGAGCGTTATGCCCCTAACGCGAAAGATTTGGCATCACGCGACGTGGTTGCACGTTCAATGATGACTGAAATCCGCGAAGGTCGTGGTTTAGACGGTCCATTAGGTCCACATCTGTTACTCAAGCTCGATCATTTAGGCAAAGAAACACTTGAAGCACGTTTACCAGGCGTGTGTGAATTGTCTCGTACTTTTGCTCATATTGATCCGGCCGATGGTCCAATCCCTGTATTGCCAACGTGTCACTATATGATGGGCGGCTTGCCAACTAAGGTCAGTGGTCAAGTTATCCGTAAGAATGAAGACGGCACTGAGCATGATATTATTGGTCTGTTTGCTGTGGGTGAGATTGCCTGTGTATCAGTACATGGCGCTAACCGCTTAGGTGGTAACTCATTGCTTGACTTAGTGGTATTTGGTCGCGCAGCGGGTCAGCATTTAGGTAAAGCGTTAGATGAAACTGACGATCCAAAAGACGCAAGCGATGCGGATGTTCAAGCATCACTAGCTCGTCTAAATCGTTGGGAAAACAATAAAGATGGCGAAGATCCTGCGCAAATCCGTAAGGATCTGCAACTGTGTATGCAGTTAAACTTCTCGGTATTCCGTCGTGGCGATGCTATGGCTGAAGGCTTAGCGCAGTTGAAAGTCATCCGCGAACGTCTTGCGAATGCTAAATTGTCTGATAACTCTCGTGAGTTCAACACTCAACGTATTGAATGCTTAGAGTTAGATAACTTAATGGCAACGGCAATTGCTACGGCTTATGCGGCTAACTTCCGTACTGAAAGCCGCGGTGCTCACTCACGTGAAGATTATTTAGAACGTGATGATGAAAACTGGTTATGCCACAGCTTATTTGATCCTGCGACTGAAACGATGGATCGTCGTGCAGTCAACATGGCACCTAAGCTACGTGAAGCATTCCCGCCGAAGAAACGTACCTACTAGGAGTTGCAAAGATGAAATTGACATTTGCAGTTTATCGCTACAATCCTGATGTAGATACTAAACCGTATATGCAGGATTACAGTTTAGAAGTGGCTGAAGGCTCAGACATGATGGTGCTTGATGCACTGATCAAGTTGAAAGAGCAAGATCCAACTTTGTCATTCCGTCGTTCATGCCGTGAAGGTGTGTGTGGTAGTGATGGCGTCAACATGAATGGTAAGAATGGTTTGGCTTGTATTACGCCAATTTCAACCTTTAAAGGTAAGAAGTTAGAAATACGTCCATTACCAGGGATGCCAGTTGTTCGTGACTTAGTTGTTGATTTAACTCAGTTCTATAAGCAGTATGAGAAGATCAAGCCTTATCTCATCAATGATGAGAAAGCACCAGCCCGTGAACACTTACAATCACCTGAAGAGCGTGCTCATTTAGATGGTCTGTACGAATGTATCATGTGTGCCTGTTGTTCTACGGCTTGCCCATCATTCTGGTGGAATCCTGATAAGTTTATCGGTCCAAGCGGTCTGCTTCATGCTTACCGTTTCTTGATCGACAGTCGCGACACAGCAACAGAAGAACGTTTATCTGAGCTGGACGACGCCTATAGCGTGTTCCGTTGCCACGGCATCATGAACTGCGTTGACGTGTGTCCAAAAGGTCTTAATCCGACTAAAGCAATTGGTCATATTAAGTCCATGCTGTTGAAGCGAGCAGTGTAATGCGAGAACCCGAGCTGAAACCAATAATAATATAGCTCTCAAAGAGTCACTTTCTGGAAGCAGAAGGTGACTCTTTTGCGTATGTAATGGATGACAACGCGCCGTATATCTGGATATCTAGGGGCGGCAGAATTATGCGTCGAAGGTAATCTCTACTGACTGCATATTTAATACTATGGCTAAGCACGTGTATAAAGTTTGAAAGGAATAGAAATGCACCAAGGCATCATGAAAGCCTGGCTCGAATCATCTCACTTAAGTGGCGCTAATTCGACCTACGTAGAAGAGATGTATGAAGCCTATCAAGAAGACCCACAGTCAGTTGCTGACGACTGGCGTGCGGTATTTGATAATCTCCCTCCTGTGAACGGTGCTGCTGTTGATGCGCCTGAAACTGCTCACTCAAAAGTACGTGATTATTTTCGCAGTTTAGCGTTAGAAGGACGTCATAAGAGCTCTGCTCGCGTGACCGATCCTGATATGGATGCTAAGCAAGTTAAAGTCCTGCAATTAATTAACGCCCATCGTTTTCGTGGCCACCAAGGTGCTAATCTTGACCCGCTTGAACTGTGGAAACGCGAGCCTGTTGCTGATTTAGATCCTGCCTTCCATGGCCTGACTAAAGAAGATATGGCCAGCGAGTTTAATACAGGTTCTTTTGCTCATGGTGGTGAAACCATGAAGCTCGCGGATTTGGTAACAGCGCTCAAAGCTACTTATTGTGGTTCTATCGGTGCTGAATATATGCATATTACCGATACCGATGAGAAGCGCTGGATCCAGCAACGTCTCGAGCCTTCCCTAGGTAAAGCCAATTACGATAAAAGTGTTAAGACTCGCATTCTTGAAGGTTTAAACGCTGCAGAAGGTATTGAAAAATACTTAGGCGCTAAATTCCCTGGTGCGAAACGTTTCTCGTTAGAGGGCGGCGATGCATTAGTACCTATGATGCGCGAAATTATTTATCGTGCAGGTGAAGCGGGCACGAAAGAAATCGTCATTGGTATGGCGCATCGTGGTCGTCTAAACGTATTAGTGAACGTGCTAGGTAAGCGTCCTGCTGAACTGTTTGACGAGTTTGCCGGTAAGCATGCTGATACTCATGGTTCTGGTGACGTTAAGTACCATCAAGGTTTCTCTTCTGATTTCGAAACGCCAGGTGGCAATGTGCATTTAGCACTGGCCTTTAACCCATCGCATCTTGAAATTGTTAACCCTGTGGTGATTGGTTCTGTTCGTGCACGTCAAGACCGCCGCGGTTGCAAAGATGGCTTACAAGTTATGCCGATTACTATTCACGGTGACTCTGCAATAGCAGGTCAAGGGATAGTACAAGAGACATTTAACATGTCTCAAACCCGTGGCTTTAAAGTGGGCGGTAGTATTCGCATTGTGGTGAATAACCAAGTGGGTTTCACTACGTCTAACCATGCGGACGTGCGTTCGACTGAATACTGTACAGACATCGCTAAGATGGTTCAGGCACCGATTTTCCACGTAAATTCTGACGACCCAGAAGCGGTAGCCTTTGTGTCGCAGTTAGCGGTTGATTATCGTAATGAATTTAAACGTGATGTGGTGATTGAATTAGTATGTTATCGCCGTCATGGCCATAACGAAGCTGATGAGCCAAGTGCAACTCAGCCGCTGATGTATGCCAAAATCAAGAAGCACGCGACGCCACGTAAGATTTATGCCGACAAGTTAATCGCTGAAAATGTGATTGCTGCCGACGACGTCACTGGCTTAATCAACAATTACCGTGATGCATTAGATCAAGGTGACTGTGTGGTTAAAGAATGGCGTCCAATGACGAAACATTCTGTTGACTGGACACCGTTTATCGGTCGTGAGTGGGATGAAACGTATCAAGCTTCTATGTCGGCTGAGCGTTTACAAAATCTGGCTGACAAAATAAGTTATGTACCAGAGAATCATCCAATACAGTCACGCGTTGCTAAGATTTATAGTGACCGAGTAGCAATGGCCAAAGGCGAGAGGCTACTCGATTGGGGCTTTGCAGAAACATTAGCCTATGCCTCGATTGTTGAAGACAACAAACGCGTGCGCATTACAGGTCAAGATTCTGGCCGTGGTACTTTCTTCCATCGTCATGCGGTAGTGCACAATCAAAATGATGGCACGACTTACATGCCATTGCGCAATGTTAACGAAACACAAGGCCCGATTGATATTACTGACTCAGTATTATCTGAAGCGTCTGTATTAGCATTTGAATATGGTTATGCCACGACTGAACCTGGCGGTTTAACCATTTGGGAAGCGCAGTTTGGTGACTTTGCTAACTGTGCCCAAGTGGTTATCGACCAATTTTTATCCTCGGGTGAACAGAAGTGGGGCCGTTTATGTGGTCTAACGATGCTGTTACCCCATGGATATGAAGGTCAAGGCCCTGAGCATTCAAGCGCTCGTTTAGAGCGTTTCTTGCAGATGTGTGCTAACCACAATATGCAAGTGTGTGTGCCTTCGACGCCTGCACAGGTTTACCATATGTTGCGCCGCCAAGTGGTGCGTCCTATGCGTCGACCTTTGGTCGTTATGTCTCCTAAGTCTTTGCTACGTCACCCATTAGCGGTTTCTAGCTTAGAAGAATTGGCAAACGGTAGTTTCCAAAACGTGATTGGTGAAATCGATACGTTGGAAGCCAGCAAGGTTGACAGAGTCGTATTCTGTAGTGGTAAAGTTTACTTTGAACTACTGGAAAAACGCCGTAAAGAAAATATCACTAACGTCGCGCTCATTCGTGTTGAACAGTTATATCCGTTCCCACATGATGAAATGCTGGCTGCTTTAGCGGATTACCAACATGTGAAAGATTTTGTTTGGTGTCAGGAAGAGCCACAAAACCAAGGCGCTTGGTACTCTAGTCAACACCATTTCTGGGCCGCGATTCCTGTTGGTGCACAGTTAACTTATGCCGGTCGTGAAGCGTCAGCTGCACCCGCATGTGGTTACCCTGAGCTGCACGCACATCAGCAAGAATCTTTAGTGAACAGTGCCCTAAAATTGACCATTGCACTGTAGAAATAGACATTTTATAAAAGGATAGTTTTTCATGAGTATCGAAATCAAGGTACCTGTACTACCAGAATCTGTTGCCGATGCCACAATTGCCACTTGGCATGTCAAAGTGGGTGAGCAAGTTTCTCGTGATCAAAACCTGGTTGATATTGAAACCGATAAAGTGGTTCTTGAAGTGGTTGCGCCAGAAGATGGCTATATCGGTGAGTTTTTGTTTGAAGAAGGCGCAACTGTTCTGGGTGAACAAGTAATCGCTAAATTCATCGCTGGCGCCGTATCGGGTAAAGAAGTCACTAAAGCGCAAGCTGAAGCGGCAACCCCTATTGCTGCAACAAGCGATGAAAGCAGTGATGCATTAAGCCCATCAGTACGCCGTTTATTGGCTGAACACAATGTTGATGCCAGCAAAGTAAAAGGCACTGGTGTGGGTGGTCGTATTACCAAAGAAGACGTTGAAGCGTTTGTTAAGACAGCACCAAAAGCTACTGCATCAGCTGCCCCGGCAGTTGCGCCATTAGCGGCTGGTCGTAGCGAGAAACGTGTGCCTATGACACGTTTACGCAAAACCATCGCTAACCGTTTATTAGAAGCTAAAAACTCAACCGCTATGCTCACCACGTTTAACGAAGTGAACATGAAGCCCATCATGGATATCCGTAAGCAATACCAAGATATCTTTGAAAAGCGCCACGGTATCCGTTTAGGCTTTATGTCTTTCTATATCAAAGCCGTGACTGAAGCGCTAAAACGCTTCCCAGAAGTTAACGCGTCTATCGATGGCGATGACATCATTTACCACAACTATTTTGATATCAGCATTGCCGTATCAACGCCACGCGGTCTGGTAACACCAGTATTACGTGACACAGATACCATGAATTTAGCTGAAATCGAAAAAGCAGTCCGTGATTTAGCCTTAAAAGGCCGTGACGGTAAGCTGACAGTGGCAGACATGACTGGCGGTAACTTCACAGTGACTAACGGTGGTGTTTTCGGTTCACTGATGTCTACGCCGATTCTTAACCTGCCACAAAGCGCGATTTTAGGCATGCATGCCATTAAAGATCGCCCAATGGCAGTCAATGGTCAGGTTGAAATCCTGCCCATGATGTACCTAGCACTCTCATATGACCATCGCATTGTTGATGGCCGTGAGTCTGTTGGTTTCTTGGTGGCGATTAAAGACTTCCTTGAAGACCCAACACGTCTGCTGCTTGATCTGTAAGACAACTCGATAAGAGATTGCGCTTAACGAAATAGCCAGACATACCCTCGTGACTGGCCCAATTGGGCCAGTTGGATTTGATTAGAAGTATACGGATAGATCATCATGAATTTGCATGAGTATCAGGCAAAATCCCTATTTGCCGAATATGGTTTACCAGTGTCAGAAGGTTTTGCATGTGATACAGCCCAAGAAGCTGTAGAAGCGGCAGGCCATATTGGCGGAAATTTATGGGTTGTTAAGTGTCAAGTACACGCAGGCGGCCGCGGTAAAGCAGGTGGCGTTAAAGTCACTGGCGATAAAGAAGAAATCAGAGCCTTTGCCGAACACTGGTTAGGCAAAAATCTGGTGACTTACCAAACTGACGAAAAAGGTCAGCCAGTTGCTAAAATTTTAGTAGAAAGCTGCACTGACATCGCCAATGAGCTGTACTTAGGTGCGGTTGTTGACCGCGCGACTCGTCGCGTTGTGTTCATGGCATCGACTGAAGGCGGCGTGGAAATTGAGAAAGTGGCAGAAGAAACGCCAGAACTCATCCACACAGCAATTATCGATCCGCTGACGGGCCCACAAGGCTTCCAAGCTCGCGATCTTGGCTTCAAGTTAGGTTTAAACCCAACGCAAATGAAGCAGTTCACTAAGATTTTCATGGGTCTGGCGAACATGTTCGTTGATCATGATTTTGCACTCTTAGAAATCAACCCACTGGTTATTACCACTGAAGGCAATCTGCATTGCTTAGATGGTAAAATTGGTATTGATGGTAACGCTCTGTACCGTCAACCAAAAATCAAAGGCATGCACGATCCATCACAAGATGATGCTCGTGAAGCTCATGCGGCTAAGTTCGAACTAAACTATGTCGCATTAGACGGTAACGTTGGCTGTATGGTTAACGGTGCTGGTCTGGCTATGGGTACTATGGATATCGTTAACTTGCATGGTGGCAAGCCAGCGAATTTCCTAGACGTTGGCGGCGGCGCGACGAAAGAACGTGTAGCTGAAGCTTTCAAAATCATTCTGTCTGACAGCAATGTGAAAGCGGTTCTGGTTAACATTTTCGGCGGTATCGTACGTTGTGACATGATCGCAGAAGGTATCATTGGCGCCGTTAAAGAAGTCGGCGTTAAAGTACCCGTTGTGGTTCGTTTAGAAGGTACTAACGCTGAACTTGGCCGTGAAGTATTAGCTAAATCAGGTCTTGATATCATTGCAGCGACCAGTCTGACTGACGCGGCTGAGCAAGTTGTTAAAGCTGCGGAGGGCAAATAATGTCTGTCTTAATCAATAAAGATACTAAGGTAATTTGCCAAGGTTTCACTGGCGGTCAAGGTACATTCCACTCACAACAAGCTATCGATTACGGTACGCAAATGGTGGGCGGCGTGTCTCCTGGTAAAGGCGGGCAAACGCATTTAGGTCTGCCAGTGTTTAACACGGTAAAAGATGCTGTAGCTGCTACTGGCGCGACTGCTTCTGTGATCTATGTACCTGCACCATTTTGTAAAGATGCCATTCTTGAAGCTATCGACGGTGGCATTGAGCTTATCGTATGTATCACTGAAGGCATCCCTACGCTGGATATGCTGCAAGTTAAAGTGAAACTTGAAGAAACTGGCGTTCGCATGATTGGCCCTAACTGCCCAGGTGTTATCACCCCTGGTGAATGTAAGATTGGCATCATGCCAGGTCACATTCACTTACGCGGCAAAGTGGGTATCGTTTCACGTTCAGGTACGCTGACCTATGAAGCGGTTAAGCAAACGACTGATGAAGGTTTCGGCCAATCTACTTGCGTAGGTATCGGTGGCGATCCAATCCCAGGTACTAACTTTATCGACGTATTGGAAATGTTCCAAAACGACCCACAGACTGAAGCGATCGTAATGATCGGTGAAATCGGTGGCAATGCTGAAGAAGAAGCGGCTGCTTACATCAAAGCACACGTAACTAAGCCTGTTGTGTCTTACATTGCTGGTGTTACTGCACCTGCTGGTAAGCGTATGGGCCACGCTGGCGCGATTATCGCTGGCGGTAAAGGCACTGCAGAAGACAAATTTGCTGCATTAGAAGCAGCGGGCGTGACAACTGTCCGCTCGCTTGCTGATATCGGCAAAGCGCTGCGTATTCGCACTGGTTGGTAAGTTATTAAACCGTTCGATACTAAAAGGCGCTTAAGGCGCCTTTTTTATTGGGCTGAATTTGATTTATGTGACTTAGGCTTAATGAAATAGGATCAAGCTAACATTTTGAAGACTAGATATTTTTCTTTATAAAGGTTAGATTGATGTTTCTCGGGGAGGCAATTGCTTTTATCTGTAGCGAGGGCCATCTCCAGTTGAACCCTTAACCGTAATCTATATGATTATGGCTTCAGTGCTGTCTCATCAATAAATCTTTTATTCAATTATGTCACACGTTTGCAGCCATTGGCTGCGGGCGTATTTGTTTTATGGATGCTTACTGCATTAAAGCAGGTAAGCCACGAAGTTGATGTTGGCCCAATAACCGGCTTAAACATCACGCTTTTTATGAGGGAAAGACTGTGAACACACCTAAAATTATTATTTCTGAAATCGATTTAGAAAGGCTAGAGCGATTATTAGAGTCACTCCCGGCAAATGCGTTTCCGGGTAAAACGGCATTAGAAGCGGAATTAGACCGAGCTGATATTGTACCCGCAGCCCAAGTGCCTGCAAATGTTGTTACTATGAATTCGGAAGTTAAGTTTAGTGTTTCATCCAGTAATGAAACTTTTTGTTTGCGTTTAGTGTATCCCAAAGATGTTAATGGTGCGGGGACGATTTCAATCTTAGCCCCAGTAGGCGGCGCATTATTAGGGCTATCTCAGGGAGATGAGATTGAATGGCCAGGACCGGGGGGGTCTGTTGTTAAAGTTCGTATTGAAGAGATATTGTATCAGCCTGAGCGTAGTGGTGATTTTCACCGTTAAGCTTGCCTTGGCGTAGCGTCCCTGACTTTACGCCATTTTTTTGTGTGTTAATCATTGGCAGATTTTTAAAACATCATTCTAGAGGTATAGCAATGATTACTCAAACTAACCGCTTAATTATTCGACCATTTACGGAGCAAGATTGTGATGCGCTGTATTTGATGAACAGCAATCCGGCGATGCTGAAATATATCCCTACCGCCGCTTTTACATCACGCGAGCAGGCGGTTGAGTTATTTCATCAGGTGATCCAAGCTGATTACCAACAACATGGTTTTGGCCGTTGGGCGGTAGAACATAAGGCTGATAACAAGGTGATTGGCTTTTGCGGGCCTAAATTTTTGCCAGAATTTAATGAGGTCGAGTTAGGTTATCGTTATTTCCCAGAGTATTGGGGCACAGGGATTGGCACTGAGGCAGCATCTGCTGCATTAGCCGAATTTAAGCGCTTTGGGATTGAGCAGACGATTGCACTTATCTTAGAAGGGAATCTCTGCTCCGAAGGCGTGGCTAAGCGCGTAGGCATGCACTGGCGTGAGCAAAATGAGTTTATGGGACATAAAGTGAATATCTACGACAAGGTGTTATAGCGGTTTGCCTGTTCACATCGTCCAATAAAAAACCAGCCTCAGGCTGGTTTTTTGTGTCTCGCTGATGAAAGCTGAAGTCGACTACTCGTCGTTGTGTTCACAAGTATCATTGGTGCAGTGACCATAGAGATACAAGCTGTGATTGGATAACTTAATGTTATGTCTCTTGGCAATATCGTCTTGACGACGTTCAATCACGTCATCTGAAAACTCAATGACTTTGCCACATGATAGGCAAACTAAGTGATCGTGGTGGTGTTGAGTTGAGAGTTCAAATACGGCTTTACCACTTTCAAAATGGTGACGGCTGACAATACCTGCATCGTCAAATTGATTTAATACGCGATAAACGGTAGCTAAACCAATCTCCTCACCTAAATCCAATAGTTTTTTGTACAAATCTTCTGCACTGATATGTTGGTTTTCAGGTCCTTGCATCAGTTCTAGGATCTTAACTCGTGGCAGGGTAATTTTCAAACCCGCTTTTTTTAGCGCTTGATTTCCATCTGTCATTGCTAATCTCTTGATTGCAGAACCAATAGGTTCATCCGTGTATAGTGTTTGTCATTATAGGGGCTTGGGTTGAAAACTTAAACCTTTGTTCTGGCTTTATGGTCTTATATGCAGATAAATTGTGTCAATAGGCGTTAAATCACAATATTTTACGGTAATTCAAGCATAGTTTTTGTATGTTTATACCAAGGCATGATATTCACTATGGTTAACATCAGTGAGAATCATCCTAATAAAATAACAAGGAGTCAGCATGTACCAGCAAATAGTCGTGTTAACTGGTGCGGGGATCTCTGCTGAGTCAGGATTACGTACCTTTCGTGATCAAGATGGTCTATGGGAAGAACATCATATTGAAGATGTGGCTACGCCTGAAGGTTATGAGCGTGATGCTGAACTGGTTGAGCGATTTTATAATAGTCGTTGGCAACAATTGCACAGTGGAACGGTTGTGCCTAATGCGGCGCACTTGGCCTTGGCAAAGCTAGAGGCGGAGTTTACAGGCCAATTACTCATTATTACCCAGAATATTGATGATCTGCATGAGCGTGCGGGTTCACGACGTTTACTGCACATGCATGGCGAACTTTCTAAAGGGCGTTGTCCACGTTCGCGCCAGACATTTATTTTACGTGACCCTTTTGGTGCAAGTAATTGTTGTACATGCTGTATTCCTGCCCAGCGTTTACGGCCCCATGTGGTATGGTTTGGTGAAATGCCCTTAGGGATGGATAGCATCCACGATGCGCTAGATAACTGTGACTTATTTATCGCCATTGGCACTTCGGGTACTGTTTATCCAGCAGCAGGTTTTGTTGATGCGGCTAATCATCACGGCGCGCAAACGGTGGAAGTGAATATGATGGCGCCCGATAGACATTGTCAGTTTCAATATCATCTTACTGGTAAAGCGGGGGAGTTAGTGCCTAAGCTGGTTGATACTATTTTGGCAGGACAAGTGATTGGTAGTGAGTCGAGCTTATGAGTGAGAAATTAGTGATGATCATGCGCGGCTTGCCGGGCAGCGGTAAGTCACATTGGGTGGAGCGCTATATATTGTCTCTGCCTTTAGATAAAGCCATAGGTGTGCGGCAGCGCGGCGTATTTTCAACCGATAGCTTTTTCTATCAACAAGATACTTATCGTTTTGATGCGAAAAAGCTCCCTGAATATCACCAATGTAATTTAACCGGCTTTATTCAAGCACTTTCTTCAAGTGAACCTATCGTGATTTGTGATAATACTAATCTATGCCGCTGGGAATACATGGCCTATGAAGCCGCAGCCAAGGCTTTAGGTTATCAAGTAAGAATTGTGCTTGTTGGTGAACCGAGTAATGTGGCGCATCAAGTGGAGTGTGCTGAACGAAACCGGCATAACGTTCCCTTGGCGCAAATTCAGCGTATGGCAAAGGTGTTTGAAGACTTTTAACCGTAACGGCTATTATGTTCAAAGCTGCGATGTTTTACCCTATGTTACGCCCATTTATTACGTGTTAGCGCGTTTCAATACTTAACCCTATGCATAATCCTAAGCACACCTATCAGTGTGATATTTGTTTTATCTCTTTGCCGATGGAGCTTAAGCTTGATCCCAAAGGCAGTTTATTCACTTAAGTCAGCGTATAATATACAAGCTTATGTGAATAATGCTTAATAACTACAAGCATTTATATACACGATAGCGCGTAAACTCAATTAGGTAAGAGGAAAGGGTCGTGCTAACTAAAATTTTATTAACAGTCTTAGTGATTGCGGGAGCTTGGTTTTTGCTACTGAAGCGCACTCGTATCGTGCAACCTCAGGCAATTAACTTCACTGACAAGCCCTTGCACAACTGGTTGTTACACCGATATATTCTGACTGGAGTATTTGTAGTGCTCGGGCTGGGCTTATTGAGCTACAGTGTCTGGTATTGGCGCGATCAACATCAGGTTGTTACGGTCAGAATAGTGTCACCGAATGCGGACAATAATGGTGAGTATCGTGTGCGCAAGGGAGATATTTCAGATTCTAAAATGGTAACGCTGGATGGTATCCATATTCGCTTTTCGACCCAAGAACGCTTGGCCATTATTGAAACGGATTAGAGCACATTTATTTTACTAAATAATCTTCCTCACCTTTTCATTGCCAGCTGATACGGTAAACTAGCGACAATTTTTTTAGCCTGCACTTAAGTCGAATCTTTAACTTAAGTTGTTTTCAGGAGGACAAATGATCACTGCTTATGTCTATGAAAATCGTCATCTTAGTGTGACTGAGCTTGGGGTGCTGGACACTATTCCCTCATCGACCATTTGGTTAGATTTATATAAACCTGATGATGCAGAGCGTGCATGGTTAAGTCATTTTTCTGTTGAAGAAGTACCAGACGAAGAAGATATCAATGAAATTGAGGCCTCTGCACGTTTTTATCAAAACAGTGATGGTTTGCATATTAACTCATTATTCCCTCAACGCGTTGGACAGGATGTACGCGGCGTAAACATCTCTTTTAATCTCAGGGCTAATTTTCTACTGACTATTCGTGAAGAAGATGTCGGTCTGATCCGATTATTGCGTAACTATTTGCGTCTGGGACGGTTAGAGGTGTCGACGCCGCAGGAATTATTTCTCGAACTTTTTAATCTGAAAGTAGAGCATCTGTCTGACTTAATCGAAGACGTCTACACAGTGCTTGAAAACGTTGGAGAGCAAGTGTTTGATAATGATAAGCTTGACGATGTATTTAAGTTAATTACGTTACAAGAAGATTCTAATGGCAAAATCCGTTTAAGTTTGCTCGATACCCAGCGATCACTGCGTTACATGCAGCGTTATTATCGTGGCCAGTTATCTGATGAGCACTTGAAAGATTTACGGGAAATGTTGTCGGATATCGAATCTTTAATGCCCCACAGTCAGTTTATATTCGATAAATTAAACTTTCTGCTTGATGCCGCTATGGGTTTTAGTGGTCTACAACAGAATAAAATCATCAAAATATTCTCGGTTGCCGCAGTGGTTTTTTTACCTCCGACATTAATCGCCAGTAGCTACGGGATGAACTTTGCCATTATGCCCGAGCTTGCGTGGCAATATGGTTATCCTATGGCGATTGTGATGATGGTGGCCAGTGCTGCAGGCACATATTTTTTCTTTAAACGTAAGCATTGGTTATAATTCAAATCTTTAAAGGAGTTAGCTGTTATTGAGTCACATTAGAATGTAGGTAAAAAGGGGCGAATAATTAATTTGCCCCTTTTTATTCAATAATTGGCATGGCTGGATGGTAGAGTCGCGCTAGAGGTTTGGCTTCAGCTCAGAATGTGACTGATTAAAAATAAATCGATTTATCCATTGTAATTAATGCATAGCGGCTTTTAATACTTTATATGTGTTATATACCGAGCAATCTAAGATGAACATAATCTCATGAGTATTACTTTACAATGAGTTAACGAACATGCCAGCATAAACCTATAATTAATCAATCCGTTGAGTATGTATGGACTTTATTGAAGTATACCCAAATGCACTACCTGATGAATTGTGCGATCGCCTTATATTGGCATTTGATGAGCATAGCGGTGTTGTTGATGGTCAAACGGGTAATGGTATTGATCCGGAAAAGAAAATCAGTCGTGATTTAACCTTAGACAATTTTGCTGATTTACTACCTTTGAAAAATGAGCTTTTAGGTCACACCTTAGTGGGGGCGGTGGACTATTTTACTCAGTATTCGATGGCGTTAATGGGCGCGGTTGCCGTGTCGGTAAATGATGAACAAGGACAGCTAACAACATTAACTCCAGCTAATTTTGCCGCGCTTGGTGTGCCTAGGGTTGATGGACTAGTAAGATATTTATATCGTAGTGGTAGTATTAATATTCAGAAGTATCAGCAAAATAAGGGCGGCTATCCCCATTGGCATTCGGAGCAGTTTCCACAGAATGGTCATAACGAAGCTTTACACCGTGTCGTATTATATATGTTTTATTTAAATGATGTTGAAGAGGGCGGCGAAACTGAATTCTATTATCAACAACGTAAAATATCCCCTAAAAAAGGCACTATGGTTATCGCGCCCGCAGGATTTACCCACTCACATCGTGGTAATAGGCCCGTCAGTGGTGATAAATATATTGTCACCTCTTGGCTTATGTTTAACCGTGCTGAAAAGTTATATGCCATCCTTGCTTAAATATATTTCAATTAATTAGGTCGGGATACGGATCCTAAAGAGTGCGCCTTCTAATCGGCTTTCCTCTATTTTTAAGCTACCCCCGTAACTGTGGACGATTTCGTCACATACGGCTAGGCCGATACCTTGTCCTGGCGATTGAGTATCTGCGCGGACACCGCGCTGAATAATTTTTTGTTTCAATTTTTCTTCAACACCAGGCCCGTCATCTTCGACAACCAGCTCAAATTCACCCTGTGGATTAATGTGCGCACTCACATGAACTTGGCTAATGCATAGCCGAAATGCGTTTTCCATTAGGTTGCCACATAATTCCATTAAATCGCCTTTGTTGCCTGGAAACATTAAATTTGGGCTGATATTGGCACTAAACTGTACTTGTTTTTCGCGGTAAATTTTAAATAACATTTGTGCCAGCTGTTCAACTAATGGCGCAATGGCTGTTTGTTCTTGTTTTAGACCTTGGCGGCCGAGCATGGCTCGTTTAAGTTGATATTTTACCAACTGATCCATTTGGCTCACTTGTTCCATGATCTTTTCGCTCGCAGATTGCTTATTTAAACTGGCGTCGTCAGTGATGGCATGCACCGCGGCTAAGCGAGTCTTTAAGCTATGTGCTAAGTCGTTCATCGCATTCTGATAACGCTCTTGCTGGGCGCTGGATTGTTGTAACATTTGGTTAAGTGCTTGGGTTACGCCCTCAAGCTCGACAGGATAACCCTCGGAAAGTGATTTGCTTTTACCTTGGTTAATCGATTGCAACTCATTTTTCATTCGCACCAGCGGCCGCATTCCCCAATAGGCTGCACTGATTAATAGAATGAGTGCTAAGGCTAAAACCATGGCTAAACGGATATAGGTACGTTTACTAAATTTACTGTATTCTTGCTCGAGTTTAGCCGCATCTTTCATCACCAGAAGGTTGTAATGCTCGCCTGCAATATCTACTGCGAGCAGATAAACAAAGTAACCTCTGTCGTCAGCCATAGTGAGATAGTAGGGTGGGGAATCATTGCGAATTTCGTTAAAACGCTCGCAGGTATCAAATAAGCCGCGATCGACAGCTAATGACGAGGTCCAGACTTGTTTGAACTTTTCATCACAACTGGCAATCACATACCGCTCTTGTTTATTATTCTCTTCTAGCCAAGCGCTAGTATCGGGGATCAGATCATGTTCACGTAATTCTGCAGCTACTTGGGGGATTTCGGCAATAAGTTGCGCGGTTTCTTCGTTATAACTATTTTGCGCGTGCAAAATATTTACCATCCAAGCTAGACCAAAACCGACTAAGGCAATAATCGAGAGTGAGGTGATAAACATGCGCGTCAGTAGACGTTTTTTAAACTTTACTCTTAATGGCATGGCAGATTAAATTTATATCCTTGGCCACGAATAGTTAATATCGGGTTGTCAATACTATCGTGGGTGAGTTTTTTACGTAGGCGGCTGACCATCACTTCAATCGTATTTGGGTCACCTTCTTTGTCGCCATAAATCACATCGAGCAGACGCTGCTTCGCTACCACTTCATGGCAATGCCGCATTAGGTATTCAAGGATTAAATATTCAAAGGCGGTGATTTCCATCATCTCATCACCAAGCGTAACTTGCTTAGCTGCAAGGTCGAGTTTTAATTCTCCGCTGCAAATAACAGATTTGACAAAACCTGCGCTACGGCGCACAAGCGCATCAAGCCTCGCCACAAGCTCCTCCTTCTGAAAGGGTTTTACTAAGTAGTCATCAGCACCCGCATTCAGACCTTCGACTTTATCTTGCCAGTTCACCCGTGCTGTAAGGATTAATATTGGCGCTTTAAGTTCGGCTTCACGTAATTGTTGAATTAAGCTAATACCATCTTGATCGGGGAGGCCTAAATCGACGATAGCAACATCAATGGGGTAATTAGTTGCCTGATAAAACCCTTCTTTAGCCGTTAGCGCCACTTGAACCTGATTGCCAAGATCGCTTAACTGTACTTTTAAGTGATGGGATAAAATCAGATCATCTTCAACAACTAAAATTCTCATATATGTGGCCTTAAAGTGGATGAGTTAAATCTTTGCAAGTTTGCCAATACGTCTACGTAAAATTATATTAATAACCAAATTAGAGTGTCAGCATATGTCAACAGAACTTAACCTCTGCTGACCGAGCTGAAGCAATGATTAAAATAACTACTTTTCGATAACGAGTGTTATATAAAGAAGGTTAACGTAGGGAAGAGCGGCCCCAGGAGAACTTCTGTTTTCGAATGCGTAAAATACCATTTACACACATAATTGCTCCTAAGGTAAATAACATTACCGCTATCATAATAAAAGATAATCTTAGCCAAGGCGTTTCTTGTTCGAGGCGAATTTGAACGGTTTCGAAGGCAGTAACGCCCCAGACAGTAAACACACTAATAAATAGTACAATTTGTAATAATCTGAGTAAATATAGTGATCTGAAGAGTAAGGCTAGAGGAGCTAATGCAAAAGGAATAGCAAAAGTAATTTGTTCGTAACGTAGGAAATGTGCACTCAATAGCCAACATGCTATCAAGATCCAAAGCATTCTCCACCACATATTTTAACTCCGTTATACGTATAAACCAGAAAGATAATGTATCGAAAGATAGCATTCTATTCTATTGGCATGTCCACGTTTTATTAATTTGAAAATACTGATTGAATTGATCATAAAATAAAACGCCCAACACAATGTGGGCGTGATAAACATATCAAGATTAAGATATTTTATTGCGGTTATGAACCGTCGAAATGACTCGAAATCTTGCCCGCTTGAGTATTATTAAATACCTCTTCGTTAAACTCGCCCTCTGACTTAGCAATAATCACCGTTGCCACACAATCACCCGTTACGTTGACTGCCGTGCGCACCATATCTAACAGGCGATCTACACCGATAATTAAAGCAATACCTTCGACAGGCAAACCGACTTGGTTTAGCACCATCGCCAACATAATCAGTCCCACACCAGGTACGCCTGCGGTTCCAATAGAGGCTAAGGTTGCGGTAACGACTACAGCAGCATAATCAGTTAGTGAGAGTTCAATACCAAAAACCTGTGCAATAAACACTGTGGCAACGCCTTGCATGATGGCTGTGCCATCCATGTTAATGGTTGCACCTAAGGGGAGCGTAAATGCGGCAATCTTATTATCGACACCTAACCTATGTTCAGAGGCTTCTATGGTGATCGGCAAAGTAGCATTTGAACTTGCTGTTGAGAAGGCAAACAGCTGTACATCACGCATTTTCCGAATAAATATTAAGGGGTTGAGGCCTGAGAATAGTTTTAGAAGTGTAGGGTAAACAATAAATGCATGGACCAGTAATACGCCTAGTACCACGAAGAAATATTTAACCACACTCCCAAAGGTTTCTAAACCGAGTGTTAATGCGAGCTTTGCCATCAGTGCAAATACACCATAAGGTGCAAGCTGCATGATCAATGTCACGACACGCATAATCACTTCGTTTAAATCTTCAAACAAAGCCGCCACGCGCTTACCCCTTTCACCAATATGCGCAATTGCAAAACCAAAAATAACCGCAAAAATAATAATTTGCAGCATATTGCCTTCGCTCAATGCATGCATCGGATTGGTGGGGACGATATTGATTATTACACTTGAAAGACTTGGCGCCTCTTTGGCGACATACTCCATTTTCTCTGAAGCCAGAGAAGCGTTTCCGGGATGTATAAGAACTGCGCTGACAATAGCAACCACTAGGGCTATTGCAGTGGTGAATAAATAAAAGGCGAGGGTTTTACCACCTAAGCGGCCCAGCTTTGAAGGTTCACTCAGTGAACAAGTTCCGCAGACTAATGAAATAAAGACTAAAGGAACAACGAGCATTTTTAAGCTAGAGATGAAAATAGTACCAATAACGTGCAAGAAACCTTCAGTAATATAATCATTCACAATATCGCTTTCTGGGAAGGCATTGCGAAGTATGAGACCTAAAGCAATACCTGCTCCCATACCGATCAGAATTTTACTTGTAAGGCCGAGTTTATTTTTTATCGAAATTGCCATTGGAAGTCCTGTGTGTTTTTTTATACTTTCTATTTTTTGGCGCTCACAAGACTAGCAAGAAATACTTGAATATGAAATGCCATTTTACGTTAAAATATTGGCATAATTTTGAGTTAGGATGATATTAAAATAGATATTTTGTGTGAAAAAAGTGTAATGTTAGCCTATAAGTTATAAGCGTTTTGCTTAGGTATTATCATCAGAGTAACAGGGAGCCTGACAATGAAGTCAGCGTATAAAGTTTTTCTCGCAGGAATGTGTTCACTTTTCTTATTCGCATGTGGTGGTGGAGGCAGTATCTCTGATGATGGGACTGGCACTGAGCCTAAACCAAGTGTTGTGACAGTTACTCTTAGTATTTCTAATAGTGACAGTGTTTCTGTTGCGACGCCTGCTGAAGTTAAAGCAACGGTTATTGACTCCAAGACTGGTCCCCTAGCTGGCGTTGTTGTTTCATTCAAGTTAGATAATGAAGATTTAGGCTCTTTTACCCCTTCAACAGGGACGCAGTTAACGGACTCATCTGGAGTTGCAACACTTAAACTTAATACTGCAACCTTAGCGGGGGCAGGTAATATAACGGCAAGTGTTGCGAGCGGGGCTTCTATAACTAAGGGCTTTTATTCAAAGGGAGATGGTGTTGTTCAGCCGGGAACGGGGAATAAACTTAACCTATCTCTTTTTAATGCTCAGGGACAGGCTATTACTGACATTAGTTCCGCTATACAAGGAACCGTGAGTGCAATATATACAAATAGTACCGACGAACCTCTTGCTGGTAAGGTTATTACTTTTACCTCAACATTAGGTAAATTCATACCTGAATCAGGTACCGCGCTAACTGATACAAACGGCCTAGCTACAGTAATCATCACGGCCGGAACTGTCGCTGGTGCTGGTAAAATAATTGCGAAAGTAGACGATACAGAGTCAAAACCATTTGGATTTAATACTACAGGTGATGAGGTTGATGTTAAACCAATCGATGCATATAGCATTGCATTAATAATTACTGATTCACAAGGTCAAGAATTAAGAACGATTAGCCATGTTGTTCCTGGTACCGTAACGGCTTCGTTATTGAAAGACGGAGTACCTACCAGTTATCAAACTGTCTCATTCAATTTAACTGGCCAGGGCATATTAAATCCTTCATCAGGAACCGCTCTCACTGACTTAGCAGGTAATGCTTCGGTAACATTAGTGACTGGTACTGATGCAGGTGCTGGCACTGTAACTGTTAGTTTTTCACTTGAAAATGAAATAATCACCGATAGTTTTAATTTTGACGTCGTGGGTGATGCACCTGGTGGAAATGGCGAAGCTAATTCTTTATCAATACAGTTGACAAATAGTCAGACGAGTTTGCCAACCACGAATGTCAGTGCAGCACAACCGAGCAAAGTTACGGTTACTTTAATAGATAAAGATGCTACTCCATTGGTTGGTAAAGTGGTGAGTTTTAGTAGTACCTTAGGAAACTTCCTTCCAGCCAAAGGGACTGCTCTAACAGATACAATTGGTCGTGCTTCTATTATTTTAACCGCTGGTAGCATTGAAGGTGCTGGTGAGGTCACTGCAAGTTATGGTGCCGCGAAGGCTATTGTCGGTTTTGTTACCGCTGGTGATGATATTGATCCTGTAGAAGCAAGCCCTGAGATCAGTTTTAATATATATGATTGTAATGGTGTTGCTGCTTGGGACAAAACACTAAAGAACTTTGAGGTTTGTAAGATAACCGATCGTATTACAAACGATAAACCTGGCATTATTGGTGCTAAAGTGACTCGTTCTGGCAGTACGCAAGCCCTAAAACAAGTTCTTGTTACTGCCGCGACAACATTAGGTGCTATTAGCCCTAATTCAGGTACAGCAATTACGAATGCTGAGGGTAAAGCTATTCTCGACTTGTACGCGAATGGTAACGTTGGAGCTGGCGAAGTATCCTTAAAAGTCAAAGAGACTGTATCTACAAAAGCGTTTGATATTGGTCGGATAAATATAAACCTTAAAATTGAGACTGCTCTTGGGGCTGGTTTACTTCCCGCAGGAGGGGCCACAATTCTAGATGTTTCTGTTTTAAACACTGACAGTTCACTTGTAACTGGACAACCTTTTACCCTTTTATTTACATCGGAATGTACATCTGCCAATAAAGCTGTTATTGACTCACCGGTGATTACAAATGGTGGGAAAGGCTATGCTACGTATCGAAGTACAGGTTGTGAAATTCAAGATACGGTGACAGTTTCCACTGTTACAGGTGGTGGAAGTGTTAACGCGAGTACCGTGATTAAGATTGATTCAACTAAAGTAGGCTCCTTACAGTATGTGTCTGCTACGCCCACATTATTAGCGCTGAAAGGAACAGGTGGTATTGCGGGTGCCGGTGTTCGTTCAGAAACATCTGTAGTGACATTTAAATTATTGGATGAAACTGCTGCACCAGCAGGTCAGGAGCAAATTTGCTTTGAGTTAAGTACGGAGGTAGGGGGAATTAGTTTAAGCCCTGCTCCATTAGCTCAAGATTATTTAGACTGTCCAAACTTTCCTAAGCCCGGTACCTCTAACTACCCTTCAGATTTAAGTGCTCAGAATAAGTATGCAGTTGCTATAACTAACAGCTCAGGACTGGCTTCTGTTATTGTTAGAAGTGGAAATCGACCGACTCCCGTAAAAGTGTTTGCATTATGGTCTGGTAGTACAACTACGGGTCATAATGGCGTGATTTCAAATGTGTCAGATCAACTTGCAATCACAACAGGTCTTGCTGATGATAATAGTTTCTCTGTCTCAGCATCGACATTTAATCCGGAAGGTTGGGATTATGATAATGAACTTGTAGATATTGATGTTTTAGCAGCAGATCACTTTAATAACATGGTTCCAGCTGGAACAGTAATCGTTTTTACTGCAGAAGGAGGTGCTATACCAGGCTCTTGTACAACGGGTGGTTTAACTAATCCAGATGGTGCCTGCAGCGTTCAATGGCGCAGTCAGAACCCTAGACCTTTTGCTACTACACTTGTGCAATGCCCAGTACCATTTTATGGTGATACTAATCCTCCTTGTATGGGAACATCAAAGACATTATTTGATTCTGGTATAAATTCATTATTACCTCAACCTAGACCTGGTAGAGCGACTATCACAGCTTATGCTATTGGTGAGGAGAGTTTTGTTGATTTAAATGGTAATGGCTTGTTTGATGTTGTTGATACCAATAGCGATGGTGTAATAGATATTGATAAGGGTGAGACTGAACCTTTTACTGATATCTCCGAAGCTTTTACTGACCATAACGAGGATGGCTTTTATCGTAAAATTTCACAGAGTTCCTCATTAGCTGATTTGCTTGTTCAACCAGTTGGATCAGTAGGTGAAGAGTTTGTTGATTATAATAATGACGGTAAATTTAATAAAGCTGATGGGAAATACACAGGATTATTATGTGCTTCTGGCCCCAGCCTAGCATGTACTGATACAGGTTTGGATGATAATAGAGCTCAGGTAAATATATTCCGAAATATACCTATTGTTATGTCTGGCAGCACTCCTATGATCCGGTTAGTTTCTATTGATGGTGATACGATGACAAAGGCTACTGGCATCGATCTAATGGATAGAACTGATCCACTGAATCCTATCCCCAAAGGAGCTCAAACAGTTTATCTGTTTGTTTCTGATGTTAATAATAATACATTGCCATATGGAACTAAAATATCAACATCAATTGATAACGGTAAACTTTTGGTTCCCGCGGGAGGAGAGGGTTATGCTATCGCCAGTAATGCATCCAATAAACCATTAATATATGCATTTACTATAGGTCAGGAGGATCAGCCTAACCAAAAGCTCTCTGGTGCGCTTGTCGTTACAGTAAAAACGCCTAAAGGTTCACCAGTAAGTGTAACGCTGAATATCAAGGACGGTGGTTAATATACTAGATTAACATTTGTCTAATTAGTATTAAAGGCGATGATTTCATCGCCTTTAATTTTTTATCGTTCAATTTAATTAGGCTAAAATGCTATCTCTGAAACAGATAAACGCTTCCTAGTTTCATGATCTGAGTCAGTTCATCTAATGCGGTGCGTGATTCATTAATCAATTGCGGATCGGCTAAGTCTGCTGTGGTTAATCTGTCGCGGTAATGTTTATCCACCCAAGTATTTAAGCGCCCAAATAAGCCCTCATTCATTAGGGTATGTTGATTTACTGCAGCAACTTCCATGTCATTCATTGCTACTCGTAAACGCAGGCAGGCAGGGCCGCCGCCGTTTTGCATACTTTGTTTTACGTCAAAGTAAAGCACTTGCTTAATGGGGGTGTTTAGCGTCAGTAGTTCATTCAAATAGGCAAATACTGCGGGGTTTTCTTGGCAATCTGTTGGAGCAACAATAACCATTTCGCCAGAGGGCAGCGTGATGATTTGAGTATTAAATAAATAACTTTTTACGGCATCATTAATACTGACTTTTGCAGTTGGCACTTCGATGAAATACAGTTCAGTATCAAGCTTACGTTTAATTTCATCGATTTTATGCTGGGTATTTAAGAAAGCTTGTTCATGGTAAAACAGCACATTCTGGTTACCAACCGCAATAACATCATTATGAAATACCCCTTGGTCAATTACATCGGGGTTTTGCTGGATAAAGACACAATTATCCTCTTCAAGTTGATGTAAACGTGCCACTGCCATCGACGCTTCTAAGGTCTGTCTTGCTGGATATTTTTGCGGTTTAGGTGCACTGGGGTTGGTGGCTTCTTGCCCGTAAACAAATAACTCTACGCCTGCATGGCCATATTCTTTACAAAGCCTTGTGTGGTTTGCGGCGCCTTCATCACCGAAGCTATTATGCTCAGGTAGATGACTATGGTGATGAAAATAGTGGGGATCATTGAAAGTTGCTGTTAGTATGCGCCCCGTTGTGAGGGGCTCGATGCTGCGATGCAGCTTATCGACTAAGTTGGCTGGGGTGAAATGCAGTTTTCCGTCACGAGTGTCAGCGCTCGGCGAGACTGTTGCCGCATTGGCTGTCCACATACTGGATGCACTACAACAGGCATTAAGCAACATAGGCGCTTCTTTCGCGGCTTGTTGTATAACATTGGCATCAGAGCCAGAAAATCCAATTCGGCGCAATGTATAAAGGTCTGGGCGCTCTTGAGGGGCTAACATCCCCTGAACCATACCCATATCAGCCAGGGCTTTGGCTTTTTGTAGCCCTTGTTTTGCTGCGGCTTTGGGATTAGAAGCTAAGGCGGCGTTGCTCAGTGAGGCAACATTGCCAAAAGACAATCCTGCGTAATTGTGTGTTGGTCCAACGAGTCCATCAAAATTCGCTTCAAAGTGCTTCATTGCTTATCCTTGTGATAGGGAAGGTTATTATTTGTTTAGTGTCCCTGAGGGGGCCAGTATACTGTGAAGCTTTTTGAGCGCACAAGCGCACGTTTTTGTGCTCAAAGCGACTTTTTGGCCATAAATGCATAACTATTTCTTGCTTGCTGGCAAATAATGAAATATTAGTTTTTAATTACGCATATTATATTTTTACATTTTTTCAACTTTGATTAAAAAGTGACTCGCTGGTACATATAAAAGAGGGATTAACTTGAAACTATCCACACAACCCTCTATATATGGTGCCAATTTCCACCTTCTTGAGATTTTTTGGCGCAAAGTAAACTATGGGTAAATCGCTAGTAATTGTCGAATCACCGGCCAAAGCTAAGACTATTAATAAATATCTTGGCAAAGAATTCATCGTTAAATCGAGCGTAGGTCACATCCGTGATTTGCCGACATCATCGACTTCCGAAGGCAATGAAAAGGTTAAATCCGCTGCCGAAGTGAAGAAAATGTCGCCAGAAGAAAAAGCTCAATATAAAAAGGTGAAAGATCAGCAAGCGCTGGTGTCTCGCATGGGCGTAAACCCTGAAAAAGGTTGGGCGGCGAAGTATCAAATTCTTCCGGGTAAGGAGAAAGTGGTTAAAGAGTTGCAGGCGCTGGCTGATTCTGCTGACACCATCTATCTCGCAACCGACTTAGACCGTGAAGGAGAAGCTATCGCCTGGCATTTGCAGGAAGTTATCGGTGGCGACCCTTCGCGGTATCAACGCGTTGTTTTTAACGAAATCACTAAAACAGCGATTCAAGATGCTTTTAGTAAACCATCAACACTCGATACCAATATGGTTAATGCCCAACAAGCTCGTCGCTTTTTAGACCGAGTGGTGGGTTTTATGGTATCACCCTTACTGTGGAAAAAAGTCGCCCGTGGCTTATCTGCAGGACGAGTACAATCGGTTGCTGTTCGCTTAGTGGTTGAGCGCGAAAGTGAAATTAAAGCTTTTGTGCCAGAAGAGTTCTGGGATGTCCATGCTGAGCTCAGCACGCCCGCTCAAGAAGCCTTGCGGATGGAAGTGGTTAAGCATTTAGATGCTGCCTTTAATCCTATCAATGAACAGCAAGCAATGGCCGCGGTTCAAGCATTATCAGCGGCAAGTTACACAGTACTTGCTCGTGAAGATAAAGCGACTCAAAGCAAACCATCAGCTCCTTTTATTACCTCTACATTACAACAGGCTGCGAGTACGCGTCTTGGTTTTGGTGTGAAGAAAACTATGATGATGGCTCAGCGACTTTATGAAGCAGGTCACATCACGTACATGCGTACTGACTCGACTAATTTAAGTCAAGAAGCGGTAGAGAATCTACGTGAGATGATTGCCAAAGAGTTTGGTGATAAGTATCTCCCTGCAGAGCCTATTCGTTATGGTTCTAAAGAAGGCGCACAAGAAGCTCACGAAGCGATTCGTCCGTCTAATGTGCACGTGCAGGCCGCCACATTATCAGACATGGAGCGTGATGCTCAGCGTCTGTATGAGTTGATTTGGCGCCAGTTTGTGTCGTGTCAGATGACACCAGCGCAATATGATGCAACTAAGTTAACCGTAAAAGCGGGTGACTATGAGCTTAAAGCCACCGGACGTACATTACGTTTTGATGGTTGGACTCGCGTGCAAACTGCACTTAAAAAGAAAAATGAAGAAGATAGTACTTTGCCATTTGTAGCACAAGGCGATGTATTAGCATTAAAAGAGTTGCAGCCTAAGCAGCACTTTACTAAGCCGCCAGCACGATACAGCGAAGCGTCTTTAGTGAAAGAATTAGAAAAACGTGGTATTGGCCGCCCATCGACCTACGCAACGATTATTTCAACTATTCAAGACCGCGGTTATGTGAAGGTTGAAAATCGTCGTTTCTATGCTGAAAAAATGGGTGAAATAGTCAGTGAGCGCTTAGTAAGTAGTTTTGCTGATTTAATGAGCTATGACTTTACCGCCAGTATGGAGCAAACATTAGATGATGTAGCTCGCGGTGAACTCGATTGGAAAAAAGTTCTTGATGGTTTCTATGCCGATTTTACTAAGCAATTAGAAAAAGCAGAGCTCGATCCCGAAGAAGGCGGCATGCGTCTTAACCAAATGGTGATGACGGATATTAAATGCCCCACTTGTGGTCGTCCAATGGGTATTCGCACCGGTACAACGGGTGTGTTCCTCGGTTGTTCTGGTTACGAATTACCGCCAAAAGAACGCTGTAAAACGACGATGAATTTAACGCCTGGCGTTGAGGCTATTAGCGAAAACAGTGAAGATGCCGAGACCGATGCACTGCGTGCGAAGCACCGCTGTAGTATCTGTGGCACGGCAATGGATAGTTATCTGATTGATGAAAAGCGTAAGCTGCACGTCTGTGGTAATAATCCCCTTTGTGAAGGCTATGAAGTCGAAGAAGGCCAATTTAAGATCAAAGGCTACGAAGGTCCGCTGATTGAGTGCGATCGCTGTAGTAGCAATATGGAGCTTAAAAACGGTCGTTTTGGTAAGTACTTTGGGTGCACGAATAGCGAATGTAAAAATACCCGTAAATTATTAAAGAACGGTGAAGCGGCGCCACCAAAAGAAGACCCTATCTATTTGCCAGATCTTAAGTGCACTAAGTCTGATGCCCATTTTGTGTTACGTGATGGCGCGGCAGGTATTTTCTTGGCAGCCAGTACGTTCCCTAAATCACGGGAAACCCGGGCACCTCTGGTTGAAGAGCTCGTTCAATACCGTGAATTACTGTGGCCTAAATATCAATATTTAGCCGATGCTCCTGTTACCGATGATGAAGGTAATAAGGCGGTCGTTAAGTTTAGCCGTAAGACTAAAGAGCAGTATGTTGCCACTGAAGTTGACGGTAAAGCGACAGGCTGGTCTGCGCATTATGTCAATGGTAAGTGGGTAAGTGAGGCGACAACCAAGAAGACTAAGAAAAGCTAACGTCTACGAGCCTCTGATTGAAAATAAAAAAAGCCAAGTCAAATGACTTGGCTTTTTTACTATTACAGTAATCATAAAAAACAACGTTAGATTGCTAACAAATAAAACGCTGAATTGAGCTTACTCACAATAGAACAGTGACGGGCTATACAACAAAATGGCAACAAATCACCATTTCTTTTTCGGTTGAAACAGCATATCAATATCATCATCTTCATTTTTAGATTTTGCTGCACTGGGTTCAGATTGTTTCTGGGCACCCATAATTTCGTCGAGTAATAGCTTGGCTTCATCTACCTTACGAGCGATAAAAGGATCGTTAGGCGTCTGTGCTTTGATCGCGTGTAAAGTCGCAAGTGCTTTGGTAACCATTTGTTTTGATGAACCATATTGTTTCATAAAACTGGCCGCGCGTGCGCGAGAAAGCATAGAATCTACGTTGATTCTGAGCTGTAAGCTATCAATACGGCTTTCTTCCTGAGCAAAGATATTCGGATCGACTTTACCTTTATTATGTTCAGCTCTGAGTATGGCTTTTAACTTTTTTAAGGTTTGTACTAAAGCTAAAATTTGTTTGTCATTATCGGGTAATTTAAAGTTTTCAATCGGCGGCGTTTGAGCTTGACCAGATTGCAAGGTCGTTATTTGATTGTTGATATCAATTAAGCGGCGTTGATAATCTGCTTGTTGCTGACCATTACTTGTTGCCGTAGCAGCGAGCAACGCATCTTGCACGCGACGGTATAGCACTAAGGCAATATTGGTGCTGCAGGGCATCATACCTGTGTTTGATAGCACAGCTTCGGTTTCATCAATGATTGCCCTTTGACGAGCAAACTCAATGCGCCGCTCTGCCTCCGCACGTTCTTTTTGTTGTTGTAAAACGTTAATTCCGATAACAAGCAGTAAAAGCGCACCAATAAGGATCAGAACCAAGGTGAATGACATAGATGTTCCATTATTTATCCAATTGAACTAATGCTACAATAAATCAATAAACTAGCATAGTTATCTTAGCCTAGGTTATCATTTCTGTCGTATGAATCTGTAGACTTACACGCTATATTCCAATTTACTTTAGTTTTTACTATATACTATAACGATTGATTATAGCTGAGCACACTTTACGACTCAGTTGTTAATGGCATTTTGCGTAGTTAGATACAAGGAAATAAAATGAAACTGCAACAACTCAGATATATTGCCGAGGTCGTCAAGCATAACCTTAATGTATCGGCAACGGCTGAAAACTTGTACACATCCCAACCAGGGATCAGTAAACAAGTTCGTATGCTAGAAGATGAGTTGGGGATCCAAATATTTGGACGTAGCGGCAAACATTTAACCCATGTCACACCTGCAGGCCTGCAAGTTATCAGCATTGCTAATGATATTTTGGGCAAAGTTGAAAGTATTAAAAAAGTGTCTGAAGAATACACTAAGCCTGATCAAGGCGAGTTAAATATCTCCACGACCGATACACAGGCGCGTTATGCATTACCGACGATCATTCGTCAGTTCATTGATCGCTATCCTAAAGTGAACTTGCATATGCATCAGGGCACACCGTCGCAGATCAGCGAACAAGCGGCTCGCGGTGATGCCGATTTTGCCATAGCAACCGAAGCTATGCATTTGTATTCAGATTTAATTATGTTGCCTTGTTATCACTGGAATCGTTCTATTGTCGTACCTAAGGATCATCCTCTTGCAACGCGTAATCAAAATGCTCTGATTAGTATCGAAGAGTTAGCGCGTTTTCCATTGGTCACGTATGTTTTTGGTTTTGACCGTGCATCTGAAATTGAGAAAGCGTTTAATCATGCAAACTTAGAACCTCGTGTTGTATTTAGTGCAACCAGTGCCGATGTGCTTAAAACCTACGTGCGCTTGGGCTTAGGTGTTGGCGTGATTGCCTCAATGGCGATTGACCCTATCGTGGATAAAGATTTAGTGGCTATTGATGCGGGTCATCTATTTGCGCACAGTACGACTAAAATCGGCTTTAGAAAGGGCAGTTTTTTACGTAGTTATATGTATGATTTTATTCAACACTTTGCACCACATTTAACCCGCGATGTAGTTGAAAAAGCAGTAGCGTTACGGGACCAACAACTTATTGATGAAATGTTTGCTGATAAAAATTTACCGATGCGATAGAGGTTAATGTCGCTATCGCCGTTAACAAAAATAATCCATAAAAAATGCCGCTGAATAAGCGGCATTTTTTATGGATGGATATTTATAATAGGTTGGATATTTATGGGCATTTGTTTTACGACAGAATAAATCCTTCGCCATCAGCTCAAGATAAGGGGTTATGGCCTAGCTAGGATATATCCATTTTATCTAACATTTCCAACTGTGCCAGTGCTATAACTGCTTGCGTACGATTGCGTACGCCGAGTTTTCTAAAAATTGCAGTAGCATGTGCCTTAATAGTCGCTTCTGATACGCCTAAATCATAGGCAATTTGTTTATTCAATAAACCTTCAGCAAACATTTGCAGCACTTTATATTGTTGTGGTGTTAAGTCAGATAATTTACTGGCCATTTTATCAACGGCATCATCTTCAATGGGAATAATTTCAGCACCTTTTGGCAACCAAATATCGCCGAATAATACCGCCGTGAGTGCTTCTTTAAGGGCTTCCATAGACGACGATTTAGGGATAAATCCGCTACTACCATAATGAATCGCCCGGCTGATGGTATTAATGTCTTCGTGAGCTGAAATTACTACAACGGGTACGTCGGGGTAATGTGAGCGTAAATGGATAAGAGTAGAGTAGCCGTGTGAACCTGGCATTTGCAGATCCAGTAAGACAAGATCGTAATCAATATGGCGGTCATCAAGTACCGCTTGCAGTGCATCGGCGCTGTCGGCTTCAAACCACTGTGCATGCTCAAAAGCACTAGTGAGTGCTTGACGTAGTGCATTGCGAAACAATGGGTGATCATCTGCGATAATTATATTTAAGTTTTCTAGCTTCATGGCTTTTATGATTATGTTCGGTGCGCGTGAAGATTGAATTCAATGTAACAGAAAAGTAATCAATGAGCCTATTGCTTTATTCATCAATAACAACAAAATTTTTATATGTTTCTGGTTGTTAGACTTTTAGCGCTGTTTTCTCAACAGATATAAGCATCGCCCAGTAGCGATAAAAAGCCCGAGAGAACGGGCTAATCTGTATCTTTAAACCGCTTAAAAACTATCTGTTGGTCCACACTTGAGTGGGATTTCGTTGTTCGTCAACTGCAACAAAGGTAAATACTCCCCGTATTGCATGCTCTCGATGATCTTGATACATATCTTCGACATAAATGTTGACCTCAACTTTCAGTGAGGTGTTACCGACGTGGATCACCCGAGCGATAAGCTCTGCTAATGTGCCTGCTGGGATAGGCTTTTTAAAGTCAATTCTGTCTGAGCTGACGGTGACTAAGGTTTTTCGGCAAAAACGCGTCGCGGCAATAAAAGCCGTCTCATCCATCCAAGCTAAAGCTTCACCGCCAAACAAAGTATTGTGATGGTTGGTGATTGAGGGAAATACCGCTTTGATGACTCGGGCCTCAGAGGAATCAATACGCGCTTGGATGGCTGCTGGAAATTTATTTAGCGGGGTGACGGTTAAATCTGTGTCTATATTTGATGAAATGGGATCAAGCAACATACGAGAACCTAAGATTACACTGTAAAAATAAGCGTAAATTATAAAGATTTTTGCCGTTTAAAGATAGAAAACTACTTAACTGTATTTTTTGTTCAAGCACCAATAAAAAAACCGATCTAACATCGGTTTTTTATTGGTAGATTTAGTTCGTAGTGCTCCAGTTTTGCAAGTGCGAAATTATTTTGCTAATAGCGCTTTTCTATCACGGGCAGCGGCAGCCAGTTTACGCAGTAGCACTTCCGAATCGTCCCAATGTAAACAGGCATCGGTAATGCTCTTGCCATAACATAACGGTTCACCAGCAATCACTTTTTGATTACCTGCTTGAATAAAACTTTCGGCCATAATCCCCGCGATTGCAGTGCTGCCGGTACGCATTTGCGCCATAATCTCATCGGCAACGATAAGCTGTTTAAGATGATTTTTCTCGCTATTACCGTGACTAAAATCGACCACCATACGTTGAGTTACCCCAACAGACTCCAGCTGTTGGCGTGCCTTTTCAACATCAGCTGCATGGTAATTCGGTTTTTTACCGCCACGTAAAATAATATGTCCAAACGGGTTACCGTGAGTGCGATAAACGGCCATTACGCCATCTTTGTCCGGTGAATAAAAGATATGTGGCACTTGCGCAGCGCGCACGGCATCAACCGCGATATTGATGTTGCCATCGGTACCGTTTTTGAAACCGACGGGACAAGATAATGCAGAAGCCATTTCACGATGAACTTGGCTTTCAGTGGTGCGTGCACCAATAGCGCCCCAAGTGATAAGGTCTGCAATATACTGACCGTTCACCATATCTAAAAATTCGGTGGCAATCGGTAATTTTAATTCGGTGATTTGTTGCAGCAACTCGCGGGCAATGCGCAAACCTTTGTTTGGCTCAAAACTGCCATCAAGATCAGGATCTGAAATTAATCCTTTCCAGCCGACGATTGTGCGTGGCTTTTCAAAATAGACGCGCATTAAAATACACAAATCATCTTTCAATTCTTGGTGTAACACGGCTAAGCGCTGCGCATAATCTAATGCCGCTTGAGTATCGTGGATTGAGCATGGACCAATGATGACCAACAAACGCTGATCTTCACCACTAATAATGGCTTCGACTTCACGGCGTTGTTGAACCAGATAATCTGCCGCATCTTGAGTTAATGGGAACTCAGATGCCAGTTGCGCAGGTGAGATGACTTTTGCTAATAAGGAGGTGCGTAATTCGTCTGTTTTAATGGTCATTCAAAATACCGAGCTTGCGTGCGGCGCTTTTTCGCCAGATTGTCTCGGATTATAACGAATCGAACCGAGTTGCACAGTGCCAATTGCGTTAATTATCGGCAACCGTGCAATGAATTTAATTTAAGTGAGATCCATTTAGGTTAAATTCACTCGGATTATTGGGGGAAATTTTGTTCTTTTATCTTAAAACATATGCCGTTCAAGGCCCGTGACATCCAATATTTTGGTCGCTATTTCTTCGACAGAATGATTGGTGGTGTCGATATAGGGAATACGTTCGCGTTTAAATAGCATTTCCACTTCTTTGACCTCTAAACGGCACTGTTTGAGCGATGAGTAGCGGCTGTTCTCCATACGGCTTTGGCGGATTTCATGTAAACGCACGGGATCGATTGTCAGGCCAAAGAGTTTTTTCTTATTGCGTTTAAGCGCTTCAGGTAATTTAAGATCATCCATATCATCTTCGGTAAACGGATAGTTAGCTGCTTTTATCCCAAACTGCATCGATAAATACAGGCTCGATGGCGTTTTGCCACAACGCGACACGCCAAGCAGCACTAAATCGGCTTTATCCATATGTTTCATGGTTTGGCCGTCATCATTATCCATCGCAAAATTAATCGCATCGATACGTGCCTCATAGCCGTGATTGGCTTTTCCATGAGTTCGATGTAGCACTGGAGAGGCGCTAACCCCTAAATGTTGCTCCAGAGGTGCGACAAAGGTATTTAAAAAATCATAATCTAAGCCTTCACTGGAGTAGATGATGTCGCGAATTTCAGGTTTTACGATCGAATGGAACACTAAGGGCCGCTCACCTGTTGTAATAAAACAATCATTAATTTGGCGCTTAACTTGCTCGGCTTTGGTCGGAGTTTCGACGAAAGGAATGGTAAGTGACTCAAATTCTAGTGGAAATTGCGAGAGAACCGCATGACCAAAGACCTCAGCAGTGATTGCTGTCCCATCGGAAATATAGAATACTTTTGGTGCCATACTGACCTCTTGTAGTAATAAAATTACAAATGAAATTATAGATTTACGCATGTTGAGCTGGAGTGTAAAATGCCGCTGCCCTCGTGTGAAGGGGCCACTGAAATAAACTTGCGGAGATAGAACTGTGCAGCAATACGTACTCTGGTATCAAGAATTAGGCATGGGTGACGTCAACTTGGTTGGCGGCAAAAATGCTTCTCTAGGCGAGATGATCAGCAATCTGGCTAATGCCGGCGTTCAAGTACCTGGCGGATTTGCGACAACTTCCTATGCTTTCAATGAGTTCCTTGAACAAAGCGGAGTTAACCAGAAAATTTATGACATTCTAGCCACATTGGATGTAGATGATGTCAATGCGTTGGCTAAAGTAGGCGCACAGATCAGGCAGTGGGTTATCGACACGCCATTCCAACCTGCATTCGAGCAAGCCATTCGTGAAGCTTACGATAAACTTGCCGCAGAAACGAGCGAAGCTTCATTTGCCGTTCGTTCTTCAGCTACTGCAGAAGATATGCCAGACGCATCCTTTGCGGGTCAGCAAGAAACCTTCCTAAACGTGAAAGGTTATGAATCTGTGCTCGTTGCTGTTAAACACGTATTTGCATCGCTGTTTAACGATCGCGCTATCTCTTACCGTGTTCACCAAGGTTACGAGCACCACGGTGTGGCTTTATCTGCTGGCGTACAACGTATGGTACGTTCAGACAAAGCGGCCTCAGGTGTGATGTTCACTATGGACACTGAATCTGGCAATAACGATGTGGTATTTATCACTTCATCTTTTGGCCTAGGTGAAATGGTTGTTCAAGGTGCAGTTAACCCTGATGAATTTTATGTTCACAAACCTATTTTAGCCTTAGGTCATAAGGCTGTTGTGCGCCGTAATATCGGTAGCAAGCTCATCCAAATGGTGTATTCAGATGATGTCGCTCACGGCAAACAAGTCAAAATTGAAGATGTCGCTGCAGACAAGCGTCGTCAATTCTCTATCAACGACGCCGAAGTTGAAGAGTTAGCAAAACAAGCCATGATTATCGAAAAACATTACGGTCGTGCCATGGATATCGAATGGGCAAAAGACGGTAATGACGGCAAGCTGTATATCGTTCAAGCGCGTCCAGAAACGGTACGTAGCCGTGAAGACGTACAATTGATTGAGCGTTATCACTTAAAGAGCCGCGGCGCTGTGATCTGTGAAGGTCGCGCTATCGGTCATAAAGTGGGTACTGGCGTTGCTAAAGTATTAACGTCTATTGCTGATATGGATCAAATCCAACCTGGCGATGTGTTAGTGACTGACATGACTGATCCTGATTGGGAGCCTATCATGAAACGCGCTAGCGCGATTGTCACCAACCGTGGCGGCCGTACCTGTCATGCGGCAATTATTGCCCGTGAATTAGGTGTGCCAGCGGTAGTGGGTTGTGGTGATGTGACTGACCGTATCAAAACCGGTCAAATTGTGACGGTTTCTTGCGCTGAAGGTGACACAGGTTTTATTTACGAAGGTAAACAAGATTTTGAAATAATTTCAAATCGTGTTGATTCGTTGCCTGAACTGCCAATGAAAATTATGATGAACGTCGGTAACCCAGACAGAGCATTTGATTTCGCCCGTTTACCAAACGAAGGTGTGGGTCTAGCGCGTTTAGAATTCATCATCAACCGTATGATTGGTATTCATCCGAAGGCACTGCTTGAGTTCAATCAACAAGACGCTGCGCTGCAAACTGAAATTAACGAGATGATCGCCGGTTACGATTCTCCAGTTGAATTCTACATTGCTCGTTTGGTTGAAGGTATCGCGACTATCGGCTCGGCTTTCTATCCTAAGAAAGTGATCGTGCGTATGTCAGACTTTAAGTCTAACGAATACGCCAACTTGGTGGGTGGTGATAGATACGAGCCAGAAGAAGAGAACCCAATGTTGGGTTTCCGCGGTGCAAGCCGTTATATCTCTGAATCGTTCCGTGACTGTTTTGCCCTAGAATGTGAAGCGATCAAACGTGTCCGTAATGACATGGGCTTGACGAACGTTGAAGTGATGATCCCGTTCGTACGCACGGTGAAAGAAGCGGAGCAAGTGATTGGCTTGCTCAAAGAGCAAGGTTTAGAGCGCGGTAAAGATGGTTTACGCGTCATTATGATGTGTGAAGTGCCTTCAAACGCGCTATTAGCCGAGCAATTCCTTGAGCACTTCGATGGTTTCTCAATCGGCTCAAACGATTTAACTCAGCTAACACTCGGTCTTGACCGTGACTCAGGTATTATCAGCCATTTGTTTGATGAACGTGATGAAGCGGTTAAAATGTTACTTTCTTTAGCGATTAAAGCGGCTAAAGCGAAGGGCGCGTATATTGGTATCTGTGGTCAAGGTCCTTCAGATCACGCCGATTTTGCAGCTTGGTTAGTCGCGCAGGGTATTGATACTGTGTCACTTAATCCTGATACCGTGATTGATACTTGGCTATATTTAGCTGAAGCCCACGGGTGATCTGTAGCGTAATTTTATAAAGATGTTAAAAAAGCCGCTTTTTAGCGGCTTTTTTTTGTTTATAATGGCGCTATAACGATAATTGACAGAAGCCAGCCATGTTACCCCTGCTATCACATCAACAAACATTAGAGCCCGTGTATTTGGCGTACCTTGATGCACTAGAGCAAAGCACCTTTTCCGGTGACATAGACAAACGTTACAGTGCCCGTTTAGTGCAAGCAACGGACAACTCTGTGTATCAATTTTTGCCTCAAGCTGTGCTGTATCCTAAAAACCAGTTGGATATTCAAATTGCCTTAACACTGGCCGCCACTGATGAGTATCGCAGTGTAACTTTTAGTGCGCGGGGCGGCGGTACAGGCACTAACGGACAGTCGTTGACCCATGGTTTGATTTTGGATGTGTCGCGTTACATGAACCGCGTGCTTGAAGTAAATGCTGAGCAAGGCTGGGTTCGAGTGGAAGCCGGCGTAATTAAAGATGCACTCAATGATGCACTGCGTCCCCATGGTTATTTTTTTAGTCCCGATTTATCCACCTCAAACCGCGCCACGATTGGCGGAATGATCAATACCGATGCCTCGGGTGCGGGCTCACTGGTTTATGGTAAGACATCCGATCACGTGCTGGCGCTGCGCAGTGTATTAATTGATGGCAGTGTGCTCGATACTCAGCCTTTGGGCGCACAATTACTGTCTAACCTCAATGAAGTGAGTACAAATCCCCTTGGGCAAAAACTGATTTCTGCGGTAGCGGCGGTATGTCGCGAAAAACGAGCTCAGATTGAAACGCAATTTCCTAAGCTCAATCGTTTCCTCACGGGGTATGACTTAAAACACGTCTGGAACGATAGCCTGACTCAATTTGATTTATCTCGAATTTTGACCGGCTCAGAGGGCACACTTGCCGTCATCACCGAAGCGAAACTGAATATCACCCCACTGCCGACTGAGCGTGCCATGGTGAATATTAAGTATGATTCGTTCCAATCGGCATTACGTCATGCGCCATCGTTAGTGGCTGCGCGCGCGACTGTGGTTGAAACTGTCGATTCAAAAGTCCTTAACTTAGCCCGTGAAGATATTGTCTGGCATTCTGTGGCTGACTTAATTCAAGAAGTGCCGGGTAAAGTCATCGACGGCCTCAATATGGTTGAGTTTGCTGGCGACACCGCGGACGTTGAGCAAAGGTTAGCGAGCCTTGAAGCTGTTTTAACGGAACAAATCAGTAATGGTGAGTGCGGCGTATTGGGTTACCAAGTGACGCAAGATAAGCCAAGTATTGAAAAAATCTACGGTATGCGTAAAAAAGCCGTCGGCTTATTGGGTGCGACAAAAGGCCGCCGTAAGCCTATCGCCTTTGCCGAAGATACCGCAGTACCGCCCGAAAAACTCGCCGATTATATTATGGAGTTTCGCGCAGTATTAGACAGCCATAATTTGCAATACGGTATGTTTGGTCATGTAGACGCGGGCGTATTACATGTTAGGCCCGCACTTGATATGTGTGATGTTGAAGATGAAAAACTGCTGCGGGTGATTTCAGATCAAGTTGCGGCGCTCACGCTTAAATACGGCGGCTTGATGTGGGGCGAGCACGGTAAAGGTGTGCGCGGTGAATATGGTCCGTCGGTATTTGGTGATGAACTTTATGGCGTGTTGCAAGATATCAAAGGCTTGTTCGACCCCGATAATCGTCTTAACCCAGGCAAACTGGTAGCCCCTAAAAAGGTGGGCGCGCTTTATTACGATATCGATAGTGTTAAGCGCGGTAAATTTGACCGACAAATTCCTATCGATGTACGGGATGCATTTCCCGATGTAATGAACTGTAATGGTAATGGCCTGTGTTTTAACTACAGCAGTTATTCGCCTATGTGTCCGTCATTTAAGGTGACAGGTGACAGAGTGCAATCCCCCAAGGGGCGCGCTGGGCTCATGAGAGAGTGGTTAAGGCTGCTTGAGGCTGAAGGAGTAGACGTAAACGCACTGGCAAAAGCAAAGCCCTTAGGTTGGCTGCAGCGAGTGCAAAATACCTTCAATGCAAAACGCGATTATGATTATTCACACGAAGTGATGGAGTCGCTAAAGGGCTGTTTAGCCTGTAAAGCTTGTTCAGGGCAGTGCCCGGTTAAAGTGGACGTGCCAAAATTTAGAGCGCAATTTTTTAATATTTACTATCAACGTTATTTAAGGCCAGCCAAAGATTACCTCGTTGCTGGGATTGAAGACAGCTTACCATTAATGGCCGCTGCGCCGCGCCTGACAAACTTTGCCGCGCAGAACCCATTGAGCCAGTGGGTGATTAAAAAAGCCATTGGTTATGTGGATGCCCCCGCGTTATCGGTGCCAACGCTAAAGCAAAGACTCGATGGTCATGCGAGCCGTGGTTATGACTTAGCGGCATTACAAGCGATTCCAGAAGAAGCGCGCGCGCAGTTTGTGTTAGTGGTGCAAGATCCCTTTAACAGTTTTTATGACTCAGGCCTTGTTTATCGATTTATCCAGTTAATTGAAAAACTTGGTTTAAAACCTGTGCTGTTACCCTATAAACCCAATGGTAAGCCAACGCATATTAAAGGTTTTTTAGATAAGTTTGCGAAAACGGCGCAGTCGAGTGCCGACTTTTTAAATCAAGTGCATAAATTGGGTATGCCTATGGTCGGTATCGATCCCGCTTTAGTATTGTGTTATCGCGATGAATACCGTGAAGTATTAGGAGCTAATCGCGGTAATTTTGAGGTGAAGCTAGCCAATGAGTGGTTACTTAATATCATCAAGGATTTACCCGCAAAAGCTGAGCAAGATAAGCAATACACTTGGTTTAGTCATTGTACTGAATCGACGGCCAAGCCAAATACCGCCAATGAGTGGACTAAAATATTTGCTCACTTTGGCGCTAAGTTAACCGCAGTCAATTTAGGTTGTTGTGGCATGGCAGGGACCTATGGCCATGAGGCTGAAAATCTCGAGCGTTCTAAGGCATTATTTGATATGTCTTGGCAGCAAACCTTGGCAAAAATTGAGCAGCCACAAGTGTTGGTCTCAGGGTATTCTTGTCGCAGCCAAGTGAAGCGCTTTGCGGGCTATAAACCAAAGCATCCGCTTGAAGCACTGCTCGAGTTAGCGAATATATAGGGGGGTTAACCACTTAAATTTACCCTCAAGGTCGTTATTATCCTTGCTGGTATATCCCAGTGAGGAATGTCACACTAAAGCCAGCCGTAAGGCTGGTTTTTTTATGGACGACGGAGACAGCGGATGGAACAAATAACGCAAAGCATTCAACACACACTTAAACAATTGGCCTCCGATAGCGTGTTAACGACAGCACCATTGTGTAGTGAAGTGCCATTGTTTAATATTAACGCCTTGGGTGATTGGACCTATCTAGGCACATCGTTGCCGACAAAATTTGCTAAGTTGTTCGCCAGCATTTTACATTGTATTGAGAGCGAGTATTTCTTAATTACCCCAGTTGAAAAAGTGCGAGTACAAGTAGAAGATGCGCCGTTGTTGATAATCGATTTTGAGCCTTCGCAATGTCATACATGGCTTGATGTGCGAACCAGTATTGAAACTGAGCACCATCATATTGATATCAAACAGATGAAACTCACCGAAGACAGTATTTATTTGCCGCTCGAACGTGGCTTATGGGGAAAACTAGGCCGCGCTTGTTACTATAATTTTGTGAATGAATTTAATTTATCTGATCTAGATGAAGAATAAGTTCGTAGGTTAATAGCATCATCATCTGTTTTTGTGTTAGCGAGTTTATTAGGGTTAGGTGATAGTATTAAAACAGGCTTTGGGTTAGGTTATTAGTGTTTTAGGTTAACCCCAAAACAGTAAATTTTTTGCTGTAGGAGGTGCAGTTTGAATCGTTATGAAAGCTTAGGTTATCTTGTATCCCACTTAAATATTGAGCTGCAAAACGAGCTTGACCTGCAACTTAAGCGTTATCACCTTGATATAAAGCTATGGCCTGTGTTGTTTGCTTTATGGCAAGAAGAGGGGATAAGCCAAACTGAATTATCAAAACGTTGTGATGTGGCAAACTACACTATGACGCGTTTGCTCGATCAGTTGCAGGTACAAGGCCTTATTACCCGTCATCAAGAAGTTGATAATCGCCGTGCCTTTCAAATCTTTCTAACCGATGAAGCCAAAGCGTTAGAGCAAGATCTAGTGTGTGAGGCTGAGCGAGTCAACGAAAAATTTCTCTCAACCCTTAGTGATGAAGAGCAGCAGCAATTCATTTTACTGCTAAATAAAATCAATCGATTAACCTAGAACCATTATAGATAAAATGAGTTTGGCTGGTATTTATCGTTCTACTACCTGGTGGTTGATATAGTGCTTTAAATACGCCTTAACGTTATCTTTTTCCGGTACCAGACTGACTAATTCAAGCAGAGAAATTGAGTTTTAGATAATAAAAAAGCGACCTTAGGTCGCTTTTAGCATATAAAGAAGAGCGTTAAAATTATTTTTTAGCCGCTTCAATAATGGCCTTAGCCATTTCATCAGCTACTGCACCAGTAGTACGGTTTTGGGCATCGGCTTGGTTGAAAATTTTCAATAATGTATTGTAAATTTCTTTCACTTTAGCGGTTGATTTAGCTACGTCGTAATCTTTCTCGAACGAGACATTAATAATGCCGCCAGCGTTGATCACGTAGTCAGGCGTATATAATATGCCCATTTCTTTCAGTTGTTCGCCGTGGCGAACTTCGGCTAATTGGTTGTTGGCACAGCCAGCTACAATTTTGGCTTTTAATTGAGGCAGTGTCGTATCATTTAATGTGGCACCAAGCGCGCAAGGTGCATATACATCAACATCCTGTGAGTAGATATCCTGTGGTGCCACAACGGTTGCACCAAAGTCTGTAGCGACTTTATCTAATGAAGCTTGATGAATATCAGTAACTGTGAGTAGCGCACCTTCTTCATGTAAATGCTTACATAAGTAATAACCTACGTGACCGACACCTTGAACAGCAATTTTAAGCCCTTTTACACTGTCTAGCCCTAGCTTATGTTTAACAGCGGCTTTTATGCCTAAAAAAGTACCAAGGGCGGTGAAGGGAGATGGATCGCCACTTTTACCCTCAAGACCTGCCATATAAGGGGTTTCTTCATGGGCTATCATGATGTCAGCCGTCGTGGTACCAACGTCTTCTGCTGAATAGTAACGCCCACCTAGGCTGTTGATTAAACGACCAAAGGCACGAAATAGTGCTTCGCGGTCTTGTCTTTTGGGATCGGCGATAATCACTGATTTACCGCCGCCCATCTTCAAACCTGCAAGCGCATTCTTGTACGTCATGCCACGAGAAAGGCGTAACACGTCAGTCAGGGCTTCATCATCCGATTGGTAATTCCACATTCTGCAGCCACCAACAGCAGGACCTAAGTTGGTGTTATGAATGGCGACAATAGCTTTTAAGCCACTTTCTTTATCATGACAGAATACAACCTGTTCATGCTCGTCAAAGGATACATGATTAAATACAGCCACGTGAATTTCTCCGCTATACACAATGAAAAAGCCGACGAGAACAGTCCCATCGACAGTTTGTTATATTTATTGCAGAACCATAGCATTTAGCGATACTCTCAACCACGCATAATGAATGAATAAATACATTATATGTGGCAATTTAGCTTTCCACTTTACGTAAACGTAAGCTTTGTGAACCAGATGAATTGCATTAATTTTGCCGCAATCAATAGAATAAATCGCGCACTGGCCCAAGAGCGGGTTTCGCGTTATAACAATAAGATAGGATGGAAGTATGACTGAACAAGCTGTCGACCAGACTCAGCAACATGTTTCTGCAGAAGAAATGGAAGCACGACGTCAAGAGTGGGTCAGAACTCAATTTCAAAAAGCGAATCGTTTCTTGGCTGAAAAAGGGGTGATCCCAAGTAAAGTGTTGGCCGATGAAAGCCGCTATCTTGTGCCTTATATGGCAATTTGGAAAATTGAATCAAAACGCCCAACCAATAAAACCTATTGGGTGATGTCGGGTGATTTACCGTCCGACTTCGTCGATGTCAAGGTCGCAGCCACTGCCCGTGATGCGGTGCGCCATTTCTCTATGATGTGGCAAATGCAAGCGGAAAACTTAACCCGTTCTGGTGTTACCCGTGATGCGACTCAGGCTAAATTTGCACAGTTGCTGGTATCGCGCGCTGAAAGTTTATATCTTGTGCACAATGACGATAAACTATGGAATGTACAAGCTTAAGGTTGCCACTGTTTTATCGTTAAAACTTAGCTATTATGCGTTTATAGTCAGGTTGTTACAGTTGACAAGTTAAGTGAAATTAACAGCGTAATACGTTAAAACCGAATGTGATTATATATTCGGTTTTTTTATGGATATTTCTCAAGCTTTAAGTGCTACCGATAATCTAAACGAATGATTATTCGCACTGAATTCGCACTGAATTCGCACTGAATTCGCACTGAAATAGTTCTGCACATTAAATAATGATGTTAAAACATACTGTATTAGATCCAAATCAGTTAAGACTTCATCCTAAAGACAAACCTGTTTATACTGGATTTATCTAAATTATTTTACATTGCGATAAATACTAACTAACAAAATAGGGGCGTGTTCCTTGAGCCGAGAAGAACAATATCTACAAAATGCCAAGGCCTACTTTGCTTCACAGCAATTTTCATCCGCGGGTATGTATGCGCGTAAGGTTATTCGTCGCCAACCTCATAACCTAGATGCATTATTGATTTTGGCGGAGCTTGCATTTAAAGCCAGTGATTTCAAAGATGCAGAATATAAATTTGATACTATTTTAACACTCGATCCCAACTTTGAGCGTGCGCTGAGAAGTAAATTGCATTTACTCGAAGTAAGACAACGTTATTTTGAACAAGTTGATATGCTTAATCGTCTTATTACTCTCTTTCCTGATGAGTTAGAGCTGCAATTTAAGCAAGGTATGGCAGCATTACAGACTGGCAATATGGCATTGGCAATCGACAAGTTAACGCTTTGTACCGTGAGCCATTATAACCATTCTGCGGTAAAATTAAATTTAGGGCATATTTACAAAGCAACCGGTAATACGCAGCTCGCTACGGATTTTTATCACCAATTTATTATCGAAAACCCAGATAAAATGGCTACCGGATTTTGGAGCCTAGCGGATCTAAAAAATTATACGTTTTCAGAAAGTGATAAATCGGTAGTTATCTCAGCCTTAAATTCTCCATCGCTGTCAGATGCGAGTCGAGCGTTATTGCTGTACACCATGAATCGGATTTATGAGCAGTCAAATCAGCATCAATTAGCGTTTGAGGCGATGGCACACGCGAATAAATTGTTGGCGCCACTAAAGCCATTTAAAAAATCTTCATTTATTAATATTGTGCAGTCACTGCGACATACAGAACTGACGGCACGGAAAGTTGTTGCTGAACAAAAAGTGCCTATTTTTATTGTCGGTATGCCTCGTTCTGGTACCACGTTAGTCGAGCAAATCCTTGCGTGTCATAGCTTAATTGGGGCTACGGACGAGCTACCTTATATAGAAAGGATTGCGCTAACACTTGAACAAACCGGCGGTTACGCCAAGCAGTTGGCACATTTGAGCCAAGAGAAAATCAATCAATATCAGCAAGAATATTTGCAACAATCGGCGCAGTATTTTTCAACAGTTCCTAATTATGTTATTGATAAAAACCCTAATAATTTTCTCCATATTGGTTTAATTAAAACCCTTTTTCCACAAGCTAAAATTATTAATGTGATTCGACATACGACGGATAATGCGTTGAGTGTGTTTAAACAATACTTTAGCTTTGGACATGATTATTCCTACTCGTTAGAGAACATCAAAGTCTATTGGGAGAATTACCTAACACTAATGGAACATTGGGATAGTCAATTTCCGCAGGATATTTATCATCTCAGTTTTGAGAAACTGGTCATTCAGCCTGATGATGAGATACCTAAGTTACTCAGCTATTGTGGTGTTGATTTTGAAACAGCTTGCCTGCATTTTTATCAATCGACACGGCCGGTTTTAACCCCGAGTGCAAGCCAAGTTAGACAACCCATGAATACTAAAGCAATAGGTCAATGCGAAAAATATCAAGCATTTATGGGGCAAGATTATGTCGATTTTGAACAGATTAATATTAACGTTCGCCATCGTTTATTAGGTCAGTAAAACTAATAGAAAAGGGCTTGTTAACGCCCTTTCCTTAATCCAAAACTAGGTTATTTTTCCATGGCAGTTTTTATATTTATCGCCAGAACTACAGTAGCATGGGCTATTCCGAGTTAATCCGATAGGGATCCCAGTAGTTGTACCAATCCGTTTGTCGGGTAATGGCGTGTCCATCGATTTTTCAACACTACTAATAGTATGTTGTGGCGCCAGTGCTACATTCATTGATGGCCCTATTATTAACTGCGCCAAAATTTTAACTGCTGAAGTACCATTTGAAATAAACACTTCTTTGTCATACTGACTTGCTTGCTTGAGTGTTTCATCTCGTAAATGATGAAATAAAGGCCAGCCAGTGTTTTCTTCACCATATAAGAACCATAACTCGCGCCAATCAGCGACAAATCCCTTTAACAATTGGCTAAATGATGCTTTTATTGGCGTAGTATTTAGCTGACAAGATTGCACGTCAGCTACTAAGTCATTGACTAACAATTCAACTTCGCCTGGTGACATGATGATTTGGTAATTATGTTTTTCAGTACGAATATTAACGGTGTGCTGCGGTTGATAGTGAGTGAACTTAGCTGACGTCGCAATCTGTTCATCCATTTGCTCAACCATGGCCCAAAAACGACTTGAACCCGCAAAGTCTACGACTAAATGAATGCGAGTTTGGTCGCTGTTGTTTTCAACTTTATGAAATTTCCATGAATCAAAAATCCAACAGTCTCCTGCCGCCATGTGTACGCGCTCATCATTACATTGGAACACTACATCTTCAGTCGTTACGATAGGAATATGCACTCTGACGCGCTTATACCAGTGATGGTTAATATCTGAATGTAAAGGCACTTCACATCCTGAATCTAATCGCATTAATCGAGTGCGGCCAATCACCTCGCCAAATGAGGCAATGACTTGCTGCAGGTATTCGCACCGCAGCAATGCCGATGTTGGTAACATGGCACCCTTAAAATCATTGTTGAATTCACCATTGACGGAAATTAATGGTATTGCCGAATTTCCCGCAAAATTTTCATGGTGTGGTACCCATTCTGCATCGGTAAATTGTGCTATTTCTTGTTGCATTCTTGCTACATCAAACTGCAGCGGAAGTCGATAAAATTCACGTTTAAGTTTCATTATTATTATCTCGTCATCTTACCGGTTAAATAAATGTGCCATGGCAATGTTTATAACGCTTGCCCGAATGGCATGGGCACAACGCATTTCGACTTATGTCCTGATATAACACTTTGGGATGAATTGACTCTTGATGGTCCTTTAGCGTAATGCCTTCCTCAGATAATGGTTCAATTGCTCGTTCCACCAGTAATTGATTAATTTGTCTTAAAGTCGATTTAACCTCGGGAAATACATGTTGTATTTCAGCTGCATTAGTAAGCCATTTATTGGGTGTTGGTGCTGAAATGGTATATCGAGAGTAGGGCAGGCTGGTTGCACAAATTTGCTGGAATGAGCTATCAAAGGGAATATCACAAAACTGGCAAATCGCTGCCAGTTGCTGACTAGGCTTCGCCACTAAATCAGCATAAGTTAATAGGTGCCAGCGGGATTTAGGCAGCTTGAGTAAACTTGTCATGATGGCATCATTTGCCTGCTGCCACTGAAACGCGGCGATTTCCTGTTGCGTTTTGCCTTTTTGCTGCGCCCAATTCGCTGGCAGTAATAAAGACCAATCACCAAATCCTGGTAATTGGGGATATGTTACAAAGCGATTAGAGCGCCATGCTTCCATGATACTACTGATATTTTCCTTAGGATCTCTGACTAAATAGATAAACAAGGCATCAGGAAATACTTGGTTTAAAAAGTCGATACGTAAACTGTTTTTAGGGGTCTTTTCTAAAAAACGTATGGGCGCATCAGACAATGAAACACCAGAGCCGTCTGCGTGGCGCAGTTGTGCAGTAAACCCTTCTTGCAACTGTTGAATAATATCTGTCGTTGCATCTTCTTGATTTAACGCATTGGAGTGAAAACCACGTATTGCTACATTTAATTCAGGAATCGTTTCAATAACAGCATGGCTTTCGCCGCCTATCGTACATAGAGCGGTATTCTGGGACAGCACTTCAAAGAGCAAGGTACTACCAGAGCGAGGCGCAGACAGAATAATTATGGGGCGATCAAAACAAGCACTCAATCGTGTTACTCCGTATCAACATAACAATTTGGCTACAGCATACAGGAACACGGTTTTGACTTCAAAATACCAAGTTAAGATGTTGGCATCGTCCTTTTTATAAAATGTTCGGTTAAGCAAGATTTTTTATCGTCAATAATGCAGAGGGATTGATGGCGGGTAACTCAACACGGTTAATAGATTTTATTTTTTACCTTTAGATATATATGGTTAGGTTTATGCGGTGGGGCAGGGTATCGGCTTTTTCTCATCAGGTGATTTCAAGCTGGCCGTTAATTTGCTAAGACAATAATACAATGTTGGCTAGCCCGATAATCGTATGCTAAAAACTCATCTTATGCGCACGCAAAAATAAAGCTTTGATGAGTAATCAAATCAAATTAGTTGCAAATAATTAACAAAAATGCCGCTCAGGAGAGTGAGCGGCATTTGTTTTAATACTGTTTTATTTTCAACTTGTCACAGACGAATGCGCTATGAGTATTACTCTTCGCTATCGTTTAAGTCGCTATCACTTAAGTAATAAAAACCTTGATTGATGAGTTTCAACAATAAGGTTTGGACTTCTTCGTGCTGACATAGCTCTGTTGCTTCATCGGCGTTTAAGCTCACTTTATCGCTCAATAGCACGATGATATCTGCTGGTGTATTTAGCAGCTCATACACTTCACCATTGATGAATAATCGCGGCGCGGAGTCATTTTCAAGGCGCAATACTTTCAAACCACCAATACGGCTGAGGCCTGCACCTTGGGCAAACGCATCTTGCAAATCTTCAATGCAGTAAGCTTCTTCGCCTTCACACAAATCAAGCTCGAAACGGTTCTGGCTGAGTAGTTTACCTAACACGATTTGGTAGCTATTGGGATCTTGGCTCAGCTCGCTCAAGAGTGACATGATACCCACTTGATGATCTTGGCTGACGATACCGGCTGAACTCGGTTCAGTTTTCGAGGTGAAACGCTGCTGACCTAAGTTATTATCGAGCAGGTAATCGGCGACTTCACTGACCAATTCTTGCTGGCTTGGTGCACGGAAACCAATCGAGTAACTCATTGCCACTGTCAGAGTTTCGCCGCAATGCGGGAAACCAGGTGGAATATAAAGCATGTCGCCTTTTTCTAGTACCACATCGATAATTGGCGTGAAGTCTTCAACCAGCGGCGAGTTGGGATTGCCACCACGGCGTTGTTGCGGCGTGTTGTCGCCCACAGTCCAGCGACGCTGACCTTCGCCTTGAATAATAAATACATCGTAGTTATCAACATGTGGGCCCACACCGCCACTTGGGGTGGCAAAAGATGCCATCAAGTCATCAAAGCGCCAGTCTGGTAAAAAGCGTAGTGCTTCAACCAATGGCTGAGAATCGGGGTACCAATGGTTGACCGCTTGCACTAATAATTGCCAATGGGTTTCACCATAGTTGTCGTAATCTTCAAACGGGCCTTGCACCACTTCCCAGTTATCATCTTTAGTGACAACGATACGTGAAGAGATTTCTTCTTCACAGGCCAGACCTGCTAATTCATCGGCGCTGATCGGATCTTCAAACTGTGGGAAAGCATTTTTGATTAGCAGAGGTTTCTTTTGCCAGTACTCACTAAGAAACTGGGCGATATCGAGATTGAGTGTATACATAGTGTTAAAAAAGGCGACCACATCTAGGGGATGTGAGTCGCCTTAATCCTTATTTCTGTTTAAGAAAGAGTATTGTCCGTCGCCAATTTCAGCTAATAACTAATTTCAGTCAATAGCTTACTTAAGTTCGTCGACAAACGTTTCGGCGCGACCAATGTAATTGGCAGGCGTCATTTTCTTCAGTTCAGCTTTCACTGAGTCTGGTAATTCAAGCCCGTCAATAAACACTGACAGTTGCTGCGCGTCGATACGTTTACCGCGCGTCAGTTCTTTTAATTTTTCGTATGGTTTTTCAATACCATAACGACGCATTACCGTTTGCACGGGTTCTGCTAACACTTCCCAGTTGTGATCTAATTCATCACGCAGATGCGCTTCGTTAACTTCTAACTTGCTGATGCCTTTTAAGGTTGCTTGATAAGCGATCAACGCATGGGCAATACCCACGCCTAAGTTACGCAGTACCGTTGAGTCAGTTAAGTCACGTTGCCATCTTGATAACGGCAGCTTAGCGGCTAAATGCTGCATTATAGCGTTCGCAATGCCTAAGTTACCCTCAGAGTTTTCAAAATCAATGGGGTTCACTTTGTGTGGCATGGTTGATGAACCGATTTCACCGGCGATAGTGCGTTGTTTGAAGTGACCAAGGGCAATATAACCCCAAATATCACGGTCAAAATCAATCAGTATGGTGTTGAAACGGGCAACCGCATCAAATAGCTCAGCAATATAATCATGCGGTTCAATTTGAGTTGTATACGCATTCCAATGCAGACCAAGGCTAGTCACAAAACGTTCAGACAGTTCATGCCAGTTAACTTCAGGATAGGCTGAGATGTGAGCATTGTAGTTACCTACGGCGCCATTCAGCTTGCCCATGATTTCAACACTGGCGATTTGTTTGATTTGGCGCTCAAGACGTACTGCTACGTTTGCCATCTCTTTACCCAGTGTTGATGGGGAAGCAGGCTGGCCATGGGTGCGTGACATTAATGGCATAGAGCGATATTCAATCGCCAGCTCTTTAATCGCAGTTAGTAACTCGTTGCAGTAGGGCAGTAATACGTGCTCACGGGCTTCAGTCAACATTAAACCATGGCTTAAGTTATTGATATCTTCAGAAGTACAAGCAAAGTGAACAAACTCGCCAACAGCTGCTAACTCAGCATTGCCGGCGATTTTTTCTTTGATGAAATATTCAACCGCTTTCACATCGTGGTTAGTGGTGCTTTCGATAGCCTTAACACGCAGCGCATCTTGTTCGTTGAAATTATCTTTAATTCCATCAAGCACAGCGATAGCTGATCCGCTTAATGTTGGTACTTCTTTAATATCAGGGCAATTAGCTAACAACTTTAGCCAATTGATTTCAACCTGAACACGGTACTTGGTAAGACCGAACTCGCTGAAAATCCCTCTCAATGATGCGGTTTTACTACCATAACGGCCGTCTACCGGAGAGATAGCCGTTAGTGCGGAAAGATCCATGTGAAGCTCCTTGATGAACGCTAATTTTATTATAGGGTAAGACTTTTCTGGGCTGTATCTATGATGGCTTTGCGGGCGAAGACTAAGTGTCGACGCTTACCACCAAGTTGGCGCCACAATACAGCACTGCGTATGGCTGCAAGCAGCAGAGCGCGAATTTTTTGTTGCACAATAGGGCGTTGCAAGCAGGCTGGATTGCCAGTTATTTGGATTTTTGGCCCTATATTACTGATAATGTCGCTGTATATGCTGGCAAGATTGGCGATGACTTGTTCATCGGTTATCTCAAAATGATGTAGCTGGCGATGCACTTGGTTAATGCGCTCGGCTAACATGGCTAAGCCGCTGCTTGAGCGAACTAATTTACGCTCTAAGGCTAACACGCCAACTAAATAGCGGGTGATTTCAACATCTTTTTGGCTGCCGTCACCGAGTTGATTCAAGATTAACTTATAACCTTTTTGCAATAGCGCTTGGTCTTGATAGACATCAGCGGTATTGTCGGGATTGGTGACTAGAATAGTATTTAAGCTTGCCGCAAGCTCGGCTTTATCTAATTCGCCATGACGAGCTAAATGTTGAACTTGGGCAATGGCTTGCAATATACCTGCAAATGCCATAGTTCGATTAACGAGTTGTTCGTTCACGCTTTATCCTCGGATCAGTTGATCTATGATGCCGCCACCTAGGCAGACTTCACCATCATAAAATACCGCAGATTGCCCAGGCGTTACCGCCGCAACAGGCTCATCGAATATGACTTTTAAGGTGTGTTCATCGGTGTAGGTCAAAGTACAAGGCACGTCTTGTTGGCGATAACGGGTTTTCACTACGATATGGCAGCCATCAACGGGTCCGGTTCTATCCACCCAATGCAGTTGATTAACTGTCATACCCGTAGACATTAAACGAGGATGGTGTCCGCCTTGGCCCACGATCAATACGTTGCGCTCAAGATCTTTATCAACCACATACCATGGGTCATCATTGCTATCTTTCATGCCGCCAATACCTAAGCCTTTACGTTGGCCTAAGGTGTGGTACATCAGTCCTTGGTGCTTGCCGATGACTTCGCCTTCTGGGGTTTCGATATTGCCCGGCTGTGCTGGTAAATAAGTACCTAAGAATTCAGTAAATTTACGCTCACCGATAAAGCAGATGCCAGTGCTGTCTTTTTTATCATGGGTAATTAAGCCCATTTTTTTAGCAATCTCACGTACTTCATGTTTTTCGAGTTCACCCACAGGGAACAGACTACGGGCCACTTGTTCGTGGCTGAGCGTGTAAAGGAAATAGCTTTGATCTTTATTGCTATCAACGCCGCGCAGCATTTGCGTGTTGCCATCGATATTGTCTCGGCGGCGCACATAATGGCCCATGGCGATGTAATCGGCATCGAGGATTTCGTCGGCAAATTCTAAAAATGCCTTAAATTTAATTTCTTTGTTGCACATGATATCGGGATTGGGCGTGCGGCCCGCCTTGTATTCGGCGAGGAAATACTCAAATACATTGTCCCAATATTCGGCAGCAAAATTCACTGTGTGAAGCTTAATTCCGAGTTTATCGCACACGGCTTGAGCATCTTTTAAATCATCAGCGGCTGCACAATACTCGCTATTATCATCTTCTTCCCAGTTCTTCATGAAAAGGCCTTCAACCTGATAGCCTTGCTGCATAAGCAAATAAGCTGAAACAGATGAATCTACACCGCCAGACATGCCGACAATGACTTTTTTTCCTGTATGAGTGGGTTCGATTGATGTCATAAATCCTAAAACCATTGAGTATGTGTGTTGGTTAGGTGGTTAAATTTAAGCCACGAAATCGTGCGCGTAACAAAAAACACTTAACCTAACTGAAAAATATGGGTGTAGTGCCAGCTGTCATTAAACCCCCGCATTTATGGCCGACGGTTCACATTTGTGACTGTTGCTTTCATCACGTTGAGACCGACAGGCACTAGCACATGCATAAGTTTAACGAGCAGTTTATGCGGGGCAGTATTCTATCACGCCTTACTCGCTTGGGCTATCGTGAGGCGGCCACTATTGAGTAAGCCGAGGGGATAGCTTTGGCCTGTTTGTACGTTGTTGAGATAGTCTTTTAGACAATCGAGCACTAAGGGGCTGCGCAGTAAAGATTGCTTCGCCTCTATCTGCTCAAAACTCAGCCAGTGCGCACTATGAATGGCTTTATCCTGTGGCGTAGGTGAGGGCATATCATTAAGCTGTACGAAAAAGGTAAAGCGCACAAAAGCTAAGTCTTCACTGGCGCTAAATTGATAGATACCGACTAATCCTTGGGGCTTGAGTGACAACCCCGTTTCTTCAAACACTTCACGCTCACAGGCTTGAATCAAGCTCTCATTCGCTTCTAAATGGCCAGCAGGTTGATTAAAACGCTGTTCGCCTTCAATCCACTCTTCTACCATGAGATATTTGTCCTGTGAAGTCGCATGAATAATACACGCGACGGTCACATTGGGTTTATATCTTTGACTCATGGTGTCTCCTTGGAGTGGATGTCAGCAGCAAAAATGTGGCTGAATTTTAGACTTCATCACCGAGGCGAATGCACTTGTGTTCACCCGATGGCAAATTATCTAGACTCCATTGACCTATTTTATAACGGATTAATCTTAAGGTCGGAAAACCGATATGCGCGGTCATGCGTCTAACTTGACGGTTGCGGCCCTCATGGATTTGAATTTCTAACCAAGTGGTCGGGATATTTTTACGTTCTCTTACCGGAGGATTACGAGGCCAAATATCGGGCGAGTCCATGATTTTGACTTTAGCGGGTAATGTCATACCATCATTTAACTCAACACCTTGGCGCAATTTTGTTAGCACATCCTCGCTTGGAACACCTTCTACTTGCACCCAGTAGATTTTAAAGGTTTTCTTTTTCGGCTCAGTCAGTCTTGCCTGTAATTGCCCATCATTGGTGAGCAGTAATAAGCCTTCACTGTCTCTGTCTAAACGGCCTGCGGCATATACATCAGCGATAGGGATATAATCTTTAAGCGTTTTACGGCCCTGTTCATCAGTAAACTGGCAAAGTACGTCAAAAGGCTTATTAAACAGTACGATAATCGGTGCAAGTGTTTGACTTACGACCGGTTTGGCAGCGGCGACTGCACGACGATTAGGATTTTTGAAAGGTTCTTTCTTTAAACTGCCATTGGCATTACGCGCCGGCTGCACTTTACCTTCAGCCACAGTGGTTCTGTTAGCCGATCTTTTGTTGGCGGATTTTGTCGAAGGCTTGGCAGGGGAGCTTGCGCCAGTATTGGCACGTTTAGGTGAGGACTTATTTTTGTTGATATTTTTGCTAACAGGAGGTTGAGACACGCTTACCTAACTTGATTGGCGGTTAATGTCGCTCTAGTGTACTTGGCATTCGCCCTTAGTGGAATTTGAATATTATTGCGAATGCTCTATGATGGCGGCCAGAAAATGTGATCTGTGCCTAAAGTTTTATAGCCAAACTCCCTCATCTAGTATTCCGTGGTGGTTTGGGTATATCGCTTTTAATGAGTCGTTGTAACACGTTTAGCGTGAGCGATTAGTTGACAGGCATTGAAAATTCAATCGTTCTAGGTGTACTCGATTGCCTTGATTGATATTTTTACCGTGCCCCAATTTGATTGCCATGCTATAAAATTATTATAAAAAAATATTAAATTTTACAATAATGTAGGATGTAACATGAAAGATAACTCATCAATAATTATTTATACTGAAACAGACGAAGCGCCAGCATTGGCTACCCTTTCACTCTTACCTATTATCAGAACGTTTACCAACGCCGCTGGTGTTGCGGTTGAAACCCGTGATATTTCGTTATCGGGCCGTATTATTGCTAGTTTTCCTGAGCAGCTGACCGATGCACAAAAAATGGCAGATCATTTGACTGAGCTTGGCGAGTTAGCCAATCAGCCAGAAGCTAACATCATTAAATTACCCAATATCAGTGCTTCGGTTCCACAATTAAAAGCGTGTATTGTAGAGTTACAACAAAAAGGTTATGACATCCCTAACTATCCGGATGAGCCTAAAACCGACGCTGAAAAATCAATTAAGACACGTTACGACAAGATCAAAGGTAGCGCGGTTAACCCAGTGCTGCGTGAAGGTAACTCCGATCGCCGTGCGCCGTTATCAGTCAAAAACTTTGCCAAAAAACATCCACACTCTATGGGTAAATGGGCTAGCGATTCTAAGTCACACGTTGCTCATATGACCGACGGTGATTTTTACGGTAGCGAGCAATCAGTGACTTTGTCTGATGTTGGCAGCGTGAATATCGTGCTGACGCAAAAAGATGGCCAAGAAGTGGTGCTTAAGTCAGGCCTTAAGTTATTGGCTGGCGAAATTATCGATGCGGCAGTATTAAGCAAAAAAGCCCTAGTGAGCTTTTATGAGCGTGAAATCGAAAACGCCAAAGCAGAAGATGTGTTGTTATCGCTACATCTGAAAGCCACTATGATGAAAGTGTCTGATCCTATTATGTTTGGTCATGCTGTGAAGGTATTCTTCAAGCCAATATTTGACAAACATGCGACGCTTTTTGCTGAATTAGGCGTAGATGTTAACAATGGTTTTGGTGATGTGTATGCCAAAATAGCCACGTTACCAGCAGATAGCCGCGCCGAAGTTGAAGCCGATATCGCCGCCGTTTATGCTGCGCGTCCAGCATTAGCTATGGTAGATTCTGATAAAGGCATTACCAACTTACACGTACCAAGCGACATCATTATTGATGCTTCTATGCCTGCTGCGATCCGTTCATCAGGCCAAATGTGGGGACCAGATGGTCAACTGCATGATACTAAAGCCATGATCCCTGATCGTTGTTACGCTGGCATTTACCAAGAAACAATCGCGTTTTGTAAAGAACACGGTGCTTTTGACCCTAAAACCATGGGCAGCGTGCCTAACGTGGGTTTGATGGCACAAAAAGCAGAAGAATACGGCAGCCATGATAAAACCTTCGAAATCCCAGCTGACGGAGTGGTGAACGTTGTTGATGCTAGCGGTAAAGTATTAATGACTCACAATGTTGAAGCGGGTGACATTTGGAGAATGTGCCAAGTTAAAGATGCGCCAATTCGTGACTGGGTAAAATTGGCCGTGCGTCGTGCCCGCTTAAGTAATACTCCAGCCGTATTTTGGTTAGATAGCAAGCGTGCCCACGATGCACAAATCATTGCTAAAGTGCAGCAGTATCTGCCAGAGCATGACACTAATGGCTTAGATATCAGCATTATGTCGCCTGAAGAAGCGACTCGTTTCTCTTTGACTCGTATCAAAGATGGCAAAGATACTATCTCCGTCACGGGTAACGTTTTACGTGACTACCTAACTGACTTGTTTCCCATCCTCGAACTGGGCACCAGCGCAAAAATGCTGTCAATCGTTCCGTTAATGAACGGTGGTGGCTTATTTGAAACTGGCGCGGGTGGTAGTGCACCAAAGCACGTGCAGCAATTTGAGAAAGAAGGTCATTTGCGTTGGGACTCATTGGGTGAGTTTTTAGCACTGGCGGCGTCTTTAGAGCATTTAAGCCAAACAGTGGGTAACCCTAAAGCACAAGTATTGGCCGATACCTTAGACCAAGCCATTGGCCAATTCTTAGATAGCAATAAATCGCCATCAAGAAGAGTAGGCGAGCTCGACAACCGCGGTAGCCATTTCTACTTAGCCATGTATTGGGCCCAAGCCCTTGCCGCGCAAGCGAATGATGAACAGTTACAAGCGCATTTCATTCCATTAGCGCACTCGTTAGCGGTAGATGAGCAGGTGATTGTGGCCGAGTTAGCGACGGCACAAGGTGCGCCTGTCGATTTAGGCGGTTATTACCGTTTAGATGCGGCAAAAGCTGAAAAAGCCATGCGCCCAAGCGAAACGTTAAACAAGCTACTAATGGGTTAGTTTTGACCATTAACAAAACAGAAAAAGGACCTGCATTGCAGGTCCTTTTTTATATAAACGGGTTCGGTGTCAGTGGAATACTGTATTTCACCAATAAAAAGGCAGGGATATATCCCTGCCTTTTAGATCATTGGCCTCACCAAAGATTATTTTGTTGGTGAAATGGCTGACGCATGCATCCCTTTTGGGCCTGCTTCTACTTCAAAGTGAACTGGTTGGCCTGCTTTTAGAGTTCGATAGCCTTCCATTTCAATGGTAGAATAATGTGCAAAAACGTCCTCACCACCTTGATCAGGGCAAATAAACCCGAATCCTTTGGCGTTGTTGAACCATTTAACAGTTCCGCTTGCCATACTTCAACTTCCTTCTGTTGTTTACTTACCAGTAAGATAGTAAAACTGCTGTAGACGATTATTCTTTCACCGTCAGAACAACAGAATGTAAGGAGTAAAAGCGGAAGTCAAGCTGAAATTAACAAGTAAGTAACAACAAATTAATTTGATTAGAACAATTGGAAGAGGCCAACACGAGAGGCTAGTATTAAAAATGGCGAAGATAGGAAATATTGAACACGTTGAAGAACGTGTCGAATCTGAGTTGATGCCACCTTCAATGTATAAGGTAGTGCTCAATAATGATGATTACACTCCAATGGATTTTGTGATTGAAGTTTTACAGGTTTTCTTTCGCAAGAATGAGCAGGAAGCGACCGATATTATGTTAATGATTCATCACCAAGGAAAGGGTATCTGTGGCGTTTTCCCTTTTGGGATTGCAGAAACTAAGGTGATACAAGTAAATCAATTTGCAAGACAAAACCAACATCCGTTACTGTGTTCATTAGAGAAAGCATAAAATCGCTTAACTCTGTAGTCTGTTGTTAATTTTTGGGGGTGCTTATGCTGAACAAAGATCTGGAAGTCACCTTGAATCTGGCGTTTCAGCAAGCCAGAGACGCGCGTCACGAGTATATGACAGTGGAACATCTGTTATTAGCGCTGATCGACAATCCTGCTGCTCAAGAAGCGTTAACCGCTTGTGGCGCAAATCTAGATAAACTCAGAGATGAAGTGGCAAGCTTTATCCAACAAACAACGCCAATCATTGCCGATATTGACGATGATAAAGAGACCCAGCCAACACTTGGGTTCCAGCGGGTGCTGCAACGTGCAGTATTCCATGTACAGTCATCGGGTCGCAATGAAGTCAATGGCGCCAATGTTTTGGTCGCTATTTTCAGTGAGCAAGAATCTCAAGCCGTGTATTTATTACGCCGCTGTGATATCAGCCGCTTAGATGTGGTGAATTTTATTTCCCATGGTTTTGCGAAAAATGACGATGCTGAATCGCCACAAGATCAAGAACGTGTCGAAGAACAGGGCGAAAGCAGTGAAGAGCGCAGCATGTTGTCGCAATTTGCGTCCAACTTAAACCAGCTGGCTAAACAAGGGGATATCGACCCTTTAATTGGTCGCGATCAAGAAATTGAGCGCGCTATTCAAACCCTATGCCGTCGCCGTAAAAATAACCCTCTGTTAGTGGGTGAGGCTGGCGTAGGTAAAACTGCGATTGCTGAAGGCCTAGCGTATCGTATCGTCAATAAACAAGTGCCCGATGTAATGTTAGAAGCGACGGTCTATTCCTTAGATTTAGGCTCGCTACTGGCAGGGACAAAATATCGCGGTGATTTTGAAAAGCGCTTTAAGAACCTACTAAAAGAATTAGCCGCCGATAAACATGCCATTTTGTTTATCGATGAGATCCACACCATTATCGGTGCGGGCGCAGCTTCTGGCGGGGTAATGGATGCCTCTAACCTGTTAAAACCTTTACTATCCAGCGGTAATCTGCGCTGCATGGGCTCGACGACTTTCCAAGAATATCAAAGTATTTTTGAGAAAGACCGTGCGCTTGCACGTCGTTTCCAAAAGGTGGATATCAATGAGCCTTCAGTGGAAGAAACCACGAAGATTTTAATGGGTCTTAAGTCTAAATACGAAGAATATCATGGGGTTCGCTATACTCAAGCCGCTATTAGTAGCGCAGCGGTATTATCGGCGAAGCATATTAATGATAGGCATTTGCCCGATAAAGCCATTGATGTGATTGATGAAGCGGGTGCACGTATGGTGATGTTGCCTATGAGTAAACGCAAAAAGACCATCGGCCAAGCCGAAATTGAATCCATTGTGGCTAAAATGGCCCGTATTCCTGAAAAATCGGTATCGGCTACGGATAAAGATTTACTGCGTAATCTTGAGCGTAATTTGAAGATGGTGGTCTTTGGACAAGATAAAGCCATTGAGAGTTTGAGTTCAGCTATTCGCTTATCGCGCAGCGGTTTAGGCACAGAGAAAAAACCAGTAGGCAGTTTTTTATTTGCTGGCCCAACCGGTGTGGGTAAAACTGAAGTCACAAATCAACTAGCTAACTGCCTAGGGATGAAACTGATACGCTTTGATATGTCTGAGTACATGGAAAGCCACACAGTGTCACGTTTGATTGGTGCGCCTCCAGGCTATGTAGGTTATGACCAAGGTGGATTACTGACAGACGCAGTGATTAAAAATCCTCATTGCGTGGTGCTACTAGACGAAATCGAGAAAGCTCACCCTAATGTCTATAACTTGCTATTGCAGGTAATGGATCACGGGACATTAACCGATAATAACGGTCGTAAGGCAGACTTTAGAAATGTCACCTTAGTGATGACCACTAACGCGGGTGTGCAAGAGACCATTCGTAAATCGATTGGTTTTTCTCAGCAAGACCATACCCAAGATGCATTAGCTGAAATTAATCGGGTATTTTCGCCAGAATTTAGAAACCGCCTCGATTCTATCGTGTGGTTCAATCATTTGGACATGACGATTATCGCTAAAGTGGTTGATAAGTTTTTGGTGGAATTACAGGCTCAATTGGATGCTAAACACGTTACTTTAGACGTCAGCGATGAAGCTAGAACTTTGCTTGCTGAAAAAGGCTACGACAAGAACATGGGCGCGCGCCCTATGGCACGTGTCGTGACCGAATTGATCAAACGTCCATTGGCTGACGAGATTTTATTCGGTGAGTTAGAGTCAGGCGGCGTGGCACATGTGGATGTTAAGGAGGGCGAGATTGTTATTCGCACTGAACGTGTTGAGAAAGCCACTACAAAAGCTTAGTGATTGATTAATCATTGTTTTTAGATATGAAAATGGCTGCAATTGCAGCCATTTTTTTCATCTTTCGCAAACAAAAAAACCCGGCCTTGCCGGGTTTTTAAATCTAAGAGGCTATATCAGCGTGCGCGGAAGACAATACGACCTTTGGTCAGATCATAAGGAGTCAGCTGGACGGTAACTTTATCGCCAGTGAGGATCCGGATGTAGTTTTTGCGCATTTTGCCTGAAATGTGGGCTATCACCACATGACCGTTTTCAAGCTCTACACGAAACATTGTGTTTGGCAAGGTTTCAAGGATAGTGCCTTGCATTTCAATGTTGTCTTCTTTCGCCATTAATAATTATCCCATTAGCCTTCGAATATAAAAAACGGGCGTATCATGCCCCAAATTCCCCTTGCTGTAAAGGGGAAGTACTTAGCAAACTTGGGAATACTCCCAGCCTTGAGGCGTGAGAATTTGATAAGGGCGATATAAACGCTTGTAAGACATCTTACGATTTTCATCTATTTGATATCCGAGATAAACAAATTCTTTGCCCATCAGTTTTGCCAGCCGGCACTGAATTAAAATTAACAGTGCGCCAAGTGAGCGTTGTTCTTCATCTGGGTCAAAATAGCTGTAAATCGCCGAAAGACTTTGGGGCAGCGTATCGGTGACAGCAACCGCCAATAATTTTTCACCCTCATAGACTTCGATAAACGTGGGCGACAGCCAGTGGCAAAAGATAAAGTGGTTATATTGCTCCTCACTTGGCGGAAACATGGGACCGTCAAAATGTCGCTCACGAATATAATGTTCATACAGTGCGTATTGTTCAGCGGTTTGCTCAGAGGTCACTCGCCATGTTAGATCTTGGTTTTTGGCTAAGGTACGTTTTTGGCGTTTCGATGGCACAAATTCGTGCGCTGGCACTCGGATAGGCTGACACGCACTGCAATGTGGGCATCGAGGTTTATAAATGGAGCTGCCACTGCGGCGAAAACCCACCGCCAGTAAACGCTCGAATAAAAGCGGATCGAGCGTGTCTTCTTGAATAACCAATAGTTGCTCTTGCTGACCATCTAGGTAGCTGCAAGGGAAAATTTGGCTGATACCGATAGCAATCGATGTTTTATTCGAGTTCAAGAATGACCTCTTTAGTGGTCCAAGTCATTGGGTTCACGGGATTGTTTCTCAGTTCGCTCAGTAACGTTATAAAATCAATGCGTTTAATGGCTTTCGCTCCCAAACTTTCTAGGTGGGGATTCATGATTTGCGCATCTATTAGTTTAAACCCCATTTTAACTAAATGTTGTTGCAGTGCTGCAACAGCGGCTTTGGAAGCATTGGTCTTACGGTGAAACATCGATTCACCGCAAAATACTTGGCCGATTGCCAAGCCGTAAAGCCCACCAATTAAGTGTTCATTCTCCCATACTTCAATGGAATGGGCGTGACCTGTGTTATGCAGTTCGCGATAGGCCATTTGAATTTCTTGAGAGATCCACGTCCCGTCTTGTTTTAGGCGTGGCTGAGCACATTCGGCCATTACATCGGTGAACGCTTGATTGATCGTGATGCGCCAAGGTTGCTTTTTTAAATACTTGCGCAGACTGGTGCTGATGTGGATTTCACCGAGAATGAACACTGCGCGGGGATCGGGCGACCACCATAAAATGGGATCGTCCTCATTAAACCAAGGGAAAATACCGTTGTAGTAAGCCGAGAGTAAACGTTCAGGACGCAAGTCACCGCCGATAGCCAATAAACCATTAGGATCAGTTAAGGCGAGTTCGGGTGAAGGAAAAGCTTCGAATTCGTGATTCAAAAAAGACAGAGACTTCACAATTGAGTATGATTTAGTTATTGGCCTTATTACTACGTTAGCGGAAATTCAGATATGTGGAAACCTACTCTAGCAAGCTTTATGTTTATTTTTGCTTTTCTCATCAATCCCGCTATTGCGGGTTATGAGCGTAACCAAGCTGTACCTGTTGAGAAAGTGCTCTATGGCGATATTACTTCAGTGCGTAATATTACTGAAACCCAGTTAATTGAAGATCGCAATCAAGGTTGGAAAACCTTCGGCGGCGCGTTGGCGGGCGGAGTGATAGGCCATCAGTTTGGCGGTGGTTCAGGCCAAGATGTGGCAACCATTCTAGGCGCGTTAATTGGTGGTGGCATTGGTAATCGATATGGTAGCGGCACGACTACGCAATCGTTAAAGTTAGTTGAATTAATGATTAATCAAGAAGATGGTACGCAGGTTATGGTGATCCAAGATTATGACTCTGGCATGGTCTTCAATGCGGGTGACAGAGTGCGAGTGGTCTATCTGCAAAGTGGCGTGCGTGTCGACTTGGCCATGTAGGCTCAATTATCATCCTTAGTAAAAAATTATTATTTTCAGTAAAAATAAGTGGTGCTGCAATGACTCGGACAGAATTAATCCAATATTTAGCTGATTTTTTACATGTGTCGGCTTTTAAAGATTACGCGCCCAATGGGTTGCAAATAGAAGGTAAGGATGAAATTCGCACCATAGTCACAGGGGTGACGGCATGTCAGGCCTTGATAGATGAAGCGATTCGTTTAAATGCCGATGCGATTTTGGTCCATCATGGTTTTTTTTGGAAGAACGAGCCGGAAGTGATTACTGGGATGAAGCAACGCCGAATCAAAGCGCTGCTCAAGTATGACATCAACCTATTTGGTTACCATTTACCCTTAGACGCTCATCCCATGTTGGGTAATAACGCGATGTTAGGCAGACAGCTTGGGATCATCGATGCAGAAGCCATCGAAGAGGTGGCTCAGGGGCTGTTGTGGCGTGGCAAACTTGATCTTGCCGTTAGTGCTAGCGGATTTTCTAAAACCCTTGAAAATGCTTTAGGCAGAGCACCACTGCATATCGGTGATGGCAATGCTAAAATCCAACATCTAGCCTGGTGCACTGGTGGCGCGCAGGACTATATTGATGTAGCTGCCAGTCTGGGCGTGGACGCCTTTATTAGTGGAGAGGTCTCTGAACGCACGTTTCACAGTGCGGTGGAGCAGGGCATACATTATTTTGCGGCTGGACACCATGCGACTGAACGTTTCGGTATTCAAGCCTTAGGTCGTCATCTCGCCCGTGAGTTTGGTTTAGTGCATCATTTTGTTGATATTATTAATCCAGTTTAACTCATATCTTTAGACGGCTATGATGCCAACCTAACCGTATGATCCTTAAAAGAAAGGCGAGCCTAGCTCTAATGTTGATCAGTTAACACAGATCGCTTGACGATCTCGCTGAAAAGATCAAAATCCGATGGCCTCATGTCATCGGATTTTTTATGCAACTTTCAGAAGCGCTCGCGCGCACTCATATTACCCGCCTAACTGAATTCAATCCTGTTTGGACTCTCAAGGCGTTGCCACACTCAGACGACGTAAATTACCCATAGATGCGATGATTTGGGCGGTGATCGGAATGGCCTTGTTCCGAGGGGAGTCTGTTCGGTCACTCATCAACAAACTCGACATTGTTTTGCCGCAAGAGATTGATTATGTTGCACGCAGCTCCCTTATACCCTTGAAGGGCTTTTACTCACTAAGACTGTGAAAGGCAAGTTAGTCGCCATTTTAACCTCGTTAACTGGCCCGATGCGTTACCCCAGCGAAGACATTGTCGACTTAATATGCCCATCGATGGGAAATCGAACTGGGCTACAGAGAGATGAAACAACATCTGTTGGAGAGTCGTTTTACGCTGCGCAGTCAAGTGCAGGAACTCGTGACTTAAGAGCTGCTGGGCGTGTTGCCGGCCTATAATTTAATTAGATACAAGATGTTACTGATGGTCAAAAGCTTACCATCGGTCCATCCCAATCAACTGAGTTTTCGGGATGCTGCGAGTCATATCATCTTTAAGCTGACACAACTGCCATCACAAACGCCTGGGAATGTCCCCATACGTATTGGATATAGAACGCATTGCACGGCAATTTAAGTTGGATGGTAAACGGGAAAGGGCTTATCCAAGAGTACTTAAAATGAGCAAAAACAAGTATCCGGTTAGACCAAATGAAAATGCCGTTCACTTAAGAGTGAACGGCATTAAGCCTATGCGCCTGATTTTTTTATAAAGGCTTAACTTGAGAGTATTATTGGCTAGGAGCCCAATCTTGCCATTCAGCTTCGGCTTTATGCTGTAACGTTAATATTGATCCTGCTGCTAAGCGATTATCCGCTTGAGTGGTGTTCTTCGTCGCGACATTGATGCCGCCCACTAGTAAGGTTTCTAGCGAGCCAGCTTCGATTTGCGCACCTGAGAACAAGCCTACATCGACTTTAATGCCTGAGGCATCCCAGAACTGACTGCTTTGATTCACTAAGTGGCTATATTGTGGCTCAATATGTGCCTGCATTAGCACGCTATTGCCCTGTGTTGCTAGGCGATAACTATCAATTTGACCGACTTTGATACCACGGAAGAAAATTGGCGTGCCAACTTTCATCGAGCCTAATTTTTTATCTTCTAAAGTAAATTTAAGTGCATCCTCGGCAACATTGGCGTAGCCATGAGTCATTATGTTGGCGACAAACTGCGTTGCTTTTTGACTACTTTTACCTGGCAGCACACCTATATAGGGACCCGTTATTAAGGTTTCTGGCGCTTTAATTCCGGCAAGGGAAATTTGCGCGTCCACTAAGTGATACTCACAATCACTGCGGCTAAAATGATCGGCATATTCCCCATACAGATACGCGGTCGCCGTGAGGGTATTGAGATCCGCATTGAGTTTCACCTGCGACACTTCGCCTACTTGATGACCTTGATAACGGATCGCGGCTTTTGCTGCAAGTTTTGATGATGCGGGTAAGGTGAGACGAATAGCTTGGGCTTGGGTTAATGCCAGTTGCTTGTTCTCATAGAGTTTTAAGTGAGCTGCATTGTTAGTTTTGTCACTATTATTAAGTAATCCCAGGCTAATGCTGCCTTTTAATGCTCCTTCAAGCGGCGCTATGGCTATATCAATACCTGCAAGACTGGCACTGATATCCACAGCGCTGTTACGCCAGAATACATTGGGCTTTTTCAGCAAAGGTTGGAACTGTTTATCAATTGCGAGCTTAATGGCAAAGTCTTCGGTTTTACTTTGCCAGTTCACTGACTCTACTATCCCAATTTGCATCTTTTTATAGTAAATCGGTGAGCCTTGGCTGACATCGGCGCCATCTTGACTGATTAAAGTCACATGTATTTGTTGTTGGCGATCATAAAAAGCAGTCGCTGCGGCTAATGAGTTAAAAAGGGTGAGGGTGCTGTTAGCGGCTAAAGGTGTGTCACTGCGGCCTTTAAACAAGCTGACAGCGCCCTGAGTGAGCGTCGTAAAATCCCTTGTTTTAACGGATATTCCCTCTAAAGAGGCATTTACCGTTAATGCCGATTCAGGCACAAAATAGCTGTCACTGCGTAGTAGACTGGCAAACTCAGGTTGTAGCTCGAGCTGGTATTCCACCGCGGATAAATCTTTGGTTAACTTAACGCCAAGCACTTTACCAATCGGAATTTGTTTGTAACGCACCTCTGTGCCAGCCGAAACACCCATGTTTTCATTAGAGATTAAGGTTAAAAAACGCTTTTTCGATTGCAATAAATCGGGCGCTTTTGATTGCAAGGTAAAGTGAGTTGGTATCGTTGTTTGAGTCTTTATGCCCGGTAGAAAGTTGATCACGCTACCAGTGAGTAAACGTTCTGGGTTCTTAATGCCTGAGAGAGAAATATCAGCACCTTCAAGCCAAAATACTCCGTCGTTGGTCAAGAGTGAACCATATTGAGGTTCAACCTCAGCCACAACTGTTATGCCATCAAGGGCAAGTTGCTTACTTAACACACTGCCGATATTCATGCCACGATAAACAATGCGAGTCCCTTTATCGACTCCGCTACCGTCAGCCATTGTTAGGTTGACTTCAATGCCGCCAAGGGCGGTGGTCTCTGAGTCAAAAAGAACAAACGTATCACCATTTTGGGCGATAGGAGCATCATCGTCAGAGCTGAAAGTTACGCCGCCCGCAAGTATTGATGCCAAGCTTTCTGAGCTAACTTGAATACCTGTTAGTGATGCCTCAACTTTTACGCCAGAGACATTCCAAAAATGCGAATTCTTCTTCACTAACCGAGCGTATTGTTCTTGAATAAAAGCGCTTATCAGCACTCTTTGATTACCGTCTAAGCGATAGCTCGCTACACTACCCACAGGTATTTGGCGAAAGAATATCGGCGATCCCACATCTAATGAACCGAGTTTATCTGAGGTTAATTCAACCATGACACCCTCAGAACCAATTTGCATTGGTGGCGGTTGGCGCTCGGCCTCGAAGAAAGTAGCGTCATTCCCTTTCCCTGGCTGAATAGCAATATAGTTCCCGGAAAACAGTGCATCTAAGCCTTCAACGCCAGTAATGCTGGCTTTGGGGGTGACGAGCCAGAATAAGGTTTCTCTATTTAAGAAAGGTTTGGCGCGATAGTCCATCATGACTTTGACGTTCACGCCTTTCAAATCGTCATCGATACCGATGTCTTTGACTTTACCGACAGTTAAGCCTTGGTATTTGACTAAGGTTTTACCGACGTCAATCCCTGTCGCACTCGGAAAATGTATTTGAATTTCAACACCCGATTCTTTAATGCTCTTAATACCCAGCCAAGCACCTAATGCCAACGCGACAATAGGAAGCAGCCAAATAGGCGAGAAGAGTTTTTTCTTTACAACTTTCGGCGATTCAATTTGTGTCATCTTGAGGTTCCAATCGATCCCAGAGTAAACGAGTGTCTAAAATTTTTGCGGCTAGCTGAGTTAACAGAATAACCAAGGCAAATGCGGTCGCGGCGGGGGCGGGTTTTGCATCGAGTAGTTGCCCCATATTCACTAATGCGGCGGTGATGGAGATAACAAATAAATCGAGCATAGACCAGCGGCCAATCCATTCAATGGCGTGAAAGCCCACCATCAATTTCTTTTTTGAAATTGGAATATCAAAACTTATCGCGCACAGATAAATCGATAGACCGATGATTTTAATCCATGGCACTAAAATACTGGCAGTAAAGACAATCACGGCTATGGGCAACATGTCGGAATGGACTAAATGTAAGATGCCTGAAAAAATAGTGTCGTGCCGCACTTGTCCCTGGTTTGTCAGTACGGTGATAGGGTAAATATTTGCAGGCACTAATAAAATGGCGGCAGTGATCAGCAGCGCCCAACTTTTTTGTAGGCTGGAATAGTCTCTAATGTGTAGTTCTGCTTGGCAGCGCTGACAGTGAGTGAGCTCTGTGCTGTTCAGTTGGCGGCACATCTTGCATAAACATAAGCCAATATCTTTACCTTGCTGCTTCATATCAGCGATGACCTTCCAATAGTGTCCACATGTGCTCTAAGTCGTATTCTCGTTGTAAAAACAAGGTCACGAGAAATAGCATAGTGAAGCAAAATGTGCCCATTCCAAAGTAAATATCTGAAAAATCAGAAAGCTGAAATGAAGAAACTAAAAAACTGATCACATAAATCTCTAACATAGTGAGTTGTGACAATACGCCATGACATTTTAATAATTGCTTTAATGATTTACGCCAAAAAACATTATTTAAGCCCCATTTGACAATTAATATCTGCACTAAGATGGATAACAGTAATAAGCCCGGGCCAATTACTGCTGCGGCTAGCACGGCTAAACCTACTAACCAATAACCTTGATCAAATACGGCAAATGCACCTTGAAACACAGTGGTGGTGCGAATGCTACCAAAAAAATGGATCTCAAGTACGGGTAAGAAGTTTGCCGGGAAATAAAACACTAATGCCGTAATACACAATGCTAACATGCCATTTATGGAGTAATAGGGGGTGTCATAAAGTGCGGTGCTGCAACGCGGGCAAAGTGCTCGTACACCGCTAGGCAAAGCTCGTTTGCGGATTGCTAAATCGCAGGAACGGCATAAGATTATTGAGTTTTCTGCTGCGTTTTCATGCATATAAAAATATTACTAGCCTAATGTTGAGTAATAACAGCGAGATCCGTGCGTCATATCATGTTAATAATCGTTAAATACTCTCTAACGTTCATATTATCTTGGTAACGAAAGTAGGCTAATAATATCAGATTAATCAGAACACTTGCATCACAAGTTCAATCTATGTCACTCTAGTTACTGTATATAAAAACAGTGCGAGGCAGTCATGGCAGTAATAACACAGTTTGTCGTGGTCAGAGAAGGGGTTGAAAAGATGACATTCACATCTAAGAAGGAGGCTGACGCCTACGATAAGATGCTCGATATCGCTGATAACCTGATCCCTTTTATTCAACAAGCCGATTTGGGTATAGATGAAAGTGTGAGCGAAAAACTCGCATTCTACTTCGCTAATAATAAAGATGAGCTGGCAAACTTGCTTAAAGGTGTCGTTCAGGTTAATAGTACGCCGACGAATCCACCTACTGCGAAAAAAGCGGCTAAAAAGACCGAAGCAGCAGAATAAAATTGTTAGGAAATGTAATGAAATCGAAATTTTATGAGTCACTGAACCGTCAAGTATTAGCTCTGATGGCTGGCGAGGATGATCTTGTCGCGGGTATGGCAAATTTTTCAGCCTTACTTAATGATAACTTGACAGAGCTTAATTGGGTGGGATTCTACGTGATGCGTGGTGAACAACTGGTACTTGGCCCGTTTCAAGGGAAAGTAGCTTGTACACGTATCCCGTTAGGAAAAGGCGTATGCGGTACGGCAGCGTTAAGTAATCAAACTCAGCGAGTGGCAGATGTTAATCAATTTGATGGTCATATTGCTTGTGATTCTGCCAGTAATTCAGAAATCGTTGTGCCAGTTCGTACACAGGGTAAAGTGATTGCTGTGCTCGATATTGATAGCCCTATCTTGGATCGTTTCGATGAAGAAGACCAAAAAGGGCTAGAATTATTGGTTAAAAGTTTTGAAAGCTGCCTATTTGGTTAATTTACGTACAATAATGCATAATTCATGGTCGCAATCGGTGGCGTGCGCCTTATAATATGTGCCTGCACGCATTAAGCTGGTTTGATTAGCATGCAATAAATAAGCTTAGTGTTTTGAGCTGTAAAAATTTGTTAAGGTCTATTTTTTAACTTTAGTAAACGCGGCTAGGATGCTAATTTGTACGTTGACTCACTATTGAGTTTAACGAAGATAAATGACTCGTAAGAAGTTGATCAATATCACCTCGAATCGATGTCTCTTTTTTGACTGTGGAAGTAATGATGGAATCAACAGAAAAGTTGACCGACACCAATGCAATTTTGGCGTATTTGTATGAAACATTTCCTTTGTGCTTTATTGCTGAAGGTGAAACTAAGCCATTAAAAATCGGGTTGTTTCAAGATTTGGCTGAAAGGTTGGCTGATGATTCTAAAGTCAGTAAAACTCAGCTCAGAGTTGCCTTAAGACGTTACACCAGCAGCTGGCGCTATTTGAAGTCTGTTAAAGCAGGCGCACAACGCGTTAATCTGGATGGCGAACCTTGCGGTGAGTTAGAGCAAGAGCATATTGACCATGCTCAAGCGATGTTGAAAGAGAGTCAAGAGAAGGCCAAGGCGAAACGTGCAGCACTTGCACCAAAGCCTGCGGCAAAGAAAGCACCTAAAAAGGTGGCGGCTCCTCAGCGTCCTAAAACTGAACGTCCAGCTAAGCCTGCACCTAAAGCTGCTGCGCCAGTCGTGAATTATGTCCAAGCACAATTGACTGATTTAACGAAAAAACAACGCGTCAATGTTAAATTAGGTATGACTCCTGTAGCCGGTGTCATTACTGATATTAACAAGGAAGATATTCATGTTCAGCTTGATAGTGGCCTAACGATTAAAGTTAGAGCAGAACATATCCTGCTGTAGTCATTTATTAAAACGGAGTAACTTGTTGATGCGAAACCTCACTTTGGCTACCTCTATCGCCACAGTTTTTGTCGGATTTTCGGCTTGGGCCGTACCACCCACTATTCAAATCAGCGAGTTACCCACTCTCAAGCAGGAAGCGCAACATAAAGTTGCGAGTAAAAGGGTAACGGATTTATATACTCGTTCGCACTATCATCGTTTTAATCTTGATGATGCTTTTTCTGCACAAATTTTTGATCGTTATCTGCAGCAACTCGATTTCCGTCGTAATGTATTAACGCAAGCTGATGTCGATAGTTTTAAGCCTTACGCGACTCAATTTGATGACATGCTCAGTTCTGGTGAGCTTGAGCCTGGCTATAAGATGTTTGATATAGTCCAAAAACGTCGCTACGAAGGCTTTGTTTATGCTTTATCCCTATTGGATAAACCGATCGACTTCTCCGTACCTGGTGATGTCTATGAGTATGACCGCGATGACGCGGCATGGCCAAAAGATCAGGCTGAAATTAATGAGTTATGGCGTCAACGTGTAAAATACGATGCGTTAAATCTAAAACTAACAGGTAAAGAATGGCCTGAAATTGTTGATATCTTGCAAAAGCGTTATAACAATGCCATTAAACGTTTGACTCAAACTAACAGTGAAGACGTATTCCAAGGTGTGATGAACGCCTTTTCACGTAGCATTGAGCCGCATACCAGTTACCTTTCCCCCCGCAATGCTGAACGTTTCCAAATGGAAATGAATTTAAGCCTAGAGGGGATTGGTGCGCAGCTGCAACTTGAAGACGATTACACCGTTATAAAAAGCTTGATTGCTGGCGGCCCTGCGGCGGGTAGCGAAAAGTTGTCACCAGAAGACAAGATTGTAGGCGTTGGTCAAGAGGGCGCAGAGATAGTTGATGTTATCGGCTGGCGTTTAGACGACGTCGTCGAACTCATTAAAGGTCCAAAGGGCAGTAAAGTTGTCCTGCAAATTTTACCTAAGAAAGGTGGCTCGAATGCTAAGCCATTCAATGTCACCTTAGTGCGCGATAAAATTCGTTTAGAAGATAGAGCGGCAACCTCTAAGGTGATTGAGCCTAAAGATGGTGAATACGCTAATCGTAAGGTTGGTGTGATCCATATTCCTGGTTTTTACATGAATTTGTCGCAGGACGTTGAAAAAGAGCTAGTGAAATTAAACGAAGCCAAAGTTGAAGGTATCGTGATTGATTTACGCGGCAATGGCGGCGGCGCATTAACCGAAGCCGTGTTACTGACGGGCCTCTTTATTGATATGGGACCCGTGGTACAAATTCGTGATGCGGATGGCCGAGTATCTGCACACCGCGATAACGATGGTAAAACCAGTTATGCTGGGCCATTGACTGTGATGGTTGATCGTTACAGCGCTTCTGCCTCTGAAATTTTTGCTGCCGCGCTGCAAGATTATGATCGCGCATTGATTGTAGGTGAATCGAGTTTTGGTAAAGGTACTGTGCAACAACATAAGAGCCTTGGCCGTATTTACGATATGTACGAAAAACCATTGGGTCATGTGCAATACACGATTCAAAAGTTCTATCGTATAAATGGTGGCAGCACTCAGATTAAAGGCGTTACGCCTAATATCGCGTTCCCAAGTGCGTTAGAGCCAGGTGAATATGGTGAAGCGGAAGAGAAAAATGCCTTGCCTTGGGATAAAGTGCCTATGGCACAATATGGCACCCTCAATGATATTACGCCTAACCTAGTAACGAGCCTTGAGACTAAGCATCTAAACCGTATAAAAGACAGTGTAGAATTTGCTTATATTAATCAAGATATTGCCGACTTTAAAAAGCATCACAAAGAGAGAACGGTTTCTCTGGTTGAAAGTGAGCGTATTGCTTCCCGTGAAGCCGATGAGAAGAAAGTCCTCGATAGAACGAATGAGCGCCTAGTCGCCAACGGTTTAGCTCCGGTTAAATCAATGGACGACATTAAAGACGACGCCGAATTACCTGACGCATTTTTAGATGAAACAGCCTATATAACTTTAGATATGGCTGATGTGCAAAAACTGGCTCAAACCCGTGCCGCTAAATAGGCATTAGTCGAATCGATTTATCCAATATCAAAACGCGCTTATGGCGCGTTTTTTCTTATTTAGATCAGCGTTAAAGGGATCAAAATGACTCAAGCTCAAGCAAAATACTTAAAAGATTATCAAGCCCCTCTCTTTACGATAGAAACCATTGATTTAGCCTTTAATCTGGCTGGCAAAGAAACTCAAGTACAGGCTATAAGCCGAGTAAAACGCACTTCTCAACATCAACAAGCGTTAGTGTTAGATGGCGAAGACTTAACGGTCGTCTCGCTGACGGTTAATGGCGAGGCTGCACCGTATCATGTGAGTGCGGGTCAGTTAGTCCTAGAAACTGCGTTTAATGAGTTTGAGCTCAAGATCATCACTAAGCTCGATCCTGAGGCTAATTCGAGTCTTGAAGGGTTGTATATGTCTGATGGTGCCTATTGCACACAATGCGAGGCTGAGGGCTTTAGACGTATTACTTATTTTCTCGACCGTCCCGATGTATTAGCCAAATACACAGTGCGTATCGAAGCCGATAGAGCCGTATTTCCGTTTTTACTGAGTAACGGTAATTTGATTGATCAAGGTGAGTTAGATGGCGGGCGCCATTATGTTTGCTGGCAAGATCCATTTCCAAAACCAGCGTATTTATTTGCCTTAGTCGCTGGCGATTTTGATCTATTACAAGATGAATTCATCACTCGCAGTCGCCGTAAAGTGATTTTGCAAGTGTTTGTCGATAGAGGGAATTTACATAAAGCGCACCATGCGATGGCGTCACTGAAAAAATCTATGGCATGGGATGAGAGCCGTTTTGATCTTGAGTACGATTTAGATATTTACATGATAGTCGCGGTCGATTTTTTCAATATGGGCGCCATGGAAAATAAAGGCTTAAATATCTTCAACACTAAATATGTGCTGGCAGATACCTTAACGGCTACTGACGATGATTATCAAGGTATTGAATCTGTAGTTGGCCATGAGTATTTTCATAATTGGACTGGAAATCGCGTTACGTGTCGCGATTGGTTCCAATTAAGTTTAAAAGAAGGCTTAACCGTTTTTCGCGATCAAGAATTTAGCTCTGATTTAGGTTCACGCGCAGTGAATCGCATTCATGCAATCAAAGTCATAAAAAATCAGCAGTTTGCCGAAGATTCTGGTCCTATGTCACATCCCATTCGTCCAGAATCAGTGATTGAGATGAATAATTTCTACACAGTGACTGTGTATAATAAGGGTGCTGAAGTGATCCGTATGATGCACACTTTGCTCGGTGAAGAAAAGTTTCAGGCGGGGATGAAACTATATTTTAAACGCCATGATGGTCAAGCTGTCACCTGCGATGATTTCGTGGCAGCAATGGAAGATGCTAGTGGAGTCGATTTAACTCAATTCCGTTTATGGTATAGCCAAGCGGGCACGCCGATTGTGATTGCAATGGACAGTTTTGATACACAAACTGGCATTTATCAGTTGACCCTTAAACAAAGTCTCGCAAACTGTCCATCACCCTTGCATATCCCGTTCAGCATTGAACTCTTAGATGCCAATGGCCACTCTTTAGTGAATGAAGTGCTTAACTTTACCCAGGCTGAGCAAATGTTTAGTTTTGAGGGATTAACTCATAAACCTGTGGCTTCATTACTGCAAGATTTCTCAGCGCCAGTCAAATTACACTATGACTTTGATATTGATCAACTGGTTCACTTAATGCGTTTTGCTAGTAGTGAAGTCGCGCGCTGGGAAGCCTCTGTTACCTTAGTAAGCCAAGCTATTTGGCAAAATGTGGCTAGCTTACAACAGCAACAAGCCATGACACTCGATCCCCGAGTGCGCGATAGCTTTAAAGGTGTATTGCTAGATACCAAGCTCGATCCTGCGTTAATCGCTGAAATATTAGCGATACCGACAGCATCTGCTCTGATTGAGCAAACTGAGAGTGTTGATTTAGACGCTTTAGCCTTAGCCCGTGAATTTGTGTTAACAGAGCTGGCTTCCTATTGTGAAGATGAATTAATCAGCTTATATCGTTCATTGATTGCTGTCGATACAACTCAGGCAAGATCGCTTAAAAATCAATGCCTAACTTGGTTAGCTAAGGTATCGGATGAGGCTAGTAATTTAGTCATGTCTCAGTTCGAGAACGCGAGTAATATGACGGATTCGCTCGGCGCACTTACTGCGGCGAATACCGGCGATTTACCTTGTCGTGATGAGCTGATGTCGGTATTCGAATTACGTTGGCAAGATACGCCTCTGGTAATGGATAAATGGTTTATGCTGCAGGCTAGCCATGAGTCAGATACGGTGATTGAGTGCCTCCGTCAATTGCAACAACACAAAAGCTTTAGCATGAACAATCCAAACCGGGTGCGCGCGTTGATTGGCAGTTTTGCTGCAGGTAATATCTATCAGTTCCATCGTAAGGATGGCAAGGGTTATGCGTTTTTAACAGAATGTCTAATCGCATTGAATCACCTTAATCCACAGGTTGCCGCTCGTATGGTGACGCCATTGATCCAGTTCCGTAAGTTTGATTCAGGTCGTCAAACCTTGATTAAAGCCTGTTTGGGACAACTTTTAGCTCTGCCTGATTTATCTAAGGATATGTACGAGAAAGTTTCGAAGGCGTTGGCAAGCTAACCGTTTGTGGGAGGAGGGCGGCAGGAGTGCCGCCCTAGTGTTATGGAATTATATTTTAAACTATCGATCAGTTATCGAGATTTTTTACCGTATTATCAGGGGGTTGCTGATAAAATCGAGGTCCGTGAGAACCAAGGGAAGATCCTGTGGATTAATGGACGGCATTTTAGGCGTTTTTTGACTGAAAATGGCATTCAGGGTTATTTCAAATTAGTTTTAGATAACAAAGGACAATTTGTTTCATTAAATCGAGTTTAGCAATAATTTATTGATTTCAACTTAGAGCAATTACTTTAAACGGACGATTGATTATTACACTCATTTTTTGATATCCAACTTAAAATAACACCTTTGAATTTAAAGTCTTTTTTATGTTTTTTGCGGTTCTAATCCTATCCTGACTTTCCCTAATTTAAATCACTTCTTAAAAATCTGCAGTACAAATGTACCTACATGTTTAATTCTTTAGAAAATTATCTCTAACTGTGTCTTGCTCAAGGAGAATAATTGCTGTAACAATATTGTTGCCTGTGAGATAACAAGATGTTGGCTGTAATTCCTAAAACAAAAATCCAGCAGGGTACGGAGAGCTAAAATGAAAATTGTTAAAAATAGTTTTAACAAATCGGCGCTTGCTTTGGGGGTGGCGTCGGCATTGAGTTTGTTAATGATCCCAAGTGTTAATGCAATATCATTTAATTGGGGAGAGGTTGAAGGCACATTTGACTCAACTTGGACGGCAGGTGCGAGTTGGCGTGTGGGTGAGCGTGATTGGGAAGGCCAAATTGGTAAGGTGAATCAACCTCAGTTTGACTGGGCTAACTACAGTGCATTTAATAATACAAAATATACTTCAGCTGATATTTGGGCCCAACCAGGTTCATATTCAAGCAACAATGATTTAAGTAATTTACTCTATTCTCAAGGTGACACTACCTCTGAAATCGTTAAAGGTTTGCATGAATTATCGTTGAAATACAAAAACTACGGTTTATTTGCCCGTGGCATGTATTTCTACGATCGTAAACTTAATGATGGTAATTATGATTTTAATGATCCGCTAACGGGCAAAGAGTTTGACCCTTGCGAAGACAACCGTGCTTCAGAAGTGCAATGTAAAGATATTCGTTTATTAGATGCGTTTGTGTATGGCAACTTTGATTTGAATGATGGTGCTAATCCATTATCAATCCGTGTTGGTAATCAAGTGGTGTCTTGGGGTGAGAGTACCTTAATTGCCCACGGGATTAGTGAAATCAACGCGGTGGATTTGAACATACTTAACGCGCCGGGTGCTGAACTGAAAGAAGCATTCAGACCCCAAGGCATGGTCTGGGCGTCCCTTGGTCTGACAGACTCGTTAACGGTTGAAGCATTCTATCAATATGATTGGCAACCTATTTGGGTGCCAACAGCGGGTTCTATCTTTGCAACGAATGATTTTGTGGGTTATGGCGGTTATGCACAAAATGCCCAGCTTGGATTTAATGCTAACCCCGATATTAATTTAGATTTCATGACGCAGGAATATGAGCTTCTAGCGGGCATGATCGCTAGCGGTCAATCGATTCCAACACAGCAGTTAGTTTCTATGGCTTTAGCTTATCCCACTAAAGTGACGCTGGTGCAGGATGAAGAAAAACCCAGTGATGATGGACAATACGGTATCAAGCTCGGTTATTATGCACCGGAACTGGGTGAAACTGAATTTGGTTTCTATTTTATGAATTACCATAGCCGTCGTCCGCTTATTAGTGGTACGGCTGCTGATTTTAGTACGGGCGCGTTGTTATCTGATTTGGCCGTATTAGGACAAAGCGCTGGAGATATTAACCGCGAATTACTATTGAGTTTGAAGAGTTTTTCTAAGGCGCAAGTCGTCTATCCAGAAGATATTAAACTGTATGGTGTGAGTTTCAATACGCTGATTGGTGATACCTCTGTCGCGGGCGAAATTTCCCATCGTCAAGATGAACCGTTGCAAATCGATGACGTTGAATTATTGTTTGCCGGTATGCCACAGCAGTTAGCCAATGCGGGGCTTCGTCCTGATCTTGATGGCATTTCACAGATTAAAGATGTTCAACCGGGTGAAACCGTGGATGGCTTTATTCGTCTTGATACCACTCAGGCACAGATGACGTTTACTCATTTATTCGGCCCAACCTTAGGGTTAGATAATTTGACAATGCTGGCCGAAGTCGGTGGTGTATGGATCCACGATATGCCAGGTTTTGATGAACTGCGCCTCAATGGTCCTGGTACATCTCGTTCTGGTGGTAATCCAGATATGCCGGGGATTATTCAAGCACTGCATAATGGCCCTGAAACTAATCCATTCCCGACTGATTTTGCATGGGGTTACCGTTTAGTCGCTAAAGCTGATTTCAACAACGTATTCGCAGGGGTCAATATGTCACCACGCATGATTTTCTCCCATGACGTTGACGGTATCACTCCTGATCCTATGTTCCTGTTTACTGAAGGACGTAAGTCTGTCGCACTAGGTGTTAACTTCGATTATCAAAACCGTTGGGGGGCAGATATCTCCTATAACAATTTCTTTGGCGGTGTCGGTACGACAAATGCGATGGCAGATCGTGATTATGTTTCATTCAATATCAAGTATTCGATCTAAAAGGACTCAAACAATGAAGAAACTGACGATATTGGCGAGCGCTGTGATGATGGCACTTGTTGTGCCAGTGGCTACGGCGAAAATTTCTGAAACCGATGCAGCTAAACTTGGCAATGAATTAACACCTTTGGGTGCTGAAAAAGCTGGTAATGCTGATGGTTCCATTCCGGCATGGGATGGGGGTATTACCAAACCTGTTGCGGGTTATACCAAAGGGATGCATCACCCCGATCCTTTCCCTGAAGATAAGATTGAATTTACCATTACCAATGCCAACAAAGCACAATATAAAGACTTTTTAACGCCGGGTCAGATGAAGTTATTCGAACTTTATCCTGAAACCTACAAGATGAATGTCTATCAAACTCGCCGTAGTGCATCTGTGCCGCAATATGTTTACGATGCAACTAAGGCTAATGCGACTCGGGCTGAACTGATTTCACAGGGTAATGGAATTTCAGGTGCCATGATTGGTATTCCATTTCCGATCCCTGCAAATGGCTTAGAGGCAATTTGGAACCATATTTTACGTTTTCGCGGCGTTGAAATAGAGACTTCACGTAGCCAAGCGGCCCCGACAGCTGATGGTAGCTACAGCTTAGTAGAAACAGCCGAAGAAATTCGATTTGAATACTCACGTCCTGAAATTACCCTCGAACAACTTAAAGCTAGCAATACCTTATTTTACTTTAAGCAAGTGGTAACCCAGCCTGCGCGTCTCGCTGGAACCGCGTTGTTAGTCAAAGAAACCATGGATCAGGAGGCTTTGCCACGCCAAGCTTGGACCTATAACACCGGGCAACGTCGTGTACGTAAAGCGCCTAACGTCGCGTTTGATACCCCAGGTACAGTGTCAGATGGTCTGCGTACTACCGATGACTTAGATATGTTTAACGGCTCACCATCGCGCTATAACTGGGAGCTTGTTGGAAAAAAAGAAATTTATATTCCGTATAACGATTATAAATTGCACTCAGACAAGCTGAAATATGACCAAATATTAAAACCGGGTCACGTGAATCCTGAATATGTGCGTTGGGAAAAACACCGTGTATGGCAAGTGAAGGCGACGTTGAAAGACGGTATGCGCCACATTTACAAAGTACGCGACATGTACCTTGATGAAGACTCATGGCAAGTATCGATTGCTGATCTCTACGATAACCGTGATCAACTGTATCGTGTGGCTGTGGCACATGGTTTGAATTACTACGAAGTGCCGACTCAATGGGATACGTTAGAAGTGTTCCATGATTTGCAATCTCGTCGCTATCTCGCTATGGGCTTAGACAATCAAAGTGGTATGTATAACTTCGATGCCAAATTGACTGAAGCTAACTTTACCCCCGATGCATTGCGTCGTGAAGGGATTCGTTAATAAGCCATGTATTAAGGGGCGCCTTGCGCCCCTCATTTGTTTAAGGAAGTTTGTATGTCGTTTCGCATCCTTCAGTTTGTAGCTGTATTCAGTTTGAGTAGCGCTTTTTTTCCTTCTACGCTATCTGCTTCTCCCTCCGATCCGCTTTTTTCTCAAATTCAACCACTTGCCGCATCATCTTTAATTTTAGATATTGCCAATGTTGGTAAAGGTTTAGTCGCTGTGGGTGAACGCGGTCATGTATTAGTGTATGACGGCAGTTGGCAACAAGTCGCAACACCTGTTAGCTCGCAGCTGACAAAAGTATTTTTTATCGATCAAAAACGGGGTTGGGCCGTAGGTCATGACGCGACCATTTTGCATACTCAAGATGGTGGCCAAACTTGGCTGCAGCAGATGCACTCGCCCGAGATTGAAAAACCTTTCCTCGATGTGGTGTTTTTAAGTGAAAACCATGGCATTGCCATTGGTGCTTATGGTTTGTTTTATCGCACTAGCGATGGCGGCGCCCATTGGAGCGATGAGTTTCATGCAGAACTTTTAGCTGAGGAAGATGTGGCCTATTTAGCGGAATTAAAAGATAGCGACCCAGCTGCTTATTTGAGTGCGCGTGCGTCTTTATTACCGCACTTTAATCGTATATTAACCTTAACCGACGGGCGTTTATTACTGGTTGGTGAGTTGGGGTTAGTGGCCATGTCTAGCGATCAAGGTAAAACATTTACCCGTACCAGCTTTGATTACGATGGTTCTATGTTCAACGCCATAGAAACCCAAGATGCTGTGTATGTCATGGGCCTCAGAGGACATTTATTTAAGGCTGATATGAGCTTAAACCAATGGACTGAAATCACATTACCAGTGCAATCTTCAATCAATGGGGCTATGTCAGCCGCTGACGATACACTGTATTTAGTTGGCAATGCGGGGATTGTCATAAAACTGAATAAAGACGATAGCAGCAGTATTGTCACTCGTCGCCAAGGGGAAAACTTAGTCTCAATTGCGAAGGATAATCAAGGTGATATATGGTTATCTGGCAGCCAAGGATTGTTTATTCTTAAGCCATAAAATTTTAAAACAACAATAACAGGGCCGAGAAGATGTTAGAGAAACTGGTCAACGGATTTGAGTCATTTTTATTTCGCAACCGCGCGTGGGTTGTCGGTATTTTTGTATTTTTGACGTTGTTTTTAGGCTATCAAGCCAGTCAGCTCAAAATGGATGCCGCTTTTATTAAGAATATTCCACTGCATCATAGTTATATGCAGACCTACCTGAAACACCAAAAAGATTTTGGTGGTGCCAACAGCATCATGGTGGCGGTGGAGGATACTAGCGGTAATATTTTTAACGCTAATTATTTTGATACCTTAAAAAATGTGCACGATCAGCTATTTTTTATTCCAGGGGTTGATCGCGCGCAGGTGAAATCCATTTTTTCGCCTTCGACTCGTTTTACTGAAGTTGTCGAAGACGGCTTTGCTGGCGGGCCGGTGATCCCTGCCGATTTTTCAACATCGGTAGCGGGCTTAGAAACTGTGCGCGACAATATTGAAAAAGCCAGCATTGTCGGCCGGTTAATTGCCAACGATTACAGTGCAGCCATGGTGTCGGCGCAGTTAATGGATTTTGATCCACAAACGGGAAAACCGCTCGATACCATCGCCTTTGCGGCGCAGCTCGAAAAAGAGCTGAGGGGCAAGTTTGAAACCGACAAAGTCAAAATTCATATTATCGGTTTTGCCAAAATGGCTGGCGATGTGGCCGATGGCGCTAAGGGCGTATTGCTGTTCTTTGTGATCGCGATTTTGATCACGGCCATTATGGTCTACCTCTTTTCTAAATCGCTTATTCTGACTATTTTACCCCTCGTCTGTAGCTTAACGGCCGTGGTATGGCAGCTCGGTTTATTGACTGTGATAGGGTTTGGTCTCGATCCTATGTCGATTCTAGTGCCTTTTTTGGTGTTCGCCATCGGGGTGAGCCATGGAGTGCAGATTATTAATGCTGTGAGACGCCGGGTTATCGACGGGCAAACCACAAAAGCAGCGGCAGCATCAGCATTTCGCAGTTTATTAGTCCCTGGCGGCGTGGCATTACTATCTGATACTGTTGGCTTTATTACTCTTTTATCTATTGATATTGGTATTATTCGCGAGCTGGCAATTTCGGCATCATTGGGTGTCGGCGTGATTATTTTCACTAACCTTATCCTATTACCCTTAGTGATTTCTTTTACTGATATTAAAGTCAGCAAACACGCTGTACGGACGACAGAAGAAGTTCGCAGTGAGGCTATTTGGCGTTTCTTAGCGCGGTTTGCGACACCTAAATATGCTGTGGTAGTGATCATTGCGACTGTGGTGCTGTATTTTATCGGCTTACAACAAGCAAATCAGATGAAGATTGGTGACTTACAGGGCGGGGCACCAGCGTTACATCAAGATTCACGCTATAACTTAGACACCTTCTTTATTACAGACCATTTCTCTATTACCACAGATGTCATGACTGTGATTGTTGAGGCGGCGCCTGAGGCTTGTACTTATCATGATGTACTGACGCAAATTGATGAGTTTGAATGGTTAGTGCGTAATACTCCTGGAGTTGAATCCACAGTGAGCTTGGCCTCAGTGGCTAAAAAAGTGAACGCAGGTTTTAACGAAGGTAATCCAAGGTGGGAAGTGCTGCCACGCACAACCGCAAGCTTAGTACAGGCGATTGGCCAAATTCCGACTACCTCGGGTTTGTTAAATAGTGATTGCTCTGTGATGCCTGTGTATCTATTTATGAAAGATCATAAGGCTGAAACTATTGAAACTGTCATTGCTAAAGTCAAAGCAGTTGCCGCTAAAATGGATAACGATAAGTTGCAGTTCAAATTGGCATCCGGACCTGTAGGCGTAATGGCCGCAACCAACGAAGCGGTGGCGCAGGCGCAGTTACCTATGATGTTGTACGTCTATGGAGCCGTGTTTGTACTCTGCTTAATCAGCTTTAAATCTCTTAAAGCGACGATTGCGGTCATTATTCCACTTTATGTGGTGTCGACATTGGCACAAGCCTTGATGACTCAACTCGATATTGGCTTAGCTGTCAGTACGTTACCTGTTATTGCTCTTGGCGTAGGTATCGGTGTGGACTATGGTATTTATATCCTTTCGACCATGTCGCCTAAACTGTCAGAGGGGATGCCAGTGCAGCAGGCTTACTATGAGGCATTGGTCGAGCGAGGCAGTGCAGTGATCTTTACGGGCTTAACGTTAGCGATTGGTGTGAGTACTTGGTTCTTCTCCGCACTTAAATTCCAAATGGATATGGGGATATTGTTAACATTTATGTTTGTGGTAAATATGCTCGGTGCAATCATTATCTTGCCGGCATTGGCCGCTGTTTTCTGGCGCCAACCTAAGTAGGGTCTACCAATGGGGAGCATGAGCTCCCTATTTGCTTTTGAATACTTAGTCTGCTTTATCGATTATTTGGTCATATCTTATTGTGGGTTTGCGTCAATACTGGGTTTCAACAGGATGTACCACTAAAATTTTCCTCGAATTACAGTGAGTTTAGTAATAGACTTTGCCTGATGATCCAGATCACACTAAATTAATCTGAGATTATTAAGCCGAAGCATCCAAATAATGAAAAAAAGCGCTGCCATAGACGCTTAAGGAAACAGCAACATGGCCTTGAAAGATGCAATGCCTTCAGTACTACTTGAAAAGGTAGTCAGTTTAATTCACGCTAAAGTCCCTAATTCACAAGCCAAGCAAGTTGAACAGTTCGCCACCTGCCTTTATGCCCACATGTCAAAAGACGATCTGAATGCGCGTAATGACAGTGATTTATACGGTGCGGTTCTCAGTTTATGGAACGCATTGAACAAAACGCCCAAAGGTAACACTCACCTACGAGTGTTCAACCCTAGCCAAGCCAAGCACGGCTGGCAATCTACCCATTCGATCATTGAAGTTATCCAACCTGACATGCCATTCTTGGTAGATTCAGTTGGTATGGCATTGAATCGTATGGGTATTACGGCTCACATGATGTTACATACACCACTGGCTATTGAGCGTTCAGAAAGCGGTGTAAGTAGTGTAACTTATCTTAATCAGAGCCCTGAAAGCACTGAACAAGTTGCCGTTTTCTTGATTGAAATCGACCGTCAAAGCAGTACCGTTGATATCAAAGCATTAGAGCGCGAAATTCAATCAGTACTCACCGATGTTGCCGCATCAGTCAACGACTGGGAAGCCATGTCGGCTAAGCTAAGTGAGACAATCAAGGACTTACCTAAACGTCCATTTCCAGGTGAGAAGCAAGAGTTAGAAGAAGCGATTAACTTTTTAACTTACTTGAATAATCATCATTTTACCTTATTAGGTTACCGTCAATACGATTTAAAGCGTGTCGAAGGTGACGTAGAGTTAGTGCCAAATATCGCCTCTAGTTTAGGTTTGATGAACAAGCACACTAAAGCTCAGCCAGAACAAGGTTTGTTGCTATCTAGCTTCTCTGATAGCGCTCGTAAAGAAGCGTTAGATCATAGTTTGCTGATCCTCACTAAGAGCAGTGCAAAGAGCCGCGTACATCGTCCAGCCTATGTTGATTATATCGGCATCAAGCGTTTTGATAAGCAAGGCAATGTGGTCGGTGAAGATAGATTTATCGGCTTATATGCATCAAATCTCTATAATCGTAGCCCACGTGAAATCCCATTACTGAATGAGAAAGTGCAGCGCGTATTAGATCGTTCAGGCTTAACTCCACGTTCGCACGACTATAAAGCCTTGCTAAACATCCTGGAGAATTTGCCTCGTGACGAGCTAATTCAAGCCAATGTGGATGATTTAGCATACATGGCGCATGGCGTGCTAGAAATGCAAGACAGAGACAAGTTGAAACTCTTTGTGCGCAAAGATGGTTTCGGCCGTTTCTTATCTTGCTTAGTGTATGTTGCCAAAGATCGTTACAACACTAAACTTCGCCAAGATACTCAACGTATTCTGGCTCAGCATTTTAACAGCAAAGAAGATGTAGAGTTTACGACTTATTTTTCCGAGTCAACACTCGCCCGTACTCACTACATTGTCAAAGTTGATAACAATAATATGGATGTAGATGTGGCTGCCATAGAAAATAATTTAATTGAAGCGGCGCGTTCATGGGAAGATAAGTTAAGCACAGCGCTTAACAGTGCACTGGGCGAAGAAGCCGGTACGCATCTAACTAAACGTTATTTTAATGCGTTTGAGCAAAGCTATAAAGAAGACGTATTGCCAAGCTCTGCTGTCGTTGACATGCAACAGCTTGAAGCGCTGGATGACGAGCACAAACTGGGCATGTTGTTTTATCAACCGCAGGAAGCTGCGTTGAATGACAACAAAGTACGCTTGAAACTATTCCACAAAGATGAGCCTATTCATCTGTCTGACGTGCTGCCAATGCTCGAAAACTTTGGTCTGCGCGTGATTAACGAGCGTCCATATGAAGTGAAAACCTCAGACGGTTCTACCTTCTGGATTTTAGACTTCTTGATGACAGTTAAAGTTGTCAACACAGACAACATCGCCGATAGCCAAGACCGATTCCAAACTGCATTGTCACAAGTGTGGCAAAAGAAATTAGAAGATGACGGTTTCAACCGTATTATTCTGGCGTCAGGTTTAACGGGTCGTGAAGTTTCAGTATTACGTGCTTATGCTAAATACATGCGCCAAATCGACGCCACATTTAGCCAAGCCTATATTGAAGAAACCTTCGGCCGTTATCCACAAATCGCTGATTTACTGGTTAAAATGTTTGTCCGTAAGTTTAATCCTAAACTTAAAACCCGCACACTGGGCAAGTTTATGGAACAAATTAATCTACGTTTAGACGAAGTATCTAGCTTAGATGATGACCGTATTATTCGTCGTTATTTAGATCTGATTAATGCCACCGTACGCACTAACTTTTATCAACAGGATGCAAAAGGCGAAGCGAAGAGTTATATCTCGTTCAAATTTATGCCTTCAATGATCCCTGAAATGCCACGTCCATTGCCGAAATTCGAAATATTCGTTTATTCGCCACGGGTTGAAGGTGTGCATTTACGTTACGGCAAAGTGGCTCGTGGCGGTTTGCGCTGGTCAGATCGCCGTGAAGATTTCCGTACCGAAGTATTAGGTTTGGTTAAAGCGCAGCAAGTGAAAAACACCGTTATTGTACCTGTGGGTGCAAAAGGGGGTTTCGTTTGTAAACAGTTGCCTACTGAAGGCGGTCGTGAAGCCTTCTTCACTGAAGGTCAAGATTGTTATCGCTTATTCATTCGTGCATTACTGGATATTACCGATAACATCGTTAATGGTGAAATCGTCCATCCGCTTGATGTCATTCGTCACGATGAAGATGACCCATATTTAGTGGTGGCAGCCGATAAAGGCACCGCGACCTTCTCTGATATTGCTAACTCAATCGCCATTGAATACGGTTTTTGGTTAGGTGATGCATTTGCATCGGGTGGCAGTAACGGTTACGACCATAAAAAAATGGGTATCACCGCCAGAGGTGGATGGGAATCGGTTAAGCGCCACTTCCGCGAAGTGGGCATTGATTGTCAAACCACAGACTTTACCTGTATCGGTATTGGTGACATGGCGGGCGACGTATTCGGTAACGGTATGTTGTTGTCTGAGCACACTAAGTTAGTGGCTGCATTTAACCACATGCATATCTTTATTGACCCAAATCCAGATGCGGCGCTAAGCCACGCTGAACGAGCGCGTTTATTCGCACTACCCCGTTCAAGCTGGGAAGATTACAACATTAAGTTGATTTCAAAAGGTGGCGGTATTTTCCTACGTTCATCTAAATCAATTCCGCTATCAGCAGAAATACAGCAGATGTTAGCCACAGAGAAAACCTCTATGACTCCCACTGAGCTGATGAAAGAACTGTTGAAAATGCCTGTTGATCTTATTTGGAACGGCGGCATTGGTACTTATATTAAATCGTCTCGCGAAACACATGCAGAAGTGGGCGATCGTGCTAACGATGCACTGCGTGTTAACGGCGGCGAATTACGCGCTAAGATAGTCGGCGAGGGGGGTAACTTAGGTTGCACTCAATTAGGCCGTATTGAATACGCGATGAACGGTGGCCGAATTAACACCGATTTTGTGGATAACGTCGGTGGCGTTGACTGTTCAGATAATGAAGTTAACATTAAAATTCTATTAAATGCGTTAGTTCACGATGGCGAAATGACGCTGAAGCAGCGTAACCGTTTGCTGGAAGAAATGACGGAAGAAGTACGTCAAATTGTGTTACAGGATTGTCAGGATCAAACCCGCACGCTTTCTGTGACCCAAGTACGTGGTGCTGAGCAGTTAAAAGAACAAATACGCTTTATTCAATACCTTGAAAAAGAAGGTAAGTTAGATAGAGCGTTAGAGTTCTTACCTTCTGATGATGAACTTGCTGAACGTTTGGCTAATGGTCGTTCACTAACGCGTCCTGAGCTGGCTGTACTAGGCGCTTATTCTAAGATGGTGCTGAAAGAACAGTTAGTTACCCCTGAAATCACCGAAGATAGCTTATTAAGTCAATTATTAATTGCTTACTTCCCGAAAAAACTTCAGGAAAAATACAGCGACAGAATGGCCACACACCCATTACGCGGTGAAATTATTGCAACTTCATTAGCCAATGAAATTGTCAATGACATGGGGCTTAACTTTGTTCAGCGTATGCAAGATGAGACGGGTGCCTCAGTTGCTGATGCGGCGATTTGTTACACTATGGCTCGCGAAGTGTTTGGTTTAGCTGAGTTAACTGAATCGATTACCCATTTAAATGGTATCGTTCCAGCCGTTGTTCAAGGTGAGATGTTGCACCAGTTACGTCGCAATATGCGCCGTGCATGTCGCTGGTTCTTACGTCATCGTAACCGCGCATCGAGCATTGAACAAACCGTTGCTTTCTTCAAGCCGGTATTTGAACAACTAAAAGCCAATGTGCATTTATATCTAGCAGAAGATGAAGTTGCGGGTATTCAAACTGAGATCAATGCGTTGGTCAAAGAGAATGTACCGCAAGCTCTTGCTACGGTTGTTGCTAATATGAGCACCTTGTTCTCTGCGCTTGATATTGCACAAATTGCGCAAGCAGAAAGCCGCAGTGTTGCTTTGGTTGCTGAAACCTACTTTAAACTGGGTGCGCGTATTGAGTTACATTGGTTCCTAGAGCAAATTAGTGCCCAACCAGTCGCTAACCATTGGCAGGCACTTGCTCGTGCAGCCTTTAGAGAAGAGTTAGATTGGCAGCAACGGGCACTGAGTTCAGTGGTACTAAGAACCTGTAGCGAAAGCTGTGATGCACAAACCGTGATTTCACAGTGGGTTGAAACCAATCAAACGCTGCTCGAAAGATGGTTGCATATGCTCGCTGATTTCAAAACATCGCAAAACCATGAGTTTGCTAAGTTCTCCGTCGCCCTACGTGAACTTAACCTGATGATCCTCCAGTGTGAAGGTCAAAAGTAAACTTTTATCATTATAAAAAGCCCTGGCGATCGCCGGGGCTTTTTTTAGGCTGAGGAAAATATATGTTCTATAAAATCGCACAGAAAATCATGTTTCAGATGGATCCTGAGCGAGCACATAATCTCGCTATTGGTGGTTTACACATTACCGGCAATAGCCCATTAACTTGCTTTTATGGACAACATATTGCTCCGGCACCAGTTACCTATATGGGATTAACGTTTCCTAATCCTGTGGGGCTTGCTGCGGGTATGGACAAAGATGGTGAATCGATTGATGCTTTTCATGCGATGGGCTTTGGCCATATCGAAGTAGGTACTGTGACACCAAGGCCACAACCCGGTAATGATTTACCCCGTTTATTTAGGTTAAAGCCCGCTAAAGGTATTATTAATCGTATGGGGTTCAATAATAAAGGTGTCGATAACCTAGTCAAAAATTTGCTCGCTAAAAAAACCGATATTATGGTTGGCGTCAATATTGGTAAAAATAAAGACACGCCTGTTGAACAAGGTAAAGACGATTATTTGATCTGTATGGACAAGGTGTATCTGCATGCCGCCTACATTGCAGTGAATATATCATCTCCTAATACTCCAGGATTACGATCGCTACAATATGGCGATCTATTAGATGAACTATTAAGCGCGATTAAAACTAAGCAACTTGAGCTTGCTGAAAAACATAAAAAGTACGTACCTATTGCGCTTAAAATTGCACCGGATTTAACCAGCGAAGAAATAGAAAATATTGCACAAGCTTTAATCAATAATAAATTTGATGGTGCAATTGCGACAAATACGACGTTAACACGTGATGGTGTTAGTGGTCTTGTTAATGCCAATGAAAGCGGTGGCTTAAGTGGTAAACCGTTGACAGAGCTGTCTACTAAGGTGATCAAACAATTAGCGACATGTTTAAAAGGCCAGATCCCGATTATTGGCGTCGGCGGAATTAATAGCGCAGAAGATGCGTTAGCAAAATTTGATGCGGGTGCCACTATGGTGCAGATTTATTCAGGTTTTATTTATCAAGGCCCGAAACTGATTAAAGAAATCGTTGATGCTTATCGCCTGAAATAATCATCTGATGATCAATATAACGATCTCAATAAGATCTTTTTAATCACAGCGATCTAAGAAGATCCTTAGATCGCTGTTAAGATCATACTGCATTAAAACTAAGTCGCTGTTAAATAATTTCTATTTTATTATTTTTATTTTGATATTGGATAAAATATCTACTAATATGTCCCAGTGTTCAAATATTGGGTCAATGTTATGTTATTAATGCCGCAAAAGGATTGGCAATGGAAATATAACGATTCCTATGGTTTATTAGGCGTATCGTTAGGTTCCGAGATAGAGTTTCTGACGGCTTATAAAGCGAAGTTACTCATTCCAGATGCATTATCTGGCATGGAATTCAGTATTGCACATGCCAAATTTTATATGAGTTTGATTGATAAATTACCTAAAGCCTTATCTTTGACAGATGCTGCTATTGTCCAAATTGCACTCAATGCTACTGCGGCACATTTTATGTTGACGCCACAAATGCCTAAATCTTGGTTTTTTGATAACAGTGACGTGTGTGTTTATAGCGATGTCGGTAAAGTATTTGAACTTAAATGCCAAAAGCAAAGAGTGCTCGCGTTAGTCATTGAAAATACCCTACAGTCAGCGTTAGTGATGTTACTGTCACCTGAGTGCGTTTTATCGGGCGCCAAAACCATGGTGCAGTTTGAAACGATTAAAGTGATGCATAATCGTTTACATCCACTACGCGCTCAGCGTCATGTGGTTGCAGCATAAATCATTACGCTTTGTTACAGCTCTTAACCTAGAGCCATTAACTTATAGTGATTAAAATATTCAGCGATTAAAACCTTATCTATAGATAATGGTGGCCTTTATTGCGCGCGCATTATAAGTACAGCGTTTAACCGATTATCAAAATAAATACCCGTTACCTGTAATTCATTGTGATGACCAAATTCATTATGTCACTACATAGCGATAGATCTTATACCCATAATAAATGATAAACGATTTATTTCCCTTTGATTTTAAAATCTCACAGCAAACTCCAGCTAATTTCTTATCACGAAATACTCTCTCAAATACTTACTCAAATTCTATCTTAAATATTATCGAGTCATGTAGGCTATCAGTGGGTTGTTGACTGCCAGCTTAGCTCTTATTCGCTTGTCAATTTTTGGGGACATTATTGCGCTAACCTTAACTCAGGGTCGTGGCTGTGGTAACGGATTAATTTTATTGTCAAAGTAAGTTTGCGGCTAATAGTGGGCTATTAGTCGCAAACTTAATCTAGATAGGGGAGAAATAACCTATACAGCTCCAGAGCTTATCCAGAGTTTAGGTGATTGAACCTGCCATTAGAGGTTAATCGTCACCTTTTCAATCACAATGGGCTCGCGAGGTACGTCTTCGTGACCTGCCACAGTGGTGGTTTTGACTTTCTCAATCTGCTGGATAATGTCCATTCCCGCCGTGACCTTACCAAATACCGCATAACCCCAGCCATTATTGGTGGTGGCGGTGTGATCTAAAAAGTCGTTATTGGCAGTGTTAATAAAAAATTGAGCGGTAGCAGAGTGAGGTGCATCGGTACGCGCCATGGCGATTGTGCCTAAGGTGTTGCTTAAGCCTTTATTGGCTTCGTTGACGATAGGCTCATGGGTCGGCTTTTCTTTCATTTTTGCAGTAAAGCCGCCACCTTGGATCATAAAGCCTTTGATCACACGATGAAAAATCGTGTGTTCAAAAAAACCTTCTTCGCAATAACGCACAAAGTTTTTTGAACTGACAGGCGCATGCTCAAAATCAAGTTCTATAGTGATGTCGCCTAAATTGGTGCTGAATGTAATCATACAAATATCTTCTGTCTTAGTGAGTTATCACGTTTTATAAGTTAAGACTTTTTATAGAGTCATTACTTTGTTTTAGGGCCATTAGTCCAAGGATTAAACGGCGCAGTGCGACCCGTTTCACCATCACTTATTGGCACCGATGCTGCGCGGCTGAGTGTGGCTTTGGCTTCAGGCTTGGCTTTAGCACTACGATGTTTTTTCGCATGGGCGGTTTCAAAGGAGCCTTCTTTAGCTGGACGCTGCGGTTTAGCTTCAGGTGCACGTGGCTTAAAGGTTTTTGGCGTGATATTTTTCGGCACGAAATCGAGGATTGAAATTGGCACCTCTTTACTAGGTACAAAACCTTCTATTTCTTTGCGCACAATAATGTGACCTAACCGGCGCTCAATAGCACACAGGTTTCTAAAGTCATCTTTAGATACAAAAGATATCGCTTCACCACAGGCGCCTGCACGACCGGTTCGGCCAATACGGTGAATATAATCATCGGCTTCATCGGGCAAGTCGTAGTTAACTACGCGAGTAAGGGCGTCAATATCGATACCGCGTGAGGCAACGCCGGTGGCAACTAAAAAGCGTAATTTCCCGGATTTAAAATCGACTAATAGCTGTTCGCGCACTGCTTGGCTACGACCACTGTGAATCGCTTCGGCGGCAATGCCGCGTTTTTCGAGTTGGCTGACGAGTTTGGCAGCGCCTTGTTTGGTCTGGATAAAAATCAATGCCTGTTCCCAAGCTTGATCTGTAATGAGTTTGCTCAGTAATGCTGACTTTTTATCTTTATCAACAGTGATCAACCATTGATCAATCTGCGGCGCGTTAGCACTATCGCGGGCAATTTCAATTTCTACAGGGTTTTCAACGGCAGTTTTCGCTAAAAAGCGCACTTGCTTAGACAAGGTTGCCGAAAACAATAGATTTTGTCGCTCAGCTGGCAGGCGCTCGATGATCTTGTTGATATCTTCGATGAAGCCCATGTCGAGCATTCTATCGGCTTCGTCTAACACTAAGACTGAGATTTCATCGAAATGAATCGCTCTTTGGGTGTACATGTCGAGCAATCGGCCCGGTGTTGCCACTAAAATATCTACACCTTCAATGAGACGCTGTTTTTGAGGTGTGGCATCAACACCGCCATACATGGCCATTGACGTCAATGGGAGGTATTTAGCGTATTTGGCAATATTGTCTTCTACCTGAACGGCCAATTCACGCGTCGGCGTCAGGATCAGTGCACGCACTCGTTTAGCGCGGATTTTTGGCTCATCGGCGAACATTTGCAGTAGCGGCAATACAAAGCTAGCTGTTTTACCGGTACCGGTTTGCGCGCCGGCAAGCAGGTTTTTACCTTTCAAGATCACCGGAATGGCTTTTTCTTGAATAGGAGTCGGTGTTGTATAGCCGAGCTCAGTGATGGCTCTTAAAATCGGATCGCTTAATCCAAGTTTTGAAAATGGCATTGAATGTCTCAGGTAAAGGGTCAGGTCAATCATTGTTAAACAAACTGTACGCTAAGGCGTTAACAGCGGAGCAGGGCAATATTATAGCAGGAGGTGCAACAAAATAGGCGATTATCATTATTCCCAGATTCTAGTCTGATCTTATTAGAATATTGACCAGTTTTGAGGCGCAATATCTGGAAGATAGATATTGCGCATATTAATATCTCACAAATTTGTAACCACGCGTGTATTAATAGGTAACACTGCTGCAATTGTTGGAACAATATGGTTAACTTAGATAATTTCCCAGCCTACTCAACATCAATAGGACTAATAATGAAGAAAACGGCTATTTCACTTGCGATAATATTATCGTTAACCAGCCTTGCTGGTTGTCAATCACAACTCAATCAATCAACTCCAGCGGTCGCAGCTGACGTCAAAGCAGCTTCATTTGCACAATTTTCAGCGAATTTTATTGATTCTCTGTGGGAATTATCACCCACTTGGGCTTTATATAGTGGCAAGCATGTCAATGACGGTTATCTTGAAATCCCTGATGCGCTAGGTCGTATAAAGACCCTTGCTTTTGTTAAAGCACAGCAAGCGCAACTGACGCAGTTCGAGCAGAAGTCACTGACACCGAATGAACTGATTGATTATCATCTTATTGATAACTTACTTGGCAGTATGGCGTGGGAAATTAATAGCTTTAAGTCTTGGCAGTGGGATCCTTCAAGTTATAACGTTTCAGGTGGTTTTGCCCAAATCATTAATGAAAATTTTGCGCCCTTGGATGATAGGTTACGTTCTGTATTAGCCAGATTAGAAAATGTACCTGCTTATTATATTGCGGCCCAAGCAAATATTAATAACCCAACGTTAGAGCATACCGAATTAGCCATTCTGCAAAATCAAGGCGCATTTTCAGTTTTTTCTGACGAGTTATTAAAGCAGTTGGCGGATTCTGGCCTAACCGATGCTGAAAAATTACTGTTTAACACTCGGTTTAACGCTGCAACGGCTGCCATTAAGGGTCATATCGCTTGGTTAGATAAGTTAGTGGTTCAATTAAAACAAGACGGCGCCCGTAGCTTTAGAATTGGTGAAGAGTTATACGAGCAAAAATTTGCTTTTGATATCCAAGCAGGCATGACAGCAAAACAACTTTATCAAAAAGCCGTTGCTGATAAAGATCGTGTTCAGGCTGAAATGGCAAAAATTACCGACACGTTATGGCCTAAGTATTTTAATACGCCGCAGCCTACAGATAGTAAAATTGCAATTCGTCAATTAATTGATAAGTTATCGACTAAACATGTACAACGCGATGAGTTTGTAAATGAAGTACGTAAACAAATCCCTGAATTAATTGAGTTTGTGAATAAAAAAGATTTAGTCACATTGGATCCGAAAAAACCGCTTGTAGTGCGGGAAACTCCAGAATATATGCGAGGGTATGCTGGCGCCTCAATCAGTGCTCCTGGTCCCTATGAAAAGTCAGGTAATACTTATTATAACGTTACTCCACTGGATGGTATGAGTGATGATTCTGCCGAAAGTTACTTACGTGAGTATAACCACTGGATATTACAAATCCTTAATATCCATGAGGCTATTCCTGGGCATTACACTCAATTAGTTTATTCAAACCAATCTCCTAGTTTAATAAAAAGCTTATTCGGTAATGGCGCTATGGTAGAGGGATGGGCGGTTTATACCGAACGTATGATGCTCGAAGAAGGCTATGGTGATTTTGAACCTGAAATGTGGTTAATGTATTACAAGTGGAATTTGCGCGTTATCAGTAACACTATTTTAGATTACAGTATTCATGTTAAAGGCATGACTGAAGAGCAAGCCATTGCCCTTATGATGAATGAGGCTTTTCAGCAGCAAGCAGAAGCGGAAGGTAAGTGGCGTCGTGCAACGCTGAGCCAAGTGCAGCTAACTAGCTATTATTCGGGATATCGAGAAATTTATGATTTCCGTGAAGAATACAAAAAAGCCCAAGGTGAAGCGTTTGATCTTAAAACTTTCCACGAGCAATTTTTAAGTTACGGTAGTGCGCCCGTGAAATATATACGTCAATTAATGCAGGCGAAATGATTTCATTATAAATCTAGCAGCAGAGCTTAGGCTCTGCTTTTTTATGGGTCATATTAATTATGATGTGAAGATTAAGCTGAATAAAATGCTATCTACATTCGAATAGTGAAAAGTAGATGTATTACATTGCCATATAACGGGTTTGTTTTGTTATATAGCATAAATAAAACACGTAATCTCTGGATAGAGATTAGGTTGTCAAGGTAACCGCAGTGTTAATGTTATTTTTTCGATTTAGAAGATGCCATCAATGCCAATACTTCATCATAGGAGATGTTAAACTCCCTCGATAAGTTAATCACTTTTGTTTTGTAAGTTTGGATGTTCTCTTGCATCGCTAATTGATGTTTCTTTTCTTCAACTAAATCGTTAACCGTTTCTTGTAATATTAATAGTCGACGTAAACTGTAGTCGAGAGATTTAATATATTTTGTCATTTGTTGCTTGTTACGTGCTTGCTCAAGATCCGTTGAAACTTTCTTATCATATCCATATTCATCAAGAGCCGCGATCGCGCTTTGTAAATCAAAATCAGTCGTCATTTGGTGTTCGCTATTTAATAAAAAGGAAAAGGAATAAATGTATGAGACGGCACAGGTAGCGCTGGACATTAACAGCTGCAGATTATAATACCAACATCAATATACACCAAGTCTTTACCGCTTAAAATGGAATAAAATTATGATTGGTTTTCGCTTTGAACTTGTCGAGGTCCATAATTATGCGTAGTCTAAAGTTTTAAGCACGCACGGAGAAACAAATGCTTGATCTATTACCTGATTTGTTTGACCACTATCCATCTAAACTTCAATTGTTACCATTGGCTTTTAAGCCATTTGGTGGAAAACCACTTTTTTGGGGGGAGATAGTCACAGTAAAGTGCTTTGAAGATAATTCCAAAGTAAAGGAAGTACTAGCACAAAATGGACAAGGTAAAGTGCTTGTCGTCGATGGCGGCGGCTCCTGTAGGCAAGCATTACTCGGGGACTTAATTGCCCAAAGTGCATTAGATAATGGCTGGCAAGGCGTGATAATTAACGGTTTTGTGCGTGACGTTATGCGAATAAAGACTTTTAATTTAGGTGTTTATGCTTTAGGTGCTATCCCCATAAAAACTGAAAAGCGAGATCAAGGGGAAATTAATGTCCCAGTAGATTTGGGCGGCGTAATGGTTAAACCGGGCATGCAACTGTATGCCGATGAAAATGGTATTGCAGTGAGTGATGAGCTGTTGAACTTTGCATTTTTAAGCTAAGTCGTTGCAATAAATCCCCATTTTTTTGATAAGGATATTTATATGAAATTCATTAAGTGGCTTTTGACCTTAGTGGTAACACTGATTCTTTTGGTTGCTGTTTATCTCAGCGTATTTTTCGACCCTAATGACTTTAAACCTGAAATTGTCGATGCTGTGAACAAGCAAACCGGCCGTGAATTTGTCATTACCGATGATTTGTCTTGGACTTTTTTCCCCGTGATTGGCATTAACTTAGGTGGCGTTTCCCTATCCAATCCTGCAGGTTTTACCCCTAAAGCGATGTTAGAAGTGCACAAAGCGGTGGCTGAAGTGGCGCTGATGCCATTATTTAGCCAAAAAATTGAAATTGCAGAATTGAGTCTTGATGGTGCAATAATCAATTTAGTCACTCGTAAAAATGGGAGTACGAGTCTTGACGGTTTAGTGGGTGAGGAGAGTGGGCAAAAAGCACCTGTATCTACCAAACCCTCTACTAAGAGCCAGCTTTCAGACATTAATATTGGCGGTGTCTCTATTACTAACACCCAAATTAATATGATTGATGAGGTTACCAAACAAACTCAAACTTTTACGCTAGATAGCTTCACCTTGGGTGAGTTTGCCTTAGATAAATTTGCTCCTATTGCTTTTGAATTTAGTGCCACAATGCCGGATATGACGTTGAGCAGTAAAGGTAAAGGTGAGCTCAAACTGAGCCGCGACGTTAAGCAATTGGTTATCAATGATCTTGACATTGACACTGTGATGGAAGGAGAGAGTTTTCCGAATAAGAAACTCGAAACATCGATTAACTTAGCGACTCAAATTGCACTCGATAAACAGCAACTGTCTGTTGATATTACCCAGTTAACCGCTGCAAATATTAGCGCTGTGGGGAAACTCGGCGTCAATTACGGCTCTCAAATCCCACAGATTAATGCTGATTTTCAAATTGGCGACCTCGATTTAGATGCCTTATTGCCTACAACTGAAAGTGTTGATACCACACAACAAGTACCGGCAGCGAAAGATCAGGTTGCTGCCGAACCTGATCTTTCTGCACTGAAAGGCCTTGATGCAACACTTAAATTGACGGTTAAGTCGATAAAAGTCGCTAATTTATCGACGCAGAATTGGTTAATGGATGTGAGCATCAAAAACGGTATTATTGATTTAACTAAGCTGAACGCTGACCTATATCAAGGTAAATTGCTCCTCAATGCGCAGGTCGATGCGCGTCAAGCCGTGGCCAGCTACCAATTTGATAACAACGTAACCGGTGTGCAAATTCGTCCTTTATTAAAAGATGCTGCAGACGTCGATTTATTAGCAGGTACGGCTAATTTTAACGTCAAAGGTAAAGGAAAAAGTCTTATTCCTTTGCAGCTAAAGCAAAATCTATTAGCGAATGGGCATTTTGATATTAATGATGGTGCTTTGTATGGCGTTAATATTCCACAGATGATCCGTAGCGCACAAGCTAAGTTAAAGGGCGACTTATCTTCACAGAATAAGGAAGAACATAAGACAGACTTCTCCAGTTTAACCGGCAGTTTTGCCCTTGATAATGGCGTTGCTAATAATCCTGATCTGGCTATGTCATCACCATTACTGCGCCTTGCGGGTAAAGGTAGTGCAAACTTATTAACCGAAGCGTTAGATTATAGGCTGACGGCAAGTTTAGTGAATAGTTTGAAAGGTCAGGGTGGTGATAAAGAAGCCCTCGCGGGGATTGATATCCCGCTTGCGATTACAGGGACTTTCCAAAAGCCAGAATACGCTTTGGATACTAAAGCCTTACTGAATAATCAGCTCAAGGAAGAAACTGAAAAAGCGAAGGAAAAATTGAAAGATTCCTTGTTGAAAAAATTAGGAGGTTTTTAATGGTAAGTTTGAAGCGTTACGCTTTGCTTGTGTCAGTTAGTGTGGTTGTGAGTGGACAACTTGTTGGCTGCATAGCGCCTAAAGCGTCATCTAACAGTAAACCGACTGAGACCAAAGCCGCTACAGCAGTTAAGCCTGAAATTGTACGTGCGGCGGATTTAGCGCTCGATGTTTCTAGCCATAAAAACATTCCAACATTAAAGGTTGAGCCTGTAACTGCTGGCGCAGCACAAGGATTACTGCGCGGAGAATTAACCTTAGCGCCTTTTGTTGATTTTGAGCATTCGGTTAAGGCAACGTTAACCATAACAAATCCACAAACCTATGCCGTTGATTTACGTTATAACACAGGAATGATGGCGGATTTATGGTTAGTGACCCAAGAGGGAAAACGCCTATGGGCTTGGTCAGAAGATATGATGTCCACGCAAGCGTTACGTGATAGCCAATTAGGTGCAGGCAAAGTTATTAGCACATCCTTTAGTATTCCACCGAAAGCGTTTGCGGGCATCCCTGCAGACGGTGCTCGTTTAGAAGCGCATTTTGCAGCTAAAGCGGTAGAGTCAAATGCAACACTAATGGCACCAGTGGTTTTACTATTAACCATGGAATAACATGGAGTAACACATCATAAAAAAGGCAGCGTTCCAATGGGTTCGCTGCCTTTTTTATATTTTAGAGCTGAATTAAACTGACGTTTAGCTGTAATGCATTATCGAGTATTAATGATTTTTTAAATGCTTATGCACTTAATTTACTCTCATCAACAACTAGCTTAATTACTTGCCCAGGTTGTAAATATTGTGACTGCGCGAGGCTATTCCATTCGAGTAGCTCGGCGACACTGACATTAAATTTGTTAGCAATACGAACAAGGGAATCCCCTGTTTTTACCTTGTAGCTCACTGTGCGAATTTGTGCAGTCTGCTGGCTATCTGTAGGCGTAAAAATCACCAATTTTTGGCCATTTTGTAACTTTTTTTTCTGAGCTAATTTATTCCAAGTGCTAAGTTGCTTCACTGTCACCTTGTGAGCCTCAGCGATTTCACCCAGGGTATCGCCCGATTTAACTTGATACGTTATTGAGGTTGATGTTGTTGCGTTGCGCGATTTTTTGGGCAATTGCTGTTTAGTCGATAGCGCATAGAGCTGCTTATCTTGAGCATTAACAGGAATAATTAAATGCTTACCAGTCACGATAGTATTGCTTTTCATGCCGTTAGCGGCGCGAATCGCAGCAATAGTTGTGTGATGCTGTTTAGCAATATTGCCAATGCTATCGCCGGATTTTATCGTATAACGTAGCCAGCTAATTCTATCTTCGCTCTCTGTTTCGGCGAGCGCCTTTTTAAATTCTTCCGATTTATCAATCGGCAGCACTAAGGTGTGTGGCCCTAATGGCGATGTTGCCCAGCGGTTATAACCCGGATTGAGTTTTTGTAGCTCGAGTGTCGTCATATTGGCGAACCCTGCTGCCATTGCTAAATCAATTTGGCTATCGATATCAACCACTTCAATGGAGGGATTATTACCAATCGGCGCTAAGCTAATCCCATATTCATCGGCATGTTTAATAACTTCGGCTAACGCCAATAATCGCGGTACGTATTGTTCAGTTTCACGGGGTAAATCTAAAGACCAAAAATCGGTTTGAAGTCCTTTTTTCTCATTATGCTTAATCGCATTGAGTACCCGTGATTCGCCCGAGTTATAGGCCGCAATGGCATAAAGCCAATTATTATTGGTTTTACTATAAAGATATTCGAGCATGTCCAATGCCGCAGTTGTTGAAGCGGGCACATCGCGGCGGCCGTCGTACCACCAGTTCATCTCTAAACCAAAATGGCTGGCCATTGGCGTTGTAAATTGCCACAACCCTGATGCCGCGCCCGTTGAAGAGGCGGAAGGATCAAAGGCACTTTCTATTATAGGTAAAAGGGCTATTTCAATAGGAAGATGACGTTTTTCAAGCTCTTCCACAATCAGGTACATATAAGGTGCCGCACGTTCGGAGATAATCGCCAGATGCTGCGGATTTTTGATATACCAATCACGATATTGATTTACCAACTTTTGATCAGGAACCGGTAATTGCATTCCTTGACGAATGCGTTCCCACACATCGGTAATTTGCGCCGACGGAGCCTCTGTAGTGAGGTAATATTCTGGGAGTATAGTTTGGGTATTGACGGCTTCAATTTTTGTTTGGTTAGTGTCATTGTTGTCTAAGGTTTGACAGCCTGCGAGTAGGGCAAATCCCCCTGCAATAATATAAAGTGATACTCTCATTGAAAACGGTAGTCCTCTGTTAGTGCATGGCTTTCTTTAAGGTAACATTATGTTTTTTATAAAGATAAAGACAACGCAGCGCGCAAAGTATTCACGCAAAACGAGCCATTCTATGGGATCTTTGCGATCTTGTCCCTTAATTATCGTACATAATGTAAGGCCATTTTTGACTTACATCATCAAAAGTGCAAAAAACAGTTTAAATTTCAATCAATAATATTGCTTTTGTGATCAAAAAATATCTTTCCACTGTCTGAGTAGAGTAAAACAGCTTAGTTCGTCCAAGCTTGTCTGTTTTATTGCGTTAAAATGCTGCTTAATACTGTCTACAATGTCAGGATCGGCTGCGCGTAAAAACGGATTAATGGCACGTTCTAATGCAATGGTTGATGGGATCGTGGGCTCATCTTGATTGCGTAATTTTTTAGCTTGTTCGTTGTAGGCTTGCAACTCGATATTGTTCGGATTGACCGAGAGTGCGAATTTAAGATTAGAAAGGGTATATTCATGGGCACAATAAACCCGAGTCTTTTCTGGTAATTGGCTGAGTTGTTTGAGCGATGCAAGCATTTGCGCTGGCGTGCCTTCAAATAAACGGCCACATCCGCCGCTAAATAAGGTATCACCACAAAATAACGAATCTTCAATAACGTAGGCGATATGTCCTGCGGTATGACCTGGCACACTGAGCACTTGCAGTGGTGCGTCAAGATAGTCAAGGGTAAGCGTGGGTTGCGTTTTAGCATCAAGTGGATGAGTCATGTCTGCAATGGCTTCATTGTTTGGGCCATAAACCGTAAGTTGATTGTCAGTATAGGCTTGAAGTTCTGCGACTCCTCCAGTGTGGTCTCTATGGTGATGCGTCAGTAAAATTCCTGCTAGCGTGAGTTGATTCGCGCTAAGGTAGTTAATCACGACCTTAGCATCACCGGGGTCGACAACATAAACTTGCGTGTGAGGTTGTTGTTGTAACACCCAGATATAATTGTCATTAAAGGCTTTGACTGCTGTTATAGTGAGCATAGAAATACCTATGTCTGTGTTTGAGTTTGAGTTTAAAAGATAAGGATATTATCCATGAGTGTATGGCTCTTGGCGATGTTTGCGGCAGAGTGTTGTGGCAGTATGTTAGCATCGGTAGTGAATTGGATAATGGTCCCAAGCTAACGGAGGAACTCTGTGTCGCATTTCTGTTCTGATCTTAAGCCCAAACAGTGGGATGACTTACCCAATGGCGCCGCGCTGCAGCAAGCTGTAGCCGAACATCTTGAAAACTGGTGGCCAAGAGTGTTTGGTTATCATTTATTAAAGCTAGGCCCTTTGAGTGCTGCATTATCGAGTATGGCATCACCAGTTGCACATCATTTTTCGCTATCCTCATCCCAAGACGCTTCAATTACGGGCGATTTTTGTCATTTACCGCTGCAAAATGGAGTCATTGATGCCGTTGTCATGAGCCTGTTATTGGAGTTTGAACCCGATCCTTACCGTATCCTGCGTGAAACGGACCGAGTACTCATCGCAGGAGGCTATCTTTTTATTGTTGGGTTTAATCCCTTAAGTCCACTATTTTTGGGTAAGTTATGGCCTAAATATCAGGATTGTCTTCCTTGGAACGGTCGCTTTTTTATGCCATCACGAGTGCAAGATTGGCTAGGATTATTAGGTTATCAAGTTGTCGCAGATGAACGCTTGGTGTATCACCCATTGATAGGTGAGTTTACCCAAGGGCGATTTTTTCAACAAAGCTTAGCCTCGTGGTTACCCAGTGCGGGTAGTTTGTATGTGATTGTGGCACGTAAACTGGAATCGCCACTTACACCTATCCGTGATAAACGCAAGATGCGACAAACCAATTGGAGTACAGCGCCAACGGCTGGATGTGCAGAGCATTTATCTGATAATTTATCAAAGCCATTATCTGAACATACTGAATAACGGGCAGGCCATTTCTATTTTTAACGTGCAGGTTTTTATATGCGTATCACCCTAAGACAATTGGCTGTATTTGAGGCTGTGGCGCGCAGCGGTCAAGTCGCAAAGGCCGCAGAACAAGTAAATTTATCGCCACCAGCAACGTCAATGGCCTTGGCTGAATTAGAGAAACAGCTTAATGCTCGTTTATTTGAGCGGATTGGTAATCGATTACAACTGAACTCACAGGGTAATTTGCTGTTACCGCTGGCGACGGATTTATTGCACCGCGTCGAACAAATTGAGCAGGCGTTTACCTACCATGGTGGCGATCTCGTTGGGCGTTTAAGTGTTAGCGCTAGTTCAACGATTGGTAATTATTTGTTGGCGAAAGCCGCGGTGGCATTTTGCCAGCAACACACTCAAACCCATGTGGATGTTGCGATAACCAATACTCAAGATGTGATCCAAGCGGTTGCGCAGTTTAGGTCTGAAATGGGCTTTATTGAGGGATATTGTACCGACAATCGTTTACATGTTGAGGCGTGGCACAAGGATAGACTGTTGGTGTTTTGTCATCCAGCGCACCCGCTGGCAGGCAAAGTGGTTACCCCTGCGGCTGTTAAAGGACAATCTTGGGTACTGCGTGAGGAGGGTTCTGGTACTCGTGAGTATTTTGTTAATGCTGCCAATGAGTTGGATATGCGACCCGAAGCTAAGTTCTGTTTCACTACACCAGATGCGATTAAATTAGCGGTAAAACAGGGCGCTGGACTTGGGGTATTATCAGAGCTTGCACTGGATAAAGATGTCAGTCGTAAAGAGTTAGCATTAGTAACAATAGAGGGATTAGTGCTGGAGCGGCAGTTTTATCGTATTACCCATAAAAGCCGTCAGGCAACTTCTCTTGGTCAAGCATTTGTGGCGTTTTGTGAGAACTTTTTCAATATTACCGCTGAAACTGAATAAACGCTTTGAAATGTCCTCTTGATGATGACCATCCATACGCCCAAGTTGTTAACTTGGGCGTGACTCAATAGCATGTATCTACTTGAGCCAACCTCATTTTTGCTGGCACAATCTATCGTAGCCACAATCGTCTAATGCAGCGACAATCGAACGCATTAAGTTTGAGTTGGATAACATTGGCGTTAAGGTTGGTAGCCTAAGTCCGGTTGAGTTGGCTTTGATTCTGCGGCAGTGCGAGCTAATACATCGCAGCGTTCGTTTTCGGCGTGACCTGCGTGGCCTTTCACCCATTGCCAATCTATTGTGTGCATTTGGGCCGCTTTATCTAAACGTTTCCACAGGTCAACGTTTTTAACCGGAGTACGGTTTGAGGTCATCCAACCTTTTTTCTTCCAGCCATGGATCCAGGTCATTATACCTTGGCGCATATACTGACTATCGCTGGTGAGCACGACTTGGCAAGGCTCTTTTAAGCTTTCTAATGCAATGATAGGCGCTAATAATTCCATTCGATTATTGGTTGTGAGTGCAAAACCGTCGGACATCTCCTTTGTATGGTCCTTATAATTCATTACAATACCATAGCCGCCAGGACCGGGATTGCCTAAGCAAGAGCCGTCGGTGAAAATGTGGATCAGTTTTAGTTCAGTCATCAAATTGTTACCATCGCCGGGAATTTCGGCCGAGTATAACCAAGAATTGTCATAAGAAGCGCATAAAAAATGAATATTATCTCTAACGCTAGCCGTCAGGTTATTTTAGATACCGAAACCACAGGTATGAACCAAGGCAGCGGTGCCATCTATTTAGGTCATAGAATTATCGAAATTGGCTGTGTAGAAGTGGTGAACCGCCGTTTAACGGGGCGTTATTACCATCAATATATCAATCCAGGTCAAGCCATTGATCCCGAAGCCATTGCCGTTCACGGTATAACCGATGAGCGCGTGGCCAATGAACCCCGTTTTCAGCAAATTTCTCAAGCATTTATTGATTTTATCGATGGCGCTGAAATTGTCGCCCATAACGCGAGCTTCGACGTGAACTTCATGGACCATGAGTTCTCGCTATTACAGCCGCGTGGGCCGAAAACAGCCGATATTTGCAGTATCCTCGATACCTTAGTTATCGCTAAATACTTGCACCCAGGGCAGAAAAATAACCTCGATGCTTTGTGTAAGCGTTATGGCGTAGATACTTCTCGGCGCGAATATCACGGCGCATTGCTCGATGCTGAGATCCTCGCTGATGTTTATCTGATCATGACTGGCGGGCAGACAAAGTTTAACTTGTCCAACGAAGAAGTGGGTCAGGAGGGGGGCGGGATCCAACGTTTTGATCCGCAATCACTTAATCTTAAAGTGATTGCTGCATCTGCCGATGAACTGACTATGCACGAGCAACGCCTTGATCTCGTCGCAAAATCAGGTAAATGCCTCTGGAGAGGATAGAATAATCACTATGCCGATATCGCGTAATACCCTGTTAACTGTTTACCTGCTTACCACCACCTCGCTGCTTAGCGTCACTGCGGTGTTTGCCGCTGGGACTGGCACAACTCAAAAAAGTGTCCAGCCGCCCAAGGCTGCGCCGATTGTTGCGGTGGATACGGCATCTGAGCTTAAAAACCGTTTTCGGATTGACCATATGGTCGATAATATGACGCTATTTGTGGAGCGGGATTACGATTCTGGCCCCGTTATTGTCGTATTGCCAGATGGCAGTAAAATGTACTCAGATCGTCATCCTAAAACAGTCAAATGGGCTTCAGGTATTACCGGCGACATTATTTATATTGAGTCACCCATGCCAGGGCCTTGGCAGCTAATAGGCAAAGTAGTGCCGACTTCGACGATTAAGAAAGTGTCTAAGTTAGAAATTGAAGTTCAGCCATTGCCGCAACCTATTTTTCAAGGTGAACAAATTAAGCTGGTTGCTCAGTTAATGGGTGATGCTCAGCGGGTGCGTATGCCTGGATTAGACTATCTTGTTGAATGGAATGCGCATTTTGTCAGTAGGCATAAACCCGGTGATGAAAACTTTGCAGCGGGCGATATTATCGTTGGCTCTTATAAAGATAATGGCGAAGATTACGATGAGAAACCCGACGACGGTCTATTCACCAGTGATATCAATATTAAGCAACCTTGGGGTGATTATCACTTTGTCGTGCAGGCGCGCAATAATGTTTTTGATAGACAGGTTTCATCCCCATTTCGGTTATCACCACGACCAATCAATATAGAAGTCGTTACGCCAGAAAACTCGTCAATGGCCGAATGGAAAGTCATGTTGCACGTTGATAATAGTGCGCTGCAATTAGCTGAAACGCATTTTTCATTTGAGTTAACGGGTCCTGCAGGCATGCAAGTTCCCTTGGTTGTTAATGGCGTAACACAGCCCGATAGTGAGTTAATATTACCCACATTGATTGAGTTTGGTCGTTATAAGCTTAAGGGCTCAGTTGCCACAACTACGATTACGGGGCGTGAAATTTTACTCGATTTACCAGAACTGTTCTTTAGTTTTAATCCACCACCAGCGCCATTACCTACAGCTAAAGAGTTGGCCGAAGTTGCCGCTATTGCGGCACAAAAAGCGGCCGACGAAGAAGTACTTGCTAAAAAAGATGCCATATTCTGGATTATTACCATTAATATCATCTTACTGGTATTAGGCATTTTAGGCTTAATTGTATGGCGTAAGCGCCAAAGCCTGACACAGGCCTTAGCGGCTGCGGAGTTACGTGTACAGCAGCAAAAGCCAGCCAAGCAAGCACCCTCGCTAGATGATATCGATCTCACGTTGCCTGATGAGGCCGATAACAATCGTTAGCTAAGTGTCAGTTTTAAGTGTTGAACCACAATGTTTTATTTGGGACAGAATCGAAATGTTTGAGATATGAACCCAAGTCGACCTTAAGGCGGGTTTGTTTTAACCAAATGATAAATATAAGTAAAAAATAGTTGACGATTTGGGTGCTCATCCGTATTATCTGCGCGTCTTGAACAGGATTATGGGTAAATTAGTTCTATTCTTCTGTTTTTGCTTTAGCGGTCTATCACGCTGAGGTTTGGGGTTTGAAACTTGTAAGATATTGACGATAGATAAATTTGGAGCGGTAGTTCAGTTGGTTAGAATACCGGCCTGTCACGCCGGGGGTCGCGGGTTCGAGTCCCGTCCGCTCCGCCAAATAAATAAAAAGGCCTTACAGCAATGTAAGGCCTTTTTATTTATCATTTTTATCAATTAATCACAGCATGTTAACCACAGTGATTTGTTTGGTATTATCGTTGTGGCTTAGTTTTACTTTTGGTCTTTAATAAACTTCATAGTGTTTGAGTGTTTACTGCTATTGTTAAGCTAAATAACCTGAATTCGGGATAAGCTCTGTGTCTCTACAGGTTATTTTTCCCTTTATCTGCGTTAAGTTTGCTACGAATAGCCGCTATTAGGTATGCAAACTTGCATTGATAACGAAAAAACTATCTCTGTAGAGTTAATTTTTTGGATAAGGTAATAAGATTAATTAGTTACCACAGCCACTATCCCGAGTTCAGGTTAAATAGATAATTTGTGAACCATTATCGTGCTCATATCATCTATTTTATTAACGATAACTTGAACGAATGGATTTCTCACTTTTAGGACTTTTTATGGTTGAACAAATCACCGGTATGTTGGCGTTGATCGGAGTGTTATCACTTTTTTGTCAGTGGCTAGGCTGGAAATTACGCTTACCGGCTATTTTGCCTTTGCTACTGTGTGGCCTAACCTTGGGCCCTGGACTTGGCTTCCTTAATCCTGATGCGATTTTTGGCAATTTACTCTTTCCAATCATTTCCCTCGGGGTTGCGGTGATTTTATTTGAGGGCGCTTTGACCCTTAATTTTAAAGAAATCAAAGATCATGGTCGTATGGTAACGCATCTGGTGACCATTGGTACTGCAATCACCTGGGCTTGCATTACGACGGCGACCTTTTATTTACTCGATTTTAGTTGGGAAATTGCGTTGCTCTTTGGGGCGCTGGTGGTCGTTACTGGGCCGACGGTTATTGTCCCTATGCTAAGAAGTGTGCGGCCTAAATCTCAGCTTGCGAGTATTTTACGTTGGGAAGGGATTGTTATCGACCCGATAGGCGCGCTATTAGCCGTGTTAGTATTTGAATACATCACAGTTTCTGGCGATCCAACGACTCATGTGCTGTACGCCCTTGGTTCTATGCTCTCTTTAGGGCTTGGGTTAGGCGCTGCTGCGGGGTACCTCACCGGACAGATATTAAGGCGTAACTTATTACCACATTATTTGCGTAATACCGCCGTGTTAACACTGATGCTGGGGGTATTTGTTGGCTCAAATCTATTACAAGAAGAGTCTGGTTTACTGACTGTCACTGTGATGGGGATTTGGTTAGCCAATATGCGTGGTGTTGATATCGCTGAAATCCTTGAGTTTAAAGAAACCTTAACCGTGTTACTTATTTCGGCATTGTTTATTTTACTGGCGGCGCGACTCGATTCTAACGCCATGCTCGATTTAGGTTGGGGTGGCGTGGGTGTATTGGTGGTAACTATGTTAGTGGCGCGGCCACTGAGTATTTGGGTGTCTGGTGTGGGGACATCACTGTCGCGGGCCGATAAGTGGTTTTTATGTTGGATTGCGCCGCGGGGCATTGTTGCTGCAGCGGTATCGTCTTTATTTGCGATTAAGTTAGAGGCCAATAATGTGCAAGGCGCTGATGCTATTGTGCCTTTAGTTTTCTTAATCATTATAGGCACTGTGGTGATTCAAAGCTTAACTGCTGGGCGCTGGGCACGTTTTCTTGGGGTTAAAGCCGATTCTGCCCAAGGCTTGCTGATTTTTGGCGCCTCTAAATTTTCTAGAGAGTTAGCTAAAATCTTAAAATCTAAAGATGTCAAAGTGCTATTGGCTGATAGTAACTGGGATAATATTCGTCTTGCTCGGATGGATAATATTCCGGTGTACTTTGGCAATCCCGCATCTGAACATGCTGAAACTTATATGGATTTAACCGGTATTGGCCGAGTGCTAATCATGTCACCTTATCGTCAACTCAATCCGCTCGTCAGTTTTTATTTTCAAGATTTATTTGGTGGGAAAAAGGTGTTTGAACTCAATAATACTGAGGCGGGGAGTGCTCGACATCAGTTATCTGAATCCTATAAACAGCGGTTATGTTTATTTGGTGATTCAGTGTCCTACGCAAAAATGGCGAGTTTGATGGCTAAGGGGGCAGTACTTAAAGTGACCAATATTACCGACAACTTTAGTTTTGAGCATTTCCGTAAACGTTATGGTGAAACCGCAATGCCATTGGTTTATCTCACTAAGGACGGGAAAGTTATGGTTGTTTCAGGCAACGATACCGTGTTTCCGAATAGTATTGAGCTGATTAGTTTATTACCCATTGAAGCCTTAGAAGAAGCCAAAATACAGCAAGCTATTGCAGAGCAAGAAGCGCAAGCAGTCCAAGATAAAGCGGTAGAAGAAGTGACGCCCGCGAAATCGTAACTTATTGATAACGCTATTTAGCACAGATTAAGGCAATAAAAAAGGAGGCTAATTAGCCTCCTTTTTGTGGGTTTAAATTTTACTCAATGGATTACGCCGCGCGTTCCTGTGTAGTGGTAGAAACCATTTCTGGGCGCAGTTCAGCGGGGTCAAAGTCATCAACGTTGATTGATTTCATCCGGCCAATTTCTGCTCTTTCCAGTAATTGCACTTCGGTATCACTTAACACACCTAATGCTTTTCCTTCAGCGGCAACTTTATCTAACCACATGAATGGCAGGCGTTTTCCACTGGCTTTACAGACTTTGTCATGCAAAGGCTCTGACGCGATGATATCAAGCAGTGTTTGTTCTTGGATACCGACAGCATTATGCTCAGAGTTAGTCCAGAACTGACCTTTACCTAAACGGTCACGGCTTTCACATGGTGTTTGCATTATCTTCGCCACTTTATGATCTAACACATCACTAGGGCGTTTCAGCGGGCGACCAAATGGGAACATTACCACGCGTAATACGCCGCCAAGACCCGCAGGGAAGTTATCCAGTAAATCGTCTAAAGAAGCCTGTAGTTTGTACAGCGCATCTTCAACCGCCCATTGCACTAATGGCAAATCGTCGGTTTGGCGACCTTCATCCTCATAACGTTTCAGCGTAGCAGAGGCCAGATACAGCTGACTTAATAAGTCACCTAAACGGGCAGAGATACGTTCTTTACGTTTAAGATTACCGCCTAAGGTTGCCATGGCTAAGTCAGAGAGCAGGGCAAGGTTGGCACTAAAACGGTTCATTTGTTGATAGTAACGTTTGGTTTTATCTGAGTAAGGCGCGTTAGAGAAACGGCTCGATGTCAGACCTAACCAGAAGCTACGAACCAAGTTACTGGTTGCAAAACCAATATGACCAAAGATAGCCGCATCGAAGTTAGCTAAACCTTGACCCGATTGGGTATCAAACGCGGATTCCATTTCTGCCAGCACGTATGGATGGCAGCGAATTGCGCCTTGGCCGTAGATGATCATTGAACGGGTCAGGATGTTTGCGCCTTCAACGGTAATCGCGATAGGCGCAGCTTGATAGCCACGGCCTAAATAGTTATTTGGGCCAAGGCATACGCCTTTACCGCCGTGAATATCCATGGCATCAATAACGCATCGTTGCATTCTGTCTGTTAAGTGATATTTCACAATCGCAGAGATTACAGACGGTTTCTCACCCAAATCAATACCTGTGGTGGTTAACGTCGTTACCGCATCCATAAGATAGGCGTTACCACCGATGCGCGCCATTGGCTCTTCAATACCTTCAAGTTTGCCAATAGGCAATTTGAATTGGCGACGAATACGCGCATAAGCTCCAGTTGCCAGTGCGGCAGTTTTCACGCCACCCGCTGAGTTTGATGGCAAAGTGATACCACGGCCAACAGACAAACATTCCACCAGCATACGCCAGCCTTGACCTGCCATTTTAGGGCCGCCAATGATAAAGCTTAATGGTACAAATACTTCGTTGCCGTGAGTCGGACCATTTTGGAACATACAATTTAGCGGGAAGTGACGACGACCCGTTTCAACACCTTCCATATCGGTTGGGATCAAAGCACAGGTAATGCCAAGTTCTTCTTTATCGCCAAGTAGATGATCTGGATCGCGCAATTTAAAGGCTAAGCCTAATACTGTCGCAACGGGCGCTAGGGTGATGTAACGCTTATTCCAGGTCAGTTTCATCCCGAGAATTTCTTCACCTTCCCATTGGCCTTTACACACAATACCAAAGTCAGGTATTGAGCCTGCATCGCTACCCGCTTCTGGGCTTGTGAGTGCAAAACAAGGTACTTCTAACCCTTTGGCTAAACGCGGTAAATAATGATTTTGTTGCTCTGGCGTGCCGTAATGTTGCAGCAATTCTCCAGGGCCTAAAGAGTTAGGCACACCAACAGTTGAGGCTAATTCACTGCTTAAACCCGCTAGCTTTTGTAATACGCGCGATTGGGCATAGGCTGAATATTCTAAGCCGCCAAATTTTTTCTTAATGATCATGGCAAAAAAGCCGTGATCTTTTAAGTATTGCCATACATCGGCAGGTAAGTCTGCCAACTGGTGTGATACTTGGTGTTGATTCACCATGCGGCACACTTCTTCAACAGGACCATCGAGGAAGGCTTGTTCATCGGCACTTAAACGAGCAACAGGGTAATTATGCAGTTTTTTCCAGTTAGGATTACCCGCAAATAAGTCTGCTTCCCACCATGTGGTGCCGGCTTCAATGGCTTCTTTTTCTGTTGTCGACATTTCTGGCATGATGCCGCGATAAACTTTCATCAGCGGACGGCTGATCATATTTTGTCTAAATGCACTGATATTAAACGGCAGCGCGATCACCAGGAATACGATCCAAGAGATAGGGCCAACAATATCGAGTGCCCAGCCTGCCGTCATGACAACAGCGGCTGCAATAGTGGTAGTGAGCAAAGATACCCGAAGGTAAGCTAGCGTTCCTAACACTAAGATCATGGCGATGATCCAAAGTAGGGTAGTCACTGTAATTCTCCTTAAATATGACCGAGTGCCAACCACAGGTCATAGAGTGTTTTATTGATTGTGATCACAATTATAGATTGTGGTCAGACCTGTGTCGCATAAAAGTTAAACCTTAGCAGATTTTAATACAAGCATTTTTCAAACAATTGTTTAAATTATTTGTCTGCTTTGATCGTTCCACAAATGTCATCAACTAGTTACAATACTAACCAGCGGATGTTTGATTGAAGATAGGCGAGAAATATGTGTGAATTACTGGCGATGAGCGCCAACGTGCCAACCGATATTGTGTTTAGTTTTACCGGATTAGCACAACGCGGTGGGGTAACGGGCCCGCACGTCGACGGCTGGGGGATTACTTTTTATGAGGGCAAAGGTAGCCGGACATTTAAGGATGCAAGCCCAAGTAGTGAATCGCATATTGCAAAATTGATCCAATCTTACCCAATTAAAAGTGAGGTGGTGATAAGCCATATCCGCCAAGCGAATCGCGGTTGTGTATCATTAGAAAATACCCACCCGTTTACCCGTGAGTTATGGGGATGCTATTGGACCTATGCCCATAATGGCCAACTGACAGATTATCATCCCCAATTTCCCGTTTCTCGTTATCAACCCGTAGGTGATACCGACAGTGAATTGGCTTTTTGTTGGATTTTAGAACAAATCGCCCAGCATTTTGGGAATACTAAACCTGAGGATATGCTCGCCGTTTTTAAATTTGTCGCTCTTTTAGCGGATGACATTCGTGCCTTAGGTGTATTCAATATGATATTGAGTGATGGCGAGCACCTGATGAGCTATTGCAGCAATAACTTATGTTATATCACTCGCCGTGCACCGTTTGGTAAAGCAAAATTGATTGATACCGATGTAGTGATTGATTTTGATAAAGAAACCACAGCCCATGATGTGGTGACTGTTGTTGCTACTCGTCCATTAACGGATAATGAACAGTGGCATATTATGCAGCCCGGTAACTGGACATTATTTAGATTGGGCGAATTGTTAATCGATATGTGATGTTATTTATATTGTGCTTCAGTGGATACGGGGTTTTAACCGCTCTTTAAACCACATGTAAGCATAAACCGAACTTAAACTGACTGCCGTTATGTAATAAACCATCAACAATACCTACTTTAACTATATATGGCTCAGTTGGGTATTGTTGTGATTAAACGGGATTATTTTATGGATGGGTTATAGATTGTTTTACGGATTAATCTTCAGCCGTACCGAGAAGTTTAGGTACCTTCGGCTTTTCTACTATCTCAGCAGGTAGCACAGCTTGGCTTGCTGTTTCATCAAAGTGATATTTCAATAGCTTAATATCAAGCTGTTTACTGCCTTTTTCAAAGTGGGTTAAGCGCACGGGCAGATAGGCTAGCTCTGGCGCCATCCAAAAGAAGGTTTGGCGTTTCTTGTTATTCTCACGTACGACTTCAATTTTGACCGTGTTATAACTGCCACTCTCAATCGTCATACGTTCTTTACCGACAACGCGAAATTTGTATTCATCCAGTTCATTGTCCTTGACCATTTTGTAGTCAAGTTCTTCTTTGCCTGCGCTGATATCTAACCTAAATTGCAGTTGTACCATTAACGGATCGAAGATTGTTCCGTCATAGGGGAACTTGCTTTTTTTATCTTTATAACGGGTATGGATAAAGCCTTGATCTTTAGCAAATGCGGTTTGCTCGGTGAAATTAGGTCCGACACCTAGACGTTGCTGTGAGTAACGTAAAGGGCTTAGCTGAGTCTCATTTTGCGTAAACTCACTTAAAAGATGACGTTCGTCGGTTAACAATAACAGACTAAGACTGCTATCAAACCGATACTTAAATATGCCTCCTTCGGCATTAGGGAGTGTATATTTGGCTTTACCTAATTCTATATCACCATAGTTGACTTGATATTCGGCGGTATGCGGCGTTAATGGCGTTGGTGCTGCCATGGCTGACATACTTTGGGTGAGTGCGGTAAAGCTGACGAATAATAGGGGAAGGGTACGCAAAGAATGCTCCTTGGTTCGCAGGTTTTCACCTTGTATCACTACAAATAATCATAGGTAGTGGTTGATAAAAAAGTGTCCAGTAGCATGCTGACTTACACTGTTTAAGGTTGCTCGATAATGGCATCGACAGACAGCAGGTTATAGCCGAGACTGACGTTCCTGTAAATAGCTATCTAAATCAATATTAAAAGCAGCATAGTAAACTAAAATGGCATTGCCATGACCAACGTCACCAGATCGGGACGCCATTCATATTCAGACAAGCTAATTTTGCCACAGTTCACTGTTACCCCATCCATTCTTAATAATTCCATTTGTTGCTGAAAAGCATGTGAGTTTTTTTCAAAAGAAATTTTACCTTGGCTATTAAGCACTCTATGCCAAGGAAGTGATAAATGCTCTGGTGCCGATTTTAACGCTTTAGACACATAACGTGCTCGACCTGGTAAACCCGCATAATCGGCAATTTTGCCATAACTGCTGACTTTACCCTGTGGGATCATCGCCACGATATGCCATATTTTCGCCATGGGTGATAGCGTGGTTGTTTTTGTCTGTTCACTCGCAATATCTTTTTCATCTTGTTGAAGATATGCATACAGTGGTGATTTGTCTTTTGGAAACGATGCCATCAAATAGCAGCCTCAAGTTAAATAATATGTGGCACTCACTGAATTTCATTCCACAGCGGTAGCAGTAGTTTACCGGTAATAAGGAAATATTAGGTAAAGTAAAGGATTCATCAGCCTGTTAATGGTACAAAATCCTTAAGGTTTTATCGTTAATTCCGATTACCGATGAAATATTTAACCTATTATTGGCTTAAATATTGTGTAAACGGTCAAATAGTCCATAATAGCGCCAATTTTTTTGACTCGATGAGAGAAGATAACCGGCATGGCTGTACTCGATATTCTAACAATCCCCGATGAACGCCTTAAACGTAAAGCGCAACCTGTAAAAGATATTGAATCTGTTCAGGGATTTATCGATGACTTAATCGAAACCATGTACCACACCGAAGATGGTATCGGTTTAGCGGCAACACAAGTTGGCAGTACCGATGCGATTATCGTGATCGATTTATCTGATGAGCGTGACCAACCTCAAGTGCTAATCAACCCGGAAATCGTCGAAAAGTCTGGTGAGTTTATCGGTGAAGAAGGTTGTTTATCTATCCCCGGTTATCGCGCTAAGGTGACTCGTTTTGAAAAAATCAAAGTGATCGCCTTAGACAGAACGGGCAAGGCTATTGAAATTGAAACTGATGAGTTTTTAGCTATTGTATTGCAACATGAAATTGATCATTTGCATGGCAAAGTGTTTATCGAACATTTATCTATGCTAAAGCAACAAATCGCACTTAAAAAAGTCCGTAAATACGCCTAAGTTTGTTGTATAAAGCGTATAGTATCTCTTGATTAGCCGCATTTTACGATGCGGCTTTTTTGTATCTACAGGTTCGTTTCTCTTATCTTTTTTTACGCTGGTAAAAGGTTCAAAGATGTCATCTATAAAATTCGCAGGTAAAAAAGCGATCCACTTGGATCGCTTTTTTTATCGCTTTAACCTCCACACAACGCTAGCGTACTTGCGTATTAGGGCCTGACCTCCTATGATCCTCCGGTTTTATAATCCATGGTGACCATTTAAATGTTGAACTCTCCGCTTTCTGCCAGCTCGAACGAATTAGTGATCAGTATCTTAACTATGGTGCTGAGCCAAGGGAAACCCTTAGATCGGGCCTATTCTCAGCATTTTTCTGGATTGCAATTGGTGCCCGCCGAACAGGCGCGTATCGCATTAACGACAGGAGATATCCTTCGTCGCTTAAATCTTTACTGCTATCTGGCGGAAATTAGCCCAGATGAGATGGAACGTTTTGGTTCTAAATTGCTTAATGCGTGGCATTTATTCCACGGGCTTGAACTGCCTAAAATGCAATATTCGCTGCAAGTCGATGAGGCACGTTTAGCCGATCGTGTCGAGCAAGCGAAAACTAAGCCGGTATTATGGGACGGTTGTCCCGAATGGCTTGATACTATGGGCCGTGAGCAATTAGGCGATGCTTGGGAAAAAGAACGTGCAGCCTTAAGCACAGCACCGAAACGTTTTTTACGCGCAAATGGTCTTAAAGTCACTCGTGATGAGTTAGCGGCAAAACTTGCCGCTGAGTTTGTCAGCACGCTTAGCGTTGACGGAGTCGATTCTGCCCTTGAAGTGACCTCAGATTCCGCTTTGTTTCGTACACAAAGCTTTAAAGACGGTTTATTCGAGCAGCAAGATGCAGGCTCGCAGCGCGTAGCGGCGGCGCTCGATGCCAAACCCGGGATGAAAGTGATTGATGCTTGCGCGGGTGCGGGGGGTAAAACCTTGCATATTGCGGCGCAAATGCAGGGCAAAGGCCGCCTGTTGGCGATGGATGTGGAGCAATGGAAACTCGATAAACTCAAAGAGCGTGCTCGACGTAATGGCGCACACAATGTTGAAACACGCGTTATCGCCAGCAGTAAAACCATTAAACGCTTAAAACTGAGTGCAGACAGAGTATTACTCGATGTTCCATGTTCAGGTTTAGGGGTGTTGAAGCGTAACCCCGATGCGAAATGGCGCGATACCGTTGAACGTTTACCAGTATTAATGGCGCTGCAACAACATATTTTGAGCAGCTACAGCCGCATGGTTAAAGTTGGCGGTATTGTCGTGTATGCCACCTGTTCTATCTTCCCCTGCGAGAATCGTGGTCAAGTAGATGCCTTTTTAGCTGAAAATCCTAATTTCCGTTTAATTGAAGATGAAAGTATTAGCCCAGCCGATAGTGGTTTTGATGGGTTTTACATTGCAAAACTGGAACGCATTCAAGAATAAGGTTTTACCGTTAAGGTAAGTCGCCTGAGTAAATTTAAATGCTGAGCGGGTGTTAGCACTTACTGAATTAGTCATCCAAATAATTAGAGCGCCTAGGGCGCTCTAATTGTTTTAGCTGTTATTGAATTGGTATTAAGCGTTAGTTTTTAACTGGCCGTTAATCACTAGGCTCAAGTATTCAGTAAAGTCATGCCCGTGATTCTGTAGCATTTTGGGGAACATCGAAATCGGCGTAGAACCTGGAAAGGTATTGATTTCATTTAGCAGAATCTCGTTATCAGCGGTTAAGAAAAAGTCGATACGCGACAGATGACGCAGTTTCATGCCTTTAAATGCCTTAATCGCATAGGCACGAATTTGCTCGCTGATCTCAACTGAAACGTTTTGTGCCACAACATCGGTCCGTGCTTTGCTGTTTTTGGCGTACTTTTCATCGAAGGTGTAAAAGTTATTGGTATCACAAATGATTTCACCCGGCACGGTTGCCACTACTTCACCGTTGTACTCGTATACCGCCACTTCTAACTCGCGAGCTTTAATCGTTTTTTCAACTATCACATAGGGTGCATAACCAAACGCATCTTTAAGTACGGCGGCAACATTATCGCGGTCATCGACTTTGTAACAACCTACAGAGGACCCCTGTGAAGCCGCTTTAACAAAGATGGATCCCCATTGCGCTAATGCCGCTTGAGTTTGCTCAATCGCCGCATCATCAAACTGATTCAAGAAAATATACGGTGTATTGGGAATACCTAAGGCTGAGAACCACATTTTAGCGGTGATCTTGTTGAAGCAGTTGCTACTGGCTTCGGATTCGCAGCCAAAATAGGGCAGTTGGATCAGGTTAAAATAAGATTGAATGTCGCCGGTTTCGCCAGGGTAACCATGAATGCAAGGAATGACGTAATCGACTGGCCACGGCGCTTTACTTTGATCACGGAAGCGAATTTCACGGCTATTGGTTAATTCACAGTCATCACCTGCGACGGTGCGGTACTGGCCTAATTTATCCAGCTCGACGCGTAATACACAAAACTTCTCGGACTTTGCCAATGAGGTTTCAAAATAATTGGCCGACATTAATGAAATATCGTGTTCGGCACTTCCGCCACCGCACAGCAAAAGTAGATTGATCTTAGACATTATGATTCCTCAAGTGAGCAAAGTCGGATGACATCGGCCAGTGGCAATATGAATATCATCCAATAGTACAGCCGCTGACATCTTAGTTTTCTTGCCCCTATGAGCGCAAGGCTTTGGTGCCTTGGCGCTATTAAGTGGCGAATTTTAGCGCATCCCCGTTGGGTTTAACCCGCAGAGCTGGTTTGTGAATTGCCCAACCAGAGTCTATCAGCAAGGCCTGATGCCCGTTGAGTCACTTGGCTGCTGGCGTGTTCGAACACTTGCTGGGTACCTAAGCAGGTAAAGTGGGTTTTAGCGCGGGTGATGGCGGTGTAGACCAACTCTTTAGTCAACAGTTGCCACTGGGCTAAGCTTGGACTTGGCGGTAGCACTAAAGCAACGCGGCTGAATTCGCTACCTTGGCTTTTGTGTACTGTCATGGCGTAACAGGTTTCATGGCTAGGTAAACGGGCGGGTAAAACTTTTAACAGGCTGCCATCGGCCTTGATAAAATGTGCCATTAAACGTTCGGGTTTATCTTCGTCCTGTAAAATCAGTCCGATATCGCCATTAAATAGGCCTAGGTTATAGTCATTGCTTTGGATGATGATGGGCCTGCCTAGGTAAAACTCCTGCAGCGGTTTGATCAGCTTGGCATTGGCAAGTGCCTGAGTCACATATTGATTGATACCTTCGACCCCATAATCGCCTGAGCGCATGGCGCATAAAATACGGTACTGGTTGAAGCGTTCTATGATGTCAGCGGTACTTGGACGAGTGCCTAAATCACTGTTATCTACAGAGTGGTTCAATGCGCGAAGATAGTCGCCATATTGGTTGCAGGCTTGTTCGAGCAATAAGTTAAGCCCTGCGTTATTGGCAGGTTCGCTCACTTTCGCTTGGGTTTGGCTTACGAGCATGCTGTGTTCTAGCCAGCTTAATTCCGCTGGGCCTTGTTGCCATACCTGTAAAATAGCTTGAATATCAGCGCGATTGACGGCGCTGGCAAGCAGTCCAATACCTGCATCGCCTTTAAATCTGTGACTGTGCATCAACATACACAAGCTATCGCCAAGTTTAGGGACATCACTGATATAAGGCGTTAATTCAAAACCCGTTAAGGCGCACAGGCGCTCAGCTTGCTCTTTGGAGTAGCGCATTTGCCACTGAGGACTCTTATTTAACTCATTGTTGTTTAGAAAATTATTGTTTGGAATAGGGTTATTGGGATCTGCTGGTATTTTAAGACCTGCACAAATATCGGCGAGCACAGCACCGGCTTCTACCGAGGCGAGTTGGTCTTGATCGCCAAGCAAAATCAAACCGGCGTGCTCAGGTAGTGCGCTCAGTAGTTTATACATCATGGGCAAATCGACCATGGAAGCTTCATCGACGATTAACAAGTCGAGTCGTAGCGGATTGCCTTGATGGTGACGAAAGTGCGCTGAATTTGGGATCACCCCGAGCAGTCTGTGTAAGGTTGATGCCTCCTCTGGAATACGCCCTAACGCCGTTAGAAAGTCTTGGTTATTGGCACCAACATCAGCATGGGCGTTGAGTTCCTTTGCCAGACGGGCTTTTGAGGCCTTAATTGATTCGCTTAAGCGGGCTGCGGCTTTTCCCGTGGGTGCCACTAAGCGTATTTCCTGCATAGATTCCATTTGCAGCAACAATAAAAGCTTAGTCACAGTGGTGGTTTTACCTGTACCTGGGCCGCCAGTGATCACCGACAGTTTTTTGCCTAGCGCTGTGGCGGTAGCCACTTTTTGCCAGTCGATAATCGCGGCGTTTTCATTGTTAATAAGTTCATGATTAACGAGTGCATTGGTAGGGAATAATTGATCTAAACGTGACCTCAACTTAGCATCTTTAATTTGATCTTGAGCGTGAGTATCTGCTGATACGTGCTCAGATACGGCGCCAGATAAACGGATTAATGAGGCGGCCACTGAGGTTTCAAATTGATGGTAACGTTGCAAATAGAGCCTGCCATTGTCAAAAATAAGTGGTTTATTGCTACCCGCGATTCCAACTGCATCAAAGCTTTGCAAGCTCTGTGTTAGCGCCTCTAGACTTAAGCTGATTTTACAATGGCTAGTTTGCTCGGCCATGGGATTAAGCGGCACTATATGGGCTAACACGAGGCAGCTGTGCTGTGAAGATAATTGCTGGCTTAACAGCGCACACAACAAAATAAACAGGGGGTGCTGGCCATCACTGGGATGCAACTGACTCATCTCGAGCGCAAAGTGTCTATCCAGTGGCGTGAGCAGTCGTTCCTGCTCCCACAGCTTTAATAGTTCTGGCAAGACTGCACTAAGCTGGATTGCACCATGGTCTATCCATTTCGCTGCGGTGAGTGAATGTGCATTTAGCCGTTGAGTTGAGCGCATTATGCTATGACTCCTGCATCAGTTTTGCGGGGTAATTTGCTGTGAAATAAATTGTTATTAAAAAGCGCGTCGAGTGCGAGGATAAGCGCTTTGGCAGGTTTATCGTAATAAATACCATAGCCGGGATATTGCGCCGACATGCCCCGTAAAAATAAGTAATAACAACCGCCGATATGGCTGTCGTAGTCATAACTTGGCAGGCGCAAACTTAAATATCGGTGCAGCGCCAATGAGTAAAGGATGTATTGTAAATCGTATCTGTGGTCGGTGATTGCGCTTTGCAGCGCGCTCTGATGATAGGCATTGATATTGTCGCCCAAATGATTCGATTTATAATCGGCGATGTAATATTGACCTTGATATTCAAAGGTTAAGTCGATAAAACCCTTGAGCATGCCCTTAAGTTCATCAAACTTAAGTGTCGACTCATAGCCAAACTGCTGCAGTAGCGTATTGAGCTCAGTATCCTTAAGCTCGCTTAAAGGTAAATAAAATTCCATTTCGACTAAGGTATCTTGCGGTGATAACTTGGCTAAGTACAGATCTGGATGTTCAGGTTTGGCCGGCTTTAAATTGCTCTCGTAATCAATCGCATAGTCATTCGCTGAAGATGTTGCAGCATTGCTCTGAAATGCGGGTGTTGGCGGCATTGCGGATGGCATTAGCCCAAGTGGTGCATGCAGTATATCCAAATACCAAGTATGTAATACCGCTTGCCACTCGGGGAGGATTCCATATTGCAGCATGGCTTTGGGTAATTGCAGCGGTAAGTCGATTTCTGCTTTGGTAAAATCAATCTCTTCTAACACTAAGTGCATAAAGCTACCGGCATTGGCGCCGCGTTCAAAGTTAAAGCGATTGAGCATACCATCCTGTTGGGGGCTATCTGTGGTTGAAATTTGGACTGTGTCTAGCACACTCAATGCTTCATCATCCGCACCAGGCGCAGCTTTACCATGGCTGGTATTTTTAACTAGACCTGAATAACTGCCAACTCGCCACGGCGTATTGTATTGGCGAGTTAAGGTTTTCGCGCATAACACTTGCGCGCTATCTTGACTTGAGGGCAATGGGCGCTCGTCTATGTTATCGGGTACCTTATCAAGGCTAATGGCATCTACACTTTGGGCGAGTTGCTGGGCTGCTTTGCAGATACGGGCAAAATCACATTCTGAGTCGCCTATATTTAATAGATAGCCGATAGCGGTTTCATGCAGCTGGCTTTTAAGGCCATTTTTAAGCTGACGACTGTGGTTAGCAATATACAAGTAACATAAATATACAGGGCGAGTGAGCGCAACATACAAGAGGCGCAAATCTTCGGCCAAGGTTTCCTGTTTTGCTTGCTCCCAACCCTCATCCGTACCTTCGATATCCCACACTAACTCTTGCTCACCAGCATCGTTGATTCTGTGATACAGCATAGGCGTTGGGCGGCGGCGATTGTCACGGGCTAGGCTGACAAAGGGCACAAAACATACGGGATACTCAAGGCCCTTACTCTTATGGATAGTAACGATTTGTACTAGATTCTGCTCGCTTTCGAGGCGCAGCTGCTGCTCATCGGTGCCAGTATTATCAATCAGTTGTTGCTCATACCAATTGAGTAGGGCGCTAATGCCATCAAGCTCGGTGGCTTTTTGCTGTAATAGCTCGGCAAGGTGGCGAAAATCCGTCAAACGACGTTCGCCGTTAGTGGCGTCTTGTTCTTGAATATCAGTACTTGTGGTGTGCAGTAAACGGTCAATCAGCTTAGTACTATTGGCAAGGCTGAGTAGTGCGGGCATGATGCCGCGTTTTTGCCACACTTGGTGCAAGTTAAAAAACTGTTCTAACAGCAGTTGTCGCTGCTCTTCATCTTGGTTAAAGGCATGAATTTGCTCAGCGCTATAGCCTAATAATGCTGTGGCTAGGGCGCTGCGCAGTGCTCGCTCATCCTTTGGGTTAGCTAGAGAGCGTAAAATTAACGCCATTTCCCGCGCTTCTAGGGTATCAAATACACTGTCGCGACTTAAAAACACCGCGCCTATGTGACGTTTACTCAATGCAGTTTTCATCACCGCGGCTTCGTTACGATCACGCACTAGGATGGCGATGTCTTTAGCAACCAAAGGCCCTTTCGGGCTGTGGCACTCGCCATTGGCTGCATCTGTAAGTAAGCGAGTGATTTCTGCCGCCGCATCTTCGGCCAATATGTGTCTAGCAGTGGTCTTGTTGAGGCCGTTATCTTCACTTTCACTCAAGAGTCTTAATCTTAAGGCGGCGGGATTAGCGGTTTTTTCAGTGAGAGTCTTATCTTTAGCACTGCTGGGCGTTTTCACGCTATCAAAGGGGATCGACTGGCTGATAAAAGGATCGGGATGCTGGCTAAATAGATGGTTGACCCCAGCCACCATGTTGGCGCTTGAGCGGTAGTTAGTATCCAGATGATAGTGGGCCTGCGTATGATTACGCGCCTCAATATAGGTATGAATATCAGCGCCGCGAAAGGCATAAATGGCTTGTTTAGGATCGCCAATCATCAATAGACTGAGTTTGTTTTCAGTATCGTCTTTATCTTGTTGCTCAAATGGGTAACGGCCTTGGTAAATATCAGAGAAAATAGCAAATTGCAGCGGATCGGTATCTTGGAACTCATCAATAAGCGCAACCGGGAAACGCGCCGCCACGGCTTTGGGCAAGGTTTCATTGTTGGCATTTAGCGCGCTTGCTAAGGTCGTGAGTAAATCATCGGGTGTTAGCACGTTCTTTTGCTGTTTTTGCTCGCTAAAACGCTCGCTGATCCTGAGTTTAGCGCTATATAAAAATGCCGGTTTAATCGCAGCTATCAATGTAGCTAGCTGCTCCATATGATCCATCAGCGGCGCTTCACTTACGCTTGGGATCACGCCGCCCTTGTTGAGTTTTAACTCAGACAAGGACAAGGCGGCTAACTCTTTCAGTGGCGGCAGCCCATAACCGAAGGCAAGCCAGTTATCCAGCTCATCGAACATGGCGGCGAGTTTGGGGTATTGATCAGTTGCTTTACCAAAACGGGTACCATTTAGCGGTAAACTGTGCAGTAGTTCCAATAAGTCATCGCGGCCCCGCGGCCAGACTAATTTAAAACGCTCGACACTCTGGCGCAGTGACAGGGCTAAGACATCAAACTTAAGCGCAGCTTTAAGCGGCTTTGCTTGACTGGCACCAAGGAGCGGCCGCAACTGTTTGACTAAACCATCGGGCTCGCCAAATTCCTTGGCAATAATTTGCGCTAAGTAATCGGGCAGCGGATAACAGGCCTCACGCCAAAAATCCCGCACCGCATGGTGCAAAAATTCGCTATCGTCTAAGGTAAAGTCCGATTCGAACAGCAAAGATGACTCAAAGGCGAGATCCGATAAAATACGCTGACAAAAACCGTGGATGGTGAAAATCGCCGCTTCATCGAGGGACTTAAGGGCGAGATCGAATCGCCGCAGGGCAATGGCGCGATCACGCTCAGGGGTGTTGTCATACAATGCCTGCACAAAGGGATCGGCAATCGTTAGTCCTAAAAAGCATTTAAAGGCGACTTGAATACGGCGACGAATACGATCCCGTAACTCTTCGGTAGCCGCATTAGTGAAGGTTACTACGAGAATTTGTTCGCAGGTCAGCGGCGCTGCTATACCATCGCCAAGTAATAAACGTAAATAAAGGCCTGAAATGGTATAGGTTTTACCTGTGCCAGCACTGGCCTCAATAAGACGGTTACCGCCAAAGGGCAACGTGAGTGGGTTAAGTGCCTGTGCGCCTGCACTTAATTCTTGTGTGTTCAATGGTATCAGCTCGCTCATGTAGGTTCTCCCTGCGCGCTATCGCGGCTTAAATGTGCGGCAGTTGCTTGGCCTTGGCTCATGCCATCGTTAAGCGCAAATTCCTCAAGCTGAGCCAGCGTGTCTTTGTGATATAAACTTACCATAGGGCGATAGATGTGCTCGGCTAATACGCCAAAGCTTTCCTCAGAGAAATCCCGCGGAAAACTGAATACTCGCTGGTAATGAGGTTCATTCCCTTCTCCAAAAGCAGCTTCACCTAATTGACTTTGCTCATCTAGCCATTCAGGTAGTGCTTGCTGTAAGCGGTCATCGTGCTCGCCCTCGCTGCTGACATAGGCCAAAGAGGTGCGCGGCATAAAACACAGCGGGTATTGCTGACCTTGGTAAAACAGTACCAATAAATCGGCGAGTAACGTATGGGCGCGCTCAGCGGTGATTGGCGCTAGGGCGTGGAAATGCCCCATGTCGAGTAGATAGCTTGCATGTGTGTGTCCCATCGCCATTAAGCACAGGTGGCGAAGGTACAACCTCAGTACGTCGCGGCCATGGGCGCTACCGGGACGATAATTCACTAATCCCTTAGGGCTAATATCATCGATACGACCTTGCAGTAGTACTTTGTAAGATTTATCCGGCGTGATGGGCAAGTCAAAGGCGAGGTTAATATCGGCGTGGCTGCTGGCCTGTTCACCCTTGAGGAACAAAGTTCTGCCAATCAAAGGCTTAATATCGTGCTGATATTGGCGTAGCAGTAAATCATCGAAGGGCTGCATCGGCAAACTGCCGCTGGCTTTGAGGCGTTTAATCAGCTCGATATCGGGCTCAGTTGTCCCTTTACCTATGGCATCGTCGAGTAACTGAGCTTGCAACATATAGCGTTCTAAGGCATTTAAGCTAAAAGGCTCGTCATTATCGTCGGCCTGAATATTAAGGCTAAGGTCGACTTTTAAGGTTCGGTTGAAAAAATACTGCGCCGGATTTCGAAAGAAACGGATTAAGGCAGACACGTCCACTTGCTTGCTTTGCTGTGGTTCGTGCTGTGAAGCGGCCTGTGCATTTGTCTCTAATATTGAATCTTGCTCATCAGTTTCGAGCAGGATGCGGGTGTGCGCGTCGATAAAGCGGCCCGAATTTACGCCTGCTTTATCGGCATTAGGCGGACACCATTGCTGGCTGTAACTTTGGCCTACGCCTGATTTATTGCCTGAGCCATTTTCATCACCACCTTCACGCTTAGCTTGATACAACTTAGGATCGAAGGGTTGCAGTGGCTGGTGGCTAACAATCGCTTTATAAAGTGCTTTTTCGGCATCCTCTGGATCTATAGGGCTTGAAGCATTTTGCGATTGAGCCAATAGCGTTTCAGGCAGATAACACAGCTGGCAATATTCTATTAGTTCAGAAACCAGCATAGAGGCGATACGCTCAGAGTTATCCCGTTCGCTACGACCGATATAGCTGATATACAGTTGCTCACGCGCCGATAGTAACGCCTCTAAAAACAAATATCTGTCATCGAGGCGGCGGGAGCGATCGCCCCTGCGGGCACCAAAGTGCGCCATGAGATCAAAACCGACAGGATGTTGAACCCTAGGATACACCCCATCGTTCATGCCGAGTAAACACACGACCTTAAAGGGGATAGATCGCATTGGCATTAAGGTACAAAAGTTCACGCTACCGGCAAGATAACGCTGGCCGACCCGGGATTCAGTTAAGCGTTGATTAAACCATTGCTGCAGCACTTCAATGCTGAGGCTCAGTCCGCTTATGCGCTCTTGAGTTAACGTCTCTAACGGACTTACATCTAAAGAAAAACCCAACAGTGAGGCATCTAATGGCTTTACCGCCGAGAGCAGCTCTTTCTCTAGGGCGGCAATGGCATCGCGGATTTCTTGTAACTGTTCGCGCTCGTCTTCATCTGTGTCGTAAAAAGCATCTAGCAGTTCAGTTAATTCACTTAAGCGCAGTGCGCCAATTTGCTGCAGTGCGAGTATTTGCGCCGTTTCATCGAGCACTTCAATAAAGTTAAGTAATTTACCTAACGCCTGTGCTGATTGGCCTTCGATACCGGTTACCACTAATTGGTCTTGATACAGCGGCGCATCATCACTTAAGGCATAGCCTAAAATCAGTCTTTTAATACCAAACGCCCAGGAGTTTTGCTCAAATGCCGGCACGCCTTGTTTAAGGCGGCTTTGTTCATCACGGCCCCAGCGTACACCAGCCTCATCTAACCAACGGCGGATCAGTTGCAACTCATCGTCATCGAGTTGGAAACGGCGCAAAATGGCGGGCACTTCGAGTATGCTCAAAATGTCGGTTAGGCCAAAACGGCTCTGATTAATACCCAGTAAATTTAAAAAACTATTGATGAGCGGAGATTCCTGCGCTGCGCCGCGGTCGGCAATGGCGTAGGGAATGTAATGCAGTCCTTGCTTTGCTGAAAAGACGGCATCGATATAGGGCGCATAGGCGGCGACATCGGGCATCATCACCACGATATCTTTGGGAGTTAGGTCTGCATGGTTGCTGAGTAACTCAAGCAAGTGATCGTGCAGGGTTTCGACTTCCCGCAGTGGGCTGTGACAACTCTTAACGCGAATGGACTCATCGTCGCGTTTAAATAAACGTCTGTTCTCAACATTCTGATAAAGCTCGGCATCTGGCCCTAGCACTCGGTCTAAGGTTTGCATCTCTAAAATATCGTATTGCACCCCGTGGAGCATGCTGGCTTGATTCATGGGATCGTTAGGGTCGTCACAGGGCTCACAATAAACATCATCACCAAAATCGCAGTGTTCGGTGGGGAGTTCAAGCAGCATATCGAGTAATTCACGGCCCATTTTACCGTTATTAGCCAGTAGCGGATTGCCCACTTCGAGTTTATCTTCCCACAGTTCGGCTAATTGGCGTTTACCCGCATATTGCACCGCCATACGGGCACGATTACGGGGGTCGATAATGTCGCCCCAATAATGCTGACACGGACTTAAACCCAGCACTATCACATCGATACGGCTTGCCAGATGATAAAGCACCTCGAGGGTTTGCGGCGCCATAGATGAAATGCCAAACACAAATAAACGTTGCGGCAATTTGGCGAGTGACGTGTCGGGATTATTCAGCGCGGCAATCAAGTCACTGTGCAGGTTAGCCCTATGGTAATGGTTTTGATTAAGCTCATCACGGTTAAAGGCAATAAGCGCGCGCCATAGAATAGGTTGCCAGCGTTGATCGTCATTCAGCGATTTTGAGAGTGATTCTGGATGCTCATTTTGCTCCCACGCTAAAATCCAATCGGGGCGATAGACTAAGTATTGGTCGAAAATGTCGGCGATGCGGCCACAGAGTTGGTACAGCTTAATATCATCCGCCGTCATGTTGCTAGTGTTGAGGCGCTCACTCGTATCAGCGGTATTTTCGTTAGAAACATTATTGTCTAGCGTATTACCTAGGTAGTGTCTTAATGGCCCAAAGGCATCATCTTGCAACATGCGCGGTAAGAGTTGCATCAGCTTCCACGTCATTGCCGCCTTAGTGAAGGCGTTATCCTTAGGCACATTGGGCAATAAGTCGTGGCACAACTGCCAAGTAAAGCTCGATGGTAGTGGAAACGCTAATGCGGCGGCAATACCATTTTGTTTGGCGATTTCAAGGCGTAGCCAAGTCGACATGCCGGGGCTCTGCACCAGAATATGCTCGTTACTCAGTAGACGTGCAAAAGCAAGGGGTTGGGTCAGGTAAGCGGCTAAATGGGCGCAGAGCACTTCCATCTGATTGGACTGGATTAACTTAAGCATGTGCAACTCGGCATGGTGACAGTAAAACAATTCTATGTGTTTGATTTATAAGATTCAACACTATTGCTGCATCTATGAAATTTACCCGTGATTTTAGGTGTTTACTGGGAGCACTGGTTAGCTTAAACCTTTAAGTACTCGCGATTGTTAGGCTAGATTGAGCTTAGCTCGCACCTTCGCGTTAAATAAGTACCTATTAAGTTGTTTTACCGCCATTTTAAATTCGCTTAAATGCCGTTGATAGTCCTCAGCGGGTAACGCTTGGTATTTCAGTGCCACATAACTTTGCGTCATGGTTTGAACCAGCGCGCAGAGTTTTGGTGCACTGTGTTGGTATTGCTTGATTATCTGCTGGGAAAATTGATTGGGACCATCACTGTCATTGCGTTTAATGCCATGGCGGGCAAGACGATTACAAACGAGTTGATAGCGGTTACGGATGGGATCGCCCTTAGTATTAAAGTGTAATAGCCCTGCACTGTAGGCGATATAAAGCACGATAAGGCTGATACACAGCCCCATAAACAGCGCAATTTTAGTGTTAGTCACCTTGCCTAAAATCCCGCTGAGCACTTGCTTTTGTTTATCTTGGTTGAAACCGAGCACCCACACACTCCAGTAGTAATCTATGCTGGCAAAACGCTGTCTTAACTCGTTAAGCCAAGGCATAGATTTAAACCGTAGACTACTAAAAGGGCTTGCTTGCAGGTAACTTTGCTCTGGGTCAAACTGAGCGTCAAACCCTTGTTCGATGCGTTCGGGCGCCACCATCGCGGTCGGATCAAAGCGCACCCAACCTTCACCTTCAAGCCAAACCTCTGCCCATGCATGGGCCATATATTGATAAATGCTGTAGTAACCCGCCTGTGGATTAAACTCTCCGCCTTGATAGCCTGTCACCATACGTGCAGGTAAGCCTGATGCCCGCGCCATAAAAATAAACGCAGCGGCATAATGCACACAAAATCCGGCTTTGTTTTCAAATAGAAAATCATCCACTTGCTGCGGCCCAAGGGGAGGTGGCGTGAGCGTATAGAAAAAGGGTTCACTATTGAAATGGCGCATCATGGCCCACAATTGTGGCTTAGGCTCGGGATGTTGCATTTTAAATTGTGCTGCCAGTGCCCAAGTACGCGGATTACTCTTACTCGGCAGCTCAAGGTTAATCTGCCTTTGTTGCGCTGAAAGCATGAGATCCATCTTCGCCTTGGGCCAAGATTCAACTTGATAACTCATGCGTTGGTCGACATTACGCAGGGCTAATAGCCGATAGTCGGGTAGATTGGCCACATTATCATCTTGGCTATAGGCCACATCCAGACCAAATAACCACGGCTGGTGGCTCGGCTCAGCAATCACTTGGTAACGAATGCTGTGGCTATTATCTTGCGCAGCATTTTGAGGCTTGCTGCTTATCAAAGTAGGGTTATTAATCATCAACGCGGGGCTGGGCCGTGATGGCGGAAACTGCAGCACCTCTTTTTGCAGCTTTTTAATTTCTGCATCTTGGCGCCAAGTGACACCGTCATAGTTTTCCATTACTAGGGCGCGCCAATATAACTCGGCATTGGTGGGGGTTGCATTGGAAAACCCCGCCCTAAAGGCAAGTTCGGTCGAACGGGTGAGCTTGCCGATATCACCAATAGCTAGATTATCGGACAGACCCGTTTGCGCTTCTTTCATGTTAGGCACTAACCAGAGCGGCGCAAATCGCGGTAACACTAAAAACAACAGCAGCGCGAGTGGCACACTCTGCAGTAAAAATTTGCCACCGAGCCAAGCTGTATGTTTGAAGGAGTGTTTATCTTGGTATAACGTCACCAGTACGCAAGTGTTGATTAGCGTAACCACCAGTAGGAGCAGAGTGCTCAGTAGGGATTGGTGATCAATAAATGTCAGCGCGATAATAAAATAGCCCGCGAGCACGACAACTCGTACATCCCTTTGGTTGCGCATTTCAATGTATTTTAAGGCATAACCTAACAGCAATAGATTCACTAGCGCATTCAGTAAGCCAATTTGCTTTGAGACTAATGCCAATGTGGTGGCGGCGCCTATTGCAAGACTAGTTACCAGAAAACGCGGCGGCTTTGCCACTTTGCCGACATAAATACCTATGCGCCACAGCAAACAAATCGCGCAAATCCCTAACGTCCAAGGCGTGGTTTTATCAAACAATGGGCTTAATACAGCGATATTGGTGATCAATAACCAAAAGAGTGTATGACGGCCGATATTTTCGCCGATTTGCGGTGTCGTGCTGTTGGCAAGTAATTTCATGCCTGTTCCCTCGAGATAGGGATATGACGCTTCTTGCTGCTGGCTTTATCTGTTTTATTCGAGTGCTTCGCCGCTGATGACGAATTAACAGCTGACGGCGCTTGTGGATACAAGGCAAGGGCTTTTTGACAGGCGATCCTATGGTTATTGCCGGTAGCGGGCGCAATCAGAATATCCTCACCCATCGGCATGGGTAGGTGTAAACCGAAATACTGCTCGAGTTGCGTAAGTTTATTAACTTGCCAGCTTAACTGACTCAACTGGGTTTCGAGCCGTTTAGCATCGGGTCTGAGCCTTAACCAAACAGGCTCGCCTTGGGGCTGTTGAAATTCTTTACTGAGCATGCCGCGCCCTTGCGCCCATTGTTTCCACGCCACTTGCTTAAGGGATTCACCGAGCACATAGGGTTTAAGTCCTTTAAATTCATCGATACCCGCCACATGTTTACCCGCAAGTAACAGCGGATCTTGCTCTGATTGAATATTGTCTGCCTCAAGTTGTAACGGCGCTTCCATTGGTTTTGCAAAAACTAAGTGGTTAATGGCTAAATCGACATGGGACCATGCGCGGCACAGCCCTAAGGGATAAAAGGATTCAATTTTGAGCCGCCCCGGTGACATATTTCCCCGTTGATGATACTCAAAAGGCACCAGCGCTTGCTGTTCATCGGCGTTGACGTCTTGCACTGTATAAGTGCGATTATGCGGATAGTTAAGCTGGATATTATGGCTACTGTGATGGGTACTAATGAGGACGGGAAAGGTTAATGTTTCGTCCGCATAGGTTTCTGGCGGCGTCATGGCGCGTAAATGTAGGCCAGCCAGATTTTTGTAACTGTAGAGAATACAGGTATTAAACAGGCTTAAAAGTAAAATACTGAGGCCAATGACTAAGTTATTTTGATAGTTAGTACCAAACAAATATAAGAGTAAAATCAGACCTAGCCAAACTAAGCCAAAACCGCTCGGCAAAATAAAAATGCTGCGATGGCTTAAGATGATTTCAGGACTCGGTGGTAAGCGCCTTACTAACCAACGCTGCCAAATCGGGGCTAAAATTGTAACCGCCAGTCGTTTCACGCTTGTATCACTTCCTTATTTGAATAGCTTACCTAAATACCTTGGTTCATTCGTTTAATGACATACTTTAGCGATATCGTTTATTACAATGGCTCGCTACATGATGGGATTGACGCTGGCAAGGATTCGCTCAGATAACGCTTCACCCTGTAATTGGCTACTGGTTCTCAGTCTGTGCTCCGCCACGCAGCAAAATACCGCTTGCACATCTTCGGGGACTAAATAATGTCGGCCCTCTAAAAAAGCCCATGCTTTAGCGGCTTGCAATAAAGCTTTAGTGGCGCGCGGTGATAAACCCACACTGTCACTTTGGCTGCGCGAAAAAGCGACTAAGGCCAAAATGTAATTTAGCAGAGCATCGGAAGCGCTGACCTTGTCGCACTCTTCTTGCAGTTGCATCAAGGCTAGTGGTGTCAGGCACTGGGGCAATTGTTCTAAGGTCAAGTGGTTATGATTACTTTTAAGCATCGCAAGCTCAGCGTCGTGGCTTGGATAGCCAATAGATAGACGCATCATAAATCTGTCTAGCTGCGATTCTGGTAGCGCAAATGTACCCGATTGATCGGTGGGGTTTTGCGTTGCGATGACAAAGAATGGATTGGGTAATCTGTGGGTAATGCCATCGACGGAAATTTGTTGTTCAGCCATCGCCTCGAGCAAAGCACTTTGTGTTTTAGGGCTGGCGCGGTTAATTTCATCGGCCAAAATCATTTGCTTAAAAATCGGCCCGGGATGAAAGATAAATTGCGCCTGATGTTGATCAAAAATTGACACGCCAAGAATGTCTGCCGGCAGCATGTCACTGGTAAATTGGATCCGCTGGTAACTCAAGCCCAAGCTTTGGGCTATAGCATGGGAAATACTGGTTTTACCCATGCCAGGTAAGTCTTCAATCAATAGATGGCCGCGGGCGAGAATACAGGCTAATGCAAGCCGGATTTGCCTAGGTTTACCCAGCAATACTTGTTCAAGTTGTTGTAGTAATGCGCTGATCCCAGATTGTGTCACGGGCGACTCCTAATACATTTGAAAACGCTGCTGAACGTACATGTGAAAGCAGACAAGCTTTACCACTATGGCGGATAGTTGCCTGCTTATCCAGTGGCATTTCTGCTGTGAAATCAATTGCTCGACTGAGTGAAGTTTAGGTTTGAGTGTACTGGTGGCGCAAAACCAAAGGACAGCGGTCGATCTATGCAAGACACAGCGTTTGACTGCTGGTGGGGCGAATAAACCAAGATTTAAACAAAAAGCCTTGGACTAAGTGGACGCCGATGTCTCGCGCAAATGCTAAGTGAGCTTCAGTTTCTATACCTTCTAGAATGCACTTCTTATTAGTTTGTTTAGCAAAGTTAATCAGTGCTATGAGTAATTGGACTCCCTCAGGATGCGTGATATGGGTTAACCAATGGCGATCGAACTTGAGATAATCCACGTTCATCATCAGATCGACACACAGCAAAGAGTGGGGCGCGCCAATATCGTCCAGCGCTACCTTGATATTCGCTTGTTTAAATTGGCTGAATAGTTGATTAGCAAGCATGGCATCGTTAACACAGGTATTTTCAATGATCTCGACCGTGACTTGCTGGTACTGTGATAACAGCTTTATAAGCTTGGCAGTATTTGGCCCATCGACGGCATGGGGATCGACATTAATAAAAATACGCTGCTGTTGGGGCGCATGGGTGAGTTGAAATACCTTGGCTTGATATTCAACCGCGGCGAGCAACTCTATGGATTCATGCAGTTGCTCGAACACTATATTGGGTGCAATCGCATCGCCATTCGGTTGATAAAAACGCGCTAAGGCTTCATAGCCGTCGATAGTAAACGTATGGGGATCGACAAAGGGTTGGTATTCACAGCTGAGCGTTAACAAACTAAGGTTAATCATGGGCCTAATGGGAGTATTAATGCATTAATACTAACTATTCGCATTTAATGCCTTTTAGTGCAAACAAATTTACGAGAAAACGGCGTGATTGCTGAATAATTATTCGCTTTGCTAATTATTTGAATTTAGTGGACATCATTAATAATTTTTGGCGGTTAAAGTGTGGGCATTACTCTAGGGTATGCTGAAAAGTAGGAACTCGATACTGCTGAGCATCGAGTTCCTTTTTATGCCGCGAGTTAGTAAGCAAACTTCAGTTCAGCTTCGCTGAATAATGGCTGCGCTTTTTGTTCCTGCGCCTCATAAATCAATCGATAGCTGAGGACGGCTTGCACATATTCACGGGTTTCGGTAAACGGAATCGCTTCAATAAAGCCCATAGCATCGAGTTTACCGTCTGAGTTTGCTAACCAGCGACGTACTCTTGATGGCCCTGCATTATAGGCCGCGGTGGCGAGGACACGGTTTTGATTAAACTCTTTCAATAACTGGGCATAGTAAGCACTGCCAAGATTGAGATTAAGCTCGGCACTATAAAGATCTTTTGGATCGCTATATTTTGCACCCTGCTTTTTAGCGGTTGCTTTGGCCGTAGCTGGCATAATTTGCATTAATCCGCGGGCACCTACGCCAGAGGTCGCATAAAGGTAGAAGGCGCTCTCGCGGCGACTAATAGCACGAATTTCATCGATGTTCACTTTGTGCTTTTTACTGGCATGTTCAAAGCCTTCTTGGTGTGCCATAGGGAAACGTAGCGGTATATCATCCCACAACTTACCTTGGATACTGGCTTCAACGCCAAAATCGTACCAGCCCTGTTCGTGGGCATAACGACCATAACGGGCACGCATAGTGTTATCACTGCGTTTGAGCAGCGATATCCATTCGTAGCGCGCATCAAAATAGCGGTCCAGAGCCATTAATTCTTGCACTCTAACAAAGCCCACATCATCGGTTAACTTTTGACTGCTGGTATCGACAACGGGCTCGGGACTTTGATTAAGCGACACCGGTTTGTTTAAGTACTGTGCCGCGGCAAAACCGTAAAAATTGCGTTCATTACTGATGGTGGCAAGTGCCTTGGTGGCACTCTCTGGCGCATCTTTGGCATTGGTACGATAGAGCCAATATTGCCAACGTTCTTTAGCTAAGGTTTCGGGTTGTAGCAGGTTCAAATATCGCGCAATGCTGCGCATGTCATGATCGCGAATTGCCCATCTTAAACGGCGCTCAAACAAATCGTCATTTTTTAACGTAGCTATTTCTGCGTCTGCATAGTCTTTATGGTCATCATCTTGTTCAATTAATACGCGGCGAACCAAGTATTTATTTAATTGTTCTGCCTGAGCTGGCGTGAAACGATGGGAATTTTGATACCGAGTATACAAATTAATGGCTTGATCGAGGTCCTTGCGAGCAAGGCGTTTTAGCCCCGCGGCAACAATGTCACCGACAAGGAGATTTTTATCATTAAATTTTTCGGTATGGCGCAAACTATTAGGATCTTTAAATACGGCGACTAAGCGTTTTGCTTCGTTATTGTGGGTGGTGATTTTTTGTGATAAATAACTCAGTAGGCTTGTTTCACCAGCCTCAAAACTCAGCATCATCCGTGCCCATATGACATCTTGTGTACGTTTACCGGCTTTGGTCCAAGTATTAAATAGCGGATCACATTCCTTTGGCCGTGAACCACCATAAACCCACAGAGATTGCGCGGCAGCATAGGCGGTTTTAATGTCACCTTGTGCCAGTTTTGCTTCAAAGAAGTAACATTGCAGGCGGATATCGGCGGGGGCTTCTTGGGCGATAGTCAGGTAATCAGTCCAACGATTTTGGCTGCCAGCATTGTATAAGTATTTAGACCTTAACCTGTTGTACATAGGCGTAGTCTCATACTTTTCAATTAATGATTTAGCCGCAAAACCGGATAAGCCATTAAGATTACCAATATCAATATCGTGATCTAAGTAGATTGCCAGCGGATAATCACCGAGTTTTGCTCGCAGAGGTTTGTAAACTGCATAGTCTTGCTTTTTTAATGCTTGTTCAGCCTCTATAAAGGTTTTTTGCGTCGATGTTAGCGCAAGTGCAGCAGGGGCGTTGAGTGCGCCTGCAAGCAATATTGCACTAGAGATAACCACATTCATAACGGCTTTGCACATGGCGCATTTGCCTCCGGGCATTCAGGTTTCAATCGACACTTTTGCATCGATTCAAGATAATTAGTGAGTATTTCGTTGTTTATTCAGCACCGCATTAAGCGGGTTCGAGTTCGGTATTGCTGCGCTCTGGCTGCAAATTGGCATCAAGCTCATCGTCCTGTGTGTCATTATCATCTTGAGCTTCATTGAGCGCTTTTTCGAGCAGCATTTTATCCAGTTGTTTACTGGTATCGACACCAAGTTGTTGCATTAAATGGGCTTGGCGTACAAGGTTACCTTTACCCGATGACAACTTGTTCATCGCACTGTGGTAGCTTTTTTCGGCATTATCTAAGGCGCGGCCGAGTTTTTCCATATCTTCAATATAACCACATAACTTGTCGTAAATGCGGCCCGCTTGCTTGGCAATCGTTTGCGCGTGTTGATTTTGGTATTCATAGCGCCAAATATTATTAATGGTGCGCAGGGCCACCAATAAATTGGTTGGGCTGACTAACATAATATTCTGCTCAAGGGCAAAGTTAACTAGACTAGGATCATGCTCTAGCGCCAGTAAAAATGCTGGTTCAATCGGAATAAACATCAACACATAATCAAGGCTCTTAAGCCCATGAAGATGTTGATAATCCTTTTGACTCAAGCCCTTAATATGGCTGCGAATCGAGATCACATGCTCATTAATCGCCTGTTGGCGCAGGGCGGGATCTTCGCTATTGAAATAGCGCTCGTAACTGACCAACGACATTTTAGCATCGATGACCACATCTTTATTTTCTGGCAGATGGACAATGACATCCGGCTTAAAGCGTTTGCCGTTATCGTCCTTTAAATCTTGTTGAGTATGGTACTCGTGGCCTTCACGTAGGCCACTTTCCTGCAATACGCGATCGAGGATCACTTCACCCCAGTTGCCTTGCTGCTTGTTATCGCCCTTAAGCGCTTTAGTCAGGTTGATGGCGTCTTGACTCATCTTAAGATTGAGATCCCTTAGGTGCTCAAGTTGATGTTTAAGAGCGCTACGCTCGGATTGTTCGTGGGTGTAGGACTCACGAATTTGCTGCCTGAATCCTTCAAGCTGTTGTTTTAATGGCCCAAGTACACCTTCAAGTTGACTGGCATTTTGGTGCTTAAAGTTTTCACTACGCTCTTCAAAAATACGATTCGCGAGGTTTTCAAATTGGGTTTGAAGGCGTACCTCAGCCGATTCGAGACTGGCGATTTTATCCTGCAGTGACTCTTGCTGTGCATCGGCCTTGGCTTGAATGGTTTGCTGCATAGCATTGGATTTTGACAGCGCTAATTGAATTTCTAGTTGGCGGCGCTGGCTATCAGTTAATTGCTGCTCTAAAGTGGGAACACGTTCGGCTAAGGCTTCGGCTTTACCTAATTGCTCAATTTTAAGTTCAAGACGCTGTTGGTATTGGCGTAACTGTGCTTCTTTGTCATCGACCAAAACTTGCTGTTGTGCCAAGGATAATTCGGCATCTTCGTTCACTTGACGCATTTCTTGTTCAAGTTGGTCTTTGTGTTCTTGCCAGCGTTGGCGTGTGAGCCTTTGATTGAGCAGGGCACCTATCAACAAGCCCAAAAAAGCAATCGCGAAAAGGCCGATGATTTCGGCGACAGAAAAAGATTGAAAAAATGGCATGTTCAATAACACTCCTTTAGCATTGACGTCTAGGTTCGCATGCTCAATAACAGGCTTCAAGCCCTTTAAGCAACTATATCTGCGCTTGATGTCTGAATGAGCAAGTCTTATACGTTTAAGGTGAATTTATTCACGGGTAGAAAGTTTTTCTGGCTTTTACCTGTCTATATAACAGTGTGCGATACAGACGAGCGCCAGATAAGGTTTTATCGCGACTCGATAGCTTAAATTATCAGATTGCAGAGGTGTCAATTGGCTAAAAATTCCCGTTTTACCCCAAGTATTCTCAAAAAAGCGCAGTGGCACATGCAAGATAATCAAGTGACTCCCGAAGCGGTATTTCGCTCGCGTAGACAGATTGTAAAAGCAATGGGCCTCGGTGCTATCGGCGCCAGTGTGCCAGGTTATGTGCAAGCCGGATTATTCGATTTATTTGGCGAACAGCCTAAATCATCCTTTATCACTACGCCACTGACTTTTCAAACCAATAAATACTACGGCGACACCGATGTGTTAACGCCGTTTGATAAAGTTACCCAGCACAATAACTTTTTTGAGTTTGGTACGGACAAGCAAGATCCTTCCAATAATGCCCAAGGCTATAAAGTCGATCCTTGGCAACTGCGTATTGAAGGTGAAGTTGAACGGCCAATGACCTTAGATTTTAATGATCTGACAACTATGTTCCCGCTTGAAGAGCGCAACTATCGTCTACGCTGCGTTGAAGCTTGGTCTATGGTCGTTCCTTGGGTGGGCTTTCCCTTGGCGGCATTATTGAAAAAAGTTGGCGTGACTAATAAGGGCAAATATGTTGCTTTTGAAACGGCCTTTGATCCCGAACAAATGCCGGGCCAAAAGAGTCGATTAATGGGCGGTGGCATCCATTACCCTTATGTTGAAGGGCTCACGTTAGCCGAAGCCATGAACGACTTAACCTTAATGTCGGTCGGTTTATACGGTAAAACCCTGCCACCGCAGAACGGTGCGCCCATTCGCTTGGTGGTGCCATGGAAATACGGTTTTAAGAGTATTAAATCAATTGTGCGAATTCGGGTGATGGATAAACAGCCGCCAACCAGTTGGAACCAGCTTGCTTCACACGAATATGGATTTTATGCCAACGTCAATCCGGCGGTAGATCATCCGCGCTGGTCACAGGCCACTGAGCGCCGTATTGGCGAGGGTGGATTATTTTCAGCCACCCGTATTGATACCCAACCGTTTAATGGTTATGGCGAGTTTGTAGCTTCGCTTTATGACGGCATGGATTTGAGGAAAAACTATTAATGGTTTGTTTGCTGTTGCGTTTGCAGTCTTGTTTGCCGTTAAATTGGGGTAACCTATGTTGAGGTTAACCCCTAAGCACTTATTTTGGCTAAAGGTGATATTTCATTTGTTAGGTTTACTGCCTATCGGCTATTTAGTGTTAACTGTGATATTGGGCCGTGCGGGCGGCGATCCGGTGCAGCATATTATTCACTATACAGGCATAGGCGCCTTAAATGCGTTAGCCGCGACTTTGCTAATTTCACCGATTGTTAAGCTGACAAAGCAAGGGCTATTGATGCAAACCCGCCGCTTGGTGGGTTTATACGTGTTTGCCTATGCAACCTTGCATATTGTGGCGTTTTTCAGTTTAGATCTACTGTTTGCTTGGGGATTATTGTTTAGTGAAGTGGTAAAACGGCCGTACATTTTAGTAGGTGCAGTAGCTTATCTTATCGTGACAGCCTTGGCGGTAACCTCGTTTAAAGCCTTGATGCGTAAGATGGGACGTCGTTGGCAAACCTTGCACAATGGCGTGTATTTGGTCGCTATTTTAGCGCCAATCCATTTTTACTGGTCGGTAAAATCAGAAATCATTGAGCCGAGTTTGTATATCTTAGGTTTTAGTGTGTTATTGCTGTGGCGTATGCCTTGGTTTAAACGCAGGTTTAGCCGAAAAGGAGTAAACAAAACGGCTCAAAAGGTGACAAGTGCATCAAGGTAAAATAGTGACAAACCAACGTCAGCACAACGCGAGTTGTTAATCTTGAGCTGGTTTTACAAGTGGTTTTACGAGTTTAAATGCCTATGCTAAATATGCAGCATAAAAAATGCCGAACTTAACCTTCGGCATTTTTATTGTTCAGTTTTAACCTAGTGAATAGGGTACGGTTTAACCTAAACCTTGTGTCATTGATTTCATTTGAATGAACTCAATTTTATAACCGTCAGGATCTTCGACGAATGCAATTTCAGTGGTTCCACCTGCGACTGGACCTGGGGCGCGAGTGACTTTGCCACCGGCTGCGGCAATCGCAGCACAACGGGCGTAGATATCTTCATCGCCTATGGCTAAATGGCCAAAACCAGTGCCTAAATCATACTTGTCGGTGCCCCAGTTGTAGGTCAGTTCGACTACGGCTTGGCCGGTAGACTCTTCACCGAACCCTACGAAAGCTAAAGAATATTTGTACTCTGGGTTCTCAGAGGTACGAAGTAGTTTCATGCCAAGCACGTCAGTATAAAAAGTAATACTGCGTTCTAAGTTACCGACACGGATCATAGTGTGTAATAGTTGTGACATAGGGTTCTCTTGATAAATAAATTACCCATCGAGTATATCAAAAATGCGTCTATGGATGAGGATAAATGTAGTTCTTAATGGACTTTGTTCTGCTTAAGTCAATCGAGTACTAGGGCGCCATCCGATTAACTTTTATGTCCTGTGACAAAGAAATAGCCGATAAATTGGCTGTCGCTCACAAAACACAGATCCAAACATGGGTTTTTGTTATGGGCTTGATGATAATGTCATCAAGCCCACTAGGAGAGTAAAAAATGAGTATCGAACTAAAAATGGCCTTAGGCACAACGGTTGTGGTCGCTTTATTTTTAAGCGCGTTCTTCGTTTCACTTTTTTGATGAGTTTTACAATTTTTTGCTAAGCTTGTACCCGTCAATCAAAAAGCCGCATTAGCGGCTTTTTGATTGTCTGTGATTTAATACGATTGTATAATCCACGTAAAACTTCACAAGGATTTGAAGATGATGTTTAGCAAAACTGAAATAGCATTAATTGCATCGGCTAAGCGAAAAGTACAGATGGCACAGAAAGTGCGGTTAGCTGTGATTGCATTAGTTGTGCTGGGTACTGGGCTGACGATATCTGGTTTGTGGGTTAATGAGTTCGCTATTTATATGATCTTTGGACTCGTAGTCTTTGCAGTGGCCTTGCCACAATTTGGGCAAGGGCCAAAATATGAAGAGTTAGTCAGCTTGCTCGAGAAAAAAAGCCAAGGTTAACTCACTTGAGGTTTATTCATCAGGATAAATTTTATCTTTAAATTCACATAAATCTTCAATGATACAGCTGCCGCAGCGCGGTTTACGGGCGAGACAAGTGTAGCGTCCGTGTAGGATAAACCAGTGATGCACATCGACTTTAAACTCAGCAGGCACGACTTTTAGCATTTTATCTTCCACTTCGACTACATTTTTGCCTGGGGCAAATTTAGTGCGATTGGCGAGGCGGAAAATATGCGTATCGACGGCGATCGTTGGCCAACCAAACGCAGTGTTGAGTACCACATTAGCCGTTTTGCGCCCAACGCCGGGGAGAGATTCTAGCGCTTCTCTATCCTCTGGTACTTCACCATGATATTTCTCAATTAAGATCTCACACGCTTTGATGACATTGACAGCTTTGTTGTTATATAAGCCGATGGTTTTTATATATTGTTTTAAACCATCCACCCCTAGGGCATAAATACTGCTGGGAGTATTAGCAACCGGAAAGAGCTTATCAGTTGCCTTATTCACACTCACGTCCGTTGCCTGCGCCGATAAGGTCACAGCGACCAAAAGCTCGAAGGGGCTAGAGAAATTGAGTTCGGTCTCAGGTTTTGGATTGTTATCGCGAAGACGAGTGAGAATTTGAATGCGCTTTGCTTGGTTCATATTAGCTAACCTTAGTGATCCGTGCGCGGGTAACACTTGGCTCAGTAGCGACTTCTGGCTGGCGTTCCTTGAGTTTTTTATCAATCACATTTTTGAGGGCTATAAGTAATCCCATAATGATAAAAGCGCCCGGTGGCAGCATCGCCAATAGGAAAGGCGTGTCCACTTGCCATAGATGAACCGTTAATGATGTTGCCCAAGGACCAAGGAGCAAATCGGCGCCTTCAAACAGTGTACCTTGACTTAATATTTCCCGCGTAGCGCCAAGCACTGTTAGCACTAAGGTAAAACCCAGCCCCATCATTAAGCCATCAAAGGCAGCACTAAAGGCATTATTGCGTGAAGCAAAGGCTTCGGCGCGGCCAATGATAATGCAGTTTGTTACAATCAAAGGCAGAAATATCCCCAGCGATACATACAAACCGTAGGCGTAGGCGTTAATCAGTAATTGCACTGTGGTGACAAGCGCCGCAATGATCATCACAAACACGGGAATACGGATTTCTTTTGGTACATAATCACGCACCAAAGACACCAATATGTTAGAACCTATCAGCACCAACATAGTAGCGATACCTAATCCTAGGGCATTAGTTATCGTGGCGGTCACCGCAAGCAACGGACACAGACCTAAAAGCTGCACTAGGCCAGGGTTATTTTTCCACAGGCCTTGCCAAGCTATTTCGCGATAATTAGTCATGTTTGGCCTCACAATTCAATGGTTGGCTGAAGATTTGCGCTTGGTTATTATTGAAATACCAGACGGCATTTTTTACCGCCTTAACATAAGCGCGTGGGGTGATGGTTGCGCCGGTGAATTGATCAAAATCACCGCCATCTTTTTTGACTAACCATTGTTTGTCATCTTGCGAATCTAACATTTTACCGACAAATTGACTGACCCAATTGGATTTACGTAACTCGATTTTATCACCTAAGCCGGGTGTTTCTTGGTGGGTTAAAGTGCGAACACCTAATACTTCGCCTTGGGTGTTAACCCCAACAATTAGCTTAATATTACCGTTATACCCATCAGGCGCGATGGCCTCAATGGCGATAGCAACCGGCTTACCCGCCATTGTTGCAATGTAGGCTGGCATAGGGTTATCAGTGCCTAAGGCTTCTTTATTTAACAATAAAGTACATTGCTTCGTGAGATCATTATCGTGTATCTCATCGGGAATTAATTGATGTAAGACTCGCATTAATTCTTGTTGTTCTTGTTGCGTTATTTTGTCGGCAGTTTGTTGATTCACCACAGCGACTAAACCTGTACAAATCAGGGCAAACAGTGCCAATAAAAACCCATTTTTAATCATCGGATTATTCAAAACGATTTCCTTAAACTCTTGTTACTCACGCCGTCATGCATTTTCGATAATGACGTTAGCCCGCAGAGTGACCATAGGTCCGTGGACGAACATAATAGTCAATAAAGGGCGCGCACAGGTTTGCCAGTAATACGGCAAAAGCAAAGGCGTCAGGGTAACCGCCTTTGGTACGAATGATATATACCAACACACCAATCAATGCCCCAAAGATAATACGGCCGCGAGGACTGGTTGCTGCAGTGACGGGATCGGTGGCGATAAAAAACGCCGCTAACATGGTCGCGCCAGAAAATAAATGTAACAGAGGACTGGCTTGGGTATCAGGCGACAGTAAAAAGCCGATACTGGATGCCACAAAGAGCCCTAATAATACGCCAGTGCTGATCTGCCAACGGATAGCTTTAAGCTTGAGTAGCACTAAACCGCCAGCAAGATAAGCTAAATTCACCCAGAACCAACCTACACCTGTGCTGCCATCAAAAATCGCCTTAGTCATGCTTTCCGTGCTGGTTAATCCCATCGATAAATCGGTTTTGAGGGTATCAAGTGGCGTGGCCATGGTGGTACCGTCAATGCCTAAACGGAATTGATTGATATCAATGTGAGCACCTAGATTGAAAATAATCTGCAGGCTATCGATAAAACTCGGTGAGTTTAGCGCAACACTACTGGGGGCGACCCAAGTCGTCATTTGCAGTGGGAAAGACACTAAAAGTAATACGTAAGCCGCCATCGCAGGGTTAAACAGGTTATGACCTAAGCCACCGTAAAGGTGCTTCACAATGACAATCGCAAAAGCTGCGCCCATCACTATCATCCACCAAGGTGCAAGAGGGGGAATAGCGATACCAATTAAGATGGCGGTGAGCATGGCGCTGTTATCGCTTAAGCTTGCTTTGATGTTGCGCTGGCGAAGTTTCATTACGGCAGCTTCGCAGCTTAAGGCGACAAGCATTGCCAGTAACACTTGGATGAGTGTGCCCCAGCCAAAAAAGGCACATTGCAGCACAAGTCCTGGCAGTAAACATAAAATAACCCGTTGCATAACGGTTGAGGTATGCAGGTTGTGCGTTACATGGGGTGATGAGGCAATTTTAAACGCCATCGTGATTCCTTTTTATCATTCTATTCTCAGTCATTGCTAACACTTGAGTCGCTTGACGTTGTGGCTTCATGAGCGAGCGCCACTTTTTTGGCTTTTGCCTTGGCGATGGTCGCCGCTATTCGCGCTTTTTTAAGGTCTTCGCTAGATAAGGGCGCCGTTTCAATGGGATTTGTCGTGAGCGCGGCAGATGGCGAAAGGGTTTCAGCTTTCGCTACGACGGTATCAAGCGTGTTTTCTATTGGCGGCATATTCACTTTAGTTTGAACATGCTCAACTGACTCAGACTTAACTGCAGGCTCGGATTTAACGACAGCCTCAGGCTTAAGTGTTGACTCAGACCTAACGGCTGGCTCAAGATCAGGCTCTGTTGCCATTAATGCCGCTTTCTTCGCTTTAGCGCGCGCTACCGCTGCGGCGACTTTGGCCTTTTTAATCGTTTCAGCATCATCAATATCTGTAGCGGCTTCAACATCAGTACTCGCATTGATTTGCGCGCCAGAGGTTGATTGCAAATCTGGAGTAACGGTTTGGCTTAAATCATCTCCAGTATTAGCTTGTGCTTGTTGAGCGGCTTTTTTGGCCTTAGCGCGGGCAACGGCAGCCGCTACTTTGGCTTTTTTATCTGTATCTGCAGTGGGGTGCGCTGCGCTGGCGGCGGTTTCACTGGTTTCAAGCGGCGTGTTATCGAGCTGCTGTGTGGCCTTTTTGGCTTTGGCGCGGGCAACGGCAGCAGCAACTTTTTCTTTTTGAGTTAACGGCGCTTCTTGCGTTGTTACGACACGTGTTGCCGTTGGTGCGTGATTAGCTTCAACATTCACTGCATGGCTTAGGTCTGCATCATCGGTATTAGCTTGTGCAGCTTTTTTGGCTTTAGCCCGGGCAATTGCTGCAGCAACGGCTTGGTTTTTAGGCGTTGCTGTCGAAGTCGTCGTTTCTACCGTATCTACGCTTGGCGCTGCATTTGATGGTTGCGCTGCGGCAGCTTTTTTTGCTGCGATACGCGCCATCGCTTCAGCGACAGCATTTTTGTCTGTGCCTGTCATGGTGGCTTGTCGGCGCTCAGCGGCTTCTTTAGCCTTAGTTTCGCGGGCGATTTTTTCTTCTTCAAGACGCATTAAACGAGCATCAAAACGTTGCTTGGCGCGTTCTGCTTGTTGTTTTTCATCGGCGCTGTGTTTTAGGGCCGATTTTGCAATACGATAATATTCGACTAAGGGAATATCACTTGGGCAGACGTAACTACAGCAACCACATTCAATACAATCCTTTAGATTGAAACTGGCGGCCTTGTCGTACTCTCCCGCTTTGGCGTGCCAAAATAGCTGTTGTGGTAACAAGAGTGCAGGGCAGGCAATAGCGCATTCGCCGCAGCGAATACAGGCTTTTTCCTCTGGTGTAGTCCCTATTTCTTGGCTACTTGGCACCAAAATACAATTGGTGCCTTTTAAAATAGGTACTTGGATATTCGCCAATGCGTGACCCATCATAGGCCCGCCAATAATCACTTTTTGTTCGGGCTCGGGGGTAAATGCTGTCGTGGCGAGTACGTGCTCAACCGGTGTACCTATGGGGAGCCAGTAATTGCCAGGTTTACCTACATTGTTGCCCGTTACAGTAACGACTCGTTCAATCAAGGGTTTACCTTGGGTGACCGCTTGATAAATAGCAAATGCAGTACCCACGTTGTGGACCACTATGCCGAGTTTGGCTGGGATTGCGCCCGAGGGCACTTCTCGGCCAGTGATAATTTGTATAAGTTGTTTTTCGCCGCCAGAAGGATATTTAGTCGGAATGACGGTCACGCGTATGCAACCGGCAGGGAGCGTACTTTGCATCACCGCGGTTTGCATGGCGTTTATCGCTTCGAGTTTATTGTCTTCAATCGCGATAATAATGCGTTTTGGCGTTAATAGCCGATGAATAATGCCAATCCCCGCGAGGATATCGTGGCTGTACTCACGCATTAATCTGTCATCGGCGCTGATGTAAGGCTCGCATTCGACGCCATTGATAATGACTACATCAATCTCACTGACCGGATTGAGTTTTATATGGCTTGGAAACGCCGCGCCGCCCATTCCTGCAATACCAGCGGAGCGAATTTTATCGATCATTTGTGGATTGCTGAGATTCTCAAGCTCACTTTTGGCTAGCTCGCACCAAGTATCATTGCCGTCGGCTTTGATAACGCAAGTGTTAACGGGTAAAGCCGAGGCATGATTACTGATCCTAGGCTCAATCGCAACAATTGTGCCCGATGTGGGCGCGTGCACAGGTAAGTGCCAAATAGAGGTGCCTTGAGTTAACGGTGCGCCCTTTAATACTTTATCGCCAACCTTGACGATTAAAGTGCAGTTTTCGCCTACTTGAGGGACGGGCACTAAAAACGTCGAGGCCAATGGCAGTTGCCCAATTGGCGTGGTATTGGAGAGGGATTTGACTTCAGGAGGATGTATTCCACCGGGTGAGCGCCAAAGGGTTCCTTTATCTAATTGATCTAATAAAGTTAACACCGCTTATCCTCTTCTAACTGGGCTTTTGGGGCCATCGTATTTTTAGCAGTAGCATCTTGAGCAGTGCCGTCTTGAATCATCGTCACTGGAATGGCATTTAAACGCCAATCCCAATTTTTAATATTCTGGGTCACTGGGATCATATCAATACAATCGACGGGACAAGGCTCAACACATAAATCACACCCAGTGCAGTCGGTTGTCAGTACGGTGTGCATGAGTTTACCGGCACCGATAATGGCATCCACAGGACAGGCTTGAATGCATTTAGTGCAGCCAATGCATTCGTCTTCACGAATATAGGCGACCTTTTTAACTTGCGATTGCGCTTCGGCATTGAGCGGCTCGGGATCAACCCCCATTAAGCTGGCGAGTTTTTCCATGGTGGCGGTGCCGCCTGGAGGACATCTGTTGATTTTTTCGCCATTGGCGATGGCTTCAGCGTAGGGACGACAACCGGGATAACCACATTGACCACACTGAGTTTGCGGTAAAATAGCTTCGAGATCATCGACAATTGGATTGCCCTCAACCTTAAATTTAAGGGCGGCAAATCCGAGTATGATCCCAAAGACTAACGCTAATAGGGTTAATAATATTACAGCAATTAAAATTCCGGACATCTTACTTAACCAATCCTGTGAATCCCATAAAAGCGAGGGACATAAGGCCTGCGGTAATCATCGCAATCGCGCCGCCTTTGAAGGGTAAGGGCACATCGGCAGCCGCTAAACGCTCACGCATTGCCGAGAACAGAATTAACACTAAGGAGAAACCCACCGCAGCACCAAAACCATAAACCGCCGATTGAATAAAATCATGCTTCTCGTTGACGTTAAGCAAGGCCACACCGAGGACTGCACAGTTGGTGGTGATAAGCGGCAGGTAAATCCCTAAGGCGCGGTGCAGCGTCGCACTGGTTTTTTGCACAACCATTTCAGTAAATTGTACTACAACGGCAATCACTAAAATAAAGCTCATCGTACGTAAGTAACTTAAATCAAAGGGTAATAATAAATATTGATTAACGAGATAACTCAAAATAGAGGCTAAGGTCAACACAAATGTGGTTGCCATACACATGCCAATAGCGGACTCCAATTTACTGGAGACCCCCATGAAAGGACACAGGCCTAAGAATTTCACTAAAACGAAATTGTTAACCAGCACTGTACTGATTAACAGGAGGAGATATTCAGTCATCTCAATACTTGTCTAAACGGATCTTGGCGGTATTATCGACTTTTCTGTTTGTATAAACAACATATAGAATGCAGGGTTAAACATCTTTACTGTAAATTTTGGCGACGAATTAACCCATTGAAGTATTAAATCTGATCTGTGGTTGTGATGGCTTGTGGCTGGGCGATGTAATAACCTTGCAAGCCATCGACGAGCATTTTCTCGAGCGTCAGCTTTTCTTCTTGGCGCTCAACACTGGTGGCGATAACACGAATGCCTAAACGTCTGGCCACGTCTACCATCATACGGACGAAGAACTTATTATTGCTATCCTCATCAATATTCGAGGTGTAGCTGCCATCAAGTTTAATGTAGTCAGGGCGCACTTCACTGAAGAATTTGAAAGAGGTAAAACTCATACCAAAGCGTTCAATCGACACCCGTGAACCAACGCTATGTACCTCGCGGACGAATTTATGACTTGCCCCTAAATTTGATTGCATGCCGGACTCATTAATCTCAAATACTAAGCGTGATGCTATGTGCTTATGTTTACTTAACATGTCTTTTAGCCAAGCGATAAACAGATCTTGGTGGGCTGAAAACGCACTGATATTAATGCCGAAATTAGCCGAAATAGCCGGGTTATCGTTAAGCATTTTTAATGCACTGATCACCACTAATTTATCTAATTCAGTACTCATACCATGGCGTTCGGCCATTGCAATGACGGTAGTGGTGGGTAAAAACTTACCTTCACTGTTGTAAAAGCGTGCCAGTAGCTCTCGATAAACCTCAACATTGGTACGACAGGGTTGAATTGGTTGCTGGTAGAATTTCAATGCCCGTCGAGTGATTAAATCATTGATGGTCATTTTCCAACGGTCATCGCCAAATTGCTCATTACTATTGAGTTTTTCTAGAATATGAAAACTATTGGGCCCCAATGTCTGAGCGATGCTGACGGCGGTATCCGCGATGGTTAATAAATTGACCGCATCGGTACCTTGTTGATAAGGGACTAGGCCGATATGAGCGACCGATTCTGACTCAGTTACTTGCACATATTGATCGAGATAACTTTTTAATAGCTCTAAAAACTTAGGCGCATCTTTAAGCATGACGTCAGGAATAAATACTGCAAAATCAGCACTTGATACTCGAAAACACTCGGCATCAGGATATTTACTGCAGGCTTTACGGATACAGGCGGCGACTTTTACCAAATAATCATCACCTGCTGTACGCCCCTTTTTTTGATTAATTTGCGCAAGCTCTGTTGCCTTAACCATTGCCATTACGCCCAATTGGGGCATATCGGGATTGCTAATGGTTTCTAGCTTTTGGGTAAAGCGTTGGCGAGTAGCAAAACCTGTAACCGTGTCTTGATAAGCCGCTTTATGTAGCTTTTCGTTTTCTTGATTGAGTTTATCTATTTGTGTTTTGAGTTGAGTTCTGCATTCTTCAAGTGATACTGCAATGGGTTTTAGTTCACCAGAGAGTTTGGATGATGCGACTGCCGAAAAACTTAGGTCGGGTATTTTTGAAATATAATCAGCAGCATAACGTATTGCAACCTTCTGCTTGGACATTAAAATAATAAACGCAGCGAGCAACAGTAGGTAACTGGCTATCAGTATGATACCGAATGATGACGTATTACTTATCGCAATTTCTATGGCTTGATTGGTACTGAGTTTGACCTGTAAACGACCCGTCGCTAATTTTTGTGTATGGCTGAGGTCAATTAAAAATAGGCTCGAAAAAGGGGGGGCATCTTGGTTGTCTAAACTGCCTTCAGTGTAATTTTGTGAGCCATCAGTGTCATCCACATACTGAAAAAACTGGAACGGGTAATGTTCAGCGAGTTTTTTAAACAGTTCTGCGCCATTACCTTGCCATTGTTGATATTGGGTTAAACTGGTTTTAAAGCTAGCAAGCTGTTGTTGCTGCTGAAGCTGCAATTGGTTATTTTCACTCTGGTACACCCAAGCAAAGAGGCCTAAAAAGATAATTAGTAAAAGAATGGGATATGATTTTGATATGGTCATAATAATCCGTTGTAGATTTAGATGATTTTGAACCGAGCAAGTTTAAGCTAAGAGTGCTTAAGTCGCTATCTGTATGAAAAACCGTGAGCAAAAAAATCATCGATTTGTTTAATTGTCAGTAATGAGTGTAACTGTATTTAAACAAAAACAAAATGATAGGTAATGTAGGTAAGGTTTAGATATTTAAATACGCGAAAGCGGGGGAATGGTATGGAGCTATAAATGGCTCCCCTGACTGGACTCGAACCAGTGACATACGGATTAACAGTCCGCCGTTCTACCAACTGAACTACAGGGGAATTGAGTGCGATATCGTTATCGACTTTTTATCTATAGACACACATCTTTAAAATGGCTCCCCAGACTGGACTTGAACCAGTGACATACGGATTAACAGTCCGCCGTTCTACCGACTGAACTACTGGGGAATCGAAAATGCGATATTGCTATCGACTTTTACTATTTCATCTTACTTTAAAATGGCTCCCCTGACTGGACTCGAACCAGTGACATACGGATTAACAGTCCGCCGTTCTACCAACTGAACTACAGGGGAATAACTTTAAAGTAATAATGACAATTTTATTTAAGTGGCTCCCCTGACTGGACTCGAACCAGTGACATACGGATTAACAGTCCGCCGTTCTACCAACTGAACTACAGGGGAATTGCGCTTAAATCAAATTGTAATTGTTGTACCCAACGATATGTAAATTGGCTCCCCTGACTGGACTCGAACCAGTGACATACGGATTAACAGTCCGCCGTTCTACCAACTGAACTACAGGGGAATCGTTTCACAAAGTCATAATGACTCGTTGAGAACGGAGCGCATAGTAAAACGACCCGTTGTACGAGTCAACTCGAGTTACCAAAAAAAGTGTAATTATGCTGTTAAGTGCTCATCTAATGTGCATCATGGCGCAGAATTCGACGTTTCGGTGTAAAAAATGCTTAACAATTCGGGATATAGCCTAAGTCATTTTAAAGTTTTACTTTTCTTTTTCTATAAAATTTAAATAGCTAGCTAAAAAGTAAACTAGATAGCAGCATTAAGTTGAATTGTCATTTAAGCCCGTTAATTAGACAGGGTTCGCAAGAATTTATATATTGAGAGTGAGGTAACTCATATCATGGCAAGGGTGTTTGGCTAAAGGTGTTTTGGATTATTATTATCAACACTCTAAGAATAGCCCGCTAACAGATTGACGTTAACGACCCTAATTTAAAGACTTCTCTTAACACTTAAAATACGCGCATAACGATGTCATTCTTTAGTATGGCCCTGCTATCGCAGTTAATTCTCGCTCGCTTTTATGATTACCACGCCATTAATTCCCGTTAATCATTCTTGCGACTGACGAGCGAATGTGCCGAAAATGAAATAGATAAAAGTAAGCACGTTTATCAAATGTAATTAAATTACCAAATGTTGAACCAGTGTGATTGGTGAGCATAATAGCCTCCAATCCCGCGTGGTTTATAGGTTATTTCGACTTATCAACAAAATCTGTGGATAACCCTGTGAGTTGTCTTAATAAACGGGCGGCAAAGCCTTGGGGGATGGGCTACGGACTTAAAATGCACTATTTTGTGGTTTTAAATTAAACCTCTTATTTTTCAATTAAATAGTAAAAGCAAGCGCTTTTAATTGTCGGTATAAATAAGGTTGCAGTTTTGTAATCAAACAAAATACCTTTCTTGTGTATTAAATTGGTATTTTTGCTCAGTTTATGCGTATTTTATGGGCAAAATTAGTAGAAAATGCCTTCGACACAAACTTTCAGATTTTCTCCGCTAATTTATCATTTTACAGTATTGTGGTGCGTCTTTCGTCGTCAACACTCTATTCTCATCAAGTCATATAATGACTGGAGCTTAGTGAGTGACTTGATTAGAATAGGGTGACTCATTAAAAGGATATGCGCGCGTGTCAGAATCTGTTTTTCAGCTTGAATCGGAATTCGCCCCCGCAGGCGACCAACCTACCGCTATAGCCAAATTAGTCGACGGCCTCGAGGCGGGTTTGGCTTGCCAAACGTTACTCGGCGTAACCGGCTCAGGTAAAACCTTCACGATTGCCAATGTGATCCAACAGTTAGGCCGCCCCACGATTATCATGGCGCCCAATAAAACCTTGGCAGCGCAGCTCTATGGCGAGATGAAAGAGTTTTTCCCCCATAATGCGGTCGAGTATTTTGTTTCTTACTACGATTACTATCAACCAGAAGCCTATGTACCTGCATCAAATACCTTTATTGAGAAAGATGCTTCGGTGAATGCCCACATTGAGCAGATGCGCTTATCCGCCACTAAGGCGCTATTAGAGCGTAAAGACGTGGTGCTGATTGCCTCCGTGTCGGCTATTTATGGCTTGGGCGATCCCGACTCCTATTTGAAAATGTTGCTGCATCTACGCCAAGGCGATGTGATGGGCCAACGTGATATTTTAATCCGCCTCAGTGAATTGCAATATAAACGTAATGATATTGAGTTGCAGCGCGGTACTTATCGAGTACGCGGTGAAGTGATTGATATTTTTCCCGCCGATTCTGAGCGTAATGCCATTCGTATTGAGCTATTTGACGATGAGATTGAACGCTTAAGTGAATTTGATCCGTTAACTGGCCATATTATTAAGCGTATTGCTCGCACTACGGTTTATCCTAAAACTCATTATGTGACACCGCGGGAAAAAATCATCGCTGCCACTGAGTTTATTAAAGAAGAATTACGTGAGCGTAAGCAGTATCTGCTTGATAATAATAAGCTGATTGAAGCGCAGCGCATTCATGAACGAGTGCAATACGATGTCGAAATGATGGTGGAGTTGGGTTACTGCTCCGGCATTGAAAACTACTCACGTTATTTATCTGGCCGTGCTCCGGGCGAAGGGCCACCAACCTTACTCGATTATTTACCCGCTGATGGTTTGCTTATTATCGATGAATCCCATGTGACTGTGCCGCAAATTGGCGCCATGTATAAAGGTGACCGTTCACGTAAAACCACGCTTGTGGAATACGGTTTCAGGTTGCCGTCAGCATTAGACAATCGCCCGCTTAAGTTCGAAGAGTTCGAGCAATTGATGCCGCAAACTATTTATGTGTCGGCAACTCCCAGTGTCTATGAGCTTGAAAAGAGTCAAGGCGAAATTGCGGAGCAAGTGGTACGGCCAACGGGTTTACTCGATCCAGAGTTAGAAGTACGTCCGGTTGGCACACAAGTGGATGATTTACTGTCCGAAATTGCTAAGCGAGTTGCCGTTAATGAACGGGTGCTAGTGACGACATTAACCAAGCGTATGTCGGAAGATTTAACCGAATACTTAGATGAGCACGGCGTTAAAGTGCGTTATCTGCATTCAGATATCGATACCGTTGAGCGAGTTGAAATTATTCGTGATTTACGGCTTGGCAAGTTTGATGTGCTGGTCGGCATCAACTTATTGCGTGAAGGCTTAGACATGCCAGAAGTCTCTCTGGTGTGTATTTTAGATGCCGATAAAGAAGGCTTTTTACGCTCAGAACGCTCGCTTATTCAAACCATTGGCCGTGCGGCACGTAACGTCAACGGTAAAGCTATCCTTTATGCCGATCGCATCACTAATTCAATGGAAAAAGCGATTGGTGAAACGAATCGACGTCGAGAACGTCAGCGCGCGCACAATCTAAAACTTGGCATCACGCCTAAGGGCGTGGTTAAACGCATTACTGATGTGATGGACGTGGATGATGGCCGCAACAGTAAGGCGGTCTATGGCAAAGTGGCTGAGTCTACATCCCAATACCACAAAGCCGATGCGACGGAATTGAGCCATCAAATCGATGTGCTCGAAAAGAAAATGCACGATCACGCGCGTAATTTAGAGTTTGAACAAGCGGCGGCGATGCGTGATGAAGTAAAACATCTGCGGGATTTGTTGATTAGAGCGTAGATTTTTTTACGTTAACTATTTAAGGCGTTGGCCATTAAAAACGCCGTCTAGCATTTAATGCTACGACGGCTTTTAAATATCAGTTATCGGTTAAATAGGGTTAAGTCGTGACTTTTGAACGATTAAGTTTAAGAGTGATAAACACAGCTAAAGCGCAAATCAGCCCACAGACTAAGCCGACTAAATGTGCTTCGGTGGCCACGCGCGCGCCTATCATGGCGGTGACGTCACTACTCGCACCATAAAGCTGTTCGTGGCCGACTTTAATAATAACGCCAATTAATAGCACATACCCAGAACGCAGCTTGCGCACTATATCTTGCACAGCGCCATAGGCGAATAAGCCATGCAACATACCGCTTAAGCCAACGTAACCAAGCAATTGCGGATAACCCACATACAAGCCTATGCCTTCAAACAAACAGAGAATAAAAAATAACGTACTCAATCCTTTGAGATGATAATGAAAGTGGTGCAAAAACAGCACTACCCATAATCCTGCTAGATTCATCAACAGATGCCATTGATTCGTGTGCAGCAAATTACCACTGACTAAGCGCCACCATTCGCCGTCATTAATTGCACTACGGCGATAGGCGAGTAAGTGGTCGATAGCAGGACTTGTCAAACCGGCGAGATATAAGCCTACGCAAATCAAGCTTATAATCAGTGCGAGCCAATAGGGGCTACGTGTCATACCTTGGGCTCACAGGCGTTAAGCTCAGCCATCACTGCGGTTTTATTTTGCAGATAGTCTTCTAATCCACGTTTACGCAGATGACAAGCAGGGCAATCACCACAACCATCGCCAATGATGCCGTTATAACAAGTGAGCGTGTGATGACGCACTAAATCAAGTTGCTGATACTTATCCGCCATCGCCCAGGTTTGCGCCTTATTGAGCCACATTAATGGCGTGATGATCTTAAGTTGTTTATCCATACCTTGAACTAAGGCACTTTCCATCGCTTTGACAAAATCATTGCGACAATCTGGGTAGCCAGAAAAATCGGTTTCACACACACCTGTGATTATCGCCTCAGCCCCCAATTGATAAGCATAAATGCCCGCAAGCGTTAAAAACAAAATATTACGGCCGGGTACAAAAGTATTGGGCAGCCCATTTTCCATTAACTCGTGTGAAACGGGTATCGCATCACGGGTGAGGGCCGAAATCGCCAACTCATTCAACACGGTAACATCCATGACTTTGTGACTGGTGATTTTCAAATGTTCCGCTAAGGATTTAGCGACTTCAATTTCTTCGCGGTGACGTTGGCCATAGTCAAAGGTGATACCGTGTACTTCATCGTACTGGGTTAGGGCTTGAATAAGGCAGGTTGTCGAATCTTGCCCGCCACTGAAGACTACCACTGCTTTTGACATTAACTTTTTTGACTCTGAATTTATTGACATAAAGAATTTCACTTGACCGTAGAACACGCATAAATAGGCCGTTAGTGTAACTCAGGCCATAGAGCTTGCCCACTCAGTGAGTTAACTCGTAGGCGTAAAAACTTGCAGCACAAGTTAAAATCCACTATAAATGCCGCCCCATAAAAGTGGAACGCCCGCATGAATTATCCTGTCAACGAAGTATTTGAAACCATCCAAGGTGAAGGTGTCTTTACCGGAGTGCCCGCTATATTTGTTCGCTTACAAGGTTGTCCCGTGGGATGTGCTTGGTGCGATACTAAACAGACATGGGATGTGCTTGAAGCCAATAAAGTTGAACCAGCGCAGGTGATTACCGTAGATGGCACTATTGGTCGATGGGCTGAACATACCGCCCAAAGCCTGATTGCCGCTTTTAATGCCAAAAGTTTTACTGCGCGCCATGTCGTGATCACTGGCGGCGAGCCTTGCATGTACGATTTACGTGATTTAACCCAAACTCTCCATAGCCAAGGTTTTGCTACTCAAATTGAAACCAGTGGCACTTTCGAGGTGTTGTGCGCCGATGACACTTGGGTAACTGTGTCACCCAAGGTGAATATGAAGGGCGGTTATAAAGTATTAACGCATGCATTGAACCGTGCCAATGAGATTAAGCATCCTATTGCCACTGAGAATCATATTGCTGAACTGGATAATTTACTGCAAGACATCGATATTTCAGCTAAAACGATTTGTCTGCAACCGATAAGCCAAAAGCCCAGAGCGACCGAACTGGCGATGAAGGTGTGTATTGCCCGTAATTGGCGTTTATCAATTCAAACTCATAAATATTTGAATATTGATTAATGCCAATAGGTTAATACATTCATCATAAAAAATGCCTCACTCATCGTGGGGCATTTTTTATGGCTGATATTTAGTGATGAGCTTTTAGTCCAATTGCGCTAAGGTGGGGCGCAAATCGAACAGATTTAATCAAGCTCAATTAACTGACCTAAATGACTAAATGCTACGAGTTGGCGCTCGTAAGGCGCAATATCACCGATATTAGCTGCAATCCAATCTGTATCGTAATAGGTATCAAGGTAACGCTCGCCAGAGTCGCAAATCAAGGTCACGATTGAGCCTTGTTCTCCACGCGCTTGCATTTGCACGGCAAGTTGTAAGGCGCCGTAGAGGTTAGTTCCGGTCGATGCGCCCGTTTTGCGGCCAATCAGTTGCGCTAACCAGTGAATCGTCGCTACCGACGCTGCGTCGGGGATCTGCAGCATAGTATCGACCACGCCAGGGATAAACGATGGCTCGACTCTTGGTCTACCAATGCCCTCAATCTTACTGCCATTACAACAGGTCAGGTTGGCATCGCCGTTATGGTAAAAATCAAAGAATACTGAGTTTTGTGGATCGACCACGCAGAGCTGCGTCGCTAAACGTTGATAGCGAATATAGCGGCCTATAGTCGCCGATGTGCCGCCAGTGCCGGGGCTCATCACAATCCAACGTGGGATAGTGTGAGGCTCTCGCTCCATTTGATTAAAAATGGAATTGGCTATGTTGTTATTACCGCGCCAGTCGGTTGCGCGCTCAGCGTAGGTGAATTGATCCATATAATGGCCGTCTAGCTCTGCGGCAAGACGCGAAGATTCGGCGTAAATTTCACTGGAATGGTCGACAAAGTGACACTGACCACCATAAAAAGTTATCTGCTCTATTTTCTTTTTAGCGGTACTTTTGGGCATTACCGCAATAAAGGGTAATCCGAGTAAGCGGGCAAAATAGGCTTCAGAGATTGCAGTGCTGCCCGATGAAGATTCAATAATCGGTGTGCCTTGCTTAATCCAGCCGTTGCACAGGGCATAAAGAAAGAGTGAGCGGGCGAGGCGGTGTTTTAAACTACCAGTCGGATGCGTACTTTCATCTTTGAGGTAAATATCAATACCATTGAGCATGGGCAATTCAAGCTTGATAAGGTGCGTATCGGCACTGCGCTGAAAATCCGCTTCAATTTTACCTATCGCATGGGCTTCCCATGTTGGGCATAGATCATGGGCAAGGTTTGAGCCCATTGGTGGTTGAGTCGTATTGATCATCATAGTCACATCGAAAAGAATCATGTTTAGATCATATCACAGCGACTGGCAAAGCGGTTTTCTTGGGTAAATGAGTACTAAATGGTTGGTTAAATGCGGTTAAATATAAATATCGTCAAAGGATAGTAGTGGGGCAGCTAAGTGTAGCTAATGCATTAAAAAGAGAAATATGAAAGAGGATTATAAAGAATAGAAAATTTGCAACGAGAAAATACAGCAACATACGACGTGGAAAGTGAAAGAAATGGTGGAGGGAGAAGGATTCGAACCTTCGAAGGCTGAGCCGTCAGATTTACAGTCTGATCCCTTTGGCCGCTCGGGAACCCCTCCACAAACTTTCTTTTATCTTGCTTACAACTAGCTTATCTAAACCACATCAATTAAATGCATGATTTATATAAATTAAGTTATCAGCATTGTCCTAAACATTGGCCTGGTTTAGAACATTAAAAATCATCATCTGCGTTAGAGATAAAGATGGTGGAGGGAGAAGGATTCGAACCTTCGAAGGCTGAGCCGTCAGATTTACAGTCTGATCCCTTTGGCCACTCGGGAACCCCTCCACAAATACCTTTAACGCTTTTGTAAAACTCTACATTATTTTCAAAAAACAACGTTATACATACTACAGTGCAAATGGTGGAGGGAGAAGGATTCGAACCTTCGAAGGCTGAGCCGTCAGATTTACAGTCTGATCCCTTTGGCCACTCGGGAACCCCTCCTCAATTGCGGCCGCCATAGTAGTCAGAAACCTTTTGTATGTAAATAGCCAATGTAAAAATTTCCCTAAAGTTATGTGCCAAATGGTCGATTAAATAACAACGAATTGTTTTGACGATGTTTTTTTATGCAAATTGATGTTCCTTTAGTCAACGAAGCCCAAATTGGCACCCGCTTAAACGCGGCGATAGAAAACGACAGACGGGGCGAGTTCGCCTTGTTATTGTCGTTACTGTCGGTTGACGCTCGGGACATGGCGCAATTTCAATGGCAAAACGATCTCAATATGGCGCAAAAATTACAGCGTCAGTTCGAGTTACCACCGCAGCAAGCCTTAATGGCTGATTTATCCTCTGTTGAACCTGTGGTTGATAACAGCAGTATTTTTATAGCAGAGGGCCCGCGGGCATTTCAATTACAGCAAGCATTGCGCCCAGAAGCTTTAGTGATCCGTGGCGGTGAGTCAATGGCAATGGCTGAAGCACTCAGTAATTGCGACCCTATCACCCAACTAAGGCAACGGGGTCAATTGATTCCGCCTAAAGTGGACATCATGCACTTTGCTGATCAATTGGCGATACAACGTAATCTGGTTCCCTTACAGGCTTTGGCATAACAATTTTAACTCAATGCTCTAGCGCTAACTTGTGTGCCTGTTTAAACATTCAACTTATTATTGTGTTTTATTATCAGTAGATAAGCGTGAGCTAAAGCAAACTCTTATCCTACTAAATTGCCTATAATCGGCTTCCTAAAGAGTTAAACACTAACGGACATATTTCAGTTATGCCGTTATTGAGTCGCTATTATTGATAAGGAATTAAAGATGAAAGGCATAATAGAAGCGCAGAATCCAGCAGTGAATGATACTTGTACCGATTGTGGCAGTTTTGTTGATATCGGTGCAGTGATTGATGAGCACGATACGTTATTAACCTTAAAATTTACAGGTGATAGTGCGCAAGCCGATGCAAATGAGATGGCTGCGCGTGCCCAAGCCCGTTTTGCTGAGGTGCAAACGCAATACGTGACTAAGACAACAGGCGTTGATCTACTACTGACTTTTGGCGTTAGCGCCGAGAAAATGATTTTTCAATTAGAAAATGGTTTGTAATATTTTTAGTTAATTTTTAGTCGGCTACGCAGTATTTTTAATAGTGGTACATGACAGTCAATTATTTAAAAATACTGCAGTTGTAAATTAATAGTAATCAATTGTGCTGCATATTGCTGTACTTATAGTGGATGGTGTAATCTGCTTCAAATAAAAATTATTCTCATAGCCATTTTAAAATTACAGAAGAATTTGCTAAGGCAACGATCTTTAGCCCAACACGAAGTTTTGTAGGGATCCAGCGTGAAGCGACGTCAGCATCAACATTTATTGGAGTCTTTGGTGCATTCGACTGCAAAGCAGCAGGGCGATTTTACTAAGACGGCAGAGTTAACCATAGAATTGTTATGTCAGAATGTAACGGTTTCTTTGGCATCAGTGTGGACGTTTTCATCGGATCAACAAACTCAGTCACTTGAAGCACAATTTGGTTCTATGATGCTGCAAGATATTCATCGACCTAAGCGACTACAAGACTGTCCCCGCTATCTGCATGAGCTGCAAACCCATCGCTATATTGATGCAGGTAATACTGTTATCGATCCACGTTTAAGCGAGCTGGCGAATGATTATTTTATCCCTCTGCAAATTCACTCTAGTCTTGAGGTCGGCATTCGAATCAACGGTCACCTCGAAGGTGTGCTTTGTTTAGAGCGCGCACAAGTGACTTCCCATTGGCATGACAGCGAAATTCATCTCGCTTGTCAGATGGCCGATCAATTAGCACTGACATTAGCCATAAAACACAGTTACGAGAAAGAAGAAAGCTTGAGCTTATTTCGCTGTGCGGCCGAGCAATCAAAGCAAATCAGTATGTTAGTAAATTTGCATACTGAAAAAGTCGAGTATGTTAATCAGGCTCACAGTGATATTACAGGTATTCCCCGTGAACAAATTATCGGCGCGAATCTGCGTGAATTATCCTTTTTCAAGCAACACGGTGAATTAGCTGAACAGTCCCTAGCACAGATTTTTAAGGGCGAAATCGTCAACGGTGAGGTGCAATTTCAGCGTGCCGATGGCAGTCATTATTGGATCCAATATGTGTTAAGCCAGTTTATTACTGAGCGGGGTAATCATTATGCTTTGGTGTCAAGTGTCGAAAATACTGGCGAGCATAACTATCGTTCTGAGCTTGAACGACTCGCGTGGCGCTGTGGATTAACCGGTTTGTATAACCGCACTCATTTTAATCGCGTGCTTGAGCGAACCACACAGGGCGTGTTGCTATTCGTCGATCTGCTGGGCTTTAAACGTTTTAACGATACCTATGGTCATGATAATGGCGATAGTCTATTGATTGAAATTGCCCACCGTATAAGGCATTTTCCTGAGTTTAATAAGGCCATTGAAATTGCCCGAGTGGGTAGCGATGAATTTGCTGTGCTGCTCACTGAAAGTAATGATTTAGACTATTTTAGCCATCGCCTATACCAGCATCTATCTATGCCTATTTTAATTGGTCGAGAGCAAATAGAACCCAAGCCTGCACTTGCTATCGTTGATATTGCTTCGGTTGTGGGCACATTTTCACCGTTAACCTGTGCCGATATTGCAGTGCAGTATGCTAAAAAAAGAAAAGGCAATGCAATTCAAGTATTCAATAATGCTTTGTTAAACGAATTTAAAGAAGATGCACAAATAGAACGTGATTTGCACAGTGCAATCAGTGGTCGACAATTTGAGCTGTATTATCAACCTTTAAGGGACTTAGAACAGAATACCTATATTGGCGCTGAAGCATTAATCCGTTGGCATCATCCTAAAAGAGGTGTGTTATTTCCCGCCTCATTTATCAATATTGCAGAACAATCAGGCGTGATTAATGCGATTGGCAGTTGGGTTTTGGAAGCGGCATGTCGGCAATTAAATCTGTGGCAACATCATAATGCCGATATGACAATGCATGTGAATGTGTCAGCTCGTCAGTTCTTTAGTGGCAATCTATTTGAACAGGTGTGGCAGCTATTGATCCGATATCGATTAAAGCCTAAAACGTTGATTTTGGAGATTACTGAAACAGAATTAATGGGGGATGTGCGCCATGCCACACTGTTATGCCAAGAACTGGCAGAATTGGGCGTAGGGTTAGCCATTGACGATTTTGGTACGGGTTATAGCTCTATGCGTTATCTTAAACAGTTTCCCATCAGTAAACTTAAAATAGATCGCTCATTTGTTTCAGATTTAACCGTTAGCCGCGAAAGTCGTGAAATCGTTTCAGCGATTATTGCGATGGCGAATGCATTGAATATTTCATTGACGGCAGAAGGGGTTGAAACGGTTGAACAAGAAGCGTTTTTAGCGAAAAAGGGTTGTCATCAGGCGCAGGGGTATTTATATAGCCCTGCATTGCGAGAACCTGAATTTGCACAGTTTTTATTGTTGGCCCAAAATCCAGTATTAATAGCGCATTAGAATTGCTTTTTACGTTATGTATTGCTTACTTATCAAAGTCTAAACCCTACTGAGGCTACTTATACGTTAGTCCCATGCCGATAGTGTTCGTTACACAGATACTATTAATAATGCGGCATAGCCAATGTGACTGGTGTGAGTCCTAAGCACGGTAGTGATTTCTCATCAAACACGGATTATCTGACATCTAATCATAAGTCTGCTTTCAAACAGCATTGTTTAAATTTTTTACCGCTATGGCAAACGCAAGGATCATTTCTACCGGGTAATTTAGCCGTCATTTGTTGGCCTTGGCTGTAATACCAGCGGCCAGCTTGGTAGATAAATTCTGAGCGCTCATAAATCGCATCAATTTCACCTTCGAGCTTATACCAAGCCTTAAATGTCACAGTGCCCTGAGTGATTGACGGACTTTCAGCTTGAGTCCTGTGGGCTGTATTTTGAAGATTATCGAGCACTTCTAGTCCAAGCCAATATGGCTGAGGGCCAGCATTGAGGCTTGCGAGCGTCAGGCCATTTAAGTAGTCAGGGTGATGTGTTTTTAAAATGTAATCAAATTTTTTCAATGCAAATGCGCTGTAACGTGAGCGCATAAGTTGCAAAGGAGTATTGGCAATGATTTGCCCGTCATCCACATGTCTATGTAGAGGCTCACAACAGTTCTGATAGCTTAGAGCACTGCCACAAGGGCAAGTATTTGGTGTTTTGTTCATATTGGTATACTACGGTAAGATTTCATTTTATTATAATGAGTTAGAATGTAGCGATGCTAAATCCTAGGGGAATTTCTTGTCAGAGGGTAAAGGAGAGAACTGACGACCATAATATAAATTAGGCACAGGTTTCGCATTCAGATAATAGCTAGGTTCTGCTCGATTACTTGTATCTAAGTTCACTTTCCATTGTGTTGCTGAGACTTTTTCAGTGCCAATAGCAAATTTACCTGCAAATTCACTCACAGGTTCGCCTGTTTCTTGTGCAGGATAGAATCTCACTAAGTAATAGCCCGTATCGATAGCCCCATTACCCCATATTTTACGTTTGGTAACACGAAAATCTATGTCAATACTTGCTTTCTTTTTGCGGATTTTATCGAAAAATTTTTGATAAATTGCCACAATGCTGTCCCTGCCATAATAAATTTCCTTATTCTGACTTTCTGAAAGATAACTCGCATCATCAGTGTAAATCTCGCGGGTAACTTCAGACGATAATTGATTAAATGCACCAATAAACAAGGGGTAATTAGCATTAATCAACTGTTCGACAGAAGAGGTAGTTTGTGTTGTAGCTGGATTAGCGACGCTTGGCATCGACAATAAACACATTAGCAAGAGCGGCAAAAATTTCATCACGTTATTCTAATTCTGGCAATCATGGCGTCACTATAATGTAGCCGTCCTCTGAACTAAAGCCTTGAATGTTTACAAAGTGTGTTCGGCATAAAAAATTACAAGGAGCTTTTACCTATAACTTTGCGTTGGAACGAAGAGTTTGGATAGGTTTGGCTATTTCAAGTGAGTCTTTGCATGCTTCGAGTTTTTTGCATGATGGGGTGATTATGCAATCAAGTTTGATAGTCCAAGATGACTGTAAATTCATTATCCACAGTTTGATTCTATTGTTAATGCAGTAATTATTGCTTCAGCATTATCACAGGCGCTTAATCCCAGCGCGAATGTTCGGCGAAGGCAATTTTACTGCGACTAATTAATAAAATAACCCAATTCACTCATGCTTATTGCTTTTATAGTTCGTGGTTTACCTAAACCAGAGTATTTTGTGAAAGGGTTAATTAAGTTGTTGGTTATACTTATTTCGCCCAGAGAGAACGCAGGTTATAAAACGGTAGTTTTAACTAATTTTAGTTTGACATCCGTAGTGGCAATGTTTAATTTAAACGAGTGTTTAAATTATTTCAAGGTCACGGAATGGCAAGTCGATCTGATACAAAAACTAGAATACTTGATGCCGCTGAAAAATTGTTCGCCGAACGGGGTTTTTCTGAAACTTCCTTGCGACTGATTACCAGCAAGGCTGAGGTGAATTTAGCATCGGTTAATTATCACTTTGGTTCTAAAAAAGAGTTGATCCGTGCCGTATTAGCGCGTTATTTAGATGTGTTTATGCCAGCGGCTTCAAACCAAATGAACCATTTACATTCCGCCCCAGTACAATCAACGCTGGAAGAAATTCTCTCTTCGTTGGTTGATCCGCTGTTGGATTTAAACGCATTACGTGCTGAAGGCACGACGATCTTCTTGCAGCTTTTGGGTCGCGGTTATATCGAAAGCCAGGGACATTTACGTTGGTTTATCACAACGCATTACGGCCAGCATTTAAATGCATTTGTTAAAGCTGTTTCCGCCAGTGCGCCGCATATTCCATCGGCTGAAATGTTTTGGCGTTTACACTTTACCCTAGGTACGATTGTATTCACTATGGCGTCTGCCGATGCTTTAAACGATATTGCAGCAGCTGAATTTGGTGAACATAACGATATTGAAGCTGTGATCCGTAAAGTCATCCCCTACATGGCGGCTGGTATATCAGTCCCGGTTGAAAATTAATAAAAGGTATTGATTATGTTGACGATTATAATTATTGCCCTGGTTGCCATTATCGTGTTTTTTGCGGTAAAAAATATCCGGATGCAGTTTATTACGCGCCCAGTGTTTAGTTTTTTCAAAAAAGTCTTGCCGCCGTTATCTGATACCGAGCGTGAAGCGATGGAAGCAGGTGATGTATGGTGGGAAGGAGAGTTATTTCGTGGCAATCCAAACTGGAATATGCTGCACAGCTATGGTAAACCGACCTTAAGCGCAGAAGAAAAAGGCTTTATCGATAATCAAGTCATGACAGCACTGACAATGATTGATGATTTCGACATAGTGCATAACCGTAAAGATTTACCGCCAGAGCTGTGGGAATACTTTAAGAAAGAAGGTTTCTTTGCACTGATTATTCCGAAAAAATTTGGTGGTAAAGGCTTCTCTGCATACGCTAACTCAACCATTGTCAGTAAATTAGGTAGCCGTAGCGTTAGCGCAGCGGTCACAGTCATGGTGCCAAACTCCTTAGGCCCTGGTGAGTTACTGACTCACTATGGTACCAACGAGCAGAAAGAACGTTGGTTACCGGCTTTAGCCAAAGGCGATGAAATTCCTTGTTTTGCATTAACAGGTCCAGAAGCGGGCAGTGACGCAGGTGCTATCCCAGATATCGGTATTGTCTGTCGTGACACGTTTAATGGCGAAGAAATGCTTGGGCTAAAACTTACCTGGGATAAGCGTTATATCACGCTTGCTCCAGTGGCGACGGTTCTGGGTTTAGCGTTCCAAATGCGCGATCCTGAAGGTCTGCTTGGTGATAAAAAGAATTTAGGTATTACCTGCGCGTTGATCCCAACGGATCATCCTGGTGTGGTTATTGGCCGTCGACATAATCCGCTGGGTATGGCGTTTATGAACGGCACGACTCAAGGTAAAGAAGTGTTTATCCCGTTAGATTGGATTATCGGCGGCCCCGAGTTTGCCGGTAAAGGCTGGCGTATGCTGGTTGAGTGTCTATCAGCTGGTCGCGGGATTTCATTGCCAGCATTGGCAACGGCTTCTGGTCATATGGCGACTAAGACGACAACGGCTTACAGTTATGTGCGTCATCAGTTTGGTATGGCCATTGGCCAGTTTGAAGGGGTGCAAGAAGCGCTGGCGCGCATTATTGCCAACACCTATCAATTAGAAGCGGCGCGTTGTTTAACTACCACAGGTATTGATCTTAAAGTTAAGCCTTCAGTTGTCACGGCGATTGCCAAGTACCATATGACAGAACTGGGCCGTTCAGTGATGAACGATGCCATGGATATTCAATCGGGTAAGGGTATCCAATTAGGGCCTAAAAACTATTTAGGCCACCCTTATATGTCCAACCCGATTTCGATTACTGTTGAGGGGGCAAATATCTTAACTCGCTCCTTGATGATTTTCGGTCAAGGCGCGACGCGCTGTCATCCTTACGTGCTTGCCGAAATGGAAGCTGCAGCGATGGAAAACCAACATGAAGCATTAGAACGCTTTGACGCCCTATTGATGGGTCACATGGGTTATGCGACTCGTAACGCCTTTAGTGCACTATTTAATGCCCTTACAGGGAGTCGTTTTGGTAGTGCGCCAGTGAGTGGTGAAACGAAGCAGTATTATAAAGATATGACGCGTATTTCATCTGCATTAGCGGTAATGACAGATTTATCCATGCTGATCATGGGCGGTGATTTAAAGCGTAAAGAAATGATCTCCGCTCGTATGGGTGATGTACTGAGTCAGTTGTATTTAGGCTCGGCAACCTTAAAGTTATTTGAGGATAATGGTCGCCAACAGGATGACTTACCTGCGGTACGTTATGTAATGGCGAACCGTTTACACTTAGCGGCTAAAGCGCTCGAAGATACAATACGTAACTTCCCAAGCCGTCCGGTGTCTTGGTTATTGCGTGGTTTAATCTTTCCGTTAGGTAATCATTTCAATGCACCGACGGATAAAATGGCAACTGACTTAGTCGGTGGTATGTTAAAACCTGGGCCTGCCCGTGACCGTATTACCTTTTTGTGCCCTGAGTTTGAAGGGGATAAAGGTGGTATTGCTGAAGTAGAGCAAGCATTTATTGCTCAATACGCCTGTAAAGACATCTATAAAAAGCTCAAACAAGCTCAGCGTGCCCGAGAGTTGCCAGTAAAAGTGCCTAATATTATGTTGTTCGCCGCAGCATCAGAAAAAGGCCTGATTACTGCTGATGAAGAACAAAAGCTGCAACACGCGGATAAACTGCGTTTAGCTGCCATAAATGTGAATGATTTCGAAGCGTTATAGTCATCATTTTTGCGCTTTACTCCAAGCGGTTTGATTGAACCGTTTGGACTTCTCTTTAGAATAAGAGATTACAGAGTAAATAGTAGACATAAAAAAACCACCTTTAATAAGGTGGTTTTTTATTGGCTTTGGTTTCTAACGAGCTTTAGTCGTTAGAAACAAGGTAAACGGTTCATGCAACTAAGCAACGATCAACACTTTACTGGTGTTAGTGCCGCCAATCGTTTCCATAGAGTCGCCTTTGGTCATCAGCACCATATCACCACTATTCAAATAACCTGCAGCAGTTAATGCTTCTAACGCTTTTTGCGCTAGCTCATCAGCTGGATAGATAGTTGAATCGAAATAGATAGGTAATACGCCGCGATACAACGCCATTTTAGCCAGTGTTGTTGCGTGACGTGATAAACCAAGAATAGGCAGTGCAGAACTAATGCGTGACATTAACTGTGGCGTTGCCCCAGATTCAGTCAGAGCAATAATCGCCTTAACGCCTTCAAGATGGTTAGCCGCATACATAGTTGATAATGCAATGGTTTCTTCAACTGAAGTGAAACGCACATCAAGTCTATGCTTAGACACAATCACACTTGGATGAGCTTCCGCACCAATACAAACACTTGCCATCGCTTTGACGGTTTCTTCTGGGAAGTCACCGGCTGCTGTTTCGGCAGATAACATTACCGCATCAGTGCCATCAAGTACTGCGTTTGCCACGTCCATCACTTCGGCGCGGGTTGGCATAGGGCTTGAAATCATCGATTCCATCATCTGCGTTGCAGTGATGACGACTTTATTCAGCTGGCGTGAGCGGGCGATGAGTTTCTTTTGTACCGCAACGAGTGCTGCATCACCAATCTCAACACCTAAGTCACCACGGGCAACCATGACAACGTCAGAGGCTAAAATCACATCATCCATGGCGGCATCGGTTGCAACGGCTTCTGCACGCTCAACTTTGGCCACAATTAAGGCATTACAACCGGCTTGGCGAGCTAAATCACGGGCGTAATCTAAATCAGCACCACTGCGCGGGAAAGACACAGCTAAGTAATCAACTTGGATCAGTGCAGCAGTCAGAATGTCTGCTTTGTCTTTTTCGGTCAGCGCAGCTGCAGAAAGTCCACCGCCTTGCTTGTTAATACCTTTGTTGTTAGATAAAGGACCCGCCACAGTGACTGTAGTATGTACTTTACGGCCTTCAACACGCTCAACGCGTAATTGAACACGGCCGTCATCTAGCATCAAGATATCGCCGATTTTAACATCGTCAGGTAACTGTTTGTAATCGATACCCACTTGCGTCTCGTCGCCTTCGCCTTTTGCAAGCTCTGCATCAAGTACGTAGGCTTGCCCTAATACGAGTTGTACTTTCTTATTATCTTTGAAAGTAGAAACGCGAATTTTAGGACCTTGTAAATCACCAAGAATAGCGACATGAACGCCCAACTCTTTTGCGATTTCGCGTGCTTGAGTTGCTCGTTTTAGATGATCTTCTGGGGAACCGTGGGAAAAGTTAAGACGTACAACGTTTGCGCCTGCCGCGATAATGCGACGTAGATTATCATCACGATCTGTGGCGGGGCCTAGAGTGGTGACGATTTTGGTTCTGCGGAACATAAGATACTCCGTTAAAGTTAAAAAAATCTTGGGGCTATATTACCATGCAATTGCAGATTTTGTAGTAAAGTTACAATCAAATTGATCTAAAGTTATGTATGAAAATTGTGAGGTATCGCCGATATTTGCACGATTAATGGCTAGGTTAACGGGTAACACTAGCCAGATTTAGAAAGGAAAGAGAATTACAGTATCGGATCTTTATTGATGCGAGACTCTTTTAACACTTCCTTCACACGTTTCAAATTATCGCGGAACCGTGGGCCTCGACGTAAGGTAAAGCCCGTAGCCAATACATCTATAGTCACCAATTGGGCTAAACGCGAGGCCATAGGTAAATACATGTCGGTATCTTCTGGTACTTCCATCGTTACAGGCAGGGTACATTCCATCGACAAAGGTGAGTTGCGTGCGGTGATACCAATCACAGCTGCGCCGTTTTCTCTCGCTAAACGCGCTATTTCAATCAATGACTTAGTACGGCCAGTGTGTGAGATTAATACCACGACATCGCCTTCATTACTGTTGATGCAGCTCATGCGTTGCATTAGAACATCGTCAAAACAGATGACAGGCACATTAAAACGGAAGAATTTATTTTGTGCATCATGGGCGACAGAAGCGGAGGCTCCTAGGCCAAAAAAAGAAATTGTCTTAGCTTGAGTGAGAATATCAACCGCTTTATTGATAGCTGAAATATCTAAACTTTGGCGGGCGGTATCGAGCGAAGCCATTGATGATTCGAATATTTTTGTTGTATATGACTCTGTCGAATCATCCTCTTCAACATGGCGGCTCACATAAGGTGTACCGTTTGCAAGACTTTGTGCTAGATGTAACTTAAAATCAGGGAAGCCTTTAGTATCTAAACGGCGGCAGAAACGATTCACAGTAGGTTCACTGACATCTGCCATCTTAGCCAGTGTGGCAATGCTAGAGTGTATAGCTGTTTGTGGCGATGCTAAGATCACCTCTGCAACCTTGCGTTCTGATTTACTAAAATGGGTGAGGCTTTTTTGAACCTTTTCTAGGGTATTCATACGCGTATGTCCGCTAAATGGAGAATGTAATTTTATTTTTTGTTTAGTAGGGCAGATCAAACGTGAAAACCCCACTGATTAGTTTTATGTAGTAATTTTTATTACAATTTTACAATAAGACTTTATTACCTTCAGTAATTTAAGCACAAAAATCATATCAGATTTATAGGCTAAGTGCCTAGTTAGCTAGAATGTTAATATTGATAAAATTTGATGCATTTAACAAATTCTGTTGTTATATTACAACAAAAATGTGGATTTCTTCATCGACATGAAGGAACACGGCATACAAAGGAGATCGTAACGCAATGGGCAAAACAACATCAGGCGCCAAAGCTTGTGACTTCGTACTCTTTGGTACTAAAGGCGATTTGGCACGACGCAAGTTGTTACCTTCTTTATACCAGCTAGATAAAGCTGAACTTCTCGATAAAGATACGAAAGTGATCGGTGTCGCAAAAGATGAGTTTACTCAAGATGAGTTTATCGAATTAGTCACGCTTGCATTAAACACCTTCGTGAAAGAGCCTTTGTGTGACGAGACTCTGCAACGTTTCCTCTCTCGTTGCCATTATATCGGCACCAATTTTACTGCTTCTGCTGGCTACAGTGCGTTTCATGATTTGCTCAAACCAGAAGAGCGCGTCATGGTCAGCTACTTTGCTACGCCGCCATCGATATTTGGTGATATCTGCCGTTGTTTACATGAACAAGATCTTATCCATCCCGATTCTCGCGTAGTGCTCGAAAAGCCCATCGGTTCAGACTTAGATTCTTCTCGCGTTATTAATGATCAAGTCTCGGCTTACTTCAAAGAACGTCAGGTTTACCGTATTGACCATTATTTAGGTAAAGAAACCGTACAGAACTTGATTGCGCTGCGTTTTGCCAACTCGCTATTTGCCTCCAAGTGGGACAACCGCACGATTGACCACGTCCAGATCACCGTTGCTGAAGAAGTGGGTATCGAAGGCCGTTGGGGATATTTTGATAAAGCGGGTCAGATGCGCGACATGATCCAAAACCATTTGTTGCAAGTGCTGACATTGGTTGCCATGGATCCGCCCGTTAACTTAGATGCTGACAGTATTCGTGATGAAAAAGTGAAAGTACTTAAATCACTGCGGCCGATCAATTCTGACAATGTGTATGAAAATACCGTACGCGGTCAGTATAGTGCTGGCTTCTTAAAGGGCAGTCCTGTACCGGGTTATCTCGAAGAAGAAGGGGCTAACGTTCAGTCGAACACTGAAACCTTTGTGGCAATTCGTGTTGATATCGACAACTGGCGCTGGGCTGGCGTGCCTTTCTATTTGCGTAGCGGCAAACGTATGCCGTTTAAGAGCTCTGAAATTGTGGTGTATTTCAAAAATCCACCGCATAACCTCTATCGCTCAAGCTACCGTAATCTACCGCCCAACAAGCTAACGATCCGTTTGCAGCCCCATGAAGGGGTTGAAATTCAGATGATGAATAAAGTACCGGGTCTGGAACAAAAACAACGTCTACAAACCACCAAACTCGATTTGAGCTTCTCTGATACCTTTAAAAATGAGCGTATCGCTGACGCCTATGAGCGATTATTACTTGAAGCTATGCTGGGTAATCAAGCGCTATTTGTGCGCCGCGATGAAGTCGAGCAAGCATGGACTTGGGTTGATGGCATTATTCAGTCGTGGGAGCAAAGCAACGAAAAGCCAAAACCTTATCCAGCGGGTACGTGGGGGCCGGTTGCATCTGTTGCCTTGATCACGAAAGACGGCCGTTCATGGGACGAGTAGGAGGCTTTGATGATTAAAGAAACCGTATTTAAATCTTTCGATACGCCAAGTGCGTTAGAACAACAGCTTGCAAATAGAATTGCCAGCCAGTTACAAGAAGCGGTTGATGCCCGCGGAAAAGCCAGTTTAGTGGTTTCCGGTGGTTCAACGCCGCTTAATTTATTTCAACTACTGAGCATGAAGTCCATCGATTGGAGTGATGTGTACATTACGCTTGCCGATGAGCGCTGGGTTGAAGCCGACACCGATGCTTCTAATGAACGTTTGGTACGAGAGCATTTATTACAAAACCGCGCTGCGAATGCCAAATTTCGTGGTTTAAAAAATATGTTCTCGACCGCAGAAGCCGGCGCCGATATGGCCGCTGAATCTTTGTCTAATTTCCCACGTCCTTTTGATGTCGTGGTATTAGGCATGGGTAACGATGGTCATACTTGTTCGTGGTTCCCCTGCAGCGCCGAGCTTGATAATGCACTAACAACCAAAGCCTTGTGCGTGGCGACTAACCCTACCACAGCGCCCCATGGCAGGATCACGCTTTCCAAGAGCGCAATCCTGAACAGCAGACAAATTTATCTGCACTTAGTCGGGGAACAGAAACTATCCGTATATCGTCAAGCGTTAGAAAGTGACGATATCCATGCAATGCCCATTAGAGCCATATTAGCGCAGCGTAAAACGCCCGTTGATGTGTTCTGGAGCGCTTAAGGAGCGACTATGCATTCAGTAGGAATACACTCAGTAGTTCAAGCTGTTACCGACAGAATTATTGCCCGTAGCAAAGCATCACGTGAAGGTTATTTAGCCGCATTAAATGATGCCCGTAATAATGGCGTACACCGTAGCTCATTGAGCTGTGGCAATTTAGCCCATGGTTTTGCCGCCTGTAATCCAGACGATAAAAATGCTTTACGCCAATTGACCAAAGCCAATATTGGCATTGTTACCGCATTCAACGATATGTTGTCAGCACACCAACCCTATGAGCATTATCCTGAATTGCTGAAAAAAGCGTGTCAGGAAGTCGGTAGTGTTGCTCAAGTTGCGGCCGGTGTGCCAGCAATGTGTGATGGTGTGACCCAAGGTCAACCCGGTATGGAGTTGAGCTTACTGAGTCGCGAAGTCATCGCCATGGCAACGGCAGTGGGCTTGTCTCACAATATGTTTGATGGTGCTTTACTGCTCGGAATTTGCGACAAAATTGTACCTGGTTTGCTTATTGGTGCGCTAAGTTTTGGTCACTTACCTATGCTATTCGTGCCAGCAGGCCCGATGAAATCAGGTATCCCGAATAAAGAAAAAGCACGCATTCGTCAGCAATTTGCCCAAGGTAAAGTGGATCGCGCGCAGTTGCTTGAAGCTGAAGCTCAGTCATACCATAGTGCGGGTACATGTACTTTTTACGGTACTGCCAACTCGAATCAGCTGATGCTTGAAGTCATGGGTCTACAGTTACCGGGCTCTTCTTTTGTTAATCCAGACGATCCACTGCGTGAAGCCTTAAGTAAAATGGCAGCTAAGCAAGTATGCCGTTTAACCGAAATGGGCACGCAATACACTCCAATCGGTGAAGTGGTCAGTGAGAAGTCAGTGGTTAACGGCATTGTGGCGCTGTTAGCGACAGGCGGTTCAACCAACTTGACCATGCACATTGTTGCCGCAGCACGCGCTGCCGGTATTATTGTGAACTGGGATGACTTTTCTGAATTATCCGATGCAGTGCCATTAGTGGCGCGCGTTTATCCAAACGGTCACGCCGATATTAACCATTTCCACGCCGCAGGCGGTATGGCTTATTTAATCAAAGAATTACTCGATGCGGGTCTTTTACATGAAGATGTAAACACTGTAGCGGGCTTTGGTTTGCGCCGTTATACCCAAGAGCCAAGATTACTCGACGGTGAGCTACGCTGGGTCGATGGGCCAACGGAAAGTTTGGATAAAGAAGTTTTAACCTCAGTGGCGACACCTTTCCAAGCCAATGGCGGCTTGAAATTATTAAAAGGTAACTTAGGCCGTGCGGTGATTAAAGTATCGGCGGTACAAGTAGAGCACAGAATCGTCGAGGCGCCCGCTGTGGTGATTGACGATCAAAACAAACTTGATGCCTTATTTCAATCAGGCAGCTTAGATAGGGATTGTGTTGTGGTGGTTAAGGGCCAAGGCCCGAAAGCTAACGGTATGCCAGAACTGCACAAGTTAACTCCATTATTGGGTACGCTCCAAGACAAAGGCTTTAAAGTCGCACTGTTGACCGACGGTCGTATGTCTGGCGCGTCGGGTAAAGTCCCTGCGGCGATTCATTTAACCCCAGAAGCCTTAGATGGCGGCTTAATCGCTAAAGTCCAAGATGGCGACTTGATCCGTGTTGATGCGTTGACAGGCGAACTGAGCCTGCTCGTCTCTGAAGCTGAGCTTGCTACCAGAACCGCTGGAATTGTAGATTTACATCGCTCACGTTATGGCATGGGCCGTGAATTATTTAGTGCGCTACGTTCAAATCTAAGTAGTCCAGAAACTGGTGCGCGTTGTACTAATGCCATCGATGAACTTTATTAATAAAAAGGAAGAATAACGCAATGCTTGAGAATAACTGGTCACTACAGCCACAAGATATTTTTAAACGCAGCCCGATTGTTCCTGTGATGGTGATTAACAAGATTGAACATGCGGTGCCATTAGCGCGAGCATTGGTAGCCGGTGGCATTAGTGTGTTAGAAGTGACACTGCGTACGCCTTGTGCACTTGAGGCTATCACTAAAATTGCCAAAGAGGTGCCTGAGGCTTTAGTGGGTGCAGGGACTATTTTAAATAAAGCTCAGCTTGACCAAGCTATTGCGGCTGGCGCGCAGTTTATTATAACCCCAGGCGCTACGGTTGAACTGCTTAAAGCGGGTATGGATTGCCCAGTACCATTAATTCCTGGTGTTGCGAGTATTTCTGAAGTAATGACCGGCATGGCGCTGGGTTATACTCATTTTAAATTCTTCCCAGCTGAAGCCTCTGGTGGTGTGGATGCACTGAAAGCGTTTTCAGGTCCGCTAGCTGATATTCGCTTCTGCCCAACAGGCGGCATAACCCCAAGCAGCTATAAAGATTACTTAGCGCTGAAAAATGTCGATTGTATTGGTGGCAGCTGGATTGCGCCAACGGATGCAATGGAACATGGTGATTGGGAGCGGATCACTCAGCTTTGTAAAGAAGCTATCGGCGCTTTATAAAACGAGTTATAAATCACAATAAATTAAAAAACCACCGCAAGGTGGGGTTGTCTTAAATTGATATGTAATGTGTACAAGTTATTTGATTAAACAATAACTTAAAGTGTCCATAAAATGAAGCCTTAAGCGATTAGCTTGGGGCTTTTTTATGCTTATGAACATGGAGTGGTGTTAAGCAAAAGACCAATCCGCAAATCAACTTAGTCTAAAATTATAAAATATCTTCTTTATGCTGCTTCACGATACGCTGAACTGATGAAAGGCTAATTGAAAGTTGTTCCGCAATCTTTCGTTGGCTCACACCTTCATTAAGTAAACTGATTGCCTCAGCCGTTTTACGCATAGCAGTTGTTCTCCCTTTATAAACTCCTTTATCTTTAGCGACTGCAATACCTTCACGTTGCCTTTCTTTTTTGATATCCACCTCAAATTGATAAACCGCCCCAATCAGATTAAGTAAAAGTTCGTTTGTAGGATTAGATTTGTCTCCTGTAAAAGTAAGATTTTCTTTAATAAATCTGACAGATACGCCTTTACTTGTTATTTGATGGAGTAACTCGTTTAAGTCTTTAAGAGACCTAGCAAGGCGACTGATATCGTCCACCAGCACTTCATCACCAATAGCTAGATTGATAATCATGTTTTTAAGCGCAGGACGGTTTGTTGTTCTCCCTGAAATTTTATCGATGATCTGTGTGTAACCTTCTGGCGTTTTAAGCTCCTGACGGTCTGTATGCTGCTGTGTTGTCGATACTCTGATGTAGTGATACTTAGCCATTGTGTTAACCCCAATTGATTATCTAAAAGCATCTTAACTTACTGATGATGTATTCACAAGTCTAAACCCTAGGTTCGAAGGCAAGTTGCTCTCTTTTATCCTATGTTATAGGCCATTTTTGTATTCAGCTTAAAGTGTATTCACAGGGTATAGATATGAAGTCGTTTGAAGGTATTTATAATGATAGCTATCACTGACCTAAAATTAACAATGTGCTAATTATCTTGAGGTATATCAATTTTACTGCAGCGGAGAGGGTGACTTGTTAAGCAATTCATATGATAATCAGTCATAAGTGCATTCTTTAACAAGAAAATTACCTTCCGACAAAGAGTGTTTTTGAGTATCTGATATGGATGTTTAGTCATGTTTGAACGATTGGAAGTGTTAAGTGGTGATATAGATAGAGGTTTTTGGGCTATAGATAGAGATGGTATCAAAAATTCAGGCTTTCTATCTATTTCTCGAAAAATTAAATATTCAGAAATTGAGTTGTTAACTAAAACTGAGCAAATAAGTAATGTTGTTTATATAGAAATTAAACTTATTACTGGTGAAACGGCTAATGCAAAGTTGGATGTCAAATACTATTCCATTCTTTATGATAACTATACAAAAGCAAAACCTTCTAGTGTCAGTGTAGACTCAACTTGTTCAAATGACCTTAAGATTACTGATAATGTTCACGATAAAGAAAATGCTTTAGATTTATGGAGCGTAAAGCCAAGTTCTAAAATGAATGATGGAACTACAAAGGTTAGTAGTAGCCAATCCAACGAACAGCGCCCAGTCAAGGAAAGGTCTACCGAGAATTTAGTTTGGTGGTTAGTTGGTATTATATTTATGCTCTTTCTATTTAGTGGGGAGTATATGGGGGATAATTCATCATCTACAAGTGAAGAACCCTCTGCAAGTCAAACTAATCCTAATGTAGATGCGCAAGTGTATTGTAAAATTGCCCTAGAAGATGCTGCAACATATGGAGCGAAGGTGCCTTGGGGCTCAAATACGGTAGTCGTACCTTATGAAGATGGTCGTCGTTATCGAGTCGCTATGGATGCTGAAATTAAAAATGCATATGGAACATGGGGTAAAAGTAGAATATCTTGCATTGTTAATGGTGAACAAGTCACTGAATTAATCGTTGGTGGGGAAGTTATCTATAATTAACTTCATGTTCATAGATGCTTTATAATAAATCAATTTTAGAAAGGCGTATATCTATCAATGTCATCAAAATGTATATTGTTGATGTTGATAGCTTCCTCATTATGATTTTTTAAGGCTAGACTTTTATTGATGATTGCTAGTCTGCTAATACTTCGCTTACCTTCTGGACTTAAGTTGTAAAAGTCTCTATAAACATTATCATTAAACATTTCTTTTTTGTTTATCCAAGAGTTAAAATTCGATTCATTCCATTGCTTGTTTAGCTTTTTATATACAAAGCGTTCATCAGTCAATTTAACTTTATCAATATCTATTGCTGTTTGTGTAAAAATACAAATCATTGGGAACCTAAATTGAGTTTTAGCCTTCAAGGTTCTAAGCCAGAATATCAATACACCATCATGCTTTTTACTAATGGACTTTCTAAGTTTCTGGTAAAGTTCAATGATATATTCCGGTTGCTCAGAGGCTTCAGCATTAAATTGAATGGATGTTAGATAGTTTAGTTTATACTCCTTAAATACATCCTTAAATTTACGTTTAGTTCGTTGTTCTGTGGTTTCAGTCATTGCATGTCCTTAACTTATTATGATGTGTAATATAGGATATTACTCTATATGTAGCTCGTATTACCATACTCACTATTACTTGCTCATGCTTTAATTATTTAAGATATAAAGTTATAGTATAGCCTGTTGATGCTGTAATGAGTCTATGTCATTATTAAATATGATATTTTTATGGTGTCACAACTCATCTGGCATTGATTTTTATTGCTGTACATATGATTTTTTACTTGGATTTTTACTTGATTTTAAAAGTCTTTGCGCTACTTGTGCGGTAAAGTCGTGTATGTTTATGACCATGAATTGACTTTTATTAGCATAGTGCTTCCCCTTGATTATAGGCTCAGAATGAGCTTCTGTGACCTTTTGTTGTAATACGATTCACAACTACCCTTTAGACTGAAACGTTGCTTATATGCTCTCTGACGAGTTTTGGTAATACATTTAAACAGTCTTCTTAGTAGGTAATTATATTCACGTATTTTTGGAGTATTTCAAGTTCAAGATGTGTATAACCTGCTTGTGTTTCGCTTTGAGCATGCCCTACAATTTTATTTTGAATACTTCTTTGAATATTTTCAGCAGTTAGCTTTGAAATGACTGTATGCCTAAATGAATATAGTGATAAACGTGAACCATCCTCTGCAAGATGAGGGATTTTGAGTGATGGCCTGAGTTCATGGGAGTAGTAACTTGTTAGTTTAGTCGAACTAAAATTGAATATATCTATCTTAAATTGTTGTACGTATGCGATAAAACCTAGCTTTAAAATCTCCCTGTGGATTGGGATTTTACGTTTAGCATTTGCAGTTTTACCCTGTTTTATATTGATATAACTGATTTGGCTGTCAGGGTCAGTAATAATATCACTTTTGGTTAAGTTTGTTACTTCACTGTTGCGCATGCCATGATAAGCCATTAATAAAATTGCCCAACTAAATGGATTGCTTAGATTAGCTTTGCAATGGTCGGTAATCGTTAATGCTTGTTGGTTGCTAAATTTCGTTCTAGGGGTTTGATTATGCTTTTTGTCTTTCAATAATTTATATGTGCTATCTGTGGCTATAGGGTTGTTCGTTGAATGTTTTGTTATATCGCAAGCCCAAGTGAAGAATTTTCTTAACTCTTGCTTATACTTTTTTGCATTCTGAAAAGCCATTGGCTGACCTGTGGCATCACCTGTTTTTGTCAATTCCCAAATGGATTCGATTGATTCATTTTTAGTGTTTTTAGGAAAGCGATTAATTATTTCCCATGCTTCAAGAATGTCTTCAAGATTAATACTATCAATTGGATAGTATTCTAAATCTTGCAGCCATAACTTCATGTGTCTTTTAGGGTCTGCTTGTTGCTTCTTTGGTAATTGTCCTTCTGCATATTCTATATATTTTTCAACTGCATCTTTAAATAACAGAGCATCTAAATTTTTGTTTTCCTGTGATGTGTTCACTAATGGTGGGGGACTGGGTAACAAGTCTATAAATCTTTCTGTCAATTCGTTCAGCGTTATTCTTAACTGAATTGGGTCATCTTCTTTATGAGCTTTATTTATATTATTTGTTAATTTAGTTACCTGTGCATTCAGGTAATCGTATTTAGCTTGATGAATAGTCGGATGTTGTAAGTCATCATAATGGGGATGCTCAGAATCAAAAACAACATCATCACGTTCAGCATCATAAGAGGTAAACGCTTGATAATCTGGTTGATATGCTGCAACTCTGTCTAAGCGAGATGATAACCAATTCGCATAGCTAGGGTATTCTGGATAAGGAGGAGGCGTTATATCCAAGTAACCCCAATCCGTTGAGTCGTAATTGTATTGATTATCGCGTTGAGTGCTTGTCTCATTGAACCATTGTTCAAAATAACTGTTTGCTGTAAGTGATAATGGTTGTGTTATCGCTTTACCTAATCTAACAACCTCGTTAACTTTGTTAGAAATAAGCATCTCAATAAAAACGTCTATGTCCGCTTTGTTCATTCCCTTTCCTAAGCGTTTACAATTACTAATGTGCGGCATGATAGCAGATAAATACCTGCGACATAGGCTAGGTGAATCAGTCTTAAGTGACTTTCTGTATGTTTTTTCACCCATGCGGAGATTAAAGTGATAGACCTCATTACGTCTAATTGTGTGGTTTATGTGTGACATAGCTAATCTCTTAGTTGTGTGACACATTACAATCATAATTTAACTATTTGATTTTCATCAAAACAAGAACCACCGCAAGGTGGTTTTTTGTCTTTCATCTTTTGCATTTAACTTTGCGGTAGTGTTCTTGCAATTATAGATAAAGTCCATCAGCAAGAATATTGGCTTACATTTCTTTGCTAAGCTCAACATTCGAGCCTGCTCTTGGGCTAAATAACTGCTGATACAGCCTTCCCGCAAATTCGTCCGTCATCCCCGAAATATAGTCAGCTAATACCCTATGGCTATTTAAGCCTTTTTGCTCGCTTTCACGCCATCGCTCTTGCGTGTTCAGCGGCAATAAACGCTCAGGATCAGAAGCAAAGGCCTCAAATAATCCCATCACGATTTGTTGGCCTTTATATTCGAGCATTTGAATTTCAGGTTTACGGATCACGTATTTATAAACCAGCTGCTTAAGTACATTGAGCGCAATGGCAAAATCGGGCTCTAGGGTTGCATTAAAGCGTAATAATGGGGTTTCAAAGGCCTCATCTTCAGTAATCACAATCGCGGTAACAAAGCCGTTAACCAGTGTACCAATGGCATCTTTACGCAGATGGTGCTCATGAGAAAATAGCTTGTTACCAATATCGGTCAGCTCTTTTTTTATCCAAGTATCAGCACTGTGGGTGAGTGTTGGCGCCACATCTAGTTGCCATTGAGATGCTGTTACTATGCCCATCACAATGGCATCTTCAAGATCGTGCACCGCATAGGCGATATCATCGGCCAGTTCCATAATTGAGCAATCGAAGGATTTAAACTGGGTCCGTAAATGCGGATAGTGGGGCAAGGCGGGGTGTGAACATTGTTGAGTTGACGTAAAACGGCGGCGGTCTTGCTCTGACAAAGGTTCAAGCACCCAAGCAAAAATGTCGCTATCGTCGTCGAAAATACCCTTAACAGGCGGCCATTGTGAGGGTTTTAGCTGTCTATGGTTGGTTATTTCACTATGTTCACCTGCGACAAACAGCTGTGAATGTGGCGCGGGGTATTTCAAAATTCCGAGCATGGTACGCCTGCATAAATTCATGCCAAAATCTAAGGTGTAGGGTTCTAGTTTAGATAAAATGCGAAAGGTTTGGCCGTTGCCCTCAAAGCCGCCGTGGTCGCGCATCATATAATTTAACGCCACTTCGCCGCCGTGACCAAAAGGCGGATGACCAATATCGTGCGCCAAGCACAGCGACTCTAATAAGCTCATCGAGCATAATAGTTGTTTATGCTGTGGATATTTACGTCTGAGCTGGGCGGCGATACCCGTACCAATTTGTGAGACTTCAAGGGAGTGGGTTAACCGAGTACGATAAAAATCATTCATGCCAACGCCGAGCACTTGGGTCTTAGCCTGCAGGCGCCTAAAAGCAGCTGAGTGTAAAATGCGCGCTCTATCGCGTTGATAGGGCGTGCGATGATCAAAGCGTCTTTGTTTATCTTCACCATGGCGGCGTTCTTGCCAAACATTTGGAGTCATATGCATTCCTAGCGAGAGTGAAAAATCACAGCATTTTGTTAATTTCGTCTAAATTAAGAGTGAAACTGGGTACAAAGCAGTCCATAAAATAGCTGACTGCTGGATCGGGATTAGTGGCAAGCATATTTTCTAGTCGTTTACGGGCAGTATTAAACTCACTGTTACCGGCGCGATTCTCTTCTAAGCACTTAAGATAAGCGCACAGAGTATCGGCGGATTTAACGATGGTCTTGTATATAGGATCGGCATAATCACTGATAAATAGGCTGCGATAATCCTCTTTAAATTCTTCTGGCACCATGTCTAGCATGCGTTGTTCGGCAATCGCCTCAATTTTTTTATACTCGGCTTCGATTTCTTTATTGAAGTATTTGACTGGCGTTGGCAAGTCACCGGTGAGGATTTCACTGGCATCGTGGAAAATGGCTAGACTTGTGGCTTGATGTGGGTCGAGCGCGGTGCCAAATTTTTTATTACTGATGATCACTAACGCATGGGCCACCATGGCAACTTGTAATGAGTGTTCTTGGACGTTTTCGGTGCGAACGTTGTACATCAAAGGCCAGCGTTGGATAAGCTTCATGCGAGCTAGATGAGCAAATAAGTGACTCATGTTTTTCCTTCTAATGAGTAAAGTGGGGCAGTGACCTTCAATTGAAAACAGTTCACATAAAATGGCAGGTGTACCCAAGTGAATGATTAGATTATCACAGCCTTGGATGACAAGTGAGCGGATAGGTACAGGATTCAATGAAAAGGGTTAAAAAATAAAGCGATCCGTAGGATCGCTTTATGAGACTCACGATTGTTCAGTATTAATGCAGAGTCTAACTATTGTCGGTAGGTCTCAAGAAAAGTGCCAAACTCGGTAAATGCTTTCTTTAGATCTTCTTTGTAGGGTAAAAAAACTACTCGCAAATGATCTGGCTCTGGCCAATTAAAGGCGGTGCCATGCACCAGTAGGATTTTTTTCTCTCTAAGTAAATCCAGCACTAAGCGCTCGTCATCCCGTAGATTAAATTTTTTCATGTCCAATTTTGGAAAAGCATACAACGCGCCTTTAGGCTTTTTCACGCTGACACCGGGGATTTGGTTTAATAGCTCATAACAAGCATCGCGCTGCACGGTTAAGCGGCCATTAGGTAAAATCAGTTCATTAATGCTTTGATAGCCACCGAGCGCCGTTTGAATGGCATGCTGATTGGGCACGTTTGCACACAGGCGCATTGAGGAAAGCATCTCTAAGCCTTCTATATAGCTCTTCGCAGCCTTAAGATTACCTGACAACATCATCCAACCGACCCGAAAGCCTGCCGCGCGGTAAGCCTTTGATAGGCCATTAAAGGTCACGGTTAAAATATCGTCAGACAGGCCAGCAGCAGGAACATGCTGGGCTTCGTCATATAAAATTTTATCGTAGATTTCATCGGCAAATAAAATCAAGCTGTGTTCACGGCAAAGCTCGACGACTTGCAGCAATAATTCTTTGCTGTAAACCGCCCCAGTTGGATTATTGGGGTTAATTAATACAATACCGCGGGTACGTGATGAAATTTTGCTTTTTATGTCATTGAGATCGGGAAACCAGTCTGCTTCTTCATCGCAACGGTAATGTACTGCTTTGCCGCCAGCGAGATTGGCCGCAGCCGTCCACAATGGGTAGTCTGGTGAAGGGATTAAAATTTCATCATCGGTGTTAAGCAGACCTTGCATCGCCATCATAATGAGCTCAGAGACGCCATTACCGATATAGATATCTTCAATATCGACCCCAAAAATTCCTTGTGCTTGATAATGCTGCACTATGGCCTTACGGGCAGAGAATAATCCTTTTGACTCACAGTAGCCTTGGGCACTGGGCAAATTAAGTATTACATCACGGACAATTTCTTCTGGCGCTTCGAAACCAAAAGGCGCGGGATTACCAATGTTGAGCTTGAGTATTCTGTGGCCTTCGTCTTCTAAACGTCTGGCTTCCTTGTGCACTGGGCCGCGTATGTCATAGCAAACGCTATCCAGCTTGTTGGATTTAATGATAGGGCGCATTTACACCTCGGAACATGCAAAAAAATTAGCTTAAGTTAGCGCACCATAACGAAATTTCAGTTTAGATGAAAGAGGGGATATGCACAGAATCAGACTTTATTTATAAAAGTCTGTTAGTTAAATATGCTTTAACAGTCAGTTAATGAAATAGGAACAAGTTTTATATTCTGACTTTGACGTTAATTTAAGTTTGTTTAGCTATGATGTGTTGCAAAATAAACCGGCTGTATGCATTTCAGGGCTAAAATAAGTCAAATAGTGAATGATCCGATGGATCTAATGGGGTAGTCAGGCTGACTCATCACTCTTTATTTTTATAGCTGAAGTGAAAACGTTAAATATAAGAACTTAGATTTTTATCCATCATAGTGTGGCGGTGTTGGATATCTATAAAAGTGTATTTTAGCAAAGCCTTAATGGTTGATTTTTAACCACACATTTTTGATAAGTTACACTTCTGCAACCTTGTATGCGTTAAATACTTCCTAGTGATAAATAGGCATATTTACTGAATGCTTATTAAATTAAATCGAACATAAACACTTAAGTTACGTTCGAGTTAAAAGTATTTAAAATCATTTGTTTAACTTGTTTTTCGTCATGAGCTATAAATTTATTTTCGACTAAATTAAATTTCTAGTTGACTCAGTATTCGATGCGCTTTATTTTCTGCGCGATGTTTTTGGCAAGGCACCTTAGATAGCAAGCAATTAGCGGGTTTTATCTGCAGGGTTAGTCAACATGAAGCAGCTATGTTAGCGTTTTGAATCGTGTTGATTCTAAGCGTTATTCTAAAACCATTTGCCTTTTTGGCGATTTATTTAGAGGACCTAAGTGCATGTCAGAACCGACAGCGTTAAGTCTCATCCCACCTTTGGTGGTATTGGTGTTAGCTATTTGGTTACGCCGTCCCATTTTATCTCTGATCATAGGTGCGGTAACCGGTTTTCTGTTACTCGATCCCAGTCAAGTATTAAACAATTTTGCTAAAGTGTCATTGCAGGTCATGACCGATGAAACCATAGGTTGGTTAATTCTGGTGTGTGGCGGTTTTGGTGCGCTCATTGCACTTTTGGTCCGCACCGGCGGCGCATTAGCGTTTGGCCGTAATGCACTTAAATTTGCGAAGGGACCTAAATCATCTCTGTTGATGACGTTTATTCTTGGGATTGTGATTTTTATCGATGACTATCTCAATGCGCTCACCGTGGGTGAAACCATGAAGCGTGTGACCGATAAGTTTAAAGTATCCCGTGAAATGCTTGCCTACGTGGTTGATTCAACCGCTGCACCGGTATGCGTGTTAGTGCCGTTATCGACCTGGGCGGTATTTTTCGGTGGATTATTGGTAGACAACGGTGTTGCCGCCGAAGGCCAAGGCATTGCAGTTTATATGCAAGCGATTCCTTATATGCTGTACGCTTGGTTAGCAGTGGCGATGGTGTTGCTTGTTGTATTAGGCATAGTACCAGCCATTGGGCCGATGAAAACGGCGCAGTTACGGGCCGCACAAGGCGAGCCAGCGCACGCACAAGTCGATTTTGACCAAGTACAAACCTCAGATGAGTATGCGGTTAAAGCGATAGAGGAAGAGTTTAAAAATGCCAATAGCCAAGGGCAGTTACATAACTTTTTAGTGCCAATTTTTTTATTGGTTGCCTTTACCGTATACTTTGATATTGACGTGTGGAAAGGGCTTCTTGCAACACTGGTCATTACCATCCCTTATTATGCGGTGCAGCGTTTGATGCCGTTATCCGAGATGATGGATCAGATGATTGACGGTTTTAAAAGCATGTTACCGGCCATTAGTACCGTTATAGCGGCGTTTGTGTTTAAGGATGTGTGCGATCAGCTATTACTGCCGCAATATGTAATTGAATCGCTTAGTCCGTTTATGACGCCTAAATTACTGCCAGCGGTAGTATTTTTATCGATGGCTATTCTGGCATTTGCCACTGGTTCTAGCTGGGGTATATTTGCGGTGACCATTCCCATTGTGATGCCATTAGCGCAATCGGTTGGGGCGGATATCCCATTAGTGATTGGGGCTTTATTGTCGGCATCATCATTCGGTAGCCAAGCATGTTTCTACTCTGATTCAACCGTATTGGCCGCCCAAGGCTCAGGTTGCAATTTAGTGAGTCATGCTGTAACTCAATTACCGTATGCGCTCATCGCTGCTCTACTGGCATTTATCGGCTTTATCGTCATAGCGTAAACTTGGTCATTAAACAGCTTCTAATATAAAAACCAGCTTCGGCTGGTTTTTTTATTGCTAAATCAATTGTCTAATAAGCCAGCTTAAGCTGATTAGATTTCGCTTTTAGGTATAAAAAATAGTCTTGTGCTAATAATGAGTGATTAGATATTCATAAAATGGTAGATAATTTTTAGATTTAAGAGGAGTTTTGTAAAATTGATTATATTTAAATAGGATTTTGCAGAAATGGTACACCCGAGTGGACTCGAACCACCGACCCCTACCATGTCAAGGTAGTGCTCTAACCAACTGAGCTACGGGTGTATTGTATGAATTTCTATATTTATACTCTTAGAGAAGAGTGGTACACCCGAGTGGACTCGAACCACCGACCCCTACCATGTCAAGGTAGTGCTCTAACCAACTGAGCTACGGGTGTATCGTTACATTTTAGCTTTATTCCAAAGCATTGCGCGTTGGAACGAGCGCTATATTAGGGGGATAGGACTGGGCTGGCAAGCAAAAAAAGTAAATTTATCGTCAAATGGTGAATTGCTGTGCAACTTGTCCAGTGTTTCTACAAATTTACTGATAAAACCGTAGTTTATCTTTCTGGCCTTAGTGGTTTAGCCATGTTACGTCGGCTATTTTATTCGTCAAATAGGCGACAAAGCTAAAATCTTGTCGCCTATTAAATCAATATGTTCATCAATGGTGCGTTGTATCACCTTCGATAAGGCTTAAATGCACGCTATGTTTTTGAATATAACGTAAGCGAATAAAAAATAAGAAGGCAGCCGAGGTTAAGCCTGCAATAAGTCCTGTCCAGAATCCATGAGCCCCCATAGCGGGTACGATATGGTCTGTATATGCCAAGGTATAACCGAGTGTCATACCAATAGCCCAATAAGAAAACAGGGTGATATAAAAGGCACTGCGCGTATCTTTATAACCACGAAGGGCACCGGCTGCGACAACTTGTACAGAGTCTGATAATTGATACAGTGCAGCCATAAGCATTAGGCTGCCAGCTAAAGCGACAACTTCAGCATCGCCATTATAAAGTTCGGCAATTTGAAACCTGAATATAACCGTTAAAATAGCCGTTGTCAGCGCGAGTAACAGAGCAAGTATCAAGCCTACTTTTGCCACTACTGCTGAAATATCAGCGCGGTCTTGGCCTAAGTAATAACCAATTCGAATCGATACTGCGATGCCAATGGATAACGGCACCATAAATACGATTGAGGAAAAATTCAGTGCTATTTGATGACTTGCGACGACCGTTGCACCTAATGGCGCAAGAAATAGTGCAATGATGGCAAATAAACTCACTTCAAAAAAGAGCGCCATAGCGATTGGCATGCCGAGTTTAGTCATTTTTTTCATCGTTTTGAAATCAGGGCGATGAAATTTACTGAAAGGAGCTAAAGCGGCAAACTTCTTATGCAACTGCATATAAATGATCATGGCAATCAGCATCGCCCAAAAAACTAAGGCGGTGGCAATGCCACAACCCGCGCCGCCCATAGCAGGTACGCCAAAGTGACCATAAATAAAAATATAGTTAGCGGGAATGTTTACGGCTAAGCCGACAAAACCTATTACCATGGTGGGTAAGGTATAAGAAATCCCTTCACTACAGCCACGCAGCACTTGATAGAGCACAAAGGCGGGGGCGCCCCATAAAATACCGTCGAGATATCCTATGGTTAAACGGTATAATTCAGGCTCTAAGTCCATGTGGCTAAGCACAAAGGGCGCTGATGCAAGAAAAATCATCACACCAATACCGCCGATGATGGCAAGATAGGCACCTTGAAAGGCCAGCGGTTGAATCGCTTTTTGATTATTCGCCCCATTATAGTGGGCAAATAAAGGTGTAAAAGCCATCAGCAAGCCTTGGACAAACAAAATAGCGGGCAACCACAGGCTTGTGCCGACTGCCACTGCGGCCATATCCACTGCACTTACACGGCCCGCCATAACGGTATCAATAAAGCCCATCATAGTCTGAGTGACTTGAGCTATTAGCACTGGGAGTGCCAGTTGGATTAAACGTTTGGCTTGATAGCCTGAATGATTCATAAATACAGCCTTTAACGATTAAGCGAGCAAAAAATGTTTACAGGTATAGTACAAGCCACCTGCGAGGTGGTTGCAATACATAAGAAAGATGGTTTACATACCCTTGAGGTAGCGTTTGAACCTGATTTGCGTGAGGGACTTACGATTGGCGCAAGTGTGGCAAATAACGGGGTATGTCTCACAGTGACTCAGATTGCTGATGATAGGGTATTTTTCGACGTAGTGGAAGAGACGTTATGGTTAACAAATCTGGTAAATTTGTCGGTGGGTCAAAGTATTAACATTGAACGTTCATTAACCTTTGGCAGTGAAATCGGTGGCCATATTCTGTCAGGCCATATCCATACCAAGGCCAAAGTCATGGATATCAGTCACACAGAACAGCATTATGATCTAACACTGGGTATTGAGCCTAAGTGGATGGACTATATTTTTTACAAAGGATTCGTCGGTGTCAACGGTTGCAGTTTAACGGTTGGTGAGGTGAGTGAATCGGGCTTTAAGTTGCATTTAATCCCTGAAACCTTAAAGCTAACAAACTTAAACCGCTATAACGTGGGTGACGAACTTAATATCGAGATAGACAGCCAGACACAAGTGATTGTCGATACTGTTGAGCGCGTACTGGCCAGACGTTTTAATGGTTCAGCGCGTTAGCCTTGTGTAAGCGTCTCGTGTTTAGTGCAAGCTGATTTAATAGATTTGCTCGTCGTCTGAGTCGATATACAGCTCAACGGTGCGTCTCAATTCATCGATATGTAAGCGTAAGTGAATGGGATTACAACAAATTCGGCAATCATCGTAATAATCTTGATCTCCGCCGCTGGCATCGATACTGATATCTTGATGGTGCCCGCAGTGCGGACAGGCTATCACTTTGTTTATGACTTTCATGGTGCCACTCCTTATATAACCAATAAAGCGAATCGCTCTGCTCAATCAGTACTTCTCGGGTTTGGTTTGCTCATGCTACCTACTGTTTTGAGTGAGCTCCGAGTGCTCTGTATGTGCCTTCTAGTTAGAGTAGAGTATCTTCTATTAAGTACTTTCTATTAGAGTATATAGCAGAGTGTAGCGTGTTGACTTAGATGAAGTCAGTCTCAAAACGCCGCATGATAAACCTTCTGGTTAAATTTTTTGCTTAGTGAGTGATGACACTTCTAGCATTTAGTCTTTTACCGTCACCCATCCTTCAATTTCGCTACTATGTAACACACCATCGTGTGCACTTTGGATAATATCGTGCGTTAAACGCTGTATTTGCTGTTCAATTTCACTTGTTATATCAAAGAGTAATATTTGCGTGTCGATCAGAGGGGCATTTACGCTTAACTCCTGCGGTTGAGGTAGCGCGCCTGCAGTAGTCATGATTGCCACTGCCAGTAGAATATAGTTCAACATATTTAAGCTCCCTTATCATGGTTTAGTTATGTGTCATAAACGGATACCAGAATAGGGGCGTTAGATGACCACTAAGTTACCAAGACACTGGAAAATCATGAATTCGCTTTTTGCTTTTAATCCCATTTCTAGCCATTAGACTTGCGCCTTTTAGCTACGATCCCTTAGAATAAACGCCCTGTTACGCAAGGTGGCTAAGACTCCTGTACTGTCTTAACCTAGCGAGCATTTTTCTCAATTAACTTAACCCAAGTGGCCCTACGTGTGGGTCACCACTGGAAAGGATATTTCATGCCTGTAATTACACTTCCCGATGGTAGCAAACGCGAGTTTGCTCATTCTGTCTCGACTCTCGATGTTGCCGCCGATATTGGCCCTGGTTTAGCAAAAGCGTGTATCGCTGGCCGCGTTAATGGCGAATTAAAAGATGCCTGCGACCTCATTGAAGCCGATGCTGAACTGTCAATCATTACCGCCAAAGACGAAGAAGGTGTTGAAATTCTTCGCCATTCTTGTGCGCATTTATTAGGCCATGCGATTAAGCAAATGTGGCCAGAAACCAAGATGGCGATTGGTCCAGTTATCGATAACGGCTTCTATTATGATATCGACCTTGAGCGTAAATTGACTCAAGAAGATATCGAAGCCTTAGAAAAGCGTATGCAACAACTTGCCAAAACTAACTATGACGTTGTGAAACAAGTGGTTAGCTGGCAAGAAGCGCGCGATACATTCGCAGCACGCGGTGAAGATTATAAAATTGCTATTCTGGATGAAAACATCAGCAAAGACGCAACGCCTGCGCTGTATCATCACGAAGAATACATAGATATGTGTCGTGGACCGCACGTGCCTAACATGCGTTTTTGTCAACATTTTAAATTGATGAGTATTGCAGGCGCTTATTGGCGTGGTAACTCAGACAATAAAATGCTGCAACGTATATATGGTACTGCCTGGGCCGATAAAAAGGCGCTGAGCACACACTTAACCCGTCTAGAAGAGGCTGCTAAGCGTGACCACCGTAAAATTGGTAAACAACTCGACTTGTATCACATGCAAGAAGAAGCGCCTGGTATGGTGTTCTGGCATAACGATGGTTGGAGTATCTTTTTAGAATTAGAAAGATTTATTCGCCGTAAGTTAAATCAATACACTTACCAAGAAGTCAAAGGTCCATTAATGATGGATCGTGTATTGTGGGAACGTTCTGGTCACTGGGATAAATACTCAGAAGCCATGTTTACAACCAGCAGCGAAAACCGCGAATACGCGATTAAGCCAATGAATTGTCCTGGTCACGTACAGATTTTTAACCAAGGGTTGAAATCTTATCGCGACTTACCCTTACGGATGGCGGAGTTTGGCTGCTGTCATCGCAATGAGCCTTCAGGTTCGTTGCATGGATTAATGCGCGTGCGTGGCTTCACCCAAGACGACGCCCATATTTTTTGTACAGACAGCCAAGTTCAAGAGGAAGTGAGTGCGTGTATCCAGATGGTTTACGATACTTACGCGACCTTTGGTTTTGACAATATTGTGGTTAAGTTATCTACTCGCCCAGAAAAACGTATCGGTGACGATGCCATGTGGGATAGAGCCGAAGAGGCGCTTAAGCAAGCACTACGTGCCAATAATATTGAATTCACTATTTTACCCGGTGAAGGTGCGTTCTACGGACCCAAAATCGAATTTACTTTACACGATTGTTTGGACCGTCCGTGGCAATGTGGTACTGTGCAGCTCGATTATGCGTTGCCAAGTCGTCTTGGTGCAACTTATGTTGCCGAAGATAACAGTCGTCAAACCCCAGTTATGATCCACCGTGCTATTTTAGGCTCGTTGGAGCGCTTCTTGGGTATCTTGATTGAAGAATATGCAGGACGTTTCCCAACTTGGTTAGCCCCAATGCAAGTTGTCGTGATGAATATCACCGACAAACAAGCTGATTATGTTGAAGAAGTTGTAAAATTTTTCAAAGAACAGGGTATTCGAGCGTCTTTTGACTTGAGGAATGAGAAAATAGGCTTTAAAATACGCGAGCACACCTTAAGGCGTGTCCCTTATTTGTTGGTCGTTGGTGATCAAGAAATGGAAAATAAGGAAGTCGCGGTGCGTACTCGTGATGGTATAGATTTAGGTAAGATGCGACTTGAAGATTTCGCCACTAAAATCCATCAACAGATTTCGCTCCGTAGTCTCAAATTGTTGGAGGAATAGATCATAAAGATCAAAAAAACAGCAGGGCGTCAGCCAGCCCCTAATAGAATCAATGACGAAATTACAGGCGTACCAGAAGTACGTTTAACTGGCATTGATGGTGAAGCTATTGGTGTGGTAAGCATCAGAGATGCTCAGAATTTGGCCGATGAAGCAGGTGCAGACCTAGTAGAAATTAGTCCAAACGCTGAACCTCCAGTATGTCGCATTATGGACTACGGTAAGTTCCTTTTTGATAAAGCGAAAGCTCAAAAAGAACAAAAGAAGAAGCAAAAACAGGTTCAGGTCAAGGAAATTAAATTCCGTCCTGGAACTGACGAAAACGACTATCAGGTAAAACTACGCAACCTGATACGTTTTCTGGAAGACGGGGACAAAGCGAAGATTACGCTACGTTTCCGAGGTCGCGAAATGGCACACCAAAACCTGGGTATGGATCTATTGAACCGTATTAAGGCTGATTTGGACGAGTATGCGGTTGTTGAGTCTTTCCCTAAAATGGAAGGCCGACAAGCAATTATGGTGCTAGCGCCTAAAAAGAAATAAGTAGGGCAAAACTTAAAGTAGCAAAGGCCTATGGCCTTTGCTCGCCTTGCTTTTTATTAAACATCCCAATGCGGAGTTTTAGAAATGCCTAAAATGAAAACAGACAAGGGTGTAGCGAAGCGTTTTAAGAAAACCGCTAATGGTTTCAAGCGCAAGCAAGCACACTTACGTCACATTTTGACGAAAAAAAGCACTAAACGTAAACGTCACTTACGTGCCAAATGTTTAGTATCAAAAGCTGACGTACCAGCAATCGCGCGTCAATTACCTTACGCTTAATTTAGGAGTTTAGAAAATGCCAAGAGTTAAGCGTGGTGTAACCGCTCGTGCTCGTCACAAAAAAGTTTTAAAACTAGCTAAAGGTTATTATGGCGCTCGTAGCCGTACTTACCGTGTTGCTGTACAAGCAGTAACTAAAGCTGGCCAATATGCTTACCGTGACCGTCGTCAGAAAAAACGTCAATTCCGTCAATTATGGATTGCACGTATTAATGCTGCCGCTCGTCAAAATGGTCTGTCTTACAGCCGTTTCATCAACGGTCTGAAAAAGGCGTCTATCGAAATCGATCGTAAGATTTTGGCTGACATCGCTGTATTCGACAAAGTTGTATTTGCAACTTTAGTTGAAAAAGCAAAAGAAGCGTTAAACTAAGAAATTAGTTTTTTGCTGTAGAGAAGGGACCATTTGGTCCCTTTTTTTGTAGGTTATTTTTGACTTAATACTATGATTAAATATTTTTACGTTGAATAAATTAGAATGTATGACTGCGTGGAAGCGAAAAAGCCTCTGTGTTTACAGCATTAAACTTTGGGAAAACATGAGCTAAATGATGGTCTTTATGGATAAGTTGCAGTTAAAAAAATAGCAGGCTAAGCCTGCTATTTATCTACAAGCTTATTTTGCTATTTGTTAGCGTCTAAATAACGCTCGGCATCGAGTGCAGCCATACATCCAGTACCTGCAGAGGTGATGGCTTGACGATAATGTTGATCCATTACGTCACCACAAGCATAAACACCTTCAATACTGGTTTGCGTTGCGTTACCTTGCAAGCCACTTTGTACTTTCAAATAACCGTGGTTCATTTCTAGCTGACCAGCAAAAATACCGGTATTAGGGCTGTGGCCAATGGCGACGAACACGCCTGCAACGGCTAAGTCGGTGATTAAACCATCTTTAGTGCTCTTCATCTTCAGGCCTGTTACACCCATAGCATCACCAACAACTTCATCCATGGTTTGATCTAAGTGAAGGATGATGTTGCCATTAGCGACTTTGTCCATCAGACGATCGATCAGAATTTTTTCTGAGCGGAATGTGTCACGGCGATGAATTAAATGTACTTCAGCGGCAATATTGCTTAAGTACAGTGCTTCTTCAACGGCAGTATTACCACCACCGATCACGGCAACTTTTTGATTGCGATAGAAGAAACCATCACAGGTTGCACAGGCTGACACGCCGCGGCCCTTGAATGCTTCTTCAGAATCTAATCCTAAATAACGGGCTGAAGCGCCAGTTGCAATGATCAGCGCATCACAAGTGTATTCGCCGTTGTCGCCTTTTAAACGAAAAGGGCGCTCGGTTAAGGTCACTTCATTAATGTGATCGAATAAAATTTCAGTATCAAACTTTTCTGCATGCTTCTGCATGCGCTCCATCAAAGCAGGACCAGTTAGGTCATCCGCATCGCCTGGCCAGTTCTCAACTTCAGTTGTGGTGGTTAATTGTCCACCTTGCTGCATACCTGTGATCATCACTGGCTTTAAATTCGCTCGCGCAGCATAAACAGCTGCGGTATATCCTGCTGGGCCTGAACCCAAAATCAATAAGTTACAATGTCTGATCTGGCTCATTTTTATCTCCATGCCTTTAGCAAATTGCGAAGATTGTAGGGAATTTACCCGTGGGGGTAAAGTGCTGGACGGCGATTCTTTTAGATTGCGCTAATCGAGTCAGAATGGTTTTAGATTAGGGCGTAAGCTTTACTTTATCTACGGTGAAAGTTAACACTTTGAAAGAGCAATAATGATCACTATTGTATGATAGGTTTATTGATTAAATGATGGCTAAATAAGTGTTATTTAAACGTATCAATAAAAGAAACGGCCTCAAAAATAGAGATCGTTCAAAATGAATTGCTAAGTAACACTTACGTCAATTTAGCTTAAAAGACTGGCTGGTGAAGTGAACTCTAAATTTAGTGCGTGAGCGACTTCTTTACAGACAACTTTACCGTGCATTACGTTTAAGCCATTGAGAAAATGCCTATCCTGTAACAGCGCTTCTTTATAGCCTAAGTTAGCGAGCTTAAGAATGAACGGTAGGGTTGCATTGTTGAGCGCAAAGGTCGAAGTTCGGGCAACTGCGCCGGGCATATTTGCGACACAATAATGCACAACACCATCAACAATGTAAGTTGGATCTTCATGAGTGGTTGCATGTGAAGTTTCAACACACCCACCTTGATCGATTGCCACATCAACGATAGCGCTGCCTTGCTTCATACGGGAGATCATGCTTCGTGTCACTAATTTGGGGGCCGCAGCGCCTGGTATAAGTACACCTCCGATAACAAGATCCGCTTTAATAACATGTTGTTCAATCGCATCAGCGGTAGAGTAAATCGTTTTAACTGCCGAGCCAAACTGTACATTTAAACGACGCAGCGCATCAATACTACGATCGAGCACTACTACATCGGCGCCCATACCGACTGCGACTTGAGCAGCATTAGTCCCCACCATACCGCCACCAATGATGACGACTTTAGCGGGTTCTACACCGGGGACACCGCCCATTAATACACCGCGTCCGCCAGAAGATTTCTCTAATGCCATTGCCCCCGCTTGGATTGACATACGACCAGCCACTTCTGACATAGGGGCCAATAGAGGAAGGCCACCGTGGTTATCTGTCACGGTTTCGTAAGCAATACACACAGCACCACTTCTTATTAAGTCTTCTGTTTGTGGTAAATCTGGCGCCAGATGTAGATAAGTAAATAAAATTTGATCGTAGCGCAACATTGCACGTTCAACGGCTTGAGGTTCTTTTACTTTTACAATCATTTGTGCTTTAGCAAAAACCTCTGCCGCGGTGGCTAAAATGGTGGCGCCAGCGTCAATATAATCTTCATCAGAAAAACCAATACCTTGGCCAGCATTAGTTTCAACAAAAACGTCATGACCTTTGTTCGCTAACTCGCGAACACTAGAAGGAACCATACCGACACGATATTCGTGGTTTTTAATTTCTTTTGGAACACCAATAATCATAGTAGAGCCTCAATTGCCTGTAAATCCCACTTTTAATGGGCATAATTGTTATTTTATCGTGACCTGAACGTGATTAATTCAGGGATTTCTAGTATAGTATCGGCGAAGCAGTTTATGCTGCTAAACTTGAGTCATACGCAGATTAAAATGTTGTTTTAGTGATAAAGCAAGGTTAAATAAATGGCATATAATAAAAAGAGTCCTGTAAAAGACTTGGATCGCATCGATCGAAACATTCTTAATGAATTACAACTTGATGGCCGCATTTCAAATGTGGAATTATCAAAAAGAGTCGGACTCAGTCCAACTCCGTGTTTAGAAAGAGTGAAGCGACTCGAAAAACAAGGTTATATCAATGGCTATACTGCGTTGGTCAATCCGCATTTCTTGGGTGCATCCCTGCTCGTATTCGTTGAGATCACGCTAAGTCGCGATACTCCCGAAGTGTTTGATAAGTTTAACCGTGCAGTGCAGCTGCTAGATGATATTCAAGAATGTCACCTTGTGTCAGGCGATTTTGACTACTTACTGAAAACTCGAGTTTCAGATATGTCAGCCTATCGTCGTTTGCTAGGTGAGACATTATTGAAGTTACCTTCTGTTTCTGACACGCGTACCTATGTCGTGATGGAAGAGGTGAAACACACCAGTCGTGTCGCGATAAATCATCTACTCTCAGATATTTAATTTACCCTGATTATTTGGTTTTATCATAAGGGGCTTTGGCTCCTTATTTTTAGTAAAATATCTATTTGCCTCGCTTGAATTCAGTTGTATTCAACCTTGTGATCTTACTTAAGTTAGCGCAGTTTGCGCGCCTATTTTTGTGGCATTTTTAATCAAAATTGTTAACGGAAGTGTTTGTGTAATAACTCTTTCCTCCCTAAAAGTACACTTAAACACTCTCATAGGTTAAATTTTGCCAATCATGGCTAATTCTGCATAGAAAAACAGACTAATATGCTCCACATTTAGTGGGATTCTGGTATCGTTAGCCCACCTGTTTTCACTTATTATGGATTACGTCGTTTGTCTCAAGGAAATAGTGTACGCACGCTCACTGGGCTGCAACGTCTGCTGGAAGGCGGACTCATCATTTGTTGTGTTCTCGCCACTTATATTTTGCTTGCATTAACGAGTTTTAGCCCGTCTGATCCCGGTTGGAGTCAGTCGCATTTTCAAGGCGATATTAAAAACTGGACTGGAGCGGTAGGGGCTTGGATTGCCGACATCCTGTTATATTTTTTTGGTGTGACAGCTTACATTATGCCGCTTATTGTCGCATCGACAGGTTGGTTAATGTTCAAACGCGCCCATCATTTACTTGAGGTTGATTATTTCTCTGTCGCCCTGAGATTGATTGGTTTTTTACTGATTATTTTAGGGTTTTCGGCCTTAGCGAGTATGAATGCTAATAACATTTACGAGTTTTCGGCTGGCGGCGTCGCGGGTGATGTTATTGGTCAAGCCATGCTGCCGTATTTTAATAAACTCGGTACGACCTTATTGCTGCTGTGCTTTTTAGGCTCAGGTTTTACCCTGTTAACAGGGATTAGCTGGCTAACCGTGGTAGAAAAAGTCGGCCTAATTTCAATTTGGGTTTATAAAAAGCTTAAATTACTGCCACAAGCGATTAAACGTAAAGGTGAAAGCGAAGATACTCGTGGCTTTATGTCGGTGGTCGATAAGTTTAAACAGCGCCGCGAATCCCAATATGTGCTTGAGAGGCCTGCTGTAGTTGACTCGCCTAAGGTTCGTGAGCGATATATCGGACGTAGAGCGGAGATAACGCCTACATTGTCTGCTACAGATGAGGGCATCATCACTGAAACACAAGACGATACGCCGCAAAAACACAAGCTGTCTGCGCTCGCAAAAATTTTGAGTTTTAATGGCGCCAAAAATAAAAATACGCAACGGGTTGAGCCGCAAATCGATCATAATGATTTGGCCGTCCATGGTAATTTTGAAGCTCCGCCATGGTTAGCTGAGCAGCAACATGAGATGACAGCTGAGCAAGGCAGCGCTGACTTTAACTCATATTCATTTGATCATGATGCCAATGAGCCTGTGTTTAACCATCAAACATTGGCAGAAGATGACGATGAAAGTATTGGGTTTAATGATGATGACGTTATTGATTTTGATACTAAAGCCTCAATGGGAGCTGTGACTCAAGCGCAACGTAATAAGCAAGAAAAAAAGGCAAAAATTGTCAATGGTATCGTTGTGTTGCCAGGACAAGAGGATAAACCTGCACCAAAAAAACCAATGGATCCGCTGCCCAGTATTAATTTACTCGATATACCTGATCGTAAAAAGAACCCCATCAGCCCAGAAGAATTGGATCAAGTTGCGCGTCTTGTTGAAGTTAAGCTTGCCGATTTCAACATCATTGCCAATGTGGTGGGTGTGTATCCAGGACCTGTGATCACGCGCTTTGAATTAGAATTAGCGCCAGGTGTTAAAGCATCAAAAATCTCTAATCTGTCAAAAGATTTAGCTCGTTCTTTATTGGCTGAAAGTGTGCGAGTGGTAGAAGTTATTCCGGGTAAGGCTTATGTTGGCATCGAAATACCCAATAAATTCCGCGAAACCGTGTTTATGCGCGATGTACTTGATTGCGCCGCCTTTACGGATAGCAAATCCAATTTAACGATGGTGTTAGGCCAAGATATTGCTGGCGATCCTGTGGTAGTAGATCTGGGTAAAATGCCGCATTTGTTAGTGGCGGGTACAACGGGTTCGGGTAAGTCTGTGGGCGTCAACGTCATGATCACTAGCTTACTGTATAAGTCTGGCCCAGAAGATGTGCGCTTTATCATGATCGACCCTAAAATGTTGGAACTGTCTGTCTATGAAGGCATTCCGCATTTGTTGTGTGAAGTGGTTACCGACATGAAAGAAGCTGCCAATGCGCTGCGTTGGTGTGTGGGTGAGATGGAACGTCGTTATAAGCTGATGTCTATGATGGGTGTGCGTAATATTAAAGGCTATAACGCTAAAATTGCCGAGGCGAAGGCTAATGGCGAAGCGATTTTAGATCCTATGTGGAAATCCTCTGACAGCATGGAGCCCGAAGCACCTGCGTTAGATAAGTTGCCATCTATTGTCGTCGTGGTTGATGAATTTGCCGATATGATGATGATAGTCGGTAAGAAAGTGGAAGAGTTAATTGCTCGTATCGCTCAAAAAGCACGTGCTGCAGGTATTCATCTAATTCTGGCTACCCAAAGACCGTCAGTGGATGTGATTACCGGTTTGATTAAAGCCAACATTCCTACCCGTATGGCGTTCCAAGTGTCGTCGCGTATCGATTCGCGCACTATTTTAGATCAACAAGGCGCTGAAACCTTACTCGGTATGGGGGATATGTTATTTCTGCCACCGGGCACGGCCATACCGAATCGTGTTCATGGCGCCTTTGTTGACGATCATGAAGTACATCGCGTCGTTGCCGATTGGTGCGCCCGTGGTAAGCCGCAATATATTGATGAAATTCTTAATGGCGCTACTGATGGTGAGCAAGTGTTATTGCCCGGTGAAACCGCTGAGTCCGATGAAGAATATGATCCGTTATATGATGAAGCCGTCGCCTTTGTGACTGAAACTCGCCGCGGTTCTATTTCAAGCGTACAGCGTAAGTTTAAGATTGGTTATAACCGTGCTGCGCGCATTATTGAACAGATGGAAGCTCAAGGTATCGTGTCGGCGCAAGGCCATAACGGTAATCGTGAAGTATTGGCGCCGCCAGCACCAAAAAAATATTAAGCCAATGCTAAGACATGGCTTTAGTGCACCCAATAGTTTTACAGGGTAAGGATTAAAATGAAAAAACGATTATACGCTGTGTTGTTAGCTTCGCCTTTGTTATATAGCGCAGCGGTATTTGCCGATGATGCACAGCAGCTTAGAGACAAACTGATTAGCACTGCCTCATTAAAAGCGGATTTTAAGCAAACTGTCACTGACGTAAATCAAAAAGTGATTCAGACGGGGTCTGGCATTTTTGCCTTGGCGTATCCCAATCAATTTTATTGGCATTTAACTCAGCCTGATGAGTCTAAAATTGTCGCCGACGGTAAAGATTTATGGATTTATAATCCCTTCGCCGAAGAAGTGGTCATTATGGATTTTGCACAGGCAATCAATGCTTCGCCTATCGCCTTGTTAGTGCATCGCGATGATGCCACTTGGTCACAGTATTTTGTGACTAAAAAGCAAGATTGCTATGAGATCAAACCTAAAGCGGTTGATTCGGGTATTTTGTCCGTTAATGTATGTTTCAATAATACTCAGCTAACCCATTTTAATGTCGCCGATGATAAGGGTAATTTAAGCCAGTTTGATTTAAGCCATCAGCAAGCGATTACCAATAAAGATAAAGCGCTATTTACCTTTATACTGCCAGATAATATCGATGTTGATGACCAACGTCGTAAAACAGCGCACTAGGCTATCGCGTGAGCAGTTTATCCTTTAATTTCGCCCCAGACTTTCGCCCCTTGGCCGCGCGCATGCGGCCAAGAAGGATTAGCGAATATATAGGTCAAGCCCATTTATTGGGCGAAGGCCAGCCGCTGCGCAAAGCATTGGAAGCAGGGCGTGCCCATTCCATGATGTTGTGGGGGCCACCGGGCACAGGTAAAACGACCCTAGCCGAATTAATTGCACATTATTCTAATGCTCACGTTGAACGTATTTCGGCGGTCACCTCTGGCGTCAAAGATATTCGCGCGGCGATAGAGCAAGCAAAAGCCGTGGCGCAGTCGCGTGGTCAACGCACCTTATTGTTTGTCGATGAAGTCCACCGATTCAATAAGAGCCAGCAAGATGCTTTTTTGCCGTTTATTGAAGATGGCACAGTGATTTTCATTGGTGCAACGACAGAAAACCCATCGTTTGAAATCAACAATGCTTTGCTCTCGCGGGCAAGAGTCTATCTTATCAAACGTTTAAGCCATGATGAGATAGCCCACATTGTGACTCAAGCCTTAAACGATACCGAACGCGGTTTAGGTCAGCACCAATTTGTGATGCCCAGCGATGTACTTACTACTTTGGCACAACTTTGTGATGGCGATGCCCGTAAAGCCTTAAATCTTATCGAGTTGATGAGCGATATGCTCACCGATGGCAGCACCTTCACCACCGAAATGTTAATTCAAGTGGCGGGGCACCAAGTTGCCGGATTCGATAAGAATGGCGATCAGTTTTACGATTTAATTTCCGCCGTCCATAAATCAATTCGCGGCTCAGCACCCGATGCTGCGCTTTATTGGTTTTGCAGAATATTAGAAGGCGGCGGCGATCCGCTGTACGTCGCAAGGCGCTTACTGGCGATTGCCTCGGAAGATGTCGGTAATGCCGATCCTGCGGCCATGACCATAGCGCTTAATGCTTGGGATTGTTTTCATCGTGTTGGCCCCGCCGAAGGTGAGCGAGCAATAGCACAAGCCATTGTTTATCTTGCCAGCGCGCCTAAGAGCAACGCTGTGTATAGCGCATTTAAGGCGGCGCGTGAGTTAGCCCGCGAAACGGGACAAGTTGAAGTGCCGCATCATTTACGTAATGCACCGACTCAGTTAATGAAAGACATCTGCATGGGAGCAGGGTATCGATATGCCCACGATGAGCCCAATGCCTATGCCTGTGGTGAAAATTATTTCCCCGAATCCCTGCAAACAGCGCAGTTTTATTTTCCGACTGAGCGAGGGTTCGAAAAACGCATCAAAGATAAGTTGGCGCAATTAGCCCAGTTAGATCAAGCCAGCGAGCACAAAAGATATGAATAACATCTTACTTGTGGCGCTCGGTGGTTCAATTGGGGCTGTTTTTCGCTATCTTATTTCAATATTCATGATCCAAGTATTTGGCAGCAGTTTTCCTTTTGGTACACTGTTGGTTAATGTCCTCGGTTCATTTTTAATGGGCGTAATTTACGCACTGGGGCAAATGAGTCATATCAGCCCAGAACTCAAGGCGCTTATTGGTATTGGCCTATTGGGCGCCTTGACAACGTTTTCGACTTTCTCCAATGAAACCTTATTGCTGATGCAAGAAGGGGATTGGCTGAAGGCGACTTTGAATGTGGTGTTGAATCTAAGCCTATGTTTATTCATGGTGTATTTAGGTCAACAACTGGTTTTTTCTCGCATTTAACTATTAAGAATATATCACATGCTAGATCCTAAATTTTTACGCAACGAATTAAACGTTACCGCTGAGCGACTGGCCACTCGTGGCTTTATTTTAGATATCGCTCATCTCACTCAATTAGAAGAAAAGCGTAAGTCACTGCAAGTAACGACCGAAGAGTTACAAGCGTCGCGTAACGCTATCTCAAAATCCATTGGCCAGGCAAAAGGTCGTGGTGATGATGTTGAAGCGATCATGGCGCAAGTGGGCGATTTAGGTTCACAGCTTGATGCCAAAAAGCTTGAATTGGCGGCAGTGCTTGAAGAAGTCAATGCAATTGCGATGTCAATGCCTAACCTGCCAGATGAATCAGCGCCCATTGGCGCCGATGAAACACAGAACGTTGAAGTTCGCCGCTGGGGCACGCCGCGCACGTTTGATTTCCCCATTAAAGATCATATCGACTTAGGCGAAGGCTTAAACGGTTTAGATTTTAAAAGTGCAGTGAAAATTACGGGCTCACGTTTTATCGTGATGAAAGGTCAAGTGGCGCGCTTAAACCGTGCCATTGGTCAGTTCATGTTGGACTTACATACTACTGAGCACGGTTATACCGAAGCCTATGTGCCATTACTGGTTAACGAGGCAAGCTTGCTTGGTACAGGACAACTGCCTAAGTTTGGTGAAGATTTATTCCACACCAAACCTGCTACCGAAGAAGGCCAAGGCTTGAGTCTTATCCCAACGGCTGAAGTCCCGTTAACCAACCTCGTGCGCGATACCATTGTTGACGAAGACGACCTGCCGATTAAATTAACTGCTCAAACGGCTTGTTTTCGTAGTGAAGCGGGTTCATACGGTAAAGATACCCGTGGTTTAATCCGTCAGCATCAGTTTGATAAAGTTGAAATGGTGCAAATCGTTAAACCTGAAGATTCAATGGCGGCGCTCGAGACGCTGACCGGCCATGCTGAAACGGTATTACAACGTTTAGGTTTGCCATACCGTACAGTGGTTTTATGTACCGGCGATATGGGCTTTGGCTCAAGTAAAACCTATGACATCGAAGTGTGGCTTCCAGCACAAGATACTTACCGCGAAATTTCTTCTTGCTCAAATATGAAGGATTTCCAAGCGCGTCGTATGCAGGCGCGTTACCGCGTGAAAGCAGATAATAAACCCGCGCTGCTGCACACCTTAAATGGTTCTGGTTTAGCAGTAGGCCGTACTTTAGTGGCTATTTTAGAAAACTATCAAAATGCCGATGGCAGTATTACTGTTCCTGAAGTATTACGTCCTTATATGGGCGGGTTGACTCAAATAGGCTAACGGGTCACAAAATAACATCATGGATAAAGGCCAGCGCTATTTCCGTTGGCTTTCCTATACTGCAGTCATTGCTGTGTTTTTTGCTGTGATGTTGGCGACCATAGGCAAAGCCTTCTGGGTTGTATTAGAAAATATCACTTGAGTCTATTTTGTGCACCAATAAAAAAAAGGCATGTTCCCTAAGGGAACATGCCTTTTTTTGTTTGCGCTTATTTTGGTATAACCTCTCTCAAAGGTTTAAATACATTTCGCCGGTTTTGGCAGACCCGCAATTTTGGTTGCCTGTTTAGCGGGTCCAAGCGGAAACAGGGTATATAAGTATTTTGAATTGCCTTTGTCACTCCCTAAGGTTTGACCAATGGCTTTGACTAATACGCGAATGGCAGGGCTAGTTTTATATTCGAGATAGAAATCGCGAACAAAGTTAATGACTTCCCAGTGGGCGGATGTCAGCGTTACTTGCTCTTCTGCTGCCAATAATAAGGCCATGTCAGGCTGCCAATCGTCGATGTTTTTTAAATAACCCTGATAGTCACGGTCGATTTCAACACCATTAAAGAGTAACGAATTTACCACGTTATCACCTTATTATGCCGTAATGATTGGACCACAAACTCGTTGTAATCGATAAGACTGACATTTTTGAAACGCTCAGTTAAACCGCGAGCAATCACATCGTCTCTTAATACCATGAGCTTGAAAGGCGATAAGGCCATGGTCCATTGGCGCAGTAACAGTGCGTTAACGCCATCGCTCGATAATAAAATACTATCTTCTTTACAGGCATAGCGTAAGCACAGTTTTAGTGCACTATCGCGGCTGGGTGATGTTTGAATATGGTGTAATATCATCAGAATACTAAGACCTCATCCACTGAATTTAAATGTATTGCTATGGTTTCATCGTTGACGATAGTGACCGGAATTGACAATAAACCATGGCTTAAGCCGTAATCAGTTAACGATTGTTTACATACCAATACCGACTCGATATCGTACAATGGCAAGGCTTTAAAGGTAGAAATATAATCTTTTGCGCCAATAAGCTCAGGCTGCTGATCTTTAATCAAATGCAGCACTCCTTCATCAACAAAGACCAAGCTGACTTCTTGCTCAAAACTGGCACTCAGTAGGGCGAGATCTAAGCCTTCGCGGCCACGAACACAGCCGTGTGGCGAGCAGCGAAATAGGATACACAATTTTTTCATAGCAACCCTGTGAGTTAAAAACTGATCAAACGATCGGCCGATTCAATGCCAGTGATGAGTTCACCTAAACCACCCATAATAAATGACTTGCCTACATTCCAATGACTCAAACCATTATCATGAGCATCTTGCTCACCGACAATTCCGCGACGTAGCGCAGCGGAAACACAATTAACTAACGGTACTTGATTAGATTGCGCTAACTGCTTCCAGTCACTGATCACATCGTTTTCGTCGGAGGCGGGTAAGCTTAAATCGGTAGAGTTATATACGCCATCTTGATAGAAAAAAACACAGATAACCTGATGCCCGGATGCAAGGGCGGCTTGAGTAAAACGTAAAGCATTGATGCTCGCTGACGTGCCATAAGCAGGCCCGTTCACTTGGATAATAAATTTGCTCATTTACAATAAAAATGGCCGAAAAGTAAGGCTATTCTAACGTAAATTAAGCTAAAAATCCCTAAGTAACCCAGAGCACAGTTTAATGAGTGATGATTCTAGTACCATTAAACTGTGTCCAAGTAAGCGGCTTTATCTTATGAGCTTTACTTAGTTCTGGTTGATTACCCATCAATGTATAATAAGTCCACTGATATAGAACATAAAATGACCAACAATACCTTATCTAGAGTACGCTCTTTATGTGACTATTTGATAATAAAATCAACGGCGAGTGCCTTAACTAAATGTTAATAGCTCGGTACTAGATTATTCGCAGCTTTATTTAGTTGGTTTTATTGAAGCCAATATTTCTTGCTCGCCCTCTAACAGATTCTGCATCGAAGGGCGCGTTTTGATACGGTTATAAAGTGCAAGAAGGTTAGGCCAGCGCTTGGCGTCGAGTTGTTCTCCAGCGTGCTCCATATTGACCATTTGAGAAGCAAATGCCAGATCGGCAAGACTTAAGCTGCCACCGACAAAAAACTCAGCATTTCCTAAACTTTGCTCCAGATAATCAAAGTGTGAAGGGAGTTTCTCGGTTAAAGCTGTCCGCACAATCTTTTCATCACAATGCTGACCCATGCTTGGATTAATGATGCGTTGTTGAAATAGCATAAAAGTAGTCAGTGGCGCCAGTTCATAGTCGGCATATTTTTCTAACCAACGCACCTTGGCATGCTGCTCTGGGGTTTGTCCGAGCAACGGCTTAAGGCTTCTATATTTATCTTCAAGATATTGGCAGATCACGCCGGAATCAGCCAAAGTAAGGTCGCCATCTGTCATCGCGGGAATACGACCCAAAGGATTGAGATCTTTAAACCAAGCCGGTTGATCAAAGGGCAGCACTATGACCAATTCATAATCGAGTTCTTTTTCTGCGAGGCATAAACGTAATTTTCGCACATAGGGAGAAAGTGGAACGCCATAGACGGTGAGATTCATTGTGGGTCCTTATATCGTTTAAGAGAAATGCATCATGTGAGTGCAACTTAGGACATTTTTAAACGGTGCAGAGTATGACGTTAACTGATTTTTTACCATAGGATATAATTTTTGCTTAACCATTTGTCATAAAAAACAGCCACAAAAAAGCCAGTGCTAGCACTGGCTTTTTGTCTGGAAACGAGAAGAGTGATTAAACGCGTTTCTTGAATTCGCCAGTACGAGTATCGATTTCAATCTTGTCGCCCACTTTCACGAAGTCAGCAACGTTAATCTTGCCGCCGCCAGTGATAGTAGCTGGCTTCATCACTTTACCTGAAGTATCACCACGGGCTGAAGGCTCAGCGTAGATAACTTCACGTACGACAGTGGTTGGCATTTCTACAGAAATGGCTTTGCCGTCGTAGAAAGTCACTTGGCAAGTTTCTTCCATACCATCAACGATGTAATTCGCTGCATCACCTAAGTTTTCAGCTTCTACGTCATACTGGTTGTACTCTGCATCCATAAATACATACATAGGATCTGCAAAGTAAGAATAAGTACAATCTAAACGATCTAAAACGATGTCTTCTAACTTATCTTCACCTTTAAACGTCGTTTCAGTACCTGAGTTAAGTAATAAGTTTTTTAACTTTAACTTAACGATAGCAGCGTTACGGCCAGAACGAGTTGTTTCAGTTTTCTGCACAACCCATGGGCTGCCATCTAACATGATCACGTTACCAGGACGGATTTCATGAGCAGTTTTCATTACAGTATTTCCTATATGTAGATTTTTCTGTTATCGCGCAGTATCTTAGCTGTTTTTAACGAACTGAACTAGTCGAGTTGCAAGATCTGCGTCATTTATTGCATTAATTGGCCATTGTTTAACATGTTGCAACAAGGGCAAACTAACAGGATTAAGGTTTTGCCAATGAAGATCCACAGCTGATTGCTGCGCTTGGTTAAATGCGAGATTCAATTTAGACCAATTTTCGGCAATTTCAGGGGCGAGATTATCGCAGTAAATTTTGAGAAAAGCTTCTAATTTTACCAGGTGATAATCATCTTCTTGCGGATAAATATGCCAAATGAAGGGTTTTGCGGCCCATTGTGCTCGCATAAACGAATCTTCACCACGCACGATATTAATATCACAACTCCACAGTAAGCGATCAAAGCTCTGTTGATTTGTCATGGGTAAGATGTGCAGAGTTAAATTGCCATGAACGATTTTTTGGCCTGGCACTAAAGCCTCAATTTCGCAGGGCAATAAATGTGTCAGGCTATGTAAACTACGCCCTTTAGGGATCAGCGCATGGACTTTTTTTGCACCTTGTTGCCATAACTCGCATAGTGTAGCTAGTGCCTGTGTTTCATAGCTAAAAATGCTAATCACAGTGTCTTCAGCCTTTATACCTTTGAGATTAAGTTCGTTAAAAAGCTGTAGCTTATTAGCCGTATCGGCTTGCCATGCATCGCGCTGTGCAAACAAGTTCTGTTCGCAAATCAGTCCGCCCGTTTTGGCGGTAAAACCGGGAAAGTAGAAATACTTTTTCAAGCCATTAGCTTGTAACGAGGGTAAACCATGGCAACCTTCAACCCAGTCTTCGGCACTTAAATACTCTAAGTTCAACCAGATAGGTACAGACTTTGGATCTGTTTGATGTAAATGAAGTAATTGATTCTTTACCTGTTCGGGTAATTCACAGGCAAAAGCCTCTACAATCACATCTCCTGCTATAAACCCAATAGGCAAAGGCTCAGCCCAATGAATAATATTCACGCCACTGAAGGATTGTACTTTTTTAAAGGGGTTGAGCGCCGGTAATATGTGCGAGAAGCTCGCGAGATCATCAACCCATAAATTAACGGGAATAGAGTACTCATTGGCAATTTGCTTGGCTAAACGCCAAGTCACGCCGATATCACCGTAGTTATCGACGACGGTGCAAAAAATATCCCAATGGTTAGCGCGGGGCATATTGATCATAAGTTGGGTATGTTGTTATTCAGTGGTGAAATAATTTTTTATGCACAAAAATAAATGCATAAAAAAAGCGGCGTGAAGGCCGCTTTATTCAGAGAGTTAGATAATTAATCTTCTAATTCCGCTAAGCACATTTCTTCGTAGATTTGCTTAACCCAAGCATCAACACGCTCTTCGGTTAGTTCTGGCTGACGATCTTCATCGATACCTAAACCAATAAAATGCTCGTCATCGACTTGGCCTTTAGAGGCTTCGAAGTTGTAGCTTGCCGTTGGCCAATGGCCAATGATGATACCACCACGCGCCTGAACGATATCGCCCACCATGCCCATGGCATCAAGGAAATACTCTGCGTAGTCTTCTTGATCACCACAACCAAAAATAGCGACAAGTTTGTCAGTAAAATCAATTTGTTCTAATTCTGGGAAGAAATCGTCCCAATCACATTGAGCTTCGCCGTAATACCAGGTCGGGATGCCGAACAGCAGCAAATCATATTCTGCAATCTGTTCTTTGGTACTTTTGGCGATATCTTTCACCTCAACCATTTTTTTACCCAGTTTTTTCTGGATCATCTTGGCTACAGCTTCGGTGTTACCTGTGTCGCTACCGAAAAAAAGACCTACAGTTGCCATTGTCTATCCTTTAATGTCTAGTTCACTTATTAGGTTAATCTTGCTGGTACTCCTTCAGCACTCAATTTGCTGCTGAAGAATGAATTCGATTAACTGGCTACGGCTGATGTTACTGGCCAATGCCTGCTCATTCAAGGCGTCATACAAATCTTGTGACACCTTTAACTCTATTCGCTTTAATCCGTTAGCTTTATCGCGCTGGATTTGATTGCGTTTGTTGACCTTAAGCTGTTGACTACGGGACAAAGGATTACTTCTTGGGCGGCCCCGGCGTTTGTCATTGGCAAAAAGGTCAATAGTGGTTCTGTCTGTCGCTTCTTTTGCCATGTCGTTATTGTTAACCGATCCCTGAGCCTTCCCAAGTGATCTGGATAATACCTTTTACAATAAACCCGGCACAGCCGAGAAATAACACTAACCAAACAATAAATCGACCAGATTTAGGTACATTACCTTGCTTTAGCACATCGTGGATGGCCATGCCGATAAAGAAAAATATCGAGGCAAAAAACAGGTTAAGACCGATGGTTTCAATTTGTTCCATGTACTGAGTTAACATAGTTTCTTAGTCCTTTAGAGTGTTCTAAGGCCAAAAGAGGCGCGAATATATCACATCAAGATGACGGCTGCCATAGGCTTTAAGCCAACTATCATGGGTATTTACTCAGTATGTTTGTCAATAAATTCAGACACAATCCGGTTAAATATGGCGGGTTTTTGTGCATGTAACCAATGGCCACATCCTTCAAGCGTTTTCGCTTGTGCTGCAGGGAATTGACTCATAATTGCCGTTCTATGCTCGCTCGTCACATAGTTCGAATCACCGCCGCGAATAAATAAGCTCGGGCCCGCATAAGTTTGTGAGGGATTGGGGCTCTGATTGTACCAGCCAATAATATTGGGGTAACCATCTTTTAAACCACTTAGGTTGAGTTTCCAACGAAAGCCTGTGTCGATTCGTTGCAAATTTTTGAGTAAAAATTGCGCCGTGGCTTCGTCAATACCCTGATTAATTAAATGATTTAGGGCAAAACGTCTGTCGGTGTGGCCTTCTAACGGCAGGCTTTCGAGTGCAGCAAACACGATATCGTGTCTTGGCTCATAGGCAACGGGCGCGATATCTGCCGCCACCACAGTGATAATACGCTCAGGAAATACCAACGCTGTAGCCATGGCGATTTTCCCGCCCATTGAGTGGCCCACAATATGGGCACGTTCTATGTCAAGTTCATCGAGCAAGCCTGCCATGGCATGGGCGAGGCTAGGGTAATCCATCTGCTGCCAATGTTCGCTTAAACCGTGATTAGGTACATCGACGCGGATCACTTGATGATGAGTTTCTAGTGTTTGCCCTAGATTTTTAAGATTATCTAGATTACCAAACAAGCCGTGGATCAAGAGGACAGCGCTTCCTTGGCCTGTGGAAACAAAATTCATGGCGATTCCTGTGGGATATTTTGCGGGTCGAGGCGCGAATTGTGCCCTTAATGCACTTAGATTGACAAGTCGACTTTGCCTAGCAAAACCATGACGGCGGTTAACTTGCCTGCTTTTTCAGCAATTGCCCATTATCTGCTAGTTTGCTGTGCTGTTTAGCGCATTTTTAGAATAATGACGCTTTATCAGATTGATAGAGATAGATACACTGATACAGATCGCAATGATCTGTCCCGATCGCTGTGGTACACTTTTTTCGGTTAAGCCTGTCGAATAACAAAGGATAATGAAGGTCATGAAATATATCGAAGTAGATGAAGAGCTCTATCGTCACATTGCCAGCAAAACAGAACGTATTGGTGAGAGCGCCTCAGACATTTTGCGTCGATTACTCGGCTTGTCCTTTAATGCGGTTGAACCACCTCAGCCTTTGGCGATAAGCCAACCCAGTTTAGAGGCTGAACCTATTCAGCCAGTTGTAGTTAAAGCCGTGACGCCAGTTGTTAATGATTTCAGCGCATTAGTTAATGAGCATCAATTATCCCAACAAAAGGGCGCAGTAGGGCGTTTTCTATTTTTGCTCGACAGTTTGTATCAATTAGCCCCTGAGCAGTTTTCGCAAATTTTGCAGATCCAAGGCCGCGATCGTTTATATTTTGCCCGCTCTAAAGAGCAGTTACTGGAAGCGAGCGCTTCGGCGAACCCTAAAGAAATCGGCAACAGTGGTTTTTGGGTCACAAGCAATAATAATACAGCCAAAAAACGCACTATTTTATCCGAAGTGTTAGTGCAGTTTGGTTGTGATGCGACTGTCGCCGCCGGTATCGCTGAGCGAGTGTAAGCCGTTGTTCAATATTCTATTTATTTTTCACTGTAATTGAGTGCAGGAGAACCACAGATGGCAATACATCAACGGGCAGGACTAATCGCCCATCAGACGGATCTGGTCAATATTCCGAAACTGATGAGTCATTATTACGCCATCACGCCAAATATGGCTGACGTGCAACAACGTGTCACCTTTGGCACCTCTGGGCACAGAGGCTGTGCCTTTAACGGCAGTTTTAACCAACAGCACATTTGGGCAATTACCCAAGCGGTGGTGGATTATCGCCAATCTGTGAATATCGATGGACCGTTAATTCTTGGCATTGATACCCATGCGTTATCCTACGCCGCCTATTTATCCGCCATTGAAGTGCTGTCGGCAAACAAAGTGACTGTGCATATTCAGCAGCACGATGGATTTACGCCAACGCCAGTGGTTTCCCATGGCGTAATTGGTGCTAATCGTACAGCTAATATCACTGGCGCGGGATTGTCTGATGGACTGATCATTACGCCATCACATAACCCGCCACAGGATGGGGGCATTAAGTACAACCCGCCCCATGGCGGTCCGGCGGAAGGCAATATTACTGCTTGGATTGAATCGCGCGCGAATGAGTATCTTAATCAGCAGTTAGCTGGTGTGCATAAACTCACCTATGCCGATGCACTCACTTCAGGTTATATAAAAGCCATTGATTTAGTTAGCCCGTATGTGGCCGACTTAGAAAACGTTATTGATATGCAGGCGATTGCCAAAGCTAAAATACGCATTGGCGTTGATCCGCTTGGCGGCTCAGGTATCCATTATTGGGCGCCGATTGCAGCGTACTACGGGCTCGATATCACCTTAGTTAATGATAAAGTGGACCCAAGTTTTAGCTTTATGCCATTGGATAAAGATGGAAAAATCCGCATGGATTGCTCGTCGCCCTATGCGATGGCTGGTTTACTTGCCCATAAAGAATCCTTTGATTTATGTCTGGGTAACGATCCCGATTATGACCGCCACGGCATTGTGTGCCCAGGCACTGGTTTGATGGATCCTAATCATTATTTAGCGGTCGCTATAGATTATTTGCTCACCCACAGACCAGATTGGAGTGATACCTTAGCCATAGGTAAAACTTTAGTATCGAGCGCTCTGATTGATAAAATTTGTGCCTTCCATGGTAAAAAATTACTCGAAGTGCCAGTGGGCTTTAAATGGTTTGTTGACGGCTTAGCCGAGGCCACTATTGCTTTTGGTGGTGAAGAGAGTGCTGGCGCGGCATTCCTGCGCCGCGATGGCACAACATGGTGTACCGATAAAGATGGTTTTATTCTGGGTTTACTGGCGGCGGAAATACTTGCAGTTACAGGTAAAACCCCTGGTCAGCGTCACCAAGAGCTAGTAAAGCAATTTGGCCAAAGCTTTTATAAGCGTATCGATAGCCCCATTAGTCTTGAAAACAAGGCCAAGTTCGCCTTACTTAATGCTGACACCTTAAATGCCACTATGCTTGCGGGTGAGACAATCGAAAATGTGTTAACCCATGCGCCGGGTAATAATGCGGCGATTGGTGGCATTAAAGTGACCACGGCGAATGGCTGGTTTGCAGCGCGTCCATCGGGCACTGAAGCGTTATTTAAGATCTACGGCGAGAGTTTTATCAGCGAGCAACACTTAGCCGATATCATCAAAGATGCGCAGGCGTTAATTGATAAGGCGCTAAACGCTTAAGATGAGCTGCATTCTTAGCCGACAAAAAAACTAACGGTTAAGTATAAAAATATCTAAAAAACGCACTCATTATTGAGTGCGTTTTTTTAAAACAGAAAAACACGTTAGTAAGCGATATGACAACTGGGTAAGTTATTATTATCGATATAATTTTGATGGTATTCCTCCGCAACATGAAATTGCTGCAAGGGAACAATTTCAGTCACAATGTGGCGTAACCCCCAACGTCCCGAGCGTGCGAAGGCCAGTTTTGATGCTTCAGCGGCGGCTTTTTGTTCGCGATCATGAAAGAAAATAGTGCTGCGATACTGAGTGCCGATATCTCCACCTTGCATATTAAGGCTGGTCGGATTGTGATTTTTCCAAAACACTTCGAGTAAGTCTTCATAACTGATAATGGCGGGATCAAATTCCACTTGCACCACTTCAGCGTGACCGGTGTTGCCTTTTTTGACTTCTTCATAAGTCGTCGCCGTGTTTTTACCACCCATATAACCACTCGTGGCGTTGAGTACCCCTTCAACTTGTCTAAAAAAATATTCAACGCCCCAGAAACAGCCGGCTCCAAAAGTTGCTAATGCCATAGATTATACCAATTAGATGTCTAGATGGCTGAGATTGTGATTAATCTGCTCATCAAAAGCAAGTAGGACGATTAAATTTAATATTTTTAGCTTTTACCAGTCCCAAGTGGTTGGACTTCAGCTAACGTATTGGCTGTTATTGTCTTTTATAATCAAGCGTTTTTTTGCCGTGAATGTCTAGGATACGGTTTTCATACTTGTGTTAGTATTGATGCGCTTTTAAAGATGCCTGCCTCACTCAAACCGTATCACGATAAAAATTAAACGGGCTTAATGGATCCCGTTGGGCATTTATCTTTAGCACACCATTATAAGGAGAATTCTGTGTTACAAGCTCTGTTAGATTCGAAGGATTTTTTAGCGTTAACCTTAGCCAATCCACACACATTTGATGGCAAGTTTTCGTTCATGTTAGGCGATCATACTCAAGTTGAAGTGTGGGATACCGGCGTTATCGTTTTTGAGCCAGTCCACAATGAAGGTAAAGATATTGTCCTATCCTGCGGTGTTCACGGTAACGAAACTGCGCCTATTGAGCTATGTAATGGCTTAATTACACAGCTTCTACAGCAAAAAATCATTGCCAAACAGCGCACTTTGTTCCTTATTGGTAACCCATTAGCCATCAATAACGGTACCCGTATTATTGATGAAAATATGAACCGTCTTTTCAGTGGTGAGCATTCAAACCCTCCCGGTTTAATCAATCCAGAACGTATCCGTGCGAAGAAACTCGAAGCCTATATCGATAATTTCTATACGTCTGTAGCGGATGGACGCCAGCGTATTCATTATGATTTACATACCGCAATGCGGGCCTCTAAACACGAAAAGTTTGCTATTTATCCCTATCGTCCAGGACGCGCCTTTAGTGGTGAGCAAATCATGTTTTTAGCCGCAAGCGGCATTGATACGGTTCTATTTCACCATGAGCCCACGACCACATTCAGTTATTTTTCCTCTGAGCATTATGGCGCTGATGCCTTTACCATTGAATTAGGTAAAGTGTATCCCATGGGGCAAAACGACATGACGCGCTTTATCGCCACTCATGAAATGTTTATGCGTTTAATTACAGCTAAGCCATTAGAACTTGCTGATTTTGATGCAGATAAAGTCAACTTGTATCAAGTATGCCGCGTCATCAATAAACATGCCGATGATTTTGAATTTACCTTCGCAACCGATGTCGAAAACTTCAGATCTTTCCCTAAGGGCTTTGTTTTAGCGCGGGAAGGTGGGCAAGACATTAAAGTCGAGCAAGAATTTGAGTCTATCGTGTTCCCTAACGCGAAAGTGCCTATTGGCAATCGCACTGTGATTTGTTTAATTCCGGCGGTTAATGCGCACGTGCGTTAGGCTTGTAAAGCATTATATACATGCAAGGTAAGGATAACTTGCAGTTTGAACTGTGCCAATGGTTGATAGGTAGTTTACGTTAACGTAATGTTCGTCCGGCATATTCGTATAAATTAGGCGCACCTAACACGTTGGGGCGTCACGAGATAACAAGAGCACAATATGAGCAAAGCAACACTCAACACTGATACAGTGCACCGTGTCGGCTTCTTGGATAAGGCATCGCTTCACATTCCTATCCTTCGAATTCTACAAGCCGATGGCACCACTTATGAAACCGCGGTTTTGCCTATTATAGATGAAACCTTAGCTACCAAAATTTATGATACCTGTGTGTTCACTCGGGTACTCGATGAACGTATGTTAGGTGCCCAACGTCAAGGGCGCATCAGCTTTTATATGACCTGTACGGGTGAAGAGGCGGCGATTGTCGGCAGTGTGGCCGCACTCGCTCAAGAAGACGTGATCCTCGCGCAATACCGTGAGCATGCAGCGCTTCGTTATCGCGGTTTTACCACTGAACAGTTTATGAATCAGATGTTCAGTAACGAAAAAGACCTCGGTAAAGGCCGCCAAATGCCCATTCATTACGGCAGTGCGGCATTGCACTATCAAACGATCTCATCACCATTAGCAACGCAGATTCCACAAGCGACAGGTGTTGGCTATAGCTTAAAGATGCAGGGCAAACGCAATGTAGCTATTTGCTATTTTGGCGAAGGCGCCGCATCTGAAGGGGATTTTCATGCTGGTCTAAACATGGCCGCGGTGTTGAAATGCCCGGTGATTTTCTTTTGTCGTAACAATGGCTATGCCATTTCAACACCAACGGAAGAACAGTTTGCCGGTAATGGTATTGCCAGTCGTGGTGTCGGTTATGGCATGCATACTATTCGTGTTGACGGTAATGACATGCTGGCTGTGCTGGCTGCAACTCAGCAAGCCCGTGCCTATGCAATCGAGCATAATGCTCCCGTGTTGATTGAAGCGATGACTTATCGCCTTGGCGCCCATTCATCTTCAGACGACCCATCAGGTTATCGCTCCAAAGATGAAGAAGCTAAGTGGCAGCAACATGATCCGGTAAAACGTTTCAAATTATGGCTTATCAACAAAGGTTGGTTTGCCGAAGCGGATGATGTGAAACTGCATGAAAAATATCGCGAAGAAGTATTAGCTGCGGTAAAAGTGGCTGAAAAAATTCCTGTACCTATGCTGGATGAAATTATTGAAGATGTGTACGACAAGCCAACGCCTGTGCTGAAAAAGCAACTTAGCGATCTTAAAGAACATATCAAAAAATATCCGCAAGCCTATCCAAAAAGTGCAGGGAGACTATAAGCCGTGGCTGAAATGAATATGTTACAGGCCGTGAATGAGGCCTTGTCTATTGCTATGCAAGCCGATGAGCGCATGGTGATTTTTGGTGAAGATGTGGGCCATTTTGGCGGCGTATTTCGCGCTACTTCCGGTCTGCAAGAAAAGTTTGGTCGCGACCGCTGCTTTAATACCCCGCTGACAGAGCAAGGTATTGCTGGTTTTGCTAATGGTTTAGCCTCAAATGGTATGACGGCTGTGGCTGAAATCCAATTTGCCGATTATATCTTTCCGGCATTTGATCAAATCGTCAACGAGTCGGCTAAGTTTCGCTATCGAAGCGGTAATGAATTTGATGTTGGTGGTTTAGTGTTTCGTACGCCCTATGGCGGCGGCATCGCTGGCGGCCATTATCACTCGCAATCACCAGAAGCCTATTTTACCCAAACGCCTGGATTAAAAGTGGTGGTGCCACGTAACCCAGAGCAAGCTAAAGGGCTGCTGTTGGCGTCAATTCGTGATAAAAACCCGATAATATTCTTTGAGCCTAAGCGTTTATATCGTGCATCAGTTGGCGAAGTACCCGCGGGTGATTATGAAATCGAACTGGGTAAAGCTGAAGTGGTTCGCGAAGGCAAAGATATCACCTTAGTAGCGTGGGGCGCACAAATGGAAATTCTTGAAAAAGCCGCTGATATGGCCGCTAAAGAGGGGATCTCCTGCGAAATTATCGATTTACGTACCTTGTCACCCTGGGATATCGATACCGTTGCCGATTCAGTCAAAAAGACCGGACGTTTGTTGGTCAATCATGAAGCGCCATTAACCGGTGGTTTTGCTGGTGAAATTGCTGCGACTATTCAGCAAGAATGCTTCTTATATCTTGAGTCGCCTATTAGCCGCGTTTGTGGTTTAGATACCCCGTACCCACTCATTCATGAAAAAGAATACATGCCAGATGCGCTCAAAACCTTTGAAGCCATCAAAGCATCAGTGACCTTTTAGGAGTCCGGTATGATTAAAGATTTTATTTTGCCGGATATTGGCGAAGGTGTGGTTGAGTGTGAGTTGGTTGAATGGTTGGTTAAAGAAGGCGACACCGTCGTTGAAGATCAACCCATTGCCGATGTCATGACCGACAAAGCCTTAGTACAAATCCCTGCGCCTTTTGCGGGTGTGGTCACTAAGCTTTATTACGCGAAAGGTGAGATTGCGAAAGTGCATGCGCCGCTCTATGCCGTACAAATTGAAGGTGCCGTTGAAATTGCGGGTGAAGAACCTGTTGCGGCTCCGTCAGCTGTGGCTACTCAATCTACAGTGGCGCAAGTCGCGGCAAAGGTTGCTGAGCCCGCTGGGAACGCATCAGGTAATGCATCCGTCAGCATTGAAGAGTTCTTATTGCCGGATATTGGCGAAGGCATTGTTGAATGTGAACTCGTCGAATGGCTAGTGAGCGAAGGTGATTGGGTTGAGGAAGATCAACCGATTGCCGACGTGATGACCGATAAAGCGCTGGTGCAAATTCCAGCCATTAAAGCGGGTAAAATTGCCAAACTGCATTATCGTAAAGGTCAGCTGGCCAAAGTGCATTCGCCTTTATTTGCCATTGAAGTTGAACAGGCGGCTTCAGCACCTGCGGCGACAACAAACACTGATACAGTGGCCAATGCGGCACTGGTAGCACAGGCTGTGAGTGCAGAACCCGCTCGCCAAGGTAAAGCCTTAGCCAGCCCTGCGGTTCGTCGCATGGCGCGGTCATTAGATATCGATTTAAGCCGAGTACCTGGCACAGGAAAGCACGGCCGTGTGTATAAGGAAGATATCACTCGCTTCCAACAAGGAGCGAGCAATGTTTCTGCATCAAGTGCGACTCAGCTAAAAGAGGCGCCAGCTCAAGCGACTCAAGCATCTCAAACCCAAGTTCCAACATCTACAGTGACTCAACGCGCTGACACGGTTGAGCCTATTCGCGGCGTAAAAGCGGTGATGGCACGCATGATGGTCGAGTCGGTGTCGAGTATTCCGCACTTCACCTATTGCGAAGAGTTTGATTTAACAGACTTAGTTGCACTGCGTGAAAGCATGAAGGTCAAATATTCGTCAGATGAAGTAAAGCTCACTATGATGCCTTTCTTCATGAAGTCAATGTCGCTCGCGTTAAATCAGTTCCCTGTGATGAACAGTCAAGTCAATGCTGATTGCACTGAATTGACTTATAAATCTCGTCACAATATCGGCATGGCGGTGGATTCTAAAGTCGGTCTTTTAGTGCCTAACATTAAAGATGTGCAGGACAAGAGCATTTTAGAAGTGGCTGCAGAAATTACCCGCCTGACCCAAGCTGCTCGCAGTGGCCGCGTGGCGCCGGCAGATCTAAAAGACGGCACGATTTCCATCTCTAACATTGGCGCTTTAGGTGGCACAGTAGCGACGCCTATTATCAATAAACCTGAGGTAGCGATTGTAGCTTTAGGTAAATTACAAACCTTGCCACGCTTTAACGCGAAAGGGGAAGTCGAAGCCCGCCAAATTATGCAAGTGAGTTGGTCTGGCGACCATCGCGTTATTGATGGCGGCACGATTGCACGCTTCTGTAATTTGTGGAAACAGTATCTTGAGCACCCTCAAGAAATGTTATTAGCGATGCATTAAGCGACTGGCAAGCAGATTTGACACAAAAGGACGCTTTAAAGCGTCCTTTTTAATTTGCATTGCATAAATGGGTTAATCTTTTGATTCCGATTACGTATAATTCGCGAACGTAGTTATCCTAATGGATGTGTTATGAGTCAGTTTATCCCCAGCATAGAAACTATTGATTTCCCGTTTCCGCCTAAGCCTATTCCTTTGTCTGATATTGAAAAAGCCGATTATAAGGCGCGTATCAAGCAACTGCTCATTGAAAAAGATGCCGTTCTGGTTGCCCACTATTATACCGATCCTGAAATCCAAGCCCTTGCCGAAGAAACCGGCGGCTGCGTTTCAGACTCCTTAGAAATGGCGCGTTTCGGCCGAGATCACCCAGCAAAAACGTTAATCGTTGCTGGTGTCAAGTTTATGGGTGAAACCGCCAAGATTTTAAGCCCAGAAAAAACCATTTTAATGCCGACCTTAGAGGCCACGTGCTCGTTGGACTTAGGTTGTCCTATTGATAAGTTCAGCGCTTTTTGCGACGCGCACCCAGAGCACACTGTGGTGGTTTATGCTAATACCTCTGCCGCGGTTAAAGCCCGTGCCGATTGGGTGGTCACATCAAGTATTGCCCTTGAAATCGTTGAGCATTTAGACAGCGAAGGCAAAAAAATTATTTGGGGACCCGATCGTCATTTAGGTAGTTATATTGCCAAGCAGACGGGTGCCGAAATGTTGATGTGGCAGGGCGATTGTATCGTTCACGACGAATTTAAATCGAACGCGCTGCGTGACATGAAAAGTGTGTACCCTGATGCGGCTATCCTTGTGCACCCTGAGTCGCCCGCCAGTGTCGTGGCCATGGCTGATGCTGTAGGTTCGACCAGCCAGCTTATTAAAGCGGCGCAGACAATGCCGAATGAGCGTTTTATCGTGGCAACCGATCGCGGTATTTTTTATAAGATGCAGCAGGCAGCGCCAGGTAAAATATTAATCGAAGCGCCAACCGGCGGTAATGGTGCAACCTGTAAGAGCTGCGCTCACTGTCCTTGGATGGCGATGAACGGTCTACAGGCCATTGAGGCGTCACTTAGCGGCAGCGATAAAACTCCCCATGAGATTCTTGTGGATGAAGACTTAAGAGTCAAAGCACTTATTCCGCTGACGCGTATGCTAGATTTCGCCAAGACATTGAATATGAAAGTGAAGGGTAATGCCTAAGCATCGTTAAGCGCGTCCTTCTTTCTGTGTAATAAAAATCCCTGCCATAGAGTGGGGATTTTTTTATGTGTATTTTTTATTGAATCTAAGGTAATAAAAAGCCCCGCGATTGCGAGGCTTGATTGAATAACGCGTTATCTAAAAGCTAGATTACTTTGCTCTCAATTACTTGGCGTTCATCAGTGCAACCGCGTTATCTAACATGCGGTTACTGAATCCCCACTCGTTATCATACCAAGACATCACTTTCACTAAACGGCCGTTCACACGGGTTTGAGTGGCGTCAAAGTTTGAAGAGAACGCATTGTGGTTAAAGTCGATAGACACTAATGGTTCTTTGTTTACCGCTAACACTTCGCTTAATGGCGCAATGCTGGCAGCACGTTCGATAATCGCATTCACTTCTTCAACCGTAGTATCACGGGCAGCGATGAAAGATAAATCCACCAATGATACGTTAACGGTAGGAACACGAACCGCTAAACCATCGAACTTACCTTGTAATTCAGGTACAACTAAACCAACAGCAGCAGCTGCGCCAGTTTTAGTCGGGATCATCGACAGCGCTGCAGCGCGGGCACGGCGTAAATCTGTGTGGTAAACGTCAGATAAACGTTGATCGTTGGTGTAAGCGTGAATAGTCGTCATCAAACCTGACTCAATACCAATCTCGTCATTTAACGGCTTAGCAAAAGGCGCTAAACAGTTAGTTGTACAAGAAGCATTGGAAATTACTGTCATGCTTGAGGTCAATACATCATTGTTTACACCGTAAACAACAGTGGCATCAACATTTTTACCTGGAGCAGAAATAATCACTTTCTTCGCGCCAGCAGTTAAATGTGGCTGAACGGTTTCTTTCGACGTGAAGATACCTGTACATTCAAAAACCACGTCAACTTGTAACTCAGCCCAAGGCAGTTTTGCAGGATCGCGTTCTTGGAAAGTGAGGATCTTATCGCCATTCACATAAATAGCTTCATCATCATGATCAACCTTGGCATTAAAACGACCATGAACAGAATCGTATTTAGTCAAGTGAGCATTGATGGAAGCATCGCCTAAATCATTAATTGCGACGATCTTGATTGGATAAGCTTTTTCGCTTTCGTACAAGGCGCGTAAAACGTTTCTACCGATACGGCCATAGCCATTTATTGCGACACGGATAGTCATCTCATATCCCTCTGGTGATTATAAAATTTAACTGGTAGTAAAATTACCAAACTGACAGCTATCGTCAAGTTAAATCGGTGTTTTACTGTTATATTGCTTAACAAATTCGGCTTTTTTTTACATTGATCGCGTAATTACTATTTTTTACGCATTAATCGGGTAAAAAATTACAAGATGGCAAACATTTTGCCATCGTCGTTTTGCTTATTTCTCGTCGGAGTGAACGGGTAAGGTTTCGGGTTTTATATCTGCTGCAACAGCTTGAGACTCAAGCCATATTTTTACTAAGCTTAGTGGATAGCTGGCATCTTCAAGAGAATCAATCAGCGTTTGAGCTTTTAAATCTAATTCTGCCGCGAGTAACTTATTACCACCAAGTAAGGCTAGCATCTTTTGCTCTGAATACTTCTGCTGCGTAAGTAGTAAATTCGCTTTCGTTAACATGTAGGTTTTATCAAATTGCTGTGTTTGACGATAAGTCGAAGCGAGTCCAAGTAGCCAGTTAACATCAAAATCATCAAATGGGATTTCTGCAAACACTTTAAGGTAGAGTTGTTGCGCTTTAATGGCATTGCGATTGCTGTAGTAAGTTGCCGCTTGTGCAAGTAGAAACGGATCGCTTACCTCACCGGTATTCTCAAGTTCTAAAAAACGATTTAATGCGTCAGTATCACCAAAACGTGTCCATTGGTAGTAAGACATAAAAGGATCTTGGCGCTCACGGGTTTGCTCTTGTAACACACTTAAATTTTCAGTGCTTAATCTGAAGGCTCTGGCTCGGTCTGCAGTTCGTTCCGTGTGGATGATATGTTGCACACCCGATGCGAGTTCGATACAGCGACTGTAGTCCTCAAGGTCGGTTAATTGTATATAGAGTTGTTTCCCAGTGGTTACTTCACTGTCTTTTACTGCGTAACGATTTTGGATAATTTTAGTTTTTTCAGCTAAACACCAACTATCTTTGTGTAAATCGGCACAAATTTCAGGATTATTTTTACAAATAGACCGGATGTTTCGACCATTATCACAACCGATAAGACCTAAAAAGCTCATCCCTAGGCTAAATGATGTAATTATTACTAGATTTTGTCTCAAAACTGACTCCGGATGGTGATTTTCTCTAATAAAATTACAGATTTACAGAAAACATCTTGCTGGAAACAAAGCGCGACTTTCATTACAATGGCGCCGACCAAAACAGGGTTTTCCCTAAAACCCGTATTAGATTATTGGTCTTTTCGTCATGTTACTCAAACCTTTCAGTACATTTTATTGGAAAGTGAGATAAAGGATCTATAAATGAGCGCTGATAAACACCTACAAAGTTGGCAAGAACGTTTTGAAATGGCAGAGGCAATGCAACCTTTGTTAGGCAAGTTGTACCGTAATCAAGGCGTTGAAGTCATGATTTATGGCAAGCCGTTACTCAATGCTTCTACGATTGAAATCATTAAAGCGCACCGTTTAGTCCGTCGTCATGTTGGTGAGAAATTACGTTTACGCGAGAGTTTTCCTTTTGTTCAGGCGCTGAGCAAGCTTGCAGTTAAACAATGCAGAGTGGATATTGGTAAATTAGCCGTTAATTACTGGCGCGATCATACCGATGTCAGCGAAATTGAAAGCTATATGGCCAAAGAATTGGCCGATGCCATTGACCATGCCGATGATGTTGCGCCGCGTGATGTCGTGCTTTATGGCTTTGGCCGTATTGGACGTTTATTAGCGCGTTTGCTAATTGAACGCACTGGTCGCAGCAACAAGTTAAGATTACGCGCTATCGTGTTACGTGGCGGTAAGAAGGGCGATTTAGAGAAACGTGCTAGTTTATTACGTCGAGACTCTGTCCATGGTCCCTTCAATGGTTCTGTAGAAGTTGACGAAGATAATAATGCTATCATCGCCAATGGTACGTATATTCAAGTGATCTATGCCAATTCACCGGATGAAGTGGATTACACTAAATATGATATCAGCGATGCATTAATTGTTGATAACACGGGTATTTGGAAAGATGAAGCCGGTTTGGGTTTACATCTTAAGAGCCCTGGTGCCAGCAAAGTATTACTGACTGCTCCTGCAAAAGGCGCGATTAAAAATATCGTTTACGGTGTTAACGAAGGCGATATTACCGCAGAAGACATTATCGTTTCTGCAGCAAGCTGTACGACCAACGCGATTACGCCAGTATTAAAAGCCGTCAATGATAAATATGGTATTGAGAATGGTCACGTTGAAACTATTCACTCTTATACCAACGATCAAAACTTGATTGATAACTATCATACTGCCGATCGTCGTGGTCGTAGCGCACCATTAAACATGGTCATTACGGAAACTGGCGCCGCAAAAGCTGTCGCTAAAGCGTTGCCAGAGCTAGCCGGTAAGTTAACTGGTAACGCGATTCGCGTGCCTACGCCTAACGTCTCTATGGCCATCATCAGCATGAATTTAAATGCTGAAACCAGTAAAGATGAGCTGAATGAGTACCTTAAAGATACGGCGTTACAATCACCGTTACAAAACCAAATTGATTACACTGACTCAACCGAGATAGTGTCTAGCGATTTGGTTGGCTCTCGCTATGCGGGTGTGGTTGATTCGCAAGCGACTATCGCAGAAGGTAAGCGTGCCATTCTTTATGTCTGGTACGACAACGAGTTTGGCTACAGCTGCCAAGTTGTGGGCGTAATGCAAACTATGCTGGGTTTAACGACGCTGTCATTACCTGCATAAGTCTTTTGATCCATTAAGAGCTTTAACTGCTTTCCAAATAAGCGCTTGGTAAAAAGGGCGCTTTTTTTGTTCTCTATTTCGGTATTTTATTGCTCTGGCTGCAATCTTTGCATGAGCGACTGTTTATCTACCGAGTTCGATCATTGGTATGGGGATCGGCAATAATCTCTACAATGAATCCCGAAATAGATTAGTGAAACATCAATTTAGTGCAGTTATGACGGTTTATTGGGCAAACGATGCGGCTTAGATCATTTTTTAAAAATTGTTGATTGACTATGGGGTCTAAATCGGTAGAATGCCAATCCGCAGTCAAGGGAAAGCGTGCCTAGCATGAGTTCCAATGACATAGCGCAGTAATAAGCGACATTAGCTCAGTTGGTAGAGCGATACCTTGCCAAGGTATAGGTCATCGGTTCGAACCCGATATGTCGCTCCAAATTCTAAGCAATTTGGTGATTTTGGCGCGATGGCAGAATGGCTATGCTGCGGATTGCAAATCCGCCGATCTCGGTTCGACTCCGGGTCGCGCCTCCAAGATAAAACGTTAATGACATGATTCCCGTTGTTAATGTAAAGAGTTTGCCCGAGTGGTGGAATCGGTAGACACAAGGGATTTAAAATCCCTCGCTGGTAACAGCGTGCCAGTTCAAGTCTGGCCTCGGGTACCAAAACAGAAAAGCCCTGACAATAGTCAGGGCTTTTTTGCTTTAGACATTTTTAATGTATGAATTCAACACTGCGTTGCCAATGTTGCGATAATCTCGTTTGTCGCCTTATTTATGGCTAGCTTTTATCATATTTACAACAAATTGAATAATAAAAGTGTGATCTAGATTTTACAAATACATTATCTTAAAAAAAACGGGTTTTTGTTTACAATTAATCAATAATATTCAAATTTTATTGATTAATCTTTGATAGCATAATCATTTCTAAACTAAGCAGTCTTCGGGTCTATTACACCTAGTAAGACAGTGATATAAATAACTCGAAATTTCCCCTACACGTGAACATTGAGGATAAGTTGTCATGATTTTCTCTGAAGTTGTACTTGCACCCGCCGATCCGATTCTTGGTTTAACCGATACATTTAAAGCGGATCCACGCCAAGATAAAGTAAATCTAGGTGTGGGTATTTATAAGAATGAGGCCGGCCAGACTCCTGTACTTGCATCAGTGAAAAAAGCAGAAGCTATCTTGCTTGAGCAAGAGAAGACTAAAAACTACTTAGGTATTGAAGGCGTTCAAGCTTATAACCATGCGGTACAAACACTGTTATTTGGTGAGGGCAGTCAGTTGATATCTTCTGGCCGTGCAGCTACAGCGCAAGCTCCTGGTGGCACTGGTGCATTACGTATTGCCGCTGAGTTTTTACTGCGTAATACCGATTCACATACCATTTGGGTCAGTAACCCAACGTGGGCGAACCATCAAAATATTTTTGAAACGGCAGGCTTAACGGTAAAAGAGTACGGTTATTATAAAGCAGAGGCCCATGATATTGATTTCGATACCATGATGACGGATCTGTCTAGTGCGAATGTGGGCGATATCGTGCTATTACATGGTTGCTGCCATAACCCAACGGGTATCGACTTGACCTTAGCGCAATGGGAACTCGTAGCCCAACTGTGCGCCGATAAGAAACTGGTACCACTGTTTGATTTTGCTTATCAAGGCTTTGGTACAGGAATTGAAGAAGATGCTGCAGGTTTGCGTTTAGTTGCCGCTAAGGTGCCTGAATTGTTGATTGCGAACTCTTTTTCTAAAAACTTTGGTTTGTATAATGAACGTATCGGTGCAGTGACCGTCGTGGCAGAAGATACTGATGCCGCAGTACGTGCATTTAGCCAAGTGAAGCGCACCATCCGTGCTAACTATTCTAATCCGCCAGCCCATGGTGCGCTGATCGTCAGCACCATTCTGGGCGATACAGCACTTAAAGCAATGTGGGTGCAGGAAGTGACTGAAATGCGTGAGCGTATAGCTGAAATGCGTACACTGTTCGTTGATAGTTTGAAAGCAGAGGGCGTGACACAGGACTTTAGTTTTATTTCCCGCCAAAATGGTATGTTTAGTTTTTCGGGTTTAAACAAAGCCCAAGTGGCACGTTTGAAAGATAAGTTTGGTGTTTACATTGTGGGTTCTGGCCGTATTAGCGTGGCTGGAATGACAAAGACCAATATGCCTGCGATCTGCAAAGCCATAGCGAAAGTACTATAAGATTGATAGTTTTATAAATTAAGCTAAAAGGACAGCATTGGCTGTCCTTTATTGTTTTGATTCAATTATTCACCGCTATACACTAAAAGGATTAACAAGCGAGTGGTTGCAGAGTGAACTCTGGTTTGATCTGCAGCAGGGTGCTTAATGCGTCTAACAAATTCGCCTGATCATGCAAATTGGGATTATGACGATTTTTTAGCGGAAAGTAGTTGATCAGTGAGCCTAAACGTATTTGTTCGCCATGGCGTAGCACTTTGCTGATCACCGGTTTGCCGATCACTTGATGGCACCAAGCAATACGTTGTTCAATGCTAAATTGACCCGCAGGAGAGGTTTCTTCGGCAAGGTTATCAATAAAAATGACTTGTGCTTTTGTTGCCGCTAAACTTTTGGCGAACTTAGGCAGTAAGAGTGGCGGCATGATACTGGTTAAAAAGCTTCCTGGGCCTAAAATAATTAAATCGGCATGACGTACAGCCTCACAGGCCTCAAAGGTTGCATCGACTTGTGGCTCAAGGCACAAGGCTATGGGCGCTTCATCCATGCTATCGACATTTGTCTCACCAAACACTTTACTGCCAGAGGCTCGAAGGGCAACTAAGTGAGTCGGTTGTTCGGACATAGGGATAAGCTGAGTCTCGATCTTGAGTAAGTTACGGATAAGATTAACCGCTTCTAATGGACGCACGCAGAGTTGATCTAATGCCAGTAACATTAAATTTCCCAGATTATGACCACTGAGTTCAGTTTGCCCCTGAAAACGGTATTCAAAAAGCTGTGAGCCAACCGAAGGTCGATAAGCAAGATGGGATAAACAATTACGTAAATCACCCCATGCAATACAATCTTGTTCAGCCCGAAGCCTACCTGTCGAACCGCCATTATCTGTGGTAGCGACAATCCCAGTTAGGCGGTTACCTAAAAAATCGAGAGAAGATAATACTCGGCCTAAACCATGGCCTCCGCCGATGGCGACGACATATTTAAATTGATTTAACATCAAATACTGCATCTGGGTTTATCCTTCCTGAATACCCGATAAGATCATTGTTATCCCTAAATAGCGCGTTAAGCGCGGTGATAGATGACCAAATGTTGTCATACATGATGGAAATAGCGGAACCTTAGAATAAAAGCTCAGTCAAAGATTGTACTGAAAAAGTGGAGAACGGATCCAGTCCAACTGATTGATGTCGTTTCCGGCGGATATTGTACCTGAATTTACTCCCCTGATTTCAGGCAAATTTCGTTAAATCTAACAAATAGCTTATAATCCGCACTTTATTTTGCCTGTAAGGGCATTAAACCAAAGGTGAACTATTGAAAATAGGTAGAATTGGTTCGTTTACATTAGCATTAGCCATGGTCATCGTCGCCATTTTTTCATTGAGAGTGTGGATTATCCCAACGACTAATGATGCATCACATCTTGCGACTCGATTTGTTAACGCGGTCGATCCTGTTACTCAAGTTCCTGACTTTTCAACGGTTAATGATATCGTTGAAAAAAAGAAAGCCTTTTTTGATTTTTTGCGTCCCATTGTTCAGCAGCAAAATGCGATTATCTTGATGGAACGTGACTTTATCAATGAGATACTCGCCTTAATCGATAACGACAAGAGTTTATCTGAGAGCCAACGTGGGCTACTCAATGAGTTATTTGACAAGTATCAATATGCAGCACGAAATATAGATGCTAAATCCTTAAACAGTTTATTAAAACGCGTCGATATAGTGCCGGAATCTATGGTGCTAATCCAAGCGGCAAATGAGTCTGGTTGGGGCAGTTCTCGTTTTGCCCGTGAAGGCTTTAACTTTTTTGGAGAATGGTGCTTTACGTCGGGTTGCGGCATCGTGCCATCCTCGCGAGGTTCGGGTAAGTCGCATGAAGTGAAAGTGTTTACTTCAGTTGATGAGTCAGTGTCTTCTTATATGCGTAACCTTAACTCGAACACTGCCTATACGTTGCTTCGCTCAATACGCGCTGATTTACGCTCACAGGAGCTAGAGCTTAAGGCGGATCAATTGATTTACGGTTTAGTGAATTATTCAGAACGACAAGATGCTTATATTGATGAGCTTCTGGATATGTTACGTCATAACGAAAAATATTTGGTGAATGTTGATGTATAAAAAATGGTGGTTAGGTTGTTTGTGTTTATTGGCCAGTAGTGCGAGCGCTGAAACTATATCCCTTGAATACAAAGGTTTTTATGACCGACTAAAACAGGTCAATAAAGGCAACTACCAGCTTGTTGAAGTAGCTTTTAGCGTCCCTAAACAAAAAAACTGTGTGATCCAAAGTGGAACTATTTCCAATGAAAAAAATTCAACGCCATTAACGTATACGGATGCTCAACGGTTATTTATACCATTAGATGATGAGTTAAAGAATGAGCGGACCTTAATTAATCTTAATTTTGCTGGTAGTGCAGAAGGGTGCGCAATTGCGATGCAAGTGAGAGCAAAACAGACATTAATACAATACGACAATCACCGTTTGCAGCAAATTAACACTGAAATGGATGCACTACTGAGTGCAATGCAAGGCTTTCCAATGCGCTATTTTAGGGAGCCCATAGCAGGATTAAACTTTGAGTTTACACCCGAGCAATCCGTGGCCATTCATATTGATGACCGCGAGCAAATAGTTACAGGCAGTTTCAAATTAGCGACCAGCGAGCTCGAAAACATCACATCTTTACGTTTTAGCTTGCCACCTTTGGTGTTGAGTCCTTGGGTCAAATAAGTGCTTTAAAAAATAAGGCAGCATTGCTTAAATTAAGATGCCGATCAAAAAGCCCACTCACAGTGGGCTTTTTGATCTCTTTGATGGGCAAACTTAGTTTTTTGGCTTACTTAGGTATGAGCTAGGCCTTATAGGTTTGCACAATCTCAATACGTTTGGTGGCATCTAAATTAATATGCCCATTTTCAACAATATTAAGGAAGTCGAAGGCGGGTAAATTAGCCTCAGCAGCCACATCACCACGCATAGGTGCATCAGGATCCCGTTTTAACGAGACAAAATCAAACTGTTCACGATCAACACCTTGCGAGGGAGCTGTATTTTGCATCGCAGTAAAAATGGTTTCAATACGTCCAGGATACTGCCTATCCCACTGGTTGAGCATATCTTTGACTGCTGCGCGCTTTAAGTTTTCCTGCGAGCCACACAAATTACATGGAATGATCGGAAACTCTTTTAAACTAGCATATTCTTCAAGATCTTTCTCACGGCAATAAGCTAAGGGACGGATCACCACATTAGCACCATCATCAGACAGTAACTTAGCTGGCATAGCTTTCATCCTGCCGCCAAAAAACATATTCAAGAACAGGGTCTCAATAATATCGTCTCTGTGGTGGCCAAGAGCGATTTTAGTCGCGCCGATACGCTGGGCAAAACTATAAAGAGTGCCACGGCGCAGACGAGAGCACAGTGAACAGGTCGTTTTACCTTCTGGGATTTTGTCTTTAACTATCGAGTAAGTATCCTTTTCAAGTATATGATATGGCACGTTGAGTTGATCTAGATAGGCGGGTAGTACATGCTCGGGAAAACCGGGTTGCTTCTGATCTAGATTGACCGCGATAATTTCAAACTGAATGGGCGCACGTTGCTGTAAATTCATCAAAATATCGAGCATCGCATAGCTGTCTTTACCACCACTGAGGCAGCACATGATCTTATCGCCATCTTCAATCATATTATAATCGGCGATAGCACTACCCACTTCACGGCGTAAGCGTTTTTGTAATTTATTTAAACGGGTGGTATTTTTTTTTGATAATTCTTCAGACATTGGATTTGCCGCAGTTTCAGACATAGCTTCAAACATAAAAAAGCGCCCAGTAACACAGTTTCAGGGCGCGTATTATTCCAGCTATCTTAGCTGTGGTAAAGAGCATTGTACTGCTTAGGTTTCTTCTAACGGTGATTTATAGCCGTCCGGTTTAATGGCGAGTAAATCGCAGTTAATACTATCTATAACATGTTCGGCGGTATTACCAATAAGCGCGGCTGAAAATCCTGTACGGCCAACCGTTCCTAAGATCACTAGTTCAGCGTCGAGTTGCTCGGCAAGCTCAGGGATAACATCCTCTGGTAAACCTTCTTTAACATGGCAATGATTGGGGTCAATACCATAGGCGTTTGCAAGGTAGCTTACGCGTTGCTCATGTTGCGTACGAATAGTTTCATTATAGGATTGAGCATCAAAATCCGGTAATTCAATGGCTAGGTTAACCGGGGTGCCGGGGTAACCATTGACTAAATGTACTTCAGCGGAAAATTTAACGGCTAAATCTTTAGCATGCTCAATGATTTTACCGTTAAGCATTTGATGATCGCTATCTTCAGTTGCCACATTGACAGCACAGAGGATTTTTCCCGTTGCTGGCCAGTCGTGGGCTTTCACCATTAAGACTGGTACAGGGGCTTTGCGCATTAAATGCCAATCGGTTGGTGTAAAGATCACTGCTTTGAGTTTATCGTGGGCATGGGTGCCTTTGACAATTAAATCGTACTTGCCTGCAATTGCATGATTAATAATACTTTCGAAGGGACGATTATGCCAAATCACCTGGGTATCGATATTGAGTTGCAGATGAGCGTAAGCGGTAAGTAAATCTTTAATCCAAGCTAAGCGTTGGTCTATAACACCTTGGCGCATAGATTCACGCTCTTGATTTGACAAAATAGATGTCATTTCGTAAGAGAAGTCGAAAATAGAAAGAAACACAGTGACTTGAGCGTTACTTTTACTGGCTAACGTGATTGCTCTTGCTAGAGCAACTTGATCTTCAGTGGTCGGGTCAACCACAACCAGTATTTTTTGATAATCCTTCATGGCACGTTCCTTTAGTCATAGGTTCAATATCATCATGAGCCTTTGGCGATTAGCGGTATTGTTTTAGATCAAATTGGTTCCAAACTCATTTAAATATCGCGATTGACACTATTTTTTTGTCTAGCCTATCTATTTACAACTGAATTATTGGGTCATCAATGATGGGTGAATAATCTGCTATCGAGCGATTCTTGAATGTCCGGCCAATTGATTGAGTTCTAACGTATCGAGAATGGTTATATATTTACCATTAACTTCAATTAAGCCTGATTTCTGGAAGCGGCCAAGTAACCGGCTGATAGTTTCGACGGTTAAACCAAGATAGTTGCCGATATCACCGCGGGTCATCGTTAGTCGGAATTCTTTATGGGAAAAACCACGGCTACCAAAGCGATTAGCGAGGTTGCTGATAAATGCGGCTAAGCGTTCTTCGGCATTTTTCTTACTCAATAACAAAATCATTTCTTGATCGCTCATGATTTCATTACTCATCAGACGCATGATCTGTTGGCGTAATTTAGGCATAGTGCCTGAAAGTTCATCAAGGATATTGTAAGGAATTTCACAAACCATCGACGTTTCAAGTGCTTGTGCAAAACTTTGATGTAACTGTGCGTGGATCCCGTCAAAGCCTATCACATCACCAGCAAGGTGGAAGCCGGTAATTTGTTCATCGCCTTGCTCGGTAATCGTATAACTTTTAATGGTGCCAGAGCGGATCGCAAACAGCGATTTTAATACATCGCCTGATTTAAAAATTTGTTCACCTTTTTGAATCGGCTTTTTACGCTCAATAATATCATCGAGCTGATCTAGCTCACTGGCATTCAGGGTAAAGGGAATACATAGGGTACCCATACTACAATCGTGACAATGGATTGTGCATCCGCTAGCGGCAGGACGACGATTTTTATTTTGTTCAATTGTCATGTTGATTCTCAAGTTTTTGCACTGCAACCATGTTAAACCAATTCACTCATTTGGGCTAGTTCAGCTGTGCAAGGGCAATATATAAAGTTTGACCACCAAAGGCTATTAACAGTAAGCCGCTCAACAACCTAACTGTTTTCTGTTGTACCCATGTGGCGAGCCGTTTTGCGGCTACGCCCGCGCTTAATAGGGCCGGTAACGTACCTACACCAAAGGCTAACATAATCAAGGCTCCTTGGCTGGCAGAGCCAGAAGCCACCGACCAAGTTAAGGTGCTGTAGACTAAACCACAGGGAAGCCAGCCCCAAACAAATCCAGCCATAACGGCTTGGCCAAGGTTGTTGATGGGGACAAGGCGTTGGGCGATTGGCTTTAAATATTGCCATAGCCATTGTCCTACTCGTTCAATCTGTACAATACCAACCCAAATTTTAGCGATATATAAGCCAGTAGCTATCATCATCAGCCCCGCAATAATACGCAGAACAATAAGATAGGTGTCGAGCTCGAATAAATGCCCCAATGCTGCCGACGATGCGCCAACGAAAGCGCCTGCCAAGGTGTAGCTTAAAATACGGCCGAGATTATAACTCAACAAATAATTGAGTTGATGTGCCAACAAATTACCTGATTTACGATGAGGTATTTGGGCTGAGAACGCGCCAACTAAACCGCCACACATGCCAAAGCAATGCGCTGCGCCCATCAGACCGACTAAAAAGGCGCCAGTTACATTGTACTCAATCACAGTGGCATTCCTTTTTGCTGATCTTTTATTGCTTGCTGCGTTGCATTGTCATCAAGTTGAGTTACCAATGGCGTTACAGGTGTATGACCAGGTTTGTCGACGTTTTCATCAAACAAGATAGAAACACTTTGGCGGTCAAGATCGTCAAACTGCTCAGATTTCACTGCCCAAAAAAATACCGTAATGGCGATAGCAACAAAGATCATGGCAATGGGAATAAGCACGTAAATAATTTCCATAATGGCCTCTTACTCTTTTGGTTAAATGTTTTATGATAATTACACTTTGACGCGCAATAATCTCAGGCTATTAGCTACCACAATCAAAGAGCTTGCCGACATACCAATCGCAGCGATATATGGTACCACATGGCCTGTTACGGCTAAGGGTAAAATCAGCGCATTGTAACCCAGTGCCCAAGCCAAATTTTGTTTAATAATCTGCGTAGTCAATTTTGCAATGGCGACGGCTTGGGTGAAACGGGATAGATGATCGCCCAGTAAAATGAGATCGGCACTGTTTTTAGCGATGGCACTACCACTCCCCATAGCGACGGATAAGTCAGCCCCCGCAAGCACTGGCGCATCGTTGATCCCATCACCAAACATGGCCACACGAGTGTGTTTTTGTAATTGGGTCACTAGGGCAAGTTTACCCGCAGGCGTTAATCCGCTATGCACATCTTCAATCCCCAGTTCTTTTGCTAGCTTATGTACATGACCAGAATTATCACCGCTGGCAATGCTGATACTGCAACCTTGTTGCTTTAACATTTCAACCGTGGCTTTACTGTCTTGGCGGATGTTATCTTTAATGTCAAAGCTCGTCAGTACTTCAAGTTGCTCATTACATAAACGTGCTAACCAGATTTTTTGTGTCGGGTCGAGAGGATCAACACTGGCGCCAGTAAATAAGGCGTTACCAATTAAGTATTCAGTCCCATCGATACTGCCTCGGACGCCAAAACCCACTTCATGGTGAACATGTTCAGCAACCAGCGCGTTATCGGCAAACTCAGCAAATGCCGCCGCAATGGGATGCCGAGAGCCAGCCTCAAGTGCAGCGGTAATCGCTAATGCCTGAGTTTGAGTGATATCAGCTATGCACTGTGTTTGCCCAATAGAGAGCGTGCCGCAGGTGAGGGTGCCTGTTTTATCAAAGACCACATGTTTAATCAGTGGCAGTTTTTCAAATACCCCAGCTTTACGGGTAATGATCCCAAGGCGGGTAAAAATAGCGGTCGCGCAGGTGACTGCAGTCGGTGTCGCTAAGGCTAAGGCGCAAGGACAAGTAGCAACCAATACCGATAGCGTTACCCAAAAAGCATCCTCAGGGGAAATTTGATGCCAAACCAAATACGTTATTGCTGCGATGGTCAGGATTGTGCCTGAGAAATAACGCGATAATTTATCGGCTAAGAGTGCAATTGCAGGTTTTGTATTGGATGCAAGCTCTTGCAGTCTAATAATCTCAGCCACGAGTTGGTCTTGCCCTAGCGCAGTGACGCTAACTTTGATGGGTTGGTCGACGTTGATAGTGCCTGCGTAAACTTGGCTAGCAACAGTTTTTTCAATTGGCATTTGCTCGCCGGTGAGCATAGCTTCATTGATGCTCGTATGGCCTTCAATCACCACGCCATCAGCGGCAACAATTTCCCCAGGTTTTACTAGAATGACGTCATTTAAACGTAATTTTTTAGCGGGGATTTCTTCTTGACCATTCTCGGAGACTAAGTGCGCGGTGAGTGGCACTAATTTATGTAAATTACTGGAGCTGACCGAGGCTTTTTGTCTGGCCTTTTGTTCAAAGTAACGCCCGAGCAACAGAAAGAAAGTGAACATAGAAACCGATTCAAAATACACTTCACCTGTGCCATTGATGGTGGCAAAACAACTGGCAATGTAGGCACCACCAATCGCAATGGAGACAGAGACATCCATATTGAGTTTGCCGCTGAGCAGGGTACGCATGGCACTAAAATAGAAGGGCTGCGCAGAATAAAGCACTACTGGCGTCGCGAAAATCATACTCACCCAGCGAAAATAGTCCCGATATTGCACGTCTAAATCAGTGAAATAGCCAGTATAAAGGGCGAGGGCGAACATCATTACTTGCATAGTCGCAAAGCCAGCGAGTCCTAAACGCAGTAAAAACTTACGGCTATTAAGCTTATTGTTGATCTCTTGTTCATCAACTTGATAAGGCGCGGCTTGATAACCAATACGGCTAATTTGTCCGAGAATATCACTGAGTTTTAGCGTTCGTTTATCCCAACTGATCATCGCCCTTTGGGTGGTCGAGTTGACGAGCACTTGCACTATGCCGTTAAGCTGTTTGACTTTATGCTCAATCAACCAAGCGCAGGCGGCGCAAGTGATGCCGTCGATAGACAGCGACACGGACTCGATATTGTCCACAGAATGCACAAAGTCTTGCTGTACTTCGGGCAAGTCATAGGCGCTAAACTGCGTTAAGGTTTCTGGGACGAGGGCATTTTGCTTGCTACCAGGCTCGGTGCGGAATTTGTAATAGCTGAGTAATCCTGCATCAACGATGGCTTGAGAAACCGCCTGACAACCAGGGCAACACATGAGTTCATCACGTTCGTTAATGCGAGTCACAAACTGCTGGCCCGTAAGCACGGGCTCTTGGCAGTGAAAACAACTTGGGTATGTCATAGCAATATTAATTCAACCACAATCAGTTTAGCCACAGTTGGACATGATCTTTTAATTGAACGCGTTGGTGAATGCGCCATTGACTATCATAACTTTCAAGGCGTATTTCCCAAGGTCCTGTCAGTGTCACTGGTACAGTAATACGATATACATTACTGGCATCGGCCGTTGCGGTGAGTTTGATGTCTCGGTCGGCAAGCGTGGGATGGTAGAACTCGACTTTTAAAGCCGCTTGATACGTTGGACCACCATGTTGCGTCAGTAAAATTTCATTACCGCTTTGTTCGAGTGAAAAATTCATGCCTATTTGTTTGGCATACTTCACTTTACTTAAATCCATGTTGATGGCTTTACCTTGCTTATAATAATCTTCGGCAACGAGAGCGTCTGAATTATCAAGGGCTATTTTAAAGGTCGTCAGGCTTGCAATAACGGCGCACAAAGGCAGGAAAATTAAGAACCAAGGCCAGAACTGCTTATACCAGGCTTGTTGTTCGTTCATGTCAGTTACCCATTATAAAGATTTTAACTATTTTACCGTTAAAAATCGGTTATAGCACTTTAAAAAAAAAGGCCTCGAAGTCTCGAGGCCTTAGCGTTACTCATATCTAATTACTTGTTTGACAAGCTATAAACATAAGCTGTGATCACGTGAACTTTCTCTTCACCGAGAACGTCTTTCCATGCAGGCATAACGCCAGCACGGCCATGTTTAATGGTCTCTTCGATCATGCCGCGGCTACCGCCATATAACCAAACATCGTCAGTTAAATTTGGAGCACCCATGAACTTGTTGCCTTTAGCGTCCATACCATGGCACGCGAAACAGCCTTTCATGAATGAGCCTTGACCTTGAGCGGCGAGTGTTTCGTCATGTTCACGGCCAGATAATTTAACAACGTATTCAGCTAAACCTGCAATCTCGCTATCATCAATCGGCAAACCACCTTTAGGCGGCATCATGCCATGACGACCACTCATGATCGTGGTTTTAATCGTGGCTAACTCACCACCATATAACCAGTCACCATCAGTGAGATTAGGGAAGCCTTTGCTACCACGTGCATCAGAGCCATGGCACTGAGCGCAGTTTTGCAGGAACAAACGGCCGCCCACTTTCAATGCTTCTTGGTTTTTCACTAATTCTTCTAGTGGCGTTGCCAAGTAAGCCGCGAAGATTGGGCCATATTTTTCATCAGCGTGTTTTACTTCTTGGTCATACTGAACATAACGGCCTTCTTTTGCTGCAAGCTCAATCGCTGCGGCAGAATCGGCTTTAATGCCTTGTTCAGTACCAATACTTTGGTTAGAACTCGTCCAGCCTAATAGGCCTTTGTAGTTACCTAAACCAGGAAATAAGGCCAGATAAATCAAGCCAAACACGATAGTGATGTAGAACATATAACTCCACCATTTTGGCAGTGGGTTATTGAGTTCTTCAATACCGTCGAAACTGTGGCCCATCGATTCGCCTTCTTTTACGCCAGTGGTATTCTTAGAACACACCCGTAGTAATAGAAAACAACCCGCGATCACAACTAACGACAGTACGGTAATCCAAACACTCCAGAAGCTACTCATTACTTATTCTCTCCTGAGTCCTTCGATTCCTTGCTGATTTCCTCATCGGAAAACACAAGGTTAGCTGCTTCATCAAATGATTTCTGACGGCGCGAGCTATATGCCCAAGCAAAGATACCGATAAAGGTCAGCATCACAATAATGGTTAAGATGCCTTGTAATGTGCCGTAATCCATATATTGCCTCCTTATTTGAGTGCGTGACCCAAAGACTGAAGATATGCAATCAAGGCTTCCAGCTCTGTCTTACCTGCAACAGCTTTCTGTGCGCCAGCCACTTCTTCATCGGTATAAAGATCATTACCCTTGTAACCGCCTTTATGCATGTTACGCAGGATAGTCATCTTAGCGCCCGTCAGTTCGCCGTCTAACTTATTTTCGGCTAACCATGGGAACCCAGGCATGTTCGATTGAGGCACTACAGCACGAGGATCAATTAAATGAACTTCATGCCATTTATCGCTATAACGACCGCCAACACGCGCTAAATCTGGACCTGTACGCTTAGAACCCCATAGGAATGGATGGTCCCAAACAGACTCACCAGCGACAGAATAATGACCATAACGTTCAGTTTCAGCCCGTAAAGGACGGATCATTTGGCTATGGCAATTACTGCAGCCTTCGCGCACATAAAGATCGCGACCTTCGATTTGCAGGGCAGTGTAGGGGATTAGCCCTTCAACTGGCTCTGTGGTGTCCTTTTGGAAAATCAACGGTGTGATCTCCACAAGGCTACCAAAGCTGATAGCGATAACAGTAAAAATCGCTAGCAAACCGATGTTTTTTTCGACTATCTCATGATTAAATTTCATCGAGTTTGCTCCTTTAAGCCGCTGTGGGTTCAGCCAATGCTGGCAATGAATCTTTAGAGGCTTTCACTGTACGAATCACGTTATATGCCATGATCAGCATACCGGTAAGGAATAAACAACCGCCGAGGAAACGTACAAAGTAGAAAGGATAAGAAGCTTCTAGACTTTCAACAAAGCTGTAAGTCAAAGTGCCGTCAGCATTCACCGCGCGCCACATCAAACCTTGCATAACGCCCGAAATCCACATAGATACGATGTACAGTACTGTACCAATTGTCGCTAACCAGAAATGAACATTGATTAACTTGATGCTGTACATACGGCCGTGGCCAAATAGCACAGGGATCAGGTGATATAAAGAACCAATAGACACCATAGCAACCCAGCCTAGCGCGCCTGAGTGAACGTGACCAATAGTCCAATCCGTATAATGTGACAGTGCGTTAACGGTTTTAATCGCCATCATTGGGCCTTCAAAGGTAGACATACCATAGAAAGACAAGGAGACAACTAAGAAACGTAAAATAGGATCAGTACGCAGCTTATGCCAAGCACCTGATAAGGTCATGATACCGTTAATCATACCGCCCCAAGAAGGTGCGAATAGGATCAATGACATCACCATACCTAAAGACTGAGTCCAGTCAGGTAGCGCGGTATAATGTAAATGGTGAGGACCTGCCCAGATATATAGTGCAATCAGTGCCCAGAAGTGAACAATTGATAGACGATAAGAATAAACCGGACGACCCGCTTGCTTAGGTACGAAGTAATACATCATCCCTAAGAAACCTGCGGTTAATAAGAAACCAACGGCGTTATGACCATACCACCACTGCACCATGGCATCGACAGCGCCACTGTATATCGAATATGACTTAAACAGGCTAACAGGTACTGCCATAGAGTTAACAATATGAAGTACTGCAACGGTAAGGATAAACCCACCGAAGAACCAGTTTGCCACATAGATATGTGAGGTTGTACGTTTAACAATCGTGCCAAAGAATACCGTAGCATAAGCTATCCACACGATAGCAATTGCGATATCGATAGGCCACTCAAGCTCTGCGTATTCCTTACTCGACGTGTAGCCTAAAGGTAAGGTGATTACTGCGGATATAATAATCGCTTGCCAGCCCCAAAACGTAAATGCAGCCAATTTAGGTGCAAATAGTCGGGTTTGACAGGTACGTTGTACGACATAATAGGATGTTGCAAAAAGGGCTGATGTACCGAACGCGAAGATCACCGCATTGGTGTGTAAAGGTCGCAAGCGACTATACGTTAACCAAGGTGTGTCAAAGTTCAGCTGAGGCCAGATTAACTGAGCCGCAATTAATACACCGACTGACATACCAACGATACCCCACAAAACTGTGGTTAAGGCAAATTGGCGGACAATGGTGTAATTGTAATCAGCGCCGGTTGGCTGGGAATGGTTCATCATCGTGCTTCCACTGCTTATTACTTATACTTTGAGTAAAGACAAGCTTTACCTGCTATAAAACGACATAAAAATCAGCATCCCTATTAAGGTTGCTGAGCCATGTCAATGCGTTACCTTGCATATTTTTGTTCAAATATGAGGTTTCGCAATGATACTTGAGCCATGTCAAAAAAGATACCAATGAGGGACGTTGAAAGTTGATCTAGATCACTCTGCACCATAGAATGCGCTCATCCAGATCTACAAGGTTACTCTTTGTGCTAACACCTTTGCGACTCTATTTATTCATCTTATTAACCTTTGGCCTTACCGCTTGCAAGGAAGAGGCTAAGCCAATGCCATTAAAAAGCAGCCTTGATACTTCTTTATGTCAATTTTCAAAGGGGGAGTGTGTTAAACAAGTGGAAAATATCAAGCTCACTTTTAGTCTCTCGCCCGGTAATGCACCAAGTGAAAAGCCATTAACATTGAGTTTGTCATCGACGTTACCCATAACGGACGTCAACATTCGTTTAGAAGGGCGAGATATGTTTATGGGCATGATCCCCGTCAAGATGCAGCAATCCGATGACACCACTTATATAGGGCAATTTATTTATGGATCGTGTAGCAGTGGTTATATGGTCTGGCGCGGCTTTGTCAGTTTTCGCCTCAATGGCCAAGATCATACTGTGATAGTTGATTTTCTGGCAGATGATAATGGGTGAGCGTTATGTTGGCTTACCTTAATCTAGTTAATTATCATGTTAGTGGTATAAGTTACTGATTATTAGCTTATCTATTTGTTGCCGTACGCTGAAAAATAGTCCTAAATGAATTAACGATCCCATTTATTGGCTAACTGTACATTTTAATTTTTAAAGCAATTTAAGGATGAACATTTAAAATCGGCATAATTTTTTAATAAAAAGAGAGGGTACTTGGACTTACCTAACTCGATAGTTGATAATCATTCGCATTTGTGTATTATTATGATATTAGCTAATCAGTGAGGAAAGGGCGATGGCAAACCGAGTTAATCTATCAATATCGGCACATAAATTGGCAAAACTGATCCATGATGGGCATCTCTGTGCGGCAGACTTTACATGCTTAGATAGCCAATCTAAACAACAAGTTTGGCAGTTATGCTTAATTTGCTGCCAAAAAAGAGTGACTTGCCAACAATGTACATTTTCTGCGTGTGCTAAGATCCCGATATCTCTTGATGCCGATAAATAACATTATCGGCATTTGCGTTTAAGTATTATCATACAAGAAATCCTTATAATTCAGATGCAATATGCAACTTCCTCCAGTTATTCCATTATTTGACTCATTTGAATTCATACAAGTTGGCAATAGCATCGTTAACCAATATATCACCCAAATCAGCATGGAAAAGGTGGTGGATGCAGGCTTAGTTATTGAGCATGCCAGTGATTGGTTATTTGAGCAAAAGCACAATGAAAACAACTATAAAACCTATCGCAGCGAGTTAACGACATTTCTGCATTGGTGTTTTGATGTTGTTTCAATGTCGCCAATAGATGTAACCCGTAAAGATATGAGTCGCTATGTTGATTACTGCCAAACGCCGCCCATAGCACTAATTGGCTATTTTAATGTGCCACAGTTTAGATTGGATAAGCTGTGTGACGAGCGGGTTCCTAATGCGCAATGGCGGCCATTTGTCGGCAAAAAACATCTCGGTCAAGTACAACCCTATGTATTAAGTGATAATGCGTTAAAAACCAAGATGGCCATTTTGTCTTCGTTTTATTCATATCTGACAAGTGAAGAATATTGTGAGCGTAATCCTGCTCAAATCTGGCTTAATCACAGTCGATTTTCCGCCAATCGGTCGTATCAACGACAAAATCATGAAGATGAAAATAACCTCGCATTTACTGAATTACAGTGGTCGTACGTCATGTCAACCGTCACAGCACAGGCTGAGGAATTTCCTGAATTACATCAAAGAAGTTTATTTCTTATCTCGTTGATTTACAGTTGCTATTTACGGATTTCAGATGTGTCTGCACGCGCGGGTTATTCACCAGTCATGAATCAATTTAAACATAATCAGCAAACCGGTATTTGGAGTTTTCATATTCCGCTGAGTAAAGGAGGTAAAAAGCGTAACGTGGCAATTTCTAAGGCTTTACTTGAAGCTTTAGTCAAATATCGACAGTTTCTTGGGCTAACTGATTATCCTGGACCCAATGAAAACCATCCTTTATTTGTGCGCCACAAAGCCGCTGGACGTGGTCGAGATGTTGGCATACTCAACGCCAATTTAGGTATTCGTCATGTTCGTGATGAAATTCAAAGCATTATCAATCTGGCTGCCGAACGTATCGAAACGGATGGCTTTACACAGGACGGCGCACAAATGCGCAAACTCACAGCGCATAATATTCGGCACACCGGCATCACACACGATATCAATATAAACCGCAGACCGTTATCTCATGTACAAGCGGATGCCGGACATGAAAGCATTGACACCACATCGCAGTATTTGCACACCAGCCAAGTTGAACGCCATGAAAGTGCATTCAACAAACCAATCGACCATTTAAAAGGGATATAGGGTGCGTATAAATTGTGTGCTCATAATCAACGAAAGATCAAAAGCATTCATAATGTGCCTTAACAACGTTTAAATGACACTTATCGGCACATCTAATCCCTTCCATACAAAGCTGCGCACAATGTGATCACAAGTTATGTAAAACTGCTTTTTTTTGTAGAATCGGGTATCAAAAAAACAGCCCTGAATAGGGCTGCGTTTTGCATAACTTGCATTGTGCGAAGGTCGCATTAACTATTGACGATATAGTCAATTATTATTTTTTATCAATGAGTTGCCTAATCTCGATTCTTTTGGCACCATTTAATGGTCGGGCCGTTACAATTGAGGATAACAACCATGTTTAGCTATATAATTTGCTATGATTTGTACGAAGGTAAGAAGCGTTACAGAGACCTTTGGAGGTTTCTGATTGCTCTAGGTGCCCAACGTGATCAGAGATCTGTCTGGACTTTGCAAACTGATTTATTTGATTTGGAGTCACTTAGGTGTTGTTTTACTTATGTAATGTCAGAGAAAGATAAAATTCAAGTTCACGCTGTCTCCTGCAAATAATATGAATATAAGGGTTATTAGGGCAACGCCCTAATGCAAAGCGCTCTTGATAGGGGCGCTTTTTGCCCCGAGCTTTCTCCCCGCCAGACTCTTTTCTTTAGCTGCTGACTTGCAGCGCGTTTATCGTCAAACGGTCGCAGACAAAACTAACTTGCAGCACTCAAAAGTGCAGTACTGTAATACTGCACTTTTGTCTCATTTTTGAGACTTTTCGAAGGGGATTAAGCGAGAACTTGGAAAGGGGCCCGCCATAGCGGGAAAGGCCCCAAGTGACAGCGAGAGCCCCTGAGTCCACATACTATAACAGTGGACTCTACTGTCATTTTGACCGTCTCGCGAAGCGTTCGGGTTCTAGTGACACCCGAACTTTACCATGATAAGCCATGGTTTTA
>NZ_JAKILU010000002.1 GCF_023283485.1 Shewanella glacialipiscicola
CAGGTCGCTTAGCTCAGCTGGGAGAGCACCTCCCTTACAAGGAGGGGGTCACTGGTTCGAGCCCAGTAGCGACCACCATAATTCTGCAATACACAAGCTTTACCCCCAGGTCGCTTAGCTCAGCTGGGAGAGCACCTCCCTTACAAGGAGGGGGTCACTGGTTCGAGCCCAGTAGCGACCACCATAATTCTGCAATATACAAGCTTTACCCCCCAGGTCGCTTAGCTCAGCTGGGAGAGCACCTCCCTTACAAGGAGGGGGTCACTGGTTCGAGCCCAGTAGCGACCACCATATTTATTCCCTATTAAACTTTACCCATATTCTTATTCAACTATGCTTGTTCTCAATCAGCTAGTGGTCAATTTTACTATTCGGCATTTAATCATCTTCTAAATACCGAGTTCAATCGATACTCAGCCTGACTTCATTTTGCTTTTAGCATTGTTTGGAGATCAATATTATGGCCAGCGTCAGTCAATCAGCTTCTCTTACCAATATTGCCGCTTATTTAAAGCATACCCACGCCTGTGATGAACAAACCGCCCTAAAAGAAGCACAAGAAGTGATGCATAATCTCGTCAACATGCGCCAAAAGGGCTTTATTACTGGCTGGTATTTTGACGAGCAAGGCCATTTAGCACTTTTACCTAGCGATGCCATCCTTAAACGTATCCTTTAAGTGACATGTCTTATAGCAATCACATTAAATATCTAATCAGTTCAGAGCCTCACAGGTATTTCAATCCGAGGCGCATTGACGTAGAAATGGTTATTCCCTTTTAAGTCAATGCAGCACGGGAGTGAGATGCCTGTGTGGCTCCCGAAGGGTGGCTGATGTTAACTGCATGGCGAAGCACTTTATACTGCGTTTAATGCTTTCGACAGAGCACCACTATCCTTTCAAGCCTTCGCCTTGTCTAAAGCGCGTTGAACTCACGCTAAATGAACAGATATTTAATACGATTGATATAACCGCTGAGTTAACGATAGTCACGATTAGCTTACCCATTGTCAGCAGTATTATTTCCTTACCTTACAGTCACAACTCCCAGCCTCAGCCCGCGCTTAAGTATGATTTAGCAGCATATTTTGATCTATAAATAACAAACTTTGCTTAATTAGTCGCCACTTTAAAGCGCTATAGAGTAATGACAAACATTTCATTTGGGTGGTAATCCACCCAAATGCATTAACATTGTGAGCGAGATCTCACCCACCAAACTAAATGTGTGACGCGCATCAAATCAACTACACTTTTGCAACCAAACACTTACAGTTTTTAGTGTAAGTTGGCGTAGTATTTGCCTTTAGTAAGACAGACCTCAGGGAAATCAAGGCTGTATTCCTACTCAAACTTGGTAACAAACCAACCAAGACTGAGGACCAATCCTAACAATAGAAAAAGGAACTCAAGATGACATTGAATCAACACACTGAATTTACCCGTCCACTTAAAACCCTCGTTAAAATGCTCGCCGTTGCTTCGGTATTCGCCACCAGTTTTAACGTGTTTGCCGCACCGGTTGAAATTAAGTTTTCGCATGTTGTTGCAGAAAATACCCCTAAAGGCCAAATGGCACTTAAATTTAAAGAACTCGTGGAACAACGTTTACCAGGTGAGTACACAGTCAATGTATTCCCTAACTCGCAGTTATTTGGCGATAACAATGAGTTAGCAGCATTACTGTTAAATGACGTGCAATTTGTCGCGCCTTCACTGTCTAAGTTCGAACGTTATACTAAACGTTTACAAGTATTTGACTTACCATTTCTATTCAATGACATGGATGCGGTTAATCGCTTTCAACAAGGTGAAGCGGGTCAAACACTTCTAAACTCCATGACACGCAAAGGTATCGTGGGATTAGGTTATTTACACAATGGTATGAAACAATTCTCTGCCAACACGCCACTTAAAAATCCTTCTGATGCGAAAGGCTTAAAGTTTCGCGTAATGGCATCGGATGTTCTGGCTGCTCAGTTTGCGGCTATCGACGCCATTCCGGTAAAAAAGCCCTTCTCTGAAGTATTTACCCTGTTGCAAACCCGCGCTATCGATGGTCAAGAAAACACTTGGTCAAATACTTATTCACAAAAATTCTATGAAGTACAAAGCCAAATTACTGAAAGTAATCACGGCGTGCTCGATTATATGGTCGTGACCTCTGATACTTTCTGGAAAGGTTTACCTGCTGATAAACGTAAGATCATCAAAGAAGCCTTAGATGAATCTATCGCACTAGGTAACAAGATTGCCGGAGAAAAAGATGATCAAGATAAGCAGTTAATTCTTGATTCTAAACGTTCACAATTAGTGACGCTATCTCAAGCTGATCGCCAAAAGTGGATTGATGTCATGAAGCCAGTTTGGACTAAGTTTGAAGACGAAATCGGTAAAGATGTGATTGAGGCTGCTGTAGCTGCAAATAAATAATAATAAAAATGCCGCTTAAGTTCATTTGAGTTTAAGCGGCTATTTCAGTGAGGGAGTTATGACTGTGATATCACGAATATTTGGTTATTTTGAAGAAGGTGTGCTGAATCTACTGATCACCTTGATGACATTGTTAGTATTTTCGGAAGTAGTCGCACGATTTTTCTTCAATACGGGTTTTCTGTGGATCCAAGAACTCACGTTAACCCTTTGCGGTTGGTTTGTGCTGTTTGGTATGTCCTATGGCGTAAAAGTCGGCGCGCACATTGGGGTGGACGCCTTTGTTAAAAACTTAGCACCTCGCGCCAAAAAGATAACCGCTTTAATTACCGCCTCTGTCTGTATCATTTATTGCGGACTGTTTTTAAAAGGTAGTTGGGATTATTTAAGCCAGATGTACCAAATTGGTGTGCCGATGGAAGATATTAATCTCCCTCAGTTTTTCTTAAAAAATATCGACCCTGAATTTGCTTGGGATGTATTAAAAATTGATGTAGAAGATGGTGCGGTTCCCATTTGGTTATCTCAAAGCATCTTGATTATCGGATTCTTAATGTTGACGTGGCGTTTCGTCGAACTTTTTATAGGTATTTTACGCAACCAAATATCAGGCCTCCAATTTGCAGATGAAGCGAAAGAAAGTATGCATTTAATTGATGAAAGCGTGAAACAAACCAATACCACTATTATCTCTGGCGAAAAGGAGATTAAATAATGGCTATTGCGACCCTATTCACCGCCCTATTCGTGTGTATGTTTCTCGGGATGCCCATCGCTATAGCGTTAGGTTTTTCCAGCATGCTCACCATATTATTTTTTTCTAATGACTCTTTAGCCTCTGTTGCGCTGAAATTGTATGAGTCTTCATCAGAGCATTACACTTTACTCGCTATCCCCTTTTTCATTTTATCATCGGCCTTTTTATCAACCGGTGGCGTCGCGCGGCGGATTATTGATTTTGCGATGGACAGTATCGGACATGTCCGCGGTGGCTTAGCTATGGCCTCTGTCATGGCATGTATGCTGTTTGCTGCGGTTTCTGGCTCATCACCTGCTACTGTTGCGGCTATCGGTTCTATCGTGATTGTGGGCATGGTTAAAGCGGGGTACCCAGAGAAGTTTGCCGCAGGGGTTATCACCACCTCGGGCACACTCGGTATCTTAATCCCGCCGTCAATTGTTATGTTGGTATATGCGGCGGCGACAGAAGTATCGGCGGCGAGAATGTTTATGGCAGGTTTAATCCCAGGCTTAATGATGGGATTGATACTGATGATTGTTATCTACATCGTTGCACGTTTCAAAAACTTACCTTCACGCCCTTTTCCGGGCTTTAAAAAACTGGGGATTTCAAGTATCAAAGCTTTGGGTGGATTAGCACTCATCCTTATTGTATTAGGCTCTATCTATGGCGGCGTTGCTAGCCCAACCGAGGCATCGGCCGTAGCCTGTGTGTATGCTTACTTTATTGCGGTATTTGGTTATCGTGATATCGGCCCCTTAAAAGATGTAGCTTGGCGTAATGAAGGTGAAAATATCGCCAAAGCGACTGCGCGCAATTTAGGTTATATGGTATTAGGGTTAATAAAAACCCCCGTTAACAAAGACATCCGCAACGTTGTACGTGATGGTGCCAAGGTTAGTATCATGCTGTTGTTTATCATCGCTAACGCGATGTTGTTCGCACATGTACTCACAACGGAACGTATCCCACATATCATTGCTGAGTATATTGTTAGCATGGGTTTACCCGCTTGGGGATTCCTGATCATCGTTAACTTACTGCTGCTTGCTGCCGGCAACTTTATGGAACCCTCGGCGATTGTGCTTATTATGGCGCCGATCCTCTTCCCTATCGCAACTCAATTAGGCATAGATCCTATTCACTTAGGTATTATCATGGTGGTTAACATGGAGATAGGTATGCTCACGCCGCCGGTGGGGCTTAACCTCTTTGTGACTGCGGGTATCACCGGGCATAGTATTGGCTGGGTGATTAAGTCAGTACTGCCGTGGTTAGTGGTGATGTTGGCTTTCTTAATCCTTATCACTTACGTGCCACAAATTTCACTTTTCTTACCTGAATGGTTAGATTCAATGCGTGGTTATTAGCCTACCGTTCAAGGTTATGACATTAGCCCTTGATTACCGCTAATTTTTAAGCGAGCCTAACCAGGCTCGCTTTCTTTTTATAGCAAACCGTATCCGATATTAATGCCCGTGTTTTACCAGGATAGACACCATGTTACCCATGACCCCTAAGGCCAAAAAACGCCTATTTTTGACTATAGTCCTGCTGGTAGGCTTATTTTTAACGCTAAAACTGACCTATTGGGTACATTTACATCAGGGTAAAATTGATATTCAAGCTCAATCAGAAAAACAACTGAAGGAGTTAGTCAGTTTTCTTGATGGCTCATTATCGCGCTACGAAAGCATTCCCCACGTGTTATCTACCAATCCTATGCTAGCCAATGTACTGAACGATCCACAGAACTCTAATAAGGTCCAAGAACTCAATTTATATCTGGAAGAAATTCAACATGTCACTGAAGCATCGGATATTTATCTTATCGATGAGCGAGGGGTCGCGATTGCCGCCAGTAACTGGCAACAGAGTTTCTCCTTTATCGGTAAAAACTATTCCTTTAGACCCTATTACAGCGATGCAATTTCAGGCAATTTAGGCCGTTATTATGCCGTGGGTACCAGCTCTGATAAGCGCGGATTTTACTTTTCTTATCCAATTTATCAGCAAGGTGGTAAAGAGATACTCGGCGCGATAATCGTTAAAGTGGATATAAGTGGTATCGAGCAGCAAAGCACGAGTATTGCTATCGCAGGCCAATATCAATTCCTTATCAGCGATCCCGAAGATATTGTGTTTATCTCTAGCGTCGATGAATGGCGTTTAAAATCTCTGACGCCATTGACCGAAATAAAACAGCGCACTCTGGATACATCCAAGCGTTACGCTGCGCGCCCGATTGGCGAGCTATTAATGAAACCACCCTATGAGAGTGGTCGTCAGGCGATGATTTACCAACTGCAAACGGGTAAAGAGCATGAACAATATATGGATAATCACCAAAAAATGTCTAAAGCCGGTTGGCAAGTGCATATATTCGCGCCGATTAATCCGCTGATGACCTCTCTACCTGCACTTATGCTACTCAGTGCCAGTATTTACCTGTTACTGGCACTGAGTATCTTATTTAGCGCCGAACGCCGCCGTAACTTACACCGAATGCAATTGGCGCAGAGCCTATTAGAGCAAAGAGTTGAAGAACGCACTCAAGACCTGCAGCAAGCCAACCATCAACTCAAAGACACTCAAGACGAACTGATCCAAGCGGCAAAACTCACTGTAATAGGCAGTTTAGCCGCCAGCATTAACCATGAACTAAACCAACCTCTCGCTGCTATTCGCAGTTATGCCCAGAATACTCAAACTTTCCTAGCCCGTAATATGCAAGATAAAGCCCTCGATAATATCAAGATAATTATTGAGCTGACCGATAGACTGGCCGATATTGTGGGACAATTTAAAAGCTTTACTCGCAAAAGCCAAGGTACAGATAGCGCCACCGATATTGGCCGTTGCCTTAAACAAGCACTGACCATAGTTCAGCCAGCCATAGACAAGCAAGGCGTTGAATTAGACGTGCAGTTACCCAGCGGTAATGATCAAGTGTGGGGCGATAAAGTCAGACTACAACAAGTATTTGTCAACATTATGAGTAACGCGGTTGTCGCGATGCAACAATCGGTAAAACGCCAATTAATCATTCGTGTAACTGGCAAAGATAAATTCTGCATCAGCATTCAAGACACTGGTCCTGGCGTGCGTGAAAGCCAAATCGAAAAAATATTTGAGCCCTATTTTACCACCAGTGAACGTCACGGCCTTGGCTTGGGTTTATCGATTTCACAACGTATTATCGAATCAATGCAAGGCCAGATTAACGTAGCTAATGCCGAAGATGGCGGCGCCATTTTCCAGATCATTTTACCTATTTATTTGCTCGAGGAACGTTAGTCTCATGAGTGTGCTCAATTCAATCCAAGATTATTCTGTTCTCATCGTTGACGATGAGCCGCACATAGGCACAGTTCTAGTTCAACTGTTTGAACTAGAAGGCATTAAAGCGATTGCGACTACAGAGCCTAAAGGTATCGCTAAGCTTTTGCATAAAGATTGGGCCGGCATGGTGATATCAGATGTCAACATGCCGCACTTAGACGGCATCAATTTAATGCAGCAAATCCGTCTACAAGACCCTGATCTACCCGTAGTACTACTGACTGGCTTTGGCGATATCGCCATGGCGGTCAATGCGTTAAAGCAAGGCGCCTACGACTTTCTTGAAAAACCCTTTAATAATGAACATATTCTCGACGTAGTCAAACGCGCCCTAGATAAACGTAGCTTAACCTTAGAAAACCGTAAGCTCAAAAAGGATCTCGAGAGCCAGAGCGTGCCGGGGCCACGGATTTTAGGCAACAGTGTCGGCATTAACCGCATGCGTCATATTATTACTCAAGTGATAGACACCCCAGCCGACGTGTTAATTGAAGGCGAAACGGGCACAGGTAAAGAGCTCGTCGCCCGCTATTTACACGACCACAGCAGCCGTAACCAAGCTAACTTTGTTGCTATCAACTGTGGGGCTATTCCCGAAAACCTGATTGAAAGTGAACTTTTTGGCGCTGAAGCCGGCGCCTTTACCGGCGTAGACAAGATGCGCATTGGTAAGTTTGAATATGCCAATGGCGGCACGTTATTTTTAGATGAGATTGAAAGTACGCCACTGTCGTTGCAAATAAAACTACTACGAGTGCTTGAGGATCGTAAAGTTGAACGCTTAGGTTCAAATAAAAGCATCAGCCTCGACATACGCGTGATAGCAGCCACAAAAGTAGATTTAAAAAGCCTGTGTGATACGGGTGAATTTCGTCAGGATTTATTGTATCGCTTAAATCTAGTGACTGTGCCTATTCCACCATTAAGAGATCGCCGTGAAGACATTCCTTTGTTATTCCTGCATTTTGCCCGTGTTGCGTCAGCGCGCTATCACAAAGCGCTCATCGCCTTAAATGCCGAACAAAATGCCATACTCACCTCCCACGATTGGCCGGGAAATGTACGTGAGTTACGTAACCTAGCAGAACGCTTTGTGCTATTAGGCGGAGAAGCGGCCTTTGCCGGTACGTTGGGCAATACGCCCAGTTTGCACTCCAGCATGTCCTTACTTCAAAGAGTCGAGTTTTTTGAGCGCGTATTAATTGAAGAAGCGCTCAGTCATAACAAGGGCAGTATTAAGCTGACGATGGAACAACTTGAACTACCGCGTAAAACCCTCTACGACAAAATGCGAAAATACGATTTAGACCGCAAGCAATACATTAATTCAGATGATTAAGCTGAGCCGTATTTATAGTGTTATGTGTAATCTCCATAATAACGTTACAGTACAGGGGGATTAATCAGTTATTCACTGATTCTGATTGAAGAGTTAACAGATAGTATGACAATCAATGCTTTTTACGTGTAAAGGTAGGTTTTAAAAACGCGTATCAACTCGGCTCTGCGATGGCTAAATACACCATCGGAATGAGCCATAAATCTACAATGAACACTTTGTATTCGGAGGCAAAATTGAAAAAACTATTATTAGTCATCAGTGTCTTTTTACTGAGCGGTTGCTTAGGTATGCCCAAATATGTTGAACCCGTAAATAATTTTGAGCTGAATCGATATTTGGGTAAATGGTACGAGATAGCACGATTAGATCATTCATTTGAAAGAGGATTAAGCCAAGTTAGCGCCGAATATAGCCTAAAAGATGATGGTGGCGTGATGGTGATTAACCGTGGTTTTTCAACCGAAAAAAATGCATGGAAAGAAGCCGAAGGTAAAGCCTATTTTGTTAATGGCGATACTGAAGGCTATTTAAAAGTCTCCTTCTTTGGGCCATTTTATGGCTCCTATGTGGTCTTCGAATTAGATCATGAAAACTACCAATATGCTTTTATATCGGGGCCTGACACAGATTATTTGTGGTTACTGGCAAGAACACCGACTGTGCCAGCAGAAGTACTGCAAAAGTTTGTTGATATGTCAAAAGCGCGCGGTTTTAATACTGACGACTTAATTTACGTACAACAAAAATAATGCTAACCCATAACGAGAATTAAGCAGAGAACAGAGACAAAAACGCCGCAATTTATTGCGGCGTTTTTAGATTAGCAGCGCTTAATATCGCAGACTAATCAATCTTATAATTCAATCCCTTTACTGGCAAGGAACTCATCGTAACTGCCTCTGAAATCATTCACGCCTTTGTGAGTCACTTCAAGAATACGGTTCGCCAGTGACGATACAAATGCACGGTCATGACTCACGAAAATCAATGTGCCTTCGTACATTTCCAGCGCGTTGTTCAATGACTCAATCGATTCCATATCCATATGGTTGGTCGGTTCATCGAGTACCAGAATGTTGGCTTTTTGCATGATGAGCTTACCAAATAACATGCGGCCCTTCTCACCACCCGATAACACTTTGACTGACTTTTTAATGTCGTCAGATCCAAACAACATACGGCCTAAAATAGCGCGTACTGATTGGTCATCATCTTCAGGTTTACGCCATTGGCTCATCCACTCGAACAGAGTCATATCGTTTGCGAAATCAGACTCATGGTCCTGCGCATAATAACCAATGTTAGCGTTTTCAGACCATTGAATCGTACCGCTATCCTGTGGAATATCATGGATCAAGGTTCGTAACAGCGTTGTTTTACCCACACCGTTTTCACCCAATACCGCAATGCGCTCACCCACTTCAACAATCAAGTTTAAGTCTTTGAACAGTGGCGTATCGTAGCCTTTAGTTAATTGCTCAACCACTAAGGCATTACGGAATAATTTCTTTTCTTGCTCAAAACGAATGAACGGGTTCACACGGCTAGAGGCTTTAATATCATCTAACTTAATTTTGTCGATTTGACGGGCACGTGATGTAGCCTGTTTCGCCTTAGATGCGTTCGCAGAGAAGCGCGCTACGAAGGTTTGCAGCTCAGAAATCTGGGCTTTTTTCTTGGCATTATCAGACAATAAACGCTCGCGAGCTTGAGTTGCCGCCTGCATATATTCGTCGTAGTTACCAGGATAAACGCGCAGCTCGCCGTAATCTAAGTCAGCCATATGAGTACAGACTGAGTTTAAGAAATATCTATCGTGCGAAATGATTACCATAGTGCTATTACGTTGATTCAGCATGTCCTGTAACCAACGAATAGTGTCGATGTCCAAGTTGTTGGTAGGTTCGTCAAGTAGCAGCACATCAGGATCAGAGAACAACGCCTGCGCTAACAATACTCGTAGTTTCAAACCTGGAGCGATTTCTGACATCAAACCAAAATGGGTTTCGATACTAATACCCACACCCAGCAGCAATTCGCCCGCACGAGATTCGGCGGTATAACCGTCCATCTCAGCAAAGTCCATCTCAAGATTAGCCACGGTAATACCGTCTTCTTCACTCATTTCAGGTAAAGAATAAATACGGTCACGCTCTTGCTTAACCTTCCACAGTTCGCGGTGGCCCATGATCACAGTATCAATTAGGTTGAATTCTTCATAACCAAACTGGTTCTGGCTTAATTTACCCAGACGCTCATTGACATCTAACGAGACGTTACCGCTGCTAGGGTCTAGATCACCACACAGGATCTTCATGAAGGTCGATTTACCACAGCCATTTGCGCCGATAAGACCGTAACGGTTACCTCCGCCAAATTTAACTGAGATGTTTTCAAACAGTGGCTTAGCGCCGAACTGCATGGTGATATTTGCTGTTGTGATCAAAATGAACTTCCAAATCGAGTAATGTTGGCCTAGCCAGCTGGCGCCGCTCTAAATAAGCATAAACCTAATAACGCTATGCCGAAGGGGTAAAAATAAACGTGGCACTATAGCAGTTTGGGCTAAATTATCAACTACCAAGGCAGTATTAGCCTTTAACGCCAATACTGCCATTGCCGCTTAACATCGATGTTAAGCAACTAAACACACTTAATCAATTAGCTTAATTTTCAATAAGTTAGATCGACTTACCTAGGGTAACACTCAGGCTGGCATCGATTGGCATCGATTGGCATCGATTGGCATCGAGAATATCTCCAACGCCAAGACTGAACTTTAATAGCCCGATTATAACTTCTGCCGTCTTAAACGATTAGCGTTAGTCACGACGGTTAACGAAGACAACGCCATAGCCGCCCCCGCAATCACGGGGCTTAACAGCATACCAGTTAACGGATAAAGCACACCTGCGGCAATGGGAATGCCTAAACTGTTATACACAAAGGCGCCAAATAGGTTCTGTTTGATATTGGTAATAGTTGCCCGAGACAGCGCCAATATGTGAGCAATCACGATTAACTGTGGTGATAATAAGGTCATATCCGCACTTTCAATCGCCACCTCAGTGCCCGATCCCATCGCGATGCCCACATCGGCGCTCATTAAAGCTGGCGCGTCGTTAATGCCATCACCTACCATAGCAACCACATGCCCTTGCTTTTGCAAATCCTTCACATGCTGTTGTTTTTGCTCGGGTAGTACGCTGGCGATCACTTCACTGATACCGACTTGGTTTGCTACGGCTTGTGCTGTTTGTGGGTTATCACCGGTCAATAACACCACGCGAATACCACTTTGCAGCATAGCTGCAATCGCCGCTTTAGCATCGGGTTTAATCGGATCGGCCAGTGCGATAGTGGCCACTAACGTACCTGCCCTTGCAACGTAAATGGGGGTTTTGCCTTGGTTAGCAAAACTCAAGGTTGCTTGCGGGTCTAACGCACTGCCATCAGGATTAACAATGTCCAATTCCGTCATCAAGGCAAGATTACCAATAGCAAAGTGAACACTATCAACTTCGCCGGTAATGCCTTTACCTTGATGGTTAATAAAACTTTGGGTATCCGGTAATTGCGATAGCGATTCCTTGGCATAATTGACAATAGCACTGGCCAATGGGTGCTCTGAATGTTGTTCAAGACTAGCAATCGCACCGAGTAATTGCGTTTTTTCCGCATTATCTAGTGTTTGAACTAAGGTAAAATCCGTCACTTGCGGTTTGCCTAACGTCACGGTGCCTGTTTTATCAAGCACAACGCAATCGACCTTACTTGCTGTTTGCAGCGCCTCACCATTTTTGACTAATACACCCATTTGAGCTGCGCGGCCAACGGCCACCATAATCGACATGGGTGTTGCCAGTCCAAGCGCACAAGGACAAGCAATAATCAGCACACTAGTCAACACCACTAGCGCATGACTCAAGGCGGGCGCTGGACCAACAAAATACCAAATCGCGGCAGCAACAACAGCGATGATAACGACTGTTGGCACAAATACGGCTGAAATTTTATCAGCCAACCGACCTATGGGTAACTTAGAGGTTTGCGCCTGTTGTACCAGCGCAATAATTTTGGCAAGCCTAGTATCCTGCTGGCCAGCTGTTACTCGATAAACCAAGCTACCGTTGCCATTTACTGTACCTGCACTTAAGCTATCTCCGCGATTTTTAAGCACGGGAATAGGCTCGCCCGTCAACATGGCTTCATCTAATAGGGATTGCCCAGTTTCAACAACGCCATCGAGCGCCACTCTATCCCCAGGACGTAAGCGCAACTTATCGCCAAGTTTAAGCTGACTTATTTCAACCTGTTCATCGCCTTTGTCGCTGATACGGATAGCCGTAGTCGATTGTAATCCGAGTAATCTCTGTACTGCCTCGCTCGTTTTGCCGCGCGCTTTGAGCTCAAATCCGTGGCCTAAGTTAATTAATCCTAAAATCATCACGCTGGCTTCAAAATACACATGGCGAGTCTCCATCGGAAAAGCACTGGGCATAATCACCACCAGCATAGAATACGCCCATGCCGTAGTGGTACCGAGCACGATTAGGGTGTCCATATTAGTCGTTTTGGCTTTGAGTGCCCGCCACATACCTTGATAAAAATGCCCACCCGTCGTCACCAGTAAAGCCAACGTTACCAGTCCCATTATGCCCCAGCCAAGTTGCATACTCGGGCTATTGATCATCATTTCACCGCCCAGTAACCCCCATAACATCATAGGCATACCAACCGCGAGCGCCGCTATCGCTTGGCGCATTCGCAACCGATACTCAGCGGCATCTGCGATGCGTTTTTCTTCGGCGGCGGCCTTAGCATCAACCACCACCTGTGCGGGAAATCCCGCATTAGCCATCACAGCTAACGCGGTATCAACATTCATGTTGCCGTCTACCGTCACTTGTTTATCCGCGAGGTTAACGCGCGCCTCGACGCCCTCTTGAGCGACAAGTGCTTTTTCAATTTTAGCAACGCAGCCTGCACAATTCATATTGGCAACATAGAGCCTGATCTGAGCCATAAAATATTCCTTAGTTGAACTTTTACGCGATAGGCTTAAGATAAAGTCTCCCATTAATGGAGAGTCAAGCATCAATTGATTGAATGTGACAACAGTAACCATTTACCCTCAAAAAGATAAGTAAAACGCGGCGTTAACCCATACTAGCGCTTATCGTCGTGGTCATAGTCGTTGTTGTAGTCAAAGCCGAGGTGAAAATGAAGATAGGTAAAGTGGCAAAACAAACGGGCTTAAGCGTTAAGAGTATCCGTTATTATCATGATATTGGCTTAGTCTGCGCCGAGCGAAATCAGGCGGGTTATCGGGTTTATCGCCATTCAGATATTGAGGCTCTTAAGTTTGTGCACCAGTGCCGCGACTTAGGTTTTAGTTTAGAGGATTGCAAATCATTGCTGGGTCTTAAGGGTAACGAAAGTCGTAATGCAGAGGATGTAAAACAGCTTACCCGCACTCACCTTGCCTATGTCGAGCAGCAAATTAGTAAGTTGCAGCAACTTAGGGCGCAATTACAACATATGGTGACCCAATGCCAAGGTGGCGAACAACCCCACTGCGCCATTATTGATAGCCTAAGTCATACGCCCCAAAAGGAAAAGAGCCTACAAGATACAACCTCTTCGTGTTGCCATAAAAGCCCCGCAGAATAACAACGGCCAGTATCAACCACTGCAATTCTGGGTTATTGATGACTGGCACTGCTTGGCTTTAACGCCGCGGCATTATCAAGCAACAAGCTAGGCAATGTACCCGCAGGCGTAAAATGAAACACTTGTCCATAAAATGCCAGTTCAGTGTCTAAACTCGCCGCTTTATGTTCGGGTATCCAGCCATCATGCGTCTGGTCTTCATAACTGATATAGGCTGTCGGCACCCCTTTGGCTTTTAAGGCGGTATAAATCTGTTGCGATTGCTGTGACGGCACAATTTGCCCTCTTAAACCTTGAATAATAAGCAAAGGTTCGTTTAATCCCTCAAGATGATAAAACGGCGATCGCTCTCGATAACGCGCTTTATTCTCAGCATAGGGACCAATGAGTTGATCTAAATAGCCCGTCTCAAACTTATGTGTGTTATTGGCAAGCTGCTCAAAATCACTGATACCCGCGTAACTCACGCCCGCTTGAAAAACATCGTAAAAAGCTAAAGATGACATGACCGTTAGTCCCCCAGCACTAATGCCGCGAATCGCTAACTTTTGCGCATCGACCCAACCTTTAGTAACCACATATTGAGCCGCATTGACGACATCTTCCACGTCGGCTTGGCCCCATTGCCCATAGAGACTTTGACGATAGGCACGGCCAAAACCACTACTCCCACGAAAATTAACGTCAAGTACCGCAAAACCACGGCTGGTCCAAAACTGGATATCACTACGATAAGCCAGACTCGCGCGCGCAGTCGGGCCGCCGTGCAACATCACAATTAATGGCGGTCGAGTGTCATGGGGGGCGATATAATTGGGGTTAACGGGCTCATAAAAATAACCGTAGGCTTGTTGATGCTTACCGGTTTCAAAGGTGATAGTTTTTGCCCGTGAAATATAATGAGGATCAAGCTTGGCTAAGTTAGGGCTATAAACCAACTCAGTGCCGCGGCCTATCACTTTATAAATCCCCTTTTCTGGAGTGGCCTTAGCGCCAATAAAATAAACGCCACCTTCTCCCCTTATCACTTGGGTTATTTCACCAAAGTCAACGGCCAAAGATTCAATCAAACCAGAATCCAAATACAAGCGAATTAACGCCGCCTGACTCCCTAACATATAGCTGGCAATAATTGTGTTTTCGGATTCAAAGGCATAGTTATGATTACCTAAATACCAATCAGCCACAGCAAACTCAGCACTTTTACTCAGTACAGGGGATAGGGTGTTTTTCGGCGTAACACGATAGATGTTCCACCAATCACTCATATCCGAGACGACATAGAGTTGCCCATCAGGACTGAACAGTGGTTGAGATACAGAAGAATCTGTCGGCGTATTTATCTTACGAATATTATTTAACTGACCTTTACGATCGAGATCACCAAGCCAGAGAACGCTGTTATCCCATGGCATGTAGGGATGTTCCCATGTGATCCATGCAAGCTTCGAGTTATCGGGCGAAATAGCAGGCGCTGAGATAAAATCATGCCCCGAGACAAGGGTGTCACCTTCTTCGGCAAAATTGAGGTTAATCGTCACTAAACTGGCTTTAGGTTCGCCCGCTTGGCGATGATCTTCGCGCACACAGATAATCCGCGACCCCTTAGGATAAGCAACACAGTCGGCATGGCGGGTGCCATTTGGGGTTAACGGTAATGACGGTTGATTAGGCGCAAAGCGATAAAATAATTGATCGTCCGCTTTAGTGACAAATAAACTCTGGCCAATGCCTAAAAAGGCAGCTCCGCCATATTCGTGCACTGTGGATTTAACGTTAAAATTCGGTGGTACCACCTCAATAATATCACCCTGCTGATCAAGCTTCTTAATGCCAACTTGCCCCTGCTTTTCGCCATTAGACTCGGCAAAATACAGCGTGCCTGCCACGCTTTGTAATTCAATCACGCTATCGGACTGTTGAAATACATTCGCCGCCAATAAAGGAGAAACCCAGCTACCATAGGGGGCAGTAATCCGCGTACCATTATCACTCGGGCGTGGCACCTGCTCGTTCGAAGGCTCGCATGCACTCAAACATAACAAGCCAGCCAAGAGGTATAAATATTGATATAACCCCATTGTTTCTCTCCAATGTTTGCTTACTGCGCAAACTGAAACAAAAATATGAATGTGCAACACAGATTATTTTTTAAATGGATTTTTACATTTTTTTAAAAACCAATGCACGACTTGTGCTTGCTGCGTCTGAGTCAAACCAAAATAAATGCATATCCAAGGTGAGAGCAGGAAAAACCAAGGAATAACCGCAACAGAACGACCGCTGAAAAGCAGAAAAAAGAACCCACAATAGATCACTATCAGCCCTAAAACACCGACAATCAGCATCATGCGTTGCGTTATCTTCTCAAGCCAGAGGGCTTTATGCTGCCAAGACATGCGGATGTTAAGCTCCATTACATACAATAAACCGGTTTATTGTATGGTGTGAAAAGTGGATGGCGATTGTTTAAGGTTAACCAGTAAATGTCAACTCTAACAACAGGGAACAACCCGCTGTGATAGCCGCGATTATCTTTGCTTTACACATAAAAAACCGAGCTTAAGCTCGGTTTTCTTCATCTCGATGACACATATATCATCAATATACTTACAGGCGGATGCCGCCATCAATTTCAAATATACGACCATTCACATAATCGTTTTCAATAATAAAACGCACGGTTGAAGCGATTTCTTCAGCATGGCCAAGACGGCCAACGGGGATTAACGTTTCTAAACGCTCTAACGCTTCGGGTTTCATCGCAGCGGTCATTTCGGTTGCAATCACGCCTGGCGCAACTGCGGCACTACGAATATTGTGACGTGCCAGCTCTTTTGCCCAGCCAACCGACATAGCCGCAACGCCCGCTTTAGAGGCAGCATAGTTTGATTGCCCCATGTTACCCGCTTTAGCTAGACTAGAGATGTTAACAATCACCCCTGCTTGGCCAGATTCAATCATGGCAGCGGCGGCTTCACGACCACACAAGAAACTGCCCGTCAAATTAACATTGATAACCGATTGGAACTGCTCCAGTGACATACGGTCAGTGACTTTGCCGTCTTTGGCTTTGACTAACATACCATCACGTAAAATTCCGGCATTATTGACCAGTACGTTAACTTGACCAAAATCTTCTAAAATATAGGCGAACCCTGCAACCACATCTTCTTCATCAGTAATATCTAAGGCATAACCTTGGACTTCGGTGTCTGAACCTAGCTCAGCACAAGCTCGCTCGAGTTTTTCTTGATCCACATCGATAAGTGCTATTTTAGCGCCTGCCTGTGCAAAGTTTTGTGCCATTGCTAGGCCTAAACCACCCGCGCCGCCAGTAATGACGACAACCTTATCTTTTAAATCCATCTGGTTATCCCTTGTTCTAATGTTTATTTTTTAAGTGGTGCAAATTGTTCAAAAATACTGGAAAAATCTCGACGACCATTGCCTTGTCTTGCATGATTAACATACAAGCTACGGGCTAAAGCGCCCATTGGCGTACTGGAATTGCTCAGTAATGCCGCTTCTTGCGATAGACCAAGATCTTTAACCATCAAATCTACCATAAAGCCGCCCTCATAGCCCTTAGAAGAAGGTACGGTTTCCATCACGCCTGGGCAGGGATTGTACTTATCTAACGTCCAATTACCACCACTACTGACCTTCATTATGTCTGATAACACTTTAGGATCTAGACCATGATCAACGCCCATTTGCAACGCTTCAGACGTGCCAACCATCAACACGGATAACAGCATGTTATTGCAAATTTTAGCGACTTGCCCCGCACCCGCACCGCCGGCATGGAATATGTTCATTCCCATGGCTTTTAATACGGGCTGTGCGCGCTCAAACGCCGCATCGGAGCCGCCACAAATAAAGGTTAAACTGCCAGCAGCGGCACCTGCTGTGCCGCCAGAAACTGGCGCATCCATAAATTCGATACCACTTTTTGCCGCCTCTGCCGCGACTAATTGCGCACTTTGCGCATCGATGGTCGAGCAATCGATCAGTAAAGTATCGCCAGCAACCACGTCGAGCAAACCTTTGTCTGAACCATTACCTAAATATAAGTTTTTCACATGCTTACCCGCAGGCAACATAGTAATCACTACGCTTGCGCCCGCTGCTGCACCGCAAGCGGTACTCGATACAAAAGCCCCTTGATCAGCAAGACTTTTCATCGCTTCGGGGACTAAATCGAATACGCGAACTGTCATGCCCGCTTTTAATAAATTGGCAGCCATTGGGCTACCCATATTGCCAAGACCGATAAATGCGACTGTACTCATGCTGACACTCCTGTGTGCTGTTCTTTTTATATGGTGATAATGTTGTCACTACCACAGAGTAAAACGCGCATGACTGAGTTTAATTTGTATAAACCCAGCCATTAAACCAATTCAACACTTAGCTTAATTGATTAAAGGGATGCGCCTCGCCCCACGGGGACGTTAATATTTGCTCAATAATGGCCGTAGGCACTGAGTTAACATCCTTAAAGCGCCACTGGGGTTGCTTGTCTTTATCGATCAACAATGCCCGCACGCCTTCACAGAAATCACCGTGAGCACACACATTGACGCTGGCGGTTAATTCCCATTTAAAACATTGGGCTAGACTTAACTTAGTACCAAGTTGTGCTTGGCTATAAACCAAATGCCAACTAATAGGACTGCCCGCAAGGAAAGTATCTCTCGCCTTTAGTAACCAAGCATCATTAGACACCAGAGTCGACATACGCGTGGCGATATCCGTTAAGCTGCCCGCCATGAGTCTATCGATAATGTCTTGGCTGCCAGCCAGTATGCTATCGCCCTTAGGAATATCAACTTGGTTAGACAACTCATTGATCATGCTGTCTAAACGTTGATGATTGAGCGCTGGTATATCGCTCCAATCTAAGGTGGCCATAGCATCAAACATCAGTTCTTTGTCATCACGATTCAAATAATGATCCGCAAGGCCAACATAACAGGCATCAGCTGCTTTCATTTGATAGGCGGTGAGCCCTAAAAATAGCCCCATTTTACCTGGCATGCGGTTAAGAAAATAACTGCCGCCGACATCGGGGTAAAGCCCAATGGAGACTTCAGGCATAGCAATGCGCGATGTTTCAGTGACGACTCTGTGGCTGCCACCCGCCATCAAACCGAGCCCGCCGCCCATGACAATGCCGTCGCCCCACACCAACACAGGCTTGCCAAAGGTATGCAGTAGATAATCGAGACGATATTCCTCTTCGAAGAAAACCTTTGCCTCCTCAGTCACTTGCCCCTTCGCGGCAATGGATGCATGGTATAAAGCACGCACATCACCCCCAGCACAAAATGCCTTATCACCGCTGCCATCTAACACGATACAAGCGATAAGCGAATCTTTCTTCCAAAGATTAAGCTGCGCCGTCATAGCGCGCACCATGTCTAAATCTAAAGCGTTGAGGGACTTTTCCACATTGAGCGTAACCACCCCAACCAACTTGCCAGAAGCGGTGGCTAAGGTTTGGAACACCACGTTTTGCATGGTCGTGGCCTGATGTGCGGCACTTTTTAATGCGTTATCTACTACATTAGTCATTAGCGGTTCTTCCAATCAGCTTTACGTTTACCCAAAAACGCGTTTACGCCTTCGGCCTGATCTTCGGTATCAAACAACCCGACAAATAATTCACGTTCAAGCGGCAGCGCTTGGTTGCGCACCATATTACGACCGGCTTGAATGAGTGTCTTACACGCTGCTACGCTGCTTGGGCTTTGATTAGCCACTTTAGCGGCTAACGCTATCGCAGTATTAAGTGCCTCGCCCGTTTCAACCACTTCTTCGACTAAACGTAAACCCAATGCTTTGGTCGCATCAATACGCTCACCGCATAAAATCATCCGCTTAGCCCAACCTTCACCGACTAATGCGGTCAAATTTTGGGTCCCGCCCGCACAGGGTAATAAGCCGACAGTTGCCTCAGGCAATGCCATTACAGCTTGGGTCTCAGCGATACGAATATCGCAAGCTAATGCCACTTCTAAGCCACCACCCATGGCGTAACCATTAATGGCCGCAATCGACACACCGCGAAATTGGCTTAAGGTTTCAAAGGCTTCACCAAAATGCTTAGCCATCGCCGCGGCATTGTCTTTATTACCGTCGCTAAATAGCTTTAAGTCCGCACCAGCAGAAAAGAACTTTTGTCCCTGGCCGGTTAACACTAAGGCATAAATGTCTTTATTGGCATTGAGCGCCAGCACTTTGGCTTTAAGCGCCTGTAAACTCTCGGCGGTCCAAGTGTTTGCCGGTGGATTATTCATCGTCAGTATGGCCGTATGACCTTCGATGCGTTCAACTAAATATTCCATTTCTATAGACTCCTTTTATGTTATCGCCTACCGGTAATCCACGCATCTTGCGAGCTGATTTACAGGATTTGTCCTGCATTTTCATCGAGTAAACGACGAGCGATAATCAAGCGCATAATTTCGTTGGTGCCTTCTAAAATCTGGTGTACACGCACATCACGGAAATGACGTTCTAGCGGGTACTCCCTTATATAACCATATCCGCCGTGAATTTGCAGCGCTGCATCGCAAACCTGAAAACCCACATCGGTGGCAAAACGTTTCGCCATGGCGCAATAAGCCGTGGCTTCTGGATCGCCACTATCTAATTTAAAAGCGGCAAGACGTACAATTTGGCGCGCAGCAACTAATTCAGTGGCCATATCGGCGAGCTTAAATTGTAAGGCTTGAAAAGCCGCCAACGGCTTACCAAATTGCTGGCGCTCATTCATATATTGGGTGGCACGCTCAAGTGCTGCTTGCGCCGTGCCCACTGAACAGGTCGCGATATTGATGCGACCACCATCTAAGCCTTTCATTGCAAAGGTAAAACCTTGGCCTTCTTCGCCAAGTAAGTTTTCCACCGGTACGCGCACGTTTTCAAAGGTAATTTGACGCGTGGGCTGGGCATTCCAACCCATTTTATCTTCCGCTTTACCATAAATAACGCCAGCGGCGTCGGCTGGAATAGCAATGGCAGAGATTCCCTTTGGCCCCGCTTGTCCTGTGCGGCACATCACCACGAGTAACTCTGTGGCGCCTGCTCCAGAGATAAACACTTTAGAGCCCGAAATCACATATTCATCACCGTCACGCACAGCTTTAGTTTGTAATGAGGCGGCGTCCGATCCCGCCCCCGGCTCAGTTAAGCAATAGGACGCTAACATTTGCCCTGTAGTTAACGGCTCAGACCATGTCTGACGCAGGGTTTCAGTCCCCCAAGTCGTCACCATCCAAGTGGCCATATTGTGAATGGTTAACATGGCAGTCGTCGCCGTGCAGCCTTTGGCGAGCTCTTCAAAAATAATCGACGCATCGAGGCGCGATAATCCCATACCGCCTTCAGATTCAGGCGAATAGAGCGAGCAAAAACCGAGTTCGCCGGCTTTTTGGATCACATCTTTCGGAAAATGATGTTCTTCATCCCATTTGGCTGCAAACGGGGTTAACTCTTCTGCGGCAAACTGGCGCGCAAGTTCAGCAAATTGACGTTGGTCATCGTTGAAATTAAAATCCATTTGGTTCTCCTATGACTCTGTGGCCACTTATTTTATTTAATAGACTGGCGCCTTAAGGGCGCCGTCTAGTCAGTAAGATAGTTAAATAAACAACCGCTAATGTAATGTTTCTACATCTATTTTTAACGTAAGTTAATACTCATATTGGGTGCGGTAGCGATGGCAATATCAGACTCAAACCAACGAGAGGTAATGGTCTTAGTCTCAGTATAAAAACGCACCGCTTGCTTACCATAAGCATGTTGATCGCCATAGAAACTGCCCTTCCAACCGGTAAATGAGAAGAAGGGTAATGGCACTGGAATCGGCACGTTAATCCCCACTTGGCCTACTTCCACTTCATGCTGATATTTACGCGCCGCTGCGCCGCTAGCAGTAAAAATAGAGGTGCCGTTACCGTAGGGGCTAGCATTAACCAGCTCAATGGCTTCATCTAAAGAGTCCGATTCCATACAACATAATACTGGGCCGAAGATTTCTTCTTTGTAGATGCTCATGTCGGTCGTGACTTTAATGAACATGGTTGGGCCAACCCAGTTCCCCTCTTCATAGCCTTTAACCGTAAAATGACTGCCGTCAAGCACGCACTCTGCCCCTTCTTCTTTACCTTGAGCAATCAGCTTAAGCACACGCGCTTTGGCAGCTGGGCTAATAACAGGACCATAGCCAGCTTCTTTGTCGTCCCATAAACCTGGGCGAACCTTAGCTAACGCATCTTTAAGTTCTGGGATCCACTCTTTAGCCACACCCACAAATATCGCTACCGATAGCGCCATACAACGCTGACCCGCCGCGCCCACAGAAGCACCAACTAAATTGTTGATCACTTGCTGTTTGTTGGCATCAGGCATAATAACGCAGTGGTTTTTTGCGCCAGCAAACGCCTGTACACGTTTTAAGTTATCGGTACCGGTTTTATAAATATATTGCCCAACAGCGACTGAACCGACGAAAGAAATGGCTTTAATGGCTGGGTCGGCAAGTAGAATATCAACCGCCGTTTTGTCGCCATGCACTAACTGTAATACGCCCTTAGGCGCACCTGCTTCAACAAACAGCTCAACTAAACGCTGCGGCGTCATTGGATCTTGCTCTGACGGTTTTAAAATAAAGGTATTACCGCAGGCAATCGCTAATGGGAACATCCATAACGGGATCATTGCAGGGAAGTTAAACGGTGTAATACCCGCACACACGCCCAGCGGTTGAGTGTAGCTGTAGGTATCAATTGAGCGCGCGACGTTTTCAACGGTTTCGCCCATCAATAATGACGCTACGTTACAAGCGTGCTCTACCACTTCAATACCGCGCCACACATCGCCCTTAGCATCTTCAAAGGTTTTACCGGTTTCCTTTGCAAGAATGGTCGCCAGCTCATCGTGGTGTTCTTTTAATAAATGCTGATAACGCAACATGACTCGCGCACGCTCAGACACAGGCACTTCTTTCCAGGTTTTAAATGCCGCTTTAGCACTAGCAATAGCCGCATGGACTTCTGCAGTCGTGGCCGCATTGATTACTGCGATAGGCTGATTATTCGCCGGATTAGTCACAGTAATCTGTGATGTACCCGTACCATGGGTAAACTCACCGTCAATGTAATGCTTTACTTGTATGGTCATGTTGCAATCCTTTCTTTGTAGAGTGATGAGCTGGCGGTGCGATATTATGATTATCCTCAAGGGAAGTGATTGCCCTTGCCAGCCGTCTTGTTGATTTATCTAAAACTAAACCGATAACTTATATTTCGATGGCCATCGCAGTTGCTTCGCCGCCGCCAATACATAACGAAGCCACACCACGCTTAAGGCCGCGGGCTTTTAATGCATAGATTAAGGTCACCAGCAAACGTGAGCCCGAGCAACCAATCGGATGACCTAAAGCGCAGGCGCCGCCATTAACGTTAACTTTTGCGTTATCTAAACCTAATTCAGATACGGCAAGCATAGTCACCATGGCGAAGGCTTCGTTAATTTCGAATAAATCGACGTCATCCTTTGACCAGCCGACATTAGCCAGTAATGTTGTCATTGCGCCAACGGGCGCAGTGGTAAAGAGTGCAGGCTCTTGAGCGTGGGTGGTATGGCCTTTAATGGTGGCTAACACAGTTAAACCTAAACGCTCAGCTTCGCCGCGCGAGGTCAACATAAGCGCCGCCGCGCCGTCGGAAATTGAACTAGAGTTTGCTGCGGTAATAGTGCCATCTTTAGTAAAAGCTGGGCGTAACGTAGGGATTTTTTCAAGACGGGCATTACCGGGCTGCTCGTCGGTATCAATTGTCACATCACCACGACGATCACTGATGGTGACTGGCGAAATTTCGGTTTTAAAGGCTCCAGAGTTAATAGCGGCATTAGCTTTCTCTAACGAACTGAGGGCAAAAGCGTCCATCTGCTCACGGGTAATGCCAAATTCATCGGCGGTTTTCTGGGCAAAGGTGCCCATAGCACCACCGGTGTAGGCATCTTCTAACCCATCTAAAAACATATGGTCAAGCACTTTACCATGGCCCATACGCATGCCGCCGCGGGCTTTATCCAGCAAATACGGCGCTTGGCTCATGCTCTCCATGCCACCAGCAATCACCACTTTTGCGCTGCCTGCTTTAATCAAATCATGAGCTAACATCACCGTTTTCATGCCTGAACCACAGACTTTATTCACTGTTGTTGCGCCAACAGACAAAGGCAAACCTGCGCCTAAAGTCGCTTGACGCGCGGGTGCTTGGCCCAAACCTGCGGGTAATACGCAGCCCATCAAGACCTCATCAACATGTTCACCCGCCAATTGCGTATCTGCTAACAAGCCTTTAATAGCAGTCGCGGCTAATATGGGGGATGCAACGGATGATAAACTACCTTGAAACCCACCCATTGGGGTGCGTTTTGCGGCAACGATAACGATATCTTGATTTAACTGTTCAGTACTCATTGAAACTCCAACCGATAATGCCAAGCACATCAAAACATGCCCATAGCGAATAAAAAAATCACAATAAAACCACTCTGACGTTTACGCTAACGTAAAGCAAGTATTCCTTGGTCTAATGTGCAGATTTTATCAGGTGAAAATGTCAGTAAGAATTTACAGTAAAGTGGGATTAAGAATAAGAAAGGACAAGTATCGATAAAGTAATAATAATGGCGACTTAGCTAAAAAAGTATTCGCAGTAATGGCTAATCCGTTTGAACTAAAACAGGGTGAAAACTCAACATAAATGGCAAAAAACTATCAAATCCACCCGCCTTTATGCAACAGAGCTAACCTTACTTAGCCGTATGACTTCCAGTAGAGACATCTAGGCTCACATTGTTACTTATCGCCCTCCAAGCACATAATGTGTGCGAACTATCAAGAAAAAGACTAATGCGTTTTACCACCCAACAAGCTCGAGTGGACAGACCAATTAAAGCTTTGATAGAACGATTTGGTAGTTATCGATAAAATCACTATGTTCAACCACATTATTAACATTTTTATCGACCCATTCACATATATCCACAGAGCACAAAGTGGGATACCTTAACTCAGTACTGACATTTAAGAATATAAAATTCAAACGACTGTTCCTATTAGTTAATAATGCCAAATGCTCTACTCGTATACTCACCATCCAGATAACCCTAATTAAAAATAGGAAGGAAAGACATGCTAAATAAGATGACGCTCAAGACACAGTTTATCGGGGTCATCGCGATCCCCTGCATTGCCCTTATCTTAATCAGCTTAACTGCCATCCAAGGCTTGTCTGGTATGCAAGACCAAACTAAAAAACTCGCTGAAAACACTAGTGCACCATTACGCTCAATGGCAGAAGTCGCTTCCCGTATTCCTCGTATGCGAGTGGGCATTGATATCATTATCTTGCAACAAATACCGACAATGAAAGATGAAAAAGGCGTATTAACGCGAGTCCAAGAAACCCGTGCTGAGGATATTCCAGAAATGGAGGCGGCATTAAAATCAGCACGTGACGCACAAGTGAACCCGATCACCTATGCCGAAGTGCAAAAGTTGATCGACATCTTTGAGAAAGTCAAAAGCAACGAACTCATCCCCATGCTTTTGGCAATGGAACAAGGTGACGTCGTAAAATCGCAAGAAATTTATCGCAACCAATTCGCCGCTAGCTATAACGTTATGAGAAAAAACACCAATGCCATTCTTGATTCATTACTTGAGCAGGGTAATACAAGCTTTGTTGACAGCCAGCAAAACTATCAAGATACACGTATGGAAATGTTTACCGTATTAACAATCGCTTTAATCATTTCCATTTTTCTAGGCTTTATTATGCTGCGCCGCTTACGACTTCGCGTGGCAGTTTTACAACAACATATTTCTTCTGCCAGTGACAAACTGGATTTACACAATATGCTCGAGTTAAAAGGACACGACGAACTCAGCGATATTGCTCTACATTTTAATCAGTTTGTTCTTAAGATACGCAGCGCTATTGAAGCCGTGGCAGACAACTCACGCCAACTCGCCCATACTGCTAATGATGTTGCCAGCAAAGCTAAAGCAACCCATAGAAATTGTATTAATGAGCGCGATCGCACCACCCAAATAGCAACAGCTATTCATGAGATGGGTACCACGGTAGAAAACATTGCTGGCAACGCAACTCAAGCTGCCAATGCCGCTAAAGAAGCCGATAATCAAGCGAATAACGGCGCTGCTGTAGTAGCAAAAGCTCGTCAAGGTGTTAGCTCGTTATCAACTGAAATTCAACAAATTAGCACTGATATTACTTCACTTGCGACGCAAACAAATTCCATCGGCAGTATCTTAGATACCATACGCAGTATTTCCGAACAGACTAACTTGTTAGCACTCAATGCAGCAATTGAAGCCGCACGCGCGGGTGAGACTGGTCGAGGTTTTGCCGTTGTGGCTGATGAGGTTAGAAACCTTGCAAGCCGCTCAGCAGCATCAACCAATGAAATTCAAGTTATGATTAATAAGCTACAAGAACAATCATCCAAAACCGTGATCGCAATTAAACGGGGTCATGAACAAAGCAACCTTGTGGTAAAGCAGGCGGATGATGCAAATGATTCGTTAGCGCTCATTACCTCGCATATTGGCCAAATCAGCGATATGAACATTCAGGTGGCCACTGCGACCGAAGAGCAATCTATGGTTGTAACGGAAATAAGTCGTAATGTGGAGGATATAAATCAGTTAACAAGCGAAACATCAGAAATTGCCGATGAGCTAACGGCATCTAGTGCAAACTTACAAAAGCTATCAGTTCACTTAGATAAATTGGTAACACAATTTAAGTTATAAGATTAACCAATAGCAATAAACCACAACAAGCTGAGTGCATTAGCCACGAGGGAGGACTAAAGCACTCAGCGCAATAGCCTGACAAACTTAATCTGATGCATGATTATTTAACGCGATTCCCACGGGGTCATCGCCGTCATATCATTTAAGTCATAAGGGGTTAACTGGTAGACGTAATAGTTAAGCCAATTACTCACCAGTAAACTGCCGTGGCTATGCCAACGAGCAATCGCCTCAGCTTCAGGATTGTCATTGCGATAATAGTTTTGTGGTACATCGGGATTTAAGTTTTGGGCTAAGTCTCGATGATACTCATCATTTAACGTCGATTTTTGATACTCAGGATGACCCATCACAAACAAGTTGCGGTTATTACGGCTTAATACTAAATAAGCCCCCGCCTCATCGGACTCGGCTAATACTTGCAGCTGCGGATGTTGTTTAATGTCTTCAAGATTCATTTCAGCAAAACGGGAATGGGGCGCAAAAAACTCGTCATCAAAACCGCGTAACAAAGGAAAATGCTGACAAGTACGACGATGTACAAATACGCCAGAACGCTTTTGTGGCAAAATTTGTCGATTTAAACCATAGAGATGATACAAACCCGCATGGGCTGCCCAGCATAAAAATAGCACTGAGGTGACATGCTCTTGCGACCAGTCAATAATTTCACGTATATGATCCCAGTAGACCACGTCTTCAAAATCAATTTGCCCCAGCGGCGCGCCCGTAATGATCAACCCGTCATAGTTTTTGTGGCGCACGTCTTCAAAATCACGATAAAAGGTATTCATATGATCAATAGAAGTATGTTTGGACTCTTTATCATGAATACGCAGTAAATCAACATCGACTTGCAGTGGCGTATTTCCCAGTAAACGCAATAACTGGGTTTCGGTCTCGATTTTGTTCGGCATCAAGTTCAACATCAGCACCTTCATCGGTCTGATATCTTGATTCGCCGCCCGAGTTTCGGACATCACAAAAATATTTTCGGACTCTAATACCTCTGCCGCGGGCAGATGGTCTGGAATTCTAACCGGCATACAGCGCCTCTTCTGTTCGTAAATATCAACGGATTCGGCGCGTATGTCAGCTCACCTTTAGTGAGCTAATTAATCACCGACTTTTTCCAGCAGTATGGTCATAGGTTCAGTGGCGTTGAGGTCAATAGGATAAGCGTGAGTGTTAATAAACAATAACTTATCACCGAGCATTATCCGTGCACCTATAGCATAACTGTGACCAGGTTGAAATTGATCACTGCCCATCGCAAAACTAAATGGCGCGGGAATCGCAGCCCCTTGTTGCACACGTTCAGCCATCACTATGGCTGGCACATCCATTTTTGAAACATCAAGCAGTTGCACTATGACCTTGGCATCAGCAGGCAGTGCAATGCGTTCGCGATATAAGGCCTGCCCCTTAATCTCAACGATAGCATTGGGCGTTGCACAACCAGATAACACCCCCATGACGGCCATTAATACTAAGGCTGTTAATCTCAGCGCGCTTAAACGCAATCCTGTGTTCATTTTATTTCTCCTAATCATACATAAAGACTTCTAGATGTCCATACGCCCAAGCTATAAATCTTGTCTTGGCGCGTATATCTTTCTATCATAAGCCACCATTTCGTTGTCGAAAAAACTATGACTCAAGCAACTGCAATCATTGTGGGAGCTAGCTCACAATTAAGTCGTGAACTTGCAAAGCAATTGGCAGATCAACAGGTTGAATTAGCCTTATTCGCCCAAGATCCAGAATCACTGCACGATTTTGCCCTATCCTTGCCAACAAAAGTACAAGTATTTGCACTTCAAATTGAACAGCCTCAAGCGATTATTAATCAACTTGAATCCGTCTGGCAAAATCTTGGCGGCGCGCACTTAGTCTTAGTCAATACTGGCCTCAATAGCTACGATCCTGAGCTACCTTGGTTACCAGAGCAAGATATTATCGATGTCAATGTGCGAGGCTTTGCCGCTATCTGTAATACGGCATTTAGACTATTTCGCGAACAAGGTTATGGACAACTGGCGGCAATAAACTCGATAGCGGGTCTACGTGGTGGGCCAAGCGTGGCTTATCATGCCTCAAAAGCCTTTGGGCAGAATTATCTTGAGGGTCTAAGCATGCATGCACAGCGCCTCAAGTTACCGATTACCATTACCGATATTCAACTCGGTTTACTCGATAAAGCCGCTATGCAGCAAAGTGCAATGTGGCTTGCGCCATTACCACAGGTCGCAGCGCAAATTATCAAGGCGATGAAACAAGGTAAACGCCGCGTTTATGTGACTAAACGCTGGCGCCTCGTTGCTTGGCTTACCGTGTTATTACCCGAGTTTATCTACAACACGCGCCACTGGAAGGCTAAAAAACCAAAATAGTAAGCCGACATAGTAACGGATCAAAATATCGTGTTAAAAGTGCAAAACGAAAAAGGAGCCCAAGGCTCCTTTTTTACGCTTATCTACTCAATAGATTAGAAAGTGTAACCTACGCTTACCATATACACCCAAGGGTCGATATCGGTTTCAATCTTCACTGGAGCTTCTGCTAAATTAAACTTCACGTCAGTACTAATTTGCATATACCACACTGATGCGTTAACTAACCAGTTTTTACTTAATTGATAATCTAAGCCAACCTGCCCAGCAACCCCCCAAGAATTACTCAAGCTAAGATCCGTTAAGGCGCCGTTTAAGTCATTGGTGAATTCACTATCATAAAAGTTAGTGTAATTAACACCAACGCCAATGTAAGGGCGTAGAGCAGATTGAGCATCACCAAAATAGTACTGAGCCACTAATGTAGGAGGCAGTTGCTTAGTGTCAGCAATTTTACCTACGCCTTTTAAAGAAACATCATGGCTAAAAGGCGTTGCCGCTAATAACTCTATGCCTAGGTTATCAGTCAGCATATAGCCGAAGTTGAGCCCTAATTGAGTATTGTTGTTAATAATAAATTCACCGTTTCCAGCGACATCTTGGCTCGACTCATTCGGTGCCACCACAGCAACCCCCGCACGAACAATAATATCGCCCGCTTGGTGAGCCGATACCGAAGCTGAAAAACCAATAGCGAGAAGAGAGGCAGCGACTACAGCAGATACAGTATTTTTACGCATCATCATACTCCATGTATATAACATAAATGATTGTTTGTGATTACATCCATAACGATTTGAGCTCACACTGCCAGAGAAATGACGTGGTTTTATTGATCCAAATCAAATGCGCGCACCAATACCTACTTAGGAGTATTCTCAGCGGGATACCGATCACAAAACCTAAACATTTATCGACAATACTCCTTTAATTATCGTGAGTTAGCGCATATATGCACAAATACAAATGTACATCTTTAGTTGTAGTTCGCTTAAGTGCCGTTAACATTTCAGCTACGTGCGTTCGCAGAATATTGCGCCAATTGGCAGTGGGGTTTAGCGGATAGTTAACGAGTAGAGCGGTGAGAGAGCCAGGTTAGATAACGACAGCGTAGGTTACGCTATTGGTAGGTTATGCTATCGAAAGTTAACTCATTAGTTTGAGTAAAGGATATTGACGTAACCAGCCCTTTGCAGACACTCTTTGCTCAAATATCAGTAAGCTACGTCGAGGGTTTGCACGCAAGGTAAGATTAAACAGTGCATAAAGACCAAAAGGTGCCACCAATTCATAAGATGTTGCACACTGGCTGTGTAAGGACTGCTCAGCAGTAACCTGAGTATTTTTGTCGTACTCGCCAACATCAGAGACACAAATACCAATAGCGGTTTCGAACTCAGGCCAATAGGTCATAGCATCGGCACAGGAAGTATAAGCAGGGTCTTGATTTTTTAAGTGCATACGTGCTTGATTTTTCACCGACCAAGGTAAATCGGGCGCCAATTGTTTAAGGTAAGCTTCAATCGCAGCATCTCGCTCAGGGCGAATATCTAAGGGGCAAAAATAAATCAGATCAATATCGTTAAGCGGGCTCAACTCAAATCCGTGCAAACGATCCCATACCAAATTACGCACAAATCCAGCCGCAATACACCACTGTGGTATGGAATATTGTTTAGCGCACCGTTGAACAATATCAAGCGCCCTCACCCGCTCGTTGTCTTGGCTTATCCACTCCAGTAATCGTGAACGTAACTCAAGCTCTGTTTTTGTTAAAGATGCCAAGTTCACATCAGAATGACTCTGCTCCACCTTAACTGCCCTGCCATAAGTACTCAAATACGTTAAATAGCATCTGCTTGGCGCTCTGGCGCGGCATCGGCAAAGGCATCAAGCTGATTACATTCAGCCCATACGCGCATAATATTGGGGTAAGGCGTTACGTCCACATTAAAACGCTGGGCGTTATATACCTGCGGCACTAAACACAAGTCGGCTAATGTCACGGTATTGCCAAAGCTGTAACGGCCGCTATGTCTGGCTAATAGGACTTCTAAGGCCGCAAAGCCACTCGTTACCCAGTGCTGATACCAAGTATTTTTAGCCGCCTCATCAATACTTAGTGTTTGGGTTAGATATTGTAATACTCGCAGGTTATTTAACGGATGAATTTCACAGGCTATGGTTAGTGCCATTGCGCGCACATGAGCACGCTCAAGCGCTGAAGCGGGCAATAATGGCGCTTGAGGATAGATTTCATCAAGATATTCAATAATGGCTAAAGATTGCGACAATGCCTCAGTATCTAGCTCATCGTCCACCACTAATGTTGGCACTAATTCTAGGGGATTAAGGTCAATATATGGCGCTTGGTGTTGCTCACCGCCATCACGTACCAGATGTACTGAGAACTGCTCGGCTGAAATGCCCTTAAGATTGAGCGCAATGCGAACACGATATGCAGCACTTGAGCGCCAATAACCATACAGTTTCATATTTTTATCTCCTTATCCATTGAACTTGCCAGCCAAACCATTTTATCAATAAACCTTGATATTTAAAGCTGGTTTGGCGATACATTAACGGGGCCATTTAGCCCCGTTAATGTTAATCGATACTGGCAATAATCAATGCCGCGTTAAGCTTTATATTCAACCACTTTTTGATCGATGCAACCAAAAATCGTGACATCGTTATCATCCAGCATTTCGATACGCACAGTGTCACCAAAACGCATGAATGGCGTCGTAGCTTTACCGTCAGCAATCACTTCTAACATGCGTTTTTCCGCTAAACAGCTCGAACCCGCGCTACGGTCATAATTAGAAATGGTGCCAGAACCAATAATTGCGCCAGCGCTCAATGGGCGAGTTTTGGCAACATGTGCAACGAGTTGACTGAAATTAAACGTCATATCAACGCCCGCATTAGGACGGCCAAATAACTCACCGTTTAAGTAGGTGATTAACGGTAAATGCACTTTAGAATCTTCCCAGCGTGCGCCTAATTCATCGGGCGTTATCGCCACAGGTGAAAAACTGCTCGATGGCTTAGATTGGAAGAAACCAAAACCTTTCGCTAGCTCTCCCGGGATTAAATTACGCAGTGAGACATCATTCACGAGCATCAACAACTTAATATGTTGAGCCGCATCATCACTAGTCACGCCCATAGGGACATCATCGGTAATTACCGCGATTTCAGACTCGAAATCGATACCCCAGTCTTCATTGGCCATTTCAATATCGGCTTTAGGGGCGATAAAACTATCGGAGCCCCCTTGGTACACTAAAGGATCTGTCCAGAAGGTTTCTGGCATTTCAGCGCCGCGAGCTTTACGCACTAACTCAACGTGGTTTACATAGGCGCTACCATCAGCCCATTGATAAGCACGAGGTAATGGCGATAAACACTTAGCTTCATCAAAAGCTTGGGCATTATCAAACATACCTTCATTCAGCGCATCGTATAGTTCTTGTAATTGTGGCTTGAGTAAATCCCAACCATCGAGTAATTGCTGCATGGTGTGGGCAATGGCAGGCACGGCAACCGTTTTAGTCAGGTCACGACTCACTAACATTAACTGACCATCTCGGCGACCATTGTTATAACTTGCAAGTTTCATATTGGCTCCAGTACTTTTTTAGCTAGGCGTACAATTTTGGACTATGGGAAAACGCACTGCGCCACCCAACTTAAATTCGACGATTATCATTGACTCATGCTGAACGTTTTGGGCTAACAAAATGTCCGTAATTGTTTACGCTAACGTATTTGCTGCGCGTAGAAATACCCGATACCAGCGAAGATTCCTATAGCGTGAACAAAATCACATCCAAATCAATTATTTTACATTTTGTAAACTAATGATTACGCTTATAAACGCCTTACCATTTTTCAATAGCTAGCCAACTGATATGCCTAAAAAGTCAGCTGTTTAGTGGAACGATACGCTTACATTCAGCGATTAAATCACATCACTAACGACGTTTAGCTATCTGGTATTCACGCAGTTTATTGGCAATTGCGGTATGCGACACACCGAGCTTTTTAGCCAACTGGCGAGTACTTGGATACGCAGGATACAAACGACGTAACAAGTTACCCTCAAACTGCTTCATTGCATCATCGAGATTACCTTCAAACTCATCATCGAAATAACCAAACCCTTCGGCATAAGAGGGAAGTTTTAGCTGCTCTACCGTCAATTCTGCCGAACCATCCCACATAGATACCGCTCTGAATACGGCATTTTTTAACTGGCGCACATTACCCGGCCAAGCATAAGTGAGTAAATGTTCACGGCACTGGGCTGAAATCCGCCTAACTGGACTCGATAATTGCTGGCTGTAATGTTCGAGGAACATTTCAGTCAATGGAATGATATCAATTTTACGCTCACGTAATGAGGGGATGTGGTAACTCAGCACATGGATGCGATAGTACAAATCTTCCCTAAACTCACCGGTTTGGCATAGCTCAGCGAGATTTTTTTGGGTCGAGCAGATAATACGCACATCTGCACGCACTTCGTCATCGCCACCTATGCGTCTGAAGCTGCCGTCTTGCAGTAAACGTAATAACTTAACTTGGGCAGCCTTTGACATTTCGGCCACTTCATCGAGGAATATCGTCCCCCCTTTGGCCTCTTCAAAAAAGCCGCGTTTGATCACTTTACCTTGGCTGACATAACCAAATAATTCTTCTTCGGCGGCGCTGTCAGGTAAAGCCGCACAGTTAATAGCGATAAAGGGTTTTTCACGGCGCATGCTGGCATCGTGGCTGGCTCTGGCCATGAGCTCTTTGCCAGTACCGGTTTCACCGGTGATCAATAAAGGCGCATCAAGCTGAGCCATCCGCTGCGCTTGCTTAAGCACCTCTTTCATTTTGTCACTGCTAGCTAATACATTCTCAAAGCCAGTCGTTTGATTCTGCAACGCATTGAACTGTTTACCGACTCGTGCGGGAGATTTGAGCGACACCACTGCCCCCACTAAAATGCTTTTTTCATCCTCATCGGGCAGATAAATGGGTAGCATTTCAGCCAAATATTCATTGGGACCAATTTGTACTCGTGCCGCTTGCGGTAACACTTGGCCTTCACTCAACCAACGACTGAAATTAAAGCCTTGTACCCAATGGTTGAGCGATTCTTCGAGCACCTCATGCTCGCCCATACCGATATTGAGCAAGGCAGACTCGTTAACAATACGAATACGGCCTTTGGCATCAATGGAGAACACGGAATCGGGTAAGGTTTTTAACAAGGTCTTGAGCGCGTAATGCTCTTGCTCTGAGGGCATAAACGAAACCGTGCGCACATCATGCACACTTTCCACCTTACGAATTTGCGGCATTAACGCACTTAAGGTTTCAAAGCCAATTTCGGCAAATTGTAGGTATAAAAAACCCTGATTACTGGCATCAATGGCAATTAAATTAATACCATACTGTTCTAACACAACTAATATATCTTTCGCTAAACCCACGCGATCTTGACAGCTGACTTCCAAGCGCATAATGACTGATATTCCCATTTTTTGATTCGAATTTTGGGGAGAAACCGTGCAGAGCTATTTTTTACGCTCGCCAATAGAACGCATATCGGCTTAGAAAACCAGCTTTACGCAAACGTAAGCGGCAAATTAATAGCAGGGCGTGTATACGTTAAAAGGTTAAATCAAAAGTGGCAAGTCTAGTTTACAGTACGAGCGGAGTTGGAATAACTAAATCAGCGACAAAAAACACTTAACGAGCTGATTTAGTTATTTAAAAAAATTAATCAAATAACTGGTCCGTCTTGGCGGCCATGATGAAATCGTTCTTATGTAACCCTTTTATTGAGTGTGACCACCAAGTTACCGTCACTTTGCCCCACTCAGTAAAAATACCTGGATGATGAAATTCGGCTTCAGCCAAATCTGCCAGCTTATTGGTAAACACCATCGCCAGTTTAAAGTTTTTAAACTTATAGACTCGTTCAAGTTGCATTACGCCATCACGCACTTGTACGCCCCAATCTGGGATCATACGCACCAGCTCTGCCAACTCTTCATCGGTCACTTTAGGTGCATCGGCTTGGCACGCTTCACATTTCATATTCGATAACGCTGTCATACATACTCCTATTGGCAACATCAATAAGGTCAATCCGTTGCACTTTATGCATTACTGATTGAGTGACTCAATCATAAAAAATGAACTCAGTTCACTATATCGGCACTAAGTCACTATCTGGCTAACTCACAGGCTGACTCACTATCTCGCTCACTTTAACTTTTGGTAGATACTTAGGGGTAAACAAACCCAATTGGCGCGCCTTAGTCACATAACTCATGATATCCATTTTGGCGATTTCATCTAGCATATCAATATGTTCAATAACATAATAAATCGGCTGCATGATATCGATACGGTAAGGAGTTCGTAGCACGTCGAGTAAATCAAACGGTTGACGTTCTGCTACTGCACTTTCCATTGCATATAAGGTTTCACCGGGTGAACTTAAAATACCCCCACCATAAATACACAAAGGGCCGTCTTTAGGTTGTAGTAAACCAAATTCAACCGTAAACCAATACAAGCGAGCCAAAAATACCCGATCCTCTTTACTGGCATGCAAACCTAACTGGCCATACATATGCGAGAAATTGGCAAATGAAGGATTGGTCAATAAAGGGCAATGACCAAAAATTTCGTGAAAAATATCGGGCTCTTGTAGATAGTCAAACTCTTCCTTACGGCGAATAAACGTTGCCACAGGAAACTCTTTATTAGCGAGTAATTCAAAAAAACGGCCAAAGGAAATCAGTGCAGGCACCGCTGCGGTTTTCCACCCCGTCGTTACTTGCAGTACTGCATCAATTTCAGCAAGTTGCGGAATACGATCCTTAGGCATAGCTAACGCATCAAGTCCTTGCAGGTATTCCTTGCAAGCTCGTCCTGGGAGATTCACCGCTTGACGGGCGTACAATTGGCTCCATATGTCATGCTCTGCTTGTGGGTATTGAATAAACCCTGTCTCATCGGCTGTGTGAGCGATGTACGCTGTTCCTTTAGTCATAGTCTTCACTTCAGGCTAACTGTTATGACTCCATAGTGATCTAAGCCTTGAATTTTGTTAACTCCCTCACACTTTATTCTTGACCCGCCATTGTGATAAAAACGTAAAGCAAGTATTACAAAATAATTAAAAGTGCACTAAAAACACATATCTCCAATGATGTATTAGATTCACTATGCTAACGTTGCTACAACCCTGCATAAATTTACCGTTAAAATACCGAAATACTCTGATATTTCAGTGTTTGTAAATAGCTTTTCTGTGCAGGTCATTTACAATATTGGCTATTAATCGTATCTCTTTGACCTAAAAGGTTCGCAATGACACAACATCAAATCCGTAAAGCTGTTATTCCTGTCGCAGGCCTTGGCACTCGTATGCTTCCAGCGACTAAAGCCATTCCAAAAGAAATGTTACCTGTTGTTGATAAGCCATTGATCCAGTATGTAGTAAGCGAAGCCATTGCCGCTGGAATTAAAGAAATTGTACTGGTGACTCATGCCAGTAAAAACTCTATCGAAAACCATTTCGATACCAGTTTTGAATTAGAAGCCCAACTTGAACGCCGCGTTAAGCGTCAGTTACTCGAAGCGGTACAATCTATTTGCCCTAAAGATGTCACCATCATCAGCGTACGCCAGTCGCAAGCTAAAGGTTTAGGTCATGCAATTTTATGTGCTAAATCTGTCGTTGGTGACGCGCCATTTGCCGTATTACTACCTGATGTGATTATCGATGAGTCGAGCTGCAATTTACGCACTGATAACTTAGCGGCCATGGTTGCCCTGTTCGATCAAACCCAAGTGGGTCAAATCATGGTTGAAGGCGTGCCACATAATGTTGTCAACCAATATGGTATTGCCGATGTGAATGGCCATGATTTACAACCAGGTGAGTCCGAGCCATTAGCCGAGCTCGTTGAAAAACCAGCTGTAGATGAAGCACCGTCAAATTTGGCCGTTGTAGGCCGTTATGTGTTACCCGCCAGCATTTGGCCACTACTGGCAAAAACACCAGCCGGCGCCGGTGATGAAATTCAATTAACCGATGCTATTGCCATGTTGATGAAGCAAGAAACCGTGAATGCTTATTATATGGAAGGTAAGAGTCACGATTGCGGTAATAAGCAAGGCTACATGCGTGCCAACGTAGAATATGCTCTGCGCCATAGCGAAATTGGTGAAGACTTTGCACAATATTTAAAAACCGTTGTAAAGGGAATGAAGTAATGACGATTTTAGTGACTGGTGGGGCGGGTTATATTGGTACCCACACTGTGGTAGAACTTCTTCATGCGGGTAATGACGTGATTGTATTGGATAACTTGTCTAATTCAAGCATAGAAGCCTTACACAGAGTCGAGCGGATCACAGGCAAAGCAGTCACGTTCTACCAAGGCGATATTCTCAATAAGGCTTTATTACAAAAAGTATTTAGCGACCATGCAATTGATTCGGTTATCCACTTTGCCGGATTAAAAGCTGTGGGTGAATCAGTTGCTAAACCACTCAAGTATTATGAGAATAACGTCACTGGTACCCTTATTCTCTGCCAAGTGATGGCAGAGAATAAAGTGAAAAATCTCGTTTTCAGTTCATCGGCTACCGTGTATGGCGATCCTGCAAGTTTACCTATCACCGAAGACTTCCCAACGGGGGCAACCAATCCCTATGGTCAGTCTAAGTTAATGGTTGAGCATATTCTTGCGGATGTACACAATGCCGATCCGAGCTGGAATATCGCTCGTTTACGCTATTTTAATCCCGTTGGTGCCCATGCCAGTGGTTTAATCGGCGAAGACCCTAACGATATCCCGAATAATTTAATGCCGTTTATTGCCCAAGTTGCCGTAGGTAAACGTACCGCTTTAAGTGTGTTTGGTAATGATTATCCGACTCACGACGGTACGGGTGTGCGTGACTATATCCATGTAGTCGATTTAGCCAATGGTCATTTAAAAGCACTCGCCAAACTAGCGACAAAACCCGGTTTAGTAACATATAACCTAGGCACGGGCAAAGGTTATAGCGTGTTAGATATGGTCAAAGCTTTTGAAAAAGTCTGTAATCGCACTATTGCTTACCAGATTGCGCCACGTCGTCCCGGTGATATTGCCGCTTGTTACGCCGACCCAACCCATGCAAGGGAAGATTTAGGCTGGCAAGCCACGCATACCTTAGAGGATATGGCCAAGAGTAGTTGGCATTGGCAGTCGACTAACCCCACAGGTTATAGCGACTAATTCTATTAATGGCTTGTTGAAATATCTCACCAAGCCATTTTCTTTATCTCTTAGCCTACGAATACCGCTTGAAATGACCTACATTTTCACGGAGCAACATGACTCAAAGTATTAATCACAGTCGTCGCAGCCTCTTTAGTCGTCGTAAAAGTAACGCGATAAGGCCACCTTGGGTACGTGAGGATATCGAATTTACCGATATGTGTACTCGCTGCTCGGCTTGTATTACGGCCTGTGAAACCAAGATTATTATTAAAGGCGATGCTGGCTTTCCAGAAGTGTCCTTCACTAACAATGAATGTACTTTTTGTACTCTGTGCGCCAAAAGCTGTCCTGAGAACATTTTTGATTTAACCCAACCCGCTTGGCATTATAAAGCCTATGTGCAAGAGACTTGTTTAACAAACCATGGGATCTGGTGCCAAAGTTGTAAGGATGCCTGCGAGCCCCGAGCCATCAACTTTGTATTCAGCATTGGCCAAGCCCCTAGCCCTCATATTGATGTTGATTTATGTAACGGTTGCGGTGCCTGTGTCGCGCCTTGCCCTAGCCAAGCCATACATATAAAACTACCCACTGAATAAACCAATAATCCTACGGATGAGTAAACGGTTACTGGGCTAGTTATCTATTATCGGCTACTATCGCGCGCCGATTGAACAGAGTTAATTTATGATGACCTTTATTAAAAAACTGTTTTCCCCAACTCAAAAAAGTACCTCGTTGAGTTTTATTTCCCGTGGCACAAAACTCACCGGTAATATCGAATTAACCGGGGATATACTTATTGGTGGCGATATACAAGGTCAACTTCTATCCCAAGCCAATGTCAGCATAGAGCAAGGCGGTACGATTCATGGCGAAGTAAAGTGTCAAGAATGTATTGTTGATGGATATTTTAAAGGTAGACTCATTTGTGAGCGTTTAGTGATCCAACGTAATGGCGTTGTCAATGGTGAAGTCGCTAGTACTTCAATGCAAATACTTGAAGGCGGCCAATTCATCGGTATGCGGATTAAAGAAGATGCGCCCACTATTTATTCCCATGCAATAGGCCATACTCCTGCGATAGACTCACGTAACCTGCCGCTGACACAAAACGATGTGATTGAATCTCGCTAAATCTTTATGGGTACATCATTAATATATGCTCGCGATGCAAAGTGAGCATTTTTTAACGTTCATTGTGACCGCAAGCATGACTCACACTCCCAAGATTTGACCCTATTACTTCCCCTCTCCCAATTAAAGCCGTTAACAAATTGTTATCTTGCTAAGAAAGATCACAGTTTATCTGCAAAAGTCGTGTTAATTTACTACCAAATTATCATCTTATTTGACACCAGTTCATTCAATGTAAGCTAAAAGTCATCAAGGCAAATTTGTATGCCTAAAAGCGACCTATGAGTAACAAACTTAACGCAGATAAAAAGACAGACGCCCTGTAGCCGCCCGCGACCAGTAATGACAATATGTAAACCTATACAAGGCAAAATACAAAATGAGTAATTTGTTATTAAAACAAATCTGTGAGCTCGATGTTTTTACCTTGCTTGTTTTTAAAAGTATTTTCGATACTGGGCATGCAAATAGCGCAGCTAAAGCACTGAATGTTTCTGCGCCAAAAATTAGCCGCTGTCTCAATGCATTACGTTTTACCTTTAACGATGAACTGTTCTACCGTCGTCAACAGGGACTCAAACCAACCCCATTAGCAGAAAGCCTATATGTTGCTATTTGCCAGTTTACTGAATCAGTTTATCACCTCGAACAATCTGCAACACAAATACAAAATGCGGCAACTCACAGTGACTTACCCTTACACATCGCTGCCAGTAATGGACTACTAAGCTTTTTAGCGCTGCAATTAAGTTCACCCGAAATAGCCCAAAAGTTAGGGAACATATATCTACATAAGTGGCAAGAAAATAGCGCTGAGTTGATCCATGCAGGTGTACTAGATTTTGGTATTACCTTAGACAATGCTGAAAACAAAGAATTAAGCTACACCAAACTTGGCTCAGTTAATGGCGTTTATATTGTAGCGGATAAACAACATCCTCTCTGGCAGATTGAGACCAATATTACCTTAGAGCATATTTGTCGCTATCCATTTTTATTTCAAGAACTCAAAGGTTTCAACAGTAAAATTGACCCCTTAGAGTTATTTTGTCAGCGCCAAGGAATTTTACTACCTGCAGTAGATAAAGTAATCGATAGGGAGGAATGGTATGCACATTTATTAACGATGAAGAGCATCGCTTTTTGCTCCACCATTGATATGCACACAGTAAAACATATGCCTGGACTGCATCTTGAGCGTCTTAGTGACACAGAGCTTAATAGACTCCACGATACTATGATGGCACCACATTATTACCTCATTCAAAAGAAAGCCGTTCATCGGCGATATAGCCAAAGTCAATGTGATCTCGTCGTGTGCTCCTTACTTGCCACGCTAGATACGACGCATCCAGTTGAGAAATAAGCTTAAACCTTACCGTAAGGCAATGCTATTTGGTCGATTTCGTACTCAAAACCTTAACACTATGACTTCACTATAATTTAGATAAAAGCTGTTTAAACCTCGTTTATTTAACTTAACCGAAAATGAATTTCCACTCAGCGCTTAAGTTCAAACATAACAATTGTGACGTTGGTCATGAAAATTGAGCCCAATTTAAATATGTAAAATAGCAAAATTCAAATTTTGCTATTGCCATCTGCGACGGTTAAATCATCGTTCACATAATAGATACAAACTTATAAATACCCCTTTATAAGTAGGTGGATCCTCCTATATTGATGGCACTGCACACGCAGTCTTTATAGATAGAAAAAGGACGCGATGATGAAAAACTATAATAAATCTCTACTAGCACTGGCTTTGGTCAGTTGCTTAAGTCTTACCGCCTGCGGGGACGGAAGTGATGGTGAAAATGGCACACCAGGAACACCGGGTACGCCCGGCACACCTGGAGCTCCTGGAATACCAGGAACCCCTGCGGGATCCTTTGCAACAACAGCGCAATCCATCACAGATCTTTCATTCACTTTAAGCCCCGCCGACATTAAAGTAACCAGCAGTGAAGGTTTTAGTATTAAATTTATGCTTACCGGTAAAAATGCAAATAAAGATGTCCCCTTCACCGGACTAAACAAGATTGCTATTTATTCATTAACGGCTAATGAAAATACTTCAGGAACTGGCGCACCTATTCAATGGCAAAATAATGTCACTGCAAATGCGGCAGGTAGTTCATTTACTTGTACTTTAGATGGCCTTGACGCGACTAAAAATGCTTGTACGTTAACCGAAGATATTGCAACACCAGGCACTTATACTGCAACTTGGACACATGAAGGCGCTGCACCCATTATCAATCCAAATGATAATCCCAATGCAGTACACAGAATATTTTTACGGGCTTATAACATCGCAGATAGCACTGGTGTCGTCCTATCTGACAAGATTTTATCAGTGCCCGTTGATTTTATTCCAGCCACTGACGAACTGGCGACATCAGGTAAAGATACCGTGAGTGATGCAGCCTGTGAAAAATGTCACGGTGAAGCGAATGGTCATATCGCCAATATTTCTGCGCACCATAACTACCAAGGTGTTAAAAACTGTGTCACCTGCCATAACCCAGATCAACTACCAAACGATGCTGATTTAGCTGCAGGTTTAATATTTGACTTTGCGCCCATGATTCACAGGATCCACTCAGGTGCAGAAAACGCAGCAAACTTTGATGTTAGTAATAAAACAGCGAAAGAATGGAGCGAGATTGGCTTTCCATCTGCGCTGAAAGAATGTACCTCTTGCCACACGACAGACCAACCAAGCTATAACACCATTTATGCTCAAGCTTGTGTAGGCTGTCATATGACAGTCAACTTTGCGACTGGTGAAAACCACTCAGAATTTGCCCTAGCCCAAGCCGATGATACTCAATGTAACTCTTGCCACGGCAGCGGAAACCTGTCACCTGCTGTGGTTCACAGCGTGGGTAAACGTGCAGAGTATGCATCTTTATTTAAAATTGATTTTACCAGCGCCACAACAGTGCCTTCTGCAACGCTGGGCATGAAAACACTTACCATAAAAGCCAACGTCAGTTTAAATGGTGCGCCAATTGCTGATGGCACATCACTAACAACTTACGATGTAACCAGTAATCCTACGGCTATGTTCGTCACTAACGGCCTGCTGATTGGTAATGTAACTGCTGATGGCACTGTGTACTCATGGGGATTTACTCAACCTACAATCAGCATAAAACTAAATAACGGTACGCTTGCTGGCGGCGTGCTAACTATTGTAAAAGATATTCCTGATGCACAAGCGACGGGCACTATCTATCTAGGTTCAGAAGCTAATTTCTGTGCTAAAGCAGGTAAAGTGGTTAGTTGTAATACTGCGGGGATAGAGTTTGGTCCAACGAGCCCTATCGGTAATGATGCAGCAGTTAAATTCTATAGCCTTGATAGTAGCGCAGTCACTAAAGCACGCATGACAGATCCCACTCGCATCACTGTCGAAGAAGCCAAATGTAATGCTTGCCATGGCACTTTAGATTACGCCAAAGGTCCAAAACACGGTACTTATACCTTTGACCAATGTATGCACTGCCATAATGACACCACGGGTGGTTCTTATCATCCAGCTACAGGTTACAAAGGTGAGGACGGTGTTTTAGTTAGCGATCCTAACGTTACGTTTAAAAATAGAGACTTATTCACTGTGTCTCACCGTTTCCACAGCGGTAATTTTGGTGAAGTAGAAGGGATTTTCCGCGATGCGACAGGTGGCTTGGTTGGTTATCCCGCGCCAGAAACAGATTGTGCGATTTGTCATAAAGACAATGCTAAACTGTTTGCATCTGACGGTGGTTTAGCCTCAGAGAAGCGTTCAATAAAAGTAGGTAACTACTACATTAGCCCAGTAGCTGAATCATGTCGTAGCTGCCACGCTCATTCTGATGCAGCGGCTGTCGCTCACTTTAGAAGTAACGGTGCTGTGGTTGAGGCAGATGCAATGACAGATCCTAACCTACCAGTAGAATCTTGCGCGACCTGTCATGCTGAAGGTAAAACTTATGGCGTAGATAAGGTACACGCAGAGGTAGCACACTAGTACCTTAGGGCTGCCCTGCACAGCCCCAATTTCATCTCTGCAACTCATTGGGGACCCTTGGTCCCCTTTTTTATTGTCGATAAATTTCAGATGAATATTCAAATCAGTGCGGTAAAAGCTTAGTCTGCTAAGCGATGGTATTGCGCAATACGTTGCCTAAGCAACGTGATAAAGTCCTTCGGTTCTCTATCTAAACTGTCTTGGGGAATATACAAGTGATAGCCCAAGCGCGTATCTAACATCACGCAGCGATGACCAAACATCGCCAACACGCCGCGATAACGATCACCTTCTATCACTAATGGACCAAACTCTGCGCCAAGGTAAGTTTCCAAGGTTGCTAAGTCTGCATCTTGCGAGGCAGCAGTCACTAGCAAAGGCCGTTGCTCGGTTAATAAGCCCGTCGCTAGACGCAGGGAAATATTATCGAGAATAGGATTTAAGTGCTTCAGTTTAATGCCTAAATAGGATAACTCTATCGTATCTAAGCCATTGGTCACCCGCGGAATATCGACCCGCTGAATATTATCCCAACCGATGGATACTTTGCCACGACGATGAAAATAGGTCAGCCCTTTATCATCTAATGCTAAGGTTGTTTCTGGCTCATAAACTTTGGCTAAACCAAGAATTAATGCAATAGCGCCAAAACTAAAAAAAACTAATCCCACAGCAAACAAGGCTGGCATTGAGATAAATAGCCAAAACCCCAGCACAAGGCCGACTCCCCCCAACCAAGTTAAGGTTAAACCATTTCGTTTTGATAAAGGCCGTACTGACACCACTTCGGACTCAATTGTCATTATTATTCCTGTTAACACTTAATATATTCATAGCCAAGTTCGCAAACTATCACCTTTAACTTAACGTTTTTAACCATAACCACAAACGGCCAATGTATTCGTGAATCGCTCGCTGAGATGCCACTAAATTATCAGCGGTTAACCGCCAGCCAAAATCAGCCCGCCCAATAAAATCCGTTGGCGCGGCATCAGCATATAAACCTTTAGCAGCGAAAATAGTCATTGCCCTTGGCATATGCGTCGCCGAGGTGACTAAACGAAAAGAGACTTGGCCTAACGTCGATTGCAAATATTGCGCTTCTTCTAGGGTATCTCGCGCCAGTGGAAATTGGATGATTCGATGTTTATCCACACCCAACTCAATCGCAGCATTCGCCATCATTTCAGCATGGGAAACATGGGTAAGTTCGCCGCCCCAACCGCTAACAATCAATTGACATTCTTGACCTAAGTTAAGTTGCCGTATCCCTTCCGTAAGCCTTGCAAGCGCCACAGTCGATAAAGATTGCACCGCTGTCGCGCCTTTAATATCAGAATGTGCCGAGCCTAATACCATCACAACACAAGGACCTGTAATGGCGGTAGAATTGATAGGGTAAACAGATTCTAATGGCCGCACTAAGGTATTGACACTTAGTTGACTGCTTAAAAAAACCAACAGCAAGAAGGCGCACGTAACTAAGTATTTCGCCATACTCCGGCGGCGCCATACTAAAAAAGAAAGCAGTAAAAGCAATAGGATAAAGGGAATAGGCATCATCCCCTGTGAAACAACTTTCTTAACCCAAAACATGATGTTCATGCCAAGCAACCCAAAAGAGCGCAATCATAGCATCAAAATACGGCGAAACGCATCGCAGATAATATTAGCCCAGCGTTTCGCTGGGCTAATATTTACAAAACGCATAGGCCATTAAGCGTTGATTTCAAAGCCTAATAAGCTCACTCAATCAGTACAGATATCCAAGCGAAGATTACTTTTCCCACAACCAAGCTGCACCACGTACACCCGATGAACAACCGTAAAGATTTTGCACCACAGGTGTATGGCACTCACGCCCCAAGACATAATGGGCCAGTAATGCCGGTAATCTTGGGTAAATTGCCGCAACATTCGACATACCGCCACCCAGCACTATCGCATCGGGATCAAGCAGGTTGATCACATGGGCGAGTGAGCGGGCAAGCCTATCGATATAACGATCAAACGCAGCGAGTGCAATAGCATCGTCCCCATCGACTAATAACATAATATCGACACCTGATTTTGCAGCAGCGCGCAATGTACCTGATGCTGCCAACGCCGCATTGTAATCACGCACAAAGCCAGTACCTGAGATAAAAGTCTCGATACAATCAGGGTTACCACAAAAACAACGAGTGGTATTAAATTCTTTCTTCGTCATCCAAGGCAGAGGATTATGGCCCCATTCACCGCCGATACCATTACCACCGCCGTGCACTTTGCCGTTAATTGCCACGCCAGCGCCGCAACCAGTACCGATAATCACGCCAAATACCACAGATTTACCTGCAGCAGCACCATCCATCGCCTCTGATACCGCAAAACAGTTTGCATCATTGGCAACCCGCACTTCGCGTTGCAACATTTCACCTAAATGCACGTTGAGTGGATGGCCATTAATCCACGTTGAGTTAGCATTTTTGACTAAACCTGAATAGGGCGATATCACACCAGGAATGCCCACGCCAACAGTGCCTTTTTCGCCAAGAGTCGCTTCCGCTTCCTTAACTAAATCAACCACGGCAGCAAGTGTGCCTCGATAGTCGCGCGGCGTAGTCACACGTTTGCGAAATAGCTCATTGCCTTCATCACTCAGTGCGACTAATTCTATTTTTGTTCCACCTAAATCGACGCCTATTCGCATCATGAATTACCACTCCAATGTTTAGTACGCCATTTAGATCAATAAGCATCGATGCTAGGTTGTTGTTTTACCCAACCTGGGGCTGTGGCAATAAAATAAGGGTTTAAAATGTCAGATTTTTGGTTATAAGTTAATGGTTCACCTGAGTCATAACAGACGACTGTGCCACCAGCACTTTCGAGCACAGCTTGCGCCGCTGCGGTATCCCACTCGCTGGTAGGGCCAAGCCTTGGATATAAATCTGCACTGCCCTCAGCCAACATACAAAACTTAAGCGAGCTACCTATGCTTAAGATGTCATGCTCGCCAAACTGTTGTAAATATTGCGCCATATCTGGGCTTAAGTGAGAGCGACTACCAACAATAATCGGTATTTCTCGTGGTGTTTTTGCGCCTAATAAGGGACTTTCTTGGCCTGCTTGTTGACGCCATGCACCTAAATGCTTAGCGCCGTAATAATACGTATCGAGCACAGGCGCATATACTACACCCGCGACAGCAACCCCTTGATGAATAAGCGCAATATTGACGGTGAACTCGCCATTGCGCTTAATAAATTCTTTAGTGCCATCTAAAGGGTCAATCAACCAATAGGTGTGCCATTGACGGCGCACGTCCCACGCAATATCCGCCGCTTCCTCAGACATAATAGGAATACCAACAAACTGCTGCGCCAATGCCGCCACTATCACATGATGCGCGGCTAAATCGGCGGCGGTCACAGGGCTATCGTCTGCCTTATGGCTCACTGAAAAATCATCTTGCCCGTAAACAGTCATAATGGCATCACCGGCCGCTTTAGCGATTGCCACCACTTGCAGCAGATCTTGTTTCGTCAATGTCTGCGCTGTTGTCGTGTTATCTGTCACTCGGATTTCCTTAATGCATTAAATATCTTGGTATTATGCCATTGTCATCGAAACAGAATTAAGAACAAATTCATCATACATCAAGTAAAATAGACTAAGACTTACGTTTTAAACCACTGCGCGCAAAGCCACTGATAAGCAAAGTAGTTACGATACTCAGGCAAGTCATCGGTGCACAGAAGAGCCTTGAGCCTAACTGCATTCGTATTCACCACCTATGTTTTCATGTAGCGAGTCTACATCAATGCTATAAATCTCATCGTTATCAAGATAACTGCCGCAGCATCTGATTCAGTTGCTGATGCCAATCTTGCCACTCAATGTTATCAGGCATTGAGGGCATAGCATTAGTTACTAAAGTGGACTGTAATTTATCACTATTTAACACGCTATAACTCGGCCTTTTTGCCACATTCACGCCACGCGTAAATGCTTGCTTAGCATAGTCTGCGCTAGAAATAGGCTGGATAACCACTGGCTGATTTAACAGATTGAGCGCTAAGGCTTGTTGCTGAATTTCAACGGCAAACTCATGCCAACTGCATTGGCCCTTTGCACTGTAATGAAATAGTCCCGAGCACTGCGCAACCACTAATTGCCACATCACCCGCGCGAGGGCATCACTCCATGTTGGGCAACCAATTTGATCGTCAATCACCTGTAAACTAGGTTGAGTTTGCATTAATTTCAGCATGGTTTTGACAAAATTATGCCCACCTTGACCGTAGAGCCATGAGGTACGCACAACCGTGGCACGCTCCCCCAAAACAGCGAATACCTTTTGTTCGCCGAGTAACTTACTCTTACCGTATTCAGATAACGGCGTTAGTTCATCAAATTCAACGAAGGGAGATGGTAAATAATGTAGTTTGGCTGCGGGTTCAATAACGCCTTCACTCACATTCTCAACACTATGGCCAATATCGTAAGCAGCATTGCCACCAAACACATAATCACTCGACACATGCAGTAAGCGCGCGCCCGATAATACACATTGCTGCGCCAGTAACTCGGGGCCGAGCTCATTCACGCGATGGGCTTTAACGATATCGTTTTCAGCCGCATCAACCGCGTTATAGGCAGCACAGTTGATCACCCAATTAGGTCGATATTGAACAAATACCGCGGCAATATTAACGGCATTGGTGATATCTAATTGGCTGTGGCTTAACGCATAAAGCTTAAATGGCACACCGGTGTTTGAGACTAGATGACCCATTTCGGCAGCAACTCGCAGTAACGCTTGCGCCAGCTGACTATTAGCGCCTGTAATTAATACAACCTCAGGGAAGTTAGCTTCTATGATGGTCGATGTTCCACATTGGGCTGGTGTCGTTTTAGTTATTTGCGCCATCGCCAATATCATCATCGTCATTAAATAAGGCGATTAAGTCGCTAACGGTTTCATGACCACGCGCGGCTAAAAATGCCAATAATGCCGAGGGACTACGATTGAGTAACCGTGATGGCGGATAAGCCACTTCATCGATAATCGCTTGCGCGCGCGTAAAACCGCCCAAACTAAAGGCCACATGGGAATCAGAACCCATGACTAAAATCGTACCAAACTCCTTAGCAGCCTGAGCAATGGCAGTGCAATTAGCTTCACTGCCTTTACGGGAGACTTCAAAGGAAGAATTATTGATTTCAAGCGCAACACCATATTCGGCCGCAGCGCGGGCAACGGCTTCAATATCAATCGGATAAGCTGGGTTCCCTGGGTGGGTAATGATATCAACATTGCCACTTTTAATGGCATTAATCATAGCTTTGGTGTGAGTAGCCTTATCTGACGGTGGATAAACTGGCTCATGAAATCCCGCGAGCACAATATCCAGCTGCTTTAAATAATCACCAAAGAAATCAATCTCGCCATCGATATTTTTAATATTGGCTTCAATACCCCGCAAAATGCCGACACCATCGACCATACGCGGCAATACTCGTAAATTAACAAAATGCCAAAAATGCGGCGCATCGGCCATATCGGGTCCATGGTCAGTATTGGCAAATAGGCGAATACCCTTCTGCTTTGCCACAGCGATATAGTCATGAATCGTGCTATAAGCGTGACTTGAAGCCACGGTATGAGTATGAGTGTCGACTTGGTACTGCATAGTTCACCTCAGTCAAATGATGCAATCAATTAAGAAATAGCCATTAATTAGCTAAAAAGCGATAACAGTTCATCGGCACTACCTTGCCATGTGCCCTTACCTTTACCTTCAAGAATACTGTCTGCCAAACTTTGCTTATGCTGTTGCATTTCTTGAATTTTCTCTTCTACTGTGCCTTCGGCAATCAACTTATACACAAACACAGACTTATCTTGGCCAATACGATGGGCCCTGTCTGTCGCCTGTTTCTCTACAGCTGGATTCCACCAAGGATCATAATGGATAACTGTATCTGCTGCCGTGAGGTTTAACCCAGTACCACCGGCTTTTAAGCTAATTAAAAACACAGGTGTATCACCCTCTTGAAACTTATCAATTTGCGCTTGGCGTAAGCGGGTTTGTCCGGTGAGCTTACTGTAATTAAGCCCTAAGTCTACCAGCTCGGCTTCAATCAAGGACAACATGCTAGTGAACTGACTAAAGATCAAAATCTTACGCCCTTCTTGTACCATCTCGGGTAAGTTCTGCTTAAGCCAATCTAACTTCGCATTACTCTTTACTTTCTGCGCTTGCTCTAACTTCACTAAACGCGGATCGCAGCAAGCTTGGCGCAATTTAAGTAAGGCGTCGAGAAATTCGATATGACTGCTACCAACGCCTTGAGTAGCAAATAAATCCCGTAGTTTTTTCTCCATCGCCAATCGAATACTCTCATAGAGATTCCGCTGATCTTTCTCTAACGCTAAGGTCTGGAATATTTCAGTTTTAGGCGGTAATTCACCGAGCACTTCATCTTTAGTCCGGCGCAGCACAAAAGGCGCAATACGTTGACTCAACATTTGCGCTTGTTCCATATCACCGTAACGCTCAATTTTATGCCTGAAAGACTTGTTAAAAAAGGCATTCGTGCCAAGTAATCCTGGCAAGCTAAAATCCAGTAACGATTTAAGTTCTCCGAGGTGATTTTCAAGCGGAGTGCCCGACAAGCACAATCTAAACGGCGCTTTAAGATCTTTAATCACTTGAGTCACTTTCGCCTGCGCATTTTTTATCTGCTGCGCTTCATCAAGTACAATATGCTCGAACACATACCCTTGATAATATTCACTATCCCGCACAATTAGCGGATAGGTCGTCACCACAATATCAAACTCACCTAAGCGTTCGAGTAAAGGCTTACGCAAGGCGCCATGAATGACGACAAGCTTTAACGAAGGCGCAAATTTTACCGCTTCTTTCGCCCAGTTACCCACTAAGCTAGTAGGACAAATAATCAGACTCGGCGCACTACTCGCCTCCGCAGGAGCTAATTCCCGCTGCTTGAGTAAAAAGGCCAAGGTTTGAATGGTTTTACCCAGTCCCATATCATCGGCTAGAATACCGCCAAGCTGATATTCCTTTAAAAAACAAAGCCAATTTAACCCTTGTTGTTGATACTGACGTAGCTCAGCATTGAGGCTACCTGGCACGGTGACGTCCACCACGCCGTTAAAACTGTCGAGCTTAGCCGCTAAACTGCGTACTCGCTCGCCATTGAGTAAACGAATGTCACTGTCGGCAAAATCATTTAATAAATGGGCGCGATATTTAGGCAAAGACACGCTATTGCCTTTGTTGCCATCAAATAGCTCTAAGATAATGCTAATCAGCGGCTTAATTGCACTCGCTTTAACTTTTAACCAATCGCCATTAGGGCTTGGCAATAATAATTCAGTATCGTCAGCAGGCTCACCATACTGCTTAAGCCAAGTGGCAATTAACGGCAGCATTGGCACTATTTGGCCATCAATATCAGCATTAAGTGATAGGGAAAACCAACCCGCCTCAGTATCTTCCAGCTCAATCGCCAGCGGAGTATCAATGACATTTAAATTAAAATTGGCGGCAAAATGCACTTGGTAGCCCAAGGTTTCTAATTTCGGGATTTCCTGTTGAATAAACTGCAACCAAGCGTCTATCGTTTCAGGCAGTGAACCTAACCCCCAAATGCTGACATAGCTGCCGCTATTAGGCATAAAAGAAGGAGCTAGCTCGACAAAATCCAATGTCATCAAACGATTAATGACATCCCTTTCTGCCGCTAACTGGCGCGTAACTTGATAGGTTTTGCCTTGCTGAGTGACTAAAGATAACGGCTCGATTGGATATTGACCGCCAAGCACCACGTCTTGATAAACAAACTCCAGCAGCACCAATGGCTGCGCCATGGCAAACTCGGGTAAATCTTGCGAGGTGACTGTCAACCTAACTTGCAGTGGCTCCGTTAGTTCAACAAAATCGATAGCCAGTGGTGTGGGTACCGTTTTGGGTGAAAAATGTTTAATTAGCCTATGACTCACCAACTCAATTTGTGAACTTGGCACTGGTGGCATCTGGCTGAGTAATAACATTTTTTCAACACTGATTTCGGTCTCTAATGCTCCCACCGTAAAATAATCTAAATCAATATAACTTGGCGGCTCAATAGGAATCAGCTCCCAATTATCTTTATTGGGTAGCGAGAGCTGCATTTGTTTATGTTCAACATCTTTATCAAGCCAAATAAATTCAGGTTTTATCGGCGCACCACGGGTGAGCGGTAAGCGGCTATCTTCCCAAAAACATCGCTCAGACAGCAGCATTTTATCCAGCGCCATAGCGCCTAACTGGGCTTTTAGGTACAAACGCGAGGCGCCGTGGCGGCGGGTAGACATAATAAGGTTGATGATCAGTACGTCTTCGGCGCCAATCCAAGCCGGCATATAGTATTGCACGTCCGATAACGCGATTTTTGAGCCCTTGTTATAGCCGCCTTTCTTTGCCAACTTGCCTTTTCTTAACTCAAGATAAACCCCATTATCGTCTTTAGATAATACGTACAGCACGCGGTCATCATAAAGTAAATCGACGTTAGATAATGTAAGGTCATCACTTTCATCCAGTAGATGTAACCACTGGGCGATACGTTGATCTTCGACCGTTTTATCACTGAGCAAACTATAAAGGACTGCGGCAAGATGCTTACAATGCCCCGTAGCCGGACATGAACAGAAGCCATTCATAATGAGCTTATGGTTGACACTCACCAGACGAATATCTTGCCGATAAGGCTGGGACTCAGCCCCTATTACACGACCTTCAATATGACGAAAATCAGCATTTGCTTTGGCGCTTAATACCCGCCTTTTCATCACGTAATCACGGGCGCGCATTAAGGTTGGCGACGTGAATAATGACTCAATACTGTCTCGAGTCAGTTGAATAGGATCTTGGGGAGACAAGCGATTCATCTAAAAACCTTGAAACTAAAAATATCAAATACAGGCAATAACAGCCATTGCCCTGCGACATTTATCAATGAGTTGTATGGGATTGTATTGAAAGCCTTAACCGAAAGCCAGAATGATAGCCACGATAAACCACCCAACCATGGCGACAAGATCCGTTATAAACAGACTTGAAGCCATGGCATAGACATTAACTATCGTAAAGTCGTTGAAGAATTGAGTTTTTAGCTTTAGTGATTACGCTTTAGCTTTTATATCCACGACTTTAGCCGTAGCACTTTTTGTATCCACAATATAGCGTTCAACTAATGTTTCTAAAATATCCAAAGGTACGGCACCATTTTTAAGTACCACATCATGGAAATCCTTAAGATCGAATTGAGTACCTAAGGCTAACTTGGCTTTTTCGCGCAGTTCAAGGATCTTCATCATTCCGACTTTATAAGCGGTCGCTTGACCTGGCATCACAATGTAACGCTCAATTTCTGCGGTAACATCACGATCGGACATACCAGTGTTTTTCTTCATATAGTCAATCGCCTGCTCCCGAGTCCAACGGCTATGGTGAATGCCTGTATCAACCACTAGGCGCACAGCACGGAACAACTCAGCCTGCAGACGACCAATATTATCAAAGGAGTTCTGTTGAAAACCGAGCTCCCACGCCAAACGTTCGCTATATAAAGCCCAGCCTTCAATATATGCCGTAAAAGGCGCCATCTTACGAATAAGTGGCATACCCTCTAACTCCATAGCGACTACAATTTGAAAATGATGCCCAGGGATCCCCTCATGGTAAGCTAAAGTGCGCATACCGTATTTAGGCGTGGCTTTGATGTCATATAAGTTGGCGTAGAAACGCCCAGGACGACTGCCATCAATCGCAGGCTGCTGATAATAGGCTCCTGGAGCCGTTTTCTCTTTAAATTCAGGAATACGCACTACTTCCATACCCGCTTGTGGTCGAATACGAAAGGCATCACCTAATCCTGCATTCACTTCATCAAGAATATGTTGATAATCAACAAGGATTTGCGCTCTGCCCGCATCGCTATCCTCGTAATAAAATTTAGGATCGGCGGCTAAGGTTTCAATTGCGACTGAGAAACCTTGGCTCACATCGTAACCTTCTTCGGCTAAAATAGTCATAATTTCAGTCTGAATACGGTCCACCTCAGCCAGCCCTTTAGTATGGATTTCATCAGCCGTGTAATTGGTGGTCGTAAAGAACTTTAGCAATTGCTCATAGGCAAGGTCGCCATTAGGCAGTGCCCAATAACCATCATCCGTCCCCGCTTTGGCTTGTAACTGGGTAAAGTAATCAATAAATAATTGATACGCAGGATGCACGTAAGCAGTAATGTCCGCTTCCGCTGCTGCCAATAAACGCACTTGTTCATCGGCACTGATATCCGTACCAGCCAATTTGGTTTTGAATGAACTGTATAGAATATTGTCTTGAATCGGCGTCACGACAAAATCATTCATCTCGGTCAGTACCCGCTCAATCACGAACTTAGGTGGAATAATCCCTTTAGCTTCACGGATTTTTAAGCCTTCAAGGGTCTGTGCAAACTTAAGTTTCACCTTTTGTAAACGCGACAGATAGTTTTCTGCATCGCCCACAGAATGGACTTGGTGCTGAGCCTGCATAAAGCTTGGATAACCGTTCTGCACACCAAACAACTGATTCAGCGGATAGTTATGGTAACGATACGGCTCTGAGACCAATGCGAAATCGGCAAGATATAAGGCAATATCCTTGGAGATACGTGGATTTTCATCTAAATCCGCATCGGAATAGCTCAATAAGGTTTCACGTAGATCTCGCACTTGCGCGAAAGTCTTATCCATCGCCTCTGGACTATCATCATCCAACTCGGCGTTATGGCCTGTAATCCCTACCGATTCTAAGAAACCCAATGAGGTTAAGGTCTCAGGGCTTTCGAAAGCCATCTTGACCACACTTCTGTCTAAAAATGCCCGAAAGAAAAACGGCTTTTTCGCAAACCATTCATGGGCGGCCAGCGCCGCTAATAACAGCACTAAGACTAAGCTGCCAAATCCAATCCATTTTAGTACTATCTTCAACGTTACTCTCCATTCGTTATCATATTGAATCTAAAAAGCTGCATGCAGGACTCAATATTCAGCATATTGTTATATGTGGCAAGAATATCACCCACACAAAAAAGCAACAATTTAATAACGTAACGAATCATGACTAAAATGAATAAGCTTATCTAATGTAAACGAACCAGCCTATAAGCGGCGTATTAAGCACTAGATGTAAACTTCAGATAAATCGAGGTCGATACACCAAAATAATTTCAGACCCTGAAATGTTGAAATAGTGAGATTAATCTATTGAATAATAAGAACTATAGTATTAAAAAACATCAACTCCACTCTAAACGTCCATCATATATTGAGAAGATATTTGAAAATAAAACTATACAAACTCCTAGAGTGTGTTAATCTTCAATCCGGCCTGTGATTCAGACCTATTTATAAGCAATATTATGTATTTGAAAACCTTCGCTACGCCTGTAATATTTTTTTTGCTGTCATGAAGCTTTCCACTCATAACTTATCATCAATGTAAATAATTCTATTTCTGGCTAACATACCGCATAATTGCGAATTATTTGTTTGAAAAATTTTGGAGACATTCATGTCTAAAACTACTGGTGTAGTTAAATGGTTTAACGAAGATAAAGGTTTTGGTTTTATTTCTCCTGACAATGGTGGCGCTGACGCATTCGTTCATTTCCGCGCAATCGTTTCAGAAGGCTTTAAAACTCTTGCTGAAGGTCAAAAGGTTTCTTTTGATATCGAACAAGGCCAAAAAGGTCCTCAAGCTGCGAACGTAGTTATTCTGTAATTAGACTTTGTCTAATTTAAGTTAACGAGTTCCAGACAAAAATGCCGACTTATGTCGGCATTTTTATATCTGTTATTTGGCTTATTTTCATCTGCTATTAAAAATATTCTATTGATTAGCTTTACCCATTACATGTGAACGCCAGCTTCCTCTAACCGCCCCAAATTCCCCTACTATCTGTAAAATACTGTTTGAGCTATTCTACTTCGGCTGCATTACTGCGCATTGTCTTTAACTCTAGCTTTAATGTACCCACAACATACTGTTATCAGTATCTGAGTAAGAGCATCAGCACGCTCACAACCATTTCATTACGTGTCAAAAAGTAATCTTTTTATCGATTACACAACTTACAAACATCATCAATGTGCTCTCACCTATAAATCAGTGACAATTAGCTGTGGCTAAAACATCATTCAAAGCAAGGCTCAAATCCCATTAGGGAAGCGGATTACATATCGTCCACTGCCAAGGATTTATTTGAAAAGTAATATGCTTATTGCGCTCGGCAACGTCTGTCAAAATACTGCCATGTCAAAATATAACTCGTGATTCAAAATAGAGTGGAGCCTTAACTTAATGACTATCAAGGACTAATTACAATTGCAAGTATTACGGCACAATACTTGCTTACAATAGCCTAAAGGTATACCCCACTGACACTAACGGGAGTGATGATAATGGATTTTGGTCTAGCGACTGAGCTATATCCTGATGAATATCGCTATCAAATAGCGAATTATAGTTCCAATAATAACCCATTGGACTTAATACAAGTGATCCAACAACTGCACGCCAGTTTAGATCCAAGGACAGTTTTTGCCTGCTATGGCAATGTACTAGGACAACACTTGCCGATCCAAGGTGTGCGCTTAACCTATGGTCAATACAAATTAAGCTGCGGCAAACGTTATGGTATTACTGTTAAGCGCCAGCTCATTCTTGCAGGCCAGACGCTGCATATTCAGTATCAATTACTGACACCGCTCACACCGTCACAAACCTCAGATTTGCAAGAAATTGAACCGCTGTTATTGCAACCATTGTTAAATGCCATGCAATATCAGGAGATGTCGACGCAAGCCATGTTTGATTCGTTAACTGGTTTAGGTAATCGCCACTACTACAGTAAAAGTTTGACGAAAGCGATTGCAAGAGCTCATAGAAAACAAGGCTCTGCTGCAATCATAGTGCTAGATCTGGATAACTTTAAGCAACTTAATGATAAATTCGGCCATAAGTGTGGCGACTATATTCTAAAGGAGTTTGGCGATATTATTCAGGCGACAATTCGTAATACAGACCAAGCATTCCGTATTGGCGGAGACGAGTTTGTCATTATTGTGCAAGGGGATATTCATGCAACTAGCTTACTGTGTGAACGGATTATTGTGGCAATCAATCAACATCCTAGCTTCAATCAATTTGAGGTCAGTTGTAGCTTAGGTGCAGCAGAATCACACGATACCATTGAGGCAGAACAGCTTTATGAACTCGCTGATAAAGCACTGTATCAAGCCAAAGCAGCAGGACGCAATTGCTATAAACTTAGTCTAAATCAACTCGTTTAAGACGCGCAGGGATGCCAAATGAGATGCGAAAACTTACTCGCAGCGCGTAACAGTAAAGCTTTATATCAAACTGACGCGCTGTTATTCACCTTTTAACTCGCTGTACACCACCAGTAACAATTCTGCTTAAACCTATATTTCCCTATCTACCAGCAAGCCAAGTCCATTTGACTCTACACTAAAATTCTTTTCGACCCATAGCCCAATCGCCATCACAAGCTCCTCACCATAAAATACGAAGCCTATCTTTTCACGCACCCAAGGCGGAACGGCAAACTCTTGCCACAGTTTCTTTAATTCACGGCCTTTATCACGTGAATGGGGATGGCAACGAAACTGCCCCGCAAGTTGATAGCGCACGCTGACCACTTCATCTGGTAGAGGTAACCGAGCTCTAGGCCCTTGCTTTGTGATACTGAGCCTAATGCTATCACCACAATTCCCTCCCTTTGGTGTCACAACTAACTCTGCGCGCTCCATTTGCAATAGCAGCGCGAGAAGATCGTCAGCAAGCGTCCAATTCAATTGCGCATTGTGGTACATGTGTCTCTGGAACTTGAATAAATACACTTGATTGGCAAAACGGCGGATTTCACACTCGCCCACACGCAGATGTACTTTAGCATCATCCTTTGCAGTAAGAAGCTGAACGATAATCTGATTAAGTTGCACCTTTGAGGGCAAAGCAAAACCTTGGGATTGGATAAAACCGCGTAAAAGTAACGCTTGCCAGTCCACTGATTGCTCGGCAAAGCCATCAAGTTTAAATACGGTTTCTTGATGGTAAGGAGCCAGAGTTAACCACATAGGTAAACGTTCACTCACCTGCAAATCCAGCGTAGCCTGTTGCTCGGCGCACAATGCCGCAGTGCGGCTTGCGGTCGTCGCAATACTCGGCCAGCGCGCTTTTAAGCGCGGAATAATCTCTAAACGTAAAAAATTACGATCGAACTTATCATCTTGATTACTTTCATCTTCGATATGCACTAAACCTTGCTGCTTGGCGTAGGCTTCAATGTGCTTGCGACTGATATCTAACAAAGGTCGCAACTGCTTGCCCAGCGCTAACGCTTGCACTTGTCCCATGGCCGCTAAACCTTTAGGGCCCTGCCCACGTTTGAGCGCTAATAAGATAGTTTCGAGCTGATCGTCTTCGTGATGGGCAGTCAACAACACATCATTTTCAGTTAAATGCCGCTCAATGGCTTGATAACGCACTTTACGCGCCTCGGCTTCAAGACTTAATCTTGGCCCACGATTAACCATTACCCGTTCAACCGTCACAGGTAAGCCGTAATGCAGCCCACGCGCAATACAATGCTGCGCCCAAGCCTCTGCGTTATCGCTTAGGCCGTGGTGCACATACACGAGCTGATAATTAAACTCAGGATGTTGCTGTGCAAACTGACTTAAACCATAGGCTAAAACTTCAGAATCTACCCCGCCACTGTAAGCCAGTACTAACTTGCAGTTAGGCGCTAAAGATTGCGCTGTCAAAAAGGCGCTTATGTGCGCGCCAAGATCAACCGCTAATAATGGATCATCAAACTGAGTCGACATAGGTTAACTTCATCTGTAGTACTTAAGGCATCTGCCCGCATTAGAATAATATTCTTACCTTGTTTGGCCCAAGGAGCGATTCAAGCGACAGCATCAAGTCATCGGTCGGATTCACTCGCCAAGCATCGGCGAGCCTAAATTGACCTTTGGCTTGGGCTTGAGTGTAGTTTATCACCACAGGCACGGCGCCGTTACGCCACGGGCTTAAGGCTTGCTCGAAGGTATCTAATGCTGATGGTGTTAACTCACTGCCATCCATATCGATTTCTAGCGCCTTAGCAAAGTGGCTGCGCGCCTCACTGATATCAATAATATTACGCGCCGTCATACGATTACCGCCGGCGAAATCATCAAAACTCACCTCTCCTTCACAAATCAGGATACGGTCTTTTTCTAGCAGATGATTAAACTTCTCGAACGCTTCGGTAAATAACATAATTTCAAGGCGCGCGCTTTTATCATCAAGCGTCAACAGCCCCATTTTAGAACCACGCTTGGTCAGCATAACTCGCGTTGCCACCACTAACCCTGCCGCTTTAGCCGTTTTACCCCGCTCGGTAGGATGCACGTCTTTCAAACGGCCAGAGGTGTAATGCTTAAGTTCTTTTAAATATTGATTGATCGGATGACCCGTCAAATACAAACCTAAGGTTTCACGTTCACCTTCAAGCCAAATTTTATCAGGCCAAGGTGTACATTCAACAAATTGTTGCTTACTGTCTTCTGGTTCGCTATTGAGTAAACCAAACATATCGTGCTGACCAATTGCCTCGGCTTTCGCATGCTGATCGGCGGCGCGAATCGCTTCGGGCAAGGTTGCCATCATAGAGGCGCGGTGCGGCCCAAGGGAGTCTAAGGCTCCGGCGCAGATCAGCTTTTCAATCACACGTTTGTTAAGTTTTTTCAAATCGATGCGGGCACAAAAATCGAATAAATCGACAAAGGGGCCGTCTTTACGCGCCTCTAAAATCGATTCAACGGGACCTTCACCCACACCTTTAATGGCACCAATGCCATAAACAATACGCAGATCATCATCGACGGTGAATTTAAATAAGCCTTTGTTCACATCTGGCGGAATTAACGGTAAACCCATACGTTCACATTCATCGACCAAGGTGACAATTTTATCGGTATTGTCCATATCGGCCGACATTACCGCCGCCATAAACTGCGAGGGATAATGAGTTTTAAGCCATAAGGTCTGATAAGAAACCAGCGCATAAGCAGCGGAGTGAGATTTGTTAAAACCGTAACCAGCAAACTTTTCAACTAAGTCGAAGATTTTCATCGACAAGTCGCCGTCGACGCCGTTATTGATCGCACCTTCTTTGAAGGTGCCACGCTGCTTAGCCATTTCTTCGGGCTTTTTCTTACCCATAGCGCGGCGAAGCATATCAGCACCGCCAAGGGTATAACCCGACAGCACCTGCGCTATCTGCATCACCTGCTCTTGATACAGAATAATGCCGTAGGTCGGTGATAACAGCTCTTTAAGTGACTCGTGTTGGTACTCAGCATCGGGGTAAGAGACTTTCTCGCGGCCATGTTTACGTTCGATAAAGTTATCAACCATGCCCGATTGCAAAGGCCCTGGACGAAATAGTGCTACGAGCGCAATCATGTCTTCGAAACAGTCAGGCTGTAAACGCTTAATCAAATCCTTCATACCGCGAGATTCGAGCTGAAATACTGCAGTGGTTTCATATTTCTGTAACAGACGAAAACACGCCTGATCGGTTAATGAAATCGCTTCGATACGCACCGGTGGCCGACCGTTCTTCACTTCGACTTTATTCACCATCTCCAGTGCCCAGTCGATAATCGTCAGGGTTCTTAATCCCAAGAAGTCGAACTTAACCAAGCCAGCAGTTTCAACGTCGTTTTTATCGAATTGAGTGACGGGGTTTTTGCCTTCTGCATCGCAATAAAGCGGCGCAAAATCGGTAATTTTAGTCGGGGCAATCACCACGCCACCGGCGTGTTTACCCGCGTTACGCGTTACGCCCTCAAGCTTACGACACATATCGATAAGATCTTTTACATCTTCATCGCCATCATAAGATTCTTGCAGCGCCGGTTCGACCTCAAAGGCTTTGGCCAGTGTCATCCCAGGTTCAGGGGGAATTAATTTTGAAATCCGGTCAACAAAACCATAAGGGTGCCCGAGCACACGGCCCACGTCGCGGATAACCGCTTTTGCCGCCATAGTACCAAAAGTGATGATTTGCGATACCGCTTCACGGCCGTATAACTCGGCCACGTGGTCAATCACTTCATCGCGTCTATCCATGCAAAAATCGACGTCAAAATCGGGCATTGATACCCGCTCTGGGTTGAGAAATCGCTCGAACAGCAAATCAAATTCAAGAGGATCTAAGTCAGTGATTTTAAGCGCATAAGCCACGAGTGAGCCAGCGCCCGAGCCACGGCCAGGCCCAACAGGGATGCCGTTATCTTTACCCCATTGGATGAACTCCATTACGATCAAGAAATAACCGGGGAACCCCATCTGGTTAATCACTTTGAGTTCAATGTCGAGACGCTCATCGTACTCACCCCGTTTTTCGGCGCGTATCTGCGGATCTGGGAATAAAAACTCAAGCCGATCTTCAAGGCCCCTTCTCGAACAGTCGACCAGAAAGTCTTCGATTGACATATCGCCCGTTGGAAAATTAGGCAAAAAATACTCGTATAAACGGATCGTTACGTTGCAACGCTTAGCGATTTCGACACTGTTCGCCAGCGCCACAGGAATGTCGGCAAATAGCGCGCACATTTCCTCTTCACTACGTAAGTACTGCTGTTCACTGTATTTTTTAGGACGACGTGGATCGGCAAGGGTAAAACCATCGTGGATTGCTACGCGGATTTCATGGGCGTCAAAATCTTCAGATTTAAGGAACACTACCTGATTGGTCGCTACCACAGGGATGCCTTTCTCCTGCGCTAAGATCACAGCCATGTGCAGATAGCGCTCTTCATCGGGGCGACCGGTACGGATAAGTTCAAGGAAATAGCGATCAGCAAAATGAGTCTGATAAAACGCGCATAAAGATTCGACTTGCGTGCTATTCCCCTTGAGGAGCGCCTTACCCAGATCGCCCTCTTTGGCGCCTGATAACAGCAAAATGCCTTCGTTATAAGTAAGTAACCACTCTTGGTCGATCACCACACGCCCAGCCACTTGGCCACGCAAATAGGCCTGACTGATAATTTGGGTCAGATTCTGATAACCGACATTGTTCATCGCAATAATGGTCAAGGCGCATAATTCGCCTTCGAATCCGGGCACTTGCATCCAAAAATCGGCGCCGATAATCGGTTTGATTCCCGCACCATGGCAACCACTGTAAAACTTAACCAAACCACAAAAGTTGTTTTGGTCGGTCAAGGCGACAGCAGCCATTCCCTGCGCTTCTACCTGCGCCAAAATAGGCTTGACCTTGGCCACGCCATCGGTCATGGAGTAATCACTGTGGACACGCAGATGTACAAAACGAGGATCGGACATAATTAGGATTATCTTTGAATAGCAGGTTAACGATAACTAAAAAGCAGACTAACAAAGTCACGCAGCCAGAGCCAGTGACTTTGTTTGATAACAGAGCCTATCGCGTTAAAAGCACACGTTAGCGATCTAATATTGCCTTAACGGGTTTAAAACTTTTACGATATTGCTCAAACACGCCATGTTCAGCAATAGCCTCAAAATGCGCCTTGGTCGGGTACCCTTTATGCTTAGCAAAACCATATTGTGGGTAAGCGGCGTCAAGCACGTCCATCTCGCGATCCCGCGTCACTTTGGCGATGATTGAAGCCGCGCTAATACTAGCAATTAAGCCATCACCTTTAATAATGCTGTGACTAATGAGTCCTGCGCCATTATGGGCCAAAAATACAGGGCTGCGATTACCATCAACAAGCACAAGCTCAGGCGCAATATTGAGCCCTGCGACTGCGCGCTGCATCGCCAGCATGGTGGCGTGTAGAATATTAAGTTCATCGATTTCAGCAGGACTGGCGCGCCCCACGTGATAACACAGCGCTTTAGTACAAATCTCATCAAATAAGACCTCGCGGCGCTTCTCAGTGAGTTTTTTCGAATCATTAAGTCCAATAATGGGCTTGCAAGGATCTAAAATCACCGCGGCAGTGACGACATCACCAACTAAAGGGCCACGGCCGACTTCATCCACACCGGCAATTAATCCGGTTGAAAAGGCGAATAAATCGGCTTCAGTTAAACTTTTAAAGGTTGCCACTAATTAAGCTCCTGAGATTTAGCCGCGAGCTTTACCTCAACCAATGCCATCACAGCCTCTGCGGCTTTTAAGCTTGCATCACGGCGTAACACTTGATGCAGGGCATCAAACTCGGCTTTAAGCGGCGCAAAATCGCGATTTAACTCAAGGGTGACCGCTGCGGCAATGTTCTCTGGGGTGCAATCTTCTTGAATGAGCTCAGGGACGAGATCTTTTCCTGCCAGCAAATTCGGTAACGAGAAACGATCCACCTGCATCATACGTTTAGCAATCGCATAAGTTATCGGGCTTACGCGATAAGCCACCACCATAGGACGTTTGACCAGCATAGCCTCTAAAGTCGCAGTGCCAGAGGCCAATAAAATTCCATCGGCGGCGGCCATGACTTCACGCGATTGACCTTCAATCATGTGGATTTCGAGATCCGGTGCAAAATCCTTCAGCGCTTGTTCAAATTGCTCACGACGTTTTTGATTCACCAGCGGCGTCACAAAACGTATATCAGGAAAATTTTGTTTTATGAGTAACGCTGCTTTTACAAAAGGTTCTGCCAATTGCTTTAACTCACCGCCGCGGGAACCGGGTAGTATCGCTAAATATTCAGCATCGGCATCGAGCCCAAGCAATGCACGGGCTGCGGCTTTATCGCTTTGCAATGGAATATCATCAGCTAAGGTGTGACCGACAAAGGTACATGGCACCTGATGTTGATCGTAAAAAGCTTTTTCGAAGGGCAATAGCGACAACACCATATTAGTGGCCTTGGCGATTTTGAAGATCCGTTTTGGGCGCCATGCCCACACTGATGGGCTCACATAATGAACCGTCTTAATGCCGCGCGCTTTCAGCTTAAGCTCTAAACCAATATTAAAATCTGGCGCATCTATACCAATAAAACAATCGGGCTTAAGCGCCGTGATGTGTTTAATTAGGGAGGCACGTACTTTTAATAAACGAGGTAAGCGGGCTAACACTTCAACAATTCCCATTACCGCGAGTTCTTCCATCGCGAACAGGGATTCGAAGCCAAGAGCTTCCATACGCGGGCCACCAATGCCAACAAAACGCGCATCGGGGTGTATCTTTTGCAGCGCCGCCATTAAACCAGCGCCTAAAATATCGCCCGAGAGTTCTCCGGCAACCATGGCAAACACTAATGGAGTTTTATTGCTCATAAACCAATCATGTCTCATGAATGAATGACATTGGATGACGGGGCAAACAACCGCTAAAACGCATCATTCCAAGCCATACTGATGTAAATTAATGATTAAGCTATTGATGGTTGAATGTACAAGGACATTGCTATCAACCAAGTCTACCCACCCAATAGGCTTAAGCCAATAATACAAAAGGGCATAAAAATGCCCTTTTTTTGTCATGTCATCATGTTAGCGAATAATGCCGCGACTCGATGACTTTACAAATTCAAGGAACAAGTTAACTTGCTCGTCTTTCTGTGCATCTTCCGCTAGTGCTTCAATTGCTTCTTCAACCGTTAAGCTGCTGCGGTATAAGGTTTTATAAGCGCGACGCACCGCCAGTTGGCTCTCTTTAGAAAAACCACGACGCTTCATACCTTCACTGTTTAAACCGCGTGGAATTGTCGGTTGACCCGCGGCCATCACAAAGGGAGGCACATCTTGCAGCACTAAAGAACAACCTGCAGTAAACGCATGAGCACCAATATGCACAAACTGGTGAACCCCAGTCATGCCACCTAAAATCGCCCAGTCACCCACATGTACGTGGCCTGCGATAGAAGCATTATTCGCCATGATCACATTGTCGCCGACCACACAGTCATGGGCGATATGCACATAGTTCATAAACAGATTATTCGACCCGATACGAGTCTCACTGTTATCTTGTACTGTACCGCGGTGAATAGTCACATGCTCACGGATAACGTTATTGTCACCCATGATCAGTCGTGTAGGTTCGCCAGCGTACTTTTTGTCTTGGCACTCTTCGCCTACTGAGGCGAATTGGAAAATACGATTACCTTTGCCGATAATCGTTGGACCTTTAATAACCACATGCGAACTCAACCAACAGTCATCACCAATTTCAACGCCTGCACCGATATAGGTCCAAGGGCCGATCGTGACATTGTTGCCAATTTTTGCATCGGGATGCACAAACGCTAATGTATCTATCACTGACTAATCTCTCTGCGGGCGCACATAATTTCAGCGGAACAAACTAATTCACCATCCACTTTGGCTTCACCGTAGAAAACGCCAATCCCGCGACGTTCTTTGATCATTTTCACTTCAAAATGAATTTGATCGCCAGGTTCAACCACGCGTCTAAAACGTGCATTGTCGATACCCGCAAAATAGTACAACACACCCGGAGGGGGTACATCATCACTCATGGTTTTAAACGCAAGTAAACCCGTTGCTTGCGCCATCGCTTCTAAAATAAGCACACCGGGCATTACCGGCTGTACGGGGAAGTGTCCCTGAAAAAACGGCTCATTTATTGAAACATTTTTGATTGCTTGCAGACTTACACCTGGGGTGTAATCCAGCACACGATCAATCAATAGAAATGGATATCTATGGGGCAGATACTGAAGAATTTCTTTAATATCCATAGTGTTCATTTGATTAGACACGAACCGAGTTCCTCAAATTGCTTTGGAGCAATTAATCTGGTGTTTTTAAATTTTTTTCCAACGTTTTAACACGCTGGAACAGTTCATCTAACTGACGGAAACGAACTGTATTTTTACGCCAAAGCTTATTGTCCATTGCTACAGTGGCAGAAGAGTATAAACCGGGTTCACGCATAGTACTGGTAATATTGGTACCACCAGAAACGTGCACGCCATCGGCAATGCTCAAATGACCGGCTATGGCACTACTGCCACCAATAATACAATATTTACCTATGGTGACACTGCCTGCAACCGTAGTACTACCTGCGATTGCGGTATTTTCGCCAATAATAACGTTATGGGCAATTTGCACTAGGTTATCAATGATCACACCATTGTGAATCTCTGTATGACCTAAAGCACCACGATCTACCGCTGAATTAGCACCTATTTCAACCCGATCGCCGATACGAACGCCGCCTGTCTGCGGAATTTTAACCCATTGACCACGTTCATTGGCATAACCAAAACCATCTGAGCCTAATACAGCCCCAGAATGGATAATACAATCTTGTCCTAGCTGCACATCATGGTAGACAGTGACATTAGCCCATAAACGTGTTTTAGAACCGATAATCACGTCTTGACCGACTACGCAGCCCGCGCCAATTTGCACATTTTCACCAAGAATCACATTAGCACCAATCACAGCATTCGCACCAATAGCAACGCCTTCACCGACATGGGCTGACGAGTCAATTTGTGCTGATGCATGAATACCCTCCGCCGCGTTAGGTGTGGTATCTAAATATTGGGCTACACGGGCAAAAGCCACATAGGGATCTTTTACAATTAACGCAGTACCTTGGAAATCCTGCGCATCTTTAGCTGACAATAACACCACTCCCGCTTGAGTCATCTCAAGCTGAGAGCGATATTTACTGTTGGCTAAAAAAGAGATTTGATCCGGCTTGGCATGTTCCAAAGTCGCTACGCTATTAAAAAACAACGTTTCGTCACCTTGAATATCACCATCAAGTAGCAGACTTAGCTCTTTTAAAGTCACACTTTTCATCTATTACTTGCCTTTGCTTAAGGCTTCAACCACTTTGCTACTGATGTCAGCGTTAGACTTGACATAAATAACAGCACCACGTTGCAATACCAAATCATATTGGTCTTTTTCAGCGATAATGTTGATGGCTTTCTGAACCTTTTCTAACAGTTTATTTTGCTCTTCACCCTGGCGATGACGTAAATCTTCGTCCAATGCTTTGCCTTTTAACTGATACTCTGATTTTAGCGATTCCATTTTACGAACCAGTTCCGTTTTTTGCGCATCATTCATCAATGCACCGTCACGTTGCTGCTTCTCCATGAGAGAACGCATTTCTTCTTGCATTTTCTGCACACTAGCCATGCGATCGCCAAACTCTTTCTTCAGAGATTGAGAGATCTGTTCACGTTGTGGAAGCTGTTCAAACACAGCGCCCATATCCACTACAGCAATTTTCTCAGCATGTGCCACTAATGGCGCGCCTAGCAAAATTAACGTCATCAGCGCGCGATTTACCATCTTTTTCAAAATAAACTCCTTGTTACCTTGTTATTATCAGCAAAACCTGCCGAGTGTATGCTTTTTAAAAAGTTTTGCCAATATTGAAAGAGAAGATCTCTGTCTGATCGCCTTCATATTCTTTAAGCGGCCAGGCTAAGCTAAATACCATAGGTCCCATGGGCGACAGCCACTGCACACTTAAGCCCCACGATGCACGCAGACGCTCAGGATCACTGTAGTCCTGCAACTTAGCAAACTCCTCAGCCGGCAGGGTTTGATACTGTTCGAAATCAAACTCGGTATCCCAAACGTTACCCGCATCTAAGAAGACACTCGTTCGCACAGAATTCGAGTAAGCTTCATCCAAGAATGGGGTCGGTACTATTAACTCCATGCTCGCAGTTGCAATCGCGTTACCACCAATAGAACGGCCAGAATTCACGCTAATACTATTAGGATCGCCCGGTAAGCTACAACCATCGCCTGATGGATCCGGTGCACATGGCTCACTACCTCGATAGAGATAGAATGAACGCGGTCCCACAGAGTTAGACTTAAAACCACGCAGTGAGCTACTACCACCTGAGTAATAGTTTTCCCAGAAAGGCAGTATTTGATCGTTATCATTATACTGGCCATAACCATTTGCATAACCTAAACGACCACGGGCTAAGAGTACAAAGCTATGACTACGGTTAACTGGGAAATAGTAGTTAGTATCAAAGTCTGTCTTAAAGTATTGTAAATCCGATCCTGGCACTGTCATCTTGCCATTCAAACGCTGTGATGAGCCGTCTGTTGGGAAAGTGCCCCGGTTTAACGTGCTACGAGACCAGCCTAAACTCAGTTCAAAGTTATCGAAACTTAAATCAGAATCCGGATCATCCGCGCGATAAATATTATAAAAACGCAGTGCTTGCTCATAGGCTGAGATTTCAGAAATCGTGTTATGACGATACCCTATGCCACCGTTGATACGGTTATATTCGTTAATCGGGAAACCTGAGTTTAATGCCACACCGTAAGAACTATTTTTATAGCGCTCTAAGTTAGCTTCATTGGCATCAAACTCACTCCAATAAACGCTCCCGCCTAAACTGACGCCATCTTTTGTCCAGTAAGGATCGGTATAAGACAAGTTAACGTTTTTAGAGTACTTGTTAGTACTCATGCTAATGCCCGCTTGATTACCCGTACCTAAGAAGTTGCTCTGCTGTACACCAAACTGCAAACTCAGCCCTGACTCAGTACCATAACCCACGCCGGCGTTAAAGGAACCCGATGGTTGTTCTTTCACTTTAACGGCGATATCAACTAAATCGTCCGTACCTGGTACTTGAATGGTTTCGGTATCAACGGTTTCGAAAAAGCCTAAACGGTTTAATCGTGCTTTAGATTGCTCAACTTGTGCTGAGTTTAACCAAGCCCCTTCCATTTGACGCAATTCGCGGCGCATCACTTCATCTTTAGTAACCGTATTACCAGTAAAGTTAATCGCGCGAACATAAACACGCTTACCAGGCTTAATATTGATGTTTAAAGTGACTTCTTTAGTCTTATCATCAATTTCAGGGTAAGTTTTAACTTCAGGATAAGCATAACCAAAACGGCCTAAATATTTACTGTACATTTCTTCGGTGAATGTGACATCCCCACCGTTATACATATCGCCGGTTTTGATCGGCAGAATTGATTGCATCAACTCTTCACGGCCCATCAAATCACCAGTCAGGTTGACGGCTTTAACTTTATATTTATCACCTTCATTCACATTAATGGTGATATAGAGACCTTTACGATCGGGTGTCATCGCTACTTGAGTCGAGGTGACTTCAAAGCGAATATAACCTTTATTCTGGTAATGGGTTTTGATGGTTTCAAGATCAGCCTGCAGCTTTTGCTTCTGATAACGACGCTCACCAAACAGATCCCACCAAGCCACATAATCTTTAAGCTCTAACATGCCTATCAGCTCGGCATCGGTGAACTCTTTATTACCCACAATGTTAATTTGGCGAATTTCAGCCGCTAAACCTTCGGTAAACTTAAATTTAAGCTCAACCCGATTACGGGGTAAATTAATGACTTGCGCTTCCACTTTAGCGCCGTATTTACCCACGCCGTAGTAGAAATCCTGCAGACCCTTTTCGATACCGGTCAGCATAGTGCGATCGAGCGACTCACCGACTTTAACGCCAGAACCGTCCAGACTTTCCTGTAACTGTTCGTCTTTAATGTCTTTGTTGCCTTCAAACGTCACTGCGCTAATAGTGGGACGTTCAGTGACTTTCACCACTAACACGCCACCATCTCGGCTCACAGTCACATTTTCAAAGTTAGTCGATGCATACAAGCTTTTAATCGCTTGTTGAACCCTTAACTGGTCAACAGTGTCACCTACTTTTACTGGTAAGCTTAATAGGGCAGCACCGAGTGCAACTCGCTGCAAACCTTCAACTTGGATGTCGGTCACTTCAAACGGTTGGAAAGTATCAGCCAACACAGTCCCTGAAAACGACGCACCGACGAATAACATCGAGGCAAAAAGTTTATTCAATCTCATAGAGCACTTCTAATTATTAGTCTGTCCTTGCTCAGAGTCGGGCAAAATCATTGAAAAGCGCAATGCTCATCAACATCAGCAATATTGCTGCCCCAAATCTGAATCCTATTTCCTGCACCTTTTCAGGTACAGGTTTACCAGTTATTACTTCAATAAAGTAATACAGCAAGTGTCCCCCATCGAGCACAGGTAAAGGCAGCAAATTAATGATACCTAAATTGACGCTGATGAGCGCGAGGAACCCGAGAAAATAGACCAAGCCATAGTTTGCACTACTGCCCGCACCCTGTGCGATTGAAATAGGTCCACTCAGGTTTTTCACCGACACATCGCCGGTAAATAATTTGCCAATCATCTTAAAGCTCACAGCAACAAGTTGCCATGTTTTATCCGCTGCGATGCCGAAAGAATCAATTGGTCCATATTCAAGTTGTAAACGCATATTTTCTGGCCATTGTGCTTGTATTGGGCTAACCCCAAGCACACCAATTTCTTGACCATCTACACCTTTACTGCTTAACGGTGTCACTGTCAGGTTAAATTGTTCACCATTACGGAGCACAGTTAAACTCACAGGCACATTGGCAGAATGTTGAATAATGTCAACAAAAGCCTGCCAATCGGTATAATTTTCATCATTTATCGCCACTAAGGTATCGCCCACTTTTAGCTCGCTATTTGCAGCAGCGCTGTCAGGGCTAATTGCCGCAACAGTAGGGACGATTTCGGGACGATATATGCCTAAACCTAAAGCCGTGATTGGGGATTGTTTTTCAGGATCAAAATGCCAATTACGTGTATCTAATTGGTAGGTTTTATCGCTGGAATCAAGCCCCTGCAAGCCGTTCAAAGGCGTCAGAGATACACTCAAGCTTTCATCACCAATATGCCCGACTAAGGCTAAATTGACTTCTTCCCAGTTGCGCACAGCCTGACCTGAAATCGCCGTAATTCGCATCGGCTCAGTCACTTGAATTTGCGCAGCAGCAGTCCCTGGTGTGGTCGATGTAATAACAGGCTTTAGTGATGGCACACCAATTAAATACATGAAATATAAAGCAACAATAGCAAATATAAAATTAGCTATTGGGCCAGCCGCTACAATAGCAATGCGTTGCCATACTGTTTTACGATTAAATGCTTGGTGTTTTAATTCCTCGGGAACCTCTTCAACACGCTCATCAAGCATTTTAACGTAGCCACCCAGCGGGATCATGGCTAACACATATTCGGTACCGTCTTTGCCAACTCGACGCCAAATTGCCTTACCAAAGCCAATGGAGAAACGTTCAACTTTAACGCCGCAACGACGTGCTACGTAGAAATGGCCATACTCGTGGGCAGTGATTAGCAAACCTAATGCAACGATGAAAGAACCCAAGTTCCATAAAAAATCTAACATCCCACTCCCTACATCATTGATTAAATCACTCAGCTATAGCTAAGTTATGCTTATTAAGGTCTCACGCGCATAAATGCGAGTTTGAGCGTCTAGCGCTAAAATATCATCTATGGTCGCCATTGGCCGTTTAGGCACTGTCATCAAACAGGCTTCATTCACTTTGGCAATTTGAGTAAAACCTATTTGTCCCAGTAGAAATGCTTCAACTGCTATTTCGTTGGCCGCATTTAACACGGTTGTTGCCTCTTGGCCTTGGGCGCAAGCCTCCATGGCCAATGCTAAACAGGGAAAACGATTATAGTCAGGTTCACAAAAGCTTAACTGTCCGACTTTGAAAAAATCTAAAGGTTCAACACCAGAGTGAATTCTTTGCGGATAAGCCATGCAATGGGCAATAGGTGTACGCATATCGGGGTTGCCCATCTGCGCAATGACTGAGCCATCACGGTATTGCACCATAGAATGGATAACGCTTTGCGGATGGATAACCACTTTAAGCTGTTCAGCCCCTGTGTTAAACAACCAGCGCGCTTCAATAAACTCTAAACCCTTATTCATCATAGTGGCCGAATCGACAGATATTTTAGGTCCCATAGACCAATTAGGATGTTTACACGCTTGAGCTGGCGTCATCGCCTCCAGCATTGCAAGTTCTGAACGTAAAAACGGACCACCTGAGCCCGTTAATAAAATATGTGAAATACCTGCTGCAGTTAAGTCACAGCGGCCTAAATTGGCCTGCACTTCTTGGGGTAAACATTGAAAAATCGCATTATGTTCACTGTCCACAGGCAAGAGTACGGCGCCAGAACGCTTAGTTGCCTCGATGAATAGCTCACCGGACATCACCAAGGCTTCTTTGTTGGCCAATAATACCCGCTTGCCCGCCTTAACCGCTTCAAGGGTTGGCACTAAACCTGCTGCGCCTACAATAGCCGCCATCACAGTATCCACTTCAGCAGCAGTCACTAAGCCAAGTAAATCATTAATGCCTGTGGTGACCTGGATATTAAGCATCGCAGGTAAAACGGTGCGCAACTGCTTTGCAGCCGCCTCATCCATCATATGTGCCACTTTCGGCCGATGTGCCACGCACAAAGCGAGCATCTTATCCACGCTAGTATTGGCAACTAATCCATAGACACGATACGCCAATGGATTAACCGAAATCACGCTTAGGGTACTGGCACCAATAGAACCAGTAGCCCCCAATATCACCATACTTTGCATAGCGTTACATCCAAAATGCAATATAGACCAAGGTAAACACCGGTAAGGCTGCTGTCAGGCTGTCGATGCGGTCGAGTACGCCGCCGTGACCGGGTAAAATAGTGCCAGAATCTTTAATGCCACCTGCACGTTTAAACATACTCTCAGATAAATCACCCAGTGCAGATACTAAGGCAACAAATAAAGTTACTGCGACTACTAAGCCTAACTCTTGCTCTGGTGAATAATGCATCACCCCCGCAACCACTAGCATAGTCGTCACTAGACCACCGAGTAATCCCTCAAGGGTCTTTGCGGGGCTCACTGCAGGCATTAGCTTAGTCTTGCCCATAGCTTTACCAACAAAATAAGCCCCCGTATCTGCGGCCCATACAATCAACATCACTAGCAATACTAAAACGGGGCCGTAATAGGGTGAAGCTTGCGAACTAATCGATTTGAGTGCTATCAGGGCGACAAAACAAGGTATTAACGTTAACTGGCCAAACATCGACTTAAACATCGGGTTGTTTTGCCAAAACGCCGCGCTTTTAGGGTAAGTAAACACCAAGAATAACGAGACTGCCCACCACAATGCACCAATGTAGAGTATCGCCAGATAGATAGGATGTAACTGATTGCTCAACCAAACCGCATCAATAGGAACAATGAGATTGATAGCGATCAACAGAATACCAATCGTACAGGTGAAGCTCCACTGAGTGACGTCACACTGATTATCGATAATTCTTCCCCATTCTTTTGCAGCAATGAGAAATACGGCAACTAATGCCCAAGCAAAATAATTGGCAGGGAGGATAAATATCGCCCCTAAAACTAATGGTATTAACCAAATTGCTGTTATTATTCGTTGTTTTAGCAAAAAAAATCCCTCATGCGATTTTACAATGCGCGCATTTCATCAATCTGACTTCCAGTCAAACCAAAGCGACGCTGACGACTTGCAAAAATGGCAATCGCCTCATGAAAAGCCTGTTCATCAAAATCAGGCCAAAGGGTGTCGGTAAACACCAATTCAGCATAAGCAGCTTGCCACAGCACAAAATTGCTAATGCGGCAGTCACCACCCGTGCGGATCATTAAATCAACTTCACTCTGATTTTGCATGCATAAATGTGCACTTAGGGCTTCTTCGGTGAACTGACTGCTGTTCATTTCACCAATTTCGACCTTTTTTGCTAACTTTTGTGCGGCTTGAAGTATGTCCCAACGGCCACCATAGTTAGCCGCAACATTCAAAACTAAGCCAGTATTAGCTGATGTTCTCTCTTGAGCGGTAGCAATTTGCTTCTGTAAACGAGCAGAAAATCGGCTGATATCACCAATAATATTGAGCTTAACTTGGTTATTATGCAGCAACTTAATTTCGCGCTGCAGCACGGTAAAAAATAACTCCATCAGCAAGCTGACTTCTTTATCGGGTCTACGCCAATTCTCGCTAGAAAATGCAAATAAGGTTAGCGATTCAATGCCTAATTGGCTTGCAGTACTCACGGCTCGTCTTACAGCCTTTACCCCCGCCTTGTGCCCCATGACGCGTGGTTTACCTTGGAGTTGTGCCCAACGCCCATTGCCATCCATGATAATGGCAACGTGTTTAGGTAACGACTGGCTCACGATTTCGGGTAGTTGTCCAGGCAAGGTTGTTTGAGCGCATAAATCGCTCTCATTTAACCTAGGGTAAGGATCAAGTTCCACTGTGGATGACATTTAATACAGCCCTTTAAAATAGACAAACGCCGTGTAGTATACCCCTACACGGCGCATCAACTCTAGCTTATCGAATTTGAGATTAGACTTCCATCAACTCAATTTCTTTGGCCGCTAAAATATCATCAATCTTTTTAATATGAGCATCGGTGAACTTTTGTACTTCTTCTTCACTACGGCGAACATCATCTTCAGTACAAGCTTTAGCTTTCTCAAGTTTTTTCACTTCAGAGATAGCATCACGACGCACGTTACGAATGGCAACACGACCGTTTTCAGCTTCGTTACGTACCACTTTAATGAAATCTTTACGACGCTCTTCAGTCAACGAGGGCAATGGAATACGTAAAGTGGCCCCTGCAGACATAGGGTTCAAGCCTAAATCTGAGCTCATAATCGCTTTTTCAACGGCTTGGATAGCGCTACGGTCAAACACTGTTACTGATAGCGTACGAGAATCTTCAATACCTACGTTTGCCACTTGATTTAGCGGTGTCATAGTACCGTAGTAAGACACTTGAATTGAATCAAGTAGGCTTGGATGGGCACGACCTGTACGCACTTTTGCCATTTGATTCTTAGTCGCGTCTACACATTTACCCATGCGCTCTTGCGCATCTTTCTTAATGTTCTCAATCACGTTAAATGTCCTTCTTGGTCATTAAATAACTTTTTTCGCTCTGATCAACGTACCTTCTTCTTCACCCATGATAACGCGGCGTAGTGCACCAGGTTTATTCATGTTGAAGACTAATATAGGCATGTCATGATCACGCGCCATCGTAAAGGCCGCTAAGTCCATTACTTTTAATTCTTTTTCCAGAATTTCTGCATAAGTGACTTCGTCATACTTAATTGCATCTGGGTTTTTCATTGGGTCTTCAGAGTATACACCATCTACTTTTGTGCCTTTCAGCACAACTTCAGCTTCAATTTCAATGCCGCGTAAACAGGCCGCTGAATCAGTGGTGCAAAATGGATTACCCGTTCCGGCAGCAAAAATAACCACTCTGCCAGATTTTAGCAAGCTTATCGCTTCAGCCCAATTGTAATCGTCACACACACCCTTTAATGGGATAGCTGACATCAGACGAGCATTAACATAGGCACGGTGTAAGGCGTCACGCATGGCTAAGCCGTTCATCACCGTTGCCAGCATACCCATGTGATCGCCCACCACACGGTTCATACCCGCTTTTGCCAGGCCTTCACCGCGAAACAGATTACCACCACCAATAACCACGCCCACCTGAATACCCAGTTCAACCAGCTCTTTCACTTCCTGAGCCATGCGATCTAACACTTTAGGGTCGATGCCGAAGCCTTCGTCGCCCATCAGCGCTTCGCCACTTAATTTGAGAAGAATGCGTCTAAATGCGGGTTTTGGATTGGTGCTCATAATTTTTATCCTGGTATAACAAGACCGCAGCTATTGCCGCGGTCTTGGGGTATTTAGCGTAGGCTATTAAGCCTTTTTAGAAGCAGCGATTTGAGCAGCAACTTCAGCTGCGAAATCTTCTTCTTTTTTCTCAATACCTTCACCGACTTCTAAACGAACGAAGTTAGTGATTGTAGCGCCTTTCTCTTTCAAGAATTCGCCAACAGTTTTCTTTGGTTCCATGATGTAAGCTTGGCCAGTAAGAGAAATCTCACCAGTAAACTTCTTCATACGACCAGCAACCATCTTTTCAGCGATCTCAGCAGATTTGCCTTCGTTCATTGAAATTTCGATTTGCAGAGCTCGTTCTCTTGCAACTAAATCTGCAGGAACGTCTTCTGGATTAACGAATTCAGGCTTAGAAGCCGCAACGTGCATTGCGATATGCTTTAAGATTTCTTCGTCAGCATTACCAGCAACAACAACACCAATACGCTCACCGTGGCGGTAAGAAGAAAGGTTTGCACCATCGATATATTCAACACGACGAATGTTGATGTTTTCACCGATTTTAGTCACTAATGCAACACGAGCATCTTCAAACTGTGCTTTTAGGTCTTCGATAGTCACTTTAGACGCTGCAGCAACATCTAATACTGCATTAGCAAAACCTAAGAAGTTTGAATCTTTAGCTACGAAATCTGTTTGGCAGTTCACTTCTAACAGTGCAGCGAAACCTTCGCCATTCTTGATTAGAATTGTACCGTCAGCAGCGATATTACCCGCCTTTTTAGCAGCCTTGGCAGCACCAGATTTACGCATGTTGTCAATTGCTAACTCCATGTCGCCGTCAGTTTCTGTCAGTGCGTTTTTACAATCCATCATGCCTGCGCCAGTACGCTCGCGCAGTTCTTTAACTTGGGCAGCAGTAATTGCCATTGTTAAATCCTCTATAAAAAAATCGACTAATTTGCAGATATAAAACAGGGGCACAATGGCCCCTGTTAACCAATCAAAAATCTTGGTTAATAAGGGTGATGATAATCATCGCGCCTTATTATTATTCGGCTTCTACGAAACCGTCTTGCTCAGCTTGAACAGCCAAATCTTGACCACGGCCAGCTTTCGCAGCAGCAGCAACAGAAGAAGTGTACAGACGGATAGCACGCATAGCGTCGTCGTTACCAGGAACGATGTAATTAACACCATCTGGCGCAGAGTTAGTATCAACAACTGCAACAACAGGGATACCCAGGTTGTTAGCTTCTTTAATCGCGATATGCTCATGGTCAGCACCGATGACGAATAATACGTCTGGCAGGCCGCCCATGTTCTTAATACCACCTAAAGATTTTTCTAGCTTTTCAAGCTCACGAGTACGCATCAGCGCTTCTTTCTTGGTCAGCTTGTCGAAAGTACCGTCTACTGACTGTACTTCCAGCTCTTTCAGACGTTTGATTGACTGACGAACTGTTTTCCAGTTAGTCAGCATACCGCCTAACCAACGGTGATCAACATAAAACTGATCACAAGACAAAGCAGATTCTTTGATCGCTTCGCCAGCAGCACGTTTAGTACCAACGAATAATACCTTACCTTTCTTTGAAGCTACGTTGCTGATGAAAGCAAGGGCTTCATTGAACATTGGCACTGTATGCTCAAGGTTGATGATGTGAACACCGTTGCGAGCACCGAAAATGAATGGCTTCATTTTTGGGTTCCAGTAACGGGTTTGGTGACCAAAGTGGACACCGGCCTGAAGCATATCGCGCATTGAAACTGTAGTCATTTCTATTACCTTAAAATTTAGGGGGTTAGACCTCCACGCACCCCATGTCTTCGACCCCTTATATAACCACTTAGGGCACCCCGAAGAATGTGTCGATACGTGTGTGATTTAGTATTTAGACAAATTGCCATGTATAATGGCCGCAATATTTAGTCTTGCTACCATCCAAACTGAGCATAAAGCTGGCGAGGACAATCCATCAAGACTTAAACATAACGGCGCGCTTTATACCATAAATAGCTCTAAAGCACAAATTTTTGCGTTAGATTGCGACGCCACCGAACATTTAAGACAGAAGAGAAAACGCAATGAGTATCGTCATTAAGACAGCTGAAGAAATTGAGAAAATGCGGGCTGCGGGTAAACTGGCTGCCGACGTATTGGAAATGATCGCCCCTTATGTAAAACCTGGCGTAACCACCAACGAACTCAATGATATTTGCGCTCAATATACGCAAGAACAAGGCGCCATTTCTGCGCCACTTAATTACCATGGATTTCCTAAATCTATCTGCACTTCGATCAATAATGTTATTTGCCACGGTATTCCCAACGATAATCCGCCATTGAAAGAAGGCGATATTCTTAATATCGATATCACTGTCATTAAAGACGGTTACCACGGCGACACCTCAAAAATGTTTCTTATTGGTGAAGTCAGTCCAAAAGATAAGCGTTTATGTCGTATTGCCCAAGAAAGTCTGTACTTAGCAATTCGTAAGGTTCGTCCGGGCCTAAAACTGGGCGAAATTGGCAATACTATCGAAAAATTCATCAAAGCCAGTAAAACAGGCCTTGAGAAATACTCTATCGTGCAAGATTATTGTGGCCACGGTATTGGATCGGGGTTTCATGAAGAACCGCAGGTCATGCATTATCGCAATGGTGATAACACGATTTTACGTCCTGGCATGTGTTTCACCATTGAACCAATGATCAATGCGGGTCGGCACACCACCATACTCGATCGTGAGGATAAGTGGACGGTAACAACCTCTGATGGTAAAAACTCTGCCCAGTGGGAACACACTTTACTGGTAACAGACAAAGGCGTTGAAGTGCTCACACTGCGTAATGAAGAAGATTTTCCACGAATTATCAACCATTAATATATGGCAATAACAAGGGACTAAATGAACACAGCGCTACTGGCTAAACAAGCACTTATCGAACAAAACCAAGCCTTGCTCGCCCGTTTTCAAGCAAAGGCTCCAATTGTTGAACTGGTCTTGCAGCGCTGTCAGTTTGTCGACTCCCTTGTGAAGCACGTTTGGGCCCAACTTGGGCTCAATAGATTTGATATCGCGCTTATTGCTGTTGGAGGATATGGCCGCGGCGAATTACACCCTCATTCAGATATCGATTTACTCTTCCTTTACGATAACAGCTTATGTGCAGATGCTGAAAATGCCCTCAGTCAATTCATCGCCTTTTTATGGGATGCTAATCTTGAGATTGGCCACAGTGTTCGCACCTTAGAAGACACGCTTAGTTTAGGACGAATTGATGTCACCATCGCCACTAACTTACTCGAAGCCCGCTTTTTAACTGGTACTGAATCCCTGTTTGATAGGCTTTATGATGCCATTCGTCAAGGTGACTTTTGGACATCGAGTGATTTTTTTATCGCTAAACGTGATGAGCAAAATGCCCGCCATGCCAGAGCGAGTGCCTTCGACCTTGAGCCCAATATCAAAAGTTGCCCTGGTGGCCTGCGGGATATCCAAACGATAGCTTGGGTCGCTATGCGCCATTTTGGTGCCGCGCGTTTAGAAGAGTTAGTGCAATACGACTTTTTAGAACCTGCTGAATTAGAAGAGCTGCTCGAATGCCAGTCTTTTTTATGGACCCTGCGTTTTGCCCTGCACATGACAGCAGGACGCGATGAAAATCGCCTACTGTTTGATGTACAACGCCAAGTAGCCGAGCTCATGGGTTACCAAGATGCGACTCAGCTTGCCGTCGAACAAATGATGAAACGCTACTATCGCACGGTTCGCCGAGTGATGGAGCTGAACGAAATGCTGTTACAGCTATTTAAGCGCGCCACATTAGGCCAAACAAAAGCACTCGAAATCCAATCAATAGACAAACACTACCAACGCCGCGGCACCTTTATTGAAGCCTTAAGCGATGATGTATTCGATAGCAGTGAAGAAATAATTAGACTGTTTTTATTGGTGGCTAAAAACTCCAATATCAAAAGTATTTATGCGCCAACGCTACGTTCGCTACGCCGTGCTAGACGCGCCCAAACACAGGCATTACAGGAAAACCCACTTTGCCGCCAAGCCTTTATGGAAATTTTGCGTCATCCTCGCGGCATTGTAGCCTTATCCTTAATGCATAAACACGGCGTGTTATCGGCCTATTTACCCGCATGGCGCAATATCGAAGGTCAAATGCAGTTTGACCTATTTCATGCCTATACCGTCGATGAACATACTCACAGATTACTGCTCAATATTGAACGGTTTTCTCAAGCGGAACAAAAAGAGGAGTTTCCCTTAGGTTCTGTGCTTATTAATCAATTACCGAAAAAAGGATTACTGGTTTTAGGCGCTATTTTCCACGATATCGCCAAAGGCCGCGGGGGGGATCATAGTAAGCTGGGCAGCGTTGATGCCCTCGCCTTTTGTAAACTCCATGGCTTGAACGATCACGATGGCCGCTTAGTCGCTTGGTTAGTTGAAAACCATCTGGTGATGTCAATTACCGCCCAGCGCCGTGATATTTCTGATCCCGATGTGGTTGCCGACTTTGCTAGCAAAGTGCGCGATGCCGTACATCTAAGTTATTTATACTGCTTAACCGTAGCCGATATCTGCGCCACCAACGAAAAGACCTGGAATAGCTGGAAAGGCTCGCTACTACGGGATTTATATTTTTCTACCCAAAGAGTACTCGCTCGCGGTAAAGAAAAGCCAGTCGATATTCGGGCGCGCGTGCGCGAATCCCAAGCCAAGGTTAAAAAAGAATTACTGCGCCGTGGGCTTAAAGAAAAAGATCTGGATATTTTATGGCACCGTTTCAAAGCCGACTATTTTTTACGCTACCAGCCAAATCAACTGGCTTGGCACGCTGAAGCGATTCTAAAACACAAACAACTCGACGAGCCTTTAGTACTCGTTTCGAAACATGCCACACGCGGCGGTACAGAATTATTTGTTTATTGCCAAGATAGACCTAAATTATTCGCGACTGTGATGGCGGTACTCGACAATAAAAATATTACTGTCCATGATGCCAATATCATGACCTCTAAAGATAATTATGCGCTCGATACCTTTGTGATCTTAGAGCAAAATGGCGAGCCAGTTAGCCAGTTATCGCGTATTCAAAGTGTTCGAAAAGCCCTCGAAAAAGCGCTGGCGAGTGATAGTCCAAAACTGCCACGTTTTAGAAAACTATCACGTAAGATGAAACCGTTTCACGTTCCGACGCAAGTAAGTTTTCTTAAAAGCAGCCGTCAGGGCACCAGTATGATGGAGCTTATAGCTTTAGATAGCCCAGGATTACTGGCTAAAGTCGGTGATATCTTTTACCGTTGCAATACAATATTGCTCGCGGCCAAGATCACCACCATTGGTGAACGTGCCGAAGATTTTTTTATGCTGCAGACCAATGAAGGTTTACAGCTCAATGAACATCAAGAAAACACTCTCAGGGAAGCGTTGATCAATGCCCTGAATGTAAAAAATATCGAATCCGTTAATTAACGAAACCAGTGGGAGAAATAAATGGAGGCTTTACGCCAACGTATTGAAGCAGCGTTTGAAGCGCGCGCCGATATCACACCAAGCACAGTCGATGCCAGCATTCGCAGCGATGTGCAAAATGTTATCAATATGCTCGACAGAGGAGAAGTACGTGTTGCCGAAAAAATCGACGGCCAATGGCATGTACATCAATGGCTAAAGAAAGCCGTGTTACTGTCGTTCCGTATTTTTGACAACGTGGTCATTGATGGCGCTGAAACCAAATACTTCGATAAAGTGCCATTAAAATTTGCCGAATATGACGAAGCACGCTTCAAAGCCGAAGCCATTCGTGTAGTCCCTTCTGCTACCGTGCGTAAAGGCTCGTTTATCGGTAAAAATACCGTGCTGATGCCATCTTATGTGAACTTAGGCGCCTATGTTGATGAAGGCACTATGGTTGATACATGGGCGACTGTCGGTTCGTGCGCACAAATTGGTAAGAACGTACATTTATCCGGTGGTGTTGGCATTGGTGGTGTATTAGAGCCATTACAAGCTGGCCCAACGATTATCGAAGATAACTGCTTTATCGGCGCACGCTCTGAGATTGTTGAAGGCGTTGTGGTTGAAGAAGGATCAGTGATTTCAATGGGCGTGTATATTGGCCAAAGTACGCGTATTTATGATCGCGAAACGGGTGAAGTCCATTACGGCCGCGTCCCCGCGGGCTCTGTCGTTGTGTCGGGCAACCTGCCGTCGGCCTGTGGTAAGTATAGCCTTTATGCTGCCATTATTGTTAAAAAAGTGGATGCAAAAACACGCAGTAAAGTAGGTATTAACGAGTTACTACGTATCGTTGACTAATGATTGAACTGCTCGCGCTTAACTTATTATAAATTTAAGTGTAAATGCCAAGATTTTGTCTTGGCATTTTTTATTTACCGCTTTAAAACACAACGGTCTTATTACCGTATACAACCACTTGTTCATTCAATACTAATTGCAGTGCTTTACTCAAGACGCTTTTTTCCACATCGCGCCCTGCTCGCGCCATTTCTAAGGCGCTGTAGCTGTGATCGACGGGGATGACATCTTGTTTAATAATGGGGCCTTCATCGAGGCAGTTATTGACAAAATGCGCTGTCGCGCCAATGATTTTCACCCCACGTTCCCAAGCTTGGCGATAAGGCGCTGCGCCGATAAAGGCGGGTAAGAAGGAATGGTGAATATTGATAATTCGATTGGGATATTGCGCCACAAAATCAGGGGTTAACACCCGCATGTATTTAGCCAACACCAGATAATCGGGTTCGTATTGAGAGACCGCAGCTAACAAGGCTTGCTCATGTTGAATTCTATCTAAGCCTTCATGACTGACCAGATGGAAGGGAATATTAAATTTTTCGGTTAATTCGCGTAATGCATCATGGTTACCCACCACAGCGGCAATCTCGACACTCAGGCCGCCGTAATAGGCTTTCATTAACAAATCACCCAAACAGTGAGCTTCTTTTGTCACCAATACTACAATGCGTTTTTTGCCCGCGCTGACTAAGTTCATATGATTTTTCGTAGGCAGCACTTGTCGTAAATCCTGCAATAACTGTTCGCTGTTAAAAATGCCTTCTAATTCAGTACGCATAAAAAAGCGCCCCTGAGCATTATCGACAAACTCGCTATTTTTGATGATATTAAGCTTATGGTTAAAACAAACACTGGTGATTTTGGCAATTAAGCCTTGGGCATCGGCACAATCTGTCAGTAAGATTTTACGGGCTATGGTTGGCGGAGTATGAGTGCGAGTTTCAGTCATTTGTTGCAAAGTTAGATCTCCTATATTGTCCCTAGTTTGAGTTTGCCATAGCAACCCATGCTGAACAGCATAAAAATTCTATAATGCGGAAATAAAAATGATATTTCAGAAGCTTGAATCAATAAAATGTAAAATTTAAATGATTAATTCTGTGAAAGTATAATTCTTGCGGCGTGTATCACTCTCCTAACGACGCGTATCTAAATAACGCTGTAATACTTTACGCAGTGTTTCAGCCTTAGTGCCATACACCACCTGCACACCTTTACCCATGACAATCACGCCCTTAGCACCCAACTGGCTTAAACGCACTTTATTGACTAGCTCAGGCTTGTGTACGCTCAAACGCAAACGAGTCAAACAGGCATTCAGCTCTACAATATTGTCTCGTCCGCCGAGCGCCGCGATAATCGCCCGTAAACTTTCTTTAGGTCCATTATGATGAGGATGCTCAAGTCGGCCGGGAGTTTTCAAGTTAAAAGCTAAAATACTTATTCTAAACAATAGGTAATATATAATTGCAGTTAAGGGGCCAAGAAAAATAAACCAGCTAGTATTACGGGATAGTGGGAATAACAGCGTAAAGTCTACCAGACCTTGGGAGAATACGATGCTGTGGTGAATATCCAGCATAATACAGACAAAATAAGCCAGCCCAGTGAGCAAGGCGTGCATGATAAATAAAATTGGCGCCACAAACATAAAAGCAAATTCGATAGGCTCGGTCACCCCAGTTAACCAACTTGCCGCCCCCGCTGATAGCATAATACCGGCGACGCGATTACGTTCCGATTTATCAGCGCAGCGCCACATCGCCAATGCCGCAGCCGGTAAACCCCACATTTTAATCAGATAACCACCGGCTAAATTTCCCGCCTGCGGATCGCCCGCTAAATAGCGCGCCACCTCACCACGAACGACTTCATGCCCTAATAACTGATATTGGCCCACTTCTAAGTAAAAAGGTGCATTCCAAATATGGTGTAATCCAAGGGGGATAAGTAAACGCTCCAGCGCGCCATAGATGCCAAAAGCAATGGCCGGTTTTTGATAAACCGCCCAGTCAGATACGCGTTCAATCAAAAATGCGAGTGGCGGCCACACGTGAGCGAGTACATAACCAAGCCCCATCGCTAAGGGAATAATCAGCAAAGATGCGCTGCGACGCCCCTCAAAAAAAGAGAAAATCGCTGGTAAGCGAATGTATTGGCTCCAGCGCACCGCAAAGCAAGTAATACCGCCGAGTAACATGCCGCCTGCAATCCCAGTATCTAAGGTATCCATTCCCAATAAAGGTTGGGTTGGTAGCCGATATAAATCAGCCAGTGCGGCTAACGTCGCCGTCATCACGCCATAACCAAACACCGCCGTAAAGGCGGCAATACCTTGATCGCGGCAAAAACCAATAGCAACAGCCACGGCAAATAACATCGGCATGATGGCGAAAATGAGTTTGCCCACCGCTAACATCAATACTGTCAGCTCTTCGGGCATAAAGGGAATAGGGCTAACCGTTAAGCCAAGCATAACCCCTGCGGCGGGTAAAATGGCAATAGGAATGAGCAGCGCTTGACTTAGGCGCTGGGCAAATTTAAACCATTGCTGAGTGACGAATCTTCCTAAGCGGCGAGCTCGGATTTGACGACTTGATTCCAGCGCTCTAGCCATTTTATTGCTTCAACCTCAGGTTCCATGGTGTCACAGGCATCAATTTCAAATAACTCCACTAACGGTTTAGCGCCAAGTTCAGTCAAAAGCGCATCAACAGATTTACCCGCGCCGCAAAAAGTCTCATAACCTGAATCGCCCAGTGCTATCACGCTATATTTAAGCGCCGGTAAATAGGGCGAGTGAGTTTTAAGATTATGATACCAAGGTTGAATATCCTCGGGTAAATCTCCTTGGCCGGTCGTTGACGTAATCACGATTAACAATTCATCCTGCGGAGGAATGAAGTTTACGACCGCATCGGGTTGCCATAATGTCACATCATAACCGAGGATTTGCAGCTCTTTCTCTAGGGTTTCTGCAGTAAATTGTGCGCTTCCGTACACAGTGCCAAACACCAGATTCACCTTTTTCATGATACACTCCACATTCTATTGCAAACCTTAATAGGCTGACCTTACGTTATTGTTGAGTCTATGGGCAAGCTACTAAGGCGTAATTTTTTTATAAATCAAGTCATTGAGCATGAGGAAATATCTGATGCGACAGTCTGCCCGACAAAAACACCTCAAACAACACTACAAAACGATCCAAACTCGACGTAAAAATTACTTTCACTCCGTCCAGCAAAACCTCACTTCGCCACTCGCGCCTACCTCTGGATTCTCAACCTTAGCCGTAATGATGCAAAAACTGCGTCCACAAACAGCACAAACACCACAACACCTCGACCTACTCGCGTCAGACTCGTTTTGATAGGCAGCTATTATTGATTCAAGCGTTCTGATTCGATTGCTTTAGTGTCAATAACACAGCCAAGCGAAGACTATTTATGTCATCCACTTCACTTGGCTGACTGTCTATTATGTCGAGACGGTCTCAGCTAAGGTTACCAGTTAAGCATATCCGGCAGTCGTCTCATCGGCGGCGATTAACAACTCAGCCTGTTGACTCAAGGTCATCTCGTCCCAACCTAACTCGGCAAACACGGTTTCCCACTGAGCTTCAAGCTCAGTTTCTATACTGAGCCGAGTTTGAGTGACTGGATGCGTAAAGCTGAGTTTTTTCGCGATAAGCCATAGGCGATTGATACCAAAGTGCTCACGGAAAAACGCATTTTGCTTACCATCACCATGGGTGGTATCACCGACTATGGGGTGACGTAAATGCGCCATATGTCTTCTTAGCTGATGCTTACGCCCCGTTTTAGGGCTCAAGCGTACCAGTGCGAATCGACTGGTAAGATAACGGCCTGACGAATAAGGGATCTCAGTGTTAAGAAGTGGCTCATAAGCCGTCACTGCTTCCTGCGCTGCTTTGTTAGGATCGGCATTCTTATCACCCAGCTCATCCAACTCAACCTTAAGCGCATAATCTAAAATACCGCTCTCATGCATATTACCGCGCACTAAGGCCAGATATTGCTTTTCAACCGTATGGGCAGCAAATTGCTCACACAGTGTATTGGCCACTTCACTACTCTTGGCAAACAAGAGCACACCAGATGTCGGCCTGTCGAGACGATGAACAGGGAACACATGACAGCCGACTAAGTCGCGGGTAAGTTGCATGGCAAAAAATCGTTCACGCCGCGCTAAATAACTGCGATGAACCAATAAACCTGCGGGTTTATGAATTGCCACTAAGTGCTCATCTTCATAGAGAATTTCAATCTTAGGCGCTTGCTCTTCTGAATCATCCGCTTGAGATGTATTCAGTGCATTTTCAGGCGTTTCAAGCCACATATCATCTTGATTCATTTAACAACATATCCAATTCATTCAATACGCCAATCAGGTTTTGCCGCAAAGGCATATTCTGCCAAACATGTTCAGCCATAGGGGCTATCGCAATTTGCGTCGGCAAAGGAGCCGCGGTGTCAATTAAGTTTCGCATTCTAGGCAACAGCACAAACTGCAGCCACTGTTCAAGGGGCATAAGATCGCAAGCAAAAGGTGCCGTGCTTGCCATCGCATCAGCTGAAGGCGCTAGCTCAGACCACAACTCGGCCTCTTTTAGTGCTTGGGCAATCTGATCCAATTTAACTTGGGTTTGGCCGTATAACATAGCGTTCAGATCCATTCTTACATTAGCCACTGTGATTCAGGAACTTGCCACAATCCACAGGCCGAATAAGTCGATTAAAGAGTGGCAATCATACCATCCAGACTCGCTTCCCCCTATAATGGCGCCAATTTATTGAGCCTCTTTGATTGATATGGCAGCCAAATGACTGAAATAACCACTTTAAGCCAATTTTTAACCACCGCGAAAACCCAGTTCCAAGTGTATGATCTTGGCCGTAGGGTGCAGCATATTGATATGCTCGCGTTTCACCAAATAGAGTCTCTAGCTACCCCTTATCCCTATCCCATTCAAGGGCATGCGCAATTCGCGATTGTCTTTTGGGATACAAGCCAGCAACACTTTATTTGGTTTCTAAAACTGGCGTTAGATGAACAAGGATTATTGTCGCCGGCACCGCGTTCACAATTTATCGAAATGATATTAGCCGCATTAGGGCAAGATCCCACTCAGCCACTCAGTGATGAGCAACAAGAGCGACTCGCGAATAATCCGTTTAACTTCAAGCCGAGTCAGGAAAAACTCGCCGTATTTAATGCCCTTGTTCGTAAACAGCTCGGCCAGCGCGCATCGTCGCAATACGAATTTGCGCTGCAATACCTATCAGGCCAAGTTGCGCCAACGCAATGGCAACATATTGGGATGCAAGGTATCGCCGATGTGTGCGCGAGAGTAAATGAATTAGATCATGAACAGCACTTGGTATCGAGTTTTGATGCGAGTGCAATCGAAGTACAAATCGCACTATGCCAATGCCTTGAACATTTAAAAGTCAGCGACACGCTTGCCAATAAAATTCTCACCAAACTGCAAGACGCAGCCCCAGAGCATCAAGCCTATTTTCTTCGGGCTCTGGCCTCTAGCACCAAACACAGTCAACAGGCCTTCGAACATCTTCATCGCCAATCTTATTTAGATGCTAACGCTTTAATAAGCATTGCCGGGCGTAGCTGGTCGATATTAAAACACGATTCAAGTCGCAGAGTTTACTTAGAAGCTCTTGCCCTGCAGCCCCAAGCCTTCTTTAATCAGGTCTTTGCTGATATTGTGGCTATTCCTAGTTTACGCAATCAATTACTAGGCGAATTAAGAAATCCCAATCGTAGTGTTCAACTATCACAAGCCATAGGTGGTTTGTTTAAGGCAACTAGCAAATGATGTCAGATCTTCTGTTAATTATTGGTCTCGTCGTAATTGCCGCATTCTTCTGGCAATTACGCCAAATGGCAGAATTAAGCCGTGTTTTTGCTGAAAAAGAATGTTGGCGCCAAAAGGTACAGTTATTAGCGATAGCAATGGAAACTGCGCGTCCGAGCGTTGGCGGTACGACGGGTATTTGTTGGAAAGCGAAATATTTATTTGAATTCAGCACGGATGGCATTAACCAATACCGTGGTCATATTTGGATGCAAGGCAAGAAAATTCAAAAAATAGAATGGCCTATATTCCCTGAGCCTGAATGGCATGAAGCGCCCACGTCGCAGGGTAAATTTGGCGGTTGCGGTACACAAAGTGGCTGTAGTTCTGGCAAGTGTCATTAAGTTTTATCGACTATGATCCCCAAATAAACTGCCTACCATAATAGCGAGCAATCAGTCATTATCTGGTGCTAAAATAACTCGCTGTAAAAAATTCAAAAAGAAAGGGCGCAGCCATAAAAGCCACGCCCTTCTATTTCTCTGTTAAGCTGTCCCGCTATTTTTGTGCTCCCTGCACCATCCATGCGTCAATCTGCGTCCTGCTTCATCCCTGCTCAATCCTTGAGATCCTTGTACTCATGTACTTCCCTATCTCTTGGTCATCCAATCACAAGCTTGCTCTTTCCTAAGCGGTTCCATCATCCATGAAGCGGGTATTGTATTGCATCCATTCGATTGCACTCCATGTGCCATTACCATCCGGTGCAATGTGTCTATCAATCCTTGATAGACTACCTTCCTTGATTATTGATGCTCTTTCATCCTGAAAGGCCAACATCCCTATCATTCCTTAAGTCACATTCCTTTGTCACTGCTCAATCATCCTTTACGCCAACATCCTGTTGCTCGTCATTCCTTGTACGGGATTGATTTTACGCTAATCACGAAAGTACTCATTAAGGATTACTTAAAGATATTAAAGGAAATATTGAAATTAACAGTGAGGAAGTGAGTTAACCATTTGATAAAAATGAATATAACAATTTAAAAATGTTATTGCCAATCTAAAGACTTACAAATGACTTACGTAATTGTGAGAGATATCTCACAAAGATAATGGCAATTGAATCCATGACACTCATAGCACTCACTTTATTCTTCTGAGGATATCCCATAGACACTCAGCCAACGTTTATCCATAAAAATTAAATGCTTGCGACAAATATTTAACGAGCACCGAGAGGGAGGAATATAAAACAACATGAAATAAAGTGAGTATGAAATGCATTGCAGCAAAAACTCATACTGCAGATTAAAGTTTACATTTGTGCGAGGGGTTATAACAGTGCGAAACTACATGAATTATAATAATTCGCCAAAGAAAAGGGCGCAACAAAAGTGCGCCCCATTTATTCTCTGTAAGCCTTCCTGCCCTATTGTGCTCCCTGCACCATCCATGCGTCTGCTTGCGTCCAGCATCATCCCTGTCATCCTTTTTTGTCCCTGTGTATCTAACTTGCGCGAGATAACACTCAATCCTTTGACCTGTAAATCCGTTTACAGAGCCGGTCACTTCCTATGACGTTTCCCTATTACATCCTGCAAAATTGGCCTTCCATAGATGAGTACAAGCTGTTCACCCTTATACCCTATCCTTGGACTCGACACATCCTGTATCGAGCTCATGCTTAATCCCTAAGCGTGTCCCTTTTCATCCTGATAATCATCATCCTGACAATATGACTTTCTATCCCTAATAATCCTTGAAAAGCAATCTAGCTTTTCATTAGCCTATCCTAGGCAGATGATAGTTATCCTACTATCATCGATTTCAACCATGAAATCTGAATAATTTTTTGCGTCTTGCGTCCCTTTAGCCTATTTCGCTGTCCTTGCTATCCATTCGTCTTGCTATGTGTGTATTTTACGTTAACTCCCAGATATTTGTCCGCCCCAAAGAACACACGACTAAATCGCAATGTATGAAAAGGAGAGTTGCGAGCATTTAACTAATTGATTTTATTTTACATTAACATCAAGAGCATAAAAAACAATCAGCAACAAAGCATGATGTCCTACAGTCTTTGTAAGCGATCTCTCACACGGGCATGGGCATCTTACTTAACATCGTTTTTTCTACTTAAAAATACGACGAGTCATTTGAGCAAACATTACCCAATCTGCCATCAAGCTATAAAATGGATATTGAAATGTTGCAGGGCGGTTTTTCTCAAATACCCAGTGTCCCACCCAGGCAAAACCATAGCCCACGAATGGAATAAACCAACATAACCACCACGCTTGTGTGAATATCGCAATGGTTAGCAGTGATAAGACTAAACCACTACCCGCAAAGTGTAATTGTCGACAAATGGGGGTTTGGTGCTGAGATAAATAAAAGGGGTAGAAATCGGCGAAGCTACGATATGAATGAACTGAACGGCTCGAATTACGCATATTGTTGGCCTACATAAAATAATAACTGCCCATCGATACAGCCAATACTCAATTCACCCAAAGATACAAAATCATGCTGAGTAAAGAGTTGTAGATGGCTCTCATGAGCGACAAACACCCCAATACCTTCTACATCTGGTTGCTCATCACACCAACTCACTACCGCTTGAACTAAGCGATGCCCGAGTCCTTTGTGCTGCTCATTAGGTACCAGTGCAATAAACTGCAAAATACCACACCGATCATTCGGTAATAACTCAATAATACTCGACTCTTTTTTTATTAAAGCTTGGGTCGATTTCCACCCTGCACCTAACAACATCTTTAAACGCCAATGCCAATAACGTCCTTCTCCTAACGGTATTTTCTGGGTAATGACACAGGCTAAACCAATGAGTCTTTCGCCGTCAAACAAGCCAATGAGTGCTTGTTTTTGTTGCCATAAGGTATTGAGTTCTTCACGGATCGCCGCGCGCAACTTTTGCTCATAAGCCGCTTTATCTGAGGTAAACAGTGAGTCAATAAAAAAGGGGTCATCGTGATAAGCGTTATAAAGAATAGAAGCAGCAATACGTAAATCTTCCGCAGTCAAATAGACTGCTCGATAGGTTTCCAAGGTCTGATTATCCATTCTGAGTTTTCCTTGAATGAGCTCACACTTTTTATGAGTAACCATTAATTTATCAAGGAAACGACAAAGTGCAAATTTTAATCATAGATTGCATTTTTCAATCAGACGCTTACTCTAAACACAGGCACTATAACTGAAAAGGAAATAATGATGGACACTACTCAAGTCGACTTAAGCCACTTATTCGAACAACTCGGTTTAGACAGTAGCGATGAAGCTATAGCGCAGTTTATTGAAACCCACGAGATTGATGATCACATTCATCTAAATCAAGCCCCCTTTTGGACCTCCGCCCAAAAGAGTTTTCTAACTGAAGCCCTAGAAGCAGATGCTCAATGGACGCCACTCATTGAAAAGTTAGACACTCAGCTTCGTAAATCATAAGGTCACTCGATTATAGTTGACGCTAAGCTGCGTCCCAAAAACCACTAAGACATTATTCCAAAAAATCATTGGCATGTATTAATCCTTAGTGGTTTTCCTTAATGATTAGGGTACTGAGCGCAATAACACAGCATTGAAATCTCTTTAATTAGTCTCTTCCTGTTGCTCACCTTATTAAAGGTAGCCCCCGCCAACATTGACCGCACAACCACTAGGACCTAAGCTTGCGCGCTAAGTAAAAAACACTAGCAATAATTGAATGACTCGATTGATAACTCATCGGATAACATCTTATATAATGAAGATTGAATCGGGTTTGCGCCTTATCAAAACCGAGTTAAGCGCGACATAAATGCCCGAAATAATGACATGATTTTTTAGGTCATTATTTAAGAAGTGATATTAAAGTTGATTAAAAATATTCAACAATTTAAGGAGTTTTGCTAATGATGAGTCCTATTGACCAAGTATTAGCGGCAGCACGTTCGCTCGAAGCCAGCGGAAAAAATCCCAGCCTAGCTTTAATTAAAACCCGTTTAGGTAGCCGCTTACCTTTGCCGATATTGATACAAGGCTTACAACAATTTAAATTAATGCCTAAGGCGGAGCGAGAACGTTTAACCGAGTTGCAAGCAACGCCCCGGACAGAAGAAGCACCTATAACTCACGACGCCATAACTCTTGTTACACTTTCTGAGCGCCTATTGACGCAACAAACATATTTTGACCGCTATGCCGAACAGCAAACAGCAGAAATAGTGCAACTAAAAAATGAGTTACTCAAACTTCAACAACGCATCAACCTACTAGAATCCCAAGGGAAAACAGCTTAATGTTTGTCACTGAACTGCGCTTCGAATGTTTCGCCGACACGACTATTTCTGCAGCCGAAAAAGCCATTAATCAACTTCTCGAAGCCTATCGAGCCAACGGTCAAATCTTAGGACGAGAATTTGCGGTCGCCTTTAATGACGGTGAATTTAGAGTGCGTTTGTTAATGCCAGAAAAGGGCAGTTTAGCGCACAAATACCACAGCCCTTGGGTCAAAAAAGCGTTAACAGAATTAACTGAAGCCAAGCTACTGGCCCCGCGGGAAAAGTTTATCGGTCAGGACATCAACTCTGAGGTCAGCAATACCCAAACCCCAAGCTGGCAGTTGCTCTACACCAGTTTTGTGCATATGTGCTCGCCACTGCGCAGTGGCGATAATCTATTGCCCATTCCCTTGTACCAAATTCCCGCCACCTTTAATGGCGATCATAAACGCATTATTCGTTGGCAGAGTGAATGGCAAGCCTGTGACGAGCTACAAATGGCGGCGGCTACAAAAGCTGAATTTGCCGCATTAGAGGAATTATCGAGTCCAGAGAGTGATTTATTTCGTCGGGGTTGGGATTTACGCGGTCGTATCGAATATCTCACGAAAATCCCGACCTATTACTATTTATATCGCGTTGGTGGCCAAGATCTTGCCTCTGAAATAACACGGGCTTGCCCACGTTGTCACAGTCAAGATTGGAAACTTGATGAACCACTGTTAGATATGTTTCACTTTCGCTGCGAGCCTTGTCGCATAGTGTCAAATCTGTCTTGGGATCATCAATAGCATCATAGTATCTCGCAGTAGAACTCAATCTAAGATAAGCCGCACTTAGTTTGAGCTCACTCTGATAAGTGAGCGTCGCTCACGCCAGCTAGCGTTTACCCATCAAGTTTTGCCACATAAGTTTGAAGCGAGCGAAAATACCGGGATGCTCTAATGCCGGCATAGGTAATTCTTCATGCTTTACTGGCGGTGCTATCCGTGGCGATAACGCCTCGATAAATTCAGCTAAACTTGCCGATAATTGCTGCAAAGGTAACTCACCAGGTAGCTCTATCCACACACTGCCGTCATTGTTATCGATAGTGAGCATTTTATCGCCATCATCTAACAGGCCAATAAACCAAGTGGGTGGCTGCTTGAGCTTTTTTTTCATCATCAGATGGCCAATCAGGTTTTGCTGCAGACAATAAAAATCGTTTTCATTCCATACTTGCAGCAACTCACCCGTACCCCATTTTGAGTCAAATAAGAGTGGTGCAGAGAAATATTGACCATAAAAGTGATTGATTTCTGGCCATAAAGTTAATTCTAGCGCATGCTCAACATTGGCGAAACTCCCTTCGACCTCGCGTTTAACCGGCTGCCAAAAAACCGCCTGTTCTAGTTCGGGTTGAAATTCGCCCTGAATACACACAGAAGGTTCACCCTGCGGGTAATAACGCGGTAGTTCACTTAAGCTCGTTAAGTAAGCTTTATGATAGTTTTGCAAAAATTTATCGAGTGCAGGCAGACAAGACACTTAAGCACAATCCAATTTCAGGTATAATGTATGCCTATTTTGACATGGAAACAGTATTGATGACACAGAATCACGATCCCTATAGTGATGCGCAAGCGCTTGTTGGCCTGACGTTAGGTAAAGCCACAGACTATCAAGCTGAATATGACGCGTCGCTGCTACAAGGGGTTCCACGCTCACTAAACCGTAACGCTATAGCACTCACAGAGAGGCTACCATTTCATGGTGCCGATATCTGGACGGGTTATGAACTATCTTGGTTAAATGCCAAAGGTAAGCCTATGGTGGCCATAGTAGAAGTGTATTTGAGCTATGAAAGCCTGAACCTGATTGAGTCAAAATCGTTTAAACTGTATCTCAATAGCTTTAATCAAACCAAGTTTGATAACATAGATTCACTGCAAAAAAACTTAATACAGGACCTAAGCCAATGCGCCCAAGGCGATGTTAATATTAAGATTATCGAGCCAAAAAACTTCGCTACTCAGCGCATCATCGAGTTACCAGGCACTTGTATTGACGATCTCGATATTGCAGTTAGTGATTATACTTTTAATCCTGATTATTTAGAAAACAGTACCGATGAAAAACAAATTGTTGCAGAAACGCTCAATTCCAATTTGCTAAAATCGAACTGCTTAATTACTTCGCAACCCGATTGGGGCAGCGTGATGATCCGCTATCAAGGGCCTAAAATCGATCGCGAGAAGCTACTGCGCTATTTGATTTCTTTTCGCCAGCATAACGAGTTTCACGAGCAGTGTGTCGAGCGGATTTTTGTCGATCTCAAACGTTTTTGTCATTGCGCCAAACTCACTGTTTATGCGCGCTACACTCGCCGTGGTGGTTTAGACATAAACCCGTATCGTAGCGATTTTGAGCAACCAGGTGAAAATCACCGGCTTGCAAGACAGTAAATCAAGATAATATCAAAGGTTTACAGTAAGACGGCTCGCTAAATAAAAGCCTAAAAAGCCCTGAATTATCAGGGCTTTTTATTGCGTCAACATATTAACAAACCGTTACAACCCCAAATTTGCGACGCGATTCAACAACCAAATAGCGCTTCAACATAGGTTTATTTATCGAGAAAGATCATTCGTACTTATAGGCACTATCTTAAAGGCGATTTGTTGACTGGAATAGAAATTTAATTTACTGAGGTGGACGTTGGCTCTGTAGTTTTGCACTCAAGCAATAATTGCTGAAAATGTGCCCCTAAGTCTTGCTTGGCAAATTGTTCACTCGCAAGCGCCATTTGCTTAAGACTTTGTAATGCTTGATCTAACCCCTGCTGCTCAATCAAGCTCTTTGCGTAAACAGCTGCATCGGCGCCTTTTTGCAGAAGACTTGCGAGCTTTTCAAAACTCACGTCCTGCTCCATCACTTTCTGTAAATCACCTAACAGTTCAGCTACCTTAGCCGATTCCACTAGCGAGCCTTCAACATTAACTAATTTTCCAAGCGGATCCTGCACAAGCTTTTGCGTCACGCAGGCTGAAACTGTGCCTGCCGCAGCGCTTTGTGCCACAACATCTAATCCATTAGCACGAATTTGTTCAACCACTTGCTGCAATTGTGGATCTTTAGCTAACCAAGCCTGCTCTAATTGTTGTTTTTCGTCGCTACCAAAATAGCCACAGCCAGACAGCAAAACCAGCATAGTAGCCGATAACACGCAGTTAACCCGTTTCATGGTGAGCCTCATTTATTCCATTCCAATGCAAAATATTATGGGCGTGACTATACCCAGCAATGTTTAACCGAAGATGAATAAAACAGGCTAAAAAATAGATAAAGACAGAAAGAATCATGGCTAAACGGGCTAGTACAACTTAGCGGTTTACGCAGTTTTTATGCGAATAAAGCTCATGATTTACGCGCTGACGATTAAGCTCTCAATACTGCTTAGTTGCGCCGTTAACTTCACCGCAATAGCAACATTACTAGCATGGGCTAAGCTCACTGCAAAACGGTATTCGTCGGTCAAACGCCCAAAATATGTCTGCCAATATAGGACGTCAGTATCGGGGCTTTTTAGTGAGATATTAGGATAAACGCTGAGCATAGGCGCTATCCCACAGGACTGTCTCACTTCGGCATTTTGACATGAAAGCTGAAGTGATGCGGCAGCTAATTGCTTAAATGGCTTAAGCTCAAAGGCAAAAGATTTAAGCGACTGCGCTAGACCTAGACCAGTGGCCTTAATATAGGATTCCTTTAATGCCCATAAATCGAAAAAGCGCTGCCGCTGGCTCGCTTCATCAGCTAACGCTAGCAATGCTGTGGTTTCTTGAGATGAAAAATAGTGATTTAAAATGGGATAAATATCCGTCTTTGGCCGCGATCTTTCAATATCAACGCCGAATAAAGCTGACTCAAGGCCATGAAACTGAGCTACACCAATCAACAGCCAATCGCCGCTATGGCTTAAATTAAACTCAAGCCCCGTTTGTTGGCGTAATTGCGCCGTTAAGCTTGGCTTTCCCTTAGCACTATATTCAAAACACCATTCTTTGGGTGATAAATCCGCATAGCAAGATAATACGGCTCGCAGCGCTGCTCTCACCTGCAATCCCTTCCCTTGCGCTTTTGGGGCGCGATAACGCGCCACCTTAGTGCGCTCATCATCACTTAACCAAGACTGGGCCAGCACGGTATGCAGCGATGACATCTCGCTAAACGGAATAAAAAATAGATCTACATTTACACTGCGTTCGCCCTTGCCCAATGTTTGAGCATCAGATACGGCAGGGTTAGGCTTTTCAGTATTTTGCGGCTGGTGCTCGGTCATATTTTGGCTTTGGGGAGCACACACTGCAGCGTTATGATCTGGATTCATTCTTCATCTTATATAGTGTTAACGACGTTTTAGAGTCACTTTAAATCGTATGATATTTTAATTGCATAATAAATCGTCGCACGATAGCGAAATTATCAGATTAAGGGTTAGAAAATCTAGCGATAACATCAAATTCGTCACCAATAAGACCTAAGCAGCTTAAGCCAGTAGGGGCTATTTTACCCTGTAAACTCAAAAAAACGGTTTTCATCTACATTACAAATATTACGTTAAATTTATCAAAGGATTAAAAGCTAAAAACCACAAACCAACATCTAACTGACCGCACAAAAAACAGGCTCAGCTCACAAAAGCCTACAATTCGCAGTCCCACATGATTGTATCGAACCCAAACCTCAGGTAACCTGCTTTCCCATTAAATGACACTGATGATAAGTGCTGAGCTGACAACAAGCGCCACCCTTTTCATAAAGACTGACTGTGGTAACTTCGTAAAAATCGCTTACCAGTCCCAATAGATTATGTCGGATGATAATTATTATTAATGGCAACTCACGACGCTCAATCTAAAACGCCGTCTTACGCTCCAAAGAGTACAACTCAAGCGGCGAAAAAAGGCAGTACACCTCGGCATCGCAACGCCACCACTACGCCAGAAATGCGGCTTTTTATTCAGCAATCGGATTTAAGCGTGAGCCAGCTGGCAAAGATTTTAAATATCACCGAAGCTACCGTCCGTAAGTGGCGTAAACGCGAATCCATCAGCAACAGTTCAAACACTCCTCACCATCTCAATACCACACTCACGCCGATGGAAGAATATGTGGTGGTAGGACTGCGTTACCAGTTAAGGCTGACCTTAGATAGATTACTCAGCGTCACTCAAACTTATATTAACCCCAATGTGTCGCGCTCTGGTCTTGCCCGTTGCTTAAAGCGTTATGGCATATCGCGACTCGATGAATTTGAAGCCCCACAAGTACCCGAACGCTATTTTAATCAATTGCCTGTGACTCAAGGCAGCGATATCCAAACCTATACGGTCAATCCAGAAACCTTGGCCAAGGCGCTGGCACTGCCCAGTACCGACGGCGATACTGTGGTACAAGTGGTGTCACTCACCATACCGCCGCACCTTACTGAGCAAACCCCAAGCTCTGTGCTATTAGGCATAGACACGGCAAGTGATTGGATTTATCTCGATATTTATCAAGACAGTAATACCCAAGCGACCAATAGATATATCGCCTATGTCCTTAGACATGGGCCGTTTCATTTACGAAAGTTGCTCGTTCGCAACTATCACACCTTCTTAGCCCGTTTTCCCGGTGCCCATGGCACGCCAAAGACAAGCGCGGCTGGATCCCAAAACAAGGTCACCGTATCCAGGTCGACCCGTGGAGACTCTTTATGAGCCATACCCCTTCTGTACCTAATTCTGCAACTGAGTCAAAAAAAGATAAACGGCTCAACAAACGTTTGAAAGATATGCCCGTTGCCATCGTCGGCATGGCTAGTATCTTTGCCAACTCGCGCTATTTAAATAAATTTTGGGATTTGATCAGCGAAAAAATCGATGCCATTACTGACATCCCTGACACCCATTGGCGCGCCGAAGATTATTACGATGCCGATAAAAGTAAAGCCGACAAAAGCTACTGTAAACGCGGTGGTTTTTTGCCTGAAGTCGACTTTAATCCAATGGAGTTCGGTCTGCCGCCCAATATTCTTGAACTGACAGATACCTCGCAGCTGCTGTCGCTAATTGTTGCTAAAGAAGTGCTTGCCGATGCCAATCTGCCCACCGATTATGATCGCGATCGTATCGGTATCACGCTAGGCGTAGGCGGTGGTCAAAAAATCAGTCAGAGCTTAAACTCGCGCCTGCAATATCCAGTATTGAAAAAAGTATTCAAAAGCAGCGGCCTGAGCGATGAAGACAGCGAAATGCTGATCAAAAAATTCCAAGATCAATATATTCACTGGGAAGAAAACTCTTTCCCAGGGTCCTTAGGTAACGTGATTGCGGGCCGTATTGCCAACCGTTTTGATTTTGGCGGCATGAACTGTGTGGTTGATGCTGCCTGCGCGGGCTCGCTTGCCGCTATGCGTATGGCGTTAACAGAGCTGACCGAAGGTCGCAGCGACATGATGATTACTGGTGGCGTCTGTACCGACAACTCGCCATCCATGTACATGAGCTTCTCAAAAACACCTGCCTTCACCACCAATGAAACCATTCAACCCTTTGATATCGATTCAAAAGGCATGATGATCGGCGAAGGTATCGGTATGGTCGCGCTTAAGCGCCTTGAAGATGCCGAGCGCGATGGCGACCGTATTTATGCGGTTATCAAAGGCGTTGGCGCATCATCGGACGGTAAGTTTAAGAGTATTTATGCGCCGCGCCCCGAAGGCCAAGCTAAAGCATTGGAGCGTGCTTACGACGACGCGGGTTTTGCACCTCACAGCATAGGCTTAATTGAAGCCCACGGCACAGGCACCGCCGCAGGTGATGTGGCTGAATTTAATGGTTTAAAATCGGTCTTTGCCCAAGGCAACGACACCAATCAACATATCGCGTTAGGTTCAGTAAAATCCCAAGTCGGGCACACAAAATCAACGGCGGGTACTGCGGGAGTTATCAAAGCGGCGCTAGCACTGCACCACAAGGTATTGCCTGCGACCATTAACGTCAGTAAGCCCAATCCAAAGCTGAATATCGAAAGCTCGCCATTCTATTTAAATACCGAAACGCGCCCATGGTTTCAGCGCGCCGATGCAACGCCGCGCCGCGCTGGCGTGAGCTCCTTTGGCTTTGGCGGTACTAACTTTCATTTAGTGTTAGAAGAATACAAACCTGAGCACAGCTCAGGCGATAAATACCGTCAGCGCAGTGTGCCGCAAACGCTATTGTTTGCCGCCGCCAATAAAACCGCACTGCTTAGCGAGTTAAAGGCGGCGTTGAGCCAAAGTAACAACGCAGGCAAAAGTGATAACACCCACCTGCGCCATATCGCTCTGCAGTATCCGCTGCGCGTATTGGCAAACAATGATGCCCGTTTAGGTTTTGTGGCTAAGGATATCGCTCAGCTACAAGCTCAATTGAATCAATCGATTGCGCATTTAGAAAGCGGGCACCTAGAAACCAGTGCAAGCGAGGCGTGGCAGTTACCTTCTGGTATCAACTACCGCTCTCATGCCTTAGTGGCTCAGAATGAATCAAAGAAAGTGGCCGCCCTTTTTGCCGGTCAAGGTTCACAGTACCTGAACATGGGCCGCGAACTCGCCTGCCATTTCCCCGAAATGCGCCAACAAGTGATGGCCAGCGATAAGGTATTTGCTCACCACGACCAAACGCCGTTATCGAGCATCCTGTACCCCATTCCAGCATTCGATACTGATGCTATTAAAGCCCAAGAAGCAGCGCTGACCAATACCCTGTTCGCCCAAAGCGCCATAGGCGCGCTTTCAATGGCGCAATATTCGCTATTAACTCAAGCGGGGTTCGCCCCCGATATGGTGGCAGGTCACAGCTTTGGTGAACTGTCAGCGCTGTGCGCGGCAGGCGTGATTTCGAGTGTTGATTATGTCGAACTGGCCTTCGCCCGTGGGCACGCCATGGCGCAAAAACCGAGCGATACCGCGAGTAAAGCAGCAGACACTGGAACCATGTACGCCATTATTCTTAAGCAAAAGAATGATATCGATGCACTCAATAGCTGTTTAGCCCAGTTTGATGGCGTTAAAATTGCCAACTACAACGCGCCAACACAATTAGTCATCGCAGGTGGCACAGAACAAACTCAGCTGGCCGCGAAAGCCATTAGCGAACTGGGCTTTAAAGCCATTGCCCTGCCTGTCTCTGGCGCGTTCCATACCCCATTGGTTGGACACGCACAAAAGCCATTTGCCAAAGCGATTGATAAAGCTAAATTCAGCGCACCTTCAATCGCACTTTATGCCAACGGCACGGGTCAATTACACCCAACCGATGGCAAAGCGATTAAAGCAGAATTTAAGCAACACATGCTGCAATCGGTTCGTTTTAGCGAGCAACTACAAGCCATGTATGACGCTGGCGCCCGTGTGTTTGTTGAGTTTGGCCCTAAGAACATATTGCAAAAGTTAGTTGAAAATACCTTAGGTGAACACTTAAATGAGCTTTGCCTTGTCAGCATGAACCCGAATCCTAAGGGCGACAGTGACAGTCAATTACGCTTAGCCGCAGTTCAATTAGCCGTAGCCGGTGTGGCGTTAACTGAGATTGACCCCTATCAAGCCGTCACATCACAAGAGATTGGCGAACGTGAAGCACCATCAGCAATGAACATTAAACTCACTGCCACTAACCATATTAGTGCTGCGACCAAAGCGAAGATGGCTAAATCCCTCGCCACAGGCAGCGTGACTAGCCAAGTGCAATATGTGGATCGCATCGTTGAAACAATTCTCGAAAAAGAAGTCGAAAAAATTGTTGAGAAAGAAGTCGTCGTTGAAAAAATCGTAGAGAAGGTTGTTGAAGTGGAAGCTATTAAAGTGGAAAAAATATCTCAGGGCATCGCGCAAGGCTTAAACAATAACGCACAACAAGCGTCTGCACCGTTAAGCTTAAGCACATCAAGCGTCAGCGGCGATGCGTTAACGGCATTTTTCAGCGCACAATCGCAAGCGGCGCAGTTACATCAACAGTTTTTAGCTATCCCGCAGCAATATGGCGATACTTTCACGACACTGATGACAGCACAAGCCCAAATGGCGAGCCAAGGCATTGCCATTCCAGAAAGCCTGCAACGCTCGATGGAAATGTTCCACCAGCATCAAGCGCAAACTCTGCAAAGCCATAGCGATTTTATGCAGCTACAAAGCAGTAGCAGCCAAGCGGCCTTGGCGATGTTAAACAATGCGCCGATTAACTTTACCCCTGCGGTTGCTCAGCCACGTCCTGTCGCACCAGCTCAAACGGTTCCAACGCCTGTTGCTGCAACGACAGTGGCACACAATGGAGCACCAGTAGCTACTCAGGCTGTACTGACGAGACCAGCGGTTAGCACACCTGTTGCGCCTGTTGCGCAAACAGCTCCTGTTGCTTATGCTCCTGCTGCGCCTGCGGTGACAGTACAAGTTGCACCAGTTTTAGTTGCACCTGCGGCGCCAGCAACGAGCAGTTTAAGTGCAGCCTTAGTACAACAAACTATGATGGCTGTGGTGGCCGATAAAACAGGCTACCCCACTGAAATGCTGGAACTTGGCATGGATATGGAAGCCGATCTTGGTATCGATTCCATAAAGCGCGTTGAAATCTTAGGCACAGTGCAAGACGAACTGCCGAGCTTACCTGAACTCAGCCCAGAAGATCTGGCCGAATGTCGTACCTTAGGTGAAATAGTTGACTACATGAACAGCAAGCTAGTTGCAGTTGGCTCGGTTTCAGCTACAACAGTAGCGCAAGTCACTGTTATCGCGACAACAGATAACGGTTTAAGCGCTGCCTTAGTGCAACAAACCATGATGGCTGTAGTCGCTGACAAGACGGGCTACCCCACTGAAATGCTCGAACTCAGCATGGATATGGAAGCCGATCTTGGTATCGATTCCATCAAGCGCGTTGAAATCTTAGGCACAGTGCAAGACGAACTGCCGAGCTTACCTGAGCTGAATCCTGAAGATCTCGCCGAATGTCGCACCTTAGGTGAAATCGTTGACTACATGAACAGCAAACTAGTTGCAGCTGGCTCGGTTTCATCTACAACAGCAGCGCAAGTCACTGTTACCGCGACAACAAATAACGGCTTAAGTGCTGCACTTGTCCAACAAACCATGATGGCTGTGGTGGCTGACAAGACAGGCTATCCCACTGAAATGCTCGAACTCTCTATGGATATGGAAGCCGATCTTGGTATCGACTCCATCAAGCGCGTTGAAATTTTAGGCACAGTGCAAGATGAGCTACCGAGCTTACCTGAGCTGAATCCTGAAGATCTGGCTGAGTGTCGCACCTTAGGCGAAATCGTTGGCTATATGAATAGCAAATTACCCGCAACGGTCTCTGTTGTAGTTTCTCCAACAGCACCAACGACTCCTGCTGCAAACGGCTTAAGCGCTGCCTTAGTGCAACAAACCATGATGGCTGTGGTTGCCGACAAGACAGGCTACCCCACTGAAATGTTAGAACTCTCCATGGATATGGAAGCCGATCTTGGTATCGATTCCATTAAGCGCGTGGAGATTTTAGGCACAGTTCAAGATGAGCTACCGGGCTTACCTGAGCTGAATCCTGAAGATCTGGCTGAATGTCGTACCTTGGGTGAAATCGTTGGCTATATGCAAAGTAAGCTAGGCCAGAATACTACGGCAAATGTGGTAAACGTCGCTGTCGCGGCTGAGCCAGTTATCGATTTGCCACCCCATGACTTACCACCCCATAGCGAGGTGGTGCTAAAAAAGTTGCCAGCGGCGGCTGAGCTAACGCAAAAAGCAGCGCAACTATCAGCACAACAAACTCTGACACGCGTTTTTGCTAAAGATGCCTGCATTATCATTAGCGATGATGGTCACAATGCTGGCGTACTTGCCGAGAAATTGCATGCTCAAGGTCTAACGGTTGCGGTTGTGCGCTCGCCAGAAAGCCTTGTAGCCAGTGCATCACCGCTCAATAGCCACATTGCCAGCTTCACATTAGCGGCGATTGACGATGCCAGCATCAGCGCAGTGATTAATGAGATCAAACGCTTAGGTACGGTTGCAGGCTTTATTCATCTGCAACCACAACATAAAACTTCAGCCAATGCGAAAGGTTTAGTGTTGTCCAGTGCCGCCAAAGCATCGGTCGAGCAAGCATTCTTGTTCGCCAAACACTCACAACCGCTTTTAACAGCAGCAACTGCCAATAGTGGCAGCAGCTTTATCAGCGTCAGTCGTATCGACGGTGGTTTTGGTTATCTTAACCATAATCTGATAGCTAACAGCGAGTTAAACCAAGCTGCATTAGCAGGTCTAACTAAAACCTTGAGCCACGAGTGGCCAAGCGTGCATTGCCGTGCCTTAGATATCGCGCCAGCACTTGATGCCAAGCAACTGGCCAATGCGGTGATCGCTGAGCTATTTGCAACCGATAAGCTATTAGAAGTTGGCATCTGTGAGGATCTGACACGCGTAACCTTAGTTGCAGGTAAGGCTGATACCCGCCACGGCGCAGCTAACTTGACGAGTGCAGATAAAATTCTAGTTACTGGCGGCGCAAAAGGTGTGACTTTTGAATGTGCCTTAAGTCTCGCAAAACGCTGTAAGGCGCACTTTATCCTTGCCGGCAGAAGCAGCCAACAAGCTATTCCCACTTGGGCACAGGGTAAAAATAACAGTGAACTTAAAGCCGCTGCTATTGCCCACATCCAAAGCCTAGGCGAGAAACCTACGCCAAAACAAGTGGATGCTTTAGTCTGGCCAGTTCAAAGCAGCCTGGAGATTGCATCTGCATTGCAAGCCTTTACTGCCGTAGGCGCCAGCGCAGAGTACTTAAGCCTCGATGTTAATAATCCAGACGCGATCGCCAGCACTATCGTGCCTATCACTGAGTTATCACCTATAACTGGCATCATCCATGGTGCGGGCATACTCGCCGATAAACACATCCAAGACAAAACCTTAGATGAGTTAGCACGGGTTTATGGCACTAAAGTCACTGGTATTAGCAATCTACTTACAGCACTGGATTTAGATAAAGTAAAACTGATCGCCCTGTTCTCTTCGGCGGCGGGATTTTACGGTAATAGCGGCCAGAGCGATTACGCTATGTCCAACGACATACTCAACAAAGCCGCACTACAACTGGCACAGCAACTACCAAACGCTAAAGTGATGAGCTTCGATTGGGGGCCGTGGGACGGCGGTATGGTGAATCCAGCGCTGAAAAAGATGTTTATCGATCGCGGTGTTTATGTGATCCCGCTAAAGGCGGGTGCTGAGTTATTTGCCAGCCAATTACTGAGCAACACAGGCGCACAATTACTGGTCGGTACGGACATGCAAGGCAGCGCGCCCCATGACGACACGCCTAACGAAGTGCAAGAAACTGAAGGTAGCAATCTAAAAAAGCCTGAAGCGGATCTGACCACTGACTCGTCGGGTCCGCATGCTTTGACCGACATGCTAAAACTAGGCACGGTAAAACTACAGCGCACACTGGACCCTAAGGCAATGATCTTTATTGAAGATCACTGCATTAATGGTAATCCCGTATTACCCACTGTGTGCGCGATTCAGTGGATGCGTGAAGCCGCCTTTGATGTGCTCAAGCAGCCGGTCAAAGTGCAAAGCTACAAGCTGTTGAAGGGCATTATTTTCGACACTGCCGTGTTACAAAATGGAGCGTTAGAAAGTGCAGCCCCCACCACGTTAGAACTTGAGCTTGCACCGATTGCGTTAACGGATAAAGCCGCGAAAGATACCGATGAGTGCTTGAATAGACAATTCAGTGCCTTAATCAGCTTTGAAGGTCGTCCGCAATATCAGGCCATCCTAGTCGTTGATGATACAGCGATTGATGATTTAGCCACTGACAGCAAAGCAAAAGCTTTCGACGCACAAAGTTTGATGGGACTTTCTGCCATTGCAACCGCGAGCAGCCTTTACAGCGACGGTACGCTTTTCCACGGCCCAAGACTGCAAGGTATTGAGTCTGTGGTGAAGTTTGACGATGCGAGCTTAGTCGCCAAGGTGAGTCTACCCCATGTAGCGTTAGCAGACTGCGGGAGTTTTGTGCCTAATCTCACGTCTAAAGGCTCGCAAGCCTTTGCAGAAGATTTGCTGCTGCAGGCGATGCTGGTATGGGCGAGACTCAAATATGGCGCGGCGAGTTTGCCATCAAGCATTGGTGAGTTTATCTCCCATGCGCCGTTTGCCTTTGGCGATAAAGGGTATCTAGTGCTCGAAGTAGTGAAACACTCTGGCCGCGCCCTTGAAGCCCATATCGCGCTATATCATCAAGATGGCCGCTTAAGCTGTGAGATGAACAACGCCAAAGTCACCGTCAGCAAAAGCCTTAACAATGCATTTTTAGCCAATAAAGTTGTAGTGGCAAAAAACGTAGAGGCAAAGGTCGGGTGAACTTAGCCAACACACACAGCAACCAAGCTGATATGACGATAAAAAAGCTTGCCAAGCCACTGCGTATTGCAGTGTTGCTTGGCGATACGGCCAATCTTGCAGCTCACTCCGTATCCAAATCCCCCGCCGCCAAATTAAGTAGCACTAAGCTAGCGCAAACTGGCGCTAAGCTAGAACAGCTTGAGCGGTTAGAAATTTGTGCGGCCGATATCGCCCAGTCGACATTACATGAACCAACATCAGTCACCGCATTATTAAGTCACACGATTAGCGCTATTGAACAAGGCAAGCTAATTGAACTTAAATTCGATGATGGCAATCAGCCGCAGTCTTTATATTTGCTCGATGGTTTACGCGCCGCCAAACTGCGCCTACACGCACATGCGTTTATAGCTGGCTTTGCCGCTGGCAGTGGGATAACAAGCGTTGCCGATGAGGCGTTAACGATAGCAAAACGTAGCCCAGCGCAAACTGTTCAACATCAAATCATCATTGACTCGCTGAACGAGGCCTTTATTGCACTACGCCAAGGCGTGATGGCCTTAGCGGCACGAACACAAGCGCCGCTAAAAGGTAAAGACGATACACATCATCAAGCTGGCTATTGGTTTAGCGGCCAACACCAAGCGCGGGTTTTATGTCTGAATTTAATAACAAAAAGTTTAATGACCAAAACTCTCAATCAAGCAGATATTTGCCAAAGTGTTGTACTGACCCAAGGCACACAACTATTAGCACCCAAGGCACTTGTCGATACAAGTAGGCTTTTTGTGCCGATAAGTGGTGACAATATTGATAATCTCATCGCGCAAGTATTGCAGATAGATAACACACTAAAAAATGGCACGGACTATCATGCTGAACAGCTCAAACCTTGGTTTGAACGCTATGATGCCAACGCGCCACTGGCGTTAGTCTTGATGGCGGCATCGATTGATGACCTAAAACTTGAAGCCAAAGCCATGCTTGGCGCGCTTGAAAATGATGCTGTTCATCATGGTCAACCCTTTAAGACACCAGCGGGTAGTTGTTTTAGCGCTAGGCCGCTAGGGGATGCGGGACTGACCTTTGTTTATCCTGGCGTTGGCACCGTTTACGCCAATATGTTCAATAACTTGCATGAATATTTCCCCGCGCTGTATCACCAGCTAGAACGAGAAGGCGATTTAAGCGCCATGCTGCAATCACCGCAGATTTATGCGGCAGATGTAAAAACTGCGGCTGGCATGAGCCTAAGTCAACAAGCGATTAGCGGCGTGGGCGCCAGTTACCTATTCACCAAGTTGTTAACCCAAGCCTTTAATATTAAACCAAAAATGGCGCTCGGTTACTCCATGGGCGAAGCGGCAATGTGGGCAAGCCTTGATGTGTGGCAAACGCCCCACGGAATGATTACCGCCACTGAAAATAGCGATATTTTCAACCATGCGATTTCTGGTGAGCTAACCGCTGTCCGCCGAGCATGGCAGCTTGCAGATAATGAAGCCATAGTGTGGAACAGCTTTGTAGTGCGCGCTGATAGCAACGAAATCAAGGCATTATTGCCAGAGTTTCCTCGCGCCTACTTAGCCATCACTCAAGGTGATACTATTGTCATTGCTGGCTGCGAGGCAAGCTGTAAAGCCCTACTTGCCAAATTAGGTAAGCGCGGGATTGCCGCCAATCGCGTCACGGCAATGCATACCGCGCCTGCCATGTTAGTCCATGGACAAGTACAAGATTTCTATACTCAAGCACTAAACGCCGATGCCGAGTATTCGCCGATCCGCTTTATTAGCGCAGCGCAAACTGCGCCAGTAATCGTGGATAGCCACAGCATTGGCCGCGCGATTGCCGATACCTTTTGCTCGCCACTCGACTTTAGTGCACTCATTCAAAATGCCACTGAGCAAGGCGCAAGGCTATTTGTTGAAGTGGGCGCCGATAGGCAAACCAGTACACTCATCGATAAAATTAGCCACGCACACGCAAGCCAAAGCACTGCGAACGCGGCGACAGCCGCCATTGCTTGCAATGCCAAGGGTGCTGATGCGATTACCAGCTTACTCAAGTGTTTAGCTCAGCTGATAAGCCACAGAGTACCGCTTTCACTGGCGCCGCTCATGCAGCCATTAAGTGCTAATGCAGCCCCTTTATCATCAGCAGTATCACCAGAAGGAGAACCCCTGTGAGTTCTCAGCATTCCTCGACTATTGATAAAACTACCGAGCCTATGATTGCATCAAAAAGTGCGTCAAAAATTGCGATTGTCGGTCTCGCGACTCAATATCCTGACGCAGATAATCCCCAAACCTTCTGGCAAAATCTGCTGGATAAAAAAGACTCACGCACCCAAATCAGTCGCGAAAAGCTCAATGCTAATCCCGCCGATTATCAAGGTGTGCAGGGTCAGTCAGACCGTTTTTACTGTGATAAAGGCGGCTACATCCAACACTTTGAGTTTGATGCCAAGGGTTATCAACTGCCTGAGTCTGCCTTTGACGGTTTAGATGAAAGCTTTTTATGGGCACTCGATTGCAGTCGTAAAGCCCTTCAAGACGCAGGAATTGCCCCAAGCGATGCCGTACTGGCGCGCACAGGTATCGTGATGGGAACCTTGTCGTTCCCCACCGCCCGCTCCAATGAATTATTTTTGCCGCTGTATCATCAAACCGTTGAAAAGGCGCTGCAAAACAAACTGAACCAAAGCGCTTTTCAACTGGCTGACTTTAACCAAGCTCATGCGGGTAAAGAGTTCAACGTCGAGCCAGCATTAAACGTCGCCAATGGCGCCGTTGCCCACACAGCCTCAAAGCTGGTCAGCGATGCACTCGGTTTAGGTGGCACTCAGTTAAGTCTGGACGCCGCCTGCGCTAGCTCAGTTTATGCGCTCAAACTCGCCTGCGATTACCTGACCACAGGCAAGGCCGATATGATGCTTGCTGGCGCAGTGTCGGGCGCGGACCCTTTCTTTATCAACATGGGATTCTCAATTTTCCATGCCTATCCAGATCACGGCATCTCGGCGCCCTTTGATAGTAACAGCAAGGGTTTATTCGCCGGCGAAGGCGCTGGGGTTTTAGTGTTAAAACGTTTAGACGATGCGCAGCGCGATGGTGATAACATCTATGCCGTCGTTAGCGGCATTGGTTTGTCGAACGATGGTAAAGGCCAGTTTGTATTAAGCCCCAACAGCAAAGGCCAAGTGCAAGCCTTCGAGCGCGCCTATAGTGCGGCAAATACTCAGCCTGCCAATATCGAAGTGATTGAATGCCATGCCACAGGCACACCGCTTGGCGATAAGGTCGAACTTGCCTCGATGGAGCGTTTTTTTGAGGACAAACTCGCGGGCTCTGCTGTGCCGCTTATCGGTTCGGCAAAATCCAACTTAGGCCATTTACTCACCGCCGCGGGCATGCCGGGGATCATGAAGATGATTTTTGCCATGCGCTCGGGTCGACTGCCGCCAAGTATTAACTTATCAGCGCCGATATCCTCACCTAAGGGCTTATTTAGCGCTAAAAATTTACCGACAGAATTGCATGTTTGGCCAGATAAAGCCGGCAATGACCGCCGCCACGCCGGTGTTTCCGTGTTTGGTTTTGGCGGCTGTAACGCGCATTTGTTGCTGGAATCCTATGCTGCCAATACAAACAAAAAGAATGAACAACCTGCAGCCACTGTAAGTTACCAGCACACGCCATTAAATATCATTGGTTTAGCATCGCACTTCGGCCCTTTATCCTCCATTAATGCACTGGGTAACACCATAAGCGCAAAGCAACATGCCTTTATCCCGCTGCCCGCTAAACGCTGGAAAGGCTTAGATAAACATCCTGAGATCTTAGCTAACTTTGGCTTACCTGCTGTACCACAGGGCGCGTATATCGACCAGTTCGATTTTGACTTCCTGCGCTTTAAAGTGCCGCCCAATGAAGACGATCGCTTGATCTCCCAGCAATTGCTGTTGATCAAAGTGGCCGATGAAGCGATTCGTGATGCCAACTTAAAACCCGGCGGCAAGGTTGCCGTATTAGTGGCAATGGAAACCGAGCTTGAATTACACCAATTCCGTGGCCGCGTTAATCTGCACACCCAACTGGCAGACAGCCTTAAAAAACAAGGGATAACACTCACACAAGCTGAGTATGTTGCCCTTGAAAAAATCGCTATGGATAGCGTGCTCGATGCAGCCAAACTGAACCAATACACCAGTTTTATTGGCAACATCATGGCGTCACGCATCGCATCCCTTTGGGACTTTAACGGCCCCGCCTTTACTATTTCGGCAGCCGAACTTTCAGTCGCCCGTTGTATCGATGTGGCCGAAAACCTCTTGTCCCAAGAGTCCTTAGATGCCGTGGTGATTGCCGCCGTCGATTTAAGTGGCAGCCTTGAGCAAGTGATCCTCAAAAACGCCGTATCGCCAGTGGCATTTACTGCAACTGATACTGGTTGGAAAGTCGGTGAGGGTGCTGGCGCGTTAGTGCTCACTACAACACAATCAAGTGCAGCCCAATCAAGCACTGCCGCTGACAATACCCAAAGTAATAGCAACAGTTATGGTCACATCAGCGGTCAAGTGTTTGGCGCTATGTGTGATATGCAAGGTAACAACACAGCGCGCATTTGCAATGACTTGTTAACCCAAACTAAGGTGAATAGCAGCCAAATTAGTTTGATTGAAACCAGTGTTGCAGTTGAGCAACTTGCCGATTCAGAGGCGCTCAATACGCAGCTGCCGAGTGTAAATCAGCGCAGCCAAGCCGCCGATACTGTGGGACATTGCTTTGCCGCGGCGGGTATGGCGAGTATGTTGAGCGCGCTGTTACAGCTTAAAAACCATGTTCCCCAGCATCAACCAATGCAGCACGCACTCGTTGCCACGTTTAGCCAAGGTAAATGCTCGCAGTTATTGCTCAGCCAAAGTGCCACGCAAGCGCACAGTTTGCAGCAAAGGCTTGAACAAGACTTAACGCTTTCTGAGCAAAAACACTTAATTAAACAAGTGACACTCGGTGGCCGCGATATCTATCAGCATATCCTAGATACGCCGTTGGCGGACATAGATGCAATACAGCAAAAAGCCCAAGCCATCACTGCATTGCCAACGCGCAGCCAGCGCAAGCATTTGGTCCAAATAGCTAACCAAGGCACTCAGGGCTTTGCCACACGCAGCCAAACTACTGAACAACAAAAAGAGACATTAAGCAGCATGCCAATTAATGCCCTAAGCACGCCCAATAACAACGCCGCTCAAGCAGAGCTAAAAGACGCTGCATTTTTAAGAAACCAGCAACTTGCCAGTGAAGCACATTTAGCCTTTTTACACAGCCGAGCTGAAGGCTTAAAACTGGCCGATGTTTTGATGAAAGCCCAGATTGCCAGCGAGTTAGCCACCCATGGCCAAACTACGACAGTGCAACAGCAAGCCATCGTTCCTGCGTATGCATCGGCTCATACACCAGAGCTAGCCGCTGTTGTTAACTCAGAAGCAAACCCAGCTGCGTCTAATCCAAACCATGCACTCTATCCCAATCATGCAAAAGTGCCGCAGTACACACCGCCAACACCGATAAGCAAGCCTTGTATTTGGGATTATGCGGATTTAGTTGAATACGCCGAAGGTGATATCGCTAAAGTATTTGGCCAAGATTACGCCATTATCGACAGCTACGCCCGCCGCGTACGCCTGCCAACCACCGACTATTTACTGGTATCTCGGGTGACAAAATTAAACGCCCAGATGAACCAATATCAGCCTTGCACTATGACCACCGAATACGACATTCCTGTCGATGCACCGTATTTAATTGATGGCCAAATCCCGTGGGCTGTGGCGGTTGAATCAGGCCAATGTGACTTGATGTTAATCAGCTATTTAGGTATCGATTTTGAGAATAAGGGCGAGCGCGTTTACCGCCTACTCGATTGCACCCTGACCTTCCTTGGCGACTTACCGCGCGGCGGCGACACCCTGCGCTACGATATTTCTATCAATCACTTTGCCCGCAATGGCGATACCCTACTGTTTTTCTTCTCCTACGAATGTTTCGTGGGTGATAAATTAATTCTTAAGATGGATGGTGGCTGTGCGGGCTTCTTTACTGACAAAGAGCTAGCCGACGGCAAAGGCGTTATTCACACTGAAGCTGAAATCAAAGCTCGCAACCTTGCATTGAACAATCCGAATAAGCCGCGCTTTAATCCGCTGCTTAACTGCGCGCAAAACCAATTTGATTACAACCAAATCCATAAATTGCTCAGTGCCGATATCGGCGGCTGTTTTGGCGGCGCGCACGCAGCGCATCAAGCGCAATATGGTTTGCAGCCATCCTTAAGTTTTGCATCCGAAAAATTCCTGATGATTGAACAAGTCAGCAATCTTGAGGTGCATGGCGGCGCGTGGGGCTTAGGTGCAGTACAAGGTCATAAGCAGCTCGAAGCTGATCATTGGTATTTCCCGTGTCATTTTAAGGGTGACCAAGTGATGGCGGGGTCATTAATGGCCGAAGGCTGTGGGCAATTACTGCAATTTTTTATGCTGCATATTGGGATGCACGCCAGTACAGAAGAAGGGGGCGTCAAAAACGGTCGTTTCCAGCCGCTCGAAAACGCGTCGCAAAAAGTGCGCTGTCGTGGTCAAGTGTTGCCGCAATCTGGCCTACTCACCTATCGTATGGAAGTTACTGAAATAGGCATGAGCCCGCGCCCTTACGCTAAGGCGAATATCGATATTCTGCTTAATGGCAAAGTGGTGGTGGATTTCCAAAACCTTGGGGTGATGATCAAAGATGAAGCCGAATGCACCCGCTACCCTGCGGATAATACCGTCAGCACAGTTAACAATGCATCGCTTGCTTGGACAACGCCAGCATCATTAGCCGCGCCGCTGATGCAGCAGCGACCTGATTTAACCGCGCCAAGTAATAAAGGCGTAGTACCACTTAAGCATGTGCCAGCACCGATTGCGCCAGCAGGTTCTAAGTACGCCAACCGCGTGCCAGATAGCCTGCCATTTACGCCGTACCACATGTTCGAATTTGCCACGGGCGATATCGAAAACTGCTTCGGCCCCGATTTCAACATCTATCGCGGCTTTATTCCACCGCGCACGCCTTGCGGCGATTTACAGCTCACTACCCGCGTAATTGCGATTGACGGTAAACGTGGCGAGCTGAAAAAGCCATCATCTTGTGTTGCCGAATACGAAGTACCCGCAAATGCTTGGTATTACGATAAAAACAGCCATCCAAGCGTGATGCCCTATTCTGTGCTGATGGAAATATCACTGCAGCCAAATGGCTTTATCTCAGGCTATATGGGCACCACCTTGGGTTTTCCCGGTCAAGAGCTGTTTTTCCGTAACTTGGACGGTAGCGGTAAGCTGCTGCGCCATGTGGATTTACGCGGCAAAACCATAGTGAACGACTCACGTCTATTATCGACTGTGATTGCTGGCAGCAACATTATCCAGAATTTCAGCTTCGAGTTAAGCTGCGATGACGAGCCTTTCTACCAAGGTAAAGCGGTATTTGGTTACTTCAAGGGCGATGCGCTGAAAAACCAACTCGGCATAGACAACGGCAAGCTCACACAGCCTTGGCATGTGCAAAATGGCATAGCCGCCGATAGCCAAATCAATCTGTTAGATAAACAGCATCGCAGTTTTAACGCGCCAGAAGGTCAGCCGCATTACCGTTTAGCCGGCGGTCAGCTTAACTTTATCGACAAAGCCGAAATCGTGAAAGCGGGTGGTAAAGCGGGCCTTGGCTATTTATACGCCGAGCGCACGATTGACCCGAGTGATTGGTTCTTCCAATTCCACTTCCATCAAGATCCGGTAATGCCAGGCTCATTAGGGGTTGAAGCGATTATCGAGCTGATGCAAACCTATGCGATTGACCAAGACCTTGGTGCGGGCTTTAAGAGCCCTAAATTTGGCCAAATTTTATCAGATATCAAATGGAAGTATCGCGGCCAAATTAATCCATTAAACAAACAGATGTCGCTGGATATACATATTACCAGCGTGACAGACGATAATGGCAAACGCATCATTATGGGCGATGCCAACTTGAGTAAAGATGGCCTGCGAATTTATGAAGTTAAAGATATCGCCATCTGTATTGAAGAAGCTTAATGCGTTAAATTCTATTTATTGAATCACTTAAAATAATCCTGCCGCTGCGTTGGCTTTACACCCGAACTTTTACCCAGGTAAAACAACGTAGCGGCAATAAAAACGAGACCCAAGATGACTAGCCATACTCTAGATCAATTCAATAACAATAATGAAAAACTCAGCCCTTGGCCGTGGCAAGTCAACGATGCAGTGCTGAGCTTTGATATCGACTCATTAGGTAAAAAACTCAAAGATTTAACCCAAGCCTGCTACTTAGTTAATCACAGCGAAAAAGGCTTAGGCATTGCGCAAACGGCCGAAGTGACCACCAGTGACAGCCAAGCGCCATTTGGCTCACACCCTGTTAGTGCCTTTGCCCCTGCCCTTGGCACCCAAAGTTTAGGTGACAGTAATTTTCGCCGCGTTCACGGCGTTAAATACGCTTACTACGCCGGTGCTATGGCTAACGGGATTGCTTCGGAAGAACTGGTTATTGCGCTGGGTCAAACGGGCATTTTATGCTCCTTTGGCGCCGCCGGGTTAATTCCATCGCGCGTTGAAGCAGCCATTACCCGCATTCAAGCAGCGCTGCCCAATGGCCCTTACGCATTTAACTTAATTCACAGCCCAAGCGAGCCGGCATTAGAGCGCGGTAGTGTTGAGCTGTTTTTAAAACATAAAGTACGCACGGTCGAAGCCTCAGCATTTTTAGGCTTAACGCCGCAGATCGTCTATTACCGCGCAGCGGGCTTGAGCCGTGATGCGCACGGCGAGATTGTTATTGGTAATAAAGTCATCGCAAAAATAAGCCGCACTGAAGTCGCAACTAAGTTTATGGAGCCGGCGCCTGCCAAAATTCTGCAGCAATTAGTGAGTGACGGTCTTATCAGCCAAGATCAAATGGCGATGGCATTACTTGTGCCTATGGCAGACGACATCACCGCCGAAGCCGACTCAGGCGGTCATACCGACAATCGTCCATTGGTCACGCTATTGCCGACCATTTTGGCGCTTAAAGATGAAATACAAGCTAAGTATCAATATAAAACGCCCATCCGTGTGGGTGCTGGTGGCGGCGTTGGTACACCCGATGCGGCATTAGCCACCTTCAACATGGGCGCGGCGTTTATCGTCACAGGTTCAATCAACCAAGCTTGCATTGAAGCGGGCGCGAGCGAACACACGCGTAAGTTACTCGCCACTACCGAAATGGCCGATGTCACTATGGCGCCAGCGGCGGATATGTTCGAAATGGGCGTGAAATTACAAGTGGTTAAGCGCGGGACCTTATTCCCGATGCGCGCCAATAAATTATACGAAATCTACACCCGTTACGATTCAATAGAAGCCATCCCTGCGGACGAGCGTAAAAAGCTTGAAGAGCAAGTGTTCCGCGCATCACTCGATGATATTTGGACAGGCACTGTCGCCCACTTTAATGAGCGCGATCCTAAGCAAATTGAACGTGCGCTGGATAATCCAAAACGCAAAATGGCGCTGATTTTCCGTTGGTATTTAGGTTTATCGAGCCGCTGGTCAAATGTTGGTGAAATCGGCCGCGAGATGGATTACCAAATTTGGGCAGGCCCGGCGCTCGGTGCATTTAACGCGTGGGCTAAAGGCAGTTATTTAGATGACTATAAAGCCCGTAACGCGGTGGATTTAGCCAAACATTTAATGGTGGGCGCGGCGTATCAAGCGCGCATAAACCTATTGCAGTCCCAAGGGGTAAGTATTCCTGTGACGCTACAGCGCTGGAAACCACTGAATCGTTTTTAAGCGCTAGCAGTAAGCGTCTTTAAAGCCGATGCTTATCAGTGTCGGCTTTTTTAATGGGCTGTCTTTTAAAATAAATTGTGCATGATGCACTTTTTGGACATTTTACGACTGAAACTCTTACCGAAGATTAGGTAAAAATTGCCTACTACATCACTACCAGCGCCAATCTGCAGCAACACGTGAATATTAATAACAACTAAAAATCAAAAACTTAATAGATATTTATAAAGTTGGCACTAAGATAGCAATATAACTATTACCATTAACCAGTAGCCATTAACCTTCAGATGATACCAAAGATCAGATGCAGGATTAATACAAGGGCAAGGAGGTTTATATGTTAGGTTGGACATTGATATTTCTAATTGTTGCACTGATTGCAGGTGTATTTGGATTTACCGGTATTGCGGGCGCCGCAGCGGGGATCGCAAAAATTATTTTCTTTTTGTTTATTGTATTACTGGTGATTTCATTGCTGATCAACGCCTTTAAAGGTAAAGGGCCGCGACTTTAATTTTAATTTTTAGAAAGGAGATAGATATGAAACCATTTACCCTGATGAGCACCGCAGCACTAACCTTATTCCTCGCTTTAGGTTTATCAGCCTGTAGTGATAACAATGCCGAAAGTGCTGGTGAGAAAATTGATGACGCGATTACCGATACAGGTAATGCCATCGAAGATGCCTGTGAAGATATTAAAGAAGGCGTTAATGCTAAAGATAAAAAGTGCTAATAGCCGTTAAGTTTAGGGTGGCAATGGATAAATCCATTGCCACCCTTTTTGATCTACTTGAACTGCAATAATTTACCTACATAACGGATACCAATAACCTTGGAGGAGACCTATGCTAGCCAACATTCACATTAAGTATTTCTACTTTGCGGGTGCTGTGATATTGGCCAGCTTAGCGATTATAGGTAGCTCCCCCTTATTGACGTTTATATGTGCTTGGATAAGTTTGTCATTATTTTTAGTCGGATCAGCATACTGGTTTAATCTGGCGAACATTTTTAGAAAGCGTCAAGATGGCACAATTCCTTGGTATATTCGCTGGGGTTTTATTCCCTTTTTACTGGGTAGTCATTTCTATAACTACTGGGCCAGAAAATATGATTCTGTGCCATCAATACAAAAAATTGACGAGCAACTTTACCTCGGTAGCAGGTTAGTCCCTGCCGATCTTGCCAACATAAAAGCCAATGGGATCACAGCAATTCTTGATGTTACTGCTGAATTTGATGCGCTGGACTGGTCACAATTTGAAGATCATATCGAGTATTTAAATATTCCCATCCTCGACCATAGTGTGCCAACGAGTGCCCAGATCAATCAAGCGGTTAACTGGTTACATCGCCAAGTTAGAGCTCAAAAAAACGTGCTTATTCATTGTGCTATGGGCCGTGGCCGCTCAGTATTAGTTCTGGCAGCCTATCTGGTTTGCCAAGATAAACACCAAAGTTTCCCAAAGGTTTTGCAACGCATAAAACAAGCTCGAAAAACGGCGGGATTAAATAAATGGCAATTAAGAGCCGTTGAAAAAATGTACCACCAAAAACAAATTAACATTCATAAAGTGGTATGGATTATCGCTAACCCTGTCTCGGGTGGCGGAAAATGGCAAGAATATAACGAACAAATTCAAAGTGAGCTTAAGGCATATTTTGATGTTCATTTAGCGTTAACAACAGAGGATGTTTCAGCCAACACCCTCACCAAACAAGCCCGTGGTGCTGGCGCTGATATTATTATCGCCTGCGGAGGTGATGGCACTGTCACTGAGGTTGCCTCAGAAATTGTCGATACCGATATCGCATTGGGCATAATACCTTTAGGTACGACTAACGCCTTAAGTCACGCTCTATTTGGCTTAAGCAGTAAACTGATCCCAGTATCTCAAGCCTTGGATAACATTATCCAAGGCCATTACCAAGCCATAGATACCGCCCGCTGCAATGGACAGTTAGTGTTATTACTTGTGGGTATCGGCTTTGAGCAACAAATGATTGAATCAGCGAGCCGTGAGCGTAAAAATGCCCTAGGGCAACTCGCCTATCTCGATGGGTTATGGCGCGCGGTCAATGCCAATAATGCGCTGACTATCCAGCTGAGTTTAGATGATGCAGAGCCGCTAAATATCACCACCCATAGCCTTGTTGTTGCTAATGCGGCGCCCTTCACTAGCGTACTCGCGCAGGGGGATGGCGAGCCAAATATGACAGATGGCTTGCTTGATATTACCTGGTTAAATTCGGCGGATGACCCTAGTGATAAACTCTTGAGCCTGGCAGAGCTGATGATGGCCGGATGGATAAAAGAAGACCGTTCTGAGACACATAAAAAAGCAGCCATAACCGAGCAGTCTCTGCAAACTCGCAGCAGTAAAGTTAACCACGCCCATGCAAAAAAAGTGCGTATTAGCTGTCAACCAAAGTGTAAGTACGTAATTGATGGCGAACTATTTGAGCCAGACGACATATATATTGAAGTCCAGCCCACATCGCTTAAGGTTTTTATTCCCTATCAAGAACCGGCTATAGAAACTGAATCGTTTTTATAATGAATGTTTAAATCAATTAACTGACATAAAGCCAAGATCACCACTGGCGTAAAACATAAGTATTCAATATCTAATAATCTCGGCGTAATGGTGCTAAGCCACTCAATGTTAGGCTCTAAACACATCTCTATTAGCACTCAAAAACTGGGGTTATAACGATGTAATCGTAAGCGTAGATGGCGCCGCGACCTGCTCAAAAATGATGTCGCAGGCAGCCAAATGCCCACTACTGTTTAAACCATGAAATATGACCACATTTAGCACAACTGACATGTGCTGCGCTCCGATTTGCCCAATCAAACTTAAAAAACGTAGCCAATGCCGTATTTAACTGAGCCCGGCCTAACCAAAATAAATCATGATGACACACCAGACAGCGAAATGGCCGGCCCAAAACGTCAACCGTTTGAGGCTCCTTTTTCTTAAAAAACATTATTTATTCCTCAATTAATACCCGATTACAACCCACATAGCGTCTTTGTAAATTTTATTAGACCAGTAAAACTCACATTCTTAACAGCCTAAATTTACCAGCTTGTTATCCGTTTTGGGATATCAGATGCGCCGCGAGAAAAATATGGCTCAACTTTTTAAGCTAACTATTTAAGGCGGTAATGTTTAAGTAATAACTGTAATTTTTCGATTTGCACTACATAAAATCATCAAAATATTGCAGTTTAATGTGAGTGATGATAGCTATTCTACCGTGGGCTCATCTGACTCAACTTGCTGCTCATATTTGCTGAGTTTGTTATAAAGAGTTTTAACACTGATACCAAGTTGTTCTGCTGTATCGGTTTTATTACCTTGCGTTGTTTCCAGTGCTTGATAAATAGCAATCCTTTCTAAGTCATCTAAACGCATTCCTTGGGGGATCACCACGTGTTCGACTTCAAGGCTATTTGTCTCGCTTGCGGTGGTTAATTGCAAATGACTGGGGAGAATCTCTTGATCCGCCAAAATATACGCCCGCTCAATGGCATGCTTTAACTCACGCACATTGCCACACCAAGGGTGAGCACTAATAAGTTGAATACTCGCGTCAGTGAAATATTTACTTTGTTTTTCCGCCACATTACGGTAAGCCAGAAAATGCCGTGCCAGCCCGATGATATCATCGCCACGCTCCCGTAGGGGAGGCACTCGAATAGGGAACTGAGCTAAGCGAAAGTATAAATCTTCTCGAAACAACCCTTCTTCTATCGCCGCAATAGGATCGCGGTTTGTAGCTGCTACAATACGCACATTGGCTAATTGCACTTTGGCGCCGCCCACAGGACGATATTCACTGTTTTCAAGCACTCGCAGCAACTTGACTTGATGCTCAATGGGCATTTCAGTGACCTCATCAAGAAATAGCGTTCCTCCTTCTGCTTGCTCAAACACTCCCTTGTGATCACGGTTAGCACCGGTAAAAGCCCCTTTTACATGGCCAAACAACTCACTGTCCACTAATTCGGGACTCAGAGCTCCGCAGTTAATAGCAATAAAAGGCTCATTCACCCGTGGGCTGGCAAGATGGATGGTATTGGCAACCAGTTCTTTACCTACACCACTTTCTCCGATAATCAGCACATTACTGTCAGTCACTGAAACTCGGCGAATAGTACGATAAAGTTTATGCATAGCGCTCGAAGAGCCAACCAGTACACCGTATTGGTCCAATTCACTCGAAAAAGGTCGTGGGCGGTGAGCGGAGGTCGACACTAAATACTGCCCAAATTCAGCTAAGGTATCGCTAATTAATCCCATATCGTAGGGCTGTCGAAAATGGTAACCCGCGCACTGGGACATTAATTTATCAAGATGCGGATTAGGTTGCCCATCAGACAGAAAGATAAACTCGATATGCGTCATCGCGGCACTTTCTATTAAGCTCAAATAATCTTCATGGCTCAGGCGGGGTAACTCTATAATTGCTACATCAATACGATTCGACTCAAGTTGTGCTAGCCAAGATATATCATCAACACTGCGTAATTTATTAAACTCTTTTGCTCCATCTAGTTGGATTAAGGTTTGCTCACTGCCAATGTCATGCAGATGATAAAAAAGTGTGGGTCGAGTCATGCGAGTTTCACTCCCTGTGTATAGATAGCAACTGTATGTTAACCGTGAACTTTTAACAATAAGAGCGGTAATAGTTTCCTAGTCAAAAGCGTTAATTTAGTGTGGATAAAAAATATCAGTCTAAAAATCAGCCTCTTAAAATAACACTAAAAAAGAGAACAAAAAATGCATGGTAGCTGAACAACACTGAATTATTTACTAGCATGTTAGCTACACGCATTAAGGAGGCACATTATGAAGTCTAATGTTGTGCAACATCAGACCGATATCAACGCAGACATCATGTTAATTGATGAGATTGTGGCATCTAGCCAGCATAGCTTGAGGTTTTACACTCACGCTATAACCGTGATTGACGACTACAATCTGAAACGTATTTTTTCAATGCAGATAAATATCTACCAGAGAATATTGGCACTACTGGCTCCACCACAACGGCGCATTATGCTCTCAAATACAGCACACCTAGCCTTGCCAGAGTACGGGGGACATACACAGCATACGACTTACGTACAGGCACAAATCTTACTGCAACAAGATTGTTGGCATAAGGGCGTCGCCCACTTAATTGAACTTGAACAATGCAGGTTAGTACAACTAAAACATGCCGTTAAACAAGTCTATCAACCTCATATTGCCCAAAAGCTTGCCGATAGTGCCGCTTGGCTACAAAGCAGTTGTGATGAAATGATCTCTTTTTGCCGACGTTAACATTCGAGTTCGCCTTAGACCATACCGCACACAAAGTGCGGTTTTTTTATTGCTTAAGGTTTATATTTCACTGACGCTCACGCTCACACAGCTGAAAAACTGCGATGCAACAATTACATTAAGTCGGTAAAAAAGACCGAAAAGAATAGAAACAAAATAAACTTAATATCCGTAAAAAATAAAAAAACAACATTAAAATCAGTAAATTATAATAACTGGCACGATTCGAGCATTATCTTTATTCAAGAAAACAACGGAGGATATTCTTATGAAAACCACAACTGTAGCAGCATCAATAATCGCGACCTTACTTGTCGGTTCAATCAGCTTAAATGTCGTCGCTCAAGACTGGAAAGATGGGGCTAAAGATGCATGGATCGATGGTAAAGCCGAAACCACTTTATTACTTAACACCAACCTGAATTCCTTTGACATCAATACCGATGTGAAAGACGGTAAGGTAACACTAACAGGTAAAGTAGAAAGTAGCGTAGATAAAGCACTTGCAACTGAGTTGATTAAAAGCTTAGATGGCGTGAAAGATGTTGATAACCAACTCACAGTGATGAATGAGAAAGAAGGTACGAGTGAAGTTGTCGCCACTTTAACCGATTCTAAAGTTGCTACCGTCATCAAAACTCGCTTACTATTTTCAACCGATGTTTCTGGCACCCAGATCGATGTTGATGTAGCCAAAGGCGTTGTTACTTTAAAAGGTGAAGTTGCGAGCGATGCTGAACGTCAGTTAGCACTTAAAATCGCTGAAAATACCGACGATGTGAAAAAGGTCGTTGATAAGATTAAAGTGGTTAAAAAAGCCTCTTAGATCTCGCCAATACTCTCAATTTTAACTGTACGTTAATGTAGATTCTTTTTTAGAGTACCCCATAAAAAAGAGTCATAAAAAACCAGCTTAGGCTGGTTTTTTTATGCTTACCCCACACATACTCTTAGTTAACCTACTCACCTTAAAGAATTTTATCTCACAAATACAAAAGCATACGTTCAAACGTCACGCGACTAATAATCATAACATCTAATCGTAGCTGGGCGGTATAATCAAAGATAGCCAAGCACTGAGTTAGTATATGCCGGTTTCACTCACATTCACCGCCAAGGTTTTCACAATTTCAGGGCTGGCTGACATAGGTTGATTTGGCGCCCGATCCCGGTAGGTGACTAACAGTTTATAGGGTGCTTCGAAAGGATAGATAGGTTCAATACTCTCAATTTCAATTCTATCGCCAAGCATCACACTGTTTAAATGTTTCAGGCTTTTGTATTCGTAATCAAGATTAAAAAATCCAAGATACCAAAATGCTCCCGAGCCTTGGGTTGTAACTATAAATGGGGCAACAAAAGGCATAATCTGCACTGTAGGATCGTCTTGAATTGGAGCGCTACTCTGGGTATCTGGCTCAAGGGCCGGATCAAAATTAAGCGGTGTGATACGCAAATAATCGAGTAACACTCGACCTTTTACCTCACCATCTTGATAATCTCCTATAGCAAAATCTATCTGATTAATCTTAATAAAATGGGTCAATTCAACAGGCTTAGCACTTTCAGGCAAAATAACGTTAAAAGAATTAACTGTCTGTAGGTTAAAGAGTTTTGACATCACTTCCGATGCATTGGCAACCGATTCACTCTCAACAAATGTTGCCGATTCAACGTCTCCCGCTTGCGGTTTTATGGGTTGCTCCGCCATAGCCTCATTAGCAACGTTGTCATCGAACATCACCTGCTCTTCTTCAATCTCACCATAAAGATCATCACTGGTCAGATTAAAACGGTAAATACCCGCAGCGAGTATGATCAATATCACTAAGGTTGCAGTTATGGTTAATTTTGAAAACATACTTATTTTATCTCCCCCAATCACGCACTTGGTGCGCTATGTTTTAGACACTGATAAACATCAAATCAATGCTGGTGCAGTATTACAGATACTGGACTAAAACGGTGCGGGGAAAAATCAAAAAAGTAAAAAATATTTTATATTTTGGTTAGACTGAGTTCACTTATGTACTTGGAATGACCAAGAAATTAAAACATGAGTAAAAGTACTGGGAGGCGTACTGATATTGGTCTTTTCAATAAAGAGCCAACTCAGGCTATAATCCCTCAAATTGGCGATATATCTTGCCTGACTAATTTGCTCTTATTCACTTAGCCTTAATAATGGATTTCTCTGCCGATGACAACTGCTTCTACCAGTCCTTTTGCCGTATTAAACCAATCCACTGCAAGCTCATTTAATGAGCAGAAAAATCTTATTAAAAGAGTATTCAAGGGTAAGCCAGTACAATGTCCTAGCTGCAAACAAATACTAAAAGTGATATTGCCTGAGCAGGCAAAAATAGAACAAATGGCAGGCATCTATTGTGCTAAAGGTTGCACTGATATTGAACTTGATATGGAAGCCGTCGCAGGACTCTAACTATCCTAGTCATTCGGCTTCATTTAAATTTTTTATCAAACACTTAACCATTGCCATTCGAGTAAAGGTTCAGCACTGAGTTGCAAGCCACGGTATAGCTTGACGTGAAATACACTATTAGTTGGAATGATCCCCACGCCCTTGGGTGTGCCAGTCATAACAATGTCACCTTCATCTAAACTCATAAACGTTTGTAGCTCGGACATTATGCTCTGGGGCTTATAAATCATTAAATCGATACTCCCCTCTTGAACCTGTTTATCGTTGATGCTTAAACTAAAATACAGCGCAGCCTCGACATCATCAATCGCTACAAATGGGCTAAATAATGCGGCACCGTCGAAGGCCTTTGCCCGTTCCCACGGTAAGCCTTTTGCTTTTAATTGAGTTTGTAAATCACGTTTGGTGAGATCTAAACCAACAGCAATGCTACTAAAACGTCCCTGTTGAAACATAAAACACAGCTCAGTTTCATAATGCAGAGTTTCGCCTTGATGCTTAGCAAGCAGTACGGTCGAAATTGCCGAGTTGGGCTTTAGAAATACCACCATGTCGTCAGTTATTTCATTGCCTAACTCATGAATATGGTCGACATAGTTACGTCCAATACAGATAATTTTTGTGGGTACTACGGCATTTTCACCTAACACGACTGATTTCATCTTTTATCTTCTCGTTGTCTAATCAAGCATATTCCATTAAAAATTCATCGAGTTGTTCGTTGGCAATTTCAATTTCATCACCTTCAAACTGGGCAATATGGAACATACCCTCACCTTCATTAGTCACAGGGATATTACTGATCCCAATAATAATGCCATCGGTAGGCGCACGAATCGCCACACTGTCACCACCGTGAGGGCTAACGATATGGGCAATGATATATCCCTTAGTGACCCGTTGGCCGAGCTTAAGCTTCATATTCACTAAACCGTCGGACTCACTACGTACCCAATAACTGCGGATAGCGCTAACACTTGAGCCCTTGTTGCTCACCCGCCCCTTTTGCATGCCTAAACTGCGCATCACGTTAAGCACACCTTTTAGGCCAGACTTTATTGATAACTCACTAAAACGCAGCGCTTCGCCTGCCTCGTATAAAATACAAGGGATGCCTTGTTGATTCGCATAGCCGCGCATAGATACACCGCGCGCCTTTGAGTGCATGATCAACGGCGCACCAAAGGCATTTGCCATCGCGAGCATGGTTTCGTTATTTGTATCGCAGCGAATTTGCGGCAAGTTATCCCGATGGATGGCGCCGGTATGTAAATCAATTACATGGGTTGCATGGACTAATAGTTGAGTCGCAAATAAATTCGCTAAACGGCTGGCTAGCGCCCCTTTGCTGGAACCAGGAAAGCAACGATTAAGATCGCGCCGATCGGGTAAATAACGAGATTGTTGAATAAAACCAAACACATTAACTATTGGCACCACAATTAACGTGCCCGTTAAATTTTTAGGGTTGACTCTGGCTAATAGTCGGCGGCAAATTTCGATACCATTAAGCTCATCCCCATGAATAGCGGCGCACACCAGTAACGTAGGGCCAGGTTTAGTCCCGTGAAACACTTCTACATGGATATCAAGTTGCGTATCGGTATATAACTTTGCAGCGGGTAGTTTGATCCCTAACTGGGTTCCTGCGGTGACTCGGTTTCCTGCTAACTCAAAAGCTTCTCGTCTTTTTACCATGGCGACTCCCTTGTACTATCAAATGTTATCCCGCTGCACACATTGGCACGCCCCATCAGGGGGCGAACTGTATTTTAAGACATAACATTATGAATTTGATTATTTTCTATACTTTGTAGAGTGTGTGATAATAAATAAACTGATTTAAGTACCGTAAAATAAACGTTTTATTGCGGCTCAAATTGATTCAACCAGGTTTTTAATATCTGCAATAGAATAGGTCTATCCTCAGTAGAAACGCCCGTTAACAGTGTACTTTGACATTGAATGTGATGCGGCAATGCCTTATCGATAAGCGCCTTACCTTCAGCAGTTAACGAGACATGTACGGCGCGGCGATCTTCCTTACTGTGCGCCCGTTCAATCAGCCCCTTATTTTCGAGTCTGTCTAAACGGCTCGTCATAGCACCAGAACTTAGCATCATGCTCTGATAAAGCTGTGAAGGCGAGAGTGTAAACCACTCACCCGAACGCCTTAAAGTGGCAAGCACATCGAACTCGCCTTGTCCCAAACCAAATTCAGCATGGCATTGCAGTAACATCGCCTCAATATATTTCGTTAGCCGGGCAATACGACCCAGCGCCGCCATAGGAATCAAATCCTCTACCACTCCTTGTTGTTGCCATTGATTAACAATTCGGTCAAGGCCATCTTGTTGATTGATTGTCGTGGTGGAGTCAATTTCTGCTGGACTGGTGTTAGCCATCTTAATGTTTGATGTCATCGGTTTTGCTGCCATAAGTTTATCTCTACATAAAGATTCTTTACATATTAGACATTTTCCCGCAAAATTAAAATATCTTTATATAGAGATACATTTAAAAGAGATTCTTTTGCGTTGTTTATCCCTTAAACCCATCGAGGATAACAACCTAAGCAGCGCAACACTCGCATTCTAATACAGTGCACACCTATAGACTTTTCGTAAACTAATATCCGTTTTTGTTGGAGAAAACCATGTCGTCACCCCAGACAGAGAAAGCGAATTTATTGCTTCTCGGATTCGCGTTCATTCTTATCGGTCTAAATTTACGCCCCATTCTCGCCTCCGTCGGGCCTTTGCTGCCCAGCATACAAGAGGATATCAGCTTAAGTTTTACCTTAGCCTCTATGCTAACATTGCTGCCCGTACTCGCCATGGGACTGGGCTGTTTTGCAGGCTTTAGTATCGCTAAACGGTTAGGATTCAATACCGTGATGACGGGATCATTACTCCTGTTGATCCTTGCCACTGCGATGCGATTCTGGGCGATAGATGCCAATTGGCTAATATGCTCGGCATTACTGGCTGGGGTCGGCATCGCCCTTATTCAGACCATAATGCCCGCCATGATCAAACTCAATTTCGGTGAACGAGTGCCCTTAATGATGGGGCTTTATATTACGGCCATTATGGGCGGCGCCGCTGTAGCCGCCAGCAGTGCGCCTTTTATCGGGATGAACTTAGGTTGGCGTGCGGGATTAGGTCATTGGACTTGGCTAGGCATTCTGGCACTCGCACTATGGCTTATTGTTAAGCACAAAGCCGCATTACCGAGTCAAACTGAAAAACAAGCTGTGCAGCTTAGCTTTTGGCGTTTTCGTCGCAGCTGGTTATTAGCGATTTTTTTTGCTTTAGGCACAAGCTGTTATGTCTGTGTGCTGGCATGGTTAGCCCCCTACGCAGTCGAGCTAGGTTATAGCCAAACTCAATCAGGATTAGTGTTAGGTTTTTTAACCAGCATGGAAGTGATCGCGGGCTTAGTGTTTCCTTGGCTAGCGAGTAAGTCAACGGACAGACGCGCCATCATAGCCCTACTGTGCTTACTGCAACTCATCGGCTTTATGGGCCTTGCACTCGCCCCTCAAGTGTCACTATTTTTATGGGCGGGACTCGCTGGATTAGGCATAGGCGGGATTTTTCCACTCGGATTAATTGTGACTATGGATCATCAACATAATCCGATGTTAGCGGGTAAGTTAACAGCCTTCGTGCAGGGTGTGGGATATACCATAGCGGCTATCTCGCCTTGGATTGCTGGATTGATCCGCGATCATTTCAATAGCTTTAATAGTGCTTGGTTATTACTTGGTGGCTTAAGTGTGATTGCATGGATATTATCTTGGCAATTTAATCCGCAGGGTTATGTACGCCAATACCAAGCCACGCGCTGCGTATCTTAAGCCTCACATTTAAAATAAAAAAACCGCCATATCGATTAACGAGCATGGCGGTTTTTTATTGTGTGCGGCTCGATAAATCGAGCCCACACTAGGTACAACTTAAACAACTTAAGATTTTTTAACAAAACACGTCAGAATAACAATCCGAGTACCGTTAACACGGCCTTCAATATGCTCTGGATTATTTGTCAATGCAATGTTACGCACCGCAGTGCCTCGCTTAGCCACAAAACTGGTGCCTTTAACGTTTAAATCTTTGATAATCACCACAGTATCGCCGGCGTTGATCACGGCGCCATTACTGTCTAAGGTTGGTGTTGTATCATCACCCGTTGCGGCCACTTCAGCATCGCCCCACGCTTTTACATCATCTTCAAGATACAACATATCCAGTAAATCTTGCGCCCAACCTTCACCATTTAAGCGCTTAAGCATACGATATGACATCACTTGAACTGCTGGTACAGGACTCCACATGCTGTCGTTCAAACAACGCCAGTGGTTCATGTCCATAGTATCCGCTGCCGCAATTTGGCTACTGCAAGTTTCACAAATCATGATCTCATTCTCATAGCCATCTGAAGCCGGCAGATCATAAATAGAGAGTTCAAGCTCGCTACCACACAGTTCACACTTGCCGCCACAGCGGGTTAACAATTCGTTTTCAGTCATTTTTCTATCATTCATGCCAAGTAAAACATGGATTATGCCATAAATAGACTTTAGGCGGCAGATGACACGGCGAGATAACCTTATTTTTTATAAGTTTTCCACACAGATCCCATTACGTTACTTTTATTTATACTCAAAACTCATAGGTTAAACTCAAACGAATGTCGCCACGTAGTAAAAATAACCGTCGGGTTCGCATTATCTTACTTGCAACTCATATGTTAATAATAGATTTAAAAAACTCAGTAAAGCATAGGGTTAACTAAGTTGAAGTGAGAATTTATTGAAGAATTGACAGTGGTAAAATACTTATTTAATAAAAACAGATCATTTTTAAGGTATTATTTTCGCTCAGCACAAACTTATTGAGTTCAGAACAATCTGTTTCACTTGCATTAAAAAGGTTCACCAATAATGGCCACTCTCACAACTATAATCCCCTTTGCCACTGGTGCAACGTTCAGTGCCACGAGCCTGCAATTTTTAAATCAACTGGCGCAAAACAACTCGCGCGACTGGTTTAAAGCCCACCAAGCAGAATACGAAGAGACTGTGCGAACGCCTGCGCTACAGTTTATCGAGCAAATGCAGCCGAGTATTCTCGCCCTCTCACCTAGACTGACTGCGGTGCCGAAAAAAGTCGGTGGAAGTCTGATGCGCCCACAGCGAGACAGTCGTTTCAGTAAAGATAAAACGCCCTATAAAACCAATGTCGGTATTCAATTTCGGCATTTTCAGGCCAAAGACGTGCATGCGCCAGGGCTATATGTGCACATTGCCGAAGAAGGCTGTTTTATTGCTGCGGGGATTTGGCACCCAGAATCGAAAGCCTTAAATGCCATTCGAACCTGTATCGATGAGAATCCCAATGGCTATAAAAAGGCGCTACAAACCTTGCAGAGTCATGGGTTTAACATGGATGGTGACAGTTTGATTAGACCGCCAAAGGGATTTGATAAAAATCACCCTATGCTGGCAGAACTAAAACGCAAAGATTTTATCGCCATAAAAAATATCGTTTTTGAAGACCTCTGCCGCCCAGATGCAGCCTGCTTTTGTGCCGAGCAATTTGCGCACTGTACTCAATTGATGGCCTATTTATGTTTTGCGCTGGACTTAGACTTCTAAAAACAGATTTATCAAAGCAAAATGGCCTAGGTTTTTACCTAGGCCATTCAAACAACGTCTTTTACCGTTAAAAGGCCTTTGCACTTAAAGTGTGTAAATAACCCTGCAATACTGCAAACCCATTATCTAACAGCTCATATTCGCCCGCCTTACCTAGCACTCTAATGCCCTGTAATTGCAGCACTAAAAATGCGGCAACCTGATGTGGTTGTACATGGATTAATAGCTCGCCCCGCGCTTGGCAGTCCTGTAACACTTGGGTGAATGAAGTCTGTAATCGGCAAAATAATCGCTGACATTCCTGTAGCACACCCTCGTCATCGAGGCTCTTTTCTAGCACGGCATTTTGCATAAAGCAGCCGTACTTTTGTTCTCGCTGCAGGGCAATAAAACGGGCTAAATAAGCTTCTATTTCGGCCAAACCCGCTTTTTCATGCAGCAAAGTATCTAAGGCACCAAAGGAATAGTTATCGAGGTAGAAGCTAAGGCACTCGCGATACAGATTCTGCTTATCACCAAAACTGTTATAGAGGCTAAATCGATTGATGCCTAAATGGCCGACGAGATCGGAAATCGAAGTTTCGGCAAAGCCCTGTTGCCAAAAAAGCTCCATCGCTAGTATGAGTTTTTCCTGACGATCAAAATTACAACTTCGTGCCATAAGCCTAAGACCTAATCTGTTGAGCATGCGCTAACAATCAGCTTTACCACTTAATTATCTTTACCACACTCCACTTTACTGAAGAAAGTTGAGAGGTAAAACATTCTTGACTGATCGTTTAGATATGGCGTAAATTCTATCCTAACCGATCGTTCCGTTAAAGCCTTATATGTTCAAATAGAGCATAAAGCATGGATAAAAACTACAGGACTTTAGATGAAACTCTACGAATTAGCTCAGTCTCCCAGCGCGCGCCGCGTCAGTATTTTTCTTGCTGAAAAAGGCATAGAAGTGCCAAGAGTGAATGTCGATATCCGCGGTGGGGAAAATTTAAGTGTCGAATTTAAAGCCAAAAGTTTAAATGGCCGTATTCCGCTGCTCGAACTCGATGATGGCAGCTACCTGTGCGAATCTGTTGCTATTTGTCGCTATTTAGAAGAAACCCATCCAAGTGTTAACTCACTGTTTGGTAATACACCACTTGAACGCGCTAAAGTAGAAATGTGGCAACGTATCATAGAGTTGCAAGGCTTAACCGCTGGGTTTCAAGCCTTTCGTAATTTAAGCGGTGTCTATAAAGACCGAGAGACCTGTGTCGAGGCTTGGGGCGAAGAATCACGCATAAGGGTCATTGACTTCCTGCCGACCTTAGACCAACAATTGAGCAAGTCAGCCTTTGTTGCTGGAGATGAATTCAGCATTGCCGACATTTCTGCTTACGTTTTTATCAGCTTTATTAAGAATTTAGACATTGAAGTCACCGATAGCTTACCGCATCTTAAGGCTTGGTTTATCACGGTGGCGCAGCGTCCTGCCATAGTATCGCTAACCCCTAAAAAATAGCGACACTAATACCGTATTCATCGGCAGATATGTGAGTAGCTATAAGCGTTATAATCTAAAGGAATAATCATGATCGATTTATACACCGCCGCGACCCCTAACGGTTTTAAAATTTCCATCGCACTGGAAGAAATGGGGCTTGAGTATCGCGTTCATAAATTAGATTTCAGTAGTAATGAGCAAAAACAGCCTGAGTTTATTGCCATTAATCCTAATGGCCGAATTCCCGCCATTATCGACCGCGACAACGAAGATTTTGTGGTATTCGAATCGGGTGCAATTCTGCTGTATCTCGCCGAAAAGACGGGTAAACTCCTGCCTGCCGAACCGAAAAAACGCTCACAGGTGATTCAATGGTTAATGTTTCAAATGAGCGGCGTCGGCCCCATGATGGGACAGGCAAACGTATTCTTTCGATATTTTCCTGAAAAAATCCCCGCAGCCATTAACCGCTATCAAAAAGAAGGTCGACGTTTATTCGAGGTTATGAATACTCAACTAGCTACAAATCAATACCTTGCTGGTGACGAATACACGATTGCCGACATCGCAACTTGGCCTTGGGTACGTATCCACGAGTGGAGCGGTATCAATATGGACGGGCTGACACATTTGCAACGTTGGTTAGATGAGTTAGCGCTCAGACCTGCTTGCCAAAAAGGCATAATCACGCCGCCACCGGTAGAGATGAGTGATGAAGAACGGGCTAAGCAAATCCAGAAGATGGTAACGAAATAATCATCTGCAAAGCGATAATTGAACGAGTCGCCTGCAAGTAACCGTTAAATACTGAATACATTATGAGCCTCACGGACTCAACCATAAAAGCCCCGCAGACTTAGGCTCATTCGGGGCTTTTTTACTGCCTGTTATCGGGCAAAACTGCTACACTCTGCGCCACTTATTTTTCACCTCTGTTGCCACTATATGCCTTTGATATGGCTTGGCTACAGAGAGCATTATTCAGGCTAAATTTATGGGTAATCCAAGCAGCTTTTCATCCAACAAGGCATCCAGCTCAAACACATCGTCAGTGTTAAATGTTCAGGCGAACACCCCTGCGCAAAAACGTGCACTCAGTTACGCCAGTACAATAAAGCAATTATTCGATGAAATTCAAAGTAGTAAAATGCCCGCCGATCGCATTCTGGCCAACTATTTTAGAGAACATAAAAAACACGGCTCAAAGGATCGTAAAATCATCCGTGAATCCTTGTTTAGTCTGTTCCGCTGGTGGGGATGGTTTCAGCGATTAGGTGATCAGCAAGAATCTGCCGTTTATTTTGCCAGCCTAAGCGCCAGTGCCCTATTAGAAGCACATGCTTGGCAAGATATCGCCAGTGCTTGGCATGAGTTATCGCAATCGACTATCGATTATCAACAAGCTCAAGCGCTTGCTGTTGAGAGTCTTGACGATAAACTGGCACTGATACAGTATTTATTCCCCGCGACTGAGTTTAAACCACAGGATTTGTTACCCGACTGGTTCTGGCAAGTGTGCCCTGTTGATGCGGCGCAGCAAACGCAATTAATTGCCGCTATGTCTAGTCGCCCACCGATTTGGGGACGCGCGCAAGGGATCACTAGCCAAGAAGCGGCGACACAACTACAAGCGCTCGGCATAGACGCAAGTTATGGTCATTGCTTTAGCGATACCATCAATCTTGGCAGCAAGAGCATGAATCTTAATGAAATAGCCCTGTATAAAGACGGTAACATTGAGATCCAAGATTTGGCCTCACAGGTCATAGGACAAATTTGCGCACCAGAACTCGATGCCCATTGGTGGGATGCCTGTAGCGGTGCTGGCGGAAAAACCCTGCAATTGCGCTCTTTGATGCTAGCTAAAGCTACTGATAAGCAAACGCCATCTACGGGCAGCATCATATCATCCGATATTCGCTCCAATGCCCTAGAAGAACTCACCAAACGAGCTCAAAGAGCCCATTTTAACGGCATTAGCGTGGCCCGTTGGAAAAGTGATGCCTTGCCCGTACCTACGGCTCATTTCGACGGTGTATTAGTCGATGCACCGTGCAGTTGCACAGGCACTTGGCGACGTAATCCCGATATGCGTTGGTTAGATGGTGTTGAGTCTGTGGCCGATAAAGCTGCGTTACAGCTCGATATTTTAAGCCGCAGTAGCCGCGCAGTTAAGGCCGGCGGCATACTCGTTTACGCCACTTGCTCCTTGTCGCCCATCGAAAATCAAGATGTGGTGACGGCGTTTTTACAGCAACATCCAGAGTTCACGCTCACGCTGATACGCCACCCTTTTAGCGGTGAACAAACAGAAATGCTGACCGTGTGGCCCTTTGAGGCCAACAGTGATGGCATGTTCGTCGTACGTATGCAGCGCAGCAAGTCACACTAACTCATTATTTTGTATCAAAACTTGGCGCACTTAGTTCTGGGCGCCAACTTCAACTGCCTAATATGATTTACGATGATAATAAAATTTATCCCTTTATTATCATAAAGATAAACCACGCATCCCGAGTTAAAATCTCAAATAGCTCCATTTCAGTGACAAGATATCGCTCTTGGGCAAAACTTTTCACCATCAATGATGAAATATTTCGCTTTAGCTTCATCTCACCTTTGGGTAAAAAGATCGGGTGCTGCGAATGGCACAGATATTTTTGGAATTTTGACCATGTCACACTCTTATGAATTTGACGACGATGATGCGCCATGGGGCGATAACGTCAAAGGTAAACAAAAGAACAAACGTGTAAAACAACGCCGTAGAGATACAAAGCGTAGTTATTCGGACGATACAGAGGTGAATGTTTATCAGAATAAAACCAAATAACGTGTTTTTAACGAGTTTGCCTACACAAATTTGTACTTTATGAAAGTTGACCAAATCTGAGCAAGTTGCAGCCATTGCAACTTGCTAATTTATTTTAAAAACTCCTCCCCCCTGCTTTATAGTTCATCAAAATCATCCATCGAATAGTGTCAGATAAATCATCAGTTCTAAGCCAAAAATCAAGCAGAAGCAGCTTTGTAGCAATATAAGACCCATCCTAAACTCAGATAACGTTCTCAACTCGAGCAAGATATCATTGTTGACTTAATACCAATCACATTAAATATCTAATCAGTTCAGAGCCTCACAGGTATTTCAATCCGAGGCGCATTGACGCAGAAATGGTTATTCCCTTTTAAGTCAATGCAACACGGGAGTGGGATGCTTGTGAGGCTCCCCAAGGGCGGCTGATTTAACTGCATGGCAAAGCGCTTTATACTGCGTTTAAGGCTTTTGGCAGAGCACCACTATGCCTTCAAGCCTTCGCCTTATCTAAAGCGATTTGAACTCCCGCTGAATGAACAGATATTTAATACGATTGGTATAACACAGCTCATAATATCAACTAATAAAAAAGTCGGCAAAGGTTGCCCTTAGCCGACTTTTACTAGCAATAAATCATCACTTAAAAGCGGTATTTACCACCAATATAAGCACCATCTTCAAAGGTAAAATCGCGAGCGTGATCGTATTCAAAAGCTATTTTGCGATAACCGACATACAGCGCCATATTTGGCGTTACACGATATTGTACTTTTGAATCCAGCTCGTAGTGGCCATCAACGTCACCAAAGGACAAAACAGAAGGTGCATAATAAGCCGCAGCATGTAAAGAAATCTTTGGTCCCATAGCTAGCACATAGCGACCGCCAACCGATAACGCACTACCATTGGGCGCATAATCAGCCCAAAGTTGGCTTAACTGTGCGCCCACTTCAAAGTGATGCACACCCGAATCGTGGGTCATATGCATTGCACCTTGAGCAATATGGCCGCTCTCATCTCCGTAGATATAACTTAAAACCGCATTCGTATCTTTGTTTAGTTGCAGTTCTAATTCTGTATAAACAACATCATTGTTCAACCCAAGATTAAATTCTGAAGCATTCACTTGCAGCGCCGCTGCACTCAATAATAAGACACTTGCTACTTTGAACTTAGCCATAAAAACACCTCGATAATGACTGTGGGATAATAAGCGCGGATCATACCGAATAAATAGATAAAAACAGCCTTTTTACGATTAAACACTGAAAAATAGAAATAACTCATGAATAAAACACAAATGCGAAACAATTCCACCACACAAAAGAGACTAAGACTTTTCAGCTACCAAACATTCCTTCACAGGAATGCGATCGCCAACCAAAGACTGCATCACCTCACTCGCATCAATATCCTCTGTTAGGGCTAAGAAATACCACCCCACGGTATTACCCGTACCGCGAATACTTAAATAATTACGCCAAAATTGAAAACCTGCTTTTAATAAATTTGCTTTACTTGCAGCGTTTTCGGCGCGAATAGTCGCATATAAGATAGCAATACCCAGCGTCTGTGCCACTTCGATACGCTTTTGGGTGAGCCCTTGCGCAATTCCCCGCCGCCTATGGTGGCGTGATACCACCAAATAACCTAATTCACCGACCATACCCTCGCCCGCTTTAATCGCCGCACACCCAACAATCTCTCCCACAACCGTTTTTGCTAAGATAACAGCGCGAGATTTATAAAAATCATTATGGTTAAGGGGATGGGCATTATCATCGCGGTTATCGATTAACTGTGCAGCTAAAGCTAACTCAGCGGGCACATTACTGATCACAAAATTAATTTTGCTCATAAGCTGACTCAAATCAAACCGTGGTAGACCCGAATGAGTCACTCACTCGGTATCCGTTTATCGTGCTGGTACCACTGATAAATCTCGTAATTTTAGAGATACAGTAACGTCGCCATCCCTAAGAAAGTAAAAAAACCAATTACATCGGTCACAGTCGTTAATATCACCGATCCTGACAGCGCCGCATCTTGATTAAACTTCTGTAGCACCATAGGCACCACAACGCCCGCTATCGCAGCAACGGCCATATTAATAAGAATCGCACTGCCTATCACAATGCCGATAGTCACTTCATTGAACCACCAGCCTGCAACTAATCCAATAACGACCGCCCACAACAGCCCATTAACGATACCAATGCCCAATTCGTTCTTCATCAATGAAAAGAGGTTACCCGCTGATATCTGTCCCATGGCCATACCGCGGATCATCAGCGTCAACGACTGACTGCCTGCGATGCCGCCCATAGATGCCACTATCGGCATCAATACTGCTAGAGCAACAACTTGAGATAATACATTTTCAAATAAACCTATGGTCGCGGAGGCGAGAAAAGCCGTCAGCAAGTTTATTCCCAGCCATACCGCACGGCGCTGAGCGCCTTTCATAATAGGGGCAAACAAGTCGTCGGATTCGTCCATACCTGCCGTTGCCATCAATTGCGCCTCATAGTGCTCGCGCACTAATGCTGTTGCCGTACGCAGAGTCACGCGGCCAATCAGTTCGCCTGATTCATCGATAATAGGCAATTCAATTTCGCGGCTATGCTCTATCGCTTCAGCAGCTTCAAGTAAGCTCGTGTCGGCAGATAAAGCGCGACTGTCACCAGCTAATAACGAAATCAATAACTTATCGGGATTATGTTTAAAAATATCATAACGACGCACGGTACCTTGATACCTGTCTTTATCATCGACGATAAACAAATTATCGTTACAATCGAGTTCTATACGGCGAAAAAAACGCTGTGCTTGAGCCACACTGGCTTTATCACTGAGCACCAACATCTGGTGATCGGTATAACGACCGATTTCATTTTCAGAATATTTATCATATAACTCAAATCGTTGGCGCTGACGCTCACCCATCTGCGCCAAAGCACGATCTGTAAAACTCTCAGGAAGATAGTCACTCCATTCAATCAAGTCCTCTGGACTGAGCTGCGCGAATAGCAAATCCACTTCTTCACTAGGCATCCGCTTTAGGATCCCCATGCGAGGATCTGCACGCATTAAGCTCAATACCGTTACGCGATCGGCAAACTCAATTTGTTGCCATCGATCATAACGTTCATCTAATGGCAAGGATTCAAGGGCGAGAGCAATAGTTCCTGGCTCTGAATCATTTAAGATATCATTGAAAACTTCAGCTTGGTCTTCACCTTCTGCTTCAGTGAGTTGCTGAACAACTTGCCCCACATCGGTTGGCATATTAGTTTCATATTCGGCCTCATGTTCTGTCACACAGATGCCCTTATATTTAGCTACAAAATTATCGTAACTATATTGATAGTGAAGTAAATTAGCAAACGCACAAATAAATTGTGCGCGATTATTTTGTGTATATTTATGTTTAAGTTTATGCTAGTTATTGGGATTTAATGGAGGTGAACATGACGAAAAATATATACAGCCAATTAGCAATAGATATCCAAGGCAACACAGTCAGCTTAGACCAGTATCAGGACAAAGTGCTTTTGATCGTTAACACGGCAAGTGAGTGTGGATTTACACCGCAATACAAAGGATTAGAAACGCTATACCAACAATACAAAGATAAAGGTTTTGTTATTTTGGGCTTTCCTTGTAATCAATTCGGTGCTCAAGAAAAAGCCGATGAACAGGGTATTCAAGCGTTCTGCGAGCTCAACTTTGGCGTGACGTTTCCACTATTTTCCAAGATAGAGGTCAATGGAGAGCATACCCATCCCCTTTATCAATATCTTAAAAAAGCCGCCCCCGGTGTATTAGGTACTGAAGGCATAAAATGGAATTTCACTAAATTCTTAATTAATCGTCAGGGGGAAGCAATCGAACGCTTTGCCTCAACCACAAAACCAGAAGCGCTCGAAAGTAAAATCGTCGCACTATTAAAATAATTGATTAGTTATCCATCTGAAATTATTAAACTTATTAATTTTTAAATTTATTTTCATTTTTTATGGAACTTAACCGTACACGCGCCCTCAAATATATTGAACAGTGAATGTCTTTTTCATGTTCATCATCTCCCTGGAGCTTCTAGCGCGGCTCCCTTGACCTAGAAATAGGTCACTAGGCAACCATTTGGTTGCCTTTTTTTATCTCTACGTTTAATTGTAAAATAAATGTACTTCATCGTTATGGAATATAAATTTTGTAAAAAGATGATATTTTTTCTGTTCTAAAGGAACTTAATCAAAAACCATGACTCTGAGTATATGTAAGGATTAACGGATAAGATTAAATGCACATTGAACTATGGAATTGTTTATCGTTTCATTATTTCAAATGACACAGTTTCTGTTTTATCGCATTTTATCTAATGAGTTAATCGTTCATCATCATCTCCCTTTTGGGACACAATAGAAAACACGCTAGCGCACTGAATTCTATTTGTATCCCGCACTGATTCTCTTGTGGCAACCATTGGTTGCCATTTTTTTACTCAAAATTCTGTAACTATCAACTCTGAAAATAGGTTAAAAAAACCTTACGAAAACCTATCCTGCTGATTTATAAATTAAAAACATAAAAATCTATATATAGCGTTAAAGGTTTAAAAACACGCTTTTAAACATTTTTATCTTTTTTCGCTGATATTGGTGAACTTAATTAAAAACCATGACTCTCAGTATAAGTAAGGGTTAACAGATAATATTTAAATGCACATTGAGCCATAGGATTGTTTATCGTTTCATGATTTAAACTGACACAGTTTCTGTTTTATCGCATTTTGTCTAATTTGTTGATCATTCATCATCATCTCCCTTTTGGGACGCAATAGAAAACACGCTAGCGCACTGAATTCTATTTGTATTCCGTACTGATTTACTTATGGCAACCATTGGTTGCCATTTTTTTACTTATTTTTTCTCAGTTCATTTTTACTCAGTTTTTATATTTAATGCTTTGTCGAGTTGCACTTGAATCGACGGGTGATATGTCGCGCGGGCTTTAGCATAAATGTCATCTAATTCTTTATGGTATCCAGCAATTTGCAGTTCTGCATAAAGAGGCCGCACAAATTTACCTCGCCCGATGTGAGTCAAAAAAGCACCTAAGGTCGGTAATACTGGATCATAGTGATTACGAATCGCTAACCTAAACCAATCACAGGCTATTTCGGCATTACTTGATTGAGTGAAATGAAAAGTATCGTCCAGATCCATCAATTGTATTTGGCTGATGACTTCAGGTAATTGGCTCAGAAAATATTGCCAATGATGTACGCGCCACCCCTTAACCATTAAGCGATTCGCAACAGTGCCTTGCAAAAACAGCGAAAGCGCATCATCCACTTTGTCTAAACTCGATGAAGTCGGCGCACAATAATCCTTGGGTAAACCTGCACCATAAACCCAAGTTAGTAATTCAGCTTCAGTGATTTTATCTGGGTGTAATTGCACTAAGGTTTGCTGTGCATATTCAACAAACATCTCCGTCGTAATCGCCTGAAAAGCAAAATGCTTCACGTAGTTGAATAAGAATTTATCGAACTCTACTCGTCCGAGTCTGCGCTCTAAATCATGGACGAACATCGATGCTTTATCGTAAGTAAAACGATTGAAAGCTAAGTTAGGATCGTCCAGTTGCACATTGGCAGGCAAGGTTTGCTTATCCTTAGGCAAAGATGCCATTTCCTCTTTTAAACGACCAAACTCAAGTACCCACTCAAGTTCAGCCTGCTCTTTGCCATAAACGGCCTCGACGATACGATTAGTAAAATAGGTGGTAAAACCCTCATTTAACCAAAGATCACGCCAAGTCGCATTGCTTACTAAATTTCCCGTCCACGAATGCGCTAGCTCATGGGCGACGGTGGACACTAAACTCTTATCACCCGCGATAAGTGTTGGCGTTAAAAATGCTAAACGGGGATTTTCCATACCACCAAACGGAAAACTCGGTGGTAAAATAATCATGTCATAGCGACCCCACGCGTAAGGGCCAAGTAATGATTCGGCGACCTCAAGCATATGTTCAGTATCTTCAAACTCCGCAACTGCAGCGCTGAGCATGTTTGGTTCGGTATATACGCCGCACCTTGGGCCTACGGCTTTGAAGGCGATATCACCCACCGCCAACGCCATTAAATGAGTAGGAATTGGCAGTTCCATCTCAAAATAAAACTCACCATCCAGTGGCGTTTGAGGGGAGTTCATCGCGCTCATGACAGCCCGCATTCCTTTAGGCACTTGCACCTTAGCATCGAAAGTAATACGTGCCTTAGGCGTATCTTGCAAAGGGATCCAACTGCGGGCATTTATGGGTTGAGACTGGCTAAAAAGATAAGGTAAACGTTTCCCTGCAGTTTGTTCGGGCATTAACCACTGTAACCCTTGGGCTGCGGAAGAGGTTTGATAGTGAATACACACTTTTTCGCAATCTGGCTTTCGCAAATTGATACACAGTTTTTGCCCTAAAATAGGGTTCACTTCACTAAACATATAATCAAGCGGTTCACCATTAACGGCTGTGACAGAAAGTACAGTCAAATCTCGGCTATCAAGCCACAATTCAGTCACATTATGTTCAAGGTATTTTAAAGACAACGTCGCATAACCAGAAAGACACTGCACGTCAAAATCGACCATTAAGTCCAAAGATACATGGGTGACTTGCACTTGCTTCGTGTTGGCAAAAGAATGGTAATCTCGGGTTAAATCTAAGTTGGGGCTATTGGTTAATCTGCCTTTAGCTCGGTTGTTTAGCTTTAACTGACTGTTTGTTGATTGGACCACTGTCGCCTCGATAACTAAGTTCTGAATTGCAGCGCCAACTTGTTATGACGCAGCCTTTAATGATTGATGATTGGATCCCATTATCAACGGCAAATTTACTCAGAAGCAAATAACAAACACGCTTTCTATGCCGTTATCGACATGTTGAGGCGACTTTTTTGTAACCATTCGTATGCTAATGCGATTGCTAAGCTGTGTTCTATTTTTAACCCATGGGATCTGCATTCGCAACCGTCACGGTCACAGTTAACGCCATAAATATGCGCAACTGGGCTAAGCATGTATTCGAGCATATTTTAAAAAATAAATTTATTTAAAATATTTCGCAGTTTCGCTGAACTAATTTAATCATCTTGAGTCTGATATTGTGAACCGAATTTTTGCAATGATTGTTTGTGTTCATCATCATTCTCCTTTAGATGGTTTCTAGCGCGACCATCCCAAGATTCCGATTTGGAATTTACAGCAACCTATTTAGGTTGCTTTTTTTATGCCTTTATCTCAGCGTATTGCTGTTTAATGATTGAAGCTTATTCGCGGTAAAAAAACTAAAATGCCAGCACGCTTAACTTAGATAAAATATTTTACTTATCATTAAAACAAAAAAGGATCTCCGAGGAGATCCTTAATTATCAAGCGCTTTAGTTTACAAACTGATACCGACTTGTTCTAAATCTTTAGCAACTACGCTCTTAGGTACGGTCACATAACCATCTTTCTCAACCACTTGCTGACCTTGCTTCGACAAAACATAACGTAGAAATTCTTTTTCCATTGGCGCTAAGTCTTTGTTTGGTTGCTTGTTCACATACACATATAAGTAACGTGATAGTGGATAAGTACCATTAGCTGCATTTTCAGCTGTTGCTTCAATAAACTCGTTACCTTTTTTGGCAATCGCAACCGCTTTAACACCGGCCGTTTTGTAACCGATTCCAGAGTAACCAATGGCATTCAAAGATTGAGATACTGATTGCACCACAGAGGCTGAACCTGGCTGTTCATTCACGTTCGCTTTAAAGTCCCCCTTACACAGGGCGTGCTCTTTAAAATAACCGTAAGTTCCAGAGACCGAGTTGCGACCGTAAAGCTGAACGTCTTTCGCAGACCAGTTACCGTCTAAGCCTAAATCACCCCAACGTTGGATATCGCTGCTACCACACTTATGCGTAGATGAAAAAATACCATCAACTTGCTCAAGATTTAAGCCTTTGATTGGATTGTCTTTGTGTACGAAAACAGCTAAAGCATCGATAGCAACACGAATAGCAGTAGGTTTATAGCCATAATGTTTTTCAAACGCTTCTATTTCATTAGGCTTCATCTTACGGCTCATTGGGCCAAATTGTGAGGTGCCTTCAGTTAATGCCGGTGGCGCCGTGGAAGAACCTGCCGCCTGAATTTGAATATTCACGTTAGGATAAATATGCTTAAACTCTTCAGCCCACAGTGTCATCATGTTGGCTAAGGTATCTGAGCCTACCGATGATAAATTGCCTGACACACCACTGGCTTTTTCATACGTTGGTAAAGATGCATCTACCGATGCTATCGCAGTGGCAGAGAATACACCCGCGGCTGTAAGGGTCATTGCGCCGACAAGTTTTTTCAGTTTCATTATGTGCTCCAGTAATAAGCTAACTAATTTGTAACTTAAGTTTCTTCAGACGCAGCCAGTATCAATCGCTACAATGACAATTCTATGTCCGTGATGTGACACTTAGATGACAATGTAATCTTTTTCGCTTTTTCCTGTCATTTGTTGAACATAATGTCTAAAAAAAAACAGACTCTAATGGTCTGTTCCTATTGTTAATATTGATAATATAAAACTAGATTTTTATTTTTTACGTTCGATAAGATGCTGCGGGATCACAAAACTAAAAATACTACCCTTACCTACTTCGCTCTGGATATTAAGCTCACTATGGTGGTGACTCAGTGCATGTTTAACTATCGCCAATCCTAAACCACTGCCGCCCGTTTGCCTTGAACGCGCACTGTCTACCCGATAAAACCGCTCAGTTAATCGTCCTGTGTGCTGCGCAGCAATACCTTCACCGGTATCGGTGACACTAAAGAGCCCTCCAGTTGCAACACTGCGCCACTGCACGGTGATTTTACCGCCGGGTTCTGTGTAACGAATTGCATTAGAAATCAAATTAGAACAAGCGCTTCTCAGTTGTAATTCATTCCCATGGGGATTAAGACCCGGCTCACAATAGAAATTGAGCTCGTATCTGTCTTGTGCTAATGCTTTTGCTTCCTCCTTAAGTACCTCGATTAACTGATTCATATTAACCGTATTCTCAAGGTTAATATCCGCTGCATCTTCAATCCGCGATAGTACTAAAAGCTGTTCAACCATTGATTGCATACGCTTTGTTTGCTGCTGCATTAATATCAACGGCTTAATATTCAGTGAATCGGCCTCTTCCATGCTCTGCATCATTTCGAGGTAACCCTGCAGCACAGTCAGCGGCGTTTTCAGCTCATGTGACACATTGGCGACAAACTCTTTACGCATGCCTTCAAGCTGACGTATACGGGTAATATCCCGCGCAATGAGCAGTAATTGCCTATCACCATAAGCCATAATACGAATTTCGAGTAACCGCCTTTCAGACACAGGCGAGGGCAACTCCAGTGGCTCTTGGTATTGTGCAGTTTTAATATAAGCGGAAAAGTCAGGATGACGGATCAAGTTATCAATACGCTGACCATTATCCTGTGGCCAAACAAAGCCGAGAATAAGTTGCGCTAACTTATTGCACCATAAAATATTATGCTCTGAGTCGAGCACTACAGCGGCATCTGGCAGGGCTTCTGCACCTTGGCGAAATCGCGCCAGTAATGTCGCGAGTTGACCAACTCGTCGACGATTTTTCCCCTGAAGGCGATAAATGCCGTTAAACACCCCTTCCCAACTCCCATTGCCCTGCGGCGGTGTGAGTTTTCTATCTTGCCATAACCAAAAGTTAAGCCGAGATAGCTGCCGATAATGCCAGATAATTAATCCTAGCATGCCAATAATAAGTATCCAGAGGGGCTTACCTATCAATAAACCTATAAACGCACAAAGCAGTAAAAACACAGCTAAGCGCGTAAACAACCGGTACCCAGAATAAGCATTAGACATAAATAAACCCAAACATCTTATCTAAATAAGAGGAGCACAAGATAGCTTAAAAGCTAACTTGCACCTATCACTTATTTGGTACTAGATGCGCGTAGAAAAACGATAACCAGCACCACGAACGGTCTGGATCAAGCGGTCATGTCCGTATTCTTCAACAGCTTTGCGCAGCCGTCTAATATGCACATCCACGGTTCTGTCTTCAACATACACGTTAGTGCCCCATACATTATCGAGTAATTGTTCGCGGCTGTAGACACGTTCAGGGTGGGTCATAAAAAAGTGTAATAAACGAAATTCTGTTGGGCCCATATCTAACACAGCCTCCCCCACACTCACCCTGTGGCTCACAGGATCAAGCATCAATCCTTGCACATCAATGGTGTCTTCTAAACGAGTCGGTGCACTGCGCCGCAATACCGCTTTAATACGGGCAACCAGTTCTTTAGGGGAAAAAGGTTTAGTAATGTAGTCATCAGCACCAACTTCAAGGCCTTTGACTTTATCTTCCTCTTCACCACGAGCGGTCAGCATAATGATCGGGATTTGGCGCGTAAACTCATCTTGCTTTAAACGTTTCGCCAGTTGAATACCACTGCCACCGGGGAACATCCAATCTAATAAAATCAAATCAGGGTAAGGCTCCTTTAGTAGTGCAATAGCCGAATCAAAATCTTCTGCGGCAGAGGTGGTAAACCCATGCTGCTCCATTACAAAAGTCAGCATCTCACGGATCGCTAACTCGTCTTCAACTATCAATATCCTTGCAGTCATAAGTGATTTTCTGTCAGTGAATGTCAACACAGCTATTATTCGTCATTTTTATTACAGATTTATGAATAAGTGCACGATTAAAGTCGTTTAGTCGTAATAATTGTCACAATAAGTTTATATAACGGTTTGTTTATAGCAATAAAAAAGGAGGCTGCATGCCTCCTAAATTGAGTTTTAATGCTGGATTTAGAATTTGTGCTCTAAGCCAACACCGATATATTTATCATCATCGTTAGACGCCTCTAACGAGCGGTTCGTGTAGAAAGCGAATAGTTTAGTTGGCTTACCTAAGCTGTAATCGGCACCTACCGACCATGAGTCACCAAGGTCTTCCATATCTTGGAACTGAGCTTTTAAAGTAACCACATCGATATCATAGGCTGCGCTTAATAGATAACCGTTAGCACTTTCTGCTGTGACTTCAACTGGCATCGATGTTACTGAATCATATTTATAGGTTTGTTCTTGTTGCTGGTACATACCCCCCAGTTTAATACCGGCTAACTTAGCTTGTAAGCTGGCACGAACAATCTCATATCCAGAAACATCTGAGTCATAGGCAAGAGATGCATAAACGGGTGTTTTCTTCAGTTTCGCATCACCATACATGGCCGCCACACTAAAACCATCTTGAGCAAATTGACCTTTTACATCATTGCCTTCAGCAACATAGGTAACGCCGAAGACAAAATCACCAAAGGAAGGCGTAAGGTAAGTCGCCGTTTGAGCAGCGCGAACTTCCCCCTTGAACAGCTTACCTAAGTCACCTGAAAGGTCGTTAAACTGATCGACATCACCTTGAGAAATTTTCAACAAGGTATCATTACGACCCACTGAGAAGGAACCAAAGGCGCCTTTCAAACCAACAAATTGGTTACGTGCAGTGAAGTTATCGCTTGATGCTGCCCCCGTATCAACTTGATATTCCACTGTGTAGAAAGCTTCTAGCGAGCTAGACAGCGCAAAATCACCCTTCACACCAAAACGAGAAGCATTACTTTGAATCGTTGTTGTAGCATCACCTTTCTCATCATTTGATTGAGCAGTGACATTCAACTTACCATAAACAGTAAGTGGCTCAGCGGCATAAGCTGAAGCCAGAGTTGCAGAGGCTAGCGCAGAAGCAAGTAGAGTTTTACTAAAAACGTTCATCATTTAATCCTTTGGACGTTATGTTCGTCTTGGTTATTGGTTTGGAACGACCGAAAGTGTGCAATGAATGTGTTTCAGTTTTATTTCAATTGTGACGGTTTAGTTTGCAAGATAAAAAAGCTGACGCGAAACTTGGCAGAGAATCCAGTAAAAATGCAGGCTGCAGCTGAAGCCCCCTTTATATTACAGTTTGATGAATTCTGATCTGCCGCTAAAAGTTAGCTGTCGAACACAGGTTTACCCCGTCCAAACTATGCCGTAAACTGCCTCTTTAATTTTCAATGAGCGCCTCTTATGTGGTTTAAAAATCTTACTCTTTATCGTTTCAATAAACCTTTTGCCGTCGAAACCGAAGCGCTAGAAACCGCGTTGGCCGATTTCACTTTTTCGCCATGTTCAAGCCAAGATGTCAGTAAATTTGGTTTTTCTAACGCGTTAGGTAAAAAAGGCAGTTCTTTAGTGCATAGCGCTGGCAATCGTCATCTAATTTGTGTGACGAAAGAAGAGAAAATTCTTCCTGGCCAAGTCATCAAAGAAGCCTTAGAAGAAAAAGTTGCGCTCATTGAAGATGAAGAAAATCGCAAACTGGCGAAAAAAGAAAAAGATGCGATGAAAGATGAAATCATCACTAGCCTACTGCCACGTGCTTTCTCGCGCCGTAGCCAAACCCACGCCTTGATTTTGCCAGAATTAGAAATGATCCTCGTTGACAGCTCAAGTGCCACTAAGGCTGAAGAGTTATTAGCGTTATTGCGTAAAGCACTGGGAAGTTTACCTGTGATCCCATTGAGCTTTAAAGCGCCAGTTGAAGCCAATTTAACTGAATGGCTAAAGTTAGGTAGCGCGCCGTTACCCTTTGAAATGCAAGATGAAGCTGAACTTAAATCCGAAGCTGATGAAGGTGGAATTGTACGTTTTAAGCAGCAAGATTTAAAAGAAGACGAAGTATTAGCTCACCTAGCAACAGGCAAGCAAGTACATAAGTTAGCGCTGCATTTTGGTCAATCGATTGCACTATTATTGCAATCGGATGCCAGCGTGAAGCGCCTTAAATTCTCTGAAGAATTTAGAGCTGGGAACGATGAAGTCGGCACTGACGATCCTATGGCCCGTTTAGATGCTGATTTTGCCTTAATGGGCAGCGAGTTAGTCGCCTTGATGCATGCACTCGTGGCCGCCCTTGGTGGACTCGAAGACGCACAAGTTTAAGCAAAACTCGTTAAGCAGACGAGATCTGCAACTCGCTTATTAGACTGAACCGTACAAGATAAGAAAAGGCGCCCCCATCAAAATAATGGTTGCGCCTTTTTTATGACGATTTTACTTTAGGTGGCTTTAAGACAAAGGCATTTAGATGCTAAATATGAAGTCCTAACCACATTAAGCTTTAGTCGCTAACTCGCCTTTATTATCAAATGGCCAATCAATGCCTAACCAAGCCTTAAAGAAGGCTTTTTGCTGCTTTGTGGCTTTAGCTTCCCCTTTTAGCACCAGTGCACCGCTTTGCTGGTTGCTCAGAGTGAGCTTAACTTGTTTGATTTTATCGTTACTAAACAATGTCACTTCAATGCTATCGCCAGCCTTAAAATCGTTGATGCGCTTATCAAAACCTGATGCCGTCACCTTAAGGCCATTGATGGCTAATACTTCATCACCTGCAACGATACCCGCTTGCCATGCAGGGCCATTACGTAGCACTTGATCTAGTACTAAAGATCCATGAATGCTGCTTAACGTCATGCCCGCAAAGGCTTCAGCTTTTGAATCTTTGCCATAGGACATCACTAACCCTGCCTGCGATAACAGCGCCGGGAAATCTAAACTCATTGGGCTATTTACGTGTGCCTGCCACCAAGGCGCATAATCTTTGCCGGATAAATCCTTGAGGATATGCTGCACATCGCTAACACCATAGCCCTTTGGCACACTGTGTTCTTGATATAAACGGCGATGCACATCGCGGTATGAATACTTAAGTGTTGTATCTTGTAGCAGCGAGAAATCTAACGCTAAAGAAGTTAAGTAACCCTCAGAATAGATATTCACACTGTGGTTAATGGCATAATCGCCGCCCGTGCGACTCCACTCTCCAGCACTTGCCTCGGCTACAGATTGGGTTTCGCGCCCTGGATTGAGTTGGTTTTTTTCAACACGTGTAGCTAAGTCTTCGAGGAACTCTTTAGGCGTCATCACCCCTGCACGTAGCAGTAGCTGGCCTTGGAAATAGCTAGTGGAGCCCTCAGCCATCCACAATAATTCGGTCATATTTTCATGCTGATAATCGTAAGGCACGAGCCCCGCAGGACGATACGCTTTCACGTTCCAAGTATGAATAAACTCATGGGATGCTGTACCGATAAAGCGCAGGTAATCTTTGCGCTCACGGAAACTAAAACGCGGTAATTGGATAACAGTAGAGTTTATATGTTCTGTCGCGCCACTGGCGCCACTCGTTGCATGCATCATATACATGTAACGATCAAAAGGATAATCATCCCAAATCACCTTGGCTTGACCGCTTAAGGCGGTTAAATCCTTAACGATTTTTTCGACGTCATAATTCCCCTCCCCCCAAAACACCAATTCATAGTTTTTACCATTAGCACTAAATTGTTTATGGGTACTCACACCAGTTTCAATCGGGGAGTCGATCAACACACCATAATTAGGGGCAATAAAGGAATGAGCGGCCTTACCCGATGACATCCCAGAGTAACTTTGCCAAGTTTCAGGCACATTTAATTGAACGGAAATGGGCTCCGCGCGAAATTGCGGGCTATACATAAATACGCCACTGGCATCTAAAAAAGCGTGGCTCGCATCTATATGGCGCACTCTTTGGCCTAATTCATTGGCATGCAATTGATAACTAATGGTCACGCGGGTTGGCTGCTTGAGCGCAACTTGCCACTCTCCACTTGTCGTGCGTTTCCAAGGCAGTTCATCGCCTTGGCTGTCTTTAGCGCTAAATAAACGCACACCATCGGCCAAAGGCAATACTTGATATTTGCCCGTGCGCCACACTGGCAGGTTAACCGTAAAATCGGTGGTATTCACTTCAGGAAAAGTCACACTGACTTGGGCAATATGATGCTCGGGTTTAACGAGCTCGATTTGATATTTCACATCGGCCAAGACTTGACCTGAAAATAACGCACTTAATATCAATATAGATAATCTGCTAGCTTCCACTCTTGCTTCCTTCTGTTATTATGCTTCTTATAATTTTCCCAAGTATAACAAGTCGATGTAGCATCCTCATTAGGCGCTAACAAAAGCTAACAAAATAAGCTCCTTGACTTGAGGAATGAGGAACCACGGCTCAAATGCAAAAACTCACGGTTATTTTATTGACTTTATTACTGTCGCTTTCATTTAGCGTACAAAGCAGAGATTTTGAAGCTGATGAAGTTGAGTTAAGGGAAACACCACAGCAAATGTATGACGTGCTGAGCCAATCGATTTCCTTTCCCATTATTTTTCAAAACCGTGAGCAATTTGAACGTGTAGCCAAAGAACAAGGCTATAGTACAGCCGATTTTGAGCATATATTGTATTTACTGGCTCGATTAAATATGGAGCATAACGTCAAAACCAACGGCGGTATAAAAGACGCCAAAAACATCATTGAATTGCTAACAAAAGCAGCACAATCGCCCTATGAACAAGCTGCCGTGGCAATGTTATATGGTCGCTACCTTGGCCGTGCGGAACAAAAATATCAAGAAGCAATCGGTCAATACAACCAAGCTCTGACCCGTATTAACGATAGTTATGACGTTAATACACTAATTTTAAAACACAATATTTACGAACACTTAGGTGCATTACATTTATTAATCCGCCAAGAAGTGCCCGCCTTGATGCATTTTCATACTTACCGCGACATTGCTTACAAGCTCAGAAACGATTACTTAATCGCTGCGGCTGAAGCAAGGCTTGGGTTTTATTACCATTTTAATCAGCAACTGACTAAATCATTACAGCATTATAGTGAGGCGGTTCGTATTTCAAACAGCGCTAACTATCCGTTGATGAAAACCCATCTTCAACTGCAGCTATCAAAGGTATATCGCGATTTAGAGCAGTGGGATGAAGCTCTTAAAAATGCCCACGAAGCCGCAGCAGGCTTTAAAAAAATGGGTAATGATACTTATCTTTCAAGCTGTATGACCGTCATCGCTATAGTCTATGGTAAGCAAGGTGATTGGAATAAAGCGATCGATTATTACCTTAATGCTCAGCAATTAGATGCCAAACGCGGTAACTATATCGCTCAAGGGCTCAACTTCCATAATCTAGGGCAAGCTTATTCAAATATTAATGACAATGTTAACGCCCTTAAATATTTACTGATGGCTAACCAAATATTCAAAGAAAAACAAAGTTATCACTATCTGGTTTATAACGAACTGCTCATTGGCGAAATCGCGCAAAGCAATCAAGATTGGCCACTGATGATGAACCATGCGAAGGCCGCATTAGCCTTAGCCGTCGATATAAAACTCATCGATGAACAAAAGTCTGCATTGACGCTTATCGCCTTCGCAGCTCAAAAGCTGGGTGAGTTAACGCAAACTATCGACGCCCAAAACCGTATTATTGAGTTAGGTAAAACAGTCGATGAAGCAGATAAAGACACTCCCGCACCGGCCTCAGCCCTTGCGGAGCAGCAACTCAAACTTGAGCTCAACATGCTGCAAGGAAAGCTGACGCTGGCAGAAAAAGAAAGCAGTAACATCAAGATGTTACTGCTAATAAGTAGTATTGTCATTGGTATTTTATTGGTCGTCATTGGCTTTACACTACATCATAGACGCAAGATTACGGCTAAAAACACAGCGTTAACTCAATTAACTTTGCAAGACCCTTTTACGCATCATTTAGGCTATACGGCGTTATTGGCCCATTTGAGCCATCATCAAGAACCCACTGCAGCATTAGGATTAATTGCTTTTCCCACACTGCTCACGACCGATTTAGACTATGGTCAATACTTTAGTAATACCGTGACCGTACAATTTACCAAACTATTAGCTGAAGCATTAGATACTCCGGTTTATGTGATTCGCCAAGGCGTATTTGCCATTAGGTTCAAGCAAGCGATAGAGCCCATGCAAGTGATTGAGCAAATACGGCATACACTTGATCAACAGCAAATAAAGCAACCTTTGCGCCTAGGTTTTGCACATTTACCCTTTTTGGCCAAATCAGAAATCAAAATGGCGGCTAAGCTAAAATTTGAAGCGGTACAAATGGCTCTCGCATGTGCTTGCAGTTTAGAAGGAGATAATGACTATTATGTCGCCTTCAGAGCGCTCGATTTTGTACCTTTGAGCTTATTTGCTAATCCGCTATTTTTACACCTTGAAAAAGGTATCGAACGGGGCTTAATAAGATTAGAAACCAACGGGACTAAAGAGGATATTCGCTGGCCTTGCTGGGAAAACAACCAAAACCGACAATTACTGGAAAATATTTGATCAATATCAGTAATTAATCACAGAGTCATCGTTAAATCGCATTTGCACTCTACGCCTCGTGTTATAATATTAGTAGCATATGAGTTAACCGCTAATCTCAAGACAAAGGATCGTCATGTTTTTTAGCCTTATAGAGTTAGGACAATACTCAGGATGAAGGATTCAGGCGCTACGGTTTCACAACTTGCTTTGCTGCAACAGAAACTTCATTCGGCAAAACTTGCCCTTGATGAAGTGAATGAAGATAGACATGCAAAGTTACAAATACTACTGCAATTTATTGGTCACTTAAGTCTCGCCTGCAAAGGGCAAAATCTTGAGCTGGATAATAAACTTGCCAAACTTCGTCATAACTTAAATACGTTTGAACGAGTCGATGAGGCGTTACCTGAATTAGTGGATGTCGAACGTCTGTTAAAAGGCCAATACTATCATGCCATGATACAACTCGAAGAGAGTCGGTCATGTTTGGCTCGTGTTATCCGTCAGCTTCAACGCGTTAATTCGGCCCCCGAACAGCTCAAAAAAGAAATTAAATACTTCAAGCAAGATCTAGATAAGCCTTTTCATACACTGTGGGAATATATTCCTAAAGTTAAACAGATTATTGGTTTCTACGAAACGATATTACAACAACAATTTGGTGAGTCTGAACAACTTGATGTGCAGCCAAAACACCGGCAGCTAGCCCATGAGCTAGCACAAATGATTTCAGAAATAGAGTTTCGCAAAGATCAGCGTGAACAAGTATTAGTGATTAAAGAAATACTTGCCTCTGAAATTGAAATTGATACTTTACTCGATGCATACCACACCATTTTAGCTTTGTTACTCGATAACATTGCCCGTGAAAAGTCAGCATCACAAGAGTTTTTATTTGCACTCAATGATGCGTTAGCGGCAGTACGTGAAGTGGTCAGTGATTCCTATAATCGCAATCAACGTAGCTTCCAACTCAAAACACAACTTAATCGGGAGATTAACACCTACGTCGATAACGTCGGTGAATTCATTATTGAGTCTAACGATATCGTTGCACTGAAAGCCCAGCTGACAACTCAGTTGGTTTCTATCCGTTCAACATTGTCCCGTAAAGAAGCCTTAGAACAAAGAGATCAAGCACTGTTACTTAAATCAATGGAGACCATGCGTAAAGAGCTCAATGAATTAAGTTATGAGGCAAACACCTATAAAGAGCGTTTATTCGAACAACAGAAACTTAATTTGCTCGATAGCTTAACTCAATTGCCTAACCGTGCTGCCTTAGAAGAACGCATGGACATGGAATATCGTAACTATCAGCGCCATAAAACACCGTTATGGGTAGCGATTGCTGATATAGACCATTTTAAAGCCATTAATGACAGCTTTGGTCATAGCACAGGTGATAAAACCCTGCAGGTCATTGCGATGGCATTAAAAAACTCACTACGTAACACTGAGTTTGTGGCTCGTTATGGCGGTGAAGAGTTTGTACTCCTCTTGCCTGATGTCGCTCCAGCTGATATTGCTCAACTTTTAAACAGAGTGCGTGAAAAAGTAAAAAATATACCATTTAAATTTAAGAATCAGAGAATTACGGTTACAGTGTCTATAGGTGCTGCACAAGTGATAGGAAGCGAGCTTATACATGAGACCTTCGAACGTGCCGATGCAGCGCTCTATAAAGCAAAACACGAAAGCAGAGACAGGGTTGTGATTGACGTATAATTAAGCCTCACTATACGTTTTCCCTTATCACTCCTGTCAACACGAAGGAGTGGTAAATGATAGTAAAAGTCAGCCCTAAAGGCAGTATGGATCAGCTTTCACAACTGGAAGTAGATCGACTCAAAAAAAGTGCCCAAAGCCCGTTATACCAGCTATATCGCAGCTGCTCATTAGCGGTACTTGCCGCAGGTTTAAAAACAGATAACTCTAAAGCCCTGTTTGAGCAATATCACGATTTCGACATCCATGTATTACAACGAGAACGCGGTGTTAAATTAGAGCTAGTTAATCCCCCCGAACAAGCCTTTGTTGATGGCCAAATTATCACCGGCATTCAAGAGCATCTTTTCTCTGTCTTACGCGACATCCTTTATATTAGCGATAGATATAGCGCACTAGAGCACATCAACCTAACCAATGCTCACCACATTACTAATGTAGTTTTCGATATTCTGCGAAACGCACGTGCCATTGCCCCCATGAAAGATCCCAATGTGGTCGTCTGTTGGGGCGGACACAGTATTAATGCCATCGAATATCAATACACCCGTGAAGTAGGTTATCAGCTTGGTTTAAGGGAACTCGACATTTGTACCGGCTGCGGCCCCGGTGCGATGGAGGGCCCAATGAAAGGTGCGGCAATTGGCCATGCTAAGCAACGGATTAAAAATGCGCGTTATATTGGTTTGACTGAACCAAGTATCATTGCCGCTGAGCCCCCCAATCAAATCGTCAATGAACTGGTGATTTTACCCGATATCGAAAAACGCCTTGAAGCCTTTGTACGCTTAGGCCACGGTATTATTATTTTCCCCGGTGGCGCTGGCACGGCTGAAGAATTACTCTATATATTGGGTATTTTACTAAATGAAGATAATCAAGACACTCCGTATCCACTGATACTCACCGGCCCCTTAGAAAGTGCCGATTACTTCATTAAAATTGATGAGTTTATCGGCTCAATCTTAGGCTCTGAGGCGCAGAAGAAGTACCAAATCATTATAGACAATCCCACTGAAGTGGCGCGGTTGATGAAAAAAGGTATGGAGCAAGTCAAAGCTTATCGCCGCTCAACCGGCGATGCTTATCAATATCAGTGGGCATTAAAAATTGAGGCAGAATTTCAATTGCCTTTCATCCCAAGTCATCAAGTGATGGCAAATTTAGACTTACACTTTCAAACCGATAAAGCAAAACTTGCAGCCAATCTTCGAAAAGCGTTTTCGGGTATAGTGGCGGGTAACGTTAAATCGGACACCATCAAACAGATTGAGCACGATGGCCCTTTCCAATTGAAAGGCGATCCGAAACTCATGGACATGATGGATAAACTCTTGAGTGCATTTGTACAACAACAAAGAATGAAACTTCCCGGCAGTGCCTATGTTCCTTGTTACCAGATAGTCAAATAAGCCGTAAAATACACCATTGAATAAACAATAAAATAAAGTCGCGAGTGAAATAAGCACATCACCATGAACAAGTTTTTAATCATCGATGCTCTCAACTTGGTTCGCCGCATCTATGCGGCGATCCCAGATGACACTGATATGCAAAGTTTGACGGAACGCGTAAGTCTGGCGTGCTCTAAACTGCTGCGAGTCCATCGCCCAACGCATGTGGCTATGGTGTGGGACGGTGATGAAATCTCCTGGCGCAAACAACTTTACCCCGATTATAAGAAAGGCCGAAAACCTATGCCTGAACCGTTGGCAATGGGTTTAGCGGCGCTGCAAGCGCACTTAAGTGCGTTAAATATAGGCTCAATTTATGCCGCTGCTGAAGCCGATGATGTGATTGCAACACTGGCAATAAAAATGGCTAAAGCCCAAGGTGAAGCGATTATTGTGTCCACCGATAAAGGTTTTAGCCAACTCAACCATCGCCATATCACTCAGTGGGATCATTTTAATCAGCAATACCTTGATATTGCCGCGCTTGAGCGCAAGTTTGGTGTCGAACGTAGTCAGTTTCTAGATTTAATGGCGCTCGCAGGTGATAGTGGTAATAAAATTCCTGGGATTGCCGGTATTGGCCCTAAATCTGCAGCCGAATTATTGAAAACCTTCAGAACTCTACCCACGTTGTTTTCATCATTATCAAACTTAGGCGCTAAGCAGGCGAAAAAACTCGCCGAAGGAAAAGAGATGGCTAGACTGAGCTATAAGTTAGCGCAACTACAAACGGACTTACCGCTTAGTATTAATTTAAAAGATTTTCGTGTTATTCATTCCCCGCCTGAAAACCCCAACAATTAGGACTAGACTTCTGTTAACTCAGTTACAACAACGCATCTACCTAAGAACAGTAACAACGTATTTTATGGACTAGCTTAAATCACTCATCGAATGAGATAAGGAAATAACGATAAAATGAAATCAAAAATATCGGTCATTATCGGTAGTATTTTTGCCGCTTATGTTGCCTTTGTTGCTGTAGTTGTACTGGTTTATGAACCGACACCCGATGATATGAATTGGGAAGACAGACAGGTTTACAACAGCCAAAAAATGAGCGATTTAACTCTAGGACAAGATATTATCTCAGTAAAAAAATTGCTGGGTAAAGCCGAATTTTCCGAGGCAAAAGCATTAAAAGAAACTAAGTTACAGATAATGTTTTATCGCACCCATCATGACAAATCAGATGGAGTGACGACAAAAGAAGAATGCACCCCACTCATTTTTGAAAATGATAAATTAATCGCTTGGGGCCAAGATACCTATAAGCAATATTTTGATGTGGGCACAGACACGACGCTCAGCTCACCCCACAACATCTTAACTAACGAATAAACACAGCGAATAAAAACATAAAAACGCCACCGAATAGGTGGCGTTTTTGTATTCACAATCGAGAAGTCACTTAGTGGTGATGTAGTAACTCACTTATAAACTCGATAAATGTCAGCGGGCAGCTTATTCATCATCGGTTTTGTACTCGACGTAAGCTTCACCTTTACTGAGCCATGCGGGTGCAGGTGTCCCCTTCAGATAATGGTCAAAATACTGCATCATACGAATGCTGTAATCGAGTTTATTAGGGTATTTTTTCAAATGATGTGGCTCGTCCTCGTATTGTAAGAACACCACATCTTTACCCGCGCGGCGCATGGCTAAGTACATTTCAACACCTTGTTCCCAAGGCACAGCATCGTCTTTATCACCAAACATAATCATTAAAGGCGTTTGAATACGGTCAGCGTAAAATACCGGTGAGTTTTCAATGTATTTCTGCAGTGCAGCAAACAAACTGGCACCAATACGACTCTGGCCTGTTTCGTACTGGAACTGACGCGCCACTCCCGTACCATGGCGAATACCGCTATAGGCGCTGGTCATATTAGCCACAGGAGCACCGGCTACTGCTGCCTTAAACATCTTAGTTTGGGTAATGGCAAACGCTGTTTGGTAACCACTCCAAGAATGACCTTGCAAGCCAATGGCATCGGGATCGGCAACGCCCATATCAATGAGCTTTTGCACGCCAGATGTCAGCGCTTGTACTGAACTTGCCCCAGGGTAGCCAATCTCAAAACGGATATCAGGCAGGAATACCGCATAACCATTATTGATATACCAAGCAAAATTAGGTCGGTGGTTGATGTTCATTTGCGGAAACGCATGCAGTCTATCGGTCATAAAGCGATAGTAATAAACCAATACAGGAACGCGCTTATCCGCTTGATAATTAGTCGGCTTAATCAGCACACCATCTAACGGCTTACCATCGCCATTGGTCCAGTGAACTAACTCAGCTTGGCTCCAATTAAACGCTTGGCGCTGCTTATCTAAATCAGTCTGCTTAACTGCATTTTGCGGCGCGCTATAACTGGCCGTATATAAATCGGGGAATAAATCAAAACGTTCCTTAGAAAACACTATCGTATCTGCATCGTGACTGCGGCCTAATACAGTCAGCTTATATTCGCCTTGCATCAGTGTCTTAATGCCCGCCTCGCCCAATCTTGCTTGGTAAAACCCATCAGCTTTGGTTTTATCACTATAACCATGAAGTAAAATGGTTGCGTTGTAGGCAAGCTCTGTCGGCTCGTCGGGCTTATCGACTAAGCCCTCAAGCCGATATTGGATTTTATGAGCGCGACCTTTGCCCTCAGTTAAGGTAAAACCGGCTTTAGATTCGGTATTAAATTGCCAAACGTCATATTTGTCATAAACCAATATCCCGGTGTCATCCTTAAGCCAAGGACCAAACCCGTATCCCGGCGCGCTAGAAGGATAATCGTGATCTTCATCGGCAAAACTGACCTTTAAAGATCTGGTTAAGTTGGAACGTTGCGCCTGTTCAATATCATAAAGATACACATTACCCTGCTGATAATAGACCACATACTTACCATTACCCGATAAGCTTGGCTCAGCATCACTTGGCTGCTGGGTCAAAAATGGCACCTTGAGGCCAGTATTAATATCAACCAGATAATAGTCTTGATAAAACCCCGCCCAGGTTGCCATCTTGCGATAGGGCAAATCGGAACTGGCCAACATAAAACGCTTGTGCTGTGAAATCGTCACATCCGGCACGGTTTTATCACCAAGTTGCACTAGGTTATTGGAGCCTAAATGCAATACCGCAAGATAGCTGCGCTTTTGCTCGTCTTCATATTGCTTGATTTCATGGGGTTTAATACGTGGGTCATCACCATGCCACACCTTAAGTCCACGCTGCGCGGTAACAATATCAGCATCGAATAAATCTTTTTCTTCGGTGATTTTCTGCAAACTCAGCTGCTGACTCACCTCTGGCACACGGCCGAAGAACAGCCGCTCACTGTCCAATGAAAAGCTTAAATGAGTATAACGATTGAGCTTCCATTCGGGCGACTCTGGAGTTTTATTGATTTTGCCCGATGATAAATCGACTAAGGATAACTGATAGCGGCGACCATGGGGCAACTCACTATCTTTACCTTGAGTAAACGCCAGCCAACGGCCATTTTTAGCCAATGCCAAAGCCCCAACCTGTTGGCTAGGTGAGTCAAAGACAACTGTTTTTTTATTGGTATTTAAATCGACTAACTGCAACTGATGTTGCTTATTGGCAATATCATTTACCGCTAATGCCAGCCTGCGGTTACCTTTATCAAATACATAACCGGTAACCTGCTCAATATCGATTTGCTGAGTTTGATTTTCTAAGCTGAGCAAAGTAAAACGACGACCTTGGTCAAACTTATCCACCTTTGGCTTCGCCGGTTTTGCTATGCTTGCAGTGCCGACCTCGACTAATGTTTCTATGGCTTTGGATTCTGCCTCTTTTTTGGACTCGTCATCGGCTTCAAACCAAATAGCCAGATGTTTACCTTCGTCACTAAAGGTAAACTCTTGCACGCGCTCAAAGCGAGTTTGTGTGCCCGTCTGGGTATCAAGTAATACCATGGCAGATTTAAGCTTTTTCTTCGCTTTAGCATCACTCGTTTCAAGCGTGAGTAAACTCGGTTTGACCGCCACAGCAACATAACGACCATCATGACTCACTTGCGGATCTGAGCCACCAGCAACTTGATAGGCTAGTTGCGACAAGATATTTTTTACAATGACATGGCTATTGCCACGATCAGGCGATGACTCAACCGCGATAACCTGTCCTTTATCTGAAATAACCGGTTTACCGAGGGATTCAAAATGCATAATGTCAGTTAAGGTAAGCGGCTTAGTACTATTTTCCGCTAGTACTGGCGGCAATATCCCGATAGACAATAGCATCGCAGATGTAATAGATATTAACTTCAATGTCTTCCTCTTTTATATATTTGTTAGACTAAAGTAGACTTTTTAACCATTGGGTTTCCATCATGGTGAGAAGCTCATCTTTTTACAAGTTATACCATATAAAAAATCGTGATATTACTCACTATTCCCTGTGAAGTTTGATCAAAGGTGGGTAAAATAATGCGCAGAAAAAATACCCATTTCATAGTCCTGTCATCCAGTTAACCTGGGGCAGACAATTGCAGTAACCACGAACCGTGGAAGGACTTCTCCATGTCAAAAAGAACGATAACCGTAATTCCAGGTGATGGAATTGGCCCAAGTATCATTGATTCAGCCTTACAAATTCTTGATAAAGTAGGCTGTGATTTTGAATATGAATTTGCTGATGCCGGCCTTACAGCACTTGAAAAACAAGGTGAGTTACTGCCGCAGCGCACGCTGGATCTGATTGAAAAAAACCGCATAACACTAAAAGGTCCGCTAACAACGCCTGTGGGTGAAGGTTTTACTTCAATCAACGTCACTTTGCGTAAAAAATTCGGTCTCTATGCTAACGTGCGCCCAGTGTTATCTTTCAAAGGCACCAAGGCTCGTTACGAAAATATCGATATCATCACAGTCCGTGAAAACACCGAAGGCATGTATTCAGGTTTCGGTCAAAAAGTGTCTGAAGATGGATTAACGGCTGAAGCGACCAGTGTTATTACGCGTCAAGGTGCTGAGCAAATCGCCACTTTCGCTTATGAGCTGGCTCGTAAAGAAAACCGTAAAAAAGTCACTATCGTTCATAAAGCTAACATCATGAAGTCAACCTCAGGTTTGTTTCTGAAAGTGGCCCGTGAAGTGAGCCTACGTTACCCTGACATCAAAACAGAAGAAATGATTGTCGATGCAACGTGTATGAAGTTAGTCATGAATCCAGAAAACTTCGATGTGATCGTCACAACTAACCTGTTTGGTGACATTTTATCGGATCTGTGTGCAGGTTTAGTCGGCGGTTTAGGCATGGCACCCGGTGCAAACATTGGCCGTGACGCAGCAATTTTTGAAGCCGTTCACGGTAGTGCACCTGATATTGCTGGCAAAAATTTGGCAAACCCAACCTCAGTCATTTTAGCGTCTATCCAAATGTTGGAATACTTAGGCATGGCTGACAAAGCAGAGCAAATCCGTAAAGCCGTATCGGCAGTGATTGCAGAAGGTGACCGTACAACTCACGATTTAGGTGGTACACACGGCACGACTGATTTCACTCAAGCGGTACTTGAGCGTCTGTAATAATGTCTAGTGCGTTACAGACTAATCTATAACGCGCCTGTTCAATCTTAAGCTTCGGTTTAAAACTCAGATGAACAGATACTAAAAAGCCCCAAAGTTTCCTTTGGGGCTTTTTGTTATGTCACTTTTTAAACCTGCGTCAATTTAGTGCAAGATAATCGCAGGGGTTAATTCCACGCAGTATTTGGACGCAGCCATAAATGCACAGTCACTTCATCTCGGTCATGGTAAAGATGCTTACACTGTACTTTAAAATCGGTAACACCATTTTCTTTTAAAATAGTCTGCATAGTTTCAAGAATCGCAATGACTTCTTTATAACGACTCTTCATCGGTAATTTAAGGTTAAATATGGCTTCCTTAAACCAGCCATTAATCGCCCATGCTTCAATCAACTCGGCTACGCGCGCGGGCTTTTCAACCATGTCGCACACTAACCAATAGATATTTTTGCGCTGTGGCTCAAAACGAAAACCGTCCTCACGGAAATGTTTCACCTGCCCCGTTTGCATTAACTTCTCATCCATAGGGCCATTATCTACCGCAGAGACAAACATACCGCGACGCACAAGTTGATAAGTCCAACCGCCAGGACACGCGCCTAAATCGACTGAGTTCATACCACTGCGAATTCGCTCTTCTTGCTCTTCTTTGGGCACAAACTGACCAAAGGCCTCATCAAGCTTTAAGCTAGAACGGCTCGGTGCATCTGCCGCCATTCTTAGGCGTGGAATACCCATAAAATGGGGAGAGCTATTATTACTATAAGAATATCCCACATAAGCACGACCCGGCCCCACAAAACACACATGGATAATTGGACGTTTTGGATTTTCTTGGGCGAGCAAACTGCCTGCCTTTTTCAAATGTTGGCGTAACGGTACGGTGAACTTACGACAAAAGGCCGATAACTCTTTGGCCTCGTTAGTGTCTGGCGTTTCAACGCGTAATTCACCCGCTTTACTGACATCGCTTAAGGCGGCAACGATTGGCGTCACTCTGTCATTTTCTGGCAAATCGACTAATAAATCGCTGGCGGCAAACATTTGGCGAGCAAAAATTAATGAAGCGAGTGGTAATTGCTTAACTAACGCCTCAGCTGCATCGTCTTCAAAGCCTTGGAATACCACATAAGCGTCATTATTGTTCGCTTTAACAAAGCCGCCCACATTAAGCTCTGCGGCGCGTTGCTGAATTTCTGCCGCGCATTCTTTTTCAAAGCCAGCACGGCAAAATAAAAATAGGTTTTTCATGGGGGATCCCTGAGAAATCCAAGCCAAAGTTCTGGCTGACTATCAATTTGGGCGCCAGTATAGCAATTTAACTAAAAAAATGCCCTATTTGCCGTCAATGCAAACAGGGCGTAGGTATCTTACCGATTAAAACGTTTAAGCTAATTTTCAAGCTTTAAAACGGGATTTATTATTTTGTATTAAGATTCATGACCATCCACCACTTTATGACGCCATACCGCCGCAGCAAATAACAACCAACCGAGTAGAAAACACCCGCCACCAATTGGAGTAATGGGCCCAAGCCATTTAGTGCCGATAAGTGCCAATCCATATAACGAACCAGAAAATAGCATAATACCCACAATAAATAGGTATGCCGCCCAGTCCAACAAACGTGACGTCAACCATTGGCCCGAAAACGCGACCATAACCAAGGCAAAAGTATGATAGAAATGATATTGCACACCTAAGTTAAACACTTCAATTAAGTCTGGTGGTGCTACAGCCTTAAGGCCATGGGCACCAAAAGCGCCTAAAGCAACCGCTAAAAATCCGCTCATGGCGGCAAGTAATAATAAACCTTTACGCATTTAACACTCCTGCTGAAATAGACTTAATTCATTCAATATTTATGCAAGCAACATTCTGCTCACCAATGAAATCACTCGATAAATCAATGGCACGTGCAAGATTAGCGGCTTCTGTAGTACCTGACGACTTTCTTGGGACAAAACTATGATCACCATCAGTTAACCAAGCGAGTTTAATCTCGGGTTTCAACGGCCAGTTCGGTATTTGCTCTTTGCCACCAAACTTATCCCGCTCGCCCTGCACGACTAATACAGGAACTTGGCATTCATTCAACGGCTCCAACCTAGGATCGCCGCCTTTAAGCGGTACAAAGGGATAACCTAAACAAATCACTCTATCGATATGCGCGGCTAATACAGGATCACACGCTAATAGCGCCGCCATGCGTCCGCCCATAGATTTCCCCATCAGTATCACACGCTCAACTGCTGGCAATGATTGAGCAATATCGAGCATCTGTGTCAAACAAGTGAGTAATTTAGGTGTACGGTCCGGTGGACGTCTTTTACCGTCAACAGCATTCGTCTGCATATAGGGAAAATTAAAGCGCATGACTTGAAAACCCTTAGCTACAAGCCCCGCCGACATCGCCTGCATAAAATCTGAGTCCATGTTAGCCCCTGCGCCATGGGCAAATAAAATCAAGCTACTTGCAGGCAGCCCGTCTACGATATAACTGGGCTTATCCGGGCAACAACTCACTACGTGACTCCTCGGCAAACATATCTAACATCCATTCACGAAACGCCACTACTTTACCCAGCTCAGCATGGTTTTGATGGCAAACTAAGTAGTATGCATCCTTACTCACCAATACTTCTTCAAATGGACACACAAGTCGCCCCGCTTTAATATCGGGACGTGCCAGTACGCTATAGCCTAATGCCACACCTTGACCATGGGCTGCGGCCTGTAATACCAAAGATGAATGACTGAATATCGGCCCCTGGTTCACATTAATATCAGTAATCCCACACTGCCGAAACCATGCCTGCCAATCGTGACGGTTCATGTCATGTAAGAGTGTGTGATATTTCAAATCGCTCGGTTGTGATAGTGGCTTTGTACCATTGAGTAACATGGGTGAACACACTGGAATAAGCACTTCGTTTCTGAGCTTATCAGCGCGCAGACCAGGCCAACTGCCTAAACCATAATAGATGGCGACATCGACGTCGTCCGTTAAAGAACTCGACTCACTATCGACCGCTTTAATGCGTACATCAATATCAGGATTTTTTTCACTGAACTTGGCTAAACGAGGCACTAACCACTGGATAGCGAAACTCGGTGACATACTCACAGTGAGCGAGCCTACAGCACTGCGGGCTAATAGTCGGTCAGTGGCATCGGCGAGTTGAATAAAGACATCTTTGATGTCAAGAAAGTAACTCTGCCCTTCTTCGGTTAATAATAAAGAACGGTTTTTTCGGCGAAATAATTTTAATCCGAGGAAATCTTCTAATGCCTTAATTTGATGACTTACCGCAGCTTGGGTAACGAACAATTCTTCCGCCGCTCGGGTAAAACTCAAGTGCCGCGCCGCGGCTTCAAATGCTTTAACCGCGTTCAGCGGTGGTAATCGTCTTGACATCGTGATCTCTATCTCATTTTTTAATTAGTTTTTCTAATCCTTATTGTTACATTTAATTGTTTGTAAAGGCCAGCTATTTTGGTTAAATTTTGTGCCAGAGAAACACACGTTAGACAATCTCGAATCGGTGATGGGAATGTCTGACAAGGTCATTTTGTCAGCCCGGAGGCGACTATGTTCAATGTAAAATCGGCGTTTGCGTTAGTCTTTATCTCAGCACTCAGTTTTAATGCCAATGCTAATGTGCTCGTTGATGAAATCGTCATCGATACTAGCGACTTACAAACAAGTATTACTGCAGACTTAAGTGCCGCGATGGATAAAATGCATCAAGAACTACTGCAAGAAGCCACCCTGTTGATTGCTGAAGATGATGCGATTCCCACCCCGCAAGTTGTTAAAGCCGACTAGTTGATAACAAATTTCAGGTTATTTTATAAAAGTGACCCAAAGAAAAACCGCATTAATATGCGGTTTTTTATTTTTTGTGTTTAATCGGACTAAAAGCCTACTGCTACGGTTCATTCTCCGCACAATAAGCTCATCTACACAGTTTTATGGGCGATATACTTTCACGTTGCTGTAACCTTGCTCAATTAAATACAGCGCCTGCAATTTACTCATCACCCCGCGCTCACAATACAATAAATAAGTCTTTTGCTTATCGAGATCGGCAAACTGAGTCGCTAATTTGAAGAAAGGAATTTGTTTGATCTCTACCCCTTCAATTTGCAACGGCTTACGCTCTTCTTCTTCGGGAGCGCGAATATCAATAACCACTTCATTAGCATCAATACTGGCAACCGTTTCAGTCTCAGTTATCTGAGTATCCATTTGTTCAGCTATTTCCCTGATATCGATAGTGACAGATTGAGCGATGATTTGATCAATCAAGTCCTCTGAGAATTTTTTCTCTTCCGCTTCGACTTTAGCGAGTACCGCCTTCACCGTAGGCTTTTGCGAAATAACGCCGCAGTATTCAGGCATCGATTTAGCAAAGTCTTCAGTACCAATTCGGCGACTCTCATTAATAATATCTTGCTTATCCATGGCTATCAGCGGACGTAAAATTAACAGCTCTGTACAACGGTCAATCACGTTAAGGTTGGTTAACGTCTGGCTAGACACTTGGCCTAAGCTCTCACCGGTCACCAGTGCTTGAATGCCCATACGTTCAGCAATACGCGCCGCAGTGCGCATCATCATACGCTTAAGCACAACACCCATTTGACCGTTATCAATACGCTCTAAAATCTGTTCTACAACAGGTTCAAAAGGGATTGAAATGAATTTAACTTTATGCGATTCACCGTAGGTTTTCCATAAATGGTAGGCAACTTGCTTAACACCAATTTCATGCTGAGCGCCGCCCAAATTAAAGAAGCAGTAATGGGTACGAGCGCCTTTTTTGATAAATTGATAGCTAGAGACCCCTGAATCAAAACCACCCGAAATCAATGACAATACATCTTCCTGTGTCGCCATTGGGAAACCGCCTAAGCCTTCAATACGCTTAGTGACCATGTACAGATTATCGCGGTCAATTTCGAGGTTAACGGTAATATCTGGATTTTTTAAACGCACGCCAACAGCATCAGTAAACTGATTTAAGCCGCCACCAACATAACGCTCAACCTCAATCGACTTAAAATCATGATCGCCAGAACGTTTCACTCGCACGCAAAAAGTTTTGCCCGCAAGTTGGTCGCGATAAACTGGTAAAACTTGCTGATAAATATCATCCACAGATTCAAAGCTGTATTCATCAACTTGCACAACGTGTGCAATACCCGGAATACATGCCAGACGCTCACCAAAGGCTTGGGCTAACTCAGGTTTGTCCTTAGGTACCATTACCATAATGCGATCCCATTGACGTTGGACCTTAGCGTCTTCATCAACTTTTTTCAGCACATTACGAATATTGGTTTCGAGCATTTTGGTGAAGCGCATACGAACCGGTTTGCTCTTCATCATGATTTCTGGATACAGCTTTACAATAAACTTCATGGGATTTCCGCGGGCAATTTTTAAACAGTAAAATTGGCTAAAATAATAATCGGAGGATTATATACCCAAACGACCTAAAAATGCGAGTTTCAGCATGCTTACATCGTCGCAATTTAAGACATTTTCGAGCCTAAAACTGAGCCGGATTTAAGTCGATTTAAGCACTGAAAACTCTCCAAAATTAACATTCTATTGCAATAGGATAAACTGAATTCCACTTTATTTTGGCCCTAAAAATCGTCGCCAAAAGATAAAAACACCTATTTTGCGCATAAAAAAAGCCGCGATATTATCGCGGCTTTAGCACAAACGTAAATAGGTATATTAGCGGTTACTTTCCTATTTGGATTTCTTCCGATTCTTTCGCCTTACCTTGCTCAATGGCAATTTCAACCCTACGGTTACGGGCACGATCATCCGGTGAATCGTTTGGCACTATCGGGTTGTTCGAGGCCATACCTACGACTTTCATTCGTTTCGAATCAAAACCTTTAACCTGCAATAACTCATGGGCTACGGCGACCGCACGTTTACTGGATAAATCCCAGTTAGAGCTATAGAGCTCATCGCTAATTTGCATATCATCAGTGTAACCTGAGACAGTAATAATCCCTGGCACATCTTTTAAAAGCTCACCCACAGATCGTACTACGGGTTTAAAGCGAGGTTGCAAAAAACCTGATCCCGAGGCAAACGAGCCCTTTTCACGGATACGGATAATAATCTGCTGACCTAAAGACTCAATTTCAATCGAACCATCGATAATTTCTTTATTGAGCTCTAGTGCCATTCTTTTAACTTGCTCGTTGATCTTGTCCTGCGCAGCGGTTGCTTCAGCTTCAACCGCCTTGGCAATATCTTGCGTCGTAGCACTTGCCTCACCACCGCGCTGAGAACCATCTTGTTGTTGTGAGCCACCAGAACTATCGTCTTCACCCGCTTTATAATCCAGCACAGGCTCAGTCATTTCGTTGGTTTGCTGATTGATAATCTCAATCGGCGTGGGATCAGGACGGCCGGGTCTAAACTCTAATGCAATAACCGAAGTTCCTTTCGGTATGTCTTTCAGTTCAACTTTATTTTGTACGCCAAAAGCATATTTCATCGAGCCCGCGATCTGCTTAAACTTCATCACGTCCATTTCAGAGAATGACAATAACAAGACGAAGAAACACATCAACAACGACATCAAGTCGGCAAATGTTGCCAACCAGGCCGGTGCTCCTGGCGGTGGACAGTTGCACTTAGCCATGGGCTACTCTCCGTCCGTTGTATCGATTTTACGATTTTTTTCAGCTAAATAATTTTTTAAGAAACCTTCAATTACGCGGGGGTTTTGTCCATCTTGGATAGCAAGTACGGCATCCATAATCAAATTACGATTAAGCATCTCTTCCCCCATTCGCAGCGATAATTTATCTGCAACCGGAATAGCGACCATATTTGCCATCATGGAACCGTATAATGTGGTTAACAGCGCAACCGCCATAGAGGGGCCAATCGATTTCGGATCCGACATATTAGACAGCATGGCAACAAGACCTACGAGCGTACCTATCATCCCCATTGCTGGGCCAACATCACCAATAGCTCTAAATATGGCAACCCCAGTGCGATGACGCTCTTCGGTCAGGGAAATATCTTTCTCTAATGCTGCACGGACGACTTCGCCATCGTGACCATCAACAAGCATATCGACGGCTTTTTGCATAAAACTATTGGTAATTTGTGCTTCTTCTAAGGCTAAAAAGCCACCTTTACGTGCCGCATCGGCCATGGTGACGGCTTGCTCAATTAAATCTTCAGGTTTATCAATCTTAAATATGAAGGCTTTCGCTGCGATTTTTACTGCACCCAAAAATTGCTTAAGATTAAACTTCATCATAACGACGAAGAAAGACCCACCAAACACAATAAGGATCGAGGGCACATCAACGAAAATCATTAAACCGCCACTGGTCACCATAGCGCCGAGAATAAAAACAAAGGCACCCACTATTCCAATTATTGTTGCTAAATCCACGACGGCTCCTCAATTTTTGTCATAAACAACATCATACTTACTCCGAGTAAGCAATGGCACTCAGATAACCAACTGAGTTAAAGAATCCGACTAAGCCCACGTGCGAGCCTTGTGTATCGAGTTCAAAATTACGATACAAATGATGATACTATTGTCAGTTATCGGACATACACTAAGCAAGTTTAGCGACTATTTATATTTTCTGGAAAAAATTCAGTTACAAAGCGTGCTATTGAGCAAATATTTATGGTCTGAATTTGACCCTCGTGTCGCCCTGATATACCTTGTGTCCGCTAAATTAAAGGAAATATACACGTGGCTAAAAAACCCGAAAATCTCAGTTTCGAAGAATCCCTTGGTGAGCTAGAGCGCATCGTCGCCGATTTAGAGCAAGGCGATATCTCACTCGATGATGCATTAAAACAATTTGAACGTGGCATTAGTCTGGTTCGAAACAGTCAAGCTAAACTCGAACAAGCTCAACAAAAAGTGGCCATCTTATTGAAGCCAGATGAAAATGCGCCGCTGTCTTCCTATGCCGTCGAGGGCGAATAAGCATGTTAACCTGTGCTATTCAAGAATATCAACAACGCGTTGATCATCAATTAAAACAGCGCCTTAGTATGCTTGAAGATATTGCGCCACAATTAAAAGCCGCCATGGCCTATGGGGCTTTATTGGGCGGAAAACGCATTCGTCCATTTCTGGTTTACAGTATCGGTCGCATGTTTAGTGTCGAGCTCGAGAAATTAGATGCGTGCGCGGCTGCGATTGAATGTATCCATGCTTATTCACTTATTCATGACGATTTACCCGCCATGGATAATGATGAGCTGCGCCGTGGTCAGCCCACAGTGCATATCGCTTTTGATGAAGCGACCGCTATTTTAGCAGGAGATGCGCTGCAAACCTTAGCATTTGAAATTATTACTGAAGCCGTGCCTGGCATCAGTAATGAACAACATATTGCTATGGTCAGAGTATTAGCTAAAGCTTCCGGTTATCGCGGTATGTGCGGTGGTCAAGCAATAGACTTAGCCTCGACCAATAAAAATATTGATATTAACGAGCTCACTAAGCTACACAATATGAAAACCGGTGCACTTATTAGCTGCGCCGTTGAGTTAGCTTTAATTGCCGCTAACGCACCTAAAGCTCACTATACTGCTATGATGGATTTTGCCCACGCCATCGGGCTCGCCTTCCAAGTACAAGACGATATTCTCGACATCATAGCCACTACCGAAGAGCTAGGTAAACCGCAAGGCTCTGATACAGAATCAAATAAGAGTACTTTTCCACAACTACTTGGACTACAAGGTGCACAAGACACCGCAAAAAAACTGGTCCAAGAGGCACTATCAGTGCTGGCTAAATTGCCCTACAATAGTCAGTTAATTGCAGATTTCGCCCGCTATATCATTGAGCGAAGAATATAATAAGAGTCGAAGTATCTCGCTATGAGTTTGGACATTTCTCAGTTTCCCGTGTTGGCACAGGCCAACACCCCTAATGAACTCCGCCAACTTCCTCAGGCACTTTTACCACAAGTAGCCGATGAATTACGTGAGTTCCTTCTTAAGTCTGTTGGCATGTCCAGCGGACATTTTGCCTCTGGCCTTGGCACGGTAGAGCTTACCGTTGCATTGCACTATGTCTACAATACTCCTTTTGACCGTTTGATTTGGGATGTTGGCCATCAAGCCTATCCGCATAAAATCCTCACGGGTCGTCGCGATAAGATGCAGACCATTCGGCAAAAAGATGGTCTACATCCTTTCCCATGGCGCGAAGAAAGTGAGTACGACACTTTCAGTGTTGGCCATTCAGGTACCTCAATCAGCGCAGCACTGGCGATGGCCATTATCGCTGAAAAAGAGCAAGCAGGTCGTAAGGTCGTTGCCGTAATCGGTGATGGAGCGATGACCGGTGGTATGGTGTTTGAGGCCATGAACCACGCAGGCGACTTACATAATGACATGCTTGTTGTTTTGAATGACAACGAAATGTCGATTTCTGAAAATGTCGGTGCGCTTAATAATCATTTAGCACAACTGATGTCAGGCCGGTTCTACACCACTTTGCGCGAAGGCGGCAAGAAAGTGTTGAAAGGCATGCCCGTCATCAAAGAAATGGCTAAGCGTACTGAAGAACACCTTAAAGGTATGGTGGTTCCAGGCACTTTATTTGAAGAGTTAGGTTTCAATTATATTGGCCCAATTGATGGCCACGATGTTGATGCTCTGGTCGAGACCATGCGCAATATGCGTAATCTTAAAGGTCCACAGGTGTTACACATCATGACTAAGAAAGGTCGTGGTTATGAACCGGCAGAAAAAGACCCAATCGGTTGGCATGCAGTGCCTAAGTTTGATCCTACACAGTTTAAAAAACCGGCCACAAAACCCGGTTTACCGACCTTTTCGCAAGTGTTTGGTAAATGGTTATGCGACATCGCCGAGCAAGATGAAAAAGTATTAGCGATTACCCCAGCCATGCGCGAAGGTTCGGGCATGGTGGAGTTTTCCCAACGCTTCCCGAAACAATATTTTGATGCCGCGATAGCCGAACAACACGCCGTAACCCTAGCGGCGGGTTTTGCCTGCGAAGGTTACAAACCGGTAGTGGCAATTTACTCCACATTTTTGCAACGCGCCTACGATCAGCTGATTCACGATGTAGCACTGCAACAATTACCGGTATTATTTGCCATTGATCGCGGCGGTATTGTCGGTGCGGATGGGCCAACCCATCAAGGCGCATTTGATTTAAGCTTTATGCGCTGCATACCAAACATGGTCATTATGGCGCCTTCGGACGAAAATGAATGTCGCCAAATGCTCTATACCGGTTATTGCTATAACGCTGGCCCAAGTGCAGTGCGCTACCCTAGAGGCTGTGCAACAGGTGAAACTCAGGTCGAAGCCATGACAGCCTTACCGATAGGTAAAGGCATAGTGAAACGTGTTGGTCAACGCGTTGCCATTCTCAACTTTGGTACGACTTTAGCTTCAACATTAACTGCAGCTGAAAGCTTAAATGCAACTGTGGTCGACATGCGCTTTGTAAAACCACTTGATGTTGAACTGGTTAAAGAAATGGCTCAAAGCCATGACGTACTGGTGACTGTGGAAGAAAACGCAATTATGGGCGGTGCTGGTTCTGGCGTCCTTGAATTACTACAGAAGTTAAGAATACCTAAGTCTGTACTGCAAATCGGTTTACCTGATGAGTTTATTAAGCACGGCTCACCAGAGGAGGTCACCCACGACTTACAACTGGATGCAGAAGGCATATTGGCGCAAATTAATACCTATTTAGCACAATAAGCTATTGAGCTTTAGAGGCGCTATTTTGTAGGTAGTTATTTTTTAAGATAGCATTTTGTAAGGTGCTAGTTTGTAAAACATTAGCTACTCTCATAATATTTCGACCATAAAAAAGGACTGCTATTGCAGTCCTTTTTTTGTTGCTGTCTTTATAACAGCTGCCGAGCCAATAAAGCTTAAGCTTGGATATCTATCGTTGCGCTTTCTTGGTTAGGGCCACCCTGTGACACCATCACCATCGCTGGGCGCAGTAAGCGACTGTTCAGCTCATAACCCTTTTGCATCACCAACATCACAGTGTTAGCAGGGAATTCAGCGCTTGGCTGCATGCCAATCGCTTGATGTTGATCTGGGTTAAATGACTCACCTTGTGGGTCAATTTGCTTAACACCAAATTTAGCCACCGCGGTAAGCAAGCTTTTTTGAGTTAACTCAACGCCTTGATAAATCGCTTTCGTCGCGTCATCTTCTGGGTTTGTACCCATTAAAGCGCGTTCCATATTATCAAGTACTGGCAAAAGTTCACCCGCGAACTTTTCCAAGGCAAACTTATTCGCTTTTTCCACATCCATTGCAGCACGACGACGAATATTATCGACCTCGGCGGCGGCGCGGATCACTGAATCCTTCTGTTCTTCAACTTTCGCCAAAGCTTCAGCGAGTAACTGTTCTAGCTCTTCAATGCGGAAATTTGCCTGGGTAAGCTCATCGATAAGACTTGCCTCTGTGGTAGATACTTCAGACTCTACACCCTCTTGGATCAGATCCTGTTCTACTTTAATCGATTCGTTGCTCATTTTCACTCCAGCTAAAAATGCTTTGTTTCTGAAATACTCTGGGCATATTATGGGGATCAATTTTGATGTTTCAAGGCCTAAGGGCAGATCTAGCATAAATATGACCACAAAGTTTCACACTATCGGCCTAATCGGCAAACCTCATCATCAAGGGACTAACCAAACCTTAAAACGTCTGCACTATTGGCTGACAATGCAAGGCTTTGAAGTATTAGTTGAAGAGCGTGTTGCAGCCGAATTAGGACCCAGCATAGAGGCCTTCGATTTACTCGAAATTGGTGCGCGCTGCGACTTAGCCATCGTCGTCGGTGGAGACGGTAATATGCTCGGTGCTGCAAGGGTATTAGCCCGTTTCGACTTAGGCGTCATTGGCGTCAACCGCGGTAATTTGGGCTTTTTAACTGATTTACCTCCCGACACCTTCGAAGAAGCTCTTGCCAAAGTACTCGACGGTGAGTTCGATACCGAGCATAGGTTCTTACTTGAAGCTGAGGTGTATCGCAACGGAGAGCTTAAAGCGAGTAATACTGCAGTGAATGAAGCAGTACTCCATCCGGGTAAAATTGCTCACATGATTGAATTTGAAGTCTATATTGACGATCAATTCATGTACAGCCAACGTGCTGATGGCATGATAGTGTCAACGCCAACAGGCTCAACAGCCTATGCACTTTCTGCAGGAGGCGCGATTCTTACGCCTAATCTACAAGCTCTGATCTTGGTGCCTATGTTTCCACACACATTATCTTGTCGTCCGATTGTGGTTGATGCTTGCAGCACCATTAAGATGGTAGTTTCACCTGAGAATGGTGAAAACCTAGAGGTCAGTTGCGATGGCCACGTCCATTTAGCCGTATTACCCGGTGATGAAATCATAGTGCGGCGTAGTTCTGAACGTTTACGACTTATTCACCCTAAAGGTCATAATTACTTTCATGTATTACGCACTAAATTAGGTTGGGGCAGCAAATTATTTTAAGTCAGTATCATGTTATCGATACCCTTCTAAAAGAGACATACCGTCTCTTTTTTTATTAATATAAATCCTTCCCTCTACCGCATTCAAATATTCAATTCTCATTAGCAACAATATGACTCTATCGCCCTAGGTTTGATTTAGTGCTAAACATATTCTTGATAGGATTTAGTGACTCGTTAAAAAGCTAAAAAAACTTAATTAACGGTAATTTAATTTCAAATTGATATAAAACCAATTAAGTGACACTCATCACAATAAAATAGCACTCACTGAATAGGAGATCTGAGTCACATAATAAAAACAACCAACAAAACCAATAAATAACATTAAAAACAAATCATTACCAATAACTGCATTAGGGTTTTATATTTAAATATCTTTAAAAAAGCGACACGCATCACATGTTTAATGTGTAATTAAAACACCAAAAACTACTCATTAATGAAATAAGCTGATCGGTTTATTGCATTTTTAACTTAAGACGGGTGTTGCAAGTCAGTTTTTATAACGAAAATCATTGTAATTAAAAATAGATATAACCAAAGTTAACATGCGCCACCTCATCTAAGTGATTAGGCTCACATATAGCAACATCTATTGAGTGAAGTACCCCGCAGCACGGTAAATTAGCATTTCATATAGCGGTGAAAATGATCTAGATCATATTAGTAAAACTCACAATAACGTTTAGTACACAACACAGAATGTCGAGACCATAAGAACTTGCAATATTAATTGCTGTTTTATAGGTCAGGGAAATCGACATCAAAGCTGATGAAAATTCTAATATTAATAATAAGACAGACCACTTGATGAAGAGGCAAGCATGACAATACTTCAACTCCTCGCCAGCTTGACGCCGGTAATCAGCGTAATGCTATTTTTAGTGTTACTCAGAATGCCCGCATCAAAGGCGATGCCCATTTCAATGCTAGTCACTGCGCTCGCCGCCGTGTTTATCTGGCAAATGGATACCACATTACTGGCGGCATCGGTCCTTGAAGGGCTGCTATCTGCTATTACTCCACTCACCATTATTTTTGGCGCAGTGTTCTTACTTAACACCCTGAAATATTCAGGGGCAATGGATACTATCCGCGCAGGCTTTACTAACATCAGTGCCGATGCCCGTGTACAAGTCATCATCATTTGTTGGTTATTTGGTGCCTTTATTGAAGGCAGTGCCGGCTTTGGTACTCCAGCCGCTATTGGTGCGCCGCTGTTAGTATTATTAGGTGTTCCCCCTATTGCCGCAGCTGTGGTCGCGCTAATTGCCGATTCGGCGAGCGTGTCCTTTGGCGCGATTGGTCTACCCGTACTCTTTGGTATGGAACAAGGTTTAATGCAAGGCGGCGTAAGTATGGCCTCTGCGCAAATTGCTGAGCATGGCGGCACCTACGCTGACTTCGCGCAGTTTATTGCTATGCACATGATCACTATAGACTTAATCACAGGCTCGTTAATCCCATTGGTGATGGTCACTATGTTAACCGGCTTTTTTGGTCGCAATAAATCCTTTAAAGAAGGCTTAGCGATTTGGAAGTTTGCGATTTTTGCAGGCCTTGCTTTTACCGTCCCCGCTTGGATTATCAACTATATTGCTGGCCCAGAATTCCCCTCGGTTATCGGTTCTTTAGTCGGTATGGCAATGGTGATCCCTGTGGCACGTAAAGGTTATTTACTGCCTAAAACCCCTTGGAATGATTTTGCCGAGAATGATGCCCAAGAAGGTGTAAAAATTGAAACAACCGTCCGTTTTTCACAAATAGCCGCTTGGACGCCTTATATCATTATGGCGGCGCTGCTGGTGTTATCACGCACAGTTGCACCGTTAAAAGCATGGTTATCGGGCTTTAACATCAGTTGGACAGGTCTAATGGGCACTGAACTTAAGGCCAGCTTTGCCACTTTATACGCACCCGGCATTTTCTTCATTGTCGTGTGTATCTTAGGTTTCTTCCTGTTCAGAATGAAAAGCCCTGCGATAAAACAAACGATTGGTGTGTCATGTAAATCCATGTTACCCACCATTATTTCACTCGGCGCGTCAGTGCCTATGGTAAAAATCTTCTTAAACTCTGGTGTCAATGGAGCAGGCTTAGCCTCAATGCCAGTTGCATTAGCCGACATGCTGGCGCACTCAATGGGTTCTGTGTGGGCTTGGATGTCGCCTATTGTTGGTATTTTCGGCGCCTTTCTATCGGGTTCTGCGACCTTCTCCAATATGATGTTCTCAGGCCTGCAATACAGTGTGGCCGATAATATCGGCATGAATCACGCATTAGTGCTAGCCCTACAGGGCATAGGTGCCAACGCAGGCAACATGATGTGTGTAATGAACGTAGTTGCGGCCGCAACGGTCGTAGGTATGGCAGGACGAGAGTCTGAGATTATTCGTAAGACAATGCCCGTTGCCATTGGTTATGCATTATTGGCAGGTACGATAGCCACACTATGGGGTGGCTTCTAAGCCCACTGAAATCCAAGGCCGCTTCGGCGGCTTTGGTCATTTATTGCGTTAAGAGAGTAGCCTTATGTCCATTAATTATAACGCTGTATATCAAGACCTCATTAAACAGCTCGGTGAGTCTGCCGTATCCAATGATCCTGTGCGCCGTTTTGCTTGGTCTACCGATGCGAGTTATTTTCGCATTGTGCCTGAAATCGTAGTACATGCAGATAACCTTACACAAGTAAAACATACCCTTGCCGTTGCCCGCGCCTACAAGGTACCAGTTACCTTTCGCGCAGCAGGCACCAGTTTATCGGGCCAAGCCATTGGTGAAGGCATTTTGCTGATGTTAGGCCACGACGGCTTTAGAACCATTGAAGTGAGCGCCGACAGTCAAAAAATCACCCTAGGCGCAGCGGTGATTGGCGCAGATGCCAACGCTGTATTGCGGCCACTGGACAAAAAAATTGGCCCTGACCCTGCCACATTAGCCTCGGCAATGGTGGGCGGTATCGTGTCAAACAACGCCTCTGGTATGTGCTGCGGCACAGCGCAAAACAGTTATCAAACTATCGCCTCGGCTAAGTTACTGTTTGCCGATGGTACTGAATTAAATACTGGTTGCGATAAATCCAAAGCGGCATTTGCTAAATCCCACGGCGAATTATTAGATTCATTGACCGCATTAGCCAAACTCACTCGCAGTAATGACGTCCTTACGCAGCGCATTCGTAAAAAATACTCCATCAAAAACACCACAGGTTACAGCATCAACTCTTTGGTTGATTTCGAAGAGCCATTTGAGCTCATCAACCACTTGATTGTGGGCGCCGAAGGCACCTTAGCCTTTGTTGAAGAAGTCACTTACCACACAGTCGATGAAGCCAAGTTTAAAGCCTCCGCCATGGCAGTATTCTTTAATATGGTCGATGCCGCCAGCGCTATTCCACCAATTATTGGTCACAGTGTTGCCGCCGCCGAATTACTTGACTGGGCATCCATCCAAGCCGTTACCGGTAAAAAAAGCATGCCAGATTGGCTCAGCACATTGCCAGAAGGCGCAGCCATTTTGCTGATTGAATCCCGCGCCAATGATGCACAAACATTAGAAAGTTATACCCAAGATGTGATTGCTAAACTCGCACATCTTAAAACTGAACGCCCTATTACCTTCAGTAGCGATGCCAGTGTTTACAGCAAATACTGGGCAATGCGCTCAGGTTTGTTCCCCATTATTGGCGGCGAGCGCCCTAAGGGCAGCTCAGTTATTATTGAAGACGTCGCCTTTAACGTTGAGCATTTAGCCGAAGCGGCGGCAGATTTAACCCAACTGTTCCATAAACACGGCTATCCTGAAGGCGTCATTTATGGCCATGCCTTAGCGGGTAACTTCCACTTTATCATCACGCCGACTTTTGCCTCACAAACCGATATCGACCGTTTCCAAGGCTTTATGCAAGATGTCGCTGAAATGGTGATCCATAAATACGACGGTTCGATGAAAGCCGAACACGGCACCGGCCGCGCGGTAGCGCCCTTTGTTGAAATGGAATGGGGCGCCGATGCCTACACCTTGATGAAACGCATCAAGCATATTTTTGACCCACAAGGCTTGCTCAACCCCGGCGTTATCTTGAACGATGACAGCACAGTGCATGTAAAAAACATTAAGCCCTGCCCTGTGGTTGATGATTTTATCGATAAGTGTATTGAATGTGGATTTTGTGAAAAAACCTGTCCAACATCGGCACTTAACTTCTCACCACGCCAACGTATTGCCACCTTGCGTGAAATCGAGCGCTTAGAGCAGTCCGGTGATAAAGCCGCAGCAGCCGAAATGCGCGCCGCCGCTAAATACGATGTAGTTGATACCTGCGCCGCGTGTCAGCTTTGTACCATTGCCTGTCCAGTGGATAACAGCATGGGCCAATTGGTACGTAAACTGCGCACGCCGTACATCAGCACCACTGAACAAAAAGTATTAGATTTCCAAGCCAAACACTTTGGCGCAGTTAACCAGGTTATCAGTTCAGGTTTTGACATGCTCGGCGTGATCCACAAGATCACCGGCGATGGCATCACCCATGCATTAATGAAAACCGGCCGTTTGATTTCTAAAGAAGTGCCGTATTGGAACCCAGATTTCCCGAAAGGCGGCAAGCTGCCAACACCATCACCGGCAAAAGTAGGCCAAGAAACGGTGGTCTACTTCCCTGCCTGTGGCGGCAGAACTTTTGGCCCAACGCCAAAAGACCCTGATAACCGCACTTTGCCAGAAGTAGTCGTTACGCTGCTGGAACGCGCGGGTTATAACGTGATTACCCCTGAGAAAACCCGCGATTTATGTTGCGGCCAGATGTGGGAATCTAAGGGCGATTTTAAAAACGCCGATGCCAAACGCCAAGAGCTTATCGATGCGGTGAGCAAGATGACCCATGGTGGCAAGCTGCCCGTAGTGGTCGATGCCTTGTCTTGCACCTACCGCACTTTGTCGGGTAATCCCAAAGTACAAATTATCGACTTAGTTGAATTTATGCACGACAACTTACTGACTAAGCTCAACATTAGCAAAAAAGTTAATGTGGCTCTGCACTTAGGTTGTAGCGCACGCAAGATGAAACTTGAGCCTAAGATGCAAGCAATCGCCGATGCTTGTTCAGCGCAAGTGCTAAAACCTGCGGGAATTGACTGCTGCGGTTACGCGGGTGAAAAAGGTTTGTATAAGCCTGAAATCAACGCCAGCGCACTGCGTAATATCAAAAAACTGATCCCGGTCGAGATTAAAGAAGGCTATTACGCCAACCGTATGTGTGAAGTCGGCCTCACTCAGCACAGTGGTATTTCCTATCGCCACTTAGCTTATCTGCTCGAAGAGTGCAGCCGCTAATGTAGGGTAACAACCGCTTAAACGAGGCAATGTTTTGCCTCGTTTAAGCATATCAGCGCGTTATTCTCATTTATTGACAATTAGATTTTTTAATAAATAAAATCTAGAGAATAATTACTTTTTAGTAAACATAATCAATAGATTAAAATATTCTCATTTATGAGAATATCAACAAGATCATTTACTAAATTAGTGCTACTTATTCTGTTAAGAACAGCCTATATTGGATTAACCACCTTATAATCTGTATGGACTTTAGGTCATGCAGCAAGGCAATGTCGTTCACTAATAAGAAAGAGAAAACACCATGAAAATCGCCCTTTTCATCCCGTGTCTAGTCAATCAAATGATGCCTGAGGTTGCCATTGCCACCTTAGAGCTATTAGAAAAACTCGGACACCAAGTGATTCTACCTGCGGGTCAAACCTGTTGTGGTCAGCCAATGACCAACTCAGGTTGCTTTGATGCCGCCCGCAGTACCACCCTTAAATTACTTAACGCTTTTAAGGGCGTAGAATGCGACGCCATTGTTTGCCCTGCCGCCTCTTGTTTAGTGGCTGCCAAAGAAAACTTCCACGAGTTTGATAGCAGCCCAGAAGCACAAGCTGTGATCAACAAACTCTATGAGCTTACTGAGTTTTTACACGATATCGCGCCAATCCCCGCCTTTACCAAGCCCTTCGCGCACAAAATCAGCCTGCAACTGAGTTGCCATGGCATACGCATGTTGAACCTCGCCACCCCAAGTGAGCAAATGGGGCCAAGATTCAACAAAGTCGAAGCCGTATTAGCAAATATTGGCGGCATAGACATAGTCTATCCCGACCGCCGTGACGAATGCTGTGGCTTTGGTGGCACCTTCGCCGTGGACGAAGGCGCAGTGTCAGCCAAAATGGGTAAGGACAAAGCCCAAGCCCACGCCGCAACGGGTGCCGAATATGTGGTGGGTTTTGATCCATCATGTTTATTACACCTCGATGGCATGATCCGCAAACAGCAGTTGCCGATTGAAACTCGCCACATAGCCCAAGTGCTGAACGCTACACTCTAGGAGACTCATCATGGCTTACAATCATAATCACGAAGCGAGTCAGGGCTCACAAAACCATGCCCATAAAGCCGATATTTTTTGCCGCGACGAAACCCGTGTCGACTGGCATTCAAAAGCCCTGTGGATGCTCAGAGAAAAACGTGACCGCGCCGCAGGTAGCATTCCAGAATGGGAACAACTGCGTCAGTTAGGCTCAGAAATAAAACTCCACACGTTAACCCATCTTGCCCAATATCTTGAAACCTTTGAACAAAACTGTATCGCTAACAGCATACAAGTCCATTGGGCTAAAGATGGCGCCGAGCATAATCGCATCGTTCACGAGATTTTAGCCCGCCATAAAGTGAAAAAGCTGGTCAAGTCTAAGTCTATGTTGACCGAGGAATGCCATCTCAATCCGTACTTAGAGCAACGCGGTATTGAGGTCATAGATACCGACTTAGGTGAGCGGATTATTCAGCTCGCCAAAATGCCACCATCACACATAGTCGTGCCCGCTATTCACATGAAAAAGGAAGAAGTCGGCGAGCTTTTCCACGAATTATTAGGCACTAAAGCGGGCGAGTCCGACCCCTTATATTTAACCCGCGCCGCCCGCGCGCATTTGCGTGAAAAGTTCCTTACCGCCGATGCAGCCATGACAGGCGTGAACATGGCGATTGCCGATAAAGGCGCCGTTGTGGTCTGCACTAACGAAGGCAACGCCGACATGGGCGCTAACCTGCCTAAGTTGCAGCTGCATTCAATGGGTATCGACAAAGTGGTGCCAGATGTCGATAGCGCAGCTGTTTTGCTACGCACACTGGCGCGCAACGCCACAGGCCAACCCGTCACCACTTATAGCGCCTTTTATCGTGGCCCACAGCCTGAAGGCGAGATGCACATTATTATCGTCGACAATGGCCGCACTGAGATGCTCAAGGATAAAATCCTTGCAGAATCATTGAAGTGTATCCGTTGTGGTGGTTGTCTCAATACCTGCCCTGTGTATCGTCGCTCTGGCGGTTACAGCTACAACTACACCATTCCGGGCCCAATTGGCATCGCCGTAGGCGCTAAGATTGATGACACAAACTCGATTGCTTGGGCCTGTACCTTGTGCGGTAGCTGTACTTATATCTGCCCAACTAAGGTGCCGCTCGATAAAATTATTTTCCACCACAGACGCCTTAAGGCCGAAGCCGGAAAACTCCCCTATGGCAAAAACAGTTACATGCCATTAGTGGGTAAATTTATGGCAAGCGAAACCATGCTGAACTGCTCTATGAGTGTGGCAAGAACCGCGCTGCGCATTCTGCCGGGTAGTCTGTTAAAACCCTTTAGCGGTGCATGGGGAAAATACCGTGAACTGCCCGTTGCCCCAAACTCCAGCTTCGAAGCTTGGTTTAAGAAACACAGGAGCCTATAAGATGTCTAGTAAACTTGAAATTCTCAATGCGCTCAAACTGTCGGCCTTAACAAATCATCCAATGCCAAGCATAGATGTGGCGCCAAGGGGTGACAATCTCATCGGCCAGTTCGAGACCAACCTCAACACTGTCGCGGGTACGCTACATAAAGAAGGTGGCTTAATCGCCCTGCAAGCCAAAGTCGATGAACTTATCGCTCAAGGGTTACAGGTGATCTCTTTAGTTGATGGCGTAACAGCAAACCGCGAAGTGCCACCCACAGCCCATGAGCTAAAAGATATAGATTATGCGGTGATCCCAGGTGACATTGGCGTTGCCGAAAACGGCGCCATTTGGGTAAATAATAAAAATTTAGGCCACAGAGTCACGCCGTTTATCTGTGAAAACCTGATTTTAGCTTTGCCAGCCAATAAAATTGTGCCGAATATGCATCAAGCAGCAAAAGAAATTACCTTAGATGTCGGTGAGTTCGGGGTGTTTATCGCGGGTCCATCAAAAACCGCCGATATCGAACAAGCCCTCGTCGTTGGTGCCCACGGCGCCTGCAGCTTGAACGTGTATTTGCTCTAATGCCTCGCCTGAAAGCCATGATGTAAAGTAACCAAGAAAACACAAAGGTTACGAGATAATCGAAACACAAAAGCCGCCTTCATTGGCGGCTTTCTTATTGAGACTGTAGCGTATCGATAATTTGTTTCGGTTAGGTTACTCACACAGGCTTGCCATGGCATTCACTCGACGACTCGCAGCCAGTCCATCCGTGGATGCTCGATCGTCCCGTTAATCACCTTGGATCGCCTTTTTGACACTAGTATAGCCCGTCGGTTTGAAGGAGATGCACAACACGCTTTTGGACAAATCCTTGTTAAATTGTTAGCTCTAATTTGAGAGTTTCGGATAAAAACTTCTATGGAATAACGCCCTGTTAAGGCGGGAGCAACGGATTAGCACTAAACACAAACACAATAACCGTAAACACCAAGGCTCAATGGGACTGGAAACGCCACGCGTTGACAATCCCATTGAGCCGTTTGTCATGTTCGTAGCTAACGTCTTGCCTCTAATTTTTTAACCAATGTATGCGCAACACGATAAACATCTGATAAGTAATGAACTTCACAAATTTTTACATATTCACGACCATCGTAATCACGACAAACCCTTGGTGCCAATTCAACCTCAAAAGAATTAGCTAAAGTCATTGCAGTATCAACTAAGATCTGTGGATGCTCGTAAGCATTAACCGTCCCGAAATCTTCACCAACTGTAGCTGTCATAATTTCATATGACATTTCCTCACCCAAAATACGCAACACAACTTGGCCTTGGTATACTACAACATACTTTTCTACTGCTTCTAAGCAGCTTTTATCTGATTTTCTAATGTCAAAAATTGCTTGCTTCATCTGTAAAAAACCGAAAGTAAAAAATCTGGCCATCCATTTTAGATCAACAACATAATGCACTTTTAGTTTGTCTACAACTTGTACGAGCTAAAATGGCTTAAATTACAGTCACCAAAAGTTGAAGGGCTAAAGCTGAGGCATAAAAATGAGTTAACTCATTAAAAAATTGGTATTTAAGACATGTTAATCCACCCAATAAAACAAATGGGCAGTGATTAGTTTGGTTAAGCAGGATTACAGTTAGTTACTGTGAAAGTGCTGACAGCTTGCCGCAAAGTGCCGTCGTCGCTTTTCTAAATATTCGCAGTAATCAGTAAGTTCTTGCAGCGTACCCACTGGGCCATGAAATAGCTTACCAAACTCAGTAGTGAGCTTGAGCCAATTGCCATGGGGGATACTTATTATTAAATCAAAAGACGGCGAGTCACTGGGCAATAATGACAATGAATGCTGCAAAATTCAGTTAACTTGCTTTAGGCAATTTCAATTTAAAGTGGCAGCGTAAAGAAGCTTACGCTGCCACTCAAGTTTGATGTTTTAAGACGTTACTCGAGCAGTATTGCTTGATTCAAGCTTTATCTATTTGTGCGCCAGACTAAGCACGCAGTAATAGATCCACTCACAAACACCACCAAGTTCTAGCTCGATAAACTACATAAAGGCTTTGGTGAAGGCTTCCTTCGACTGGCGAATATAGTTACGGGCACTTTGGGCGTGTTGTTCCCATACAGAGCGATCGCTTGGGTCGGTGAACGGGTTTTGCTCAGTGGCAATCGAGCGTTCAAACTTATCATAGAAAGTTAGCATGGCCGAGGTGATCTGGTTAAAACGCTCCTTGTATTCTTGAAATTCATCAATCTTCTCAGTGGTTTTAATCATGTATTGCACTAACTCAGCATTGCTATTTGACGCCAATAACGCTTCGGCTTTCGCGCTGATATTGGCACTCGCCTCGGCAATCACCTGCGCGCGAGTTTGCTCGTCTTTACTCATGACTTTGCTGTAATTTTCAGGCGTACGAGCAATGCTGGCATGTTGTAAATAACTGCGTAAGTGTTTATCAAGATCGCGGCGAAACGCATCTAAACTCTTCTGCATGTTAACTAAGTCATTATCTAGCGCGGTGACTAATTGCAGCTCTTTTTCAATTTCAGACATAAAACGTTCGGCTTGCTGATAAATTTTCAGACCATTTTCTTCAGCAAATTTTCGATCGCTGCGACTCAAATCGCCATTGTCATAGTTAGAACGATCAAACGTCGCTGCTACAAATGACTTAAAAGGTTCAGCAAAAGCGGAATAAGCACCGGCACTGACCACGTTTAAGGTGGCCGTGGCTAAGTCACCAAAGGGTTTAACCATAGAACCTAAACGCGCCTGCTGGATAGGTGATGCCACCCGTTTAGTGTCGGTCAATACCGACCTAAAGGTGCTATATCCCATAGGGTTAGACATCTTATTGCGCTCAGATGTCGCGAGCACAAAGGTGATACTGGAATAAATCGCATTCGAGTATTCAAGGTATTGTCTTTGGCTTTCAAGCTGGGCGGCGTAGTTTTTACCTAAGGTGCGGAACGACTCCGACTGCACGTCGTAGTTTTTGTCTTGTTTGAGTTTATCTAAAATCCCACCGATAATTTTCTGCTCATTTTTTTGCAGCGCCATATCGAGGCGAATTTTGTCTAAGCTCAAATCGTCCAGACTGATGGGGCCATTAATGGCCTCAATGTCGAGGCGAATATACTGACGGCTGGGGTCGTCAATAGAGACGCGGTGCGCCAAATACTCATTTGCACCCGGTGTGATATCAATTAAGGCAACATGCTGCCACTGGGCATCAAGTTTTAATACGGGTGAAGTTAATACATTGATTCGATACTGGGTTTGAGTATTTTGGGTTTTTACCCAAAACTCCAATAGCCCCGCTTCGGAAATAGGATACTTACTGACGATACTGCTATTGCCTTCGGCGCACAGCAGCGCACTTTCACCACTGTGTGGTTCAGCGCCTTCAAATTGACAACCCATGATCCACGACCAAGGTTGAGATAAACGATTGCCTTCAAAGTCGCTGGCAAACACTAACTCATTCTCTTTGGCGCTGGCATTCACAGTGGTTAACACGCCAAGCAACAGCATTGAAATGACTGCAGTGGTGCGCATAATAGCCTCATAAGACATAAATTACTAAAATTAACGAGCGAGTCATTCGGCTCAATACCCAGTTATATCAACAGTCAAGCTAACCCAAGGTTATCTGCGAACCCAGCTCCTTTACTAAGGCTATTGCCTCGAAAAGCCAGCACGCTTGAATGAGTTATTTTTGATAGCTGATTAAACCAGCGAAATGTACCAGAGGCCAACATCCCACGCTAGCGCTAAGTCGTGTTTGGCGTAAAAGATAAATATTTAGCCGTTAGCGCCAAGTATTAATGCAGCCGCGCTTCAACTCGTTTCATGGCGTAAAACATCCATATCGTCAAAATAGTGCTACAAGTTGCGAGCGACATCCACACCCCGACCACGCCAAATGCCCAAGCAAAACAGTAGATGATAACAGCAATCAAAATAAGCTTAGCGCCCGTGAGCATAGAGGCTTGTTTTGAACAATTAATCGCTTGAAAGAAACTCGCACCGACTAAAATCAAGCCTTCCATTGGTAAGCCCCAGAAATACCAGTGCATGCCTTCAATCGCCACCGGCGTTAGGTTAGGGTTATCGCCAGCAAACAAATACACTAACCACTCAGGACGAGAATAAATCAGTGCTAAGCCTAAAGCAGCGGTGAGCAGCGTCATACCAAAGGCAATATTGCGCGCTTGTTTAACCCTGTCAAAACGCCCTGCCCCAGCGTTAAAGCTATAAATAGGTTGAGTGCCAAGGGCTATACCCTCAAAAATCAAATAGAAAAACGCCTCGGTATAACTCACCACGCCATAAGCTGCTACGTGTAAGGGGCCGCCAACCCATAAAAAAGCCATGTTGTGCAGGGTTAAGACTATCGATAGATAAAGGTTCATCAACAAGCTCGGTAAACCCACGCGGGCAATGTTGATGCAATTGTCGAATTTGAGTTTCATCTGCTCAAGATTGATTTTAAGCCGAGTGCGAGGGCCGAAAAAATGCTGCAAACATAACAGCCCAGTCACTGCCTGCGACAGCATAGTCGCAATCGCGGCGCCTGCTAAACCAAAGGGAAAAACCACAATAAACAGCCAATCTAACAGAGTGTTTAATACCCCGCCCAAAATCAGCACCCAAGTCACCATGGAGGGGCGGCCGTCATTACGCAGTAGTGTGGTAAAGGTCATTGAAATAATCGGGAAATGACACAGGGCGAAATACCAGAATAGGTATTGGTTAGCATTTTCGAGTATTTCACCTTGCGCCCCGAGGACAATTAAAATATCCCGCGAGAATATCCCCCCCACAAGGGCAAAAAAGCCTCCCGCCAATAAACATAAACTAAAGGCATTACCAATGAGTTTACGGGCTTTAGCGATATTACCTTGACCAAGATTGATTGATACTAATGCCGCGCTGCCCATGCCTATCATAGCGCCAATGGCATACAGGATAGCGCCGACAGGATAAGCTAACATCATCCCCGCAAGGCCCGTTTCACCTAGATAGTGCCCAACGAAAATACCATCAATCGTCACATACACGCCTGTCACCAACATAGAGGCAATGGTGGGTATGGTATAGCGCCAAAAAAGCTTAGTAATCGGCTCCTCAAGCAAACTCATATCCGCTGGAGCATGATTAGATGTTGTTGCTGTCATTCGTATTTCTCACAAAATAAAAGGCAAGGGCCACAGAAAAATGATCGGGCGAACAAAAATGCGGCAGAGGATTGTACCTAAATCCACTCGGAACACAAAGCCCGTTAAGTCGAAAAATGAGCCGTAAAGACTAATTATCACAATGGGTTAAGTGAAAATAGCGCCGTTGCAGCCAAGCTCACAAGCCAAACACAGTTTAATAACAGATACGGGATAACTCATCATTTTTTGCTACTTTTTTGGTGTTTAAAGCTAAATTAGGTAAAGTATCAACCCAAGCATACCCATTCTTGCATTTTTGCGAGATAAAACGATTAATACGTTAACTTTAATCAGTTGATTAATAATGGGTTAATACAAAATAACACCTATAAAAACAATAAGGGAAGGACATGAGCCAAAATAGTCCAAATGCAGACAATGATCTGCAAGAAGTTAAACAACTCGGTATGTGGGCCTCGATTACCAGCCTAGGGTATATTTTTTGGCTGGTCGGCGGTATGGAACTCGTTGAACGTATCGCCTACTACGGCGTTAAGGCCAGCGCAGGGCTTTATGCAAAAGCACCCGAATCTGCAGGCGGCTTAGGGATTAGCCTAAGTGACTACGGCATCATTATTTCTCTTTGGGCCATAATGCAAACTTTTGTCCCAGTGTTTACCGGTGGTATGTCTGATCGCGTCGGCTACAAAGAAACCATTTTTGGCTCCACCATTATTAAAATATTGGGCTATTTAGTCATGGCATTTTTCCCTAGTTTTTGGGGTTTTCTTGTCGGAGCCTTGCTACTTGCCATCGGCACCGGAATATTTAAGCCGGGTATTCAAGGCACACTAGTGCTGTCTACCCAACGAAATAACACTTCAATGGCGTGGGGAATTTTTTACCAAGTCGTTAATATTGGCGGTTTTCTCGGGCCATTAGTCGCCGTGCATATGCGCCAACTGTCTTGGGACAATGTGTTCTTTGCCTGCGCCGCGATTATCTCACTCAACTTTTTATTTTTACTAACCTACACTGAGCCTGGCAAAGCTGAAAGGTTAGCGCGCAATAAACAAATTCAATCGGGTGAAGTCAAGCAAGAAGCCCTATGGCGCGATGCTTGGCATGAACTTAAAAAGCCAATAGTGATTTACTATATGTTGGTATTTGCAGGCTTTTGGTTTTTATTCAACGCATTATTTGATGTACTGCCAATTCATATTTCTGAATGGGTTGATACCAGCGTAATCGTTACTACCCTCTTTGGCAGTGAAGGCACCAGTAACGGTATTCTGCAATTTTGGCTTGGGCTAAATAACGATGGTACTAAGGTGATGCCCGAAGGCATGCTTAATCTTAATGCCGGCCTTATCATGACAAGTTGCTTTATTGTTGCGGCGCTCACAGCCAAATATCGTATTACTACTGCCATGCTTATTGGCTGTTTACTGAGTATTTTGGCGTTTGTGTTTATTGGCGCTTTCCATACAGCTTGGTTTATTGTGCTCGCGATTGCGATGTTCTCTCTTGGCGAGATGATGATCAGCCCCAAGAAAAATGAGTTCATGGGTAATATTGCGCCTAAAGGTAAAAAAGCCATGTATTTAGGATTTGTGATGTTACCCCAAGGCATAGGTTGGGGCTTAGAAGGCTACTTTGGCCCTAAGTTATATGAGATTTATGCATCGAAGGAGCTGTTTTCGCGGGATTTATTATTAGAGCGCGGTATGAATGCCATTGATGTAAGCGCTATTCCTCAAGGTGAAGCTTTTACTACGCTGGTGAGTTTCACGGGGGAAAGCGCCGAACAACTCACCCAATTTTTGTATCATAGCCATAATATCGGCATGGCGTGGTATATCATTGCCGCCATAGGGACTATCTCAGCAGTCGGGATTTACCTTTATGGTAAGTGGTTACTCACACTGCAAAAAGCCCAGCGAGCAGCCTAATAAATTTACCGTTGAAAAGCGCTAATATCAGACTAAAAGTGCGTATTTTTATACTCACTTTTAGTCTTGATTCACTATAAACTTTAGCGTTATAAATTTAGCATTTCAGGGGTAAATTGTTCAGGTGAGATCAATAAGCCTAAACTGTCGATTTGGGCGTTTAAACGATTCAAATCCTGGGTCAACGCAGGCAAGGTCAATGTGTTATCATCAAGTAAATATACTTGCCTTAAACTAGTATAATAAAACAGCAACGTAATCAACGCATTGACATCATTTTGCGCCGCAGCAGCTTTAATCTTTACCAACTTACGATAAATACGATTATGTAACTGCTTTAATCGCCAAACGTAATAAATCTCGCGAAAAAAAGGCCGCTCCTTAAAGTGATGCAACACAGCGCCACACAAGCCCACACTTAAGATCACCCCCAAAAGATTTAAATGAAAGTTACCCGTCGGCTCGCCCGGTACGGGGGTCGCTCCAAAAATGGCAATCAATGCAGACCCAAATGCCAATGAAAGCCCCACCAAACTGAGCACTAAAATCACAATCAATAAATTCATGTTCTTACGATATCGGGTTTTATCTATTTCTTGCAGCTTCATTACATTACGCTCGAATAGCCCGCCCTGAGTAGGCGTGTTAATAATTAATCGCAAATCATACCCGAATCGTCTTTATTCGGCCTTAATTGATTGAAACGAATCGTATACACATATGTTTAAACTGGCTTACTTGAACGTTTATTGAGTAACTAGTTAAATAAGCATTAGTTAAGGCAAGCCATAAGTTGCTGTTCTATCTCGTCCCAATCAACGTCGTTCACGGTAATGATTTCTAATCTAGAATCTAGCGTATCATCCAGTTCAACCACACTTAGCTCATGGTCAATCCAATTAAACCCTGCAATACCATCTGACGTGATCATCACCGCTTTTAATCTGAGCAGCGCGTGCCCCATATTAGATGACTGGGACTGCCGTTGAATAAAAGCAATCAGCTTTTCAAAATCAAACTCTAATGTCGGCTCAAATACCCAACCACAGCTAAAGCAACCCTCGCCGCGATTCTGCTTGCGTACCATGCCGCGCTTATCAAAAGCTAAACTAGTCTCCATTGCCCCATCAGCAAACAAACCCAATTCACTTAAATGTGAGCCACCAGTTCGCAGCAAGCTAGGCGTGGTTATCGCAAGATTACCCAGCTTAGGTTTCACGCCAGTAGGCCCACTCGCGTTGAGCGAAACACGCCGCGGCTGGTTAAGATAATCGAGCAAAGCGTGAGGTAAAGGCTGCTGGTTTGTATGGCTAACCACGGGAATATCGGCGCGTTCGATATGGCTTAAATAAGTCTGTAACTCATAGAGTAACTTGGTGTTTTCAGCATCATACAAATCGGATTTCGTGGCGATAATCACATCAGCTACTTGCAGTTGTTGAATAAAATTAGCGTGTTCGCGATAGCGAGGATCATGAATTTTGCGCGCATCCACTAAACATAGGGTGCTGCGTAGTGAAATCACATTCTGATAATGAGCAGCACTCAATACTTTAATAATTTCATTGGGATGGCCAAGCCCCGTAGGCTCAATCAGTAAACGGTCTGGTTTCGCTTTGGCAATCAATTGATTGATAGCGACTTGCGTCGGTACGCCTGCAGCACAACACATACAGCCACCGGCCACCTCACGAATTTGTATGCCATTATCGGAGGAGTTCAGTAACCCCGCATCAATGCCAACCTCACCAAACTCATTCACCAGCACAGCCCAAATCTCATCCGCGGGTTTAGTCGCCAGCAATTGTTTAATCAAAGAGGTTTTACCTACGCCTAAAAAACCTGTGATGATATTGGTGGGAATCGCTTTGATAATCATAAGGAAACTCGCTCGAATAGAAAGCTTGGCGCTCGAGTGTAGAAGTATTGGCTTTGAAGCTCAACAAAAAGCGCATCGATTAGGATGCGCTTTTTAGTGACAACATATGATTCAGCACACTTAACACTCGGCTTAAAGGCGCTATCGATTTATTGATAGCCAAGCTTATTTAATGTTAATAGTGCTTATTTGGCTTTATTAGACCGACCGCCAAAACCAGACTTATTGCTCACTAAATTCGACTTAGGTTTAGTGGCGTTAAAAGGTTTGCCTGAGCCAGAAGCTGGCTTAGCGCGGCTAGAATATTTATCGTCGCCCGCTTTGCTATCCTGCGCTTTACCTTTAGCGTACTTCCCCTGACGAGACTGACCAATGGTGCGATCCTGCGGTGCTTTATGGCTCCACTTTCCAATTGGTTTAATTGGCGCGGCGGGCACGTCACGATAACGGGCAGGCAAAGGCGTGCCTTCTTCATAACCGGGTTGTACCGATACGGGCAGCTTTTGCTCTATCAAGGCTTCAATTTCAGCAAGCATCTCATCGTCAGCAGGCGCTACAAATGAAATGGCGCGCCCCGTTAATCCCGCGCGGCCAGTACGGCCAATACGGTGGATATAATCTTCGGCAAGGAACGGCAGTTCAAGGTTAATAACCATAGGTAACGCTTGAATATCTAACCCACGAGCGGCCACATCGGTTGCCACCAGCACGCGTAATTTACCGGTTTTAAATTCTTCCAATACCCGATTACGTGAGCCTTGGGTTTTATCACCGTGGAATACACCAGCTGCTATGCCATCAAGCTTTAATTCTTGTAATAAATGCTCGGCGCTTTCTTTAGTGCTGGCAAATACCAGCACTTGGCGCCAATTGTTACGACCAACCAGTTCAGACAATAACTCGGCTTTGCGACGTTTATCAACACGATACACTTCTTGTACTACGGTGGATGCTGTCGTAGTGTCAGCCACATTGACCCATTGAGGTTCGTTTAGCATTTTCTCAGCCAGTAATTTGACCGCATCGCTATAAGTGGCTGAAAACAACATGGTTTGATGCTGCGCTGCAATTAAACGTTTCACTTTTTCAATATCGCGCACAAAACCCATGTCTAACATGCGGTCGGCTTCATCGATCACTAAGGTCGTGACACTTGATAAATCTAACTGGAATTGGCCGATAATGTCGAATAAACGACCTGGGGTTGCCACCAGAATATCAACGCCCTGCTCTACCCCTTTACGCTGGGGGTTCATATTGGCGCCGCCATAAACCGCGAGGGTTTTCAGTGGCAGAAACTGGCTGTATTTTTGGATATTTTCACAGACTTGAATCGCAAGCTCGCGAGTTGGCGTCATCACCAAAGCACGTAAAATGGGTTTGTTATTGCTGTCATTGGCTAAAGATTCAGCCGCCAGCTTTTCAAGTACAGGCAGAGCAAAGGAAGCTGTTTTACCAGTACCCGTTTGGGCACAGGCCATAATGTCTTTACCTTCAAAGGCAAGCGGGATCACTTTCTCTTGCACTTGAGTGAGTTGCTGATAGCCGCACTCAGTTATCGCATTCAAAATAGGGGAAGATAAACCGAGTGTTTCAAATTTCATAGGGACTCTTTAGCTAAGTAGTAAAACTTTGATGCGAGGTAACAATGCCCCAACGCGGGGCCGCGGAGTCTAGCAAAATCCGCGGCGTTTTTATAGGCAATTATCGTCTTAGGCTTAATATCGCATCCGACATCGGCAATCAAAGATCCGAAATAACAGAGCGGCTCTGCAGATATTGTTGAGTAAATTCGCTCGCGGGTATCGGCCTAGAGAACAAATAACCTTGGCCATAGTCGCAACCCGCCGCTAATAGCACTTGGCGCTGTGCTTCGGTTTCAACACCCTCGGCTATCACCTTAATTCCCAACTTGTGGGCCATGACAATAATCGCTTCACACAGTATTTGATCGTTTTCATCAGTATCAATATTACGGGTAAAGGATTGATCAATCTTAAGATAATCAATATCAAACTTTTTCAAATACGCTAGCGATGAATAACCCGTACCAAAATCGTCCAATGACACTTGCACACCCGCATCGCGATAGGCCAGTAGCTTTTCGGTGACTCCCATACTGGCATCCAATAACAGACCTTCGGTGATTTCAACGCACACGCCTGCTCCCGTAATATTGAGCTCTTGTAATAATTTCAGCCAATCATTGAGCTGCGTGCCCTCATCGCGAAATTGAATCGGCGATTTGTTCACACTAATTTGAATATCGACGCCTAAATCATGGCGCCAAGCGGCGCTTTGGCGCGCCGCTTGTTCAAACACCCATTTACCTATTTCAATAATTAATCCCGTATCTTCCGCTACTGGAATAAATTCAGATGGCGGCACCGCACCACGCTCGCGATGGTGCCAGCGGATCAAGGCTTCAGCCTTAGTCACTTCACCGCTTGCGAGTGCAACGATGGGTTGATAATGCAGTTCAAATTCTTTATTGGCGACGGCTTGACGTAAATCTTGAATCAAGCGCATGCGGTATTTGGCATATTCCTGCATTGATGGGGTGAAATAATTGAAACGATTACGTCCTTGCTCCTTCGCCGCATACATAGCTTGATCGGCATGCTTGAGCAGCCCTTCAATACTGTTGGAATCATCTGGGTATAAAGTAATACCAATACTGACACTAATAAATGCAGTTTCTTCCCCTAACACATAGGGCTCAGCAATGCGGCGTAGAATATTTTCCGCAATGCGCTCAATACCATAATGATCATTCATCGCACTTAGTACTATCGTAAATTCGTCGCCACCAAGACGTGCCACCACATCGGTGTCGCGGACACAGGATTTCAACCGATTAGCGGTTTCTATCAATAGCAAATCACCCATGGCATGGCCTAGCGTGTCATTCACTTCTTTAAAGAAATCTAAGTCTAAAAATAGCAAAGCAAAATGGTTACGATTGCGGTCTGAATGCTTAATTTCGCTACTTAAATATTCCAACAACATACGTCGATTCGGTAAGCCTGTCAGTGTGTCGTAGTTGGCCTGCTTCCAAATTAAATGTTCATTTTGCTTCTTATCGGTAATATCAGAGAACAAGGCGACACGTCGGTAAGGCTTACCTTCTTTATCATTAATCGTATTAATGGTGAGCCAAATAACATATTCCTCGCCACTCTTACGTCGCTGCAACACCTCGCCTTGCCACTGGCCGCTGTCACGGATTTCATGATTCATTTGAGTATAAAAATCACGGCTATTAAGGTCGCAATACAGTAACCGAATATGCTGGCCCAGTACTTCGGCGGCACAATGACCTGTCATCTCGCTAAAAGCGGCGTTTACGGTAATGATCAGACCTTTTTCATCAAGAACACTCATGGCTTCGGAGCTATTGTCATATACCAGTGCCGATAGCTTTAAGGATTCTTCAAGCAACTTTGCATCTGTCACATCAGAATAAGTGCCACACATCCGCAAAGCGTTGTTATGCGAGTCACGGCTCACCACTTTGCCCGTATCTAAAATCCAACGTACATTACGGTTAAGGGTATTAAGCCGATATTCCATCCTGTGTTGCGCTGTTTCACCGCGAATATGTGCTTCGATAGAATGTAAAACCTTAGGCCTATCTTCGGCGACGATGGCATCTATCCATTGACGGCTGTTGGCGTTGAGTATGTCAGTGTCGCAGCCCAAAATATCGGCGCTACGGGTATTACGTTGAATACGATCGTTACGAATATCCCAATCCCATACCCCAAGCTCACTGCTGCTTAACACCAACTCCAGTTGCTCGCGGCTCGCAAGCACTTCTTGATCGGCTAAGGTTTGCGCCGTGATATCTAAAAAGCCTGCAATCACTAACAATACTTGATGGTCGGCTCGCTTACAGGAAACGGTCATATGGGTATAAACACATGAACCGTCTTTGCTGATAAAACGTTTCCCCATCTCGTAGCTGTCAATTTGCCCGTTGAGCATCAACTCAAATTTAAGTAAATCAGCTTCTAAATCATCGTGATGAGTAATGGCAGACCAAGTCATCCGCAGTAATTCATCTTCAGAGTATTTAAACATTTGACATAAACGGGGGTTCACTTTTATCCATTGCTGGTCGACACCCGTTATCGCAATACCAATATTGCCGATGTTGAATTGACTGCGAAAAAGAAAATCATCTTGCAGGCGAATTTGCTCATCACGTTCTAATTCATAACGCCGCGATAATAATCGGCTCAACAACCAAGTGGTGATGGGGAATAGGGTCAATACAGGTAAAGTGATTTTACTAAGTATGGCTAAAGCGGTTTCACTGGGTAAAAAGAAGAAAAACCACAACAACATCACGATATGAACGGTGTAGGCAAAGAGAAAAACTTCAAAACCTGAAATATTAGCTAATTTAGACTTACTGTATTGGCGCCATAGTATTCCAATGACGCCGGATGACACTATGGTAGCAATACCGAGCCACATCGCAGTGCCACCAATACTGATGCGATACAGTACTGTTATCACCATGGCAACAAAGGTCGGAACACCGCCAAAAAAAAGGCCTGAGATACACAAAATAACCGAGCGTGTATCAAACACAAAGCCAGGTTGATATACCCAAGGTGTACTCATCACTGTGATGCCAATGCCGCCAATAAGCAGCCCTATCACAATGCGCCACAGTAAATAATGCTGTCGCTGGTGTTTTTTAGGGATCGCGTCATACAAAAATACCAATGCCAGCATTAAAGCTGCATTTTGTACCAACGGAAAGATAATATCTTTATCCATAACCTAGAGAGCGACTCCAAAAAATAAATGGGCTAATACTATTTTAATATTTTACTGGTTTAATATTTCACTGGATAGTGTAGCAGAATCACTTATAAATCATGCGTTAATTCTATTATTTACCTCACAATTTACTGCAGCGTTAATCATATTTAATCTCACTATACCCCCACGGCTCGAACTTGTTTTAATAAGAAACCTTGAATGACTAAAGCGGCGCAGCCATCAATCAAGATGATCATTAACCTATAGCGTTAAATGGCATAAGAAAGCCATTTTCATCTCCATAAGGGCAAAGTCTGCACTCTCACTTAATAGCGCCTCATCTCATCACGAACGCAGATTGATGCAACACTTTGTATCAATGGTGTTTTTATCTTGAATAATAGCTTACTCCTCTGTCACCATCTAAAAACAAACAAAATAAAAACATACCAGCAACATTGGAATTCTGTCGATATTGCTGATGTACGAACAAGTTGATGCTAGCAGCCCACATTGTAAAAAATGACCAAAATAAATGAATAAGGATATGAGATGAACAAGTTTACCGGATTACTACTCACAGCTAGTTTAAGTCTAGGACTGCTAGGTTGTGATGGCAGCATTGACGACAATATCGACCCAGTCCCCCCCAAACCGTCACCGACGCCACCAGCATTATCTGCTGATGTGTGTTATTTGATGAAAACAACGAAGGGCGATATCACCCTCGCGATTGACTTAACGAATATGCCAATTACTGGCAAAAATTTTAAACAATATGTTGATAAGTCTTTCTATAACGGCACGCTATTCCATAGAACAGTCAACAACTTTATGATCCAAGGCGGCGGTTTTACGACTGGCCTTAAAAGTAAACCCACCAGTGCTTCAATTAAAAATGAAGCCGCTGTGGGCATTAGCAATAAACGCGGCACTATCGCAATGGCAAGGAGTGAAGCGCCAGATACTGCAGCGTCGCAGTTCTATATCAACGTGTTAGATAATCCCCAATTGGATGCATCCGCTGATAAGTTTGGTTATGCCGTATTTGGCAAAGTAGTGGATGGCATGGATGTCGCCGATCAGATAAGCATAGTAAAAACAACCACGATTGACGGTTTCAGAGATACACCGGTGCAAGAAATTTTGATTAACTCAGTGACTGAAACAAGCTGCCCTGCGGCCTAAAAGCGATACGATAAAATCAAAAAAGCACTGAGAATTCAGTGCTTTTTTATTTTAGTATTTTTATCTTTAAAAATTTATCTCAGAATAAATCTGAAATTTACTCATCGCCTTGGATTTTGCCAACCAACAGCATAGGCGCTGCATCAATCTTATCGGCGTCCATCATAGTCGCGATACGCTCAACGGCCGAGAGCAATTGACTCTGTTCCCACTGTTCAAGATTTTGATAACGTTTAATAAAATGCTCTTGCAATGGTTTGGGGGAGTCTTGTAACAATGCCCGTCCCGCATCACTCAAATACAAATGCACCTTACGTTTATCGGTTTCGCTACGTTTACGGATCACTAAACCCCGCCCCTCAAGACGATCAATAATGGTCGTTACCGTCGCAGGGCTCAGCGTAATTTCTTCCGCCACTGTTTTCGCTAATGGCGCATCCAATTGGGCAATTTTTTGCATCACCATCAATTGCGGCCCAGTTAAACCTGAATGTTTATTCAGTTGGCGAGAATGAATGTCGATAGCGCGTATGACGCGGCGCAGCGAAATGAGCAGTTGTTCGTACTTTTCCATAATGTCCCATCCAAGTAGTCCAGTGCACCTTACCAGAAAGTGCAGCTGAACTCACCCACAGGAAGGACTTTTGTAGCAAAAGTCCCTTCAGTTACAACATGAATTGACGCGATACCGACAGCACTAATCGCTCGTCACTGGTATCTAAGTTCATACTGGTATCTTCAGCGGCAAGGCTGAAATTAAAGCCGCTCCAATCAGTCATATAAGCAATGCGATAATGATTAAAGGATTTACCGCCGTCCCATGACCATTTATCTTCATCAAGTGAAGTTGAGCGATCAACACTAAAGCGAATATCATGCCCCTCTGCAACACTAATAGTGTGGCCGAGCAACATCGTATAATGCCCGCCGCCTAAACCAAAGTAATCCCACGTGTAGGTTAACTTAGCTTCAGAGTGACCCAAGGAAGTATCGTAGCCCAGCTTGCTATATAGCTCTGGGTAGTTGTATTCGTCAGAGAACGAATCGCCATGGTAAGTATAATAGGCCAGCCCCACATCAAGGTTTAGTTGTTCATTAAGTTGATAAAATTTACCCGCATAAGCATCTAGCTCTAACCAAGTGTCATCATCACCACCAAAATCGACGTTAGAGGTAAAACTCCCCACATACCATCCCGAATCAAAACCGTAATCCAAACTTCCTTGCAGCGCTGGACCGTTGTCCGTTTGGCTGACGCCGTTAAAAGTGTAATCCGAAGTTGCCTTAATGGTGGCCGATAGCTCGGCATTGGCCGCTGTCGATATCAGTAATAATCCAGCGGCAATAGAGTAAAGACATGTTGATTTCATTATAGATTCCCCCATTAATTGGCTAACTCAATTTTAGTAAAGTCGATTTTGTTCTCTTTGGGCGAGCGCTCAATCCCACTCACAGTTTGTAATTGTTTCATCACAATGTAGCCAAAACAGCTAAAGATCAGTCCAAGCGAAACAGCCCCCACCCACTGGATCTCAAGAAAATCTAATTTAAAGAGTAAAGTTAAGCTGCACAGTAGTACTAAATTAAAGCTCATATATTTCAGCTTACCAAAACGTTCAATCGTTAGATTTAGGTTATCGGTATAAAGGCGAATAAGTGAGTCTAATGAATTAATTACAAAGGTCACGCCAACGATCACCATCGCCAGATTATAGAAACCGGAGGTATCTAAGCCATTGGCGCTGTAGTAATAAAGTACCGTAAACCAAATCGCAATAGGGATAGAGGGAAACACCATCATGGCCAACAACACTTGGTAGGTTTTCATCCCGCCGACAAAGCGCGAGGTAAATTGACCGATCATAATGCTCCAAGCAAACCACCAAAATAGATAAAACTCATGGTAGTCGTTGATGGGTAATACAAATTGTTGGATGTTGCCGAAGTAATCTCCTAGCAAGGCAAAGGTGGTAAAAAACTCACCGACACTCGAATCCGCCGATAAAAATGCACTGGCCCACAACATAGTTATCAAACCTAAAAACAACCAAGTACTCGTTAAACTCAAAATACGTACATAACGTATGCTGGTACTGGAATATATCGCGGCAGCAATCACTATAAATACGATTAAGTAAAAGCTGCTAACAATCGTTTTACCATCCCCTAACTCAGGTAAGTACCAAGGTAAATTGCTCAATAATAAATAGGCCGTAAAAGCACAAGTACCAATAATCACAATATTATTAATGAGTTTTATCAAAGGTATCTCAAAATACTTAACCCTGGGTTCGATCACGCAAAAATAGAAACAGGTTAAAAAGTAAAAACCCCAAATCAAAAAGGCCCAAAAGCCAAACTCAAGCGCCAATGGATTGGTAAAGCCGTATTCAGGGCTCGCCGCCACATTAGCATAACCGGCAAACTCGGTCAGCGGGAACATGATTAAGCCGACATCAAGGCCTGAGGTAAATAGAATCGCGATAAAGGTGAATGTACGCACAGGCGTCACGCCGATACAGCGGATATTACCCCAACGATAAATCACAAACGCGATGGCCGTAAAAGTGAACAGTATTCCTGCAGATAATAACCAGGTCATAGGGTGCACTCCGGCCCAGTCGATACTGGGTATAAATAGGCATGAGGATATGAATCCATAAAATGTAACTCCATGTTTTTATTTAACAATAAAAACTGAACCATTTTTAAAGGCAGTAATTTGCCCTCAAGCCTTAAATATCGCTACTTAAAAAACGCTCTGCGATAGTTAAACCCTGATAGATGTTCAGTCGTGAAAGTGATCATATGCAGAGCAACTGCGGGTTGACCGCCCCTTTCGATAACGTGACTCATTAAAGCCACTTTTAAATGCAAGACTCTAGTCCGCCATTAAGACGGACTAGCGTTAAAATGAACCTATGCTTAATTTGTAGTAACGCTTCTTTGGGTGGTTTGCCAAGCATCAGCAACAATAACGGCACAGTCCACGGGCGCTAACATCTCGACGTCTAAAATCATATCCGCAGCACGCTCGGCTAACATGATGGTCGGCGCGTTCAAATTACCATTAGGAATGGTCGGAAAAATCGAAGAGTCCACCACACGTAACCCCTGTAAACCATGTACGCGGGTTTGCGGGTCAACCACAGCCATCGCATCTGTGCCCATCTTGCACGAGCAAGAAGGATGGTATGCACTTTCAACCGATTGGCGCACAAAGGCATCGATTTGTGCATCGGTTTGTATTTGCGTTCCGGGCTGAATTTCTTCCCCTCGATACTCATCAAATGGTACTTGATTAATGATCTCGCGGGTTAAGCGCACGCAGGCTCTAAAGCCTTCAATATCATCAGGGTGTTGTAAATAATTGAATTGAATTTTTGGCGCAACCTTAGGGTCAGCCGACACTAACGTAACAGCACCACGGCTTTTAGGTTTGTTATGGCCTACATGTACCTGAAAGCCATGGCCCGCAAAGGCTTCTTTGCCATCGTAGCGCATAGCTGCAGGTAAAAAGTGATATTGCAAATCTGGCCACTCAAGGCCTGCTTTTGAACGAATAAAACCACAGGACTCAAAGTGATTGGTCGCGCCTAATCCAGATTTGTCTAATATCCAGCGAGCCCCAATTAAGCCTTTACTAAGTGGATCTAACTTGCCATTAAGAGAGATAGGTTTAAGGCATTTGAATTGAAAATAAAACTCTAAATGATCCTGTAAATTCTGACCGACACCGGGTAATGCATGCTGTAACTCAACCCCTGCATCAGCCAATATTTTGGGATCGCCAATACCCGATAATTGCAGTAAATGCGGCGAACCTATGGAACCTGCCGCTAAAATCACTTCTTTATTACAGCGTATGTCTTCAATGCTACCTTTGTGTTCTATGCGAACGCCAACGGCCGTTTGTCCTTCCAATAACACCTTATGCACTAAAGCGTGAGTCACAACCGTGAGGTTACGTCTGGCCATTGCTGGACGTAAATAAGCATTAGCTGTTGACCAGCGCACGCCTTTTTTGACTGTCATATGCATAGGGCCAAAACCCTCTTGCTGCGCCGCATTATAATCGGTAGTCGACAAATACCCCGCCGCAATGCCCGCATCGATAAAGGCTTGATATAACGGATTTTGCATCTGATTACCGTTATTAACCCCTAATGGTCCAGACTCGCCGCGGTACTCATCACCACCAAAGGCCCATGTTTCTGCCTTTTTAAAGTAGGGTAAGCAATGACTGTAATCCCAATCTGTAGCCCCTTGTGCCTGCCACTCATCAAAATCTCGAGCATGACCGCGGACATACACCATACCGTTAATTGATGATGAACCGCCAAGTACCTTGCCACGCGGACAATGCATCTTGCGGTTATCTAAATGCGGCTCAGGCTGCGTTTCAAACTGCCAAGCATATTTAGGGCTATTCATTGGGATTGATAACGCCGTCGGCATTTGAATAAAAATACTCTTATCGCTGCCACCAGTTTCTAATAACAACACTTCGTTTTTAGGATCCTTTGACAAGCGATTAGCCAGTACACAACCAGCAGAACCGGCGCCGACTATGATGTAGTTATAATATCTTTGTGGTATTGATGCAGCCAAAATAGACTCCTTAAAATGGGCTTTCTAAGGGCTGTAGACCCACATAAACGGCTTTAACTTGTGTGTAATGCTTGAGTGTCTCGCTACCGTTTTCTCGGCCAATACCCGACAACTTATATCCCCCAACCGGCATTTCTGCAGGTGAAGCACCGTAAGCATTAATCCAGCAAATTCCGGCTTGTAGCTGATGGATAACTCGGTGAGCACGGCTGATATCTTGGGTAAATACTCCAGCAGCTAAGCCCATGGCAGTATTATTTGCCCGAGCAATCACTTCGGTTTCATCTTTAAAGGTGAGCACCGACATCACAGGGCCAAATATTTCTTCTTGGCAGATGCGCATGTCATCGGTGCAATTAGTGAAGATGGTCGGGGCAACAAAGTAGCCGTTAGGCGCATTATCCGGCGTTAACGCCGTGCCACCGGTAAGTAATGTTGCGCCGTCGTCGATACCTTGCTGAATATAATCGAGTACTTTTTGTTGGTGATCTTTAGAAATCAACGCGCCAAAGTTAGTCTCAGGTGACATAGGATCGCCCACCACAATATTGGCTTGGGTACGCGCGAGCAGTTTTTCAATAAAACTAGGATAAACCGACTCATGGACAAAAACCCGCGTCCCGTTTGTACAGACTTCACCTTGGGTATAGAAGTTACCGAGCATGGCACCTGAAACGGCATTATCGATATCCGCATCATCAAACACGATAAGCGGCGATTTACCGCCAAGTTCCATCGTCACGCCTTTAAGCGAACTTGCCGCCGCTGCCATGACTTTTTTGCCCGTTCCGACCTCCCCCGTAAAAGACACTTTGGCAATATCAGGATGACCAGTTAACCAAGCGCCAACCTTGCCATCACCCATCACAACGTTAAATACGCCATCGGGCAAACCCGCTTCGCTAAAGAGTTGCGCTAATTTCAAGGCGCCAAGCGGCGTTTCTTCTGAAGGTTTAAAAATCATCACATTACCGCTAGCCAATGCAGGTGCGGCTTTCCAACAAGCGATTTGTAATGGGTAATTCCACGCACCAATTCCAGCACAAATACCTAAAGGCTCACGGCGGGTGTAATAAAAATCCCCACCGACTTGCTGCTGCGAACCTTCTAACCCCGGTGCAATATGAGCAAAAAACTCAATGGCGTCAGCACCTGTGACCACATCAACCACTGAGGCTTCTTGCCAAGGTTTACCTGTGTCACGCACTTCTATTGTTGCAAGTTCATCGTTACGAGCACGTAACAGCGCGACCGCATTTAACAGAATACGGCTGCGTTCGGTGGCGCTCATAGCTGACCAAATCGTAAAACCTTTTTTGGCGCTGTCGATGGCAGCTAACTGAATCTTCTCATCAGCTACTTGCACTTGGTACGCCACTTGCCCCGTGGCAGGATTGACGACATCAAAAGTCTCGCCGCTATCGTTAGCGAGCAGTTGACCTGCAATAAAGTTGTACTGTATTTCTACTGACATGTATTGACTCCATACTGCTTTATCACATTGTGGATAAAGGTTTTGCATAATTTTTCGGCCTGAACAAAATCCAGTTCAGGGGTTTCACTTAAGGCACTGCGTAACCAAAATCCATCGATCATCGCCGCCGTTTGCTGCGCCGCCATCAGGGCAAATGTCTTAGGCAACACTTGTTGAAAGGAAAAATATAAGTTGCTGTATAAGCGGCGACTATTAATATTCTGCAAACGGGCTAACTGGGGGTCGTGGACGGCCTGAGCCCAAAAGCTCAGCCAAGTGTGAGTGACATTTCGCGAGCGCTGCAACTCGGTGAAATTCGCTTCAACTATCATCATTAAACGCTCTATTGGCGCCAGCACTTGTCCTTGGATTCGATTGAGTAACGCCTGTTTTAACTGTTCGAGTAAATGACGTAGCGTTGCTTGGATTAAGCCCTGTTTACCACTGAAGTAATGACTGATTATCCCAGAGGACATTCCCGCCAACTGACTAATACTATTAATAGTGGTGTGCTGTAACCCATGCTGGGCAACAGACACTAAAGTCGCGTCAATAAGCTGCTGTCTACGTATCGACTTTACTGGGCTTTTAGGCATAAATACTCAAAAAATGGTCATACTCGCAATGTTATAAACGACGTTAATTGAACGTTCAATTAACAACTATAATAATGATTAGTGATGTAACTATCAACATAAAGCATCGCACTAGACAACCTCATTACTTAATGATTGCAAGAATAAATCGGCTAGAGTTTACAGATAAAATCCAATTTATCAATAAGTTAAGTTTAATTAAACAATAATGAATTACGAATCAATTAAAATTAGATATCTAACCAATTTATCGGTTTTCATACTGTGAAAATCAAATAAACTGCGCTTAGCTAGCTTAAATTTAACAATTAAGCGGCAAAATAGAGAATAAAAAACACTCGTGGAAAACACTTAAAAGGAGGGATTAAGGCTTGCTAGAGTCGAGCAGAAAAATCATCGCGTATATCAAGACTTATACTCGTTATAAAAGCCCATAATTTCGTTACCAAGTTCCAACTTTAGTGGGAAATTACCCCCAAAGAAGTAGTGAACTCGATCAGGCTCACACTTTTATCACTTCTTAATTGGTAGCTTGGTTACCAGAACAGAAAGCAACTTTATATAACAACTAACTAGGTGGATTTATGGCTGCTAAATTTTTTATTCCGTCCGTTAACGTATTGGGTCAAGGCGCAGTGGACGAGGCTATCAGTGATATCAAAACCTTAGGTTTTAAACATGCATTAATTGTGACAGACAAGCCTTTAGTCAAGATTGGCTTAGTCGGTGAAGTCGTCGAAAAGCTGGTTAAAAGTGGTATTACTTCAACCGTATTTGATGGTGTACAACCTAACCCAACCGTGACGAACGTTGAGGCGGGTTTAGCGCTGTTAAAAGCCAACAAGTGTGACTTTGTGATTTCCCTTGGCGGTGGCTCACCCCACGATTGCGCTAAAGGTATTGCCCTTGTTGCCACTAATGGCGGCAGCATTAAAGATTATGAAGGGTTAGATCAATCGACTAAACCACAATTGCCTTTAGTGGCAATCAATACAACGGCTGGTACCGCCAGTGAAATGACACGTTTTTGTATTATTACTGACGAAGCCCGTCATATCAAAATGGCGATTGTCGATAAACACACCACACCTTTGCTCTCAGTTAACGATCCTGAGCTTATGCTGAAAAAACCTGCCGGTCTGACCGCTGCAACAGGTATGGATGCACTCACCCACGCAGTTGAAGCCTATGTGTCTACAGCAGCTAACCCGATCACTGACGCTTGCGCAATCAAGGCGATAGAATTAATTCAGGCTAACTTAATAAACGCGGTCGACAATGGCCAAGACATCAATGCCCGCGAACAAATGGCTTATGCGCAATTTTTAGCGGGTATGGCATTTAACAATGCCAGCTTAGGTTACGTACATGCTATGGCGCATCAGTTAGGTGGTTTCTACGATCTGCCCCATGGCGTCTGTAATGCCCTGCTATTACCCCATGTACAGCAATACAACGCGCAGGTCGTCCCTGCACGCTTAAAGGATATTGCCAAAGCGATGGGTGTGGATGTATCAAGCTTATCAGATGAGCAAGGCGCTGCTGCGGCAATCACTGCAATTAAAAAACTGTCGGTAGCGGTGAAGATCCCTGAGAACCTGACTTTATTAGGTGTAAAAGCTGAAGATATTCCGACACTTGCTGATAATGCTTTAAAGGATGCTTGCGGCTTCACTAACCCTAAACAAGCAACCCATGCGGAAATCTGTCAAATCTTCACTAACGCGCTGTAATTTACACAACTCGTCATTTATATAAACGCGACGTCATCTCCAGTGAATTCGTTTAAGCCTTCAATAACATAAGTATTATTGAAGGCTTTTTATATTGCTAACCAAGATAAAAGCACACTCTGCGCCAACAAAAATACCAACAAAATTTAGCGATCCCACTCCTTATTGCTGACAAAACAGTCACAAACAAGCAAGTTAAGGGATAAATGCTCTGAACCTCAAATATTGTTCGCAAAAATGATATAAAAAACGTGATCTCTGTGGGTTACATATGATTTTAGATCCGATAAACTAAATCCAGTTCGCTTTTTCCCTGCAAAAGATGAAGCCAGCTGAGAGGCCCGTTCTAACGAATGGGCCTCTTTCCATTTAGCCTTTTGATCTCGCCTCTATTCAAAGCCCGCGCACCTTACTCAACACTCTTATTGTGTTCACGCGTTAATCCCCACGACCAATCGATTGTTGCTTTATTAATCAGTAATTCAGTAAAAACGAAACTTCATCTCAAACTGAGATCTAGCACATAGTTATTAACATAAAACTCATGCTAAATAGCTCTATCACAAATGAAGTAAATGATTAATTTTTATGTAATAACAATACTGAACCATCAAAAAACATCAAAGGTAAATAGAGTTAATTAATGATTGACCGAATTCCAAAACGATGCCTATGATGACAACAATATCCCCCGAAAAGGTAGGTACGCTATGACTGCAATCACCCACGTATATAACTACACTGTTAGATGTCCGCATTATAAAGATGCTGAAAATCCCGTAACTTGGTTAAATCATATTGAGATGAACCAATCCAGTGAGATCGCATTAAATCGTATAACTAAATGGCACGAGATCTCTGGTGATAAATCTTTCGAAACCCATAATTTTGTCGTTCGCAAAGCTGAAAATGAAGATGCCTATTTTTCAATGAAAAGCGACAGACTCAAAAATGATCGCCATGCACTAGCCACCTTTAAAATATTTTTAGACAATTGCTGTGACGATGCCGCTCCAGAAGAAATCATGCAGCACCTCATTGAAGACTACCAACAGCGTTTAGCTAAAATCGAATAATCTTTGCAGTATTATTTAGCGACCTGAGACGCCAGTGCCGATAACGCCACTGGCGTTTTTATTTGCCACTGTGAGCAACTCGGCTCGGCATCAAGATGTCAAACTCGCCCTCATCAATATCAAATCGCACAAATCAAACTCCTACGTCAAGCGAGTTAATCAGTCTAATTATGTGATTAACGTAAAGATCTGTTAGGATCTGTTATATTATTGCGAGTTGTTATATTGACCATGAATAGGGTTACAAACTGAAATTAAGGATTAACACCACAATGAACAAAGCGACGCTCATTATTATTCCTTTATTACTGGCTACCTCTGCCTGTGCGGATTTAAAGGATGCGGGTCGTGCCATCGGCACCACCACTAAAGAAGTCACCACAGAGATAGGCCACGCGACTCGAGATACCACCAAAGCCATAGGCCATGCCTCGCGAGATGCGGTGAAGTCGGTAAAAGAAGATTTAACTACAGACTAGGCCACAACCACTGTGCATTGTGGTTTCAAATAATCACTCAGCACAGTGGCGCAAGGTCACAGTGCTTGATAACGGTGATGGCACCTGCCACGCTAAAGCTAACTTAAGCCGCATTCGCCCTAATACCATGTGGCACTGGTAATCCTTGGGCATTCACATGTACAAACACCATCTTATCAATACTGACCACCGGCGCTTGAGTCATTTTATTACGCACATAACAACTCACTGCAATGGAACTATGGCCGAGACTAACCAGTGCTAACCCAAACTCAATCACATCACCTTGATGTGCTGGGGTCATAAAGTTAATCTCTGAAATCAATTTAGTCACATGGCTGGTACTCTTCATCTGACAGGCGGCAAAAATGGCGGCTTCCTCATCTATCCAACTAAGCAGTTGGCCGCCAAAGAGTGTATTTGCTGGATTCAAATGTTCAGGTTTAACTAAACGACGACTGTAATACTTCATGGCTAAGGCCTCATTGTGAATGCGACTAATCCGCTATAACTTCCCACATTATTTAGAGCATTTTTCAGGCCAGAACCAATAGCCATTAAATAACAATGCGATAGCAATAAGCTACTGTAAAATAATCTGATTACTCCACCAAACCGCACCATATTAATCAGCGCGATGGTAAATGAATAAGCAAAAAAATAGCGACTCATAGAGTCGCCAAGCTAAGGCAAGCAAAAACTTACTGGGTAGGAAGTTAAGTCACAAGAATTGACTTAAAAATCCGTGCTGAACATGTAGGTGAACGGCACGAAGATAACGGCTGCAAAGCAGCTAACACAGGTTTACAGGTAACACTCTTTCACTAACCCGAGATTAAAGTAACAAAGCCGGTAACTCATCACAGCCCGTCTTGCACTTTATGTCGAGCCTCATACCACGCCTCACCACAAGCATCTGGGTAAGGCGTATCAAAGATGAAACACAATCACTATGTTTCATCCTCAATGCTCTCACAACTTAGAATTGATCTTCTTCGGTAGAACCTGTCAGTGCGGTCACTGATGAATGGCCACCTTGGATAACCGTAGTCACTTGGTCAAAATAACCTGTGCCCACTTCTTGTTGATGCGCGACGAAGGTGTAACCTTTTTTCGCTGCAGCAAACTCAACCTCTTGAACCTTCTCAACATAATGTTTCATGCCTTCACCACGCGCATAATCGTAAGCGAGGTCAAACATGTTGTACCACATGTTGTGGATACCGGCTAAAGTGATGAACTGGTACTTGTAGCCCATGTCTGATAGTGCTTGCTGGAAGCGCGCGATAGTGGCGTCGTCCAGATTTTTCTTCCAGTTGAACGAAGGTGAACAGTTATACGCCAGCAGTTGATCTGGGTATTGAGCATGAATCGCTTCAGCAAAAACACGCGCCTCTTCTAAATCCGGTTTAGCGGTTTCACACCAAATCAAATCCGCATAAGGTGCATAAGCAAGGCCGCGAGAAATCGCTTGGTCAAGACCCGCTTTAACACGGTAGAAACCTTCGTTAGTGCGCTCACCAGTCACAAAATCACGGTCGTATGGGTCACAATCTGAAGTTAATAAATCGGCCGCGTTGGCATCGGTACGAGCAATAACCAGTGTATCGACACCGCTCACGTCTGCCGCTAAACGTGCAGCAACCAGCTTTTGCACCGCTTCTTGGGTTGGCACTAATACTTTCCCGCCCATGTGACCGCATTTTTTGACTGAAGCTAACTGATCTTCAAAGTGAACACCGGCAGCGCCTGCATCGATCATCGACTTCATCAATTCAAACGCGTTTAATACACCGCCAAAACCGGCTTCTGCGTCAGCAATGATTGGCAGGAAGTAATCAACAAATTTTTCATCTTCTGGATTAACGCCATTGCCCCACTGGATTTGGTCAGCACGACGGAAAGAGTTATTGATACGAGAAACCACAGCAGGTACTGAGTTCGCTGGGTATAAAGATTGATCTGGGTACATAGTGCCAGCTAAGTTGGCATCAGCAGCCACTTGCCAACCAGAAAGGTAAATCGCTTCGATACCCGCTTTCGCTTGTTGTACCGCTTGGCCACCAGTTAATGCGCCCAATGAATTCACGTAACCTTTTTTAGCGCCGCCATTCACCAGTTCCCATAATTTTGCCGCACCGCGTTTAGCAATAGTATTTTCAGGCACAATTGACCCACGAAGCGCGACCACTTCTTCAGCAGTATAAGGACGACGCACGTGTTTCCAACGTGGGTTTTCTGCCCAATCTCGCTTAATTGCATCAACTTGTTCTTGACGTGAAGTCTGAGTCGTTGCCTGATTTTTTGCATGAGTCATAGTGTCGCTCCTTGGTCTTTGATGTTGTCGCAAGCATGAAACTGCCCCAGTTTTATGCTTGCTAAATTATAGGGTTGGCGAAAATACCAACCACTGTTCAATCCTTTTGTGAAACAGTTAATGCAAAATCATTGCTTTTAAGCGGTCAGCATTTCATAACCGGGTAAGGTCAAAAAATCGACTAGTTCATCGGAGGTGGTAATATCTTCAAGCAACACCGCCGCTTGAGTAAATTTACCGTGGGTAAACCTGTCGTTTCCGAGCTCCTTTTTCACATTGACAAGCTCTTCCACCAACATATCTTTAAACAGCTGTTTAGTGACTAACTTGCCGTTTGACAATGACTTACCATGCTGGATCCACTGCCAAATTGAAGCTCTAGAAATTTCTGCAGTAGCCGCATCTTCCATCAAGCCATAAATAGGTACACAGCCATTACCACTGATCCATGCTTCTAAATATTGCAGCGCGATACGAATATTGAGACGCATACCTTGTTCAGTACGCTCACCGTCACAGGTTTTAAGTAACTCGCTGGCGAGGATTGGTGCATCCACATCACGGGTGATATGCAATTGATTACAATGATCTTGACCTATGTACTCGTTGAAAATCCCCATTGCTGTATCAGCAAGACCTGGGTGTGCAACCCAAGTTCCATCGTGACCATTACGGGCTTCTAGCTCTTTATCCTTACGAACCCGTTGTAATACCGCTTCATTTTCAACAGGATCTTTCGTCGGAATAAAGGCCGCCATACCGCCCATCGCTAAGGCACCGCGCTTGTGACAAGTCTTAATCAATAATCGTGAATAAGCGCTTAAGAAAGGCGTATCCATAGTCACCGCTTGGCGATCTGGCAGCACTCGGTCGCTGTGACGTTTTAATGTTTTGATATAACTAAAAATATAATCCCAGCGGCCACAATTTAACGCGACGATGTTAGAGCGCAGTTCATAAAGAATTTCGTCCATTTCAAATACCGCAGGTAGCGTCTCAATCAGGCAAGTACACTTAATGGTCCCAGGTTGCAGACAAAACCTATCCTCAACAAAAGCAAACACCTTTGCCCACCAACGCGCCTCTATATGACTTTCAAGTTTAGGAATATAAAAGTAGGGACCACTACCCTTCGCCAAAAGTTGACGATAGTTGTGATAGAAATACAGCGCGAAATCGAATAGTGAACCAGGAATAGCATCACCATTAAACTGCACATGTTTCTCTTTAAGGTGCAGCCCACGAACGCGGCAGATAAGCACTGCTGGATTTGGGCCTAGTTTGTAATGCTTACCGGTTTCTGGTGCTGTGTACTCAATATCGCCACGAACCGCATCACGTAAATTGATTTGGCCTTCGACGACTTTATCCCAGCTCGGTGCTAAAGAGTCTTCGAAATCAGCCATAAACACTTTGGCATTGGCATTTAGCGCGTTGATCACCATTTTGCGCTCAACGGGGCCGGTAATTTCTACGCGGCGGTCAAGCAAGTCGGCGGGAATACCACGAATTTGCCATGCACCATCACGGATAGCGCGAGTTTCTGCTAAGAAGTCTGGCAATGCACCTTTATCAATACGGGCTTGTTTCTCTTTACGCTTAGCCAGTAGCGTTGGTACTTCACCGGCAAACTCTCGGCAAAGGGACTCAAGTAAGGCAACAGCTCCTTCTGTAAAAATAACGTCTTGCCCAGGGATTTCGCGCCCCACAATATTAAGTACGGAGTGTGTTGCAGCTTTATCCTGTGTTGGATTCAATTGCTGCTCACTCAAAGTATGTTCCGTCATCTTAATGCCCTCCCAAGAGGCTGAACTATTACAAGCTTAACTACCGGTTTACCGGTGCTATATAAAGCGGTCGTGTTTATCACTGCTGTTTATAAACCCACCAAAAAACCATCAAATGTTTGTTTCAAACTAAAACTTACCGATAAACGTTTGTATTTGCAACAGTCAAACTCGTCCTTAAATACGAATAAACTTAATCACAACCGTAATAAAATTGGTCTTACCAAGCAACTAACAACTAAACAAGATATTGATAATAAAAAGATAAAACACACAAAGCATACCGAGCACTTTAATTTGTATGAAACTTGTCAGACAACTTTACCACTACCATTACAAAGTAATAACTTACGTAATTAAATAACTTAATGTAATATTTTTAATCCACCCATTTAACTCTCTTAGACCTAAGTAGATAATATTGAGTGTTTTGAACTCCCCTATGGGTTAGTCGAGTAAGTTCATATAGATCATGCAGATAGCAAAGGTCATACCACTGCCGTATTTAAACGACCGTTCACATTTGACGTTTACGTAAACGAGATGTGTCGCGTTTTTAATATGAATGCTGCTTAGGGTTGCGTTTCTCGATCAACAAGGTGGGATGTGGTGGTTAACTCTAAAAATAAATTACTTTTTTATAAAAAAATTGAAACATATTTAAAATAATAACGTGATAGCAGGAAATTCCGCATTTTTACACAAAATCATTACTCACAATGATTCTTGTCAGTTTTACTAAAAACTTCATTTCAAGATATTTGGCGATAGATAATCCGTTCAAACGATAAATAATGAAACATATGTTGCAATTCAAATGCAAATCATTATTATTCGCAACTAATTTAATTAGGGGAACCAAGATGAAACCATTTCATTTGTCGCTAACTGCACTCGCTTGCCTTTCTGTTTTATCTTATACGGCATATGCCGAATCGAACTTAGTTTCAGCAAATACTGAAGCTAATATTGAACGTATTACGGTTTACGGCAAACAAAACTCTGTCGTTAAAAACTCAGGGCTTGCTACTAAATCCGACATGTCATTGATGGAAACCCCTGCAGCGGTTGTGATTGTTGATCAGGAACTGATCCAAGCCCAAGGCGCGACTCATCTTCAGGACTTGATCCGCAATATCAGCGGCGTCACTCAAGCAGGAAACAACTATGGTATTGGCGACAACTTAGTGATCCGTGGTTTAGGCGCCAATTACACCTATGACGGTATGTATGGTGGTGCAGGCTTAGGCAATACATTTAATCCAACACGATCTTTAACAAACGTTGAATCCGTTGAGGTATTAAAAGGCCCAGCAACTGGACTCTATGGTATGGGTAGCGCAGGTGGAGTGATTAACCTTATCGAAAAAAAGCCACAATTTGAGTCAAAACATAAATTTTCAGCTGAAGTGGGACAATGGGATACCTACTCCCTTGCACTGGATAGCACCGGTGGACTGAGCGACGATGTTGCCTACCGTTTAGTTGCAAAATCAGCCCGCAGTGATGGCTATCGCGATATCGGCACAGACAGAGACGAAATCTATGGCGCATTAAAATGGGTATTAAGTGATACCCAAGATTTAATGCTTTCAGGTGCTTACATTAAAGATGCTGTGGCTGTGGACTCTATCGGTCATCCAATCCGCATTTATAATGCAGATTCTGTTGGCGGCAAAAATGCAGAGGATGTGACTTGGCAAGATTTGATCAACGATCCTAACGGTAAAGGTATTCAGCTGACCGATGCGCAGCGTCAACAGCTTGCGGCCTCTTTATCAAATGGCGACGGTTTAACGCCCTATTCTTTTGGTGATGCGGGATTAATTTCACCAATGGCTAAGGATAATGAGGGCAAAGAGCTACGATTTAAACTGACCCATAATATTTACTTTAACGATAATTTATTCCTTAATCAGCAATTGCAATATCGCGACTATACCTCGGGATTCGCTCGCCAAACTGGCGCTTATAATTATGTCTATTGGAATAATAAAGGTGCCATCAATGCCGATCCCCGCGCACCTTTGGTTGAAAATGACGTGTTATATCCCTTTGCTGCCAGACGTCAGGAATATCGTAAACTTGATGCCGATGAGACTTCATGGCAGTACTTTGCCGATCTGCGTTATGACTTTCAGCTCGGCAGCATAGATAATGAATTATTGATCAATGCCAATTATGAAGATCGTAATATTCGTTTCAAACAATATTCTATTTATGATGCCGATCAAGTGCTTAAAGACAAATCAGGCAACATCACTTATCAGGGTAGTTTACCGTATATCTATGATATTCGTCGGCCTAATTGGGGCACAGGCCGTTTTGAAGATTACGATCCACTCAAAACTGCTGACTATGATAAAAAAGTGAGTGCATGGGGCGTAGGCATACAGCATGTGGGATATCTTCCCTACGGCTTTACTACGCGAATTGGCGTAGCTTTTAATGAAATTAAACAAGCCTATGAGCATTTTGGTCTTGATCCCCGTTATAGCATCAGTCAATCCCAAGCAACACCAGAAGCCGATACAACTGACAACGGTATGACCTATAACCTTGGCTTAACCTATATGCCAATTGAAGATTTATCGTTTTTTATCAACCACTCCAAAGGGCGTACCGCCTACAGTGTGCTAGATGCAGTAAAAGGTAGTGATGCAGATCGTGATGATTCTGAATCCATCAGCAACGACTTAGGTATGCGCCTTAAGGCATTTGAAGATCAACTATTGGGATCACTGGTACTGTTTAAAAGTTCACGTACTAATGTGCCTTACGGTAACCCGGATTATACCAATGGGGTGCTAACACCTAATATCCCAATCTATTTCTATGATGGTAGCGAAGAGACTCAAGGGATTGAACTGGATCTCAATGCCCATTTAAATGACCAGTGGCGCGTTAATCTTAACGGCATGTATCAAGATGCAAGAGATAAACAAAACCCGAATGACAAAGCAAACTACGATAGCCGTCAAAAGGGTGTTCCCTATGTCACCGCTAGTGCTTGGGTAACCTATGGCGCCGACTGGTTTACTTTACCAAGCCCGATTGAGCTGAGCCTAGGAGCTAAATTTGTTGATGATAGAAGCACACATTCAAGCTCTTTCGGTATCCCAGATGGCTATGTACCTAACTACACCGTCCTTGATTCTGCACTGAGTTACAGCACTAATACTTGGAAGGTGCAACTCAATATTAATAACTTGTTCAATAAAGACTACTACAGCAAAGCCATGTTCCTCGGTGGTATGCCAGGTGAAGAACGTAACGTAAAACTACAGTACAGCTATAGTTTCTAGCACCAAATAGAAGATAAATGTTGATGTACTAGCCCAATAAAAAGAGAGCATTAACGCTCTCTTTTTATATCGAATAATTAAACAACATCTTCGAATTAACTGACGTTTTCCTTATCGCCACGCATTAATGATTCTAACTCCGCCTTACCTCTATTAGATAAATCAACTAAAGCGGCTAAGTCATGCTGATGAGCGACGCTCTCTATAAACAGTTTTTTATCATGGTCAGCAAAAATCTTCACTCGCTGGCTGGCTTGAACTTGAGATAGCCCTAAACCTTGCAGCACCTTTTCACTCGCACCGAGTGCTGAACCCAGCGTTTCACGAAATATGTCCGTTACTCCCAAACTCATCAAACGATAAGCATGATTACGATCCCTTGCCCGTGCAATAATATTAACGTGTGGGAAATGCATTTTTACCTGCTGAGCTATTTCGATAGAATCCTCAACACTGTCAACAGCAAGTAGTAACAGACGCGAACGCGCAATCCCCGCAGACATTAACATATCTAAACGTCTGGCATCGCCAAAATAAACTTCACCACCGTATTTACGGATTACGTCCACATGGCTGGCATCTTTATCCAAAGCCACAAAAGGGACCCCTGATGATGCCAAAATACGGCCGGTAATTTGGCCCACACGACCAAAGCCCGCAATCACCACTTCAGACTCAGTAACATTAATGGTATCGGGCAAACGAGTATCCACCACCTTAGCTTTAGTGGCGCGAAATAAGGTAAAGAGCAGCGGAGTAATCGCCATAGATAAACCAATGGCAAGCACTAGAATTTGAGCAATTTTATCACCGAGAATCCCTGATATCTGTGCTTGCGATAACAATACAAAAGCAAACTCGCCACCTTCAGCAAGAATAAGCCCAAGTGCAATACTCGGCCGCCACTTATGATGCCTAATGCGGCCTAGCAACATTAATACAATGGTTTTAATCAGCAACATGCTAATTAAAATGCCTAAGATGACTAATGGATCAGTTAAGAATAACTTCAAATCCATACTCATACCGACTGCCATAAAAAATAACCCGAGCAATAACCCTTTAAAAGGCTCAATATCAGTTTCGAGTTGATGTCGATAACTGGAGTTCGCAAGCATAATACCCGCAAGAAAAGCTCCCATACCCGCAGAGAGCCCTAACCACTCCATTAACTCAGCGCTCCCCATAACCAATAACAAGGCAAAAGCAGTCAGCACTTCACGTACTCCGCTGCTTGCAACGAGCCTAAGCATTCTAGGCAATAAATATTTGCCCACGAGTACAAAACCAATTAATGCGAGACTAGTCCAATACCAAGGAACTGTGTGATGCTCAATCTGAGCAGAGTTTGGCGCTAAATACGCTGTCAGCAGTAGCATGGGGATCACAGCAAGATCTTGCAGTAATAGAACACCAAAAGCATCACGCCCAAGTGGCGTAGTGAGTAACCTATGCTCATTCATCAGCTGCACTGCAAAAGCCGTTGATGATAAAGATAATGCCGCGCCCACGACTAAAGCAGCCTCTACCGGCAAACCAAAGCCCCAAGCTAAGCCGCCAATTGCGGCCCATGACAATAATAACTGACCGCTACCTAAGCCAAAAATAGCACTGCGTAGTTCCCATAATTTACTTGGGTTCAACTCAAGCCCTAGCACAAACAGCATCAGCACTACACCCAACTCGGCAAAGTGTAATACCGCCGCGGGATCGGAAACCAATGCCATGCCACCTGGGCCTAAAATAATCCCTGCGGCAAGGTAAGAAAGAATAGGACCTGCGCCCAAACGTTTCCCTAAAGGAACAAAGATGACTGCTGCTAATAAAAACAGCAACACTGAGGTGAGCAAACTAGAGTGTTCCATGAAGGCTCCAACAAAAAAAGAAAACGTATAATCTCATCAAATACCCCCGCTACCGCGGTGTAATGTTCAGCTATGGTACTCCATTTATTTATGAATAAGGTCAAGGTAATACAGTAAAATTATAATTTTTTTGGTATTAACAATGCTAAGGGATGAGAGAACACGCAAAGGAAGTTTAAGGCGTAATAGCTAATAAGCCCTAGTTCAGGTTATTTATTATCGCCAGCAGCCTATAGCACTAGCGTAACCAACGCGATGTTATGAATTTAGGAATAACAGTAGATATGTAATTGGCCGTTAAATGGCCAGGAGTTTTAGGATATTGACGTTGATGCAGCATAACGCCGTAAATCTGTTGCCTGCTGATCGCACTTGAGCACCTCGGAATAGCGCACAACCGTGTTGCGTCCACAGGACTTAGCGGCATAGAGCGCCATATCAGCCCGATGGAATAATGGATCGAGACTCAAATCATCAGCCATTAAACCACTCACGCCAAAACTCGCAGTAATAACAAATTTATGACCAGAGTGCTGCGTTTCTATTGCTTCGATGCGTGCGCGACATTGCTCCGCCACTTCCATGCCTTTTTCTTCATTTGCGTAAGGCAACAGAATGGCAAACTCTTCACCACCAATGCGGGCAAATACATCTCCATTACGAATATGGGATTTTAAAAAATCGGCGACCTTCTTTAACACCCAATCGCCTGTACCATGGCCATAGGAGTCATTGATACGTTTAAATAAATCCAAATCAAATAAAATGACACAGAAATCCCCACCGCGGGCAGTGGCTTGCACAAAAAGGTCTTCCCCCAATTCCTGCCCAGCACCGCGATTCAAAATCCCCGTTAATGCATCCATTCTCGCCATACGCATAAACTTGCGTTTCTGCATCTGGCCTACCGCTAATAAAATTCCGAGGAAAAATAGCCCGCCTACTAAAATAGTGACAAACATCAGCATATTGGTATATTCGCGCTCCTTGACCATTTGCTGGGCAATATAGAGTTCACGCTCTTTGTTGAGTAAATTGATTTCACGCGACTGCTGATTGGCGTTAAATTGGGCAGCTTGATAAGCGAGTGTCTTCATCTTGGACTCATCAAAAATCAACTGATTATAATGTTGCTCTTTTTTTGAGTATTCATAGGCTTGCTCAAATTGTTTATTTTGAGCATTTAGCTTGGCGAGCATGCGAGATGCACCGTGCTTCAGCATAGTATTACTAGAGTCATCCGAAAGTTTCATAATATATTGAGCATGTAACTCTGCTTTCGCAAAGTCTTGCAACATCAAATAGGTTTCACTTAGCAACTCATGCGCACTATTTATCTCAAGCTGAAAGTTAAATGACTCATAACCTTTTAGAGAATCTAATAAATAAGATACAGCTGAATGTGGCTCATTCAATCTCAGCTTGGATTCCCCCATGCCTTTTAATGCAATATATGCAATTAGTGGATAACCATTGGACTCACAAAAACTACGAGTGGATTTAAATTCTTCAAATGCTTGAGAATAAGACTTTATCTCTAGCTGGTGGACGGATAAATATAATTTAGATACACAAATATCTTTAACATCATTAGGGGAAGCGAGAGCAAAGGCTTTAGCTGCATATGTTGCAACTTCTTCAATAATCCCCATTGCCGAATATAAACTAGCCAAGCGTAAATATGATGCACGTTTAAGATTAATATCATCTATTCGGTCGATTAACCCAAGACTCTTTCCCATCGCATTGAAAGCATCATTGAAATCACGTAAAGCAATATGGGCTGTCGCCTCATAGCTATATGCAGAAAATAGCATATCAGAATCTTTCAGTAAGGCTTCTGAGCGACTCAACATATCGATTGCAGCTTGATACTGCCCTGCATAAATAGAAGCTGCGCCTTTAAAGACCAAAAACCGTCCCTGTTGCGAGCGTGACATCGTATCAAATTCAGATTCAATCGTTTTAAGTAGATTTATTGCCGCGGGTAAATCGGAATGTTGTAATTTTTCAATCTTAGTTAGCGTTTCATCATAATTTGTAGGTGCAGCAATCGAGGGCATACAGAGTATGCTCAAGATTGCCGAAATGCACACGCCAAAAAACTTCAATTAATCACCATTACCATGTGAAATAACAAGGTAAGATTGATAATTCTCATCTCCACTTAACGTTTTTAGTGTCTCCATATTTCCGCTCATCACAGCATTAATCTCTTCATCAGTTAAGCCATGGGCACGCATCACAACCTCTGGATTCTGTTTATAGTCTTCCATCAACTGTGCATCTTGGCCTAGCTGGGTAAAAAAATCCGATAATGTAAACATATATTATCCTTACTATTAATCATGACTCTATATCACACTACAATTTAGCCCAAACTTTCGGGGTCGATCCCTAACTTAGCCAAAATAGCATAATTGTATTTCAGCTTTTTTGCTGGTGGAATAAGCAAAGTACTGATGGGGGTTAAATTGGCATAGGGTAAATCGGCTAAAGGTAACCGCTCAATACGGGGTAATTGTATGGGTAAATTTGCAGCCTCATAGATAATGACTTCATGATCCCTCGGATACCATTGATTAAGTTGCTCAACTAAAATCTGCAATCGCGCGCTTGTGGTATGAAACTCGGTCAGAGTATGTTCACCCGCTATGGCTATCTGCCATAGCAATAAATGGGTTGTTGGGTCTGGAGTATGATTAAAGAACATAAATTGGCTGGCCTCAAAGCTTTGGTGTCCTGAATTACCGGGATCAATCCCTAAGTCGGCCCACAAACACGCCTCGGCTGATATTCCTGGCTCCATCTTTGCAGAAAATCCTTCCGCCCTTGCCCGTGCTATTGCTAAGTGAGAAACGCAAGCAAATACCCCAGGATGCCCATATAGCGCACAGACAGTTTTTTTACCCGCTCTCACAGCGTCAAGTATTACACAGACCATTTGCTCGTAGGTTTCTCTGCGATTTTTAACTTCACCATCTTGCGCATAATACTGCTGCAAATTAATGACATTTGGGTTAATTTGCTGGATCCATCGCTGTGAAAAACCATCAGGTAGAAGTGATAACACAATATCCGCGTGTTCAATATAACTGCGGCTCATCACACTTATCTGTCCTGCCAGCTGTAAACCTGTGCCAACGCAAACTAAAGAACCCAAAGTTACTATTCCTCATCCGGTACCTAAACTCGCCCACATGCAACAACTAGTTCAAAAAAGGCAATAAATTACAACTTAAAAACATAACGTTAACTTTAATCTGATTTAAAGCGCATTACTACGCTTATCAGCCTGCGTAAGCCACTTTTTTGACAATACAGTCAATTATTTAGCTTTGACAAAAAAGCCATAAATAAAATTTATGGCTTAACTACAGGTAAAAACAATCATAATCATGGGTTAAGAGTCATTCTTAGTCATCTGCCTCAAAGACGACAGAGAATAAATATCCCACAAAAAGAGAACTAAAGCCGACATAACGGGTCGAAAACTCACACAATTCTATCTATGATGGCAGCAAAGCCCAATTGCCCTTGTCATGAGGGGGAATGCTTGGGTATTATGGCCGCCAGATTTTCAGAAGTAGCGCATACAATGATCAATAAAAAGCAAAGTCTTACCCTGCTGAGCGCTGTAGCGCTCTCTGTTTCGCTCAGTGCCTGTAGCGTGTTTGATTGGTTGATTTATAAGCCTGACATTCCACAAGGTAACTACATGGAACCGCAACAAGTTGAAAAGTTGCGCATTGATATGACCAAGGAACAGGCCGAATACATCCTTGGGCGCCCTGTATTACGGGATAGTTTTGCTAACGATACTTGGTATTACGTGTATCACTATAAAAGCGGCCGTGATGCGAGTATTGTACACAAAGAGCTTATTTTGTACTTTACGGGTGACAAACTTACTGCAGTGAAAGGCGATTATGAGCTGAGCAAAGAATTTAATACGCCACTAGAGCAAAGTAGCTTACCCACTGGTAACAAAACCGAGTTAGTACCGCTTATCCCTGTACAGCGCCCTGATGAAAAACCATTAGTGAAAGAAAATGAAGCTGAAGCACAAGTTAAAAAACCAATAAAGTAGTATCCAAGGTTTTGCCAACAGCTAAATTGAACATGTCGTATAAAAGCACCTAACAGTACATGCTATTAAGCTAAGTTGGGTGTCTTGCAGCTACCATTTTTTATAGTAAAGAACTCTGCCATGGCAGGGGTCTTTACTATTAGCTAGCGCAATAAATCAAAGCACTAACGTTAACCACATTAATACACTGCGTTGCTTTCTACGCCATAACGCCAATATTTATGCTCGTCCACCCGTCACTTTATTTGCCCGGCCTTCATCCTTCGCTTTATCTGCCCGACGACGACGTACATCTTTAGGATCGGCAATCAGAGGACGATAAATCTCAACTCTTTGCCCCGGTAAAATCACTTGATCATGTTTAACCACATTACTAAACACACCTAGCTTGACGGTATCCAAATCAATCTCAGGGAAAAAGCTCACAATATTACTTAAACGCACCACCTCTATTGCTGAGGTACCGGGAGTGACATGCACAGGAATCACTTTTTGCTGTGTGGGCAATGCATAAACAACATCGACCACAAACTTATCTGTTTCATTTGTCATTATAAATCACCTTAGCTCGACTCGTAAAAGCCGTTACCATTGACATCATAAGATCATTAAACACTCTGCCAAAAGCCATATCTGCTAACGAATTTGAAAACTCAAAACTCAACTCAAACTCTACTTTACAGGCATCTTCAGTCAGCTCGGTAAAACGCCACTGCCCCAATAAATGCTTAAAGGGTCCATTTTCTAACGTTAAATCGATACGCTTACCGGGAATGACCTGATTACGGGTTGTAAATGTCTTACGGATCCCTGCTTTGCTCACATCCACAGATGCCAGCATAGTCTGACCATCAAACTCAAGAACCTTCCCCCCTACGCACCCGGGTAAAAAGTCTTTATATGATTCAACATCGTTAACTAAGTTATACATTTGCATCGCACTAAAACGGACTAACACACTTCGAGAAATTTGCGGCATAGGACCTAGTACTCTTTACGAACGTATTCACGCAACCTCAACAAACTCAAAATGCACTAAAAAAATCATATGCATAAAGAATATTTTAAGGAAACAATCGAAATTTTTTCAGATTTTATCACGATACACAAAAAACGCACCCCTTGCACGGCGCCGCGCGGTTAACTCAATAACGATATCGCGTTTAAAAAAGCAGCAATAACACCACAGGGGCTTGAAATTGACTAAATAAACCCTTATATCAATATCAAATTGATTCACCGTGCGTATAATGGCGACACTATGGTAAAGAAAAAATCAAGCAAAGCAGCGCCTGCGGCTATCGCACGTAATAAGCGCGCAACCTTCGAATACCGTTTCGAAGAAAAAATGGAAGCTGGACTATCTCTTATGGGATGGGAAGTTAAATCTATTCGTATGGGTAAGGTAAACCTGTCCGACTGCTACGTATTTTTGAAAAATGGTGAAGCCTTCATGCATGGCTGTACCATTATTCCATTGAATACAGCATCGACACATGTAATCTGCGACCCTTTACGTCTGAAGAAACTACTACTCAACCGTAAAGAGCTCGATAAACTAGCAGGCTTAGTTGAACGTCAAGGCTACTCCATCATTCCTATCTCAATGTACTGGCGTAAAGGTGCATGGGTGAAAGTGGAAATTGGCCTTGGTAAAGGTAAAAAAGATCACGATAAGCGCGAAGATACTAAAGCGCGTGAATGGGAAGTAGAAAAAGCCCGCGTGATGAAAAAAGAGAAAACGCACGGATAATGAACAAACGATTGAACTTGAAGTAAATGATGCTAGGTGATCATTAGGCTACGGGTTACAATCAACGTCTTGGGGGCGATTCTGGATTCGACAGGATTCACGAAACCCTGGGAGCATGCCGAGGGGCGGTTGGCCTCGTAAAAAGCCGCACCGTTATAGTTGCAAACGACTCTAACTACTCTCTAGCAGCTTAGGCTAGCTAGCCATCTGACACAGGTCTCTCAAATGGGCAGTGTATACAGATGGTCATATTACATTTGATAGCGAGGGAACTCTGTCCGGGGGTGAACCGCGAAATAGTACCGGACTCACCCAATGAAATCCTGTCTTTCGGAGTTTATTCGGGTTAACTAAAAGAAAGACTAAGCATGTAGCGCCTTGGATGTAGGTGTTCTGGACGCGGGTTCAAGTCCCGCCGCCTCCACCAAATGAAGTAACTAAGACGTCTCCGGACGTCTTTTTTATTACCTCAACAAAGCAAAATCAATAACTTACAGTGCATCAACGTCTTATGACGTCCTATAATTTCTTTGATTTTTGGGTGTAGCGCGTCGCGCGGTTTGAGATTTGCGCTCACCTAGTTTGAGATTTAATTCTCAGAATTAAAGCGGCGCTGGTTCGGATGATTTGAGAATTTGTATAGCCGACAAACGGATTAGTCAAAAGTTAAGAAACGTATTAGCGCAGATTGGCTGTAATTTACTTGACGGTAATTTACATGATCGCATTGTGCCTAGCCGTAATGCGGTCAGCAGCACGCCGATATTTTATGCGCTAAGGGTCTAAGCGCATAATTCAATTTTTTTGCAAAAAGAAATAACCTATCAGCAGATAATATTAGCGACAGAATGTTGCAAAATACATAACACTCTATTCAACTATTTTCAGATATAACGGCTTTCAGACTACCCTACTCGTCTGAAAGATTATCCTATATTAGGCTGAGCAAAAACTCGTTCGCCTAATGAGTTCAATATCTTACATTCACCTTCAAGTACAGCGATAATTGATTTTCCCTTACGGAAACTTGCAGGTATCATCACGCGCCCTGACTCACTGAATAATAATCCATCGAGTACAGCATTATGCATAATGAGCCCTACTGGCGCGTCATAATATAAAATAGTCACAGTAGCTTGATTTGCTTGCATTACTTTTAACTCACATTAGCAGCATCAGCTGCGTTATATTTACCTAGCAAGAGCGTTGCTGTCCCTGTGGTCAATATATCCCCAAAGACACAATCAAAAAACAAGAATATTACCCCGTCTTTTAACGCACATTTTTCATACAACATGGCATCGTGCTGCATATTTTGGTTATTTAAACACTTTAACAAAAAGATACCAATACATTTCACAGATGATAACTGTGGGTTGCAATGAATGATGGATGTAAAATGGATTTAAAGAGTTGTATGGATGTAAAGCCAATATTTTAGGCTTAGATTATTCATCATTTATTTCACTTTAAATCCCGCTCTAAAACAGCCTCAATGTTTTCCATTAAAAAATGAGGCCAGAAAAATCATGCATAACTCACCCGTATCACGTATTAGGTATGCAGTAATACAGGTTCAATATGACCGCCATAACGGCCCCCCTATGGGAACATTAAAAAGCTAAATTTTTAACATAATGCACTACAACTGAGTCATAACAGGCTCTGCCATGTTATTTAGAATAAAACATCATTAATTTTTTTTAGGTTATTTAGCTGAATAGAATAGATAATTTATATGCTCCCATAAAATCGATTCAAACTTGCATCAACAGTATCACAGACATATGACATTAAACATTTACCGCTATGCCGCATCAATCGTTACCCAAATATGATTTTTAAATAATGCTAACCTCATGCTGAAATGCGTGCCACGTCGCTTTCTGCGTAACAAATCCCGGAGGAACGGCTGCACATATGCCGAGAAAACTGCTAATATCGGCGCAATTTTTTGAGCTAACGAGATCAAGATGGGCAGAGCATATCAAAACAAGAAAGAATCCATGGCGAAAACAGCAGGTCAAAAAACCCGCATTTACTCACGCTACGGTAAAGAGATATACGTCGTTGCTAAACAAGGCGGCGTTGAACCCGATGGAAACTTATCACTACGCCGTTTGATTGAGCGCGCAAAGAAAGATCAAGTCCCAGCGCACGTTATTGAGCGCGCAATTGAAAAAGCCAAAGGTAGCGGCGGTGAGGATTACGATACTGCCCGTTACGAAGGTTTTGGTCCTGGTAACTGCATGGTTATCGTTGACTGCTTAACGGATAACGTCAAACGTACTTTCACCGAAGTGCGCCAAGCTTTTGTTAAAAACGATGCCAAACTTGGTAGTCCAGGTACAGTCGGTCACATGTTTGACCATCAAGCTGTATTTGTATTTGCTGGCGACGATGAAGATGCCATTTTAGAGTTACTTATGATGGCCGATGTTGATGTAAGCGATGTTGAGCTTGAAGATGGCTTAATCACAGTATATGCACCGCACACTGAGTACTTTAAAGTTAAAACGGCACTCACTGATGCTATGCCAGACATAAACTTTGAATTCGACAACATCACCTTCGTACCGCAAGACATGGTAAAAGTTGAGGGTGAAGATGTGGCCATGTTTGAAAAATTTGTGGCTGCATTAGAAGATTGTGATGATGTACAAAACGTTTATCACAATGCTGAAATCGACGAGTAATATCACCTAAGGTGGTACCTATTTAAACGTAGGTTTTGATCAATGCCGTTCACTTAAGGTGGACGGCATTTTTATTGATGCGATAGCGAGGGCTATAGCGCAATGATTTACATAATGTGCGCATTAACTGACGGAAAAAATAATGTTTGAATTTATTCATTACTGAAAACCTCAGTCATCCAAAAACAAAAAGGGCCTGTTAGGCCCTTTTTGTGCTCATTTAGGTAATGAGTGACAGCTAAAGTTTAACGTAGATCCATTTCTTGAATGATTTCGTGGGCAATAGCAGGTGTAGTACAACTCGGCTTTTCGTGTAAATCGGCTTTTAGCAGCCCTTTACGGTGCTTAAGTGCTGCATCAAGTTTTTTCGCTGCTGCAGCAATTGCAGGATACATCACTTCATCGCTACCCGAAGCTGCAACACGGGCACCTTCATAATTGGTACGAATTTCAACCTGATACTCGCCATGTTCCTTCGAGATAATAATATCAAGTGCGACCAAAGAGGGAAAATGAGTGGCGATTTTGGCAAATTTATCGTTAACATCTTCTCTAACAGAATCAGTAACATCAACGTGGTGACCAGAAATATTTATTTTCATAGGTTGTCCCTTTTAGTGTTATCACTTTTATTTTGCTTCACTATTAGAGCTTGGGGCATGCAGGATAAAACACAAGGGTTATTCATAAATATTTAGCCCAACACCGACATTAGCATCTCCTAAATGTGATTAGCATCAAAAAAACTGGCAATTACCGCAGAGATAACAACACAATTAAACGTTTAATTTTTAAGCGTTTAATTATATTTAAGCGCATCAGTACAAAATTTATATGACATAAAATAAGTGCGCTTAATATTTACCTTACCCGCTTTGTAGCCAAAGCTGTTGAGCAAAATTATACATTTCGCTTTAATATTTCCTTCCAAGACTTGCCTTATTTTATTCGTTTTTGAGCGAATCAGCCCAATATCACATCAGAATCTAAATGATATCGTTTATCATTTGAATTAACTGCGTTATACTTCTTGCGGTTTGTTATCTCCTGTTTAAAGCAATACATTCGATCTTAAGCTGAGTTTTATACCCTTAAGCAAAAAGCTCAAACAGAATGAACAACAACGGGTTGCAGTAGCAGCTCAATATTGGCTCGAAATGAGAAGTAGTAATTATGTCTAACACACCTGCGTTTGAAACCTCAACGCAACCATCTGCAGTGCAAATGCGCTCTTTCTCACTGATTTCACGGGGGATTATGCAAATGGCGCAATGGTTTAAGCAAGAGCAATCACTGTTTGCCTTTAACGTATTTGCCCGTGTTAGTGCTGCCTTATTGACGGGTTATATTGCGGCAGCGACCTTGGCTTGCCTATTAACTGTCGTGTTACCTATGCCGAGATTAGAAAGTACGTTAACAGCCAATATGTTGTCATTTCTCTTTTATGCGGTTGCCATTATTTATGCCTTTTGTGTGCGTAAGACTTGGCATGCATGGCGAGATTTAAGTCTCGTCAGTTTATTCTTTTTGGGCTTGCTTAAAATATGTGGACAATAAGATGAAAGACACATTTTTCAGAACCTTATCGTGGCTACATACTTGGGCTGGTTTGCTGGTATGTTGGGTGTTATTACTCATCTTTTTTGCGGGTAGCTTGAGCTATTTTCGTCATGAAATAAGCTTATGGAATGAGCCTGAATTACATCAAGGTGTTTATCAGGACTATCAAGCTAACAGTCTAGAAAACCAATTGGATAAAGACCAACGGTATATAGAAGCACATGCGCCTACGGCCGCACAGCGTTGGATGATCGATTTTCCAACTGAACGAAAACCCTTTCACAGTGCTAGCTGGCAGCTCCCGCCAGAAAAAGGCCAACGCCGTGGTAAAACTGAAGAACATGTGGCTTTAGCCGATGGCAGCGGCATGATCTCAGAGGTGCGTGAGAGTCGCGGCGGCAATTTCTTTTATCGTCTGCACTTTGACTTACACTATATGTCGGCTATCACTGCACGTTATATCGTCGGCGTTTGCACTATGTTTATGCTGATAGCACTTATTAGTGGCATAGTGATCCATAAGCGGATCTTTAAAGATTTATTCAGTTTTAGGCGCGATAAAGGTGCACGTTCTTGGTTAGATACCCATAATGTGAGCTCAGTTATCGCTCTGCCCTACCATCTTATGATCACTTATACGGGTCTTATTACCCTGATGCTGATGTATATTCCATGGACAGTTAATACTGCCTATTCAGGTGACAACCAAGCCTTTTTAAAAGAGCTGAACCCCGCAAGACAAACTGAGAAAGCGGCAGGGATTAGTGCGCCACAAGTGCAACTGAGCCAATTACTACCGCAAGTAAAAGCCGCATGGGGCGACGCGCCAATTAAGCAAGTCACAGTGTCATACCCTAAAGATCAACATAGCCAAGTGACCTTTTACCAAAATACCGGTAAAGACGTAACCGACAACGCCAATGTTTTAATATTTAACGGTGTTAATGGTGAGCTCAAGTATGTAAGCCCGCACGATGCCTCGGGAGCGTCAGCGACCTACGATACAATGATGTCATTGCACACCGCACGTTTTGCTGAACCGCTATTAAGGATTTTATTCTTTTTCTGCGGCTTATTAGGCTGCGCTATGATTGCAACGGGTACCTTAATGTGGGCCATTCGCTTACGGCAAAAACAGCAAAAATCACTGGATAACGGTGACAAGCCGAGCTTGGGATTACGTTTAGTTGAAGGATTAAACTTTATGTTTATCTTGGGATTACCTTTAGGTACCGTAGCCTTCTTTTATGCTAATCGGCTATTATCCACACACTTTTCTGGCCGCTCTGAATGGGAAATTCACAGTTTTTTTATCGCGTTAGCGGCAATGGGAGTGTGGGCTTTTTGGGGGCGTTCACGTCGTCAGTGGCAAATCGCATTAATACTCACAGGGAGCTTGTATTGTGCACTGCCCGTACTCAATGCTTTTACCTCACCAAACCATCTCATCGACAATATTCAATCTCACCAATGGCCTTTAGTCGGGTTTGACCTGCTCGTAGTTATACTTGGCTGCGCTATGTTATTTGCTAGTAAAAGATTAACCTTGATAGCAACATCCTCCGTTAATGGCTCAGCAAGACCCGCATTGAATGCAAAGACGAATAAAGCCCGCCGCAGCGAGTCAAAAACATCCCTAGCCAACGAACTGACCTCGCAACCTTCATTAGAGGAAGTCAAATCATGATGCCAGAATTTATCCCTGTACTTGGGATCTTAGGCTTAAGTTATCTTTCCCTCGCCCTATTCGCCTTAGCTAAGTTTGGTCATTTTAAAGATGTGTTTAACCGCCCACCCGCACAATGGCAAAGCCATTTACTCACCTCGTTTGCCTGGTTATTACTGGCGTTTAGCCTCAGTGCTTGTGCAAGTGATCAAGGCTGGGCCTATGGCAGCATTTTGTTTATGGGGATCATTTCCCTCGCGGCAATGCTAGTTATTCTGACCTTAAGCTTTAGTCCACGCCATTTGCCCATAGGTATAGTCACAAGCAGTGTGCTAACGGGGAGTTTATTATTCGCATCTGGGATATAACGCAACTCTGTCCATCTTAGACTTGGCAGATCATAGCTATGTGATCACCGCTAGGCTATAGTGCCCTGATGTCTTTCAGATAGGAGAAAATCATGGGCTTTAAGTTAATGGTCAATTGGCAAACTTCGCCTGCAGAAGAAGGTGAGTTTTGCCGAGACCACAGCATTACTTTTGGCAGCGGCCAGACAATTCAGGCCTCTTCAGCGCCAGATTACAAAGGTAATGAGCATAATGTTAATCCAGAAGAAAGTTTACTAGCTGCGCTATCCTCATGTCATATGCTGACCTTTCTGACTATTGCTCACCTTAAACGCTTAAATGTGACGTCCTATGTTGATAATGCAACAGCCGAGCTTGGAAAAAACGAAGCCGGAAAACTCGCCATTATTAAAATGGTACTTAACCCTAAGGTCGTTTTTGCGGATGGGATTGACGTTAACCATGAAACGTTAGAAAAAATCCACGAAAAAGCCCATGCTAACTGCTTTATTGCTAATACGTTAACGACGGATATTCAAATTAAGTTTTAGCGTTAAACATTATCTTTACGGCCTGCTTGAGGTATTCATAAGCAGGCTTTTTTATTGCCTGACACCAACCTTTCGCAAGATTCGCTACGCCATCTAATGCTACAAAAATATCGCTACAGCAGGGTAATTTTTAAGCCTGATTCAAATAAAGGCACATAAGAGATGAGCATATGAGCTGCTTGTAAGCGTGGCAGTATAACAACGGGGATGAGTAAGATAATGAATGGACATAAAAATGGGTGTTGTCTCGGGAACGAAGAGACAACACCCTAACTTTGTACGCGGCTATATTAACTGCGATATCTTAAATTTCAGTTAAATCTCGGTTTAATTCTAAATATAAATATCGATTACTGCGCTTTAATATCCTGCGCCATCCCTTTTGCGGGCAGCGGTTGCGCTTTTAAAGCAGGAATAGGCTGCTTGACCAATTCATCTTTTAAATAGCTTATCGCAGTTTCAAGCTGAGCATCTTTGCCACTAAAGGTAGCAAACGGTAAGTTATCAACTTCAATATCTGGCGTTACGCCATGCCCTTCAAGCACCCAGCGGCCATCCATTCCATACTGCGGATACTCGGCCACCCGCGCCATTCCGTTATCGGTCAAAGTATTACGCCCAGATAACCACACACCCGCTCCAGCTGTTTGTTTACCAATTAACGGCGCAATACCGAGCGCTTTAATCCCCGCGGAAAAGGTCTCGCCGTCGGAGTAGGTCAGCTCATCGGTTAATACTACTAAATGGCCGCGGAAGGTTTGCTGCATATTGGTATAAGCGGTGCCGTGGGTGGGTTGCCAGAAAGACCATGCGCGGCGTAATAATTTCTCGATAATCCAACTGTCGATATTGCCACCACGGTTACGGCGCACGTCGATAATTAAGCCATCTTTATCATAATTGGTATAAAACTCACGGGCGAAACTTTCAATATCACCGCCGCCCATGGCATATAAGTGCAAATAACCCATCTTGCCCTTACTCGCAGCCTCAACCACTGCGGCATTATGGCTCACCCAATCTTGGTAACGTAACTGGCTATCCACCGTAGCACTGACTGGCATGACGATAGTTTTATGTGTTTGATTACCGCGTTTTAGCAGTAGCAATACTTGCTTGTCCTGTTGATTACGTAAAAGCCGCGTAACATCAGCCACATTCGCTACTGGCGTGCCATTAATGGCTAACAACATATCACCTTCTTTGGCATTAACTTCGATACGATTTAACGGTGAAGCATTGGCGGGTAATTCAGGATCGTTACTGTAAATATGCGCAATGTTAACGCCATCCGCAGTTTGCTGTAGACGCGCGCCTAAACTCGCCGTTTTAGCGGCATCGGGATCTTGTGGTAAATCCCCTCCACGCACCTGCGAGTGCAAAGAATCTAACTCGCCCATCATTTGCATAAAGATATCATTCAGCTCATTGCGGTCGGTCAGGCGGTCGAGTAAAGGTTGATACTTAGTTTTGGTCGCTTGCCAATCAAGGCCGCGCATCTTTTTATCAAAGAAGGATTCCTTATGCATTAACCAAGCATCTTCAAACATTTGTTGCCACTCAAGCGGGGGAGAAATCGCTAATTGCCACTGCTGCGTTTGCACTTTATCATTATCCGTATCATCCAACTTATCGCCGCCATCGACAATCAGCAGTGCCTTGTCATCACTATGTTTACGCAGCATCAGCTTTTTACCGTCAGCAGATACCGCATAATGACCCACATCTTCAGCAAACACTTCGGCCTTAGGGCTTAAAGGATCAAACTTAATGGTCATTAAACTCGGCTCAGTATCATCACCCATCGCTTGATCAAGCACATAAAGACGGTCATCCACAGCACGAAGCTCACTGTAATTACCTGAATCAATAGGCACTTGCCATAAGCGCTGTGAAATACCCGCCCAATCGATAGTTAGTGGATTAGCTTTATCCTTAATATCCGTTTTTTCAGCTTGCTTAGCGCTGAGTTCATTAGGTTTGCTAAAGGGAAACTTGGCATTTTTGACTAAGGCAATAGCAAATATTTGGCTGCGTTTATCAAACACGGGCCCCATGTTTCTATCACCCCAAGGGGAGCTTGGTGTTGCACTAAATTGGCGGTTTGACAGGAAATAGAGCCACTGCCCGTCACGACTAAAGGTGGGCGAATAGGACTCATACTTATCGCTAGTCAGTGTCTCGGCCTTATTCTCATCCACTGAATAAAGAACAATTTGCGGTCTTTGCTTACCGATTTCTGACTTAGTTAATGCAATAAAACGGCTATCACCAGACCAGCGGATATCGGCATAAGGCCCAAGTCCCTCACCGTTAGTGATGATTTTTTGGTTAGTGTTTTTCTTTAAATCCAGTAGCCAAACGTTGCCATCATTATCGTCGTGGGCGATAAACCGACCGTCTTGCGACAAGTTAAGGCTCATTCTTAAAGTATGGCCATCTTTCGTCAACTGTTTAGCACCACTGCTGCCATCGGCGGGAAATTGCCAAATTTCTTGCTGACCCGTCATGTCGCTAATGGCATAAACAGATTTGCCATCTTGGCTCAAAATAGCTTCTCTAACACGATAAGTCCCTGGCAGCGCAACTTGTACTAAGCGCGAGCCATCAACACCCGCAATGGCGATATGGCTGCGAGCAGTAATCACTACTTTATCGCCAGTAAGGGCTAAATCGGTAGAGGACGCGTAATCCATAGGGTCTTTCACCCAATGTTCACGGCGCTGGGCAAAATCAGAGAGGAGCTCGATATTAAGTAACGAGTCTTTAGCTGAAGCAATGTCAAATACATGGATATCTGCACCCTGCTGAAATACCATTTTACCTTTATCCATTCGCGCGCCGCGGACTTGCCAATCTTTAAACTGGGTCAACTGCTTTGCGTCTGAGCCATCGAGTGCCATCGACCACAGGTTATCGTTACCATCGCTGTCGCTGATAAAATAGAGTCTGTCCTGCCATAGCATGGGTTGACGTACAGAGCCGTCGTGTTGACCGCTAAGTAGCTGTGCTTCGGTTTTACTGCCGAGTTTAAAACGCCATAATTCGCCTTTTGCGCCACCACGGTACACTTTGGCATTATCGCCCGTCACTTGCAGGCCAAAACGGGTGAAATACACGTAATCGTTGTTGTCATCAATCACACCTTCGACCGCATCGGCTAAAGGTAAATCAGTGGTCGTCAGGGTTTTAGGATCAACACTGCGCAGCATCCAATTATTGGCAGGGCCAAAGCCACTGTCGGTAGAATATAAAATGTCGCCTTTGGCCGTAAAGCCTTGAACCCGCACACGGCTATTCTCAAAACTCACCCGTTTAGCTACGCCGCCCGTAACAGGGATCACATACACTTCGCTCGCGCCTTCATAATTGGCTACATAAGCCACCCACTTACCATCGGCAGAAATACTGGCACCGAGCTCTTCTGCGGGTAAACTGGTTAAGCGAGTCGCGGCCTTTTGGCCTAGGGTCTGAGTCCATAAATCGCCTTCTGCAGTAAAGACTAAGGTTTGATCGTGCAGAGCTGGCGCACGGTAATATCCTTGATTGCTAACGGTATCAGCCGCGATGGCAGGTACTGCGGTTAACGTGCCTAGGGCAAGCATGCAGCTGGTAACGGAATGGCGAAGTTTCATGTATGACCTCTATCTTATTGTTATTTTTAATGTGCTTATTTTTTATGACGGACTATTTTATGACGGACCATTTATAGGTGATAGGCCAAGAGTGTTTACACCTAAACTCGACCTATTTTATAATCAAACTAGCAGAATTGAGCCCAAAGTTCAGTAACCTTAAGTAAGATAAGTTTTAGCAAATGTGTCATCTATTTTACCAATACAGATCAAATAGATAAAAATTGAGAATATAAAATAAACCCGTTTGTTTAGCTTTCACTGCCCTAGGGCAATAAAAAAGGGAGCGAGGCTCCCTTAAAATATAATCCCCATATCTATTATGGATTGATATTTAACCTAATATTTTAAATAAATGGTTTTTTAATGCTGCAAAATCAGCCGGTAACTCTGCCGATAATATCGGTTTATTCGCAACGGCGGCCAATTCTGCAGGCAAAGGTAAATTCAGGCTAAGCTCACGATCGACCACATCTTTAAACTTTGCGGGATGTGCCGTCCCTAAAAATATGCCCACTTCGTCAGGCAATAGAGTTAACGACAAGGCTTTAGCTGCAATTGCGGCATGGGGCTCAGATACATAACCTTGCGCGTATAACTCAGCTAACGCCTGCGAAGTTTGCTCCTCCGACAAGCGAATACCGACTAAGTCACTCAATGGCCAGCCTAGTTTTTCACAAATCGCTTCAACTCGTGGCCAGTTACTTGGCTCACTGACATCCATCGCATTAGACATCGTCGCTTGGGTTTGATTTGGCTGCCATTGACCATTAGCTAAATAGCGCGGCACGGTATCGTTAGCATTGGTCGCGGCGATAAAACGTTTAACTGGTAATCCCATCGCTTTAGCAAATAAACCCGCGGTGAGATTACCAAAATTACCACTGGGCACTGCAATCACCGGTTCGGCATCGTGGCGCAGCTTAGACTGAGCAACTGCTTCAAAGTAATAACAAATTTGTGCAAGCAATCGACTAATGTTGATAGAGTTAGCGGAGTTCAAGCTTAAACCATCACGAACATCGGCATCATCGAAGGCCCGTTTCACTAAATCTTGGCAGGCATCAAAATCGGACGAAACAGCGACTGTGTGAATATTTTTGCCCAAAGTCGTGAACATCTTTTCCTGTAGCTCGCTGATCTTACCCTTAGGATAAAGCACGACGACATTAACCTTATCAAGCCCATAAAAGGCATCCGCAACCGCTGCGCCAGTGTCACCCGATGTTGCAGTTAGAATGGTTAAGCGTGTGTCACCCACAAAGGTATTGACGCACTGCGCCATAAAACGCGCACCAAAATCTTTAAATGCCAACGTTGGGCCGTGGAACAATTCGAGGCAAGCGCGCTGCTCGTCAACAGCAATCAAAGGTAAATCAAAGTTAAAGGCGCGCTCAACCAATTTATCGACCGCATCTTGCCCTAACTCTGAGGCGAGCCATGCGCCGAGCACTTTTTTACTGCGCTCAACAAATGGCAGCGCCAGTAACCCTTCAATATCATCTAAGACCGGTATTTGGGTTGGAAAAAACAAACCTCTGTCTTTACCTAACCCTAATTGCACCGCTTCTTTAAAGCTCACTTTTTGTGAAGGATGTTTTAAATTATATAGTTCCATACTCACTCAACCTTTTGATGCTAATACTTAAACACTGATTTTTGATATTTAACCGTGATATTTAGTCTTAATGCTAAAACAAGCATTAATCGACTCTACGCGTGCCTTGCTCATCAAGGCGACACACATGGGCAAAGCCACCCGCTTCGGTTAAATAATGCTGTTCTAACCAAGCTTTAGCGGCATTGGCTGTGGTTAAATCGTCAGTAATCGAAAACAGTGTTGGGCCGCTGCCCGAAATACCCGTAGTCAACATACCTAAATCGGCTAAGGCAGCTCTAGCATTGTCGTAACCTGGAATGGCAGCAGCGCGATAAGGCTCGGCTAGTACATCCTTTAATACGCTGATGGCCAGCTTAGCGTTTTGCTGATAAGACGCATGTACAAAAGCACTTAAATAACGTCCAAAATCAATAGTGACACTTTTATCGTATTGATTAGGCATGAGTTTACGCATCATCGCCGTTGAAAGTGAAATCCCTGGATAGGCCACTACCCAATACCAGTCTTTAAAACTCGGTATCGCTTCACAAATTGTGCCTGGCACATTAAGCATCAATTGCATGCCACCCAAATAACAAGGGGCCACATTGTCGTAATGCACACTGCCGCTAATTTTACCTTCAAACTCACCCATCAACTCAAGCAATGCTTGCTCGTTATAGGGCCGATTAAAATGTTCATTCAAGGCATATAACGCCGCTACGACAGAGCTTGCACTCGACCCCAAGCCACTACCGACGGGCAGGTTCTTTTCCAGTGTGAGTGCCACGCCTTCATCTGCTTTACCCTGCGCCGTTAAAAACTCTCGACTAAGAGCTTTTAAGAAAAACTCGGCACACTGAAACACTATATTGTCTTGCGGATTTTCAGGAAGTTTATGGGCCCAAGCGCCAGTTTGCGCCAAACTCACACCCGATTTTGCTGCAGCAATCGTCACTCTGTCACCAAGTAAACTGCCATCGATAGGCGCCAATGCCGCGCCCAGCAAATCAAATCCTACGCCCACATTACCCATAGAGGCTGGTGCGTAAACAGTCAAACTCATACGCTCACCTCACGAGTCCAATTCAAGGTTCTTAACACATCGGCAAACGCACCGGCGGCGGTCACCTCCGTTCCAGCGCCGTAGCCGCGCAGCACAAAGGGGATTGGTTGGTAATAACGACTATAAAATGCCAAGGCATTTTCGCCGCCTTTAACGCTATATAGCGGATCTTGTGCATCGACTGCTGCGATCCGTACACGGCACACATCATCCTCAATTTGCCCCACATAACGCAATACTTTACCTTGCGCCTTGGCCTGCGCCACTTTAGCGGCAATCGCAGCATCAACCTCTGGCAAACGCGCCATAAAGCTTTCAACATCGCCTGAATCATCAAACTCGGCTGGCAATACAGACTCAACCTGCACATCACTGAGCTCTAACTTTAATCCCACTTCACGGGCAAGAATTAACACTTTACGCGCCACATCCATACCGCTCAAATCATCACGAGGATCGGGTTCTGTAAAACATTTATCCCTTGCAAGACCAGTTGCTTCTGACAGCATCATACCCTCATCGAGCATGCCGAAAATAAAGGATAAAGAGCCCGATAAAATACCGTTAAACTTATGCAGTTTATCACCTGCAAATAATAGTTTTTTCAGGTTATCGATAACAGGTAATCCAGCGCCAACCGTGGTTTCGTATAAAAACTGGCGACGCTGTTTTAATGCCGTTTGGCGCAGCGCTTGATAATAAGCATAATCGCGAGTGTTAGACTTTTTGTTCGGCGTGACCACATGTAAACCTGAATTCATCACCTCTAAATACAGATCCGATACTTGCTCACTTGAAGTGCAATCTACCAGCACAGGGTTGAGTAATTGTTGTTCTTGCGCCCATGCGAGTAACGCTGGAATATCACAGGCTTGCTGGCTATCGGCAAGCAAGCTAGACCAGTTATTTAAATCGATACCCGCACTATTAAGTAACATCTTGTTTGAATTGACGATACCGCAAACACGAATGCTGATGTGCTGTTCTTTGAGCATGGAAGATTGTTGTTTTATCTGCTCAAGCAGGCCAGCGCCCACGTTGCCGCAACCGACTAAAAACACATCTAAATATTGCTGCACATCGAAAAAACCTTGATGACAGGCCGCAACTGCATGCTTAGTTTTACGCTGCTCGATGACCGTCGAAATCGACCGTTCAGACGATCCTTGGGCAATGGCAATAATGTTCACGTTTGCCTGTGCTAAAGCTTGGAAAAAACGTGCCGCAACGCCTTTGTGGGTACGCATACCATCGCCAATTAACGAGATTATGGCCAGATCGTGTCGCATTTTAATTGGCTCAAGTAAGTCACTTTTTATTTCTAATTCAAACTCTTGCTCTAAGGCCCATTGCACTTTTTCCGCCTCAGTGGTGGCAACACAAAAACAGATACTGTATTCCGAAGAACTTTGAGTGATTAAAGACACCGACACGCCGCTGCGGGAAATTGCCGCTAAGGTACGGCTCGCCATACCGACCATGCCTTTCATGCCGGGGCCTGAAATATCAAACATGGTTTGATTATCAAGATTAGAAATCGCTTTAACCTGCAGGCCACTCTCATCGGCTTTATCGGATACGAGCGTGCCCGGCGCTTTAGGATTAAAACTATTTTTGATGTAACAAGGAATATGAAACTGGGCGATAGGTGCGATTGTTTTAGGGTGTAATACCTTTGCACCAAAATAAGACAGCTCCATCGCTTCTTGATAACTCAGTTGTGATAATAATTTAGCATCGGCCACAACGCGTGGATCAATATTATAAACCCCATCAACGTCGGTCCAAATCTCACAACTAGAGGCATCTAAACACGCAGCGAGCACAGCGGCAGAGTAATCAGAGCCATTACGTCCTAAAGTAACGACCTTACCGTGAGCGTCTGCAGCAGTAAAACCTGGCATCACCCATACCCGTTTTTGGTCTAGCGGTAATACTTTAAACCTGGGTTTACTCAGCCCAATATCAACCACAGATTCAAGGGGGCTGCCACGACCTAAAAATAAAGCGCGAGGATCAAGCTGAGCCGAAGCGATCCCTTTAGATAGCATGATTTGTTCCATTAAGGCTGCAGATAAACGCTCACCAGCGACCACAATTTCAGCACGGATGCCATCGGGACATTCTTGCAGTAATGCAACACCCCGTAATCTGTCTTGCCAGATGACTAATTGGGCATTGAGCCCTGAGAAAAGCAGCTCGCTTTGCTCACTCGATAACACTGAGTTAACCGCATCTTGGTACAAAGTCGTAAATACTCGCTCGACATGCTGCAAGACTGGCGCATAGTTTTCACCTTTAACCGCAACATCCACCATTTCTAACAACGCATTAGTCACGGTTGCCGGGGCAGATAAAACAGTCGCCACCGACTCAAGTTGGGATGATTGGGCGATGATATCCGCCGACATAGAGAATCGCTGCCAATTTGCAAGCGAGGTACCACCAAATTTCATTACTTTCATCTTATTCTCCTGCACCACGCCCGCCTAGAAACAAAAAAGCCCGCTTCTTTGTGGGAAGCGGGCTCATTATTAAAATTCTTTAGGGTGTATCAGCCCGCCCCCACTATCGTTGTAGTGGTGGTTGTAATAATGGTAGTTACTACGAAACCGAGGCTATTCATACGTTTGGGCTAATCCATGTTAATTTCTGATAAACAGAATTGCTTTTTTTACCTACACTTGTCAACCCCTTAAATTAATTATTTATTAACAATTTACTGCGTTCGATGAAATAACCATTCAAGATTAGATATTGTGAGGTTTTCTAGGGGTAAAAATGCGATTTATTCAATAGTAAACTTTTAACGTCAACGTCAATAAGAGCGAAAAGATCAAGATAAACCCATGCTTTTAAACAACTTATATTTATCACCTTGATTAAGGCCACATAATTTGTTCTACATCATGATTCCGTTAAAATCTATAGGCTAAGTGTCAAAAATCACATTCATTATATTGTCGTATACGCAGCGCTATTTAATTCAAGGATAATAAAGCTGTGCTGTATCTAACATAAGCGACTTCAACTTATCGCCAGCGCTAAGAAAGCACGTTATTATGCGCGCACATTCTGAACCGGAGGCGATATGAAGATCACTCAACACAGCGCGGTAACTATTCATTACCGTTTATCAGATGAAGAAGGCAGACTATTAGAAGACTCTTTCGACTCTGAACCTATGCTATATCTGCACGGCACTGAAAACCTGATCCCAGGTTTAGAAGCCGCATTAGATGGTAAAACTAAAGGCGAAAAACTCGACGTTACTATTAGCGCCGAAGAAGCCTATGGCCCTTACCACGATGGCTTACGCCAAGCAGTACCATTAGAAGCCTTTGGCGATATCGAAGATATCGTTCCAGGTATGCGCTTTATTGCCGAAACTGAAATGGGTCAACGCCCTGTTCAAGTCATGGAAATTAAAGACGATGTGGTTATCGTCGATGGTAACCATCCTTTAGCTGGCCAAGCATTGAATTTCAGCGTTGAAATTATTGACGTTCGTGAAGCGAGTGCAGAAGAAATCTCACACGGTCACATTCATGCAAAAGGCGGTTGTGGAAGTCATGGCCATGATCACGATCATGGTGGTGGATGCTGTGGTGGTTCAGGTAAAGAAGAAGCTGGCGGCTGTTGTGGCGGTTCAGAGCACGATCATGGGCATCACCATGAAGAACACGAAGCCTGCGAAACACCTAAAACAGGTTGTGACGGCAATGGCGGCTGTGGTTGCCGCGGCTAGACAAGGGTTGGTGCAAAGGTTAACTAGAAATAGTGTATCCCTGAGCGATTAAATTGCCATTGTTTAACATTTTAAGATGCATGCCCTTAATCTAAGGTCGTGCATTTTTTATACAAAAAACTGTGTGGTAATGGAAAATGACTAACGGATATAGTGAGTTTTGACTGGAAACTTTCACTCGGACATTAGCTAATCAACTTTTTAATTCTTGATCTATATTCTGGTGACATATTTTTTAGATAATTAGAACAACGTGTAATGGTTGCGATACTCACCTTATATTCAGCCGCTATATGTCTTTGGCTCATGTCACCACTAAGTAACAACTGAAATACCTTTAAACGTCCGGCAACGGCACTACGTTCTTCTTCGGTTAACAATAAATGAAACAACACAGAAAGATCTTCATAATTGCTGTGACTCAAAATCTTTTCTAATACTTGATCCCAATTTGCTCGCATAATAACCCTCCTAAGTACTGCCCAAGCATTACGTTGGGTAGTTTAACAGATTTAGCCTCTATACAAATAACTTGTTACGTTTAGATACTTAACTAGACAAAAACTGACAAGAATGCTTCTAGTACATCAAGTTAATTTGTGTACAATAGCAAGACAATGTCACACTTCAACGCTAATTTGTGAGAATACAATGAAAAAACTACTACTTACTCTCGTTGCCAGTGCTCTATTCGCTTCAGCTGCGCAGGCACACAATTTCGAAGAACCAAAAGATGCGATTGAATACCGCCAATCAGCATTTGGTCTTATTGCCTATAACTTCGGTGATATGGCAGCCATGATGAAAGGTAAAAAACCTTTTGAAGCAGAAACTTTCGCAATGCGTGCAACCAACGTTGCTGCCCTATCAAAAATTCCATTTGAAGGTTTTATTGATGGCTCAGACAAAGGCAACACAGAAGCCTTAGCCAAAATTTGGCAAGACAGAGCAGATTTCGATGCGAAAATGAAAACCTTCCAAGAAAATGCAGCCATTCTTGCTACTGTAGCCCAAAAAGGTGACCAAGCCGAAATCAAGCAAGCCTTTGCGGATACAGGAAAAAGCTGTAAAGGCTGTCACGACGTATATAAGAAAGACTAATTTAATTCTGTTTTTGTCTAACAAAAAGCCTTCTATTAGCAGGCTTTTTGTTGCTTTAGATTAAGTGTAAATTTACAACACTTGCACTATGGGCCAGATTAAATACACAAAGACCACGGCCGCTAATACAGTCAATAGTGCTAAAGCGAGCCACTCTGATTTAAACGTAAGATCGCTTTTCGAGCTTGATGACAATGCCATCTTAGATACCTTTTTATAACCACTGAACATAGCACTAACTAACTTATCTCCTTTTATGGCATGAATAACCACTGCCAGTATATGAATGGCACTTAACAAGAGGATAAGGTTAAAGTTCATTTTGTGTAGCCAGGTCAATAATCCACTGGTATCAGAACTCACATAACTATAGAGCGGACCTTCGGTAAAAATATCATCAGTCGCAAACAAGCCTGTGACTAACTGAAGGCTAATAATCCCAATCAACGCGATAACCATGTAGCCACCAATAGGATTGTGCCCAAGTACAACAGACATACCTTTCGTCTTAACCGCTTTTAAATAGTCCAACACGACTCTTGGATGATGCACAAAATGGTTAAACCTTGCGGTATCACTACCAATTATCCCCCAGAGGATCCTAAATCCAATAAGGATCAATAAACTATAAGCAAAAATCTGGTGCCACTGCATTTCGCCAGCGTCAGCACTCCACCATAAAAGTGCTAATAGACACACCATGCCCCAATGGAAAATTCGCGTGGGTAAATCCCAAACTTTAATTTTAACGTGTTCAGTATTCATAAAATGGGCAAGCTCAACATAAACGAGTGAAATAAGTTCAAGTATTTTATCGGAGTTAAGGGGGGAACTTAAAGTAAATATAAGTAAATAAGGGCAAAGACTGCGGAGTTATCCCATCGAATATGACTCTATTTAGCAGGCAATACAAGGCTTTTGGGCTAAGAATTATTGATATTTGCCTAAGCGATCAAATATCCAGCGAACGATATCTAATCAGCACAAAAATGTGACCAAGGTCTCGTTTTATAGCGTGAACCTTGGTAACCTGAAATCCAAGGAAACAGCAGAGGGTTCGAAATATGCTAAAGATCACTAGCAAACAACTTGAAGTTACAACTCCTATTCGTGAACGTATTGAAAGTCGTTTCGAAAAACTTTCAAGACATGATGTGCAAATGATAAATCCCCATGTGACCATTACAGAGGAGAAACCAGGTTTCAAAATAGAAGCATCGGTTGGCATCCCAAATGGTGAACTCTTCGCTCAAGCAAAACATGAAAATTTATATACTGCGATTAATGCTATGGGTCAAAAATTAGAGAAACAACTCAATCGCATAACACACAAACCTGAAGCTCTGCGCTTCACATCACTAGCACCAACTAATAATATTATTGAAGTTGACGACGAACAAAATGAATATGAGGAGGAAGATGTAATATAGTTTAAGTCCACTTAATACAATAAATGTGTCATCTTGGAAAAATAAAGTAGAAATTTTAATTAGATCACAGTTTTTACAAGTACATAGTGAAATTATATTTAGTAACAAAATGCACATTAACTAAATGGCCACCACACTAAGGGGGAAGTGGTGAAGTATTAAAACGATAAAAAATAAAATCATTTTAAATACGTTAAACCTCAACAATCTAATTCAGGCTTATAACGTAATTTTATATAGCCACTTTTAGATATAACTAAGGAGCAGTGACAATTTATCATCAACGTTCAACTTTTACAGTAAAAAATATATAATTTAAAGTTTAATACACACTACTTAAGAAGGTTAACTAAAAAATGGAGGCTGACATAACTTAACGCTAATACAAGCTAATTACGTTCACTCTCGAATAAGAACAAGGAGTTAAGCGCCACTTTGGTATATGTAAAAATGCTCTATCAATATAAATGTAGATGCAGGAGGTTTTCACAACATAAAAGTCTTTATTACAAATTATCATTGTTACGTAAGGTTAATTGGAATTTAGGTCTAAGCTTTAGTTTTAAACACTTGCAGTTTAAGCACTTGAAAACTGAGGCTGCATTAGTAATATTTTAATTGGGTATCGAAGCTAAACTAACATAGTGACGATCTTAATGAGAGGTAATCTAGCCAAATTATTTATCACACAACAACAGAGTATAATTTACTATAAATTTCAATGAAATAAACACACATCATTCAATTTTTAATTTTAATTTTAATTTTTTACTTGATATTTCAAATGTAAGCATCTATATAATAGTTAACCAACACAAAAAGAGGAGGACATCTAGACTTGATAAAAAATGCAATAGCTACAAATGAAATAGATTTACATGTTCTATGTTTTAATACGTTAGATTTAAATGTAAAGAGCAATAATTTTATAACGTAAGTAACAACACATTAAACGCATGACAAGGCTACGCTGTCTTTTACAGCAAAATGTACTGAGTACAATCAATGAGCCGTAAATCGTTTATTTTAAAATATTCCTTTTGTAAGTGTTATTTTTTAATATTTGTGTAAGTGTTAGTTTTTAATATTGATGTTATAGAAATATGTAAGTGTAAAAATATAAATGTAAGTATGTCAACGTAAGTTCGCTGGTACTGCAAACAGCATAGTTTAAAGGTTATACACTATGCAGCTTAAAGTACTTATTAATGTTCATTGTAAATGCAAATCGTTATCTAGTTAGTTGTTAACGTTTTACTGTTACACGTAAATGTAAGATAAACGAGTGTTTTACCTTGTCCCATATTGACCATAAGGAGGATAAACTCGCTTGACCATATATAATAATCAAACCAGCGCACCCTCGGGTGCGCTTTCTTTTTGGACGTATTTAAGAAAGTTTTGATTGACAGCTAAGCCCCAGCCCTTTAGCTTTAAGACCATGAAAATAATAACTACAATTTTTTTTACTTTCTTTTTTATACCCTCACTTTAGGAGGCGGATTTACTGTGTAAAAACGAAAGTAAAAATCCAAAGCCTCCCAACTGGGGGGCTTTTTTGTATTTAACGATTAATAAAACACATGGCGGCAATTGAGGTCAGAATGCATACACCACAGCCTTTAAATCAAACCCGAGAGCAGATCACCAATCTGGATAATGAACTGCTGGCATTACTCGCAGAGCGTCGTCGTTTAAGTTTAGAAGTCGCTCGTAGTAAAGAGGTCGATATCAGGCCAATCAGAGATACTCAAAGGGAAAAAGAACTGCTCGCTCGACTCGTAAAAGAAGGACGAGAAAAGGGATTAGATGCCCACTATGTCATCTCCCTTTACCAGAGCATTATCGAGGATTCAGTATTGAATCAGCAAGCTTACCTTCACGGTCGTGCCAACCCTGAAATACAGAAACAACAGTATTGTATTGCCTACCTCGGTGCTAGAGGCTCTTACTCATATCTCGCCGCGAGCCGCTACTGCCAACGTCGCCAAGTTGAAATGCTGGATTTAGGATGCCAAAGCTTTGATGAAATAGTGCAAGCTGTTGAGTCTGGGCATGCCGATTATGGCTTTCTCCCGATTGAGAATACATCTTCAGGTTCGATCAACGAAGTCTATGACGTACTACAACATACAAGCCTTTCTATCGTCGGTGAAACGACAATAGAAGTCAGTCACTGCTTATTAGGAAAATCTGGCAGTAAATTAGCAGACATCAAAACAGTCTACGCTCACCCGCAACCTATTAGCCAATGCAGCAGGTATTTAAGTCAACACAAAGACTTGAGGCTGGAATATTGCTCAAGCAGCGCAGAAGCGATGGAGAGAGTAAACCAAAGCGCAGATAATAGTGCTGCAGCGATTGGCAGCGCCGAAGGTGGTGCACTTTATCAGCTAGAGTCTATAGAAGCCAGCTTAGCAAATCAGAAGATCAACCAAAGCCGCTTTATCGTGGTTGCCCGCAAAGCCGTTGCCGTGCCTGAACAGTTACCCGCTAAGACCACATTGATTATGGCGACAAGCCAAAAGGCGGGAGCTTTGGTTGAAGCCCTGCTGGTACTCAAAGCACATCAGTTAAACATGAGTAAATTAGAGTCACGCCCTATTCCAGGAACGCCATGGGAAGAGATGTTCTATTTGGATATCGACGCGAATATCTCCAGTGAATCAATGCAGGCGGGATTAAAGCAACTTGAGCAGATCACGCGCTTTATCAAGGTATTAGGTTGTTATCCTTGCGAAACAGTCAAACCAACACAGTTGAGCAACCGCCAGTTACTGATTGAACCTAGCACATCTAAGGGGCAAATAATTAGTGAGAATGAGGCAAACACTAACCCTATTAGATATAGCAAAGCCTATAAAGACCAAGCGAGTGAGATTAACTGCGGCTCTATGTCCATCGGAGCAGGCCACATAGGTTCCATTGCCCAAATGACGTTGAATAATGAAATTTCACATTTAGCATTATCAGCGTTTGAACAGCATGTGAAACAGCTTAAAGAAGCAGGATTCCAAGCTGTTTTGCTCAATACGATTAATCAAATCGCAATGCCAGAAGTGACGCTAGCTAAATTACGCCAAATCCTTCATCAATATGATTTAGTGTGTATTATCGCTATAGAGCAAGAAGCTGATATGCCGTTAGCCATTCAACACGCTGATATGCTGTTTCTCGCTGGCAAGCAGATGTTTAATCAAACCTTACTCACTCAAGCGGGCACCTTACCTGTACCTTTAATACTTGAACGTAACGAGATGGCAAGTTTTGAAGAATGGCTTACAGCGACTGAAGTGATCTTAAGCCAAGGCAATCAGCAGCTGATCCTCTGTGATTCGGGTATTAGAACCTTAAATAACGCCAATAGCACCTCACTCGATTTAGCAAGCCTGATCCAAATTAAAGCTACCAGTCATTTACCCATTTTGATCAACCCTAGTTATGCCGTAGCTGATGATGCATTGCTCGTGCAAACGCAAGGTATTAAGCAGCTTAAAGTCGATGGATTGATACTCAATTGCCCACTCGATAGCGGTAATGAAAATGAGTCGCTTAACTTAATTAGCACTGTAGTACGGGAACTATATCGGGTTGACTAAAACTTTTATCTTGAGTTAAATGTAGTGAATTCGAAGTCTGTTAGGGGATAAATAATATTTATTTTATCCCTGATTGGCTAAGACAAGCCTGCTAGTTAGCGTGATAACTAACAGGCTTAATATCGTTTAATACCGCAGCCTAATCATCCTTTATGCACTTTTAGAAGAGCCGGCAGCTGTCGATGGTTCGGTAACTGCATTACTTTTACGGATAAGCCCCGTCATAGTGGAGCCCTGCACTAGAATCGAAAATACGACGACGGCATAAGTCATCACTAACAACAATTCCCTCAGCTCCACACCACCAATAGCATCGATAACAATCCCCTCAGGTAAACTCATCGCCATTGCAAGGGCTAACCCTCCCCTTAACCCACCCCAAATAAGAATGGTCTCTGCATAGGGGTTATATGATTTGAACAATCTAAAGCTCAAATAGGGTAATAATACGCTCAAGGCACGTGCCAGCAACACAAGAGGAATAGCCACAAACATAAACCACCACAATGGCGCCTTAAAAGTGACGAGCAAGAGTAATAAACCCAGTAACAGGAAGAGTAAAGCATTGAAGAAAGATTCAATCAGCGACCAAAATGTCAGTAGCTTTACTCGCTCGTGGCGGGTAAAAAACTTAGGCACACTAAAATTACCTATGATGATCCCCGCACTCACCATAGCCAAAGGCCCAGAAACTCCAAACACCTCTGCCATTACATATCCTGCGGTTGGAATCAGCAGCGTGACCAGCATCAATTGTGTTTCTTCTTCACAATAGCGGAAAAAATGATGCAGTAAAAAACCCAGTATGCCGCCATAAATGACCCCGCCAACAGCCTCTTGAATAAATAACTCCGAGATATGGATAAACGTTAGCGGTTCAGTGGAGAAGGCTAATTGCGATATCGCCACAAAAATCACTAATCCGATGCCATCGTTAAATAAAGATTCACCTTCCACTTGAATAGCAATATCTTCTGGTGCGCCCATTTTCTTTAAAATAGCCAAAACGGCGATAGGATCGGTAGGTGAAATTAATGCGCCAAACAGCAAGCAATGGCTGAGTAATAACGGTAAATCCAGCATAGGTGCAAACCAAAATAACAGCCCGCCGACAATAAAGGTTGATAATAATGTGCTTACAAAAGCGAGGATTAAAATCTCCCACTTTTGTTGCCTCAGTATTTTTAAGCGGATCTGTAATGCACCAGCAAAAAGTAAAAAACCTAGCATGCCATTGAGCAACAAGGCTTGAAAATCAAGCTTCTCTAATCCTGAAACAAAATACAGGTAAACGTCACCGCCTAATGCTTTTCCCCCAAGGAGTAACAACAAACTCACTCCGAGGGCGATAGCCGTAATGGCAACGGTTTCTTGCAGTTTATGGACGCGCGAAGAGATAACTGAAGTGACTAACGCCAGGGCGCAGAGGATACACAGAATTTGGTAACTAGACATAGGAGCCTCTAAATATTATCAATTTAGAGACTCTAGCATAAGTTTAGATTTCTAAACCATCCAATAGACTGAGCCACCCTTTAATGATCCTATGGCAAAACCAAATAATTCCAAAGAAGTAAATCGAAAGACTGAGCCAAGTTTGCGGCACACAATAACCGAGCACTAATAACCCTAAAAAGGCGATATTAGAATGCCGTTGCCAACGCAAATGTGATGTTAACAATGGATCACTATGGGATTGGCGTTGGGAAAAATTAATAAACAGACTTAGCAGTACGGGAAGTAATAATAAAGGAAAACCCGACATCAAGGCGTACAACAAATGCCCAAGAGTACGATCTTCAATTTTTGTGGCATAAGTGGTTGTCATTGTCATTGAGAAACTCCAGCCAGACTAATGGACTGGGCGCAAACATCCTACGCCCTTGTCATTAACCTTACGTTCTCACTGAGATAAGCGCAACTAAGGATTAGAAATATTTCCATCCATTTAAAAACGACACAAATAAGCACTGTACTACTGGCACAATTTCACCAGCAAATTAGAGTTTAAGTGTCACATTGGAGGTTAACGTTGTAGAACAAGCCAGTACAAATCCAGCCTCAATTTCAGCAGCGGTAAGAGTCATCACACTCGTCGATGCGGTTTCGCCCGCTAATACTTGGCATTTACATGCACCGCAAACTCCCGAACGACAAGCAGCAATAATCGGTAATCCTTCAGCCTCAATCCCTTCCAGTAAACTTTGTCCTTGTTTTAGCGTTGTACTGTGTTCGCCAATAGACAAGGTAAAAGCCATTTGTTCTGAATTTGCATTGGTTTCATCTGAAGACTTATCTTGCATAAGCTGACTACGCGCGGCGATCGAAGCGGTAGCAAAGCTTTCATGGTGTAACTGACGCATATTGAAACTGAGTTCATCCAATAATGCTTTTACTGCCTTCATATAGGGCTCTGGCCCGCATAAATAGATGGTCCTATCCGCAAAGTCAGGTACTGCAGTTTGTAGCATCTGCGCCGTTAACCGCCCAAAATCAAAGCTTATCATGGGCGAATGGCTGGTAACGGTTTCAGTGACAGTCTCTAATGCATAACTAAGTTTGAAAGTATTAAAGCGATTCGCCATAGTATCTAGTGACGATTTAAAAATAATATCGGCCTCTGATCTCGCACTATGCACAAAGGCTATATCGGCATTGATTTGAGTGTCTGTCAAATAACGAGACATAGAATACATGGGGGTAATGCCACAGCCTGCACTCAAAAAAAGATATTTCTGTGCAGGAATATCAATTAAGTTAAATTGTCCCGTTGGCGGTAGCACTCTTACGCTCTGCCCAGGAATAAGATTATCGATCAGATAGTTAGATACCAGCCCACCCTCGACACGTTTTATCGTCACCATCAAAGAATAGGGCCGTGAAGGCGATGAAGATAAAGTATAGCTACGGCATACTTGCTCGCCGTTGATCTCGAGTACAAAAGTCATAAACTGACCGGGTTTGTAATCGAACTTCATCGGTTCACCCGCTTGAAAACGAAAACTGACCACATCCGCGGTTTCATTCCAGCGCTCAACGCACACCAGTTGATTGACACTTTCTGATCTTTGAGGCGCAACTGATAATGCCCCAGTCCCCGCCATCACGTTCATATTCATAGCATTCTTATCCATACAACACTGCGGTTTTATTAAACAACCTAAAACCGCAGTTAAACAAGATTTCTCAGTTGATTTAAGCCACGTTTAACATGGTTTTTAAATCGGCCTCGACAGTCGTAGTATTACGTAAGCCAAATTTATCTTCCAAAATTTTAGCTAAATTCGCTGTTAAAAATGCAGGGGGGGTTGGGCCTGTACGGATATTTTTAACACCCAATGACAATAACGTCAGTAGAACTACAATGGCTTTTTGTTCGAACCAAGAAAGCACTAAGCTCAGTGGCAACTCATTGATATCACATTCAAACACTTCCGATAACGCAATCGCTAACTGAATAGCCGAATAAGCATCGTTGCATTGGCCCACATCGAGTAAACGTGGAATACCGTTAATCTCACCAAACTCAAGCTTGTTAAATTTATACTTACCGCAACCTAAAGTGAGAATGAGTGAATCTTTAGGTGTCGATTTAGCAAGATCTGTAAAGTAGCTCCTGTCTGCTTTATCACCATCACAACCACCCACGAGGAAGAAATGCTTAATTGCACCGCTCTTAACGTTTTCAACTACGGCGGGCGCTGCTGCCATCAAAGCATTGCGGGCAAAACCTATGGTGATTTGATGTGGGATTTCATCATAGCTAAATCCGTCTAAAGCGAGCGCCTTATCAATTACAGCTGAAAAATCATCGCCTTCAATATGAATAACACCAGGCCAGCCAACAATGCTACGAGTAAAGATACGGTCGCTATAACTGCCCACATTAGGATCGATAATACAGTTAGATGTCATCACTACTGCACCGGGGAAATTGGCAAACTCTTTCTGTTGGTTCTGCCAAGCACTGCCGTAGTTACCAACTAAATGTGCATACTTTTTAAAGGCGGGATACGCTAACGCAGGCAGCATTTCGCCATGGGTAAACACATTAATACCCTTACCGACCGTCTGCTCGAGGATCAGCTCTAGATCCTTCATATCATGGCCAGAAACAAGAATCGCTTTTCCCTTAACCGCTTTAGTATTGACTACTGTTGGCTCTGGGTGACCAAAAGCTTGAGTCTCGCCGGCATCAAGCATCGCCATAATGCGATAGTTCAGCTGACCTATGTCCATCGCGGTGGTAAATAGCTTGTCAGCATCGACACTCGGCTCACCCAAGAAAGACATGATTTCATGAAAACGCCCCGCCACTTCTGCATCGGTCTGACCGAGCACGTGGGCATGTTCCATATAGGCTGCCGCCCCTTTAAGACCATATAAACATAATAATCTAAGCCCCATAATATCTTCATGCACTTCATGCTTATCTTTATTCAGCAGTGCAATCGGTGCCTGTGCCAGCATTTCAATTTTATTGGTTCCTAGCACTAACTGAGCCACTTCTGGTACCTGTTCAGCAGTAATACCAGCTTGTGCACATGCGGCCTCGTAAGATGCCTTCAGCTGAGCGCGATATTTGGCCGCTTGCTGGGCATAGGCCATGATGCGCTCGTCATCAAAATTAACGTTCGTTAGAGTAGAGAAAAAAGCTTTAGGCACAAAACTATCAATTTCGGCATCAATAATGCCCATTTCGCGGGCTTTAACCGCATATACAGAAACACCTTGCAGCATATAAATCAGCAAGTCTTGCAGATCGGACGTTGCCGCCAACTTGCCACACATACCTTGGGAATAACTACAACCATTGCCAGCGGGTGTACGAATGGTTTGCTCACACTGAATACAGAACATGGATAGACTCCTAATTTAAATTCATGCTTTATTTTTGCATGTTTAAAACTAGTCTACCTAAACACAGCATAAGCGACAGCCATTTTTAAGACGGAATGTTAAATATTAGAGAGCGATCACCTTAAGTAATTGCTAATTAAAAACAAAGATATTTATCTGATAGGTATAAAAAACGCCCATTAATAATGAGCGTTTTATGGGAGGGAATATTAATAAACTAGTTTATTTTCATATCATTAACTGATTGCAGCATGAGACGACTTTCGCGCTGAAACTGAGGGGCAAAATCTCCAAACCATTTAGCAACGGTTTCAAATTGTTTAATAAACTCATTTCTATCGCCACGCTTAAGCAGGGCTAATGCTTCACGGTAGTTATCTAAATAGTCACTGATTGCATGTTGGCTGTCTTGCTGTGCAAAAATAATATCAGCATAAAGTTCGGGGCTTTGAGCAAATAAACGCCCTACCATCGCTAACTCTAATCGGTAAATAGGTGAGCTAAATTGCAACAAGGTTTCAATATCAGCCTCTTCTTTACATAAGTTCAAGCCATAAACAAAAGTCGAAAAATGGCGCATCGCCTGCACTAATTGCATCGCATTATCGTGACGCTCAGGTTCTGCTTCTACAATGCGCGCGCCCCAAATAGCAATCTGCTCCAGCAGCCATTGGTACTTTTCCGGTGAGCGGCCGTGGCAAACAACTATAACTTGTTTTGCGAGGCTACCAACATCAGGGCCAAACATTGGGTGAAAGCCAACAACAGGGCCAGAATGTGCCTCGAGCATGGCTTTTACCGGCTCAGTTTTAATCGAAGTCAAATCCGCTAAAATACAGTCTTTAGGTAACTTAGTTAACTTTTCACGGATAAGCTCGCAAGTGATGGCAATCGGCACAGTCACCAGCACCATACCCGCATCGGAAAATAAGCTATCAGCCTGTTGCCAATCGTCTTTATCAAGAATGTTAACCTGATAACCCGACAACTTAAGCATCTGTTGAAACAAGCCGCCCAATTGACCTTTACCACCCACTATGACGACAGAGCCTAAATCAGTTTTGATTTGCTTAAAGCCAACATCTTTCTCATTGAGATAAGATTCACGCATCAGGCGGCGTAAAATATCTTCAATTAATTGCGGGGCTATGCCCATTTTTTTCGCTTCATCACGGCGTTTAGCCAGCATAGCGGCTTCACGCTGAGGCGCATAAATAGGTAGTCCAGCGGCGTGTTTTACGGTGCCAACCTGCGCCACTAAATCCAAACGTTTGCGCAGTAAATGCAATAACTGTTGGTCGGTACCATCAATCAAACCGCGTAAGTGTTCTAAGTCGGCGGTGGTTTTTTCGTTCATCGATTAAGTCCATTAGGCTGTGGCTAATTTAAGCTACGGCGGCGTTAAGTACCACAAAGCGTGTAGGGAGTACTGAAGATAACTTTGATGCCCCGTTACGTAAAATAGTTTCTGTTTTTTGCCAGTTAATACAGGAGTCTGTCACAGAAACACCATACGCTAGCTCATGTAGTGGTTTATCACAACTTTGATTGCCTTCATTTAAATGGCTTTCAAGCATTACGCCGATAATCGATTTATTGCCGTTGTAAATTTGTGCAAACACATCTTCGCATACGCTCTTTTGTCGGCTGTAGTCTTTGGATGAATTACCGTGGCTACAGTCAATAATCAAGCGTGCATTGAGCTTAGCTTTATGTAATTGAAGCTCGCATTCTGCTACGCTGGCGGCATCATAGTTAGGCGTTATGCCGCCCCGCAAAATAACGTGACCATCAGGATTGCCCGCCGTTTGTAATAAGGCCACTTGGCCCTGCTGATTAATACCCATAAACCTGTGGCTGCTGGCGGCAGATTTTAGCGCGTTAATCGCGACCTCGAGCTTACCATCAGTACCATTTTTAAAACCAACAGGCATAGACAAACCAGACGCCATCTCTCTGTGAGTTTGCGATTCTGTGGTGCGTGCACCAATTGCCGACCAAGTCACTAATTCAGATATATACTGCGGGCTGATAGGGTCAAGCGCTTCGGTTGCGACAGGTAGCCCCAACTCCGCAAGCCAAATCATCAACTCTCGCGCCATTTTTAAGCCCTTTTCTACATCAAAGGATTCATCCATATCAGGATCGTTAATCATGCCCTTCCAACCGACGGTAGTGCGCGGTTTTTCAAAATAGACTCGCATCAAAATGTAAAACTCATCACTGAGCTCATCGTGTAGCGTTTTAAGCTTTAAGGCATATTCTTTGGCGGCGGCGATATCGTGGATAGAACAAGGGCCTGTGACGATTAATACGCGGTTATCACGTTTATGAACAATATCGGCAACGGTTTTACGGGCATTGAGGATATAGCGATAAGCATGCTCAGAGAGTGGCAAGGCATTCTTAAGCTCTTGCGGGGTAATTAATACTTTCTCTGAACTAATATGTACGTTGTTAATCGTATCTTGTTGCATGCTTACCACCTAGGACTTAGTGTTTAATCCATTGTTAACGGAAACTCAAATAATGGACTTCATTTCATATAACAAATAGCATCAGCCATCTGCAGCGGAATGGCGTAATGATACAGCATTACAACCGAATTAACACTATGCCTACACATTCCATTGAGAGCAAGCAAAAATACTCAAAAAATAGCAACAAAAAACCGCCACTAGGGCGGTTTTCTGTGCGAACACTACGTCTTTTTTTCTGTAGCGGTAACTATTACTTAGTTCCCAGCTTCTCACGGATACGTGCAGATTTACCTGAACGCTCACGTAGATAGTACAGTTTGGCACGACGAACGCGGCCACGACGCTTAACTTCAATGCTAGCGATCAGTGGGCTGTGCGTTTGGAAAGCACGCTCAACACCTTCGCCATTAGAGATTTTACGTACTGTGAATGCAGAGTGCAGACCACGGTTACGCTTAGCAATTACCACGCCTTCGAAAGCCTGTAAACGCTCTTTTTCACCTTCTTTAACACGAACCTGAACTACTACTGTATCACCAGCACCAAACGCAGGTACGTCTTGTTTCATTTGCTCATCGTTGAGCATTTTAATGATATTGTTCATAACTTACTCCGTTCTAGAATTAACTGAGCTACGACTAAGCATGCTTGTCCATTGCTTCAACGAACTGCGCTAATTGAGTCGTTTGTTCGTCAGTCAGAGCTAGATTTTGCAATAATTCTGGCCGTCTCAGTAAAGTCCTACCAAGGCTTTGCTGTAAACGCCAGAGTCTAATTTGTTCGTGGTTGCCACTTAGCAGCACTGCAGGTACGTCAAGACCATCAAGGCTTTCAGGGCGAGTGTAATGTGGGCAATCCAGTAGACCGTCGGAGAAAGAATCTTGCTCCGCCGAAGCTTGTTTTCCTAGCACGCCAGGAACCAATCGCGATACTGAATCTATCAGAGTCATCGCCGGTAATTCACCGCCCGAAAGCACGTAATCCCCAATCGACCACTCTTCATCCACTTCCGTTTGAATAATGCGCTCATCAATACCTTCGTATCGACCACACACCAGAATCAAACGTGATGATTGAGCCAACTCACTGACGCCTTGCTGATCCAGCTTACGTCCTTGAGGTGACAAGTAAATCACCTTCGCACCGTCACCCGCTGCAGCTTTCGCCGCATGGATGGCATCACGCAAGGGCTGCACCATCATTAACATTCCGGGACCACCGCCGTAAGGTCGGTCATCTACCGTATTATGTCTATCGTGGGTGAAATCACGGGGATTCCACGTGTGCAACTCTAGCAGGCCGTTTTTCACGGCTCGACCCGTAACTCCAAAGTCTGTCACGGCACGGAACATCTCTGGGAACAGGGTTATTACCCCTAACCACATCTGTTGTACCTCGACTTAGAAGTCAGGATCCCAATCCACTAAAATCTGTTTACCTTGCAGATCCACCGTTTTGATGAATTGCTCAGGGACAAAGGGGATCATACGTTCCACTTTGCCGAAACTATCTTTAGCGTTGGCTTTAACGAGTAGTACATCGTTTGATCCTGTTTCCACGATCTGATCGACGACACCCATGTTATAACCTGTTGTATTGACCACTTCGCAACCGATGAGATCGCGCCAGTAAAATTCATCTACTGGCAAGTCATTCATCTGTTCCGGCAAAATCGCAATCTCACAATTGGTGAGTATTTGCGCTTGCTCCCGTGTTTCTATGCCGTCAAGTAAAGCCACAACAGCCTTTCCTTGATGACGCCACTGGGTGACCTTAATTTCGCGCCATTCACCATTTTCTTTAATAAGCCAAGGCGAATAGTCAAAGATACCTTCAACAGAATCGGTATAGGCGGTGATTTTCAGCCAACCTTTAATGCCATGACAGGAGCCTAATTTCCCCAGTACGACTGGCTGTTGGTTACTGCTCATCAATCTATACCTTAACGCTATTAAGCTGTTGCTTTACGAGCGTCTTTAATCAATTTTGCTACACGTTCTGTAGCAGCTGCACCGTTAGAAACCCAGTGCTCAACGCGTGCTAGGTCTAAACGTAAAGTTTCTTCTTGGCCACGGGCCAATGGGTTGAAGAAGCCTACACGCTCAATGAAACGACCGTCACGAGCGTTACGGCTATCAGCAACAACGATATTGTAAAATGGACGCTTTTTTGCGCCGCCACGAGCTAAACGAATGGTAACCATGCGTTTTCAATCCTCTAATGATTTGCTTGAAGCAAAAATAAAAACTGGAACCCCGTGTTCGCGAAGAGTTCCAGATAGAAAGCCGAAAGATTTTACCTGAGTTTCCAACGAATGCAACCCAAGATGGCGATTATTAAACCTACCACCTTAGTACACTCATTGTCACAATCAGAATCTACCGACTGATAACGTATTTAATTCAACCAGAAATATATGATTAACGTCCAGGAAATTTCATTCCTGGTGGCATCATTCCGCGCATTCCGCGCATCATTTTTTGCATGCCACCCTTAGCCGACATTTTTTTCATCATTTTTTGCATTTGGGTAAACTGTTTGAGTAAACGGTTTACATCTTGGATTTGCGTGCCTGAACCTGCAGCAATACGACGTTTACGTGAGCCTTTGATTAAGTCAGGGTTCTTACGTTCCTTAGACGTCATCGAATTGATCATTGCTTCCATTTGGCCGGTCATTTTACCATCTTGGATTTGTGCTAAAGCTTCTGGGGGTAATTGACCTACGCCGGGCAGTTTTTCCAGCATATTCATCATGCCGCCCATGTTTTTCATTTGTTGTAACTGCTCACGGAAATCTTCTAAATCGAAACTGCCACCTTGCTTCACTTTCGAAGCAAGCTTCATGGCCTTTTCTTTATCTACGCCACGCTCCACTTCTTCAATAAGCGATAGCACATCGCCCATGCCCAAAATACGTGAAGCAATGCGATCAGGGTGAAATGGCTCTAAGGCATCAGTTTTTTCGCCCACACCGAGGAATTTAATCGGCTTGCCCGTGATGTGGCGAATCGATAACGCTGCACCACCACGCGCATCACCGTCGACTTTGGTTAAGATAACCCCGGTCAATGGTAATGCTTCGTTAAATGCTTTGGCCGTATTCGCCGCATCTTGACCTGTCATCGCATCAACAACGAATAAGGTTTCAATAGGCTTAACCGCAGCATGTAACGCTTTGATTTCGTCCATCATAGCTTCGTCAACATGCAGACGACCTGCTGTATCGACGATCACCACATCGATGAACTTCAATTTAGCATGAGCAATCGCGGCCTTAGCGATATCGATAGGCTTTTGGCTGACATCTGATGGGAAAAAGTTAACTTCAACTTCTTGTGCTAGGGTTTCAAGCTGTTTAATCGCCGCAGGGCGATAAACGTCGGCGCTGACAACTAATACTGATTTTTTATGACGCTCACGTAAAAACTTACCGAGTTTGGCAACACTGGTGGTTTTACCGGCGCCTTGCAGGCCCGCCATCATGATCACGGCTGGCGGCTGAGTCGCTAAATCTAAAGCTTCATTCGCCTCGCCCATAGACTTTTCAAGCTCGTTTTGAACGATCTTAATAAAGGCTTGACCAGGGCTTAAGCTTTTAGAGACTTCTTGGCCAACGGCACGTTCTTTTACGTTATTAACGAATTCGCGCACCACAGGCAGGGCAACATCGGCCTCCAGCAGTGCCATACGCACTTCGCGTAGGGTTTCCTTAACGTTTTCTTCAGTTAAGCGACCACGGCCACTGATGTTTTTCAGTGTGCGTGACAGTCTGTCGGTTAGGTTCTCAAACATCGTCCTGTTCTATACCTTTAAGAATCTCTATTGATGAGTGGTATTATAACGATGCATGCGCATTATGCTACTGCTGCACTCATCTTGATGGTGCTTACTTGATTGTGCTTAAGTGTTTTACTTGCGTTGAGTCATGTTTTATTGCCGATGACACATTATTTATGCATAACAATAAGAATCTGCTAAATTTTGCTGCTCATGTCACTGCCCATTTACCAACTGCTCATGTTATTCTAGGGAAAATATTGATCTGTATGCCCCGTTTTTAAGGCACCTTTAACTACACAAATAGGTTAATTTCCCATGGTCATTTTTTCTGCCTCAGCCATGTTTTTTTATTGCATTGCATTGGTACTAGTGACGAGTCGACTGTTCCATCCCGAAGGACCAAACCGCCGTGCTGTAGCAGGCTTTGCGGCTATTGCAGTTATATTGCATGCTGCAGCATTATCTCAGGTAATTTTCACCACAGATGGCCAAAACTTTAGCCTGACGAATGTGATTTCCTTAGTAAACTGGATTATCGCTTTTACCTTTACCATATTGATGTTTAGGTTAAAAGTGATTGTGGTCGTGCCCGTCGTTTATGCCTGTTCTGTGCTATCCGTTGCCCTACTTTGGCTGTTACCGCCTAAATTTATTATTCATTTTGAACTTTACCCTGAAGTGTTAGCTCATGTAGTGCTATCACTCATGGCTTACAGTGCCTTAATGATTGCGGCTTTATATGCGATACAATTGGCAATGATTCAAAATAAACTGAAGAAAAAACAGTTTATGTTGAGCCCAGGCATTCCACCACTGATGACAGTTGAAAAACAACTTTATCACTTGGTGATTATCGGCGTTATTCTGCTCAGTTTGTCACTTGCTACCGGGTTTATTTTCCTCGACGACATGTTTGCTGATGGCAAAGGTCACAAGGCAATTTTATCTATAATGGCATGGTTTGTTTATATAACTATGTTGTGGCAGCAATACTGGGTCGGCTGTAAAATTCGTACCGCCGTCATTTACACGCTCACTGGCGCAGGTTTACTTTCGCTCGCTTATTTTGGCGCGCGCATTGTCAAAGAGTTAATCCTCAACTAAACATTTAAGTCGGTAAAGGCAATTAATGCTGCTGCCGACTTGACACTTTTTTTTAATGTCGGTATTTAATTAAGTTTACTGGCTATATTGGAGCCTTTTTTGGACGCTATATCGACAAGCGCACTCCTGATCATTTTACTAGTGCTTATTCTATTCTCAGCCTATTTTTCAGGCTCAGAAACCGCCATGATGACACTCAATCGTTACCGTTTACGCCACTTAGCCAGTAATGGCCATAAGGGGGCGATTAGAGCCTTAAAATTACTTGAGCGTCCTGACCGCTTGATTGGCTTGATTTTAATCGGCAATAATTTAGTCAATATTTCAGCCTCTGCGATTGCTACCATCATTGGTATGCGTCTTTGGGGTGACTTAGGTGTGGCTATTGCCACTGGTGTGCTGACATTGGTTGTGCTCGTGTTTGCAGAGGTCACGCCAAAGACTATTGCAGCCCTCAATCCTGAGCGTATTGCTTTCCCTTCCAGCATACTGTTACTCATACTTTCAACGGTTTTCGCCTATGTTGTCTCAAGCGTTAACTTGATAACTACGGCTATTTTACGGTTGTTAGGGATAAAAACGGTCAATAGTAGCGATGCATTAAGCCAAGAAGAATTACGCACTGTCGTACATGAAGCTGGCGCGCTCATTCCCCAACGCCATCAAGAAATGCTGTTATCTATCCTAGATTTAGAAAAAGTCACCGTTGAAGATATTATGGTGCCGCGCTCTGATATTTACGCCATTAACATGAATGATGAATTTAAATATATCAACCGCCAGGTCATTCAAAGTCCGCACACCCGCGTGCTCATTTACCGCGACACCATAGACGATGCAGTGGGTTTTATTCATTTACGCGATGCCCTGCGCCTGCAATCTAAAAAGCAATTTAGCAAATCATCTTTACTACGGGCGGTGAAAGAACTGTATTTTATCCCCGAAGGCACGCCACTTAATGTACAACTGACTAACTTCCAACAAAATAAAGAACGTATCGGTTTAGTGGTCGATGAATATGGTGATATTCAAGGTTTAGTGACACTTGAAGATATTCTTGAAGAAATTGTCGGTGACTTTACCACTTCGATGGTAACTGCCCCGAGTGAAGACATTAAAGTGCAGCAAGATGGTAGCTATCTTGTCGATGCGAGTATTACCATCCGCGACTTGAATAAAGAAATGAAGTGGAATTTCCCAACCGATGGCCCTAAAACACTCAATGGTCTTATTCTGGAATATCTAGAAGAAATCCCTTCAGCCAATACTAGTTTGCGTTTGGCGGGTTATCCCTTAGAGATAGTCGATGTGGCAGAAAACATGATTAAAACTGTGCGTGTTATCCCACTGTATTATCACCCACCCAGAACTTAGCTTATGATTTAATAAATAAAAAATGGCTGAACCGCATGCTAATACGTGGTTCAGCCGACAGTTATCCGCGCAATACTGTTTTAAGCGCTATTTAAACGTTTAGTGCTTTTTCGCCTCAAGCGACCGACGCTTTTCAATGGCCATCGGCGTTATCTGCGCATGAAGTGTTTTTTCTAATCCCAGCATAAAGTACACTTCCGCCATCAAAAAAAATGGCCCAATTAACAACTGATTCAAATCATCTACAAAGGCAGGCTTGGCTTTTTCATATTGATGACCAATTAACTGTAACACCCAGCCCACCACAAAGACGCCTAAAGCAAGCCAGGTCGCACCGTTAATATGTGCAACCCATTGTGTCGTCACGAGTACTGGTATCATAAATAGTATGAGTCCTAGTGAAAGCCTTATGTGCAAACGGACATAATAAGCCAACACGCCCACACCCACGATCACCGCTAAGCTGGTTTCACCAATACTCCCCAGCGGAATACGCACGGTGGCCAGTAACAAAAAAGCTGACCAGATAATCAATGGAATTCCAATAAAATGGGTTTGAATATTACGTTGGTTTAAATGCACACTTTTATAGGTTGATAACTGCTCTACGGCGGATTTCATTTTGGGTTCCTTTAAATTTACAGCTGCTATTACCAGCATCCAATAAGGATATGCTGAAGCACCAAGCTAACGTAAAACAACTAGGCTGAACAGTAAAAGTAAATAAATTGTTGTGCATTATTGTGGGTAAATTCTCGGGCCAATAAAAAAGGAACCCTAAGGTTCCCTTGCATATCAATAAATACACTCTGGCACTTATCGAGATTCGATAATAACTGTAGCTATCGCGTAAGACTGTTCGTCGGCAATGGAGATATGCCCTACCACAGCGTTAAGCTGTTGCAAGCGTGCTAAAGCACCATCAGTAAAATACACTGTCGGCGCGCCATCGTCATTGTTGCCAATGTGGATATGCTGAAACGACACGCCGCGGCCAATACCGGTGCCGAGCGCCTTAGCTGCGGCTTCTTTTGCGGCAAAACGCTTGGCAAGATAACGACTCGGCTGCTTGTGAACAGTATAAATCGCCAATTCGGCCTCAGTCAGCACACGTTTAGCCAGCTTATCGCCTGCACGCACCACATGCGCTTCTATCCGCGCAATTTCAACGATATCGGTACCTAGGCCAACAATCGCCATTACTCGCCTCGACGCCCTTCAAGCATTAGCACTTTCATGTCTTTTACTGCTGTCGCTAAACCATCAATAGCAGCACGTGCAATAATCGCATGACCGATATTAAGTTCATATAATTCAGGAATTGCCGCAATAGGTTTAACGTTGTGGTAATGCAAACCATGGCCGGCGTTCACCACCAAGCCTTTGCCATGGGCGTATTTTGCCATCTCGCTAATACGCGCTAACTCAATGGCTTCTTCCGCTTCTGTTTTAGCATCAGCATAGCAACCCGTGTGGATTTCGATAAGCGGAGCACCTGATGCAACCGCGGCATCAATTTGGCTTTTATCGGCATCGATAAATAAGGAGACCTGAATGCCCTCAGCGGCTAAACGCGTCACAGCGGCAGTGATTTTATCCAGTTGTCCTGCCACATCTAAACCGCCTTCAGTGGTCACTTCTTGGCGTTTTTCGGGCACTAAACAAACATAAGTCGGCTTAATTTCACAGGCGATATTGAGCATTTCTTCGGTTACCGCACATTCAAAATTCATGCGGGTTTTTAATGTTTTTGCGAGTAGATACACATCACGATCGATGATGTGGCGCCTGTCTTCACGTAAATGGATAGTAATACCATCGGCGCCAGCGTGTTCAGCCACCGCTGCGGCATGCACTGGATCAGGATAGCTAGTACCACGGGCTTGGCGCAGGGTCGCAATATGGTCGATATTCACGCCCAATAGGATACGGCTCATCGGGAACTCCTTAATTATTAACGATGATATTGCGGCCTATTGTACTTAGGCTTGCGCTAAAAAACAGGCGTTAAGGCGAATTATTCGCATCAATTTTAGTCGGTGTGACAGAGCTGATAAACAATTCTCGACTGAGTAAGGGTTTTGCTCCCAGTAAGGGCTTTAACAACGACCGCATCAATAACTTCGCACTCAAAAACTGATCAACATTGAGCTGATTATCATTTAAAGCCAAGAGCATGGCGCCCTGATAGGCATTGCGGGCACGGGAGTTAAGCACAAATTGAAAGCCTAACTCAGGCACTAATTGATAGTAATCTTCAGGGTTCAGCGGCTCAGCTTGGGTATCACGGCCAAGCGAAGGCATAGCACCCAACTCTTGCAGTAAGGCGAGTTCAATATAACGCAATTGGGATTGACAAAATTTTGCGGCAAGACCGACTAAAGCTTGATGATAAATGAGGAATAATGCTTCGGCATTATGCTGCACAGACAAAGTACGGACCAGTAACTCATTGATATACATGCCAGCAAATAAACTATGGCCGGTAAGCGGCACCGCGGGTGCCGCGGCTTCAACTTGGGTTAAGGTTTTTAATTCAGATCTGCCGCTAAATTCAAAAATCAGTGGTTGGAAGGGCTGGAGAATACTCTTAATTGAGCGCTTACCGCTGCCCGTTCGGGCAACCACATCAACCCGTCCAATGCCGTCAACTAAAAGGTTAACTAACACACTGGACTCTCGATATGGTCGATGATGCAGAACATAACCACGTTTCATCGGTAAGCACACTCAATAGAATTAATACTAGTCGTCGCCGTAACCTAAGCTACGTAGGGCGCGTTCATCATCAGCCCAACCTGATTTGACTTTCACCCACACTTCAAGGAAAACTTTATTATCAAACATGGTTTCCATGTCTAAGCGAGCTTGAGTCGCGATAGTACGAATACGCTCACCCTTGCTACCAATTACCATCCGCTTTTGGCCTTCGCGCTCGACAAGGATTAGGGCATTAATTTGATAAACACCGTTCTCCATCATCTTAAACTGTTCGATTTCAACCGTGGCATCATAGGGCAATTCATCACCGAGGAAACGCATCAGTTTTTCACGCACAATTTCCGATGCCATAAAACGTTGCGAGCGATCGGTAACATAATCCTCAGGGAAGAAGAATGGTCCTTCAGGAATTGATGCCGCCGCCAGCTCTAAAATTCGCTGGACGTTGGTGCCTTTACTGGCAGAAATGGGTAATATTTCGTCGAACGGATATTTTTTGGCCACTTCTTCCAAATATGGGAATAGTGATTCTTTATCTTTGATATTGTCGACTTTGTTGATTGCCAGAATCGTCTGACGCTCTTCGCCGCCACGGCGTAATTTACTCAGCACCATCTCGTCATCGGCGGTCCACGTCATGCCGTCGACCACAAAAATCACCATTGCTACATCGGCAAGCGAACTGGCTGCGGCGCGGTTCATCAGGCGGTTAATCGCCCGTTGCTCTTCAATGTGCAAACCTGGAGTATCGATAAACACGATTTGCTTAGGGCCATCGGTATGAATACCCATGATACGGTGACGCGTCGTTTGCGGCTTTTTAGAAGTAATACTCACCTTCTGTCCAAGCAAACGGTTAATCAACGTCGATTTACCAACGTTAGGGCGACCAATGATTGCCACCATGCCGCAATAAGTGACATCGTATTGGGCTGACGGCGTTGGCGCAGCCGCATTCATCCTTGCCAGTAATTCATCTAAACTCGGCTCAGTGGCCATATTGGCAGCATCCTTACCTGACAAGTCTGTTTTTTTGATCATTTCTTTAGTAACTCCAATACTTGAGCCGCCGCGATTTGCTCGGCTTTACGGCGTGAGCTGGCAACACCAATCACGCTTTGGCTCAAATCTTCAATACGACATTCAACGGTAAATGTCTGATCGTGGGCATCGCCTTCGATGTTGATGACTTGATAGTCAGGTAATGGCTTTTTAAACCCTTGTAAATGCTCTTGCAGTATCGTTTTAGCATCTTTCTGGCTGATACCCGGCTGGATTTCGGCCAAACGTTCAGCATACCATTTCAATAATAATGCTCGGCAAATTTCGAGATTTGAATCGAGGTAAACCGCGCCAATTATGGCTTCGACCGCATCGGCAAGAATCGACTCGCGTCTAAAACCGCCACTTTTTAGTTCACCAGGACCCAAATATAAATAGTCACCGAGCTTAAATTCTTGGGCGATAACCGTTAACATATCACCGCGCACTAAGGTGGCGCGCATCCGGCTTAAATCGCCTTCGGTCGCCTTCGGAAACTGATGATATAACGCATCAGAAATCACGATAGATAAAATTGAATCACCTAAAAACTCTAAGCGCTCATTGTGTTTATTTGCCGCACTTCTGTGGGTCAGCGCTTGCGTCAACAGCTCAATATTTTTGAACTCATAACCTAAAGTACGACACAAACGTGGCAAATTTTTAATCGGTTCCATGCTATTTAATTCCACCTACACGCTCAAAACGTACACCGCTTGGTACCCAAGTTGGGATGAAGTCGGCTTTTGAACGATCAAATTCAAAACTAATCCAAATCGCTACCGCTTTACCAACAAGATTTGCTTCTGGCACAAAGCCCCAGAAACGACTGTCGGTACTGTTATCGCGGTTATCACCCATGGCAAAATACTGGCCTTCTGGCACTAAAAACTCACCCGCGGGTAAATTACCTTCACGCTTAAAATAAGCCAGCATGTCGGGGCGACTCGGGTTGATCAAAATATCATGAGCCACCTCGCCTAACTGTTCGGTATAACGCAGTAATGGCACACCATCTTGGTTGTACTCACCACGGCTAACTTCAGTGCGGGCGATAACCTGTGGTTCGGGGCAATCGATTTGCTCAACACCGCAAGCACTTTGAATCATCAACTGTTTATTACGATAAATAATTTTATCGCCCGGTAAACCAACGACACGTTTAATGTAATCTATGGCAGGGTTTTCGGGGTATTTAAACACGATCACATCGCCTCGTTTAGGCTCGCCCGTTTCAATCAGTTTATTACGCCACACAGGATCTTTAAGACCATAACTAAATTTTTCCACCAGAATAAAGTCACCCACGAGCAGGGTTGGCATCATAGAGCCCGATGGAATTTGAAATGGTTCATAAATGAATGAACGCAGGATCAGCACGAACGCAATCACAGGGAAAATAGAATGCGCCGTTTCGACAATGGTCGATTCGCGAATGATTTGGTACTCAGCCTCTTCGGTCAAGTTGGCTTGAGAAGCTTTTGCTAACACTAAGTTTTCACGACGCTTAGGGGCAAAAAAAAGTACATCGACTAACCAAATAATCCCTGAAAACAGGGTGATGATTACTAGAGTAATTGAAAAATACGCTGCCATTGATGATTGAACTCCTGCTTTAAAAATAATTAATCTGTCTTAACTCAGCGAATATCAAACTTTAGTTAACTTACCGCATTTTTCCTTGATAAATCCAAGGCCATAAATCAACACGATAACCTAACTAAAGCGCCGCAAACAGCGGCGCAATAGTCAACTAAATTGTCACGTTCTTATGCTAACGATTACTCGTTTAGCTTAAGTACCGCTAAGAATGCCTCTTGCGGCACCTCAACGTTACCGACTTGCTTCATACGTTTCTTACCCTCTTTTTGTTTATTTAAGAGTTTTTTCTTACGAGAAACGTCGCCGCCATAACATTTAGCCGTTACATCTTTACGAAGCGCTTTAACGGTTGAACGAGCAATAACTTGACTGCCCACTGCCGCTTGAATCGCAATATCAAACATCTGACGTGGGATCAGTTCTTTCATCTTATCCACTAAAGCTAAGCCACGATGACGAATGTTTGATCTATGGATAACCATAGCTAAAGCATCGACTCTGTCACCGTTAATCAGAATATCTAAACGCACCATGTCTGCAGGTTCAAAACGAATAAAGTTATATTCGAGTGATGCATAACCACGGCTAGTCGATTTTAAACGGTCAAAGAAGTCCATGACCACTTCCGCCATCGGCAGATGATATGTCACAGCCACTTGGTTACCGTGATAAACCATGTTGACCTGTGTGCCGCGTTTTTCAATACAGAGGGTAATCACGTTACCTAGGTATTCTTTTGGCACTAAAATGTTGGCTTCAACGATCGGCTCACGCATTTCTTCAATATTATTAAGCGCTGGTAAATCAGACGGATTATCGACATAAATTGTCTCACCACTGGTCATCACCACTTCGTACACTACGGTTGGCGCTGTGGTGATCAACTCTAGGTTGTATTCACGCTCTAAACGCTCTTGCACGATTTCCATGTGCAGTAGGCCTAAATAGCCAATCCGGAAACCAAAACCCAGTGCCGATGAACTTTCAGGTTCAAAGAATAATGAAGCATCGTTCAAGCTGAGTTTATTCAGCGCATCACGGAAGTTTTCATATTCATCGGTAGAAATAGGGAATACGCCAGCGTATACCTGTGGCTTAACTTTCTTAAAGCCAGGTAACGGTTTTTCGGCACCGTTTTTAGCTAACGTCAAAGTGTCGCCCACGGGAGCACCGTGAATTTCCTTAAGACCCGCAATAACAAAGCCGACTTCACCGGTTTTAAGCTCGGTTTTATCGGTTTGTTTTGGCGTAAAAATACCTACACGATCTGCTGTGTGGTTTTGCCCTGTCGACATCACCTTAAACTTGTCGCCTTTTTTCAGGCTACCGTGTTTAATCCGCACTAAAGACACTACGCCTAAGTAGTTATCAAACCAAGAATCAATAATCAAGGCTTGCAATGGTGCGTCAGGATCGCCTTCTGGCGGAGGAATTTTAGCCACAATGACTTCTAAAACTTCGTCGATACCGACACCCGTTTTAGCCGAGCAACGCACAGCATCCATCGCATCAATACCGACGATATCTTCAATCTCGGCAGCAACACGTTCAGGATCGGCTTGAGGTAAGTCAATCTTGTTTAAAATGGGTACCACATCCAGATTCATATCCAGAGCGGTATAACAGTTTGCGAGTGTCTGAGCTTCAACGCCCTGACCCGCATCAACCACCAGTAAAGCGCCTTCACAGGCCGCTAATGAACGCGAAACCTCATAGGAGAAGTCAACGTGACCAGGGGTATCAATAAAGTTAAGTTGATAGACGAGGCCATCTTTGGCTTTGTAATCCAAAGTGACACTTTGTGCCTTAATCGTAATACCACGCTCACGTTCTAGATCCATAGAATCTAAAACTTGAGTATCCATTTCACGGTCGGTTAACCCGCCACAAACCTGAATAAGACGATCTGATAGCGTCGATTTACCATGGTCGATATGGGCAATAATTGAGAAGTTTCTAATTTGTTTCATTATGCTGCAATGACTAATACTGAAAATGGATACGGTTTAAAGGAGCGAAATTGTACCTGATTGCGGTTTCAATACCAATCACATTCACTCTTACTTAGGACGGTTAGATAAAACCAGGCCTAAAACCGCAGTTAGCTGTTATTTAACACGAGATAAAAGATTGAAATTATTGCGCTATTTTTTGTAAATTGAGACTCATACCTAAATAAGCCAAAATCACAGGCTGAGCATCAGCTTCTAAACGTTTGGCCTGTTGTTTACCCAAAGTCCACGCCAATAAAGCACCCAGCACCGCAAAACCCATAGCACTAAGGTTAGGATTAAACTCAAATAGCTGGCCTAAATACTGCCCTAACGCCGCGCCAACAAACAAACCAAGCAGCGGCATCAAATAAATTAATGCCGCTGCTTTTAGAATCACACTCTCGGGAAGTCCCAGTTTAAGCAGTTCACCTGCATCGCAGCGACGCTCGCTTTGGATAGAGAATTGCTGAGTTTTCGAAGAAAAAGCCTGTGCTATGGCTGAGGTTCCGCAAGACTCACTGCTAGAACAACTCTTACAAGTGCTTTTAAGCTCAACTTCAACCGTCAACCAACCTTGATTATCGCTGGCGACGACCCTAGCCACTTCTTCCATCATAATCTTTGTCCTATTTTAGCGTCAGACTTTTAGCAATACGCGCCAAGGTTTCTGTAGGCACTTTACCCACTGCAACCACTTCTGCATTACCTACGGTTTCTGATACTAACGATAAACCATTACGGGTAATCAATTCTTCGGGTAATTTGCTGGTCCCTGCCCTCGCCACATAAACTGAAATATTCGCCAATCCATCGGTTAGTGCAATATATTCCACTGTTTCATGGCTGCCAATCAATCTATGGTGGTCACGAACAACCACTATAAAGCCAGCAGGAAGCCAAGAAAACTGCCAGTTTTGGCCATCTTGACGCTCGGCTTGATCTATCACTGCTGGCCACTCTTGCTTATAGGCTTCGAGTAAAATAGCCGGTGGTTCACTGAGTTCGATAAGTTCAATCACCATGATTTGTTCAAGTAATTGCTTATCTTGGGTCAGCATGTCATATCTAAGCGGCAAATAGGTTTCCATGTCGATCCAAACCTGAAAGCCATAGCGAAACTCATCATTTGGCAGCAGGCGGATCATTTGACCTGGACGACCAGCAATACGGCTTCGACCACCTAGCACAAATTGATAACCGATTTCTAAATCAGCCATGTTAGCGGAAAAAGCAGCGGGCCATACACCTTGAATATGATCGGAAACAATGCTGTAAGCTGGCTCATCGTGCTCTATAAACGTGACTCGATTACCAACACGAACCGCATTTTTAGGCGGCCCGTTAAGATATTCAAGAAAGGCAACCTCTTGATTATTAACCTTACCGTGCAGATAAACCAAAGGCCGAATATGATCGGCCTGAAGTTGAATAATCGATGCTTTAAATTCTTTTTCTTTTAAAGCCTGACTCATTTTATCGAGCCAGACTTTGGCTGCCATGTCTTCTTGCGCCATCGCAGGGAAGACCAAGGCTAATAAAGCCAACAGGATTAGACGCAAGCTAACTCCTCATTATTAATTAGGAACAGGTACAACGTCGTTATTGTCCTCTACAACCGCACCCGTGTTCAATCGTTGTTGCAACATATGGTCCTGAATATAAGTATTAATCCGGTGCCGCTGTTCGCTCACCTGATCGCTACTATGACCTTGGTTCTGTTGTACTGGTCCCGTTTGCAAACTCACTGGAGACGCGCTACCTATCAGAGGTCGGGTTATTAATACTGGAGACGGCGATGCGGCATCATCAGCAGTTTGATTGTAATTTTGCACACCCACAATCGCAAACATGGCAACGGTTGCTGCGATAGCATATTGACCAAATTGTTTGAACAAAGGCACAACGCGGCTTTGTTCGCTATTAGCGGCAATTTGTGGTGCAGCTGACGCACGACTCTTGGGCGCAACAATGGCTGGCTCAAGCTCAATGGCGGCGGCAATACTAGCAGACAGATCTAACATAATATTTTGAGGTAACTCACCCCGCATTGCATCGCCTATCATATGATAGTTATGCCATTTATCATGTGAATGTGTATCAGCAGCTAAATCTGCCATGGTCTGCGCATCAGTCTCTCCATCGACAGTGGCAGATACCCATTCTTGACCTAATTTATCCATTTTTCACCTGTCTAAATATAAGGATGTCATTCTTCCAGCAAGGGCTGGAGTTTTTTATCTATCGCTTCTCGAGCACGAAAGATACGCGATCTTACTGTGCCTACGGGACATTCCATGACGATGGCGATATCTTCGTAACTCATACCGTCGAGTTCACGCAACGAAATAGCCATACGCAATTCATCTGGCAAGGTTTCTAATGTATCGAAGATCACTTTTTTGATTTCATCCGATAACATTAACCGCTCAGGGGAGGCAAACTCCTTTAACGCGTCACTGCCTTCATAATATTCGGCATCTTCTACATCAACATCATTAGCGGGCGTTCTACGCCCCTGTGATACGAGATAATTTTTCGCAGTGTTTACTGCGATGCGGTACAACCAAGTATAAAATGCACTTTCACCGCGAAAGTTTGGCAAAGCTCGATAAGCTTTGATAAACGCTTCCTGCGCTACATCGGCAACGTCTGCTTGGTTCCGTACATAACGGGAAATCAAGCTAATGACTTTGCTTTGATATTTAAGCACTAACAGGTTAAAAGCGTTTTTATCACCTTGTTGTACGCGCTCAACTAATTGTTGATCACTTAATTGTCCACTCATCCGAGCCGACTTCTCCTAAATCTAAAAGGCTGATTTCTCAGTCGCTCGAATCATATTCACTTATGTAGACTCGCGTACTTTGAAAAAGTTCTGAATATTATATAAATAAAGTAAGGTAAAAAGGAAAGTACCCATAATCCGTGAGTTGGTTTACCATAGTTGGCACTCTTCAATCACATCATGATACCCGATGAAACAAGTAGTTGAACACCAATCTGACATATTAGTCATAGGTAGCGGTGCCGCAGGTCTGACACTAGCTTTGCATCTTGCTGAAAAAGCAAAAGTAATTTTGCTTTCAAAAGGCCCACTCTCGGAAGGATCAACTTACTACGCCCAGGGCGGTATTGCTTCCGTTTTCGACGAAAGTGATACTATCGAATCCCATGTTGCCGATACGCTCATCGCTGGGGCAGGGTTATGTGACAAAGATGTTGTAACCTTTACCGCCGAAAATGCTAAAAGCGCCATGCAATGGCTAATTGAATGTGGTGTTGCCTTCGATAAAGAAGAAACCACAGACGGCAATGCAAAAGACGCACCTTACCATTTAACCCGTGAAGGCGGCCATAGCCACAGGCGTATTTTGCACGCCGCCGATGCTACAGGTAAAGAAGTCCAAACCACATTACAAGAACGCGCACTCGCCCACCCCAATATTCAAGTATTAGAACGCTATAACGCCATCGACCTCATCACCACCCGTAAATTAAATCGCCCAGGTAATCGTGTATTAGGTGCTTACGTGTGGAATCGCAACGAAGAGCACGTTGAAACCGTTAAAGCCAAGTTTGTTGCGTTAGCAACGGGCGGCAGCTCTAAGGTCTATCAATATACCTCAAACCCTGATGTGGCTAGCGGCGATGGTATTGCTATGGCATGGCGTGCTGGTTGCCGTGTAGCAAATATGGAGTTCAATCAATTCCATCCGACATGTCTGTACCACGCCGATGCCCGCAATTTTTTACTCACCGAAGCGCTACGCGGTGAAGGTGCTTATTTACGTCGTCCAGACGGCAGTCGTTTTATGCCAGACTTTGATGAACGCGCCGAATTAGCTCCAAGAGATATTGTTGCCCGCGCCATTGATTATGAGATGAAGCGTCTTGGCGCCGATTGCGTGTATCTTGATATCAGCCATAAAGAGGCTGACTTTGTGATGAAACACTTCCCGACCATCTATAGCCGCTGCTTAGAACTGGGCATAGATATCACGAAGGATCCAATCCCTGTGGTTCCCGCTGCGCACTATACCTGCGGTGGCGTAATGACGGATATGCACGGTCAAACAGATCTGAATGGCCTCTATGCTATTGGTGAAGTCGCTTATACGGGACTCCATGGTGCGAATCGTCTTGCAAGTAACTCGTTACTCGAATGTTTGGTTTTTGCTCGCGCCGCGTCGCAAGATATTGAGAGCCAACTGAATAAAATTAAAATGCCGGGGCACATCCCCGCATGGGATGAAAGCCAAGTATCGAACTCTGATGAAGAGGTCGTTATTGCCCATAACTGGCATGAATTACGGCTATTTATGTGGGATTATGTCGGTATTGTGCGTTCAGATAAACGTCTGGAGCGCGCACTGCGCCGTTGTATGATGTTGCAGCAAGAAATCCAAGAGTATTATAGTAATTTCAGAGTCAGTAATAACTTGCTCGAGTTACGTAATTTAGTACAAGTAGCGGAGTTGATTATTCGCTGTGCTATGGATAGGAAAGAAAGTCGTGGGCTACATTTTAATATCGATCATCCCGAAAAAGTAGACTCTCCCCAGCCCACCATTTTACTGCCTGAAAAATAAGGTTTTTACAGTAGTTTGTTTTACTATCGTTTGATTATAGGCAGACTAAATCTTGGAAGAAGATTTAGTCTGTTGTATTTTAGCCCGCAGTAACAGTCGACATAAATGTCGATAATCAGTATCCACTAACATATCCGCCCAAACCATCAACAGCCGCTGCTCGGCATCCGCTTCAATATAAATCAAGCAAACAAAGGGCGTGACCCACGTTCGTTTCAGCACTTTAAAATGTTTCCCCGTAGACAAACGTCCCTCACCTTTATCATTAAGCATAAAATCTAAACGCCAATGCTGTAGTCGCCACAACTGCGACAGCAAGAAAATACAGACCAGTGCGATAAAAAAATATTTAAGCAAGGATAAGGCGATAGTGTCGCTTTGGGGCCAAAGTAGGAAAGCACTAGAACAGACACAAACAAAAACGACCAACGAGAGTCGTTGGTCGAGGGAGGCTTTTACACTAAAACTAGGGTGCTGGTCTGCCACGGACTTTAACGACTATGCGCGCCAGTTCAGCATCTGGACACACTTCATGGCCCATAAACCAAGCAAATAACTCAGGATCTTCACATTCCAATAAACGAATAAATGTGGTTTTATCTTCATCGCACATTTCTTGATAAAAATTTTCAACAAATGGTTGAAACAAAACGTCTAATTCCAACATCCCACGTCGACATGCCCAGCGAACCCTTGCTATGTTCATTAATTCCAAGGTATTTCTCCCAACACAAATTTGGTGTTAGTCTACCAGTTCACAGGCTAAAGTGTCGATCATCCCTTTGTGACTGAATGATTAAATCAACATTGCTGCAGTTGCGTATCGAGCCCAGCAAAAAGATCACTAAAATCGGTATCTAACAAGCGTTTTACTGCGGGGTGTTGGATCATTCTCTCGGCAAACATCACATGATATTCCTCTTTTACATCAATAGTTTCACCAAGTAAATGCATGCCGTGGGAAGTGACCTCTTGGCGGTAAATCGATGGAGTGACAAAAATGCCGCGCTTAAGATAACCAAAAGCTTTCATCATCGCCGCATCATCAAATTCCCCTAAAATGCTCACCTTAAGATTTTGTTCATCAAACCAGCGATATAACTGCTGTCCGAGTGAGGTTCTACGACTGGGGATTAATAATTGGCCTTGTTCTAAACAAGCAGGAAAATCAGCACTGTAGGTGTCAGCAGAAAAAAAGCTCACACCGCACTCCCCTAATTTTTTAGACAATATTTCAGGATATTTCAATGATTCACCCGCACAATCAGAGAGGATCATATCCAATTTATGCTCACGTAACCGCGCCATTAGGCTCTCATGGGTCGCTTCATAGCAAGCCAAATGTATAGAGCTATCAGTGGGGACCACTGATAGCAAAACACGACTAACCAATGCCTTAGACAAGGCGTCAGCAATACCCACTTCAAAAAGCATCGCATCCGCTTTTTGATAATTAAGCAAGTCGAGCATTTCGTAGCTGAGGCTAAACATTTTATCAGCATAGCGAAACACCAGCTCCCCCATCTCAGTGGCCTCTAATGAACGACCTACGCGCTTAAATAAACTGCCGCTAAGCCTATCCTCTAAAGCACGAATTTGACCTGTGACTGTTTGTGGCGTTAAACATAGTGCTTCAGCCGCCTTAGCGACCGAGCCCTTTTTCTTAATCATCCAAAAATAATACAGATGGTTGTAATTTAAATGCATGCTGATCCATTGTTCACCCCTAATATCTAAGACATTAAAGGATTTGCCGCGTTATTGTAACCGTTGACAGTCGAGTAAGTTCGTCACTACGCCTTGCAACTGCTCTAAATCTGTAGCATTGCCCAAACTTACCGCTTCGGTCACGCCAGACACCAAAACATCACGTTCGGGAATACGGCCAGCGCAGTAAACCCGATTGGCCTCTTGGAAACGTTTACCACCACGGTATTTAAGTGCCCTTGATTCATAGCCATTCGTCTCTAGCCTTACCCCTAATGCATCAGACTTAAACATTAGAGCCCCATCGATAATTCCTTCAAGGTAACTTTGACACGTTGCTGAACTGGCATCTTTATTACAATCTAATATTTGCGAGGCACTCACTGTTGAAGAGAGGCATAAGAGTGTTGCCACTGTCATAAATTTCATATTGATCATAGTCATACTCCTTTTTTAGGTAATACTTTTGATAACCAGAAATAACCAATTAACGCCGCCATCATAGACCCCATTAAAGTACCAAGACGTGCTAAATCGCCGTACATAGGGTCTGCGCGCTCAAAGGCGAGTGATGCGATAAACATCGACATCGTAAAACCAATACCACACATGGCTGCGACTGGGGCAATTTGCATCCACCCCACACCATCGGGTAATCGAGCTAGCTTAAGCTTCACCGCAATGAAACTAAACAACATGACACCAATAGGCTTACCCAGCATGAGGCCCAATGCAATGCCAACCGGCACAGGAGAGATTAACGTCTCTAAGTTCATGTTACCTAAATACACACCAGCATTAGCAAAGGCGAATACAGGTAAGATTAAAAAGGTGCTCCATGGATGCAGGCTATGCTCTAAACCTTCAGCAGGTGAGCTACCATCTTTGGCTCGCATTGGGATACAAAACGCAATAATAACGCCGGCAAGAGTAGCGTGAACACCTGACTTAAGTACGGCGACCCAAAGGATTAATCCTAAAATGCCATAGGGTAAAAGTGAGGTGACACCTTTTCGGTTTAATCCAACTAACCCTACTATCGCTAAACTGGCAACCACTAAACTGATGGTCGAAAGGTCACTACTGTAAAACAAAGCGATAATCACGATGACACCTAAATCATCAATAATTGCCAGCGCTAACAAGAAGACTTTTAGAGACACAGGAACGCGGCTACCCAGTAATGCCATGATCCCCAAAGCAAACGCGATATCCGTGGCAGCAGGAATTGCCCAACCCGCTTGCGTGACTGGATCGCCATAGTTAAACAACAAATAGACTCCGGCAGGGACTATCATGCCGCCAATTGCCGCGAAAGTAGGTAAAGACGCTTGAGCGACACTCGATAAAGCGCCTTCGAGTAACTCACGTTTAACTTCAAGACCAATCAATAAAAAGAATATGGCCATTAGACCGTCATTGATCCATAAAAGAAGGGGCTTATGAATATTAAGTACGCCAATTTTGATTTGCACGTCAGTGCTAAGAAAACCTTGATAAAGTGAAGCTAAGGGGGAATTTGCCATCAACATGGCTAAGGCAACAGCAACAAGTAACAGGATACCGCCAGCGGACTCTTGACTCAAAAAATTTCTGATTGCTTTTTCCATCGTACACTCCTAAAAAACATAATGAATTGAGTGTAGACGAATAATAACAACAAATAAAATCGTCATTTTCGACTAAAAACCTCGGTTATTCCGAGGTTTCTATTAAAAATGAGCATTTATACGGCGACAGGCGCTTTGATATGAGGATGAGGATCGTAGTTTGTCAGTTCAAAATCATCGAATTGATAATCAAAAATTGATTCAGGTAAACGTCGAATCGTCATCGTGGGTAGCGGTTTGGGTTCACGGCCAAGTTGCAATGCCGTTTGTTCCATATGATTGGAATAAAGATGAGTGTCGCCACCTGTCCAAACAAAATCACCTAAAGCCAAATTACATTGCTGGGCAACCATCATAGTGAGCAGAGCGTAACTGGCAATATTAAAGGGTAGACCTAAAAATACATCGCAGCTACGTTGGTAAAGTTGGCAAGATAACTTACCATCAGCCACATAAAACTGGAAAAATGCATGGCATGGTGCCAACGCCATTTTATCTAACTCGCCCACATTCCATGCAGAAACTATAAGACGACGAGAATCAGGTTGAGTTTTTATCTGTGCAATTACTTGTGAGATCTGATCGATAGCATCACCACTTTGCGTTGGCCAGCTGCGCCACTGGGCACCATAAACAGGGCCTAAATTGCCATTTTCATCAGCCCATTCATCCCAAATACGGACTTTATTCTCGCGTAGATAGGCAATATTAGTTTCGCCTTTTAGGAACCACAGCAGCTCATGAATAATAGATCGCATATGGCATTTTTTGGTACTCACCAAAGGGAAGCCTTTGCTCAAATCAAAGCGCATTTGATAGCCAAATACTGAGCGAGTTCCTGTGCCCGTGCGATCCGATTTATCGACGCCTTCGGCCAAAATGTGCTTCATTAAGTCTATATATTGTTTCATTGCTGCTTATCCTGCTTACTAAAAATCAAATACATACCGATTAACACCATAGGTACTGAGAGTATCTGCCCCATGGTTATAAATCCCCAATAGAGTCCAAGCTGCGCATCAGGTTGCCTTACCGTTTCAACCACTATACGGAAAACACCGTAACCGACTAAAAACATCCCCGACACCGCACCCACTTTATTTGTGCGTTTACTAAACCAATAAAGCAGTAGGAATAGCGCCACACCTTCAAGTACAAATTGGTACAACTGCGAAGGATGACGAGCATCTAATCCACCCGTTGGAAATACCATACCCCAAGGCATATCAGTGGTGCGTCCCCAGAGCTCGCCATTGATAAAGTTACCAATACGCCCTGCCCCTAAACCGATAGGCACCACAGGCGCCACCATATCTGCAACGGCAAAGAAAGGTCGCTTTTGTTGCCACGCGATATAAATCATGGCGGTGATTACGCCTATCAACCCACCATGAAACGACATGCCTCCTTCAGATATTTTAAACAAATACATCGGGCTAGCCAGAAAATAATCAAAATGATAAAAAAGCACGTAACCAATACGTCCGCCTAATATCACCCCTAGAAAACTATAAAATAGCAGATCGGAAACTTGATCACGCGTCCATAATCCCTTGGAGCGATCCGCTTGACGGTTAAGCAACCACATCGCCGCCACAAAGCCAACTAAATAGGTAAAACCATACCAGCGCAGTGCAGGCTCAAAGCTTTCGCCAAAAAGATTAAACGGTCCAAATGAGACGATCACAGGATCGATATTGGGAAAACTCAGTGCCATAACATATCCATTAACCACCTCAAATAGAGGTAAAAATCAGGTCAGCATTAACTTCAAACCGACACACAAAAGTAACAGTGCAAATATTTTCTTAAGCACTGGGGTAGGCCAAGAGCTGGCCGCGTTTACCCCCACTGGTGCCATCGACACTGACGTTATTACTAAACCAAACAATGCAGGTAAATAGATAAAACCTAAGGTGCCATAGGGCAGTTCAGACGCATTAAAGCCTGCAATGACATACCCTAAACTGCCTGACAATGAAATTAATAAACCTGTCGCAGCCGAAAAACCAATAGCGTAACGCATCTGCAGGCCAAAGAAGGTTAAAAACGGCACTAATAAAACGCCACCACCAATACCCATTAGTCCTGCAATCATGGCGATAAAGGTTCCGACAATGAATAACACTGGCGCACTGGGTAACTGACGGCTCGACTCTGTTTTAAAGGGATAAGCCATTTGAATCGACATGAGCACCACAAATATCGCAAAACCCTTCTGTAGTGTTACTGCTGAAATTTGTTCTGCAATAAATGCTGAAGTTAACGCCCCTAGCATGATCCCCGGCAACATAGTTCTAAATAACGGCCAAGGAACATTACCGCGTTGATGGTGTGCTCGTGCTGACGAAATCGACGTCAGAATAATCGCCGCCAGTGACGTCGCTATTGCAATATGGGGTAATTGAGCGGAATGGATACCAACCGATGGCAGAATATAAAGTAGCGCCGGCACCACAATCAAGCCACCACCAATACCGAGTAGTCCGGCCATAAAACCGACAAAAGCGCCTAGGGCTAAGCAGATTAAGAATACCGACAACAAACTATCCACAGAAACACACCGAGCTAATGCTAAATCGAGGGCATCAGCTTAAAGCAAAAGGCAGCATTAGTTAAGAATGCTCTCAAGGTCTTGCTGACTTAAATACTCTTTAACTAATTCACGCACTTGGAAACCGTTGGATAGACGCAGCGCTTTGGCAAGCAATTGATCTAAATCGGTGCGCGCAACACGACGTAGTAAATAATTAATTCGCGCTAAACTGCCCTGATTCATGCTCAATTGAGCATATCCCATCGCAACCAACAAAATGGCTCCCATAGGCTCACCCGCTAACTCGCCACAAATGCTAATGTCGAGCTTATGATGTCGGCAATCGAGGAGTGCTTGATGCAACGCCCGCAAAATGCCCGGATGAAAACTATCAAATAACGAACTCACCCGCGGGTTATTTCGGTCGACCGCAAGTAAATACTGCGTTAAATCATTACTACCAACGGAGACAAAATCGACTCTTTTGGCCACATCATTGAGCTGATATAACATGGCAGGCACTTCGAGCATAATGCCAACTCTGGGCATAACAATATCGATATTTACATCATTTTTTAATTCAATATAAGCTTGCTGCAGATACGCCAAAGATTGATCGATTTCATCTAAGTTACTCACCATAGGCAATAAAATACTCAGCTGCTTACCGTCGCCTCCAGCTTGTAACATGGCCCGTAACTGCACTAAAAATAATTCAGGATGATCCAGTGACAAACGGATCCCGCGCCATCCCAGAAAAGGATTGTCTTCTTTAATCGGAAAATAAGGTAGAGGTTTATCGCCCCCCACATCCAAGGTACGCATCACCACAGGTCGGCCCGATGCAGCCAATAACACCTGTTGATACACTTTAACTTGCTCAGATTCACTCGGAAAACGTTGCTGCAGCATAAAAGGGATTTCAGTACGGTAAAGCCCAATCCCATCGGCTCCGGTGGCAATTTCAGAAGCTACACCGCTGAGTAATCCGGCGTTTAAATACAAACGAATACGCGAGCCATCGAGCGTGACTGAAGGTAAGGCTAGCTCCTGAGCGTATTGACGTTGCAACGCTTTTTGCGCCGAAATTAAGCTGCGATACTCACCAACAACAGCTGGGGATGGCGACACTAATAACTGACCACGGCTCGCATTCACCACTAAGAGTTTCTGGTCAATATTGGCAGATAATAATTGCTCAACGCCAGTAATGGCCGGCACACCTAAGGCGCGGGCTAAAATAGCGGCATGGGAGTTCACGCCACCAAGTTCAGTAACAATCCCAGCAAGCTTTTGCCTTGGAAACTCAGCCAACATAGTCGCATCGGCTTCACGGGTAATAAGGATCACCGGTTTGTCAGGCTCAAGCTCAAGCCGCTCCGGCTCAATTAACTGGCGCAATACCTTTTGACCTAAGTCGCGGATATCACTCGCGCGCTCTTTAAGATAAGGGTCTTCCATTGCTAAAAACTGTTGGATATAACGTAAAGACACTCGGCTCACCGCCGACTCCGCCGCCCAACCTAATTGCACTTCACGGGCGTATTCGCCACCTAAACTGGCATCATCAAGCAGTAACTGCAATGCATTGAAAATAGAGACAACTTCTTCATCCTGCTCACGATCAAACCGCTGCGACAAGGCGCCAATGGCTTCTTTACAGCGCGCCATTGCTGCCGTTAAGCGACTGGACTCATGGATAATATTGTCACTACGTACATCGGGCTGTTCGAGGGCTATTTCGCCACCCAGCACAAATGCGTAAGCGATAGCGATACCATTCGATGCAGAGGTACCTTGAAACACTATTTGATGTTGATGGGAACTGACCTGTGCTTTCTGTTTTAAACCGCGCACTGCCATTGCTAACTGAGCAGCTAAGGTCATCAAGAAGGCTTCTTCACCTTCGCTGAATTGACGCGCACTCGCTTGCTGCACCACGATAACGCCAACGACCGCTTTCTGGTAGATGATAGGCACGGCTAAAAAAGCACGGTATTCTTCTTCAGCAACTTCAGGAAAGAGTTTGAATCGTGGATGAAGCCTTGCGTCTGCTAAGTTAACCGCTTCTTCTCGCTGGGCAGCGAGTCCAACTAACCCTTCACTCAACGGCATGCGCACACGACCAACAGCGCTCTTTTTAAGGCCATCCGTTGCAGATAACACCAATTCTTGCTCCTCTAAGATATAGATGGAACAACATTGAGTAGCCATTGCCGCTTTCGTTGAGGTCACTAAAGTTTCTAGTGCGGTCTCTAGGCTGTTGGCTGATGCCACGGCCTGCGTAATATCCCTGAGTGTATTTAACACTGTTTTCAATCCTATTTTGAAAATCAGTCCGTTGTTTTTTGTCTTCCCCGTTTTCTCGGTATTTCCTGAATTTGGAATGACAATGCCGTTGCTGCGAACTCTTTCATCACTTTACGATAAACATCTCGTTTAAATGAGACAACTTGCCGCACAGGATACCAATAACTGACCCAACGCCAATCGTCAAATTCAGGATGCCCTGATAAGCTTAAATTAATCGCACTGTCTTGGCTTTTCAATTGTAACAGAAACCACTTTTGTTTTTGGCCAATACACACAGGTTTACTGTCTTGCCTCACTAAACGTTTTGGCAAACGATAACGTAACCAAGAACGCGTTGAAGTTAAGATATCCACATGCTCGGGTCTAAGGCCAACTTCTTCATATAATTCACGGTACATCGCTTCTTCGGCCGTCTCGCCATCGTCAACACCGCCCTGAGGAAACTGCCATGAATGTTGACCGAAGCGTCTGGCCCACATGACTTGGCCATATCTGTTACAAATTATAATGCCCACATTTGCGCGAAAGCCGTCGCTATCAATCACATGGACTCCAAATTACATTAAATTTTAATAAACTGATTGTTTCATAAAGCTAGTCTCTCAGCAAACCTCTATTTCACTCTACGCCTTGGATAAAATCGGTCTCGCAAGACATTTATCAACAAGGCAGCACCATAAAACCGTGGGATATCCACATTTTCTGTGGATATCTCTGTTTGAAACTCCAGTAAACTTGTTATAACGCTCAAAAAACATCAGTTTCATGCTATTTAAAAAACAGGCAAAAAAACAATTAAACCATTTAAATTCAATGAATTAATTAACCATTAAATTTTATTAAAATTACTAAAACCATCAGAGCTCATTATTTAGTCAGCCAAAGAGATTTCTATTACTGTTACGCCACAAGTCAATTTTATACACAAAATGGGTTAAACCTTGCCCATAAAAGCACGAATAAAGACGCTTTTTACGCATTGACTTGGAGATTTCATTAGGTTAAGCAAACTAATTCACTGACTTATCCCTAATATCTGTGGATAAGTATGTGGGGAACACAGGGGAAAGCAGAGAGTAACTTTGAACACTTTTTTACAAAACGGTGGTTAACTCACATATGGAATTTAAAATCAGTTACTTAGAATAAAAAAAAGGGGGACAAGTTTATCCAAATATCATAGCTCACATTTTAACCACCATTGCTAAGCCGTTATTTTTAAGTAAAATCCAACCATGAATAAAATCATCCCCCCCGAAAACCTCCCTGAATTACTTGAACGCGCTTATTTAATGGCTGGCGTAAATTTGGCGCACATTGCCATTCAAAGAGGTATGCCAATTCCTAAGGATCTTAAGCGCGATAAAGGCTGGGTCGGTCAATTAATCGAAATGGAGCTGGGTGCAACTGCAGGCTCTAAACCTGAGCAAGATTTTCTGCATTTAGGGGTCGAGCTTAAAACTATCCCGATTGATTCACGGGGACATCCACTAGAAACCACTTATGTGTGCGTAGCGCCGCTGCATAATATCCAAGGCTTAACTTGGCAAAACAGCTTAGTCTGCCACAAGCTACAACGCGTACTGTGGGTGCCAATAGAAGGTGAGCGGCAGATTCCTGTAGGAGAGCGCCGAATTGGTACCCCCATATTGTGGGAACCCACTCCCCATGAGTTACAGTTATTGCAACAAGATTGGGAAGAAATTATGGAGTTCATCGCCTTGGGCAAAGTTGATAAAGTGACGGCACGCCACGGTGAAGTGCTGCAATTACGCCCCAAAGCAGCAAACAGTAAGGCACTTACACAAAGTATCGCTGAAGATGGCAGTCTAAAAATGACTAACCCTAGAGGCTTTTATTTAAAAAAAACCTTCACAGCCAACATACTCAAGCGGATTTTTGGTTAATTTTACGTAACGATATAGACTTGGATTGATCCAGATCACAAATATCACTGGCACTTAGGTGACACTTTTCTATAAACTACGGCATCCTGAAAGCACAGTCGTATTCGGACATCCATCAAGCAGTGAGAGCACGTAGACAAGCGAAAAAACTCCTTTTTGCGATTTTAGCTTGGGCGATAGCCATGGCTGCATTCGTGTTTTTTCGATATGCCCAATCACCAGACTTACCTCAATGGGCGGTAGGCTCGGCCGATCTTGCGACACTCGCGATTTATATGGGCATTATTTTTGGCAGTCTACATTGGATGTCAAACGTCATCGCAGATTTCAGTGCCATAAATCGACTCCCCTATATGTTTTCTGTCATTTTTAAGGGGCTATTTTTATTTCTTGGCGCAACAACATTAGCTTACATGACTCAGTTTTTAAATATGTGGGCTATCGAAAACCACATGTCAACGCTCAGGCAAATGTTAACGGCCCACATACTCTATAGCCCTTCATTTCAAGCATTGATCGTTTATCTGGTGGTCGTACGCGTTAGCTTAGCCTTCGTAGAACAAATGGCGCTGTTAGTTGGGCCACGCATCTTACTCAACATTGGCCTAGGTAAATATCATAAGCCCAGATATGAACAGCAGTTATTTCTGTATTTAGACATGGTCGCCTCAACCACACATGCTGAATCACTGGGCGATTATCGTTTTAGCCGCTTGATCCAAGATAGCTTTAGCTTACTGTCGGATACCGTCACCAATAACGAAGCTGAGATTTATCGCTATATGGGCGATGCTGTGTTGATCCATTGGCCATTAGAAGAAGGGATTGTGCATGACCGCTGTCTGAATATTTATTTTGAATTCAGCCAACAGCTTAATTGGCAAAGACATTATTTTGAAAAACACTACGGTTTTGTACCCAAATTTAAAGCCGCGGCACATTGTGGCCAAGTTGTCGCAGCAGTAGTTGGGGTGCAGAAACAAGAAATTAGTTTCTTTAGTGATGTGATCAACACCCTTGCTAGGTTGCAAGATCAGTGTAATCCACTAGGACAGCGTATGTTGATTTCGGGTGCATTGGCGGGACGTTTAGATAACCCTAATACCTTGTATCATCTATCGAACTTAGGCCCAATCAAACTGAAAGGGAAACAACACTCAATCGAAGTGTTTGGTGTTTCCCCGCTATAATGTAACGTCAATAATCGCTATAACATTATTTGGCCGTCAGCTTTATTCAGGCTCTTTAACCAGCAGCTTTTGGATCATCAAACCTAAAGTACGGAAGGTTAAAATCCGACTGGTTGTTTGGCGCCAAACAAGGCCGATATCACGATAAGGCGCTTCACCTGGCGGCGTCATCACCACTAAATCTGTATCATTTAAAATACCCGCATCAATCGCCATTTGCGGCAAAAATGTAGTACCCAGTTTACTGTTCACCATTTGTACTAAAGTATGCAAACTGGTCGCAGCAAAAGGATTAACTTTTGCGCTGTCGCCTAACTGGCATGCAGTAATCGCATGGCCTGTGATGCAATGCTCACTTTGCAGAAGAAAAATACTCTCGTCCGGCAGAGTTTGATAATCAATAGGTTGATGTATGCCACCCGCTAAATCTTTGTGGGCCACCATTTTGAAAGGATCTATGCCCACTTTCATGCTGTGGTAGCCGCTGGTGTTGACGGGTAAAGCCAGAATCAATAAATCTAACTCACCTTTACCTAAAGCCTCTAACAAACGCTCAGTAGTATCTTCCTTCAATAATAAACTCATCGTTGGATAAGATTGTTGACACTGGCGGATCACGCGGCTCAATAGGAAAGGCGCAATCGTAGGGATACAACCTAAACGTATATCGCCCGTCATCGGCTCACCTTGATTTTTCACTAATTCCACCAAATCATCCACATCTGTGAGAATTTTACGGGCGCGCTGCACCACTTCTTCACCAATGGCGGTAAACATAAAAGACTTATGGTCTCGCTCAATCAACTGGTGACCTAATTGCTCCTCCAAATTTTGAATCCCACTAGAAAGCGTTGACTGACTCACAAAACACACCTTAGCGGCGCGGTTAAAATTCTGCTCTTGATAGAGATTCACCAAATAAAATAAGTTTTTTAAGCTAGGTAAACTTTTCATTTTCTCGATTGCCATTAAGGTTATGAATTAATAAATTAAATCTACTTTAGCATAACTGATTAATAATAACGTGGCACAAGATACCAAGAGTGTGACCGAAATCGATATTCAATTCAGGCAACATAGCACGAAGAGCGAGTAGGAAATAAAAGCGATGTAAGGTTAAGCAGATTAAAAAGAGGGGGAAACTATCAACAACATTAACCCTTAAGGCACAACAACTCACCAAATTGCTGCGCCTTACATACTATATGGTTATGACTATGCTTTTGCTTGCAAAAAGAGTTTTAGCTGTTGTAAATCAGCACTCGCATGTTCAACAATTTGTGCAACCCAAGTCGCATGTTCAGCATCCCATTGTGGCTCTTCACCATGTTGTAATAGCTGGGCAATTTGCTGAATACGTTTTAAGCCCACCGAACCAGCCGCACCTTTAAATTTATGCGCTTCTGAGCATAACGTCTCTTTGTCTGCAGCGTCGTTAGCCTTAATTAGATTTCCCACATATTCAGGCATTAGCTGCTCAAATAACACCACACTCTTGAGCAAGGTACCGGCACCAATAGCGCTGCAGTATTGTTCGAGAGTATTGAGATCAAGTATTGCTTCTAATTCAACTGTGGCCATGAGGCCTCCCTTAAGTGGTTCAATGCTTAAAACGAATTTATCACATAATACTCACTAAAATTGACTGTGCAACTTATAGCGATATTCTGGGTCTAGTAAACGTCATTTTTAACAGAATAGACACTCAACGCTGACAAATCCTGCCCATGAAATGATAACAATAACAGTGTACTTTGAAGAAATCCCTCACTCCACTAGCATTACGCCAATACATGTCCTTGTCCACCATAACGCTGCAAATTATCCACAATTGCGACTAATCCATTCCAACGATAGGCGCACCAATCAGGTGCTAGTAACATTGGTTTTTTAGCATAAGCGGTGACACGGTGGTAAATCACAGCCTGCGGTGTATGCCGGATCATCTCGCCAACACTGTAAGCATAATCTTCAAGACTCAATAAAGGTAAGCGTCCACTTCGCCACGATTTTGCCATAGTGCTCCCTTCAACAATATGTAAAGGATGCAGCTTCAAACCATCAACGCCCTGCTGTAACACAGCGGCGAGGGTCATCATATAATCGTGATGGGTTTCATCGGGTAAGCCAAGAATAAGATGAGTACACACCTTAAGTCCGCGAGCCCTTGCTCGAGAAACTGTATCGCAATAACACGCAAAATCATGGCCACGGTTAATTTTACGCAAGGTTTCATCTTTAGCAGTTTGCAATCCAAGCTCTAACCACACATCAATGCCATTTGCCTGATAACTCGCCAGCAAATCTAATACCTTATCTGGTACACAATCGGGGCGAGTACCAACACACAGCCCCACAATATCGCCATCTTTGACCGCCTCATCGTACTTGGCCATTAACACCTGATATTCATCATAAGTGCTGGTATAAGCCTGAAAATAAGCAATAAATTTATCGGCTTGTGCCCGAGGTTTTGCCTCACGATAACGGTTTTTACCCTGCTCAAGTTGCTCAGTAATACTCAGCACATCAGCAGTTTGATGGCTAAATGACGCCACATTGCAGAAAGTACAACCTCCACGCCCCAAGGTTCCGTCACGATTGGGGCAGGTAAACTTAGCATCAATGGTAAGCTTTCGTAAGCGAGTGCCATATTGCGCCTTACAAACAGCACCAAAAGTATTAACATATGCATCAAGCCCCATCAGAGCACCAATCTAATTTCATATCGTTTCATTAACAATAGCCAAGGTAAATTCACCAATAGATAAGAAAAACGTCAACCCATTGAATAAAAAAACTTAGTATAAACAAGGCAGAAAACGGTTTCACTGCGCTACGTCAAGTTCCCATCTTATACATAACCTTATAAGCATAAACGGGTGTATTCTCAAATACAGCAGAATCACACTAAGATTCGCCTCATACGTTAATGCATAAAAATTCAATAAAAATAGTTTTTTATTCAAATGCTGTGCTGATAATAAAAATCACTATGTTTAAATAAAAAATAATCCAGCCACAGTGTTACAACTTAGTGAACCTGCGGTTTTATTATTTTAAAAATTCTTTTTATTCATAATGTTATACGTATAAATTTACTGTTTACGTTAACGTAAGGCAATTGTGTTTTGTGTATGAAACATGGATAAACACCCACACTTTATGCAAAATTTTGGTTTGACCTTTAGTGAATCTCAGGCTAATTTGAGTGGTTCGGGTGCATATCTATAGAAAGTCCAACATTTTCTCCCCGAGTAGTAATTAGTTGAGGTCTAGGGAGGTTTTTGTATGAGCTTATATCATCCCAGTTTTGAGCGGGACAATTGTGGTTTTGGGTTGATAGCACAGATGGATGGCGAAGCCAGCCATCGTATTGTGCGCACGGCTATTCATGGACTCGATCGCATGAAGCACCGTGGCGGCATTGCCTCCGACGGTCGCACTGGCGATGGTTGTGGTTTATTGATGCAATTACCGGTGCAATTTTTTGAAGCGATTGCTGCAGAAAACGATTGGCATTTAAGCCGTAAATTTGCCGTCGGCATGTTGTTTTTAAGTCAAGATAATGAACTGGCTGAACAAGCAAAACATATACTTGAGCGTGAGCTTGAGCGTGAAACATTAAGCATTGCTGGCTGGCGCAAAGTGCCTATCAATGCAGATGTGTTAGGAGAAATAGGTAAAGCTAGCTTGCCGCAAATTTATCAAGTGCTGATTAACGCGCCAATCGGCTGGCGTGAAAAAGACTTAGAACGCCGTCTTTATATGGCTCGTCGTCGCTTAGAACAACAAATCATCGACGATAATGACTTCTATGTCGCGAGTTTATCTGGCCAAGTGATTGTCTATAAAGGCTTGATGATGCCAGTGGACTTGCCCGCGTTTTATCCCGATCTCGCGGACATTCGTTTAAAAAGCTCTATTTGTCTATTCCATCAACGTTTCTCTACTAATACTTCCCCTAAATGGCCATTAGCTCAGCCGTTTAGATATTTAGCCCATAACGGTGAAATCAATACTATTACGGGTAATCGTCAATGGGCCCGTGCCCGTGCTTATAAATTTAATTCACCACTATTACCTGATTTGCAGCAAGCCGCGCCCTTTGTTAATGAAACGGGCTCAGACTCTTCTTCTTTAGATAACATGCTAGAAATGTTGTTATCTGGTGGTATGGATTTATACCGCGCCATGCGTTTATTGATCCCGCCTGCTTGGCAAAGTAATCCAGAAATGGATGATGAATTAAAAGCCTTTTACGACTTTAACTCTATGCACATGGAACCCTGGGATGGCCCGGCTGGTATTGTAATGACCAATGGTCGCCATGCCGCTTGCGCCGTTGACCGTAATGGTTTGCGTCCATCACGTTATGTGATCACTAAAGATCGTATTTTGACCTTAGCCTCCGAAGTCGGCATTTGGGATTACTCCGCCGATGAGGTTATTGAAAAAGGTCGCGTTGGCCCAGGTGAACTGCTGGTATTAGATACGTTAAACGGCCGATTATATCAATCCTTTGAGATTGATAACGACCTTAAACGTCGTCACCCCTATAAAGAGTGGATGGCAAAAAACAGCCAAACTTTAACGCCCGCCGAAGACTTGGCCTCAGAGCAACATGGTGCAGGCGAGTTTACCCCTGAACTCTTGTTGCAATATCAAAAACTATTTGGCTATACCCGCGAAGAGTTAGAACACGTTATTTGGGTCATCGCCAAACAAGGCGAAGAAGCCACAGGCTCTATGGGTGACGATACGCCTATGGCGGTGTTGTCGAAAAAATCACGTTCACTATATGACTATTTCAGGCAAAAATTTGCGCAAGTGACTAACCCCCCCATCGACCCCTTACGTGAAAAACACGTGATGTCGTTGACCACTTGTATTGGCCGTGAGCAGAACCTGTTTAATGAAACAACGGGCCACGCCTATCGCGTGATGTTCAATTCGCCTATTTTATTATTCAGTGATTTTAATCAGTTATTAGGATTAGACAGCACTTACTATCGCGCCAATATTGTGGATTTGAATTACGAACCAAAGGAAGGCTTAGAAAGCGCCATTCGCCGTATTACTGCCGAAGCCGAACGCTTAGCGCGTAGCGGTACCACTTTGCTTATTCTCTCGGACAGAGCGATTGCTAAAACAGCGCAAGTGATCCCAGCGGCAATGGCGGTCGGTTCGGTACAACAAATGCTGGTGAATAAAAGCCTGCGCTGCGATACCAACATCATAGTTGAAACCGCATCGGCGCGAGATCCACACCACTTTGCTGTATTACTGGGCTTTGGTGCTACGGCGATTTATCCGTACCTTGTGTATGAATCAATTTCCGAGTTAGCCAAACGTCATCAGTTAACTGACACCACAGCACTGATGCTGAATTTTCGTTATGGTATCGAAAAAGGCCTGCGAAAAATCATGTCTAAAATGGGCATCAGCACGGTCGGCTCTTACCGTTGTAGTCAACAGTTTGAAGCTATCGGTATCGCCAGCGACGTCATTGAATTGTGCTTTAAAGGCGTAATCAGCCGCATCGAAGGTGCCGGATTTACTGACATTGCCCAAGATCAAGCCATTCTGCACAAAGCGGCCTACCGCGCCCATGTACCATTGCCGCAAGGTGGTCTGCTGAAATATGTTGAGGGTGGTGAGTATCACTGCTTTAACCCCGATGTGGTTAACACATTGCAAGCATCATTGATTGACAAAAACTTTGCCACCTACAAAAAATTTGCCGAGCTCGTCGATAATCGTCCGGTAGCAACACTGCGCGACTTAATTGGTATTAAGGGCGTACGCACACCGATTGATATGGCAAATGTTGAAGGTGCTGCTGGCTTGTATCAACGTTTTGACAGTGCAGCCATGAGTATCGGTGCCCTCAGCCCCGAAGCCCATGAAGCTCTGGCAATTGCCATGAACCGTTTAGGCGGCCGTTCTAACTCTGGTGAAGGTGGTGAAGATGCTCGCCGCTTTAATACTGAGCGCAACTCTGCCATTAAGCAGATTGCCTCGGCGCGTTTTGGCGTTACGGCGCACTACTTAGTTAATGCCGATGTGTTGCAGATCAAAGTCGCCCAGGGGGCAAAACCTGGTGAAGGTGGCCAGTTACCGGGTCATAAAGTAAGTGTGGAAATCGCCGGACTGCGACATGCGCGCCCGGGTGTCACCTTAATTTCACCGCCGCCGCACCACGATATTTACTCTATCGAAGATTTAGCCCAGCTTATTTTCGACTTGAAGCAAATCAATACTAAGGCACTGATTTCAGTCAAACTGGTATCAGAACCCGGTGTCGGTACTATCGCTACCGGTGTGGCTAAAGCCTATGCGGATATGATCACGATTTCAGGTTACGACGGCGGCACAGGTGCCAGCCCAATCACCTCAGTCAAGTATGCGGGCAGTCCTTGGGAGCTGGGTTTAGCGGAAGTGCATCAATCGCTAGTAGAGAACGGCCTGCGCCATAAAATTCGTTTGCAGGTCGATGGTGGTTTAAAAACCGGTACCGATGTGATTAAAGCGGCGCTCTTAGGGGCAGAGAGTTTTGGTTTTGGTACTGTGCCTATGATCGCACTTGGCTGTAAATACCTGCGTATTTGTCACCTGAACAACTGCGCCACAGGGGTGGCAACGCAAGATAAAAATCTGCGCGACAACCATTACCACGGCCTGCCAGAGCGAGTGATGACTTACTTTGAGTTTGTCGCAGAAGAAGTGCGTCAATGGATGGCAACCTTAGGAGTGGGCAAATTTGAAGATTTAGTCGGCCGCAGCGAATGGTTATATGCCTTAGAAGGTAAAACCGCAAAGCAGCAAGGCTTAGATTTGTCGCCAATTTTGTATCAACCCAAAGTCCCTGCAACTTCGTCACGCACATGGCAAGAAACCAATCCACCAGCGGATTTAGGCCAACTAAACCAACACCTACTAAATGAGTGCAAAGGCGCTGTCGATAACGGTGAGGGTTTTGATGCAACTTACAGCATCAACAACACCGACCGCTCCGTTGGCGCGACCTTGTCTGGCTATATCGCAAGCACGCTCGGCGTAAAAGGCACTAAAGCACCGATAAAACTGAACTTTAACGGCAGTGCAGGCCAAAGCTTTGGCGTGTGGAACAGCCCGGGCCTTGAGTTAAAACTCTGCGGCGATGCTAACGACTATGTCGGTAAAGGCATGTCTGGCGGTCAAATCGTCATTTATCCTCCGATTGGCAGCCCGTTCCAAAGTGAGCGCAGTGCCATTGTCGGTAACACTTGTCTTTACGGCGCGACTGGCGGCAAGTTCTTTGCTGCAGGTCAAGCGGGCGAGCGTTTTGCCGTACGTAACTCAGGTGCGATAGCTATAGTTGAAGGCTTAGGTGATAACGGTTGTGAATACATGACCAGCGGCATTGTGGTCGTCCTTGGTAAAACCGGGGTGAACTTTGGCGCGGGTATGACGGGCGGCTTTGCCTATGTTTTCGATCAATTCGGCCGCTTTCATCGCCGTGTGAATAATGAATTAGTCGATACGCAAAAACTCGAATCCACTATTCATCAACAACATTTGAAAGGCCTGATTGAAGCCCACGTGGCTGAGACGGGTAGTGAACATGCCAAGATGATCTTAAGTGATTTTGATAACTGGTTAGATTGTTTTGTATTAATAAAACCTAAAAACATTGCTGTAGCCGATTTACTCAAATTAGAAAAATCGAGTCCAGAATTAGTTGTCAAGGCGGGGTAATGGCGTATGAGTAACGATTTTCAATTTATCGAAGTGGGTCGTAAAGACCCCATCAAACACCCTGCAGCAAAACGTGCAACTCAATTTATTGAGATTTATCAGCCGTTTGTTCAGGCTCAAGTCGCTGAGCAAGCAGACCGTTGTTTAGATTGTGGTAATCCCTATTGTGAATGGAAATGCCCACTACACAATTATATCCCCAACTGGCTCAAGCTGGCCGAGCAAGGCCGCATCATGGAAGCGGCAGATTTAGTGCATGAGACGAATACTCTGCCCGAAATTTGTGGCCGCGTTTGTCCGCAAGATAGACTCTGTGAAGGCGCTTGTACTCTCAATGATGACTTTGGCGCTGTCACTATCGGTAATGTCGAAAAATACATTACTGATACCGCTATCGCCCAAGGCTGGCGCCCCGATATGAGCAAGGTAACACCGCGCCCTGAACGGGTGGCGATTGTGGGGGCGGGCCCTGCAGGCTTAGGCTGCGCGGATATTCTGTCCCGTAATGGCGTTAAAGCGGTGGTCTTTGATAAATATCCACAAATTGGTGGCCTACTCACCTACGGCATTCCCTCTTTTAAACTCGACAAGGCCGTTATGGCAACCCGTCGTAGTGTGTTAGAAGGTATGGGTATTGAGTTCAAACTCGGTGTCACTGTGGGCAAAGACATCCCATTTACACAGCTGCTTGAAGAATACGATGCGGTTTTCCTTGGCATGGGTACTTACACCGCCATGAAAGCCAACCTTGAAGGCGAAGATGCTCAAGGCGTATATCAAGCTCTGCCCTATTTAGTGGCTAATACTCATCATTTAATGGGCACAAAAAATGCTGAAACGCCCTACCTGAACCTTGAAGGTAAACGTGTAGTGGTATTAGGCGGCGGTGATACCGCGATGGATTGCGTGCGCACCGCAATACGCCAAGGTGCTAGCAGCGTAGTGTGTGCTTACCGCCGTGATGAGGTCAATATGCCGGGCTCACGCCGCGAAGTGCAAAATGCGCGCGAAGAAGGCGTTAATTTCCTGTTTAACCGCCAACCTGTGGCAATTAAAACCCAAGATGGCAAGGTTGTTGGCATTGAGTGTATCGAAACAGCCATGGGCAAAGCCGATGCAAGTGGTCGCCAATCTGCACAAGCTATTGCGGGTAGCGAGCAGTTACTTGAGGCAGATGCGATTATTATCGCCTTTGGTTTTCAACCTAGCCCAGCGCCTTGGTTTGCCGACCATGGTATCGAACTTGATCAATGGGGCCGAGTTAAAGCAGATAAGTTAACCGACAATCCATTCCAAACTACTAATCTAAAAGTGTTTGCTGGTGGTGATATGGTGCGCGGATCTGACTTAGTGGTGACCGCCATTGCCGAAGGTCGCGATGCCGCCCAAGGTATTTTGAACTACTTAGACTAAGCACTGACTTGCTTCGTTGAGCACTAAGGTGTTTGTTTAAAAATTAGATATTTTTTAGCTGTAAAACCATTTTGCCGCTATCCATTTACCGTTAGCGCTTTAACCCCGCGCATTTTAGGATGCGCGTTTTTTACCCCCCATTATCAACCAAATCACGCAATCCAAATCACGCCATAACGACTGCACAAAACAGTGTGGTATATTAGCCATTATTATTGTGTCCCACTCTTACGTGTTGAATAAAAAAGGTCTCCCATGAAAATTGGAATTATTGGTGCAATGGAGCCAGAAGTTGCTCATTTAATTGCCGCTATGACAAATGCAACATCGCAAACTATTGCAGGTATTGAATTTATTGCAGGTACTCTCGCGGGTAAAGACGTTGTCGTGACGCGCTCTGGTATAGGTAAAGTTGCCGCCAGTATCGCAACAACGCTGCTTATTGAAAAGTACGCGCCAGATGCGGTGATCAACACAGGCTCTGCCGGTGGTTTTGTCGATACGTTAGCGATTGGCGATATCGTCATTTCTTCCGAAGTACGTCATCACGATGTAGACGTCACCGCTTTTGGTTATGAAATTGGCCAAATGGCGCAGCAGCCTGCCGCGTTTATTCCTGCGGCTCATTTAGTTGAAGCTGCCAATAAGGCGATAGCTCAATTAGGTGAAGTTAAAGCGATTGAAGGATTGATTTGTACGGGTGATAGCTTTATTTGCGATCCTGTTCGCACTCAAACTATGCTAAAAAACTTCCCGACTATGGCCGCCTGTGAAATGGAAGGCGCTGCAATTGCCCAAGTTTGTCATCAATTTGGAGTGCCATTTGTAGTGATCCGTTCATTATCAGATAACGCCAATAATGACTCACCAGTTGATTTTGACTCTTATATTGTCAAAGCTGGTTATCACTCAGCACTGATGGTGATGTTACTGCTTGAGCAATTAACTCCAGCTCAGTAAAATAATCACTTAAGCGGAAAAGTATCAAATGCACACCTCATTTTATCAACAACTTGTCGTGAACGATGGCACTTTGTTTACAGGTTTTTTGGTACTTTTTTTTGCTTTATTATTGGCACGTTTAGCGCCATTACCACGCGAAATACAACCGCTTATTTGGTTTAGCCATTTAGCAAAACAACTCGCGGTTAAAGTAAATCGCCCCGAGCGTTCACCAAGGCAACAAGCTATAGCAGGTTTTTTAGCGATGTTGCTGTTAGTATTTCCATTTTGGGCCATCATTACCTTTTTGCTCGAATTAGCCGAGTTCCCATGGTTCTTTGAGTTCTTAGTCCTTTACCTGTGCTTAGCTGATGCAGGATTTAGCCAAATAGCCGATGAAATCGCTAAAGCCTTAAAGCGTGGAGACAATACCCACGCCAAAACGCTTTTACAGCCTTGGGTAGTGCGCGATACCGATAGTTTATCGGAAGTTGGCCTAGCCAAAGCCACCATAGAAAAACTAGCTACTGCACCCATTTATGGCATTGCTGCGACGATTTTCTTTTTTGCTATCGCCGGGGCACCGCTAGTACTGGCGGTGCGTATGCTAAAACAGCTCGAATTGAGCTGGCCGCCTATTCAGCCAAAGTATCAACACTTTTGCAGTACCATAAATAGCTTATCAACTATCTTATTAGCAATCCCCGCTTGGTTGTGGGGTTTATCACTCGCCATTCAAGGCGGCCCTAGCGCGTTAACTAAGCTGTTTACTGCGCCGAAAAATCATCCCACGATTCGAAGCGATATTCTCTGTGTGAATATCGTTGCCAATATTTTAAGAATAGAACTTGGTGGACCACAAAAGTTTGCAGGCATACGTATCAATGTGGATAAATTCCACTATGGCGCGCAGCCAAACAGTGATGCCATTGCGCCAGCTATTAAGCTAACCACGCGCGCCGGCGCCATCTGGTTTAGTTTTATTATTCTACTCCCCGTGTTATGGGCAAGTTTACGTTGGTTACATAGCTTGTGATATGATCTAGCCCTCTGTTAGCACTAGGTAAAGGCGGTTATTTTGCTCGAAAGTATGCATGTTTCACTGACAACGCCTGCGTTGTTATTTCCAGCGATCTCATTGTTATTGCTTGCTTATACCAACCGTTTTTTTGCTTTGGCTGCATTAATCCGAAACTTAAGCAATGGTGATAAGCCAGTGCAAAACGATCAACTTAAAAACCTGAGCCAGCGCATCACTATTATTCGCCGCATGCAAGAGGCGGGTGTATCAAGCTTCGCCCTGTGTGTATTGTGTATGATATTTATCTATATCGGTTTCAATAAAACAGGTTCAGTGATTTTTGGTGCTAGCTTGTTGTTACTGCTCTATTCACTGATTTTATCTGTAATTGAAATCCGCATCTCCGTCGATGCATTAAATATCCATATCAAAGAGATGAGTAAATGAGCCAATGGATTTATTTTTTTGACTTATGTGGCACTGCTGTATTTGCTTTATCCGGTGCGCTTGCTGCGGGACGTCACAGAATGGACCCCTTTGGCGTTATTGTACTTGCCTCAGTTACCGCGGTTGGCGGCGGCAGTATCCGCGATGCCCTAATTGGTGCAACGCCCGTTTTTTGGATCCGCGATCCCAATTACATCATAGTGATCCTTGCAACAGTGCTCGCCTGTTTATTATTAGTACGCCGGCCTCGTAAGGTGCCTGAATACATTTTACCCGTTGCCGATGCCTTTGGATTAGCCCTTTTTACGGTAATTGGTGCTGAAAAAGCCTTCAACATGGGCTTAAGTGGCATGATTGCTGTCGTTATGGGCTTGATCACAGGCGTAGGAGGAGGCATTATTCGAGACGTACTGTGCAAACAAATCCCGATGGTATTACGTACAGAAATCTATGCTACGGCTTCTATCGTAGGTGGTATAGGCTATACCGTGAGTTTAGCCTATGGCATGGGCGAAAAAACGGCACTATTTTTAGCGATGACCAGCATCTTAACGATCCGTTTAAGCGCCATTAAATGGCACCTGTCTTTACCAGCGTTTGATCTCAAAACCAAGAGGGAATAATTTGCGAATATTGTTTTTTATGTTGAGTCTTATTTTTGGACTAGCCTTCAATCCCACAGCGGCAACAGCCAATACAGGTGAAATGCCCACAGAGCAGCTGTTAGCCGTAAAATACATGAACGCGCTTACAGAACACGACTACAAGACTCTGCGAAAATTCTATAACCGTGATAGCGTTTTTTTCGACAAAACGGCTAATCGGAAATACACCGGCGGTCGTTTCATTATCGACTTTCTCGAACGCGCTCATGAGGGGGTGCTCGAATATAATTTCAATATAGAACACATGTATAACGCAGGCTCTTTGGTGGTCATGATAGGTAACTACCATTTAAAAGGCCCCGGTGAACAATTCGGCAAGCCGGGTAAAATCATTGATATTGCCATTCCGGGCGTCACCAGCCTTAAACTCGATATGCTCAACCATAGGGTAATTGAGCATATGGATCTGCTCGATTACCAAACCATGTCTGACCAATTAGCCATGCAGTAGTGACAAAATTTACGCATCTTTGAAACTTGAGCCCTAAAAAAGGGTCGAAACTAGCAATAGGCCAATACCTGAGTGTGATGTCTTAGACAGGTTGACTGAGTTAGTTCGTTTCAATGAGGTTCATATGAAGTTTTTGGGATTACTTGTTCTACTCATTCTTAATAGCCTAGTGCTAACCCCCAATGCCTTGGCATTGCAACCCATTATCGTTTCTTACGCCGTTCAGCCAGTGAGCCATTTTAACCAACAATTACGGGTCGCTCAGGCGCAACATCAACCATGGGCGGATGATCCTAATAAGATCAGTAACCGCTATGCTGGCGATAAATTTACTTTAGTGAGTACTCAGGCTAATAAAGACAGTATCTTAACTTATCAAGTAAGTGAGTTTTCTAAACAACATCCGCAGATGCTGTTGATTATCTCTCTAAAGCAAGACGCTAAACTGTGGCAAGTTAGCTCGGCGCAATTAGCGTGGAAGTGCAGTGATGGAAAACACTTTGGCACCGATAGATGCAATATCGCTGAACATGAAGCGAGTACAGCACCTTGATTTTATGGGATAGAAAAGACTTAAAAACGAAGAGCGCCTTAAGGCGCTCTTTTTGTTCATTTAACTGATTTAAATGAAAATAACTTAAACTAAAGTGACTTAAACAACCAAGCCACTTAAACCAACGTCACTTTGGCAAACTTACGTTTACCGACTTGGAATACCGCTACAGTACCCGAAGACAGCATCATACGGCTATCATCTAGTTTTTCACCGTCCATCTTCACCGCGCCTTGCTTGATCATCCGCATGGCTTCTGAAGTCGACGAGACTAAATCGGCATCTTTCAGTAAATTGGCAATAGCGAGACCTTCACCAGCAGCTAACTCCAGTTCTTCGATATCATCGGGGATTATACCCTTAGCTCGATCAACGAAGGCTTGGTGCGCACTCTCAGCAGAAGCTGCATCGTGGAAGCGTGTAATGATTTCCTTCGCCAAGGCGATTTTAGTATCACGTGGGTTTGAACCATTAGCCACATCTTGCTTAAACTGTTCAATTTCAGCCAATGGGCGGAATGACAACAGCTCAAAGTAGCGCCACATTAAGTCGTCCGAAATAGACATTAGCTTACCAAACATTTCATTAGCCGGTTCGCTCACGCCAATATAGTTGAACGCCGATTTAGACATTTTCTTCACGCCATCTAAACCTTCCAGCAGTGGCATCATGATCACAGCTTGTGGCTTTTGGCCTTCCGCTTTTTGTAATTCACGGCCCATCAACAGGTTGAACTTTTGGTCTGTGCCACCTAGCTCTACATCGGCTTTTAACGCAACTGAGTCATAACCTTGCAATAATGGGTACATAAACTCATGAATTGCAATAGATTGGCCCGATGCATAACGCTTTTTAAAGTCATCGCGCTCCATCATACGGGCAACCGTTTGTTGAGAAGCAAGACGGATCATGCCAGCCGCGCCCAATGGCTCTAACCAGCTTGAGTTAAATTCAATACGTGTTTTTGCAGGATCTAGAATTTTATAAACTTGTTCTTTATAAGTTTCTGCGTTGGCTAACACTTGTTCACGGGTCAGCGGTGGACGCGTGCTATTTTTACCACTAGGATCACCCACCATACCGGTAAAGTCACCAATCAAGAAAATGACCTCATGACCTAACTCCTGGAATAACCTTAGTTTATTTAAGATTACTGTGTGTCCAAGGTGAATATCCGGAGCCGTAGGATCGGCGCCTAATTTAATCCGCAGTGGACGTCCTTCTTTGAGCTTTTCGAGCAAATCTGCTTCGAGTAAAATCTCATCGGTACCACGTCTAATTTCTGCTAATACTTGGTCTAAATCAGCCATTTCGGCAAGGACTCCTAGGGCCATGGTCATAAAATGAAGAGACTTATGTTACTTGTTAGCCACTACAATTGAAAGTGTGTACACTAACGGGATTATTCAAGTTTCTGGTTATCGGTATCGGCGTCAATGGCAAAGGTTATAACATTATTTAAATTGTTGCCTAAAAAGCATCAAATTCTCCTCAGCATTCTTTCTGTTATCACTATGATAACCATGCTGCTACCTGCTGAAGAAGCCCAAGCTTCAAAGCAAACTGCCAGCCTAGGTGAACATTCTCAAATCAACACTCGTTATGATGTGCCTTTAGCCTTTCGCTCACCTGAACGGCCAGAATCACTTGAACATCAAACACACAACGCCGTAGAAATGGCAACGCCATTATCTTCATCCGATGCACTAGCAGCAGGTGAAGCCAATAATCAAGCCATTGAATCACTCGAAAGTGCCCATCACAGAGACGTCGAACATTTTAATGTCAAAAATGGGGATACCTTAGCCGCGGTATTTGATCGTGCAGGCTTAACCACTAAAGATGTTTACGAGATCACCCAACTCCCCTTAGCCAAGCAAAATTTACTTAAAATTATGCCAGGTGAAGAAATTGTGATTTCAAAGGATATTAATGGTGATTTAACTGAGGTACGTTATCGAGTTAATGCCGTTTCGACGCTAGTTATCACTAAAAAACAAGAACAATATCACGAAAAAATCTCCGAAAAAGATATCGAAATCCGCAGCCATTTCACCAGTGCGAATATTAAGAGCAACTTCTGGAGCGCGGCGGTTGATGCGGGAATGACCGCGAACCAAATTATGCAGTTATCAACCGTATTCGGTTGGGATATCGATTTTGCTTTAGATTTACGTGAAGGCGACAGTTTTGCCATTATTTATGAGCAAGAATATGCCGATGGAGAGTTTTTACGTAACGGTAATATTCTTGCCGCCGAATTTATTAACCAAGATGAACGCTATACCGCCATTCGCTATACCGACGGAAACTATTACTCCGAGAATGGTACGAGCATGCGTAAGGCTTTCTTGCGCTCACCCGTTGATTTCAAGTATGTCAGTTCCAACTTTAATCCAAGACGTTTACATCCTGTAACTGGGCAAGTTAAAGCTCATCGCGGCGTAGACTACGTTGCCGCTATTGGCACGCCGATTAAGGCGGCGGGTAGTGGTCACGTAATTGAGGCGGGTTATAATCAATTTAATGGTAACTATGTTTTTATTAAACATAACAACACTTACACTACCAAATACCTGCATCTGACTAAACGTAATGTGAGTAAAGGTGCTAGCGTCAAGCAAGGGCAAATTATCGGTACTTTAGGTAAAACGGGCCGCGTGACAGGGGCACATTTACATTACGAATTTATCGTCAATGGCGTACACCGTAACCCAAGAACGATTACGCTACCAAAATCAGAATCGATAGCGAGAAAAGAAAAACCTCAATTCGATACGCTTAGCAAACAGTTGATGGCAACACTTTCGCAAAACAAACAAACGCAATTGGCAATGCAATAACGAAGGACGGACTCCTCCTCATGAGAAATGCGTATTATATTGGACTGATGTCAGGCACCAGCATGGACGGTGTTGATGCAGTATTAGTCGACTTTTCGGGTATAAAACCGCAACTGATTTGTAGCCATACAGAGGCCATTCCGAGTCATTTACTCAAAGGTCTACAACGTTTATGTTTACCGAGCACAGATGAAATCAATCGTCTCGGCCGCTTAGATCGCAATGTCGGTGAGCTATTTGCCCTTGCCGTCAATAATTTAATGGCTAAATGCGCTATTGCTAAAGAAGATATTATTGCCATTGGCAGTCACGGCCAAACCGTGCGCCATATGCCAAACCTCGAAGTGGGTTTTACCCTACAAATTGGCGACCCTAATACCATTGCGACCGAAACGGGTATCGATGTCATTGCCGATTTTCGTCGTAAAGATATTGCGCTCGGTGGTCAAGGTGCGCCTTTAGTTCCGGCATTCCACCAGCAAACCTTTGCGGAAGTCGGTAAAAAACGTATCATTTTAAATATTGGCGGTATAGCTAACATTACCTATTTACCAGGTAATAATGAACAGGTACTCGGGTTTGACACTGGCCCAGGCAATACCTTAATTGATGCGTGGATCCAACAGGTTAAAAGTGAGCCCTTCGATAAAGGGGGGGACTGGGCCGCATCGGGTACAACCGATCAAAGCCTATTAACCCATCTATTATCGCACCCCTATTTCTCACTGGCTTACCCTAAAAGTACAGGCCGAGAGTTATTTAACCAAGCTTGGTTAGAACAACAGTTATCGCCGTTTAACCATTTAGATGAAGAAGATATTCAATCGACATTATTAGATTTAACTTGTCACAGCATAGCTCGGGATATCATTAAACTATCTTATGAAGGGGAATTATTCGTTTGCGGTGGTGGTGCGTTCAACGGTCAACTGATGCAGCGTTTAGCCGTCTTATTACCCGGTTATCAATTAGATACGACCTCAGCCCTTGGTGTTGATCCTAAATGGGTAGAGGGCATCGCCTTTGCGTGGCTTGCCATGCGTAATCATTTAGGCTTACCCGCCAATCTACCCGCAGTGACAGGTGCTTCACGCGAAGCCGTACTCGGTGGATATTTTAGCGCGAAATAGGCCAACGCTTTTAAAACAATCGCCAATAAAGCAGCAAAATACCGTGGCCGCTCCAACACAACAGCACTCTATAGTGCTGTTGTTCTTTTTCTAATCCCTCGCTAATGTTACCATTTGCACAACTGGTGAATTTTGCTGTGTAACTAAAAACACATCAAGCTCACCCTATTCAAGCAAAAGAGATATTTTTCATGAGTAAGACTGTTAAAACCCTCGCTGAGACAGCAGCAATGACACCTGAAGCCCGTTACGATTACCTTGTTGAACAAGTTAAAGAACACCAAATTATTTGGACGTTACAGGACCAAGACGGTTGCGTCATGCTGACCACAGAAGAAGAAGATTGTATTCCAATGTGGCCAACTGAAGAAGCGGCGGAATCTTGGGCTGTGGACGAATGGAGCGATTGCCAAACCTTAGCCATACCCTATGACGAATTCCACGATAGATGGGTGCCAGGCATGGAAGATGATGATTTATTTGTTGCCGTGTTCCCAGTATTAGATGATTTAGGCGTAGTGATCCCACCTTACGAACTTGATCAAAAATTAGCGCCTAAGCAAAGCCATTAATCTGCAGCGCTAAGCGAGAATATCTATGAGCGAGCAAGAACCCACGCTAACAACACCTCAAGCAAGCGCAATGATGAGTCAACGTTTACCGAAACGACTCATTGCGCTGTTAATAGTGTATACCGCTGCGTCAATCAGTGGCTTAGTTGCCAAGCAAGGCGTGTTATTTTGTCTACTGACACTCTTTATGGTGATTGCCATTATCGGTCGGCAAAAGGCTGCGCTTATCATGCTGAGGGGTTACACCTTAGTACAGCTTGGGTTGATTAGTATGCTGCCAGTGATCATGTACGATCCTGACAACTTAATTGTCGGCCCAACCACAGTGTATTTAGGTGAGTGGCAGAGCAGACTACCTGACTATGTCATTTTTATCGCTTTGATCGTTTTGTCGTTACTGCAAGTTTGGGTCGCCTTTGATAAAAAGGTGAAGGCGTGGTTTAAGCCTAAGCTTAACTTGAATATCATGAGTTAAGTCGTGATAGGTGACTAAATTACGCCCAACAAAAAGCCGTCATTACGACGGCTTTTTTGATCTAACTCTGTGCCTTTAGGCACTACATTAGCAATGCGTTAAACAGAAAAGCTGGCACCACAACCACATGTCGAAGATGCATTAGGGTTTTTTACGAAGAAGCGAGAACCTTCAAGGCCAGAAGTATAATCGACTTCTCCACCAACTAAATATTGTAGGCTCATAGGATCAACAACTAAAAGAACGCCTTGTTTTTCTATCGTAAAATCGCCTTCATTAACCTTTTCATCAAAGGTAAAGCCGTACTGAAATCCAGAACAACCACCACCTGTCACATAGACTCGTAGCTTAAGTTCAGGATTTTGCTCTTCTTCCAGCAAACCTTTTACCTTAGCGGCGGCCGCATCGGTAAATTGGATTGGCATTGCTGCATCAGCTTGATCAGTCATTACTACCTCTTACATCAGTTTTCTGGGGCAAATTATCCTTTACCTGACTATTTTGTTCAAGTATTACCCGTGGTTCTTTTTCACCCTGTAATAACTCAGGGGCACTATAGACTTGTTCAGTCTGTGAATTCTTAGTCCAGCGGCTCGAAGGCACCAACACTTTAACTTTCACTTGCTGTAAATTAAAGCCTGCGGGAACAGTCACCTTAGTATCTATGACCTGAAAATAACGAAAATCAAATTCAAGCTTAGAGTCCGTGAGTTTATTCACACTCAAATTAACCGATTTACCATTTTGCACACCGATTAACGTCAATTCGGCTCGACCTTGAATCGAATGTTTACGCTTTTGCAACTGAGTTAACACCAGTTTGAGCTTATAATCATCGGTCAAAGCGCCCGGCGTTATCTCAAGTCCGTGAATTGCGACACCTTCTGCATTATCGTCTGGCGTCATAATACTACGGTAGAACGCTAGCTCGTGCTCTAATTCCTTTTGCTTTTTCAGTTGCTGACCAAACATATCTTGCATCTGTGCATTCGCTTCACGCTCGACGGAAAGTTCTAGATTTCGGGTCGCAAGTAATTGCGTTTGAGCTGCTAATTCAACGTTCAAATCTTGGGCTTTACTACTGTGTTTAACAATCGGATTATCACTGCTTAACAGCAGAAAACTAATCCAAGCCCCCAAAAGAAGGGCCACTAAGACTAAACACGATAAATATATTGAAGATGGACGATACTTGCGATCCATCATTTGTAACCGATTTAGCCAATGAGAATAATTTGGCATTAGGTAACAACCCCTTATATAAAATACAATCAACTCAAGAACGAGTTCGATACAATACAACTCAGGCCAACGCAGTGCAATTACCGATAAACAAAGTCGCGATTCAACGCGCCATCATAGTAGCTAAAAAGTATTTCGCTAATGAGCTACGTGATCATTTATCCCAAGCCCGTATCAGTGCACAACTGTGCATACTGGCGCTGCTATTTGCCATTTTCGCATCTTGTGTCATTTTACTGTTTCGACTTTTACTGGTTTGGGCTAATCATTACACTCAAATACAGACGCTGGATTTTACGGGGAACGTCGCTGACTGGCGAGCTCTGTTACCGCTTTTAGGGGCAGTATTAATTTGGATTGTGGCAAAACTAGGCTCTAAACGCTACAAGCGGATGGGAATAGCCTATGTTTTACATAGAGTTAAGTTGCATTATGGTAAAATTCCGCTGCAATCCGCCGCAGGACAATTTTTTCAAGCACTCTTTGCCCTTGGCACTAATTTCTCGGTCGGTCGTGAAGGTCCAGCTATTCATCTGGGTGCGGTCAGTGCCAGCTTTCTCGCTGAAAAATTTAATCTTCCGGATAATAGCGTGCGTATTATGTGCGTCAGCGGCATTGCTGCAGGCATAGCTGCAACTTTTAATGCCCCACTCGCTGCGGTCATTTTTGTACTCGAAGTGATTGTTCGCGAGTATAAAATCCACTACTTTTTTCCGATTATGCTCTCGGCAATTTGTGGCGCCGTATCAAGCCAACTGGTATTTGGTGATGTACACGAACTGGACCGTATTCAAGTATTCCATATCCCCTTAGATCACTACCCCATACTGGCGATTGGCGGCGTGGTATTAGGCTTTGCTGCCGCCCTATTTAATTACTCACTATTAAAAGTTACCGCCACGGGGCAAAACTGGCCATTAATTTATCGGTTATTATTGGCCGGTAGCATAACGACATTGATTGGTTTAGTGTTGCCACAAGCCCTTGGAACTGGCGATTTCGCCATTGGTGAGGCTATTAGTCAACACCCGAGCCTATTACTTTTAATTGCGCTGTTGTTTGCCAAAATGATTGCCACTATTGCGGCAATTGGTTTAGGTATTCCTGGTGGCTTGATTGGTCCTCTCTACGGTATAGGTGCTTTACTCGGTGCTATCCTTGCCTTAGTCAGCGCCCTATTGTTCCCGTCTATTGCGCCCTACGTTGGGCTTTATACGGTTATAGGTATGACCGCCATGATGGGAGTATGCCTTGCTGCGCCACTGGCAGCCTTAGTCGCTCTGTTAGAAATGACCAATGATGCCAGTATTATTTTGCCTTCAATGTTCGTCACTATTCCAGCTTTTTTAATTGCTTATCAAGGTTTTAAAACTAAATCTATTTTCTTTGAACAGTTAGAGATCATGGGGCTTAATTATAAAGTCGCGCCGGTCAATTTAGCGCTGCAGAAAAAAGGGGTTAGAACCCTGATGGATAGGCGTTTTGTTATCGTCAACAACGATGAATTATTGCTCGAGGTACTTAAGCGGGCTGAGGGTCGAAGCGTACTGATGCGTAATACTGAGGCAATATTTGAAATGGTCAGTCTTGAGATGCCATCCGATAATCATAGCCCCGCGCTAACACGCCATCCTATCGAAGGCCTAAGTGATACAACAACACTCAATGAGGCTTATATCATCTTGTCACCCAAACGTAGTGGTCAGGTATTTATCTACCAAGATACGCCCGATAACATCGTTGGCGTGATCAGCTGGGCAGCACTCCAAAAAGAAATCAATTCAGGACAAATATAATCTATAGCCACTTATTCTTCCCACCAGCATAAACAATCAGTAACACCTAATGCTGAGTAAGCGCTAATTGAACATCACCAATAACATGGACTCCACACAGTTGATATTGAGTTGGCGCAAATACTATTTCCCTTACTAAGTTAAAGGTCTTACTATTTGTCGGTTGAATGTCTGCCCTATTGAAGAAAGACTGAATGCTAGGATGATGTTTAAACGCATCCCCCATGAAGAAGATCAAAATAATATCAAAGTCGTGATCCCTAAGATTAAAAACTAAATCACGAAACTAGGCAGCCACAGGGCTAAAACTAGAAATTGTCTAGCGTGAAACAGCAAAGCCCACTACCCCATTCACAATGGCGCAACTTATTTTACGAAAAATATAATAACAAGCTAAACGTAGGTGACCCATCATGAAGTTTATTCCTCCGCAGTTATTTTTAACCTATATCGCCGTGTGTGAAACTGGCAGTTTTACCCGCGCAGCAGAAAGAATACATAACTCTCAATCGGCCATTAGCCAACAAATTAACCGCCTTGAATCTATGCTCGGCAGCACGCTATTAATACGTACACCGCAAAAGGTGACATTAACGGAGCAAGGGGAATTTGTATTACGTTATGCCCATAAAATTATCGACTTGAACACCTCTATGGTCGATAACTTTCATGAGAAGTCAGAGCAAAGCATTATCAAGATAGGAGTGCCTGACGATCTGTCGGTCGATGTCACTAAAGCCATTGTGCAGTTTCAACATAACTACAATATCTTAATTGAATTTACCTCAGGCCTAAGCAACAGCCTGTATCAGGCCTATCAAGCTGGTCAGTATGACCTTATTTTGGTTAAGCAGCCCATACTCGGTAATGCTTACGCCTATCGCAGAGAGCCTCTCTTATGGCTCGACAGCGCGGCGCACCCCACCTTTAATAACAAGATGGTCCCATTAGTGCTGTTCCCCACTGGAGCTCTGTATCGGGAGCATATTCTTAACTCTATGGATCAATTAGGTTACTGCAGCAAAATTAACTATTGCAGCAGTAACTTGTCGGCCATTATTACCGCTTCATCTATCGGTTTTGGGATCACCTTGTTACCGGAAACCTGTAAAACGGCAGAGCATAGCATTATTAATGAGCTACAAACCTATGCTCCACCCAACGACTTTTATTTAGCCTTATATGTTAATAATACGCATGACATGATCGTGACTAAAATAGCCGATGAGATCATCAATACCTTTAACTTAAAGCACCATAAAACCTATTAAGCCAGATGATGACAAAGATAACCCTAGCTCAACCGATTTATGATCAACTCATGCACCACGGCTCAATAATCACAACCGTACATTCGGTATTTAACGCCGCCTGCAATCTACAAAGTCCCTTTGGTTTGATCTCGCTACTCACCCAACCAAAAAAGATAAACCCAAGCGCAATTTTATTGCCGCAAGGGGTAAGCCTTAAGTCGCTCATTGTCGGTGCAAAAGTTGAGCTGTGCGTGATTAATAACACAGACTCTAACTTGTCACTGGCATCAGCGACCTGCGCCCATATCGATAATCTGATCCTGCATATCAACTTAGGTGCAGGCGCAACCATTGTGAGTGAGCAGATAGCACGCTTTAACCCCAGCTTGCCTGCGGCTTTGCCCATCGCACTCAGCCAACAATCAAGCCTTCAGCTGCATATCGCTTCTTTTTTGCAGTGCAATCAAAAGTCGCTGGGGATTTATCCATTACTGTGTCAGCAACCGCGGCTCAATATCGCGACTAATCTGGTGTATCAACCAGAGATGATGATTAAATATATTACGCCGCATCTACAAAAGTTTATCGCTACTGTAGCCCAGCAAGACCGTGCAATTGAGCTTAAATTTATTATCGGCTTTGGTGCTGGGCTAACCCCCTCAATGGACGACCTACTGGTCGGCTTGCTCTCCTGGCTAGACTTTAGCCAGCACCCTTATTTTTATCTGCTAGCACAAGCGGTACAAGCTAGTGCGGCGCAAACTACAGATGTTAGTCAAGCCATGTTATTGCACGCCACGCACCATCGTTATAACCAAGAGATTATTGAGCTGTATGCCTTTTTAAATCAGCCCTTTAACCCCTTGGCGCTCGATGTAGCCCTTGATACTGTGATTGCCTATGGTCACTCTTCTGGCCACGATACCCTATGCGGCATCTACTTGGGATTAATCTTCTTCGGGGATGCACTAATAAGCTGAAAACACAAAACAGGGGCTTATGTAGAGTGATGCTCTATCATGCTTATGTACGTGCTTGATCATGCCTATTCTGGTCAGCTCTAAACCGTAAGCCCCTAATGGGTGGCAACCATCCGAATACAATGGAATGAACTGAAATGGCAGGTTGTAGGTTGTAGGTTGTAGGTTGTAGGCCAAAATAAAAAAAGCCTCTATTTGAGGCTTTTAAAACATAAACCAGCATTAAGATAACAAAGCGTGCAAGTGACTGGCTAGGCCGTTGATAAAATCAATAATACTCGACCATTTCATCCAGTGTGATGCGCGTACCAGAGTGTCCAGCAATAACCGCCGATAACTCATCTAAAGCACCAATGGCAGCATCACCCAGCCCCTTAGAAACAAATTTACACACGGCATCAATTTTAGGGCCCATAGAACCCGCTGGAAAATGGTATTTATCTAACTCTTCAGGCGTAATATTTTTAATCGCCTGCTGATTTTCTTTACCGTAATTAAGGTAAACCGCGCCGTCGGTTAGAATAATAAACAAATCCGCCTTAATTTGCTCGGCAAGTAACTCCGCCGTTAAGTCTTTATCAATCACACATTCAACACCAACGAGATTACCATTGTTAGCCTTAAATACCGGAATACCGCCACCACCACAGGCAATCACAGTATTACCATTTTCAAGTAGGTTACTGATCTGCTTAGATTCGACAATATCTTGTGGAATAGGTGAAGACACAACCCGGCGGTAATAGTCGCCATCTTTCTTAAAAATTGCCGAAGGATTAGCAATATTAATCTTATCTATCTCTTCTTCGCTATAAATGGGACCCACAAACTTAGTGGGGTCGTTAAACGCAGGATCGTCAATATCTACGCAGGTTTGGGTCAAAATAGTGGTAATACTTAACTTATTGTCACTGTTAAATAATTCCTGCTGCAACATATAACCAATCATGCCGCAAGTTTCGGCGCCCAATACATCCAATGGGTAGGCGGTGACCGCACTATTAATTTTTTGGTACTCGTAATTTTGCTCCATCAATAATCCCACTTGTGGACCATTACCATGAACAATTACCACATCATGCTCTCTAGCGATAGCCGCAATTGATGCCGCAGCCTTTTTAATATTATTACGAAGATTGGTCGCAGTGAGCGGTTGACCACGCTCTAATAACGCATTGCCACCAAGGGCTAATACTATTTTCATGGGAAACCTCAATATATATTTAATCCACAATCATGTGGCAGAGAAATAAACACACAGTTGCAATAAAGGTAATAAATAAAATGGATAAAACTAACAATAAAAGCCGACTCATTTCTTATCATTAATAACAGATTTAAATAGAGCCGACTTTTATGTGTACAAGAGTTAACCGTATTGATTAAAATTTATTAGCAAAGGCAATAATGGCTTTTTCAAAGCATTCCACTGGTGGATTCGTAATACCACAACCTATCATACCAACGCCGGGTTCTTTATGAGCAATAGCGGTATTAATAATAGGTAAAATACCTGTTTCAATGACTTTACGAATATCAATACCCGATGAAATACCTTTAAAATTTAATAACGGAATAGTGACATTCGGATTTTTGGCAGTTGTAATTTCATCCATCTGGATAGAGTAATCAATCGCCTCATTTACCGTGCCGCCAACCAGTGCAACGATTGCTGGCGCCGTCGCCATCGCAAATCCACCAATTCCATAGGTTTCGGTAATAGCACTGTCACCTATGTCTAAGCCCGAATCTTCAGGCTTAAAGCCAGCAAATAGTGGGCCGATAACTTTTTGAGCAGGACCTGTAAACCAAGTAAAGCCTTTCATACCGCTGACACGAATACCAAATTCAACGCCGTTACGCGCCATTGTAGTCACTACCGTACTGTGCTCGACCCCATGACCAGCATCGAGGGCACACTTACACATTGCCATCCAAGTTGGACCCGAAAAGTAATCGCTTGATGCAATAAAATCAAACACCTCACGCTTTTCTTTGATGCTGAACTCAGTTTCTAAAATCAAAGGTGTTAATGCCTGTGATAATAAAGCGGTACCCGCGTTATTACGGTTATGACATTCATCTCCCATATGCAGGGCTTGAGCTAGCATTAAGCGTAAATCGATAGGCTCAGCTTTATCCATAGCAGCTTTTAGCATTGGGCCTAATACGTCGCGCATCCAGATTAAGCGCTCAACCACGCTTTCATCGTTGGCGCCCATACGTAAAATTTTCGCCATCTGCTCACTAAGGTTGGTATACGCGACGTTACCATAGGTCATGTTTTTGACCACGTGCATATACATAGAAGCCGACGTGACCCCCGCCATAGAGCCGACGCAATCGTGCTCATGACATGGCGAAAAAGTGATTTCACCCGATGCTGCTAATTTAAATGCCTCATCAAGATTAGCCGCCAAACCTTCAAAAATCAGTGCGCCAGTTACCGCGCCGCGCATTGGGCCATTCATATCATCCCAGCATATTGGTGGGCCAGCATGTAAAATGGTGGTCTTAGTCATACCAGGAACGACATCAATCGCTCTTTCATAACCCACCAACACTGGGTGTGATTTAATAATGCGATTAACCGCTTCTTCGTTGGCTGCCTCAATTTTTTGCGCTATTTCTGGCTGTGCCAGTTTATCAAGCGCCGTAATCACCTTGGTATTACCGCCAGCAATGGGTTGCCAGTTCACATGGGTCACCGGCGCTTGCTGCTTGCTGATATCGTCTTTAAAGAACTCAAGGCCCACATTAATTACATTTAAGTTTGAAAATAGTGCTGTCATCTTGCTCATGATTATTCTCCCTTGCTCACAAAGCCGCTTGCCAATAGCCCGGTATTTTGACTGCTGCTGGAAATGGTCACCCCTGCCGAAGCCAATTTATCAACTTGCTCGCTCAACTTTGGCGTGTCCAGATCAGTACCCAGTACGTAACCTAGAATCTCTAAGTGCTGACCCCGCGCCGCCGCTTTTTGCTTCGCGTTGATAATGGCTGGCAAAGTCACGCCAACAGGATCTTCATGTGAACCATAACCGATAACAAAATCGAGAATGATCACCCCAACTTCAGGGTCATCAGCTTCTTTAAGCAGACGTTCAATACGCGATGAAGGGTCGATCATCGGATGTGGGCGACCATTAGTAAAATCATCGTCACCAAAATCGATAAAGGTGTGCTGCTGGCTAACATTAATGTCCGCTAAACGCTGCTCTGGTTTTTTAGCGATATTGCTATACACCTGGCTATGCGTATCACGCACCAGCATCATGGTTTCTTCACATAAGGTGCCACCGCAGAACAAGCCACGAATGTACTTTTGTTCAGGTGATAACTTGACTTTAATCTCTTCTATTAACGCTAAGTTCAAAGCGCGCTTATTAATACTACTTTCATCAACACCCGCTAAAACAACCGCTTGTAACGCGGCTTCTTTAGTGGTTTTAGCAAAGTGAGCCCCGGCTGCAATAACCGGTGCTTCTTCACCACCTAACAGACAGACTACCACCGGCTTGCTAAAGCTCTGAACCAGTGCGAGTACCTTGGCTTCAACGCTTTTCGCCGCAGGTTTAGAGACGATTAAGATCACCTCAGTGGCAGGGTCGGCCTCTAATGCACGCAGTCCATCTAGCATCATGATACCACCGACTTCTGCGCTTAAGTCACGTCCGCCTGTACCTAATAGTTGCGATATACCACCGCCAAAGTCATGAATACGTGCAGCAACTTCTTGGCTGCCCGTGCCTGATGCGCCGACAATACCAATATTACCTGGACGGACTTTGTTGGCGAAACACAGACCAACATGATTAATAATGGCGGTGCCGCAATCTGGCCCCATCATTAACAAGCCTTTTTCGTGAGCAAAGGTTTTAAGCTCCACCTCGTCGGCCACCGAAACGTTGTCGCTAAACATCAATACGTGTAAACCGTTAGTCAGCGCGGTTAGTGCTTCACGCTTAGCAAACTCACCAGGCACAGAGATCACCGCCAGATTGGCATCGGGTGCGTCGTTTAAGGCACTCTTTAAGGTGGCATATTTTTTCTTACTTGCGCCTAACCCTGTTGCCGCTTTGTCATCGCCTTTTAAGAGCACTTCTACTTTGGCAAGTGCAGCATCACACACCTCCTCGCTAACGGCTTTTACCACAATAAACAGATCACCACTGTTGGCATTTTGCACTTCAGGTAATAATAAACCTATGTTAGCTAACACCCCTTTATTCATCTCGGTTGCCATTGCAACAAAGGCCTGTTCAACATCATTAATTTCATTAACTTTGGTCGTTAATGCCATTAATGAAACCGAATCGAAATAGGTATTCTTTTTTAAAGTTAATTTTACGACCATATTAGCCTCTACTATATTTCAACAAAAATATATGTAATTACTCATGTAATAGTTAATAAAATAACAACTACACCTATGTGTAAATATGTATTCCATTTAAATAAGATAAAATAAAAACTAAGAGCATCAACCTTCAAGTAGGTACTGACTTAAACCCACCAATTAATTAAAGTATTTAACAAGGATACTCAGTTAAATTTTATTTATTTGACAGAGTATTTTTAATATCAACCAATTCATCAACGTCATCGCAGACTTCAATGGCTTGATTAATGACGGCTATTGCTTGTTCAAGCAGCCCCATTATTTCTAATGACTTGGCTTTATGCTGATAATAAAGCCCATTGCGAGCATCATGCTTAATCGCATTTTCTATAGCGGCAATCGCCTCATCGTGTCGGCCTAATGAACGCAAGCTATTAGCCTGATGAAATGAGTAATCATAACGATGCGGCTGCTGCGCCAATAATAGGGTCATAGCATCGACTGCATCCTCATGCATGCCAAGCTCTCGTAAATAATTAGACTTGTGGTAGCGCACAAACGGTGATTCAGGCTGAACTGCAATGCCGTAATCAAATTCAACGAGTGCCTGCTGCGTTTGTTTGGCAAGCCGATAACTATTGGCGATATAAAGATAAAACTGCGCTTTATTGTCACTCAGTGCCAAACCTTCACGGTAAGCGGTTATTGCCTCATCAAAACGCGCTAACTCCGTTAGCACATAACCACAGTAATAGAAGTAATCTACTGGATTGGTAAAGCCATCCCTATTGGTGGTTAACACTGCCAACGCCGCTTGATAGTCAAACTGACGAATATGCTGTTTAACCAAGCGTAATGCAGCACTATAGCCTTGCTTAACTTGCTCACGTTGCGTCATCAAGGCGACAATACTTTGTTGACCCAAAGCGTTGGCATGATCGAGCGCGCTTAATCCATCGCGATCTTGAAGGTGAATGTCAGCGCCAGCGTCGAGTAACCCCTCTATAACGTCGGCATATAAATACCCACCATCACCTAAGATCACCGCTTCTAATAATGCCGACCACCCTAATTTATTCGCGTGATTGACTGGGATGCCAGCATCTAAACTGACCAGTACAGTACGTAAAAAGCCTTTTTCGCTTGAGGGCAACAATGGCGTCCCCCCAAAACGGTTAACACTGGTGACGTCGGCGCCATTGGCTAAAGTCAGTGATAAAAGTGCGTGAAATCCGTTAGCACCAGCGCACAGGTAAGGCGTCAGTTGGTTCACATCACGAGCATTAACATCAGCACCATGCTCTATGAGCACCTTGGCTAGTGTCAGATTATTTTGCTGCACAGCAATCATCAATGCAGTACAGCCATTTTGATCTCGGCTATCGACTTCGACCTGCTCCGCTAAATAAGTCATAACATCGTCAACCCGATTATTGATGACCAACTTATGCAACGACATAGGGGCATTAGCATTCATATTCACTCCTCAAGCGGCTTCAGTGGCTTTAGTTGCTGGGATAATAGGCAGTGGTTGGCTAACAGGCTCGCTTACACTCTCTTTAAGGTTGTAAAAATGTTTCACCCCAAACAGAGTCGCCATCATCAAATAGGAGTAAACAAACATCATAGATTCCGGTTGAGCAAAGCCAACGCCATTGGCATGGATGAACCCCACCAGTGCTAAACCTGCAGCAACTAAGGCAGCAACCACGGCGCGAAGGGGGGTATTATTGATAGCAAAAACCACCATACAGCCCCACAGCAAACTCGCAAGCGGCGCACCATTACCTAAGCCCACCATGCCTTGGTAATAAATTCCTTTTGCCGCTAACGCTTCTATCCCTACCTCTTGGGCATTCGTACCGGCAGTTGCCAAAGTATTTTTGAATAAAGATAGTGCCCAGTAGCCAATCCATGGGAATAAACAAACGAAGATTGCAGGTACTTCCAATTTAGGCGTTTCACGTACGACTTGGTTAGCCGTCACAATACCGATGTAGACTAATATTGGTGCAATAGCAGCACCAGGGATAAGGCTCAGTAACAGTGCACCTAAACCAAATAGACACACGAAGAACATAATCACACCATTAAACAAGGTGTAACCTATACTCGCACCCATCTCTTTATAAGCGGCATGACCCACATACACAGTGACAGGAAAAGGGTTACCCATAAACGCACCGAGCATTGATGCACAGCCGTTAACCATCATGATTTTACGTGTCGGGTAAGAGTCACCCGCGGCATCAGCACTTTCAATATTTTCAAGGTCAAATACATAATTGGCCAAACCTAGTGGCACAGCGGATGCCAAATAAGGTAAGGCGTGTGGCACACCTTGGATAAAGCTGTCGATATGGAATTGTGGAGGGTTGAAACCCGCATCCGATAGTGAGGCAATAATCGCATCGGGTGATTGCAAACCAAATAACCAAGCCAGCGCGGTACCAACAATAATCAATAACAAGCCAGTGGGGATTTTAGGAAACAGCGGTTTTTTTACCGAACCAGTTGATAAAGATAATACCCAGCACTACAAACGACACAACAGGCGTTGAGAATGCTTGCAACATCGGATTGAGCGCCAACAGTGTAAGGCCTAAGCCCGCCAAACAAGACAACAGCACTGTGCGAGGTACGATACGACGGATGGTATCACCGAAGAATGAGCCGACTAATAGAATCATCGCCTCAACAAAACACCAAACTAATGCGATTTGAATTGCAAACGCCGCATCTTGCGTCGAGTGATAAACAGGCATAATCACGAGGAAGGTAACGGTAAAAATAGACGGGGCACTCGGACCAGATGGTAAGGCCGTCACATCATCGCGGCCGGTTTCCTTTTTCAATTTATAGGCAAACCAAGCATAAAAAATACTGGCACACATCACGGCTAAGCCAAACGCCGGGACGACCTGCCCCATAACAAATTCTTTTGGTAAACCGACGACAAAAAGTAACAAGCCCATCATCGTCAGTAAATTGGTTAAATTATTGGTAAACAGGCCAAAGAAGGCCGCCCAATCACCTTTACGCCAAACATCACTTATGTCCATATAGCTGTCCTATTGTGATTTAATTATTTAATTGGAGTTAATAGCGAACACCCAAAGGTTAACAAAATTAAGGCGAGTCAATAAATTAGAAAACTAAATAGGCAAGATTAGACTTAATGATACAGTCGCAAAATCAAACATAAAACAACCATAAAATAACAATGTAAAAACAATTAATTAACACAGACTGAGTTCAAGGTTATTTAACGTGTTCAACCTCACCCTTAGGCTGACTGCTAACGTTTGCAAGTAACAAAATGAAGTGTGATGAGAGTCACGTCATACTATTAGTAAAGGTTTTTTGCTAAATCTCTCGAAGCATTTGCCGTTAGTGTGCTTAGATAAACCAGTAAGACTTTAACCGTAAAATCAAAATAAATAGCTGATAATATTAAAAAATCACTTACCTTGTGAACTAAACACGCTAAGACCGCAAAAACCGAATATCACACTGAAGCATGGCTCTACAGCTGATGTTGCCATTGATTTAACAAGCCTTAAATTCTACGACGAAGATGATAAAAACATCTCAGCAAGATAAAAAAGTGCCAAACCTTGCCGGTGCAATACCGCTATGTAGCACTTAGCCGATAGCATTTAGTCGATAACGGTATACATAAATGCGTATCATCAGAAGCCTTCATTATTAATGATGCCAATAATGAAAATGAACTGATGACTCAGCTACTGAGGTAAATCGCTCAGGAAGGTATCTCTTTTTCAAGTGTTTAACCAACAAAATGACGGGGTAATGCAAATGCTTGCGAACACAAGAAATGGGCGTATAATCCTTCGGAATTTTTCGGAACAGGGTTTAACAATGAACTGGGCAGCTAAGTACAACTTGATTCATTACCGTCGAGAAGCTGCATTGGTATTATTGTTCTGTTTTTCGATTTCAAAAAAAGCCTCCTTATTTAAGGGGGCTTTTTTTTGTCTACTTTTTGCGTCAGATAAAACCGTTTTAAAGCTTAATTTGTAAGATACATTCACAAGGTAACTTGGATGTCAGTGCGACCTAAAAAATTTAAAACCATTTATATCAGTTATCTATATATAGGGAAGAGAAGCCATGGCCAATTCGTTGTTTCAAAAACACATCATATCCATTCCGGAATTAACTCGGAGTGAACTTGAACTGATCGTTGAAACTGCTGGAAAATTAAAAGCAGAACCCAATCCACAATTATTAAAAAATAAAGTCGTGGCATGCTGTTTTTTTGAACCATCAACACGTACCCGCCTCTCTTTCGAAACCGCAATACAGCGCCTTGGTGGCACTGTGATTGGTTTTGATAATGGCGGCAACACCTCGTTAGCTAACAAAGGGGAAACTCTGGCTGACTCAGTCCAAGTGATATCTTCTTACGTCGATGCTTTTGTTATACGTCACCCGCAGGAGGGCTCAGCACGTTTAGCCTCTGAATTCTCCCACGGTGTCCCCGTAGTTAACGGTGGCGATGGAGCAAATCAACACCCAACACAAACCCTATTAGACCTATTTTCAATCTTTGAAACCCAAGGACGGCTAGATAACTTGAACATCGCATTCGTCGGCGATCTAAAGTATGGCCGTACTGTGCATTCTCTGGCTCAAGCGCTATCAAAGTTTAATAACATTAACTTCTTTTTCATCGCACCCGAAATTTTGGCTATGCCTGATTATATTTGCGAAGAGTTAAACCAAGCAGGTATCAATTATAGTCTGCATGCCACTATGGAAGAAGTGATCCCTAAGCTAGACATACTGTATATGACTCGCGTGCAGAAAGAGCGTTTGGACGAATCAGAGTACGTGCACATTAAAGCCGCTTACGTCCTAACCGCTTCAATGCTAGCTGACGCGCCAAATAACCTAAAGGTATTGCACCCATTACCACGTATAGATGAAATTACCGTCGACGTAGATAAAACCAAACACGCTTACTACTTTCAGCAAGCTGAAAACGGGGTTTACGCGCGTGAAGCGCTACTGGCACTTGTACTCAACGAACAACTATAAGCAGGAGATAAACGCTATGCCTAAGGAAACCCAACTGGTTGAAGCAATAAAAAATGGTTCTGTTATCGACCATATTCCCGCAAACGTGGGAATAAAGGTACTTAAACTATTCAAAATGCATAAAACTAACCAACGTGTAACGATAGGCCTTAACCTTCCATCTTCAGCTTTAGGTGCCAAAGATCTGATTAAGATTGAGAACGTATTTATCAATACCGATCAGGCTAACCAACTGGCCTTATATGCGCCCAATGCAACGGTAAACCAAATAGAAAATTATGAGGTTGTTAAAAAACTCACCTTGTCACTCCCGGAGAAAATCAATTCAATTTTCAAGTGCCCTAATAGCAACTGTATTACTCATAATGAGCCTGTCGACAGTAGTTTTACTATTATTGCCAAAAAAGAAGATGTATTCCTAAAGTGCAAATACTGTGAAAAAGTGTTTTCGCGGGAAATCGTCACAGAACGTGTTTAACCTTAGCAGAGGTTAAACATTAGATTGACCGAGATGAATTAACTACTTATATGGTTAATTCATCTCAAACTTATCACTCACTATACTCATAAGCTGGATTTGTACATCAGCACCCCGCCTTCCCATTAAACGTTCACACCTAAAACAAGCCATTTTCCCAATACGCCAGAAAGTACCCAGTACAAAAATATCGTTAAGCCACTAATGGCAAGATGGCAATTAATACTGGCCTCCTTTAAGCGTTGCCAATGCCTGATTATGTGATCGATGATCATTGCAAATGCTGAGTATAAGATCACAATAACGGAACGACTTGACGGAAATTTAGATCAGCCTGATATACTCTACCCTGCACGAATTCAAGAAGAGCCAATCCCACTACAGGGGAAGGCGAATAAATATCATGGTATAAGAGCGCTTAAACCTAAATATTGATACAAAACATTGCAAATACTGTGGTCAAGTATCCGCTATAAAGGCTATAGAACACAGGTAAATAAGTTAGATAGTCATCCTAATTTAGCCACCTTTAGACTGGCAAATAACGGATTTTTAATTCGCATGACACCGCTTGTACTGACATTGGGTGTTGGTTCACAATTTGAACAATACAAATGTCCAGTTAATTGGTACTTACAAAACGCCGATTTAAAATCTGGCGACTCACTTTAAGGATATAGAATGACCCGTTCTGAAACCCTATTTGAACAAGCTAAAAAAACCATCCCCGGCGGTGTAAACTCCCCGGTTCGTGCTTTTAATGGTGTAGGTGGTTCACCCCTGTTTATTGAAAAAGCAAACGGCGCTTATATTTATGATGCTGACGGTAAAGCTTATATCGATTACGTTGGCTCTTGGGGACCGATGATCCTCGGTCATAACCATCCTAAAATCCGTGCTGCAGTATTAGCTGCCGTTGAAAATGGTTTGTCTTTTGGCGCGCCAACTGAGCTTGAAGTGCAAATGGCCGAAAAAGTCATCTCTATGGTGCCGTCTATCGAGCAAGTGCGCATGGTGAGTTCAGGCACAGAAGCCACCATGAGTGCTATTCGTTTAGCCCGTGGTTTTACCAACCGTGACAAAATTTTAAAATTTGAAGGCTGTTACCATGGCCACGCAGATTGCCTGTTAGTTAAAGCCGGTTCTGGCGCACTAACCTTAGGCCAACCTAGTTCACCCGGTATTCCTGAAGATTTCGCCAAGCACACCTTAACTGCGGTGTATAACGACTTAGATTCAGTCAGAACCTTGTTCGAGCAGTATCCAACTGACATTTCTTGCATCATCATCGAGCCTGTTGCTGGCAACATGAACTGCATTCCACCTATCCCTGGCTTCTTGCAAGGTCTACGGGATATTTGTGATGAGTTTGGTGCTTTACTGATTATCGATGAAGTGATGACAGGCTTTCGCGTATCAAAAAGTGGTGCACAGGGTTATTACGGCGTAACGCCTGACTTAACTACGCTAGGTAAAGTCATTGGTGGCGGTATGCCGGTGGGTGCATTTGGTGGACGTAAAGATGTGATGCAATTTATCGCACCGACGGGCCCGGTTTACCAAGCGGGCACGTTATCAGGTAACCCTATTGCAATGTCAGCGGGTCTGGCACAAATGGATGCCCTGTGTGAAGAAGGTCTGTACGAAGCCTTAAGCGCTAAAACCAAACGTATCGCCGAGGGGTTTAAAGCGGCGGCAGATAAGCACGGTATTCCAATGGCGATCAACTATGTTGGCGGCATGTTCGGTTTCTTCTTCACAGAACAACCGGAAATTACCCGTTTCGACCAAGTGATCCAATGCAATATCGAGCAGTTCCGTATTTTCTACCACGGCATGTTAGATGAAGGCGTTTACTTAGCACCTAGTGCCTATGAAGCCGGTTTCCTATCAATGGCCCACGGCGATGAAGAAATGCGCTTAACCTTAGAAGCGGCTGACCGCGTATTAGCGAGCATGAAAGCGGCAAGCTAAGTCTGTATATCTAAAATAAAAAGGACGCCAATCGTAATGCCGTTCACTTAAGGGTGAACGGCATTACGCATTAAGCGCAGTTTTTATTTTTAAGTATTATATTTATCACTACGGTGTCTTAGGGCGTTTTTTGCGCGACAACTTAGATTCTTCCCCCTTGAGCAACCGCTGGATATTGTCCTTATGCCTAATAATGATGAGAGTCGATAACATGGCTACGGGAATGGTGAATCTGTCATCTAATAGCCAAGTATAGAGTGGTGCAAGTAAGGCAGTAAGAATAGCGGCAAGGGAGGAGTAGCGGCTAATAAGTAACAAAATGACCCAAGATGCCATTAAGCAAATAGCCAAATCATCACCAATCGGGGCCATAGCACCAAAGGCGGTTGCAACCCCTTTACCGCCTTTAAAACCAAAAAACACGGGATAAATGTGTCCAAGGCAGGCCGCGATGGCGATTAGCCCAAGAGATACGGCATCTATACCCATAAGATAGGCTAAATAAGAAGGTAGGGCGCCTTTGAGCATATCGAAAAACAGCACTGCTGCAGCGGCACCAGCACCGCCAATCCGTAAGACGTTGGTAGCCCCTGGGTTGCCCGACCCATGCAATCTTGGGTCCGGTAACCCCCTCATTTTACAAACCAGCACGGCACTTGAAATCGAGCCTGCCAAATAGGCGGCTAGCATCATCAAAAGTGTCAGTGTTAATGGACTCACATTGGTTTCCTTACGCGTCTTAAGGTATTATCGCGCAACAATTTAAAAAGCTAACTCAGTTATCAATTCCGCTATCGGTCTGTGTTATCAGCGACATGCTTTAGTACACAGATATTTTCTGAATGAGCAAATCCTTTTAGGACGTTATCCTACTGTGGATCGGCTTGAGTAGAAAGTAAATTAGTGTTCTGTCAGAAGATTGCGGATTATACAGCGAGAATCGCTTTGAACTTATCAGACCTCAATATCATAAGTCGTTGGAGAATGTATGGATAAGGTACTTATACGTCAATTACGTATTGATACAGTGATTGGTGTTTATGAGTGGGAAAAAAAAATCCATCAGAGTCTATTACTAGATCTTGATATGGCGTGGGACATCAAACCTGCCGCAGCGACCGATGATTATCAATTTGCGCTTTGTTATGAGACAGTTTCGAATCGATTAACTCAACTTATTACAGAGCAACCTATTGAATTAATAGAAACCGTTGCTGAGCGAGTTGCCGATTGTTTGTTGCAAGAATTTAAGGTGACTTGGGTTAAAGTCACTGTAATGAAACCGGGGGCGGTGGCAACTGCAGCCTCTGTTGGTGTTGAAATTGAGCGTTCGCGTTAACTCAATATGTAAGCACCATAATGGTTTTAAAAAATAATATTTATCTACAGATAAATCGGACATATGCATGGCACGTATTTATATCAGCTTAGGCAGTAATATTGAGCCTAAACAACATCTACAAGCGGGATTGAAAGCTCTGCGAGCGTGTTTCGGGCCACTGAGCCTCTCTTCTATGTATGAAAGCGAAGCCGTTGGTTTTAGTGGCACTAATTTTTTGAACATGGTTGCTAGTGCTGAAACTGATCTTAATATTGCCGCGGTAGTTGCGCAGTTTAAGCAAATCGAGCAAAATCACGGCCGGCTTATCGGTGCTAAGAAATTTAGCCCAAGAACCTTAGATTTAGACTTATTGCTTTATGACGATATTGTCTGCCAAATTCCGATCGTGCTGCCCCGTGCTGAGATAGTCAATAATGCATTTGTGTTATGGCCATTAGCTGAGTTAGCGCCAGCGCTTAACCATCCCTTGGCAGGCAAAAGTTATGCAAGTTTGTGGCAAGAGTATGATAAAGATTCACAGCGGCTTTGGCCTGTGACGTTTGAGTGGCCTCAAGGGCTGACGTTTTAATTTATTGATAGGATTGTCATGGATACGTTTCAGGTTATTATTTTAGCTCTTATTCAAGGGCTAACCGAGTTTTTACCTATTTCTAGTTCTGCCCATCTAATTTTACCTGCACAGCTTTTAGGCTGGGAAGATCAAGGTTTATCCTTTGACGTTGCGGTTAATACCGGATCATTATTTGCTGTAGTGATTTATTTTAGGCATGAGCTGTGGACAATGTTTAATGCGTGGATTGCCAGTATATTTAAAGGCAAACAATCAGAAGATAGTAAGCTGGCTTGGTGGATTATTCTGGCAACCTTACCAGCGGTGTTTTTTGGTTTTCTAGCTAAGGATTATATTGCGACCCATTTGCGAAATACCGAAGTGATCGCCGTCACTACCGTCGTGTTTGGTTTGTTATTGTGGTGGGCTGATAGAATGTCACGCCGCGATTTAACTGTGTATCAGACCGGTTGGCGTAAAGCATTATTAATTGGTTTCGCGCAGGCACTAGCCTTGATCCCTGGAACTTCACGTTCAGGTGCAACTATGACTGCGGCGCTCATGTTAGGTTTAAGTCGAGATGCCGCTGCGCGTTTTTCATTTTTAATGTCAGTACCTGTGAGTTTAGGCGCGGCGATTTTAGTCGGTAAAGATTTAGTAAAGAGTGAACTTCCAATTGATTATCAAGCATTAACTTTAGGCACTTTAGTCTCATTTGTTGCTGCTTATGCTTGTATTCACTACTTTTTAAAGATTATTAGCCGTATGGGAATGACCCCGTTTGTGATCTACAGATTAGCACTAGGCGCAGTGTTGTGTGGATTTATTTTCTTTTAGCCTCCTAATTGGGCCACCATAGTTAGATAATAAATAATAGAATCGGGTCAAGTACCCGATTTTTTTTCTTCAAGCTTCCTCATTTTCTGAAGCGTTAACTCATTCTTGGAGCTTTATATGGGTCTCGAATATCAGTGTCCAACTTGCGGAGTTGCGTTAAAGCAACACAAAGCATCCCAAGGTTTTTATTGTGTAAATAAACATCACTTTGATCGGGATGAGCAAGGCTATTGGGTTTTTACTAAACCACAACGCCAAAAGCCAACTGGAGATTCGCGCGAGCAAGTGAGAGCTAAGCGTTTTCTGCTAGAATCAGGTATCTTTGCACCCTTGGTCGATAAATTGGCAGAGATAATCACTGGCTCTATCACCGCGGATGCTTGTTTATTAGATTATGAATGCGCTGAGGGTTTCTACCTACGTGCTTTAGCATCTAAGTTGGCAGAGGTCGAAAATACGCTAAATATCCAGTACGTGGGCGTAGCGGACGCAGAAAATGCCATTTTTGCTGCCGCTAAAGCACAAACCCCCGGGTTCTTGTGTTTAACCTCCTCTAAAAAATTACCGTTTGCCGATAATTGTGTCGATTTTATTACGGTCATTGATCGGCCATTAAAGGGAAAAGAGTCTGTCAGGATATTGAAAGACGATGGGACTATGTTACTGGTTATGCCTGGGCCACGACATCTATGGCAGCTAAGAGAATATATTTATTCTGACTTGGCAGAAAAACCTTTCAAAGTAAATTTACCCTCAGCATTATCAGTGAGAAGCACTAAGCCATTGAGTTTTACCTTATCAGTTACAGGCGAGCAGGCATTAACGCTATTGGATATGGCTCCCTATGCGTGGCGTGCAACCGACAAGATGAAGCATGATATTCAAGCCCATAACTTTGAGTCGTTAGAAATTGACTATGTATTAGTCTTAGCACATAAACATGTGAGTGAATCACTATAGGCGAAAAACCATAGTTGATTGGAGTAATTTTAAGATAATTCATAGGCTTAGTTTTATAGTTTTTATATGCTTTGAAAGGCGATATAACTCAAGCCTATGATTCTATTTGATGTTTTTATGTTGCTTCTGTGTTGCAATGACTGGGTGTGATGATTTTTTAACTTTAGGCCTATTTTCTCTGTGATAAATACAACCTACTTATTGCTTATTCCTCCTATATAGCCTCAATTTTTGTCAATAGTTTTTCTTTTATAAAATAATATTATTATTTTATAAAAATACATGTTTAAGGATGAGCGCGGCTAACTGTTATGAATACTTCAAAGTTCAAATGACAAGCTCAGATTAATAACGAAGATTCTAATTAAAAGATAAATTAAGAACAGTCATATAGGAACATATAAAAGTTAACGCTTATGGGATGAATGGATTGTCCTTGAAAGATGCCTTGGGATATTGAAGCCAATTGAGTGTTTTTTTATTAGTGCATTTACAATCTTTAGTATTAATAGCTTGAATAACAGGCATAAAAAAAGGCTTAGATTGATGTGCTTATCGCTTTCATCTTTCTTAAGCCTTTTGTCTTAACCTACTAAATAGTAAGCTAAATTACCTATCATTACTTCTTGTAACGAGAAGCAACGTTGTCTAAACGGTCGTTTGCGCGTTTAGCTTCTGCTTGTGCGTCCATAGATGCAGCTTTAGCATCTTTAACGTCTGCAGACAGTTTGCTTTGCTCTGATTTCAGAGAGCCAACATCAGCTGACAATTGATCAACTTTGTTGCCCAGAGTTGCAACGCTTTCTTCTAGAGCAGTAGTGTTTGCGCAACCACCTAGTAGGGCAGTCATTGCTAAACCAGCAATCATCAGTACTTTTGTGTTCATTGTAAAAAATCCCTTAAAATAGGTTGGATTAGAATGTTTCGTTACTTTGTAAGCGAAACTACCTAATTATGACATAGCTATTTTAATTTGCTACGAATATTAATGTGTTTAACCACTATAGGCAGATAATTTTTTTTTAAAAGCTTTTTTTCGAAGTGATATCAATATTTCTAATCGTAAAGAGAGCCATTCTTCACCATAAAGCGATGTGGCGATTACAAAGTTGTTACAAATCACTGGCTATTTGTTGACGATTGGGTTTGCAGTTGATGTTTAAACTGACTGACCACTTCAATTCGACGTAAATTTAATGCATTTTTTATCTCTGAACCCTGAAAACCAGCTGCAATGATAGCGGCAATATCGATATTGTTGGCAACGAAAAAGCATTGCGTTAAATACGCACCTTGCGGGTATGTATCGTTTTCAAAGCCCGTGCGTCCACGCATATCGGCAGTACAAGCTAGGATAAGTTGCTCTAAGCGTTCAGGCTTACGCCAAAAATCCGCTTTATCGAATATTTTGACGATAGTTTCCGCTCTGAGTTCGAATGCTTGATGCACATTTTGGTGTTGGTCGCTGACTAATAAAGCCAGATCGCGCATTTCGTTAGGCACTCGTAGGCGACTGCAGAGTGCTTTAATGAGCGGTAAACCTTTTTGCCCGTGGCCGTGATGTTTTGGTAACTGCTCTTTGGGGCTGAGTGCTTTACCTAAATCATGGACTAATGCGGCAAATCGAACGCTTTTGTCCTCAGTGAGAAGAGCTGCTTGAGCGAGAACCATCAGTGTATGCACACCCGTGTCGATTTCTGGATGCCATTTTTCAGGTTGAGGAATACCGAATAAAGCAAAAATCTCGGGAAATAGTACCTCCAGAGCACCGCATTGGTTCAGTACTTCAAAAAAGACTTCGGGGTGTGGTCCAGCTAAACTTTTATCCACTTCTTGCCAAACACGTTCTGCTGTTAAAGCGTTAAGCTCATCACTTTCGCTAATCTGACGCATGAGTGCCAGAGTTTCTGCGGCAATTTGAAATCCTAAGGCATGAAACCTCGCGGCAAAACGGGCGACACGTAATACCCGTAACGGATCCTCAACAAAAGCGGCTGATACGTGGCGTAATTTACGTTCTGCAAGATCTTTTATCCCGTTGAAGGGATCATGAAGAGTGCCATCTTCGTCTTGTGCTATAGCATTGATGGTAAGATCTCGGCGCAGTAAGTCTTGCTCTAAAGTCACATCAGGACTGGCGTGGCAACTAAAACCACCATACCCTAGGCCAACTTTTCGTTCGGTGCGAGCCAGTGCGTACTCCTGTTGATTTTTAGGATGTAGAAAAACAGGAAAGTCTTTACCTACTTGGCGGTAACCCAGTTGTAACATTTGTTCTGGTGTTGCACCAACGACGAGGTAATCTTTATCTTTGATTGGCAGATTGAGCAGGTTGTCACGCACTGCGCCGCCGACGAGATATATTTTCACGGGTTTGCTTCGGCTAATGTGTCATAAACATAGCTTAACATGCTCACATTGATGATTGGCAAAGTCGTCAGGAGATATTTGCATGCTGAGTATGTCACATCGATGTTGCGGATATTTTGACAATAACATTGGGACGCTTTAACGTGGGGCGTTATTTTTAAATTAGGATGATTGGTGGTATGTACAAGGCTTTTTATGGACTCAGCGACAACCCTTTTTCAATTGCACCCAATCCCCATTATTTGTTTTTGAGTGATAGGCATCGAGAGGCATTAGCCCACTTAACTTACGGGTTAGGTGAAACGGGCGGTTTTGTGTTGCTAACAGGAGAAGTTGGCACGGGAAAAACAACAGTATCTCGCTGTTTGCTTGGGCAATTACCCGACAATACCGATACCGCATTTATTCTTAATCCGTCGCTAACAGAGCTCGAGTTACTCGCAACTCTCTGTGATGAACTGAAGATTACCTACGGCGATAACCCCACACTCAAGCAATTGATCGATCACTTGAGCCGATTTCTATTGGCCAATCACAGTAAAGGCCGCAACACGGTATTAATTATTGATGAGGCGCAGCATTTACGCCCCGAGGTATTAGAGCAACTGCGACTGCTTACCAATCTTGAAACCGATACTAAAAAATTACTGCAAGTTATCTTGATTGGCCAGCCAGAGTTACAGTTGTTATTAAAGCGCCAAGAGTTGCGTCAATTAGCGCAACGTATTACTGCGCGTTACCATTTATTACCGCTAAATGAAGATGAAATAGGGCTTTATGTCTTACATCGCTTGCAAGTCGCGGGGCGATTTGAGCCGCTGTTTACTGGAAAAGCTATTAAGGTTTTGCAAAAGTACAGTGGTGGCATACCTCGACTAATTAACCTTTTATGTGAGCGGGCCTTGATGGCCGGCTATGCGCAGTCACGCTTGCCAATTGACCATCATATGGTGAGACAAGCTGCGGTAGAAGTATTAGGTGAAGCTGAGCCTACTCAACATCAATATCTGTGGCCGGCAGCGACTGTGATTGTGCTGCTTATAGCTTTTGGCGTTTCTTATTGGCTATTGACTGATAAGCCCGCAAATTCAGCGACTAATTTAGTCTCTCAACCTATGCCAGATCCTATCGAAATGAACCCTCAAGAACTCAATACAACCGCGCCCCCCCCTAGGGTGGAGCCTACTAATCACTCAAGTGCTGAGCTGTCTCAGGCGCCAGGTGCAACCCCTAATCAACGCTTGCTCAATGAGGCAATTAATCAAAGTCGCAATATCGATACCGCTTTTGCGGGGCTATTTGGTCTGTGGGGAAAAGTGCCCTATAAAGGCTTAACCGCCTGTCAATCAGCAGTTGAGCAAGGATTAGCATGCTATCAACAGCAAGGTAATTGGATGTCTCTCACCCGACTTAATTACCCTGCTGTGGTTTATTTAGTCGATGACAATCAGCAAGATTTTTATGGCGCAGTGATCGCGATAGATGGTGATCAACTACTTATGCAATTAGGAGAGCAACAGCTTTGGGTTGATAAGGCTTGGTTTAATCAACATTTTAGTGGCACCTTCGAAATACTATGGCAAGCCCCTAATTTACCTATGATGGATATTAGTCAAAAATCGAGTCCTGGACAATTGCAATGGCTAGAAAATGCCTTAGCCCAGGTAAACAACCGTAATGCACGCAGAGTTAACCAATTTGATGTGCAATTAGAAAATGATCTTAAAGCTTTCCAAAGTCAGCATGGATTAAAAGCCGACGGTATTGCAGGGAATCAAACATTAGTGAGATTAAATTTGTATTTAAGTCAGCAAGGGCCGCGTTTAACGGATAATGGGGCAAGTCGCTAATGTCCATATTACTTGATGCCGTTATCCGTAATAAACAACAGCAACAATCGCAGCTTCCCGATGCCGTGATGACGCCAAGGGCGAATTATCCGCAGCCACGTAAAAATACGTTACCCATAGGCAACATTTCTTTATTGGTACTCGCACTTGCCGCCGGAGTTGGCGCGGCTTGGGGATTAAACCTGTGGAATCAAGCTCGACAGACTCCAACGGAATCGACTGCAAGTCGCTTAATGATAAATCCATTATCATCAACATCATTGACAGCGATAAAAAATGAGCCTCAGCAGGCTGTGGAAACTGACGATCAATTACAAGCGCAATCTAGTGCCGCTTCAGGTGTTCGCTTTGCTGGGAAAGTGGCGCTTCCTCGGGCACAGACGTTACCTGAGCTAACCGCCATACCGCAATTTCAATCTGGGGTAGTAGTATCAAATGCGCCTCAGGTTGATGCCGCCAATGTAAATACTCAGGCTGTTAGTGCAAGCGATGCCAGTTACACTGACTACATGTCGACGTCAGCTCAAGTAGATGCTGAAAATAGTGAAACGATGGCTGCAGACACTCAAACCTTACCCGTTGATGCATCGCAAACCATGGTGTTAGGTGCCAACGCTAATGGAGCCGGTTTAGCAAGTCTTGAGGCTCTACGCCAGCAAGTGAGCGCCGCAGCGGAAGATATTGGCTTAGAAACTAACAAAAGTCGTGATGAAGATAACTTAGTGGCGACGTTTCAAAGTGCATTAAAAGAAGTGGAATATACTAATGCTGCAGCAACTCCTGTTACAGAAGCTAAATTAGATCCTATTCCTAGAACTGCTGTGGATGATATTCCTAAATATGGTCAATTACCTGCAGGATTACAGCTGCAAGTCCCTGAATTTAATATTGTTGCCCATGTTTACTCTACTGATTCAAGCCAACGATGGTTAAATGTCGATGGCGCTGAGTTACAAGAAGGGGATTTGATCGCGGGAAAATTAAAGATTATCGCCATTCGTCCACGAGATATTGTGTTAGATATCCAAGGTACCCAGTTTAAGGTGCCTGCGATTTAGCCAAAGGATAATAATGTCTATATGAATCATGCCCATCCGTAATAGTAATGCGATAACTTGCAGCATCAAATCCTAGAAATAAAAAACTGGAGGTAAGGTGTCTAACGGCCATCTTGGCTGACCTTTAACCGTTAAATCTTCATGCTGCCCCGCTTTTAAACGTTGTAATCCCGCAAAGGCAATCATGGCGCCATTATCGGTACAAAACTCTCCACGAGGATAAAACACTTGCCCACCCAGCGAACTCATCATTTCAGCTAAAGTTTTCCTTAGGCGAGTATTTGCACTTACGCCTCCAGCGATAACGAGGCGGTTATAACCCGTTTGTTTCAGCGCGCGGCGACACTTAATGGCAAGCGTATCAACCACAGCCTCTTCAAAGGCGCGGGCAATATTGGCACGCGTCTGCTCATCATCTGGCTCTGCAGCAATGGTATTGGCGGTAAAGGTTTTTAAGCCTGAGAAGCTAAAATTAAGCCCTGGTTTATCAGTCATTGGACGTGGAAATTTATAACCTGCTGGTAAGCCTTTAGCGGCAAGCTTGGCTAAACGGGGGCCACCGGGATAATCTAGTCCCATTAACTTAGCCGTTTTATCAAACGCCTCACCCGCAGCATCATCAACGGACTCGCCTAGCACTTCATAGCGGCCAATACCATCAACTTTAACCAACATAGAGTGGCCGCCGGAGACTAATAAAGCCACAAAAGGAAACTCAGGCGCATTCTCCTCGAGCATAGGTGCTAGTAGGTGCCCTTCCATGTGGTGCACACCAATAGCAGGCTTATCCCACGCAAAAGCGAGAGAGCGTCCAACACAAGCGCCAACAAGCAAGGCCCCAATAAGGCCAGGTCCTTTGGTGTAGGCAATCCCATCGAGTTCAGCTATTTCAGTATTCGCATCTTTCAGCGCTTGACGGATAAGCGGCACAATTTTACGTACATGGTCACGTGACGCCAGCTCTGGCACCACACCGCCATAGTCCGCATGCAACTTAACTTGGCTGTATAACGTGTGGGATAACAAGCCTAGCTCATCGTCATAAACGGCAATACCTGTCTCGTCACAAGATGTTTCAATACCTAGAACCCGCATGATGTCTCATCAATTGTCTAATTAAGGGCGCTAATTCTACCTGTAAGTGCTATATTACTCCAGCAGCACAAACCATTATTGAACCCGCTATAGTGGCAGTTCCCGGTTTTAGGGCTTTACAAGCCTAGGTGTCTCGGTATAAAATTCCGCACCATTTTAAATAGACTTGGTTCGATCCAATTGAACCAGAACAACCTACACCTAAGGGGTGATGGCGTATGCCAATTATTAAAGTACGTGAAAACGAACCATTCGACGTAGCTCTACGTCGTTTCAAGCGCTCTTGTGAAAAAGCTGGTATTTTAGCCGACGTGCGTGCTCGTGAGTTTTACGAGAAGCCAACTACTGCACGTAAGCGCGCAAAAGCAGCTGCAGTTAAACGTTTAGCTAAGAAGCTTTCTCGCGAAAACGCACGTCGCGTACGTTTATATTAATCTCATATGAGCCTAATTGATCAGCTAAAAGACCATATGAAGCAGGCCATGTTCGCCAAAGAGAAGGTGCGCTTGAGTGCTATTCGTATGGCATTGGCCGCCATCAAACAGATTGAAGTGGATACCCGCGAATCTCTGACTGATGAACAGGTCATAGCGGTCTTAACCAAAATGGTGAAACAACGTCGTGATTCGATTGCTCAATTTGAAGCAGCCGGTCGCAACGATTTGGCCGACGTGGAAGCAGCAGAGATTCAAGTTATTGAAGCTTTCCTGCCTACCCCTCTTAGCGAGGCGGAAATCACGGCGCTCATCGATGCAACTATTCTAGAAATAGGCGCATCCACTATGGCGGATATGGGCAAAGTAATGGGAGCATTGAAATCTAAAGTGCAAGGACGTGCAGACATGGGCGCTATTGGCGCTATGATCCGTGCTAAATTGCAATAATTAGCGTTTCACTGTATGAACAAGCCGTGCCTATGCGCGGCTTGTTTGTTTAAATTCGCGCAAGGCGGGATTTTAAGCATTCAATGGCAATACCTCGTGATTTTATCAATGAGCTAATCGCTCGCACTGACATCGTCGAACTTATCGATCGTAAAGTGCCCTTGAAAAAGGCGGGTAAGAACTACTCGGCTTGTTGTCCTTTTCATAGCGAAAAATCACCTTCGTTTACCGTCAGCCATGATAAACAGTTTTATCATTGCTTTGGCTGCGGTGCTCACGGTAACGCCATCGATTTTGTGATGGAGTATGACCGACTCGATTTTATTGATGCCATTGAAGATCTGGCGGGCCAGCTTGGATTAGAGGTTCCTAGAGAACAAGGCACAGGCAAGCGACATGACGACGGCTTAAGTCGTGATTTATATCAACTCATGGAAGAAGCTTGTCTTTACTTTCAAAACCAACTTAGACAACACCAAGATAAACAAAAGGTTATCGATTACCTTACTTATCGTGACTTATCCGATGAGGTAATAGAGCATTTTGGTATCGGTTTTGCGCCAGACGGTTGGGATGGCTTACTAAGCCGCTATCGTCAAAATCAAGATGCGCAGGACAAACTACTGACTGCCGGTATGTTAATTAGCAACGACAGTGGTAAACGTTACGACCGTTTTCGTGACCGCCTTATGTTTCCTATCCGCGATAGACGCGGACGAGTGATTGGCTTTGGTGGAAGAGTTTTAGGTGATGGCACACCCAAATACTTGAATTCTCCAGAAACGCCCATATTTCATAAGGGCAATGAGCTTTACGGTCTGTATGAACTAAAGCAACGCCATCGCGATCCTGACAAAGTGTTGATCGTCGAAGGCTATATGGATGTGGTCGCACTGGCGCAATTTGGCGTCGATTATGCCGTAGCCTCTTTAGGTACATCGACTACTGCTGAACAATTTCAGCTATTACTGCGTAGTGCTAAAGAAGTGGTTTGTTGTTACGACGGCGACCGAGCGGGTACAGAAGCGGCTTGGCGCGCCTTAGAAACGGCATTGCCATTATTAAAGCCGGGCGATCAAGTGCGATTTATGTTTCTGCCTCAGGGTGAAGATCCTGATTCTATGGTGCGTAAAATTGGTAAAGAGGCCTTTGAAGTTTTAATGGGTTCTGCCATTGCGCTACCTGAGTTTTTATTTGACACATTAGCCACCAAATACGGTACGGATAAAGGCAACTTAGCGAAACAAGCTTTTATCTTAATTGAAAAAATTCAAGACACTGTACTGCAAAATTTATTGCTTGAGAATTTAGCTCACAAGCTTGGAATGAACAGCTCAGAAGATATGAAAAAGAAGCTAGGCTTTAGCGTTAAACAAGCTAAGCCAATAGCAAATAGAGGATTAAAAGGACGTGGTACACCATTGCGACTTGCCATCGCATTACTCGTACAACATCCTAAACTGGGATTGGGTTTATCCCCACAGCCCGCACTAGCCCACTTGCAGATGCCAGGCATAGAATTGCTGCCACTGTTATTGGAGATGACTCGAGAGCAAGAGTTAAACAGCGCACAACTACTTGAAAAATTCAGGGAACACTCCCACAGCGGAGCTCTGCATAAATTAGCCCAATGGGACCATCAAGTGGCGGATGAAAACCTGCTCGAAAAGTTTAAACAAACCCTGGTTTGGTTGAACAATCAATATATTGAACAACGATATCAGGAATTGAGTCTTAAACAGACTCATACTAAAGAAGAGAAGATACAGCTCTCGAAGCTGATCTCAGTCATGAAAGGGTTAAACTGAGGCAAAAATGTCCTCATTCACTATCCTCGTGACTAGCACAGATATGTGCACGCGGCTATAATTGACGATTTGCGCGGCATTGAGCTTACGCTCTGTGTCCGTCGTTGTAACAGTTTCCCAACTTGGATGATATCTATGGATCATACTCCGCAGTCGCAACTTAAGCTGTTGCTTGCCAAAGGTAAAGAGCAAGGTTACTTAACCTATGCAGAAGTGAACGATCACTTACCTGCAGACATGGTCGATTCTGACCAGATCGAAGATATTATCCAGATGATCAATGACATGGGTATCCGAGTTTTCGAAGAAGCTCCCGATGCCGATGACATGATGATGTCAGAAGACAATACAGACGAAGATGCTGCTGAAGAAGCCGCCGCCGCACTGGCAACAGTCGAAAGCGAACTTGGCCGCACAACCGATCCCGTCCGCATGTACATGCGTGAAATGGGTACTGTTGAACTTCTAACCCGTGAAGGCGAGATTGTTATCGCCAAACGTATCGAAGAAGGTATCAACACAGTTCAAAGCTCAGTAGCCGAATATCCACAAGCGATCGCGATGATCCTTGAACAATTCGACCAATTTGAAGCCGACGAACTGCGTCTATCCGATATTATTTCTGGATTTGTCAACCCAGACGAAGATGACGTTGCACCGACGGCAACTCACATCGGCTCTGAATTATCTGAAGATCAATTAGATGACGAAGATGACGAAGAAGATGACGATGATGCCGAAGAAGAAGAGGAAGGCAACAAAGGGCCGGATCCTGAAGAGGCACGTGAAAAATTTGGTCAACTCAGAACCGCTTACGAAAGTGCGCTAAAAATTATTGACGCCAAGGGCCGTGAACACCCTGAGTCAGTAAAAGCTTTATTCGAAATCGGCGAAATCTTCAAAGAGTTTCGTTTAGTCCCTAAACAGTTCGATCGTTTAGTGAAAAGCATGCGTACTATGATGGATCGCGTTCGTGTTCAAGAACGTTTAGTATTAAAACTATGCGTTGAACAAGCTAAAATGCCGAAGAAAAACTTCGTCAAATTCTTTACGGGCAACGAAAGTAATCTTGATTGGTTCCACACTGAAAAAGCCTCAACTAAACCTTATGCCGAAGGCCTAAGAATGGTTGAAGATGACGTAAACCGTTGTCGCACTAAGCTTGCAGCAGTGGAAGAAGAAACGGGTTTAGCCATTTCAGCCATTAAAGACATCAACCGTCGTATGTCAATCGGTGAAGCCAAAGCGCGCCGAGCGAAGAAAGAAATGGTTGAAGCAAACTTACGTCTGGTAATTTCTATCGCGAAGAAATATACCAACCGTGGTCTGCAATTCTTGGACTTAATCCAAGAAGGTAATATTGGCTTGATGAAGGCTGTGGATAAATTTGAATACCGTCGTGGTTATAAGTTTTCGACTTACGCAACTTGGTGGATCCGTCAGGCAATTACTCGCTCTATCGCCGACCAAGCACGTACGATCCGTATTCCAGTGCACATGATCGAAACGATCAACAAGCTGAACCGTATCTCTCGCCAAATGCTACAGGAAATGGGCCGTGAGCCTTCGCCTGAAGAACTGGCTGAGCGTATGATGATGCCGGAAGATAAGATCCGTAAGGTATTAAAAATCGCTAAAGAACCTATCTCTATGGAAACCCCAATCGGTGACGATGAAGATTCGCATTTAGGTGATTTTATCGAGGATACAACCCTCGAATTACCACTGGATTCAGCGACTAGCGAAAGCTTGAAAAACGCTACCCACGAAGTATTAGCGGGCCTAACCGCTCGTGAAGCGAAAGTACTGCGTATGCGTTTTGGTATCGATATGAATACCGATCATACGTTAGAAGAAGTGGGTAAACAGTTTGACGTAACGCGCGAGCGTATTCGACAAATTGAGGCTAAAGCACTGCGTAAGCTTCGCCACCCTTCACGCTCAGAAATCTTAAAATCGTTCTTAGACGAATAGCCGGACGAAAGTCCACTAAGCTAAAACGATAAAGCCCTGCTCTTGCAGGGCTTTTTTTATGTCACGCCTCTGTCCACCCCAAGATCATTAAGCTGTAATAGAGCATAAAATGGCTAAGTGCACGCCTGATAAACCAACAAAGTTGATTAACAGATAACCACTTGGATCAATTAGGTGAATTAGAGGCAAAAACACCAGTGACAAGCGCAAACAAGCTTAGTATAATTCCACCCGCTTTAGACAGTGACGACTGTCTTTAGTCGGCCCCTTAGCTCAGTTGGTTAGAGCACACGACTCATAATCGTTAGGTCCACGGTTCAAGTCCGTGAGGGGCCACCAATTCTGATAAGGCGTAGTCGGTTAATCACCACTACGCCTTTTTCATGTCTAAAATAGTAGTGATCCTTTATTGAGTCACTGCGCACGATTCTCCCCATAAACGATTTTAACTACGTAAGATATTAAAAAAATTCTCTAATAAAAAACTCTTAGATGAATAGCCTTCATTCTAAGAGTTTTTTAAATACATATAAAACCGTCAAACTGACGTTTTAGGTTTTTAACTTACCTAATTCTTCATGTTGTTGTTTCACTAAATCGGCTAATACCACGCTGCTTCGCTGTGCTTCATCGGCTAGACGAGCAAGCTCAGATGCCGATTCTGAAATCCCCGTAATATTGCGGTTAACCTCTTCAGTTACGGCGCTTTGCTCTTCAGCGGCGGTTGCTATATGCGTAATCTGTCCTGATATTTCCTCAATTTGGTTTACCATTAAATTCAACGAAGATAAGGCTTGCTCTGTCTGAGTCACGGCCATTTGCGCCCGTTCAGCCCCTTTATCGATAATACTTGAAGCACTATGTACTTCTTTTTGGAGTGCATCGATAAGCACGCCGATATCATCGGTAGAGCTTTGTGTTTTTGACGCCAATGCTCTTACTTCATCGGCAACGACGGCAAAACCACGGCCTTGCTCACCCGCTCGTGCGGCTTCAATTGCCGCATTCAAAGCGAGTAAGTTTGTTTGTGCCGCAATCGAACTAATCACCTCAAGAATTCGACTGATATTAGTGCTACTTTCAGCCACTTTGCTGACAGCAACTTTAGCCTGCAATGACTCTTTCGACATTGTCGCCACGTAATCCATTGCTTTAGTTAAGCTTTGCTCACTTATACGAATATTGCGTGACATCGCCTCTGTTTCTGCCGCAGTTTGTTCCGATGCTTTAGCAACTTCGAGTGCAGTTGCGCTCATTTCATTTACCGCAGTCACAACACTTTCAATCTCTCCATGTTGACGCTGCACGCTATCGCGAGTTAATTGGGCTATTTCGGCTGATGATTGGCTTTCTTGTTGAGTGCGACTCGCTAAAATTTTAAGTTCTTCAATAAGACCTTTTAGCTTATAGATAAAGGAATTAAAGCCTTTTCCGAGCGCGATGAGTTCGGCATGTGAGTCGACTTCAATCGATTGGGTCAAATCTCCCTCTGCGCTAGCAAGATGCTCTACTCTATTTTGAATCATCTTCAGTGGTGAAATAATACTGCGAAGCACCAAGCTAATAGTAATGACGGCAATCACTGATACGACTAACCCCACGATTAATAGTAGGCTACCAAGTGATGTGGCCATTTCATCCATTTTATTATTAAGTTCAATTGAACTTTTATAGGCTTGAGCGTTAGGGACTTGTATCACCAGTGACCACTCAGTATTAGCGAGTGGGATTTTAATCGGATAAGCGACAATAATTTCATCGCCCTGCGTCATATACTGTGCATTTTTATGTAATGAGCTTATTTGCGCCGCCAATTTAGGATCTATTGATTCCGATAGGGGACGCGCTTTTTTACTGTCATAACTGGACGCAACAATAAAGCCATGATTACTCAATAATGTGACCTTAGCTTGTCCGTCGTAAAGGCTCTTTGCTAATTGTTCAATTAATGATTGGAATACGGGTAAATTAACATCAACACCTATTACACCGATAAATTGCTTATGCTTAATGATTGGCACGGTCAACGAGGTCATTAACTCGCTATTACCCGGGACAATTTCATACAAATAAGGTTCCATTAAACAAGGTGTTAGTGTTTCTTTAGCACATAAATACCATTCAGCATCACGCACACCAAACTCATTCACACTCGTGAGATATTTTTCTGCTGAATCATCCACTTGTTGATGTTTTACACTGCCATCACTGTTACGGGTGTAATACACTTCTAATGCACCAGAAGAGGCGACGCTATGGCTAACATCTACGTTTAAAAACTCACTATCGAGACCGTCATAACCATTCGGTTCAAATTGAGCATACATAGAAGAAGTTTGCGCATTTTTCTTTAGTACTGCAGCAAGTGCAAGCTCAAGCCTGTCACGCTTTAAGGGTAATTCTTCAGCGGTGCTTTCAACAATCCCCGCAAAAGAAAAAGGAATTCGATAAGCCTCATTAATAAACCCCGCGACCATTTCACCATACTCGCCTGCTCGAGCCTCTAGCTTATCGCGGATTTCCAGTTGCAGTGTTTTTTGTACCTGTTCAGATACCTGTACATTTTGGTCAGATAATGCCTGCCAGAGACTGATAGTTAAAATTGCAACAATCGATAGGAACAATGCGGAAGTAATCCACAACAACTTAGTACTGATGGATAAATGCTTCATCTGGTTAACTCCCAAGGGATGACAATGGCACAATAATCTTGAGCTATTTTATTTTTAATATTCATTAAACTAACTTAAAAATGGCAACCCACTTCTAAGCTTACCCACATTATCATCAAAGATAATTTTTTGTTGCCAACAAGTAAAATATTAGCATTAAAATAAAGGCTGAGATGTAGAAGTCTCTCTTTATCTGGCGACATAAACATCTATCGGCCTCTATTGCTTAAATTCAGCTTAATATTTTAAATATTATTTGTAACAAAACCTATTCTGCAGCTTTACACCATTGGTTTGCCGTAAGTATCGCCTTATAATCTTCCCCCTTAAATCTAAAAAAATAATGTTGGAAGCAAGCGATATGGCTATTGGGACTGCTCCGGTAAGCAAAACACACTCATTTATGACTGTGTCACTTATCGAATTATGGGAACGCTTTGGTTATTACGGCATGCAAGCGCTAATTGTATACTTTATGGTACAGCGCCTTGGCTTTGATGACTCCCGCGCAAACTTAGTATGGAGTGCCTGTGCGGCGCTTATTTACGTATCACCAGCGATTGGCGGTTGGGTTGGGGATAAGATCCTCGGCACTAAACGAACTATGTTACTAGGTGCGGGTATCCTTTCTCTAGGATATGCACTGATGGCAGTACCCACTGAAAATACTTGGTTTATGTTTTCAGCACTCGGTGTGATAGTGGTCGGTAACGGCCTATTCAAACCCAACGCGGGTAACTTAGTTCGTAAAATCTACGAAGGTGACGATTCTAAAATCGACAGTGCGTTTACCATTTATTATATGGCGGTCAACGTCGGCTCAACCTTCTCAATGTTACTGACACCTTGGATTAAAGATTACGTCAACGCCCAGTATGGCAACGAATTTGGCTGGCATGCCGCCTTTGCCGTTTGCTGTGTGGGCATATTAGTGGGATTAGGTAACTATGCATTAATGTATAAAAGTCTCGCTAACTATGGATCTGAGCCAGATACACGCCCAGTAAATAAGAAAAGTCTCACAATTGTATTGGTTTTGGCCGCGCTTTCAGTTGTGGCCTCGGCTGTTATTCTTGAATATGAAGCGGTTGCACGTATCTTTGTTTATGCTGCGGGCATTGCCGTGTTAGCAATTTTCTTCCACTTAATCCGTACCAGTGAAAAAAGTGAACGTGCTGGCCTTATCGCTGCATTGATTCTGACAGTGCAAACCGTGTTCTTCTTTATTTTCTATCAGCAAATGTCAACGTCACTGGCGCTGTTTGCTCTACGTAACGTGGACTGGGATTTCCAAGTGTTTGGCACCCATTTGTGGACTTGGTCACCGGCCCAGTTTCAAGCACTTAACCCACTGTGGATTATGGTATTAAGTCCTATATTGGCCTGGAGCTATTCATGGGCGGGGCGCAATAACAAAGACTTCTCTATTGCGGCTAAGTTTGCGCTCGGTTTCGCGGTAGTGGCGATTGGCTTTTTTATCTATGGTTTTGCGGAGCAATTTGCTGTTAATGGTAAAACCTCATCATGGATCATGATTTGGGGCTATGCCTCTTACTCTTTAGGTGAATTACTGGTGAGTGGCCTAGGTCTTGCGATGATTGCCCGCTACGTGCCTGCACGTATGGGCGGTTTTATGATGGGCGCTTATTTTGTCGCATCGGGTATTTCACAATATCTGGGCGGTGTAGTGGCTAACTTTGCCAGTGTGCCGAAAGATTTAGTCGATCCTCTGCAAACCTTGCCAGTATATACCAGTCTATTTAATAAATTGGGTATCGCGGCTGTAGTCTGTACCTTTATTGCGTTAGCGGTATTGCCGCTAATGCGCCGCCTGACTGAGACTCACAATGCCCATAATAGTATTGGCGATAATGCTGTAGCATCACTTCGTGATGTAAAAGCCGAGCTGTAATCCTCAACTTAATGGTCTTTATTGCCTAAAATCAAACTGCCGATAAGCCATGCTATCGGCAGTTTTTTATCACCTCATTCAAATCGATTACTGTCCTTGCGTAGCGCCTCATAACCCAATGGACTTTAGCAAAAGCTATACAGCGCATTACGGTGGACACGGCGCTAAGTTTTTGACAATAAAATCTTTATTTCCACCTTATAGTGCTGAGACTAAGATGACTTTAACCCTCGATTATTGTTACAAAGCAAGCACGAGGTCGGTCGACTAGAACAACTTAAATAAGAGTTCAAATAAAGATTAAGCTACGGGGCATTAGCCGACTAAGCTTGAGAAGTGCTAATGTGACCCCATATCAATGACACTGAATACCTTTTATTCATCATGACTGTTCCCTACGTTTATTTTTATCTTCAGTCTAACAGTGCTTCTCACAACATAAGAGCCACTTGTTATCACTAATGAAAACGGCAGTCACTTGGAGACACCATGTCACAACAAACATCAATATTAGCCGATATTCCTTTCTCGTTATTGGAACTCGCGCCCATGCGCCAAGGTTCGACCGTGGGTGAAACGCTACACGACAGTTTGCAGTATGCCAAAGAGGCCGATCGCCTCGGCTTTAATCGCTTTTGGTTTGCCGAGCACCACAATATGCCAGGTATCGCCAGTTCGGCGACCTCAGTATTAATTGGTTATATTGCAGGTAATACGCAGCGCATTCGTGTTGGCGCGGGCGGCATTATGCTGCCTAATCATGCACCTTTAGTGGTCGCAGAACAGTTCGGTACTCTCGAGAGCCTCTACCCCGGTCGTATCGATTTGGGGCTGGGACGCGCGCCCGGCAGCGATCAAATGACCAGCCGAGCATTGAACCGCGATAGCAGCCGCGCAGAACAATTCCCAGAGGAGGTCAGTGAATTACAAACCTTACTTGGCCCTTACAATGGCCGTCAGGCGGTGCGAGCGATTCCCGGCGAAGGCACTAATGTGCCGATTTGGCTATTAGGTTCGAGTCTCTTTAGCGCACAGTTAGCGGCGCAGCGCGGTTTACCCTATGTGTTTGCCGGCCACTTTGCACCACGCTTTCTTTATGATGCGATTGAAATTTATCGTCGCGACTTTAAACCATCGCAAGTGCTTGATAAGCCCTATGTGATGCTCGGCTTACCCTTAATTGCTGCAGATAATGATGAAGAAGCCCAATATCTGGGTACGACATCGAAGCAACGTATATTGGCGCTTATCCGTGGTCACGAGTTATGGTTAAAACCACCTGTTGAAACCATGGACGGCTTGTGGAGTGAGCAAGAAAAGACCTATGTCGATAATTTCTTAGGTTTATCTGTTTCTGGCGGCCCTGCGACTATAAAACATCGCTTGGAAATGATTGTCACAGAACTTGGCGTAGATGAGTTTATCTTCACCAACGATTTGTATGATCTTGATAAACGCAAAAGGGCACTGCAGATCCTCATGGATATTAAAAAGTAGCAACTCAGTAAGCTGACTAGTGCTGAAAACTATAGATAGTAAAAAGCCAATTAAACCATGCAACTTATATAAAAAATCCCGCCGAAGCGGGATTTTTTATGATTCAAAACTGTCATCTAAAATAGATAGTATCTCAAAGCGATATTAGCTTTTCAGTACTGCATCAAAGCAGTTTTTTAGAATACTAAGGCCAGCATCAATTTGTGAATCTGGTGCGGTTAATGGCACTAAAATACGTAGCACATTGCCATAAGTACCACAGGATAAAAGGATAAGCCCCCTATCACGGGCATCACTTAATACTTGCGCGCAATAGTGCGGCGCTGGCTTGTCATCTTCCATCAGTTCGATGGCAATCATAGCGCCTAAACCACGCACATCGGCGATTTGGGCATGTTCAACTTGCATTACATTTAATGCTGACTTAATCCGCTCACCGATAGCATTAGCACGCTCTAATAGTTTTTCCTCCTCAAACACTTCGATGACAGCGAGCGCCGCGGCGCAGGCTAACGGACTACCACCATATGTGCCGCCAAGACCACCCGGACCAATCGCATCCATCACTTGCGCACGGCCTGTAATGCCAGAAAGTGGGAAACCACCCGCAATTGATTTAGCAAAGGTAGTGATATCCGCACTCACGCCCATTTGCTCCATAGCAAAGAAAGTGCCAGTTCGGCCAGCGCCCGTTTGCACTTCATCGGCAATAAGCATAATACCTTCACGATCGCACAGTGCGCGCAAACGCTGCATAAAAGCAGGTGATGCAGCGTAGAAACCGCCCTCGCCCTGCACGGGTTCTAAAATAATCGCGGCTATGTCACTTGGCTCGGCATCATTTTTAAAGATGCGTTCAATCGAAGCCATGGCATCATCATCGGACACGCCGTGCAGCTCGCACGGGAACTCAGCGCGGAACACATTCGCTGACATCAATCCCATACCTTTACTGTAAGGCGCGACTTTTCCGGTCAGTGCTAAGGCCGCGATAGTGCGACCATGGTAGCCAGACGTAAACGCAATCACGCCAGCACGTTTAGTATAGGCACGCGCCACTTTAACTGCGTTTTCAACCGCTTCTGAACCACTAGTGAATAGTGCCGTCTTCTTGGCAAAATCCCCAGGAACCAGTTGATTGAGCTTTTCACATACTTGGATATAGCTCTCGTAACCGAGCACCATAAAACAAGTATGGGAAAAATTATCCAGCTGAGCAGCAACCGCCGCCTTCACTTTAGGGTGAAGATGACCGGTATTGAGCACGGCAATGCCACCCGCAAAATCGATAAACTCGCGACCTTCAACATCCCACACGGTTGCATTTTCGGCGCGCGCGGTAAAAATAGGGTGAATTTGCCCAACACCACCCGCGACTGCGGCTTGGCGACGTGCCATCAATGAATCATTGGTTGTTGTCATTTAGTGTTCCTCACTCGCCAAATCAGCCGTATTAAACGGACATGCAGATGTATTTCATCTCTAAATATTCTTCGATACCAAACTTAGAACCTTCACGGCCCAGTCCAGAGGATTTCATCCCGCCAAAAGGAGCCACTTCAGTAGAAATCAAACCCGTGTTGACCCCAACCATACCGTATTCCAAGGCTTCAGCCACTTTCCACACCAGCGAGATATCACGGCCATAAAAATAGGCCGCAAGACCAAATTCGGTATCGTTGGCTTGCTTGATCACATCATCAACATCGCTGAATTTAAACAGCGGCGCGAGTGGACCAAAGGTTTCTTCACGGGCGACCAGCATGCTTTTATCAACGTTTGTAAGCACGGTTGGCTCAAAGAAATTACCGCCAAGGTCGTGAACCTTACCACCAGCGAGTACCGAAGCCCCTTTTGCAATGGCATCAATGAGATGACTTTGCACTTTTTCAACTGCAGCAGCATTGATAAGCGGCCCCGTAGTCACGCCCTCATTAATACCCTCGCCAACCTTAAGTTTGCTCACTGCAGCACTGAGTTTTAAAGCAAATTCATCGTATACACCGTCTTGCACATAAATGCGGTTTGCGCAGACGCAGGTTTGGCCGGCATTACGGTACTTAGCGATCATGGCGCCTTCGACAGCGGCATCGATATTGGCATCGTTAAACACGATAAATGGTGCATTGCCGCCAAGCTCTAGCGACAGTTTTTTTAAGGTAGGCGCACATTGCGCCATTAATTTAATACCGATATTGGTTGAGCCAGTGAAAGACAGCTTACGCACTATCGGGTTGCTGCACATTTCATTACCAATCTGCACCGCATCACCCGTTAACACACTAAATACGCCCGCAGGAATACCGGCACGCTGTGCAAGTTCAGCCATCGCTAATGCGGTAAATGGTGTTTGGTGCGCCGGTTTTACCACCATAGTGCAACCCGCGGCTAACGCAGGAGCGGCTTTGCGGGTGATCATCGCGGCAGGAAAGTTCCACGGCGTTATCGCGGCAGTTACACCGACAGGCTGCTTAATCACAATTAAGCGTTTATCACCTTGATGCCCGGGAATTGTGTCGCCATAAATACGTTTCGCTTCTTCTGCAAACCACTCGATAAACGAGGCGGCATAGGTCACTTCACCTTTCGCTTCTGCCAGTGGTTTACCTTGCTCAGTCGTCATGAGCAATGCTAAGTCATCACTGTTTTCATTGAGTAATTCAAACCAACGCCTTAACTTAGCGCCGCGCTCTTTAGCAGTGAGCGCTCGCCATGCAGGTAAAGCTGCTTCCGCCGCCTTAATCGCCATTTCAGTTTCAACTTGTCCCATATTGGGAACATGGCCAATCACAGCATTGGTTGCGGGATTTACCACAGTTAGCGTGTCACCAGACACGGCATCACACCATTGACCATTAATAAAAGACTGTTGGCGTAGCAAACTCGGATCATTTAATTGCACAAGGATTTCCTCGTATTGTGAAGCTAGCTAGCTTCTTAAAAGTGATAATGTTAGAGACCTAGTTTGTCTCTTAACGTGTAATACCAAGCCCCAATAGCGCTAAAAGGGACGCGTAATGCGTGGCCACCAGGGAAAGGATAATGGGGGAGCGCGGCAAAGGCATCAAAACGCGTAGCTTGACCGTTGAGCATTTCGGCCAGTAACTTGCCCGCTAAATGGGTGTAGGTGACGCCATGTCCACTACAACCCTGTGAATAATAGATATTTTTACCGATACGACCGACCTGCGGTAAGCGTGATAATGTCAGTAAGAAGTTACCTGTCCACGCATAATCGATTTTTACATCTTTTAATTGCGGGAAGGTTTTAAGCATATTCGGAATAATAATTGACTTAATATCTGCCGGATCGCGAGCGCCATACACCACACCGCCGCCATAAATCATCCGTTTATCGCCAGATAAGCGGAAATAATCGAGTAGATAGTTACAGTCTTCAACACAGTAATCCTGTGGCAATAGACTGGCGGCTAAATCATCACCCAAAGGCTCAGTGGTGATGACCTGCGTACCACAAGGCATTGATTTAGCTTGTAGCTCTGGCATTAACTTACCTAAATAGGCATTACCTGCCACGACCACAAACTTGGCTTTAACACTGCCCTGTGCCGTATGCACTACGGGGCTGTCGCCTTCATCAACGCGTAGCACTGCTGAGTCTTCAAAAATCTTACCGCCAAGGGATTCTACCGCCCGCGCTTCACCTAACGCTAAGTTAAGCGGATGAATATGGCCGCCACTTTTATCGAGTAGACCACCGATATAGCGTTCAGTATTGACCACATTGCGAATGCTTTTGGTATCGAGGAGTTCAAGCTGATTAACATGACCGTGGCTTTCCCACAGTTGCTTTTGATGGCGCAAATGGCCCATTTGCTTTTCGTTCATAGCTGCAAATACGCCACCATCTTTTAGATCGCATTGAATGTTGTACTTTGCAATACGATCGCGGATGATTTGACCGCCCTCAAAGGCCATTTGACCAAAGAGTTTACCTTGTTCTTTGCCGACCGTTTTTTCAATGGTATCAATGTCTCGGCTAAAACTATTGACGATTTGTCCACCATTACGGCCCGAAGCGCCCCAACCAATGCGAGCGGCTTCTAACACCACCACACTAAAGCCTGATTCTGATAAATGCAGTGCGGCAGAAAGTCCGGTATAACCCGCGCCAATCACACACACATCGGCTTCAATCGATTCCTGTAGGCGCGGACGTTCAACCTTATCGTTGGCCGATGCCGCATAATATGATCCAGCGTGAGCGATGGCAGACATGTTGTTCCCTTGAATTCTAATGTTCATTATTTTAAACAGCCATCACATCCTACACGCTCACAAAACGAAACACTAGCCAAAAAACCACAATAATTTACACTTCGTTTGATATTTCAAACGGGATATATTGTCAAAACCAGTGATTAAATTAAGCTTGAAGCGTTTGTAGGATAACGTTGCGAATAGCAGCTGATAAGCTAATAAAAATGGCTTTGTCGAGCACAAAGCCATTTTGTTATTAAAGTCACTCGTTAATCGGCATACGGTCGCGTTTCTCTGCCCGCCTTGCCATATACCAAGAAAGAAAGGCAATTAAAGACACACTCAAAATAATTAGCGTCGCTAGTGCGTTGATTTTAGGCGAAATACCCATGCGTACTGATGAGAACACCACCATAGGTAAGGTCGTTGCACCAGGGCCAGAAGCAAAACTTGCAATCACTAAATCATCTAAAGATAAACTGAAAGACAACAACCAACCCGCCATTAATGCGGGCGATATCATAGGCACAGTAATTACAAAGAAGGTTTTAAGTGGCGTTGCACCTAAGTCCATAGCGGCTTCTTCAATCGATCTATCAAGCTCACGTAATCGAGATGAAACCACCACAGCGACATAAGCCGCGCAGAAGGTCGAATGCGCAATCCATACTGTCAACATGCCACGCTCTTTGGGCCAACCGAATAAATCGGCCATGTGCACAAATAACAGTAGCAATGACAAACCGGTAATCACCTCTGGCATAACCAGCGGCGCGGTAATCATGTTCGATAGGGTTAATTTAGCCCACGAGCGCTTAAAGCGCGTCATCACAAAGGCTGCCATAGTCCCAATAACAACCGCCATGGTTGAGCTATAAAAAGCAATCCGCAGACTGGTCCATACCGCATCTAAAATCTGTTGGTCTTCAAATAACTCGCCATACCATTTAGGTGAAAAACCGCCCCATACCGTCACGAGCTTAGAGTCGTTAAAGGAGTAAATCACCAGCACCAACATAGGGGCATATAGGAACAGCAGCCCAAACCACAGCATGACAGAAGAAAAACTTAATTTATTCATAGGTCTTTCTCCAAACTACGCGCCTGATAGCGATGAAATAGCGTTATCGGAATAATTAATAAACCGAGCATTACAATCGCCAGCGATGATGCTACTGGCCAGTCACGGTTGTTGAAGAATTCTTGCCATAGGACTCGGCCAATCATTAGTGAATCTGGGCCGCCTAGCAGCTCGGGGATCACAAACTCTCCCACCGCTGGAATAAACACCAACATAGAACCCGCAATAACACCACTTTTTGACAGTGGTAAGGTAATTTTCCAGAAGGTATTAATACGGCTTGAGCCTAAGTCTGACGCAGCTTCAATCAAACTCATATCAAGTTTCACTAAGGTGGCGTATAGCGGCAAAATCATAAAGGGTAAATATGCGTAGATAATGCCGATATACACGGCCACATTGGTATTTAAAATCTGTAGCGGCTCAGAGATAACGCCTAACCACATGAGTGTATTGTTGATAATCCCCGTATTACTTAGAATTCCCATCCAAGCGTAAACACGAATTAAGAACGAGGTCCAAGAAGGCAACATGACTAATAGCAACAACACGGTTTGCAGCCGTGCTGGCGCACGGGCTATGGCGTAAGCCATGGGATAACCAATAATCAAACAACCAATCGTCGAGATAAATGCCATTTTAAGCGAACTGAGATAAGCCATGTAATACAGCGAATCGTCAAGCAACATCAAATAATTACCAAAATGTAAAAAAACATTTAAGACATTATCGGCATACTGAAAAGTCGCTTCGTAGGGCGGAATCGAAATCGCTGCTGTCGAAAAACTCAGCTTGAGTACAATCGCAAATGGCAAAGCAAAAAATAATAACAGCCAAAGATAAGGAATACCTATGGTCCAAATGCGGCCTTTTAACCATTTTAATCGAGTCGGTATCTTCATGATCTCAACACCACGCCGCTGGTGTCCTCCCAACTGATAAAGACTTCGTCATCCCATGTCGCATTATCGGCACGGCGTTCGCGGTTTGTCATACTGCACTGTACAATTTGGCCATTTTCTAAGCGAATGTAATAGACTGATATACCGCCTAAATATGCGATATCGTGTACAACACCCTTAGCCCAGTTATATGGGCCTTCTGGCTGTTCACGGTTAATAATGGTTTTTTCAGGACGTACGGCTAACCAGACATTTTTATCTTCAACGTTAGTTGATACCCCATAGCCAACATAAAAATGCTGTGTTAGCTCATTAGGTTTTATGACCAAATGGTCAGCTTCATCCACTTCAATGGCGCCAGCAAATAAGTTTACGGTACCAATAAACTCGGCAATCATGCGACTGTTTGGGCTTTCATAAATGTCCATCGGTGAACCTGTTTGGGCAATCCAACCATCGTTCATTATGGAAATTCGTCCCGCCATGGTCATGGCTTCTTCTTGATCGTGAGTCACCATCACACAAGTCACACCCACACGCTCAAGAATCTCAACTACTTCGAGTTGCATTTGGGTACGTAACTTTTTATCCAATGCGCCCATAGGCTCATCGAGTAATAATAATTTAGGCCGTTTTGCCAATGAACGCGCCAGCGCAACACGTTGACGTTGACCGCCAGATAGCTGATGCGGCTTACGCTTACCGTATTGTTCCATGTGTACAAGTTTGAGCATATCTTGCACACGTTGCTCAATTTCTGCTTTAGGTAGCTTGTCTTGTTTTAAACCAAAGGCGATGTTTTGCGCCACTGTCATATGAGGAAACAGCGCGTAGGATTGAAACATCATATTGATGGGACGTTCATAAGGAGGTAAATCAGTAATATCTTCACCATCGAGAAAAATGCGGCCAGATGTGGGCTTTTCAAACCCCGCTAACATACGCAACAGCGTTGATTTGCCCGATCCAGAGCCGCCAAGTAAGGCAAAGATCTCACCTTTATTAATCGTCAATGACACATCATCGACAGCCCGTACATCATCAAATAATTTACTAACTCGCTCAATCTTAAGCAGCACTTTATCTTGCGTCTTTGTTGTCGGTTTATTAGTGACGCCCGAGGTGATTGTCATAGTACTTCTCCACCCTATAATGAGGCGTTAACATCCTCAAATTCTGGGTTCAACACAATTAATGAATGAAAAATAGAGTAACAAAACGCTGTTAAATCCTATACGTGGATTAATCTGCATAGGGTTGGATAGAGTGAATTTGCAAAATAGGGGCAAGCTAAACTTGCCCCTTATCAACTATTGCCCTGACTTCACTTTGGTCCAAACACGGTTTAATACGCGCTGGATTTTCAAAGGACGGATTTCACCAATATAGAGTTTATCGAGTACATCTTGCGGTGGGTAAATAGCTGGATCGGTACGAATCGCTTCATCAACCAAAGGTTGTGCAGGATCGTTTGGATTAGCATAAGCGACAAAGTTAGAAATTGGCGCAATCACTTCTGGGCGCAGTAGATAGTTAATCAGTGTATGGGCATTATCTACGTTAGTTGAATCAGCAGGGATAGCTAACATATCAAACCACAGGTTTGCGCCTTCTTTAGGAATTGAGTAACCAATTTTATTGCCGTTGCCCGCCTCTTCAGCACGCGCTTTGGCTTGGAACACATCACCAGAGAAACCATAGGCAACGCAGATATCGCCATTTGCTAAGTCAGAAATATAGCGTGATGAATGAAAGTAAGTCACATAAGGACGAACTTTTTCAAGTAACTCACCTGCCTTTTCATAATCGCTAGGATTAGCGCTGTTAGGATCTAGACCTAAATAAATCAATGCTTGAGGCACCATATCATCGGCAGAGTCCAGCATAGCAAAACCACACTTCGAGATTTTTTCAGCATATTTAGGGTTAAAGATCAGCTCCATTGAGTCTAATGGTGCATCCTCGCCAATAGCCGCTTTTACTTTGTCGATGTTGTAACCAATTCCATTTGTACCCCATAAATAAGGTACCGAGTATTTATTACCGGGATCGGCTTTTTCAAGCAATTTCATCAACGCCGGATTTAGATTTTTGAAGTTAGTTAATTTGCTACGGTCTAATTCTTTAAAGGCACCCGCTTTAATTTGCTTAGCAAGAAAGTGATTAGAAGGCACAACGATATCGTAGCCACTACGGCCTGAGAGCAACTTAGTTTCGACGACCTCGTTACTATCAAATACATCGTAAACTACTCTAATACCCGTTTCTTTCTTGAAATTATCTAAGGTATCTTCTGCAATATAATCAGACCAGTTATACATGTGTACGACTTGTTCAGCTTGAGCTGCTGCGCTTGCCATTACACTCGCTGTCACCAAAGCGAGAGTGGTCACTTTATTAAATAGCTTCATGCTTTCTCCTTTCTCGGGTAGCAGAATTGCTTAAGCAATTCTGACATTGTGTCACCGGGCTGCCCGGATATTGTTGTTATTTTCGACCAATGCTACACCTTAAAACCGCATCGGCAGTCACTACGACATGATAATCATGCTGATTTCGCTCTTGTTACAACTTGTTAAGTATCAGGTTTTGTGCCAAATATTGAAATATAAAATATTGCATTAATACTCAAAAAAATAGACTAAATATCGCTAGCATCGCCATAGGACAATATTTTAAAAGGCCTCAAGCCACACTAAATTAATCATTAAAATCCTTGCCACATGAAATTATTAACAAATAAAAACAAATACTTAAACCTACAAATGATTAGAGCAACAAACACGATTAAGGCTATTAGCTTACTCTAACAATCTACACACTCGGTTGAAGTATACGCTTTATGCAAAACCATTATAAAATCATTATATTATTTAACAACAACGTCGCACCAACAGAGTGCAACATTACTATAACAGTGCAAATATTCAAGCTTAAGTCCCCGCGTTAACTTGAAACGGTCTTAGGCTAACGCGGGCAAACATTGCAGAGTCTTAACGTAACAGCATCACACTGTGAGCAGTAGAAATTCACGTTCCCATGAACTGACAACACGGCGGAAGTTTTCAAGCTCAGCCTGTTTCACCGCCACAAAACCAGTGGTGAAAGCTTCGCCTAAATACTGTTTACAGGCATCACTTTCTTCCATCGCCGCTAACGCCTCCTCTAAGGTCAGGGGCAGACAATGGGTATTATTGCTGCGACTTTCATTGGCTTTTCCTTGCACCGGTGTCGACGGTTTAAGTGCCTCAACCATACCGATATAACCACACAATAAGCTGGCAGCAATCGCCAAATAACAGTTAGCATCGGCACCAGGAATACGGTTTTCGATACGACGATTTTGCGGCGAAGACTCAGGAATGCGCAAACCACAGGTACGGTTTTCATCACCCCACTCTAAGTTTACTGGTGCTGAAGTACCGGGCAAGAAACGGCGGAAAGAGTTCGCATTGGGCGCCATAAGGGGTAATAGCTCAGGAATAAATTTTTGCAGACCGGCTATATAACCTAAGAATAACTGGCTTTTAGTGCCATCTTCATTGGTGAAAATGTTTTTACCTGTCTCTTTATTAATGACGCTCTGGTGAATGTGCATCGCACTACCCGGCTCATCTGTCACAGGTTTTGCCATAAACGTGGCGCAAACATTGTGCTTTAGTGCCGCTTCACGCAGGGTGCGCTTAAAGATAAACACTTGATCAGCTAGGGATAATGCATTGCCATGGCTGAAGTTTATCTCCATCTGCGCTGGACCATCTTCATGGATTAAGGTATCGATATCCAACCCCTGGAGCTCACACCAATCGTACATATCCTCAAACATGGGATCGTATTCGTTGGCAGCATCGATAGAGAAAGACTGGCGACCAGCTTCGGGTCGGCCTGAACGGCCAATGGGTGGCTTAAGCGGTAAATCGTGGTCATCGCTACGGCGGGTTAAATAAAATTCCATTTCGGGAGCGATAACCGGTTCCCAGCCCTGTTCATCATAGAGAGACAAGACTTTTTTCAATACGTTACGGGGTGATAGTTCAATCGGATTGCCCATTCTGTCGTAGCAATCATGGATCACCTGCGCTGTAGCTTCAATGGTCCAAGGCAACATAAAGACAGCGTTTTCATCGGGTACGCACACAAAATCAATATCGGCAGCATCGAGCAGGCTGTAGTAAATCTCTTCGTTAACAAAATCGCCAGTTACGGTTTGTAACAGCACACTTTCGGGCAAACGCATGCCTTTTTCATCGAGAAACTTATCGACTGGCGCAATCTTGCCGCGGGCGATACCAGTCATATCGCAAATAACACATTCGACTTCTGTGATTTTTCGTTCTTTTAAAAAAGCGATAAGCTTATTCATTATTATTTCACTCGAGTTGTAGCCCTACGTCGGCAGGCATCACCAAACGCACTGAAGATAGAAAGATAAAATGAGTTTTCACTCACCTTCCACTCTGGATGCCATTGCACACCTAGGGCAAATTCTTTAGTACCGATCACGGAGAAAGCCTCCACTAATCCATCGGGAGCATAGGCTTCTGGCCGCAACCCATCACCCAGACGCTCCACGCCTTGAGTATGCAAAGAGTTAACCTCTGCAGAGTTACGGCCCCAGGCCTCATGAATAACCCCCCCAGGCTCAACAGTAATACTGTGAGAAACCCCATACTGCACATCTAAGGATGCGGTGTTATCTTCTCTATGTTCAATAAAGCCATCTACTTCATATAATTTCTGGTGCAAACTGCCACCAAAGGCCACATTCATTTCTTGAAAACCGCGGCAAATACCTAATACAGGTATCCCTGCTGCAATTGCAGCATGGATTAACGGCAATGCAGTTGCGTCACGCTTGGGATCATGATGCGTACCAAGCTCACTCGGCTGACCGGCATAAAGATGGGGTTCAACATTAGAAGGGGAGCCAGTAAACAAAATACCGTCAAGACGTGCCAAAATGGCGCTTATCGGTAAATCACCGCCTAAGGATGGGATCACTAACGGCCAACCCTTCGCGCCATTCACTACGCCTAAAAGATATTTTTCACCAACGATATTAAAGGGATGCAATCCCAGTTGTCGATTACATGCTACAACGCCAATAAGAGGCAAATCAGCTGACATATCTCACCTTTAGAATTCGTTTTACTAGCATAATGAACACTCCGCTTTCAAATGTTCATTTTTTCACACAGTACACCGAAATTTAACACGAGGCAAGAGGTTAATCAATTGTTAAGCGCAACTCTAATCAGCAATAGCTAATAGATATAAATAACAGTAAGTTAAACTAAAAGTCAATCAGTAATATGTTATTTTTTGTGAATACATCAGCTGTTACACGGGTATTATTTCGATTATTATCGAGTCTATTAAGTAATATTAACGTCAAGTTTGAACTAATATTATTTACACAATAAGAGATAATAATAGGCAATGGAGTAGAATAAGAAGCGCTAGAATGGGGATGATTAAGTGCTGTATTACGCCACCGTTCTTTATTGAACAAGTGGCCTAATAGATTGAATGATAAGCTAAGTAACTTGGTTAAAAGTTTGCGGGCGTAGTCGCACTCACCAAACGGCAAGGTTCATCAAAGGGATTACGGAATCGATGCGGTAATTCACTGTTAAAGTAATAACTATCACCCGCTTCTAAAATATACACCTCATCACCGACTGTGAGTTCGAATTTACCTTCGATCACCATTGCAGCTTCTTCGCCTTCATGCTTTAGCATTTCTTCACCCGTGTCTGAGCCGGGTGGATAAATCTCATTCATTACCGACATAGCGCGGTTTGGATAATCGCGGCCAATCAGTTTAAATTCTAGAGGTCCTGTACCGATATCGAGCAATTCATCGGACCGATAAACAACCTTGCGCTCACTATCCGTTGAGGTTTCAATTGAGAAAAAATCCACTAAAGACATAGGGATGCCTGAAAGCACTTTTTTTAAAGAGCTAACTGATGGGCTAACACTGTTTTTCTCGATCATTGAAATGGTGCTGTTAGTTACGCCAGCACGTTTGGCTAGCTCTCGTTGAGATAAGCCTTTCATTTTTCGAATAGTTTTAAGGCTGGCGCCAATATCCAAATTTAACATCCCCCTAAACGCTCGGATCAAATCCGATAGATGACGAATAACATGTTCAGGATAAACCCCATCCAGAACGTATTTTCGCCCTAAAAGTGCGTGTTTTACTGCTTTCATTGTATTCTACATAAAAAGCATGTTAAATAAAACGAACACTTTTTCACATCATGTTAAAAGTGTGATGAGTATACTGAGGCAAGTCCAATTTACAATAAAAACAATTTTTGGAGCCATAATGGCAAGTAAACCGCCCGTGCACAGTGAACAATATCCACAATCATATTATGTTGATACTGCAAAAGAAATTTATGCTCATCCACAACTTGAAGGCAATATCAGTGCCGATGTCTGCATAGTGGGCGGTGGCTTTAGTGGTATCAATACCGCCATAGAACTCGCTCAACGTGGTCTGAGTGTCGTGCTATTAGAAGCCAAGCGCATTGGTTGGGGCGCATCGGGGCGCAATGGTGGCGAGCTCATTCGCGGTATCGGCCACGATCCCGCACAATTTCAAAATGAAATCGGCATTGAAGGCGTACAAGCCATCCAACAAATGGGCTTTGAAGCGGTTGAAATTGTGCGAAATCGCATACAAGAACACCAAATAGACTGCGATCTACATATGGGTTACTGCGACTTGGCAGTAAAACCTCGCCACATGGATGAACTTGAAGAAGAATTCACTGCACTTAAAGCCATGGGTTATCAGCAAAAAATCAAGCTGCTCACTAAATCGCAATTGGGTGAAGTGGTTGGTTCAGATTTTTATCAAGGTGCCTTGGTCGATATGGGCAGCGGCCACCTACACCCGCTGAATCTTGCCCTTGGCGAAGCCCGCGTCGCCCGCAATCTCGGCGCGCAATTATTTGAATACAGCAAAGCTGAAAAAATCATTCAAGGTGCCAAACCTAAGGTCATTACCGCCAAAGGTGAGGTCACTTGTCAATACTTAGTGCTCGCTGGTAATGCGTATATCGGCCACAAACTTAACAGCTTTATCGGTGGCAAAGTTTTACCCGCTGGCAGTTATTTATTGGCAACGGAGCCTTTAACGGCAGCTCAATGCGCCAGTATTATCCCGCAGAATATGGCTTTCGCCGATATGCGAATAGCCTTAGATTACTACCATCTATCCGCAGACCGGCGGTTATTATTTGGCGGCCTTTGCACCTATTCGGGTAAAGATCCTAAGGATATTGAAGCGGCGCTTAGGCCGAATCTAGAGAAAGTGTTCCCACAATTAAAAGGGATACGCATCGATTATGAATGGGGAGGCATGATAGGTATCGGCGCAAACCGTATGCCACAAATTGGTCGCCTGCCCGATGCCAATAATATTTTTTACGCCCAAGCCTATGCAGGACACGGCGTGAACGCCACTCACATGGCGGCAAAACTGCTTGCCGAAGCTATTTGCCAACAGGCGGGACATTTTGATGTGTTCGCTAAAATTAAACACATGACCTTTCCCGGCGGCCCGACGTTCCGCTCGCCTATGCTCGCGGCAGGTATGCTGTATCACAGGTTTAAGGATTTGTTTTAATTACGAATAGTTCATGCCCAGCGAACGGCTTATCCGCTGAGCATGATTTGTCATTTAAGTGCTAGTGATTTAAGCGCTAGTCATTTAAGTGCTAATCATTAACGCATTAATCTTTTAAGAATGCGTGATTTATGCAACAAGGTAAAACCTCCCCTAAAACCTAAGTTCTAGCTCGACCCACCTACGCAAATTACTTCGCTCTGCTTAATCTCAGCCGCTTTTTACGCCTTGCCCACAAAATAAAAGGCATAGAGCCAAGATAATGCACCACTAAAGCCACCACAACGCCAAAGCCAATACCACTGGCGGTTAAAGGGATGCCTGGCTTAAAGTTACTGAGGGTTTTTTCAAGATAATCAAAGCGAGCAGGATTAAACATGTAGACGGTTTTCTCAAACAAATTACCTGTTTTGAAAATTCCCATACCTTGCTCCAGTTGAGTGTAAAGTTCGAGTGTCTGCAACTTTTGCTCAGCATCAGCGCGTACACTGGGCTCCTGATTGACTTGGTGATGGGCAATCATCTCTTGTGCATCCGCATATTGGTATTGTTTCGCGGTTGCTTCATAGCCTTCTACTTGCCATCGGGTCGATTCATAAAGACCTGATAAAAATTGCTGATAATGATCAGCCAATTGCGGTAACTGCAAGGCCATCACTAGAATGAGTCCAAATACCAACTTATCAATTAATCTGCCAATCAAGACTTTCTCCTTGATACTTTCACCTTGGAACTTTAGCCAAGCACATCGAGTTACGACAAATAAGCTACGTAACGCTCGAAGTGACACAGACTTAATCTATGTATCGCTTGATTAACACTCTATTGGCAGATCATTACGAGCGCCCCAATCTGCCCAGGAACCGTCATAGAGGATAGGATTAGTATGCCCTGCCGCCACCGAGGCTAAAATCAAAATACACGCAGTGATCCCCGAACCACAGCTAAATACCCGTGCAGACTTATCTGCAGCAAGCCCTTGATAGATAGCCTGTAACTCGCTAGTAGATTTAATTTTATTGCCATCGAGCACTTGAGCAAAGGGTAAGTTAACCGAATGAGGAATATGCCCAGAGCGCACACCGGGGCGAGGTTCACTCACTTGGCCTAAAAAGCGTGGCACGCCACGGGCATCAATAATCGCGGTTTTGGTATCATCAATTCGTGATAAAACGGCCTCGGCGTCCATCACCCGCTCGGTGTGGTATTGCAGTACATCAGCCAAAGTATCGATATCCGTAGGGCCATAATCGATACCTTCATCTTGGTAACGCGATGAGGTCATTCGGTCTTCTTCAACCCATTGGGGCAAACCACCATCAAGTACATAAACTTGACTAAAACCCATCACTTTAAAAGTCCACCAAGCCCGCGGAGAAGAGTAAATGCCTTGGTTATCATAGATAACAATAATGCTATCGGCCTCAATCCCAAGTTGTGCGATCCCTTGAGCAAATTGCTCAAGCGTCGGCAAGGCATGGATTTGGCTTGAAGTGTTATCACAAAATACATTTTCTAAGTCGAACCGACGTGAGCGTGCTATACAAATCGGCTCGTCATAAACTAGGGGGTCTTTACCAATAACGGTTTGCATACTGGCATCGAGCAGCACTAAATGGGGATCGGTGAGGTGTGCTTCGAGCCACTGCGTACTAACAAGTGGGTATTCCATAGCAAATCCTTATACTGTTATGTGGATCGAGTGGGAGTCTTTCATGCTATGCCGCAAAGGCCAAATATCGGCTTTACAAGTTGTCGGCTTTAGCTATTCAACAAAAGCATTAATCGCGTTTGGCGATGCTTAAAGTGCATCGCACCGTTTTATCAAACTAGCCGCTATTTAATAACTTCTATTTTCACATCAATTAAACCTGAAGAAGTGTTACCTATACTACTAAATGCAGATTTTGATAGATCAATAATACGGCCACGCACAAAAGGCCCTCTATCGTTAATTTTTACAATGACACTTTTGCCATTATCGACGTTAGTCACCTTAACACTCGAACCAAATGGTAACTTTTTATGGGCTGCCGTTTTTAATGCGTGTTTATAACGTGCACCGCTCGCCGTTTTTTTATTTTGATGTTTATCACCATAAAAAGAAGCTTTGCCAGACTCAGTAAATCCCACCCAGTTACCATCTTCACCCGTTTTTAACGAAGAACAACCTGCCAAAAAGCTTAACAGTGCCAGTACAGATAATTTGATAAAAGTAGAACGCATAATTTGGTTTTTAAGTGTGTTCACATGACACCTTCTCTAATAAGTGAATTTACTGCTAGGGAGCAATCTGCTCAGCAAAAATCAAGGGGAGAAATAACGAAGAACCCTTGGATGACAAAAGCTCAGGGCTTGCATCCTAAAAAATCAGTGCAAGACATCATAAAACCCCACGAGGCTACAGCAGTTACACGCTAAAATCACGCATTAGCAGGTGAATACTCTCGGTTTGAAGTCAAAAGGTTGCTGACATACTGACTTAGAAACAGGCAGATATGTGCTGGAGACTAGTTTTTGGGGACCTGTAATTTTAGTTGTTAGTAGTGTAGCGTTTGCTGATATCCACTCACACAGGCTTGCCATGGCATTAGTGTAACCTGTAGATTGAAAAGCGTTACGCAGCACGCTTTGGGACAAAACCTTGTTAGATAATTCACTCTTATGAGCCAGATTCGGATTAGCTATTCTATTAGTAATGCTTCGTTTGGCTACAAACTAATCAATGCTCGATATAACCAGTCGGAGTAGGCATAACAGGGACATGAATCAGTTCTCTAGAGATTTGATTCATCTTAAGAGAAAAAACGCCCCATAATAGCCGCAAACAGGGTGTGAGGGCGGTTTTTAGGGGTTAGCGTGAATCAGTCTGGTGTAGAGTGATTCAAGGGCTCATTCTCGACAAAAACGCGTTAGTTTTTTACTCTAATCAGTTGGTTTCAGATTAATATTTCTATGGGGTAATTTCTAATTGTGAGGCAGCGTATCTGTCCCACACCAATTATTTGTTAGGCGCTTCGATATGTATATTATTCAATAAATTAAATGCAGTATTGATACTGCTTTTTAGCTCAGAAACTTCATTCTTACAGTGCGTTAATTGAATTGAATCACTCAAAAAACTTATAGTCATTTCTATGGGGTTGAACCGTTTTAAGACAAGCGTTTTATCAGGTGGAGGTTGTACACTTACATGGATGAAACTTAATGAAAATGGTTCGTTTATGTTTTTGAGTTCTTTGTCAATTCTTTCATCGTGATGTTCCCATGAGTTTCTCACCATTTTTGAGGTGATATTTGGGAGCGCTATATCTCCTAATAAGTTTTGAAGTTCATTACATCTTTTTTTTGAATCTGATGTTTTTGAGGAGTATAGCAATCGATTTATCGCTGACATTGCAGAAAGACACACTGTCGCTTCAGATATAATTGAAAGTGGTGAAAATTTGTTGCCATCATTGATTGATTTACTTATCGCAATCCAGTGTTCAGATGCTTTTTCAAGTTTTTCATAAGCCAACAAATATAAGTCACATTGTATTGAAATTTCACTTAGGAAAATAACTGATGAGAAGTAAATTTTAGGAATTGGCATATGTATCTCGAATTAGCGCCTAACGCCCACAGCTCGGGCCGAAACCCGCGCAGCAGTTGAGGTCCAGGCCACGCAGTAGCAGATTGTGACTGCGCTTGTTAAGTGCGTTGTTTGGCATATAGCTCCCTCGCTTTTTGTAACCGCTTCACAATAGCCTGATATGTTGCACCTTTTCTAACGTCAGCAATACCTGCTGTACCATTCTTCAAATAAAACGCCTCAACTTTTTCAATGTACTGCGCACAGTAAAATATCTCTTGTTCGTAATTTTTTTCTTTCCTAGATAGAATTGCCACGCGCTCAAAGTAATAAGGTGCTGGAACCATACCAGCTTTTTCCATTGTCTTTAGTTCTGCATCGCAGCAGCGCTTCATTGCATCGATGTCATGCTTCTTCTCGTCAACCAGCTCCCAAGTTTGTTTACCATCGACCAAATTTGCCCCGTCCGTAACCTCTGCGATTAACTCACTGTTCTGGTCTAATCCCATCGGACACTTAATTTTGAGACAGTATGGTCAATAAATTATAAATTAAGAGGTCTATATGAGTTTAAAAAAATC
>NZ_JAKILU010000003.1 GCF_023283485.1 Shewanella glacialipiscicola
AGTGGTTATCCATGAAAAACCCAATTGATGAAGTAAACGGTAGATATTAGCTTGTTTGAATGTCACGCCAAATTCAGACTGAATAAAATGGCTGAGATCCTTAGCCATCAGTCTCCCGCCTTGCTCAGAGAGGCTTCGTTGCTGTACGAATGCTTTAAGACTGGCTTGCTGTGCCAAGGACAATTGAGGTGGGCGACCTGGATTAGGCTTGTCATCTAGGCCAGATAGTCCTTGAGAAAGGTAAGTGGTAACCCACTTATTAACACTGGTTCTACTGACCTTCAGCATAGTGGCAATAGCGGTACGAGAATGTCCTTCGGTGAAATGAAGTAAGGCAAGATAGCGCATACGTTTACGTGCGCTTTTCTCTGATTTAACTAGGGCTAGGATATTGGGCTTGTTCATACTTTGTAAAGTTAGAAAGTGACGACTTATTAGATCATATAATTAAAGTAATTGGTATAACTACATGTCACTCCTCGTTTCGTGATCACGAGCTTGCCAGAGCGAACAAAATTTCATCTCGAAACGTCAACACGCCCTAGTGTGTATAGCGGGATAATAGGGAAGTGACGCTGAGGAAGAGAACATAATGTTGTACACCATTGTGGCAGTTAAGCTTGAAGCTATTCGCAAGAACGTATTGGTAAGGGCGGAAATCAGTGCAACATGTATTACGTGTGATGGTTAGTTAGCGTTCACTTTAGATTATTTTTCTCTCTACATTCCTACCTAATCTTTATTTTCCCCCTTGTTTTCAGTATCTATTGTTATAAGTTGAACCTTTAAAAATGCCGCCTATTTAGGCGGCATTGATACGTCATTAACACCCTACAAGATTATTTCTAGGCTTTAAACTGGCTTATTTGGCGCTTTAAAGTTGCAGCCAAAGAGGACAGTTCGTTCGCTGAATGGACTGTCTGCGAGGCACGCAACTCACCTTCACTAGCAAGCTCGCTGATCTGATGCAGGTTATGAGTAATTTCTTGGGCCACACTGCTCTGTTGTTCTGTCGCCGAGGCAATGTTACATGAGCTAATTGCCAGTTCACCAATTCGCAGAGTGATTTCCTTAAGTTGTTCACCGGTAGCTTCACCTTGGGCGGCCGATGTTATACCTAACTGACGGCTTTGACTCATTTGCTCCATCGTATTTTTGACTTGAGTTTGTAGCTTTCCAATAGTCTGGCCAATTTCTAAAATGGATGACTGTGTTCGATGGGCTAAAACTCGGACCTCATCGGCAACCACAGCAAAACCTCTACCTTGATCGCCCGCTCGCGCAGCCTCAATGGCCGCATTGAGTGCGAGTAAGTTAGTCTGCTCAGCAATGCTATTAATGACTTCGGTCACTTTGCTAATCGCTTCACTTTCTTGGCTAACTTTTTCGACTGACTGGTGGCTGCTATTGAGCTGCTGGCTTAGCTTGAGCAAGTCTTGTACAACTTGAACTTGCTGTTTTTGACCTTCTTTAGCCGCAAGATCTACCTGTTGGCTCTGGTCTGCGCCGGCTTGAGCATGGTTGGCAACATCACGGATTGACGTTGACATCTCTTCTATTGCCGTGGCTATTTGATCGGTTTGTAGCATTAAAGCTTGCGCTTCTTCGCCATTTTGCTGTGCCACATTTTGCGCTTGTATTGCTTGTTGCTCTAAGCTAGTGACCGAGGTTTGCAGTGCGATGATGAGTTGCCTGAGCTCTGCGGACATTATTGATACACTCGAGGTGATTTTATCAACTTCGTTTTGGCTTTGCGGTTCAGATGCCGTTAATTGGCGACTAAAATCACCGTGGCCTAAGGTTTCCATATGATTTTGTAATACATGTAATGGTTTAAGCGTTCTGATTAACACCATTGACAGTAATGCGGTGATTAATGCGATTCCAGTCATTGCCACAATCGCGTTGATTTTAAGTAAATACATGCTCTCTTCATTGAGCTCACTGATTTTTACTTGGCCGATGAGCACCCAGTTCCAGCCATTCACTGTTTGACTGTGGGCAAACATAGCTTCATCTTTGCTATTAGCATAATGCCAGTCGGTATTATCTTGTGTTGCTTTGCTTAGGCTCAAGCCATCTAACATGGAATCTGTGACTCTTTCGCCAGCAGTAAATTGAGGGTGTGCGACCAGTAAATTGTCAACTTTGTGCATTAATAGGAAATGGCCTGTTTCTTCTAAGACTAAACCATTCACCGCTTGTTGGAGTTGTTGTAATACGGCGCTTATTTCAAAGCCAATGTACAAAATACCAATGACTTGTCCCTGAGTGTCTTTCACCGGACGATAAACCGTCATGTAATCTTTGCCAAACAGCTTGGCATAACCTTCATAGTCTTTGCCGCTGATCAGAGTTTGATAGCCAGGATGACTCTTGCCTAGATAGGTACCAAGTGCTCTATTGCCATCGGCTTTTTTGAGTGATGTAGCAATACGCACAAAATCGTCACCGTCGCGCACAAATATGGTGGCATTACCGCCCGTTAAGTTCGCAAAGCGGTCGACCTTACTTTTTGAGGTATTAATTTGTTCTTGTTCGTGTAATAGCGCAGGAGTGCTTACGCCAATAACGTTAATGGTTTTATTCGGTTTGCTAAATTGCCCTGGATACATTTCTTTAAAAACATCAGCATTGCGCCTAGCAAGTTGTAACAGACTGTCATATTGCAGTTCTAGCATGCTTGATAAGGCACTAATTTCAGCATTCATCGCACTAATGCCTTTATCTTCAAGTACATTTGATGCCGCTTTATAGGAAAGGGTACTGAGTATACTAAAAATAATAAGGGTAAGAAAAAAGGCGAGGGCCCCAATCTGTTTTGCAATAGGCCAATGTTTATAATTCATTATGTGTTCCTATAGGTAAAGGTGCCGCAATGTACCTGAAAATTTAGCTAGAGGTCTTGATGTGAGTCTAAGATTTATTATTTGTTATCGATTTTGGGTTAAGTTATGGCCAAAAAAGTGGTTTATTTAGGCTGTTATGGTGTGTAATTGAATGCAGGGGGATTAAAAATGATTATCAAGTGATTGTTTACCCTTTAGATTAATACATCACCACTTTTTTGAAATGATGATGTATTAAGCTGTTTTTAGTTATTACTTTTTGTTGTGTTCTTTTTAGATTTTTTTACTTTATCCTTACTTTGTTTGCGCCATTATTGAAACTTAGCGTTTTCAGGTTGCGCCGTTTCATCAATAGTAAGTACATAGTCGGTACCCATACGAGTGAGAGTAACGTGGTAAGTAATGTTCCGCCCGCTATCGCAATGGCAAAGGGCGGCCAAAAGCCACCGCCAGCGATGATGAGCGGGATAAAACCGCCAACAGTCGTAATGGTTGTCGAACTGATATGGCGGCCACAACGACTGACTGTGGTAATGATGGTTTCTCTATCGCCAAGTCGAGCGCTCGGCGTACTTTCTAATTCTGCTAAGATCACAATAGCTGCGTTAATGGCCAGTCCCATTAGTCCTAGTAATCCTATGATTACCGGAAATCCAAAGGGATAGCCAAATACAAATACCGCGAGCAGCCCAAGCCCAGCCGATTGTATGGCACTTAGAAGGATAATCACAGTCAGTCTAAAGGAGTTAAAAGACAGCACTACAGTGGCTAATAGCAGGGTTACTACTAACATGACATTTGATAATAAATTCCCTACCGCTTCGTTGCGTTTAGCGCTTTCGCCCCCGATTTCAATTCGATAGCCAGATGGTAGCTGTAGTTGAGCTATTTTATCATTAACATCATTTAGCACTTGGGCAGGGAGCACTCCGCTGACGATATAGGCTTCAATGGTATTAACTCGTTGGCCATTTCGCCTTGGGATCGCGCCGCGGCTTACAAGCACATCACTGTGAGATAAAGCAGATAATGCAATTGCCTCACCCGAAGGCGCCACGAGTTGAATTTCTGCCAGACGGCTGGTTTCTTCGCGGCTGCTATCACCTAACCGAACCCGAATAGGTAAGGACTCTGTTTGCTCTAGTACGCTGCCACCGATAACGCCAGTGGTCGACATTTGGATTTGCTTAGCAATATCCGTAAGGCTCAAACCACTCATTAAGCTGGCATCTTCATTCACTTGTAGCCACAGCTTAGGCGCACCTGCGCTGAGTGTTGCGCGTGTATGCAGTACGTCCGGTGTTTTAGCGAGAATATTTCGCACTTCGTCGCCAATCGATCGCAAGGTGTCCAGATTTGGACCAAAGATCATTAACTCTACTGGGGCGTTAAAAGGTGGGCCTTGTTCTAATTTGCGTACCAGCACTTGCGCTTCGGGGAAACTGCGATCAAATTGCTGTTGTAATTCAGGAATGAGTTGATTGGCGCGCTGAAAGTCAGTCACTTTAATCATAGCTTGGGCGTAATTGCTGGCGCCTTGTTGGCGCTGGGTTAAATTATAATAAAATGAAGGCGTATTACCGCCAACCACCCAATCGACCTGGCTAATACCTGTAATGGTATGAAGTTGTTTATCCATCAGTTGCACTTGGTGCAGAGTATTTTCTAAGCTCACATGGGGCGCAAGATAGATTTCAATCTGAAACATATCCCTGTCCGATGGCGGAAAAAACTGCTCCGTCATTTTACCGGATGCGTAAAAACCTAAGGCGGGAGTAATACCAATAATTAATGCGCTGAGAATAGGGCGCTTGAGAGCGATTCTAAGGCTTGTTTGAAAATACTGGCTTAGCCGCGGCAGGTTGACCCCATGTTGATACCAAACATCGTTTTTGCCCTCATGGCTAAAGCGTCCAGCAAGCCCTGCAATCAAAGTATGGGAGATTAAGTAAGAGCCCAGCAGCGCAAACATCACTGATATGGCGATTCCACTAACAAACTCTCCCGCTGCGCCGGGCATAAGTACTATGGGCGCAAAAGCAAGAATGGTGGTGAGTGTTGAGCCCGCAAGCGGCAACCAAAGGTGATGTAAGGTTTCACTCACTGCGCTTAGACGACTCATCCCTTGTTGGCGTCTTTGTGATATAGCATCGACAATCACGATGGCATTATCCACCATGATCCCAAGGGCGACAACAAGCCCCGTTACCGACATTTGGTGTATCGGTAAACCAATATATTTCATACAAGCTAAGGTAAATAGAGCCGTAAGTGGTAAGGATATAGCCACGATAACGGCATTTCTTAGCCCAAGCGTGAGTAACAGTACCAATAAAATAATGACAAACCCTTGCAGGAGATTGATAACTAATCCACCGAGGCGTTCGCTGGTATAACTGTTTTGCTCGAATAACCATTGGATACGAACATTGGCCGGCAGGTCGTGATTAAGCTCATTAACCACTTGTTCAACCTGTGCTTGCCAGAGATCGACGCGGCTATTATTGAGCATACGCGCGGCGACAAAAACGCCCTGTTCACCATCGATTAACGCTATGCTGTCTGCCGGGGTTTTGACTTGGCGCGTCACAGTGGCAATGTCACCGAGTCGAATAATCTGGCCTTGGGTATCGATTTTTAGTGGCACTTGGCGAATACGTGTTTGTGAGTCGAGTTCGCCTGATACTTCGACCAAGGCGCGAAAGTGATCATTATTAATTTCACCCGCGGCAATTTTGCTGTCGGCGCTGCTGAGGATATGGGCAATAGTGGCAGGGGTGAGTTGTAATTGGCTCATCTTATTACCGTCAAGCTGTACAAGCATTTCTTCGGCCGGTGCGCCGTAGAGCCTCACAAAATCAGTGCCCGATAATAGCCGAAGTCGACTCTGTAATTCTTTGGAGTAGCGGTTGAGTATATCAACTCGAAGCGGTGTTTTTGCATCCCACACTAAGCTTAAAATGGCCGTATAGGCATAACCAATTTGATCATCCAAAGTTGGAGATGGTATAGCCTCCGGTAGGCTTACTTTTGCGTCCGCCAATAAATCCCGCGCCCGAGACCATACGGGATCTGTCTCTGTGACCGTGTCTTTCAATTCTAATTGTATGACTGAAATCCCTGGCCGTGAAATCGACTGTATCAACTTGATTTCTTCAAGGCGTCTGAGTTGATTTTCAAGCACTTCAGTCACTAAAGCTTCGACCCGTTCGGCCGATGCGCCAGGATAAGGCGTGATCACTGAGGCAAAACGATTAGTAATATTTGGGTCTTCAGTACGCGGTAGACTCGATATGGCGCCAAAGCCAGCCACAATTAATAGCGCGATAATGAGGCTAACTAGGCGACCATTTTCAACAAAGGCTTTAATCATAACGGGCTCGGCGCATTAGAGTTTGGAGATATGACTTGACCCACAACCAGTTTATGCAGCCCTTGGGTGACATAGGTTTCTTTGGGCTCAATTGCGCCTTGAATGTAAGCCATGTCTTGGGTGGTATAGAGAATTTCCACATCCCGCCGCTCAATGACAGATTGCTGCTCCTGGTTTTTGATGACATATAGATTCCATAATCCGCGAATACCATCTGTCAGCGCCGAAATCGGCACCCAATAGCCTGCTTGCGTGACTTGCTGTTGTTGATGCAGATACGCAATTTCACCGTTAATCACACGGGCATCTTTAGGCAGACTTATTCTGAGTTGTAGGGTGCGACTGACGGGATTTACTTCAGCGCTGATACCGGCAATGTTGGCGGTAAATATCTGATCTTGCACACTCACTTGTACTTGCTGACCGGCGTAGAATTGATCCGCTAATGCGACAGGAATGCCAATATAGGCTTCAGGATTGATATCTCCCACCAAGGTAAAGATAGGGCTACCTGCGGCAACCACTTCACCTAGATTATGTAGTCTCTGACTTATGGTGCCGTCAAAGGGCGCTATTAAGATGGATTTATCGAGCTTAAGTTGGTTGGCATACTGTGAGGCGAGTAGACGGTTTTTCACTGCGGCTAAGCTACTTAATTGCCCGTGGTTTTCATCTAATAATTGCTCAGAGACATAACCCGACTTTTTCAATTGTTGATTACGTTTTAAGGTGCTGGTGGCGAGGTTAATATCGGCTTGGGTTTGTGCCAGACTGGCTTGGATCTCCTGACGCTCCGCTTCGAGTAGGCGGGTATCGAGCACTGCAAGTATTTGCCCTTGTTTCACTTTAATGCCTGAATCGGCCTGTAGTTCGTTTAACTTGCCGGCTAATTCAAAACCGACCCCCGTCGTATTACCAGCGCGGATTGTGCCTGTATAGGTTTGAATACGCTGATAACTAGGCGTTAGGATTAACGTTTGACTTGTTACTGTGGGCAGCGTGACTGTAGTGGCGTGTTCGGTCACTTCCTTTTGACAGGCCGTTAATGATGCAAACGCAAACACGCAAATGTGAGTCGTGCGCCAAAAGCGCCTTGCTGTGAGATCCATAATCAGTATTTCCACTGTAGGTTAAACGTTAATGCAATGTAAATGGACTTACTAGTCTAATTGTGCGGAACTGGACTGTCTAGTCTATTTCGTGCTTAACTCATGCAAACTTATTTCTGTTTAACGAGTGGGTAGTTGATATGACGCATTCCTCTGAATCACAGTTACCGCTGAGCCGTAGCGGTCAAAAACGTCAGCAAGTGCTTGTGGCTGCGATTGATTTATTTTGTCGTCAAGGTTTTCCCCATACCAGCATGGATGAAGTTGCAAAACTCGCGGGAGTGTCAAAACAAACCGTGTATTCCTATTTCGGCAGTAAAGATGAGCTATTTGTTGCGGCAATCGAGTCTAAATGCGTTAGCCATAACCTTAATGATGGTTTGTTAAGTGACCCAACAGAGCCAGAATTAGCCTTGACCCAATTTGCGCTGCAGTTTGGTGAGATGATAGTCAGCCCAGAGACCATCACTGTGTTTAAAACTTGTGTTGCCCAATCCGAGAGCCATCCCGAAGTGTCACGGTTATTTTTTGAGGCTGGGCCCCAGCATATCGTGGGTATATTGGCTGATTATCTGGCTGCTATAGATTTACTTGGCAAATATTGTTTTGGTAATCCCCAGCATAGTGCAGTGCGTTTTTGTTTAATGTTATTTGGTGAACTTAAATTAAAGTTGGAGCTGGGATTGGCCGTCGATGAACTCCTTGGTGACAGAGAAAAATATATTTTAGGGTGTGCTGACATGTTTTTAAAGGCGCATCGACTATAGTCATAAAGTTCAGTCAAGAAGTATCATTTTGTATCTAAACATTGGATGTATGAACTTTTCTGTTTGATAGCGCGTATCATATGCGCAAAATATATTTCGACATTTACATGTAAGGATTAAGCGTGGCTAATCAACTACACCCACAACCACAACTGAGTACAAAATACCTCACACTAAAATATGGTTTATTGTTGCTGCCATTAATGAGTGGCGCGGTGATCGCGGCAGATAAACCTTCGCAGGAAAGTAAGCCTTTCAGATTAAATATCTCCCAGGTGAGCACTCAAAGTGCAGAGGTTGCCAATGGCAATACCGAGCTGCAAAGAGACAGTTTATTGCTCAGTGCTGGCATGAATATGCCGCTAGATCAGCAATGGTCAGTGGGTTTTAATGTCGGTTACGATCGACTTAATTATGACTGGCGCAATATTAGTCTTACTGGACCCAATAATGTTTCATCATTATTTGGCTCTGACGGACAAAGTTGGGATCACATTAATCGTTATCGTGCTGGAGTTTCTTTAAACTACCGCATGGATGAACGCTGGTCTTTTTCGTTAGCACCGCAGATCCAATATGCTTACGCTGATACTGCATCGGCTGACCAAGCACAGAGTTATGGTGTTGTGGCATCGGTAATGTATGCATTAAAATCGGGCAATATGATTGGTTTTGGGGTTGCATACCTCAACGATATTGATGAGGTACGGACAGTGCCTTATCTCGCCATGCGTTGGCAGATAGATGAACATTGGGCGCTGGCTAACCCTTTCCAAGCCGGTTTTAGTGGCCCAGCTGGATTAGAATTAAGCTATAAATTTAATCCTACTTGGAATATGGGTTTTGGTAGTTCGCGCCGTACCGAGCGTTTCCTCATCGAAGATGATGATACCGTAGTAGAAACTAACGAATGGGTCAGTTATCTGCGCGGTGGTTGGCAAGCGACTTCCGCACTTTCTGTTAACCTGTACGCGGGTTACTACTTTGATAGTGAAGTAGAAGTGACTAACCAAACGGCTCTTAAAATCGATAACCAAGGTGCTGTTGCCTTGGATATCGGCTTCAAATTCTAAGGTCAAGTTAAGTTATTTGCCCAGCATGGCCTCTTTTAGGCTGCTCTGGGCAGGTTTATCACCTAGCCAAATTTTTAACAGTGCTTGACGGAACATCTCACCTTCGATAGTCGCTTGTTCTTGACCATTTTTGTAAGCCGTTACGCCGCGGGTTTTATTGGCGACTAAGGTAAATTGGTCGCCAGCTTTAATTTGTTCATTAAATAGCGCCATAAAAGCATCTATCTGCGGTTGGATATCGACGGTGTTATCCGCTGTGGCGTGCTCAAAACCTTCGATGATCGCATCGCGCATTTTTTCGGAGGTGATCATGCTTGAAGTAATATTGAGCCGAATGACTGCAATCGGGGCATTGATGACTGCTGCTGTATTATTTAAGGTTGTCGGTACATAAAGGCTTCCCACATATAAATCCATAAAGAATTTACTACGAACGCCTGTGCCATTCAGTGGTAAAACCTGGCTATCTAACGTCACACTATCGGCAACTTTCACACCTGAAACTTCTTTTGCAATGACTGCGTTAGGTAATAACAGCGCGGTTGCGAGAGTAAGCGTGGAGAGTAACTTCATAATACACCTCATTTTTAGATTCTAATTATTGGGTTTAAAGCTGATTTTGATGAGTATTTTTTTAAAACCTTGGTATCGATTTGGCAAACACTCAACACTGCAAACGGATGTTAATCTAAAGAGAGGGGAGAGTGATAGATTAATGATGTTTAAGCATGATGTGGTGATGGGGGAATTCGGCATACTCGCGTTAAGCATTAGTACGCCATTTGAGTGTAAACAAGATTAAATTAACCGCGAGTACCTAGCTTGTACTGTCCATTTTGTTCGAACATGACTGCTTGTTTTTGTTTTGAAGAGATCAGAATTGGACCGTCATCGAAGAACAAAAAACATTTCCAATTGCGGACAAATACATCCCAACGAGTTTCAATTACTTGATACTTTTCATAGCAAAAATACACCGGCGTATCATCTGGCCATTGAATGAAATCGGCTAACGTAGCAGGTAAACTGCTATCTTCACTGTCCCAAATACTTTGCCAGTCATCAGTTTCAGTCCAAGCATCAGCCTTCGCTGCCCAATCTCCCTTAGTAAATTGCTCCGCTCGACTACTTTTATTGCTGAGCCATTGGTTCCAAACCTCCATAGCACTTTTGTCCGTTAACGGTAGGATATGCGCCTTATCCTCATCGGTAACAGGTAAGTCTTTGTGGTTGAAAATCCACTTACGGCGGTAAATATCTAAAGGTATATAGGTATGAGCCAAACAAAATCTCCTAGTTGAAGCCCTCTATAAAAGATGGACCCATAAAGCATCAATATGCGGATTATACGGATTTAACCGAGACTTGGGAAATAAGCGGAAATTAAGTTTTTTTTAATTTTTTTGGATAGAAGTTTTTGTTTTACATTGAGTGGCTGGGAATATTCTAAATTTTGATATGAGTATTATGATGTTAAAGTAGCGATAGAAATATAATAAATGTATATAAAGTAACTTTTTAACTGGTCTCTCCACAGGGACTCGAACCCCGATCGGCCGCTTAGGAGGCGGCTGCTCTATCCTGTTGAGCTATAGAGAGACGAGCATAATTATACTGGTTTTATCCTTGATTAAAAGGCTTAAAATTTAGTTGCTTAAATCTTAATCGCTATGTCGTTTATCTGCACATTATAGGTGGCATTTTGATCTTCAAGTACTGCAGTTGAGCTTTCTTCGCTCACTTGTTCAATTTTTACAGTAGCTCGACTCTTAGTGGCGATAGCGCGCATTTCGTTAAGTCGATCGGGTAAATTTTGTTGTAGTACGACTTGGAATTTATCACCAACACGAATGCCATGTTTACGACCTAGATTTAAAATAATTCTGTCTGCTTGGCGGCTCACTACTTGGCCCAGTAATGGTCTGCAATTGAGCGTGCTGTCTAAGTCTTGAGTAGCTTGTTGTATTAATTGGGTGATACTTTTACCGTAGAACGAACGCCAGAATCTATCGCTATTAGGTGTCACTATGGCTTGTTCTTCAAATTCCCAAGGTGCTGATGTACTGTAGCTTTTGCTCCAAACTTCTTCTCCACTTATCCCATGGTAGAGACTTAGTTTAAAATGAAATTGTCTTGTCGGAGCCTCATCCCATAATCCAAGAAAGGTCGCTTGCACAGGGTCTACTGAAATATCGATAATTTGGGGCTGCAATATATACTGGCTGTCGGTAATTTCACTGAGCCAACTTGGAAGTCGATAACCACGAATATCGACAAGATCTGGTGTAATATCGAGCCGCTCTTTAGCATGGAGATGGCTAAAACTTGTGGCTGAGTAATCTTCTATTGTATTACCTAGTTTTTCGGCGATAGCTTCTTCAAAACCTGAAAGCTGTCCATATCTTAGTTGAGTACGATCTTTCATTTGCGATTGTGGAATTAATATAGCGGCTTTTAAATGGGCGTTAGGACATTGTGGTGCCTGATCATCATTTAGATCGATTCTTAGGGAAACATTTATTTTATTTCCTTGAATTCTCTCATTAATGAGTTGAATGCTACTTGCCTGAGCATAACGGTTTAATGCAAATTTATTCTGCGTGAGATTACCATTGGTTGTTTGTTGCTCACTGGATATTCTAATACCAGCGTTTAAAGTCGCATAACTCACAGCTTGATTAATCGCTTCTTCTCTTGCTTGAGCTATATTGCCATTTACTATAGCGGCTTCCCCACTGGCCTCTATCCATTCGGCTTGAGTCGGTAACGACAATAGTGCAAAGCTCAGCATAATGAGCGAAGCTGAACGTGATATACGCATCAATTCAATCCTTATCGCTAAGCTAATGGCGATACAGTTTATTAAGCCAGTTTTCTGGCACCCTATCTAATATTGTGGAAAGCAATTTCCATGCCTAATTAGCTAAGTGTTTTGATAAAGGTTTATCTGTAACGGCCGATAAAGTCGATATGAAAAATAATATTTTTGGTTCGGACGTAACCTTGGTCTAAAGTTTGCTTGATTAGTTTATCACAATAGGGTGAGCCACTTTATTGTCAACAAACCCATACCATCAATGAGGTACATTCAATGCTAAAGCGCGTAATAATTCCCTTAACATTGTTAATATTAGGTGGATGCGTTGTTAAACCAGTTACACCGCTAAAGCCCAGTTTAGTGGATGGCAATGGTTTGCCGCCAACAGCCATGATTAACCATCTGGCGCAGCGAATAGTCACTGAATTAGTTAAGCAAAATGATGCTCTACGCTCTGATCAGCCTATTGTCGTCACGACACCCGTACTGGTTGGCGATATGCATAGCTCTAATGCGCTGGCGCAGCAGTTACAACAGGGGTTAATGACCTCGCTGCATAGTTTTCAATTTAATGTTGTGGATTTAAATCTAGCGGATGGCTTACAAGTCACTACTGATGGTGATTTTATTTTGACGCGGGATTGGCAAAAACTCTCGAAAGACTTACCCGTAGAGCATCTTTTGGTATCGACAATGAGCGCTGTTACCAATGGCATGGCAATTAATACGCGTATTGTGAGTTTGAGTAACAATCGTGTGGTGTCGGCTTCGCAAACGTTTGTGACTCAAAAAGAATTGGCTAACTATATGCAGCCTTCGGAGCAAATCGTGTCACAAAACGGCATCCTTTACCGACAGGCCAGCCCAGGTATGAATGAAGTGCGAGTCTTAGGAGATGGAAAATGAAACGTTATTTGGTACTCATTACTGCGCTTTTATTGAGTGGCTGCGCCGCAAAGGATAAATATGTTCAGTGGGAGGACGTGCCACCGCCTAATTTTCCAAAGTTAACCGCTATTGGTTATGCACCGTTAGCGACTCAGCCAGCTAAAGAGCAATCGCAGCGGGTATTAATGGCGATGCAAGCCTCAAAAATTGTGGCGTATCGAGAGTTAGCTGAACAGGTTTATGGCCAAAAAATCACCGCCAATAGTAGTGTAAGTGATTGGATGTTGACCGACGATAATGTTAAAGCCTCTGTTTCTGGGGTGATACGCGGTGCGCGAGTGGTTAAGAGCTATCCGGCGGGTGAACATTATGTCACAGAGTTAGAGCTTGATTTTTCTCAGGTTTGGGCACTTTACCAGCAACAGAGTCGTCCACAAAAGGTGAAAGAAGTGACTTATTTTTAGCTGTTTAGAGTATTCCTAACATGAACGATTGAGCCGCGTATTTACGCGGCTTTTCTTTATACACAAATCGCGAGGGTTATAATCTGAGCGTAAGATAATGAATATTAAAGGGAATACGCTTGCTAGGCTTTTAAATCATTGCCTAAGCTCGAAATAGTTGAGGTTTTACCTTTGTCGTTATAAGTGAGACTAGTCGCATTTCTACTTGCTTGTAAAGCTTGTGCAAAACGATTTAGACTGGCTAAATTCATCTCAATTAAACTGGCATTTTGTTCGTTAAGCTCTTTGCATTCAGTCAATGCTGCTTTAATAATATCCATTTTATGGATAAGTTCTGCCTGCTGGGTGAGCTGTGTTTTATCACTGTGTGCGGCTAAAATGTCATCATTAGCTTTTAGATCTTTCAAGCATTGTGATTTTTCACTAGCTAGTGACAGCAGTAAATCGGCGTTTTGGTCAGCCAAAGCGCCCTTTTCCTTGAGTATGATTTGCTTAAGTACAGCCAAATGGGCGTGTTGTTGATCTACCAGTTTAGCTATTGCTGTCATAGTTACTCTTTATTTAAGTCATTAAGTTCGGCTTCAAAACTTGCAATATTAGCAGCCAACTTTTCAGGATCAATCTTGTAACGACCTTCGGTAATAGCCTGTTTAATTTCAGCGACTTTCTTTTGGTCAACTTCAGGAAGGCTCGCCATTTTAGACTGAGCTTTTTGTAGTTGTTGTGCTTGGGCCGTAATAACCACAGAATCACTTTTTTGTGGTGTTGTCGATTTTGTCGCAACTTGAGCAGGTTGTTCATTGCTGGCTTTAGTTGCCCCAGCTCGAACTTGTGCAGTGGTTGCAGTATTGAGTTTGCTAATGTCTATGGCCATTTTCAGCTCCAGCGTGTGTATTCGGGATTTCTTAACTGGGTATCGGCAGCTTATAAAAAAGCTTTAGACTATTTTACATTCTTACTTCAACTTCGCCAATGCCCGTGACTATAGCATCGAGTTCTTTGTTTGAACTGCTATTTTTGATTCTTATCCGATCGCCCTTATTCCCATCTTGCAGTGCTTCTCCCGCTGTTTTAAGTTCGAAAGAGTTAGAATGCACATGGATAGATACTGAGTCATTCTTACAAACGAAGCATAAGTTGTTGCTCAATATAGGAGAATTTTTTGCTACTCGTCGCTTTACGCGTACTCCAGCTAATTTATTAGGGTCATCAAATTCAGCCCCTCTTAAACTATTTTGCTCGATGTAACGTACTTCGACCTGGCTGGGTGAGATGAGTTCGCCGGGAGCTAAGGTTTCTGTTGAAACAACAACGGGAAATAATATATCGACACGTACCGATATATATATTTGCCATGGGTAGGCTAAGTCTTGCGTGTCACAGCTCACTTTGAGAGTGTTATTGCGACTAATTTCTCTATCGCTCGCCATTTCAATATTAATAGGCGACGAACATTGTGACGGTAACATTCTTGCGTCAACTATTTGCGGTGTAATACTGACCCTAGCATTGTCTGGCGCTGATACTTTTTCAACAATAAGCGCTTTAGCTAATTCTGATATGGCCGATATGGTGGGGACAATAGATTCTGCGCTCGCAGAGGCGGGCGTTAATATGGCAAAAATACACAAAAAATAGACTAAATTTACTTTCATAATGAAGAGACTAGCGTGTAACGCTAGAATACACCTATACTTTTATAAAGTTCGAAGCTGGTCATTGTTTGAGTTATTTAGACAACTGCCAGAAGATTGACTCAACTTCGACTAGGTTTATCGATAGATAAGACGTAAGCAATTAATATGCCTATACTCACCTGAGTCATAGGGCCGTACATAAACAGAACAACAAGGCAGAGTTATGTCGAGTATTCTTGATTCAGTCAACAAGCGAACTCAGCTCGTTGGTCAAAACCGTTTAGAACTACTGCTTTTTAAGTTAAATGGTCGTCAGCGTTTTGGGATTAACGTTTTTAAGGTTAAAGAGGTACTGCAGTGTCCACCACTGACCACTTTGCCTAAACTTAACCCGAATGTAAAAGGTGTCGCTCATATTCGCGGTACGACTATTTCTGTTATCGATTTGAGTGCAGCAACTGGCGGTCGGCCATTAACCAGCACTGAAAACTGTTTTATTATTATTTCGGAATATAACCGTAGCGTTCAGGGTTTTTTAGTCAGTTCAGTTGAACGTATTATCAACATGAATTGGGAAGCCATTATGCCGCCACCACAAGGCGCAGGCCGTAATTCTTACCTGACAGCCGTGACTGAAATTGAAGGTGAATTAGTTGAAATTCTTGATGTGGAAAAAATACTATATGAGATCTCACCCGTAAAAACGGCTATCAGTGAAGAGGTAAATGAGAAGCTAACCCTAGATAGAAATCGACATTACCATATTATGGTAATCGATGATTCTGCCGTGGCACGTAAACAAATTATTCGTTCACTTGAATCATTAAATTTACAAATTGATACAGCAAAAGATGGTCGAGAAGCATTAAATAAGCTTAAAGAAATCGCCAAAGAGATGGATAATGTTGCTGATGAAATTCCACTTATTATCTCAGATATTGAGATGCCAGAGATGGATGGCTATACCTTGACCGCTGAAATTAGAGATGATCCAAAATTAAAGCATATTAAAGTAGTGCTACATACTTCATTAAGTGGGGTGTTCAATCAGGCAATGGTTCAAAAAGTCGGCGCAAATGACTTTATTGCTAAGTTTAACCCCGACGAGCTCGCGGCTGCGGTGAATAAGCATTTGAGCTTATAAATTTGTGGGTTAGTACCTCGGTAAGCTTTACGCTATAATCTCGATTCATAACATAATAGTTTCGCACTGATTTTAGTGCATGCTATAAGATTTAGGATGTGAATGTGCCAAATAAATCACTCGCTGAAGCTGAATATAATCAATTTAGGTTGTTCTTAGAGCAACATAGCGGCATCGTACTGGGTGAGAATAAACAATATCTTGTGCGCAGCCGTTTAGCTCCTTTGATGGGGAAATATAACCTGCCATCCTTGTCTGACGTGGTTAAGCACTCGATGAAGCCGACAGAGCGAGCACTGCGAGCCGAAGTGATCGATGCTATGACGACGAATGAAACTCTCTGGTTCCGTGATCGTTATCCGTTTGAATTATTAAACAACGTATTATTACCCGAGTATAGCCGTTTGGGGCGTCCTCTTAAAATTTGGTCGGCCGCGTGTTCGTCTGGGCAAGAGCCTTATTCTTTAGCGATGACGATACTCGAATATCAACAGAAGAAGCCTGGTGCGCTTGCGGGGAGTGCCTCTATTCAAGCGACAGATTTATCGCCCTCGATGCTTGAGCGTTGTAAAAATGCAGAATACGACGGTTTGGCATTAGCACGTGGTTTGTCTGAAGAGCGAAAACGCCAGTTTTTTGATGCATTGCCTTCTGGAAATATGAAGTTAAAGGATAATGTGAAGCGTCTAGTCAATTTCAGAGCACATAATCTGCTTGAGAGTTATAGCCTGCTTGGTAAGTTTGATATTATCTTTTGTCGTAATGTGCTTATTTATTTTGCACCGGAGGCAAAGGCAAAGATTTTGCGGCAATTCGCTGCCGCTCTTAACCCTAAAGGGATTTTATTCCTTGGGGCTTCTGAATCAATTGCTGGATTAACTGACGAATTTGATATGGTGCGTTGTAATCCAGGGATTTATTACCAGAAAAAGACTTAAATTAACTGCTTAAATAAGGATTGCTGACAGTAGAGTCGGCAATCCTTTATCTTTTATCCGTTTATTCTATTGTTTTTCTGCTTTTCATCTATGTTGGCACATCAATTGCTTTGTTTCCATTAGTGATACAAGGAGGCAATTTTATGGCGATCAATTTTGATAATGCACTCGGTGTGCATCAATATACTCTTGGTATTAGAGCTCAACGAGCCGAAGTGTTGTCGAGTAATATCGCTAATGCTGATACGCCACATTATAAAGCCCGCGACGTCGATTTTTCAGCGGCGATGCAATCCGCACGTGGTCAACAGCAGCAGCGTCGTAGTCTTGATATGCAAGAATCTGACAAACATTTTGGACTGGCAGAATTGACCGGTCAACATGTTAAGTTCCGCATACCAAATCAACCTGATACTGGCGATGGTAATACTGTTGATATCCAGCAAGAACAATCAGCATTTATGCAAAATGCACTTGAATATCAAATGTCTCTAGGTTTTTTAGATAGTAAATTCAGTGGCATGAAGAAAGCGTTGCGAGGGGATTAATCATGAGTTTATTTAGCATTTTTGATGTTGCTGGCTCGGGAATGTCGGCCCAATCGGTGAGGTTAAATACTACCGCGAGTAACATCGCTAACGCTGATTCAGTCTCTAGTAGCATAGATAAGACTTATCGTGCTCGTCATCCTATTTTTGAAGCTGAAATGGCTAAGGCTAAAAGCCAGCAACAAACCACTCAAGGCGTTGCTGTGAAAGGTATTGTTGAGAGTGATAAACCACTGCTTAAAGAATATTCGCCCGATCATCCGATGGCGGATGCGGACGGTTTTATTTATAAACCCAATGTTAATGTCATGGAAGAAATGGCAGATATGATTTCTGCTTCGCGCTCATACCAAATGAACGTTCAGGTCTCTGAAGCAGCTAAGTCTATGCTGCAACAAACACTTGGGATGGGTAAATAACATGCGTAATGTAGGAGGTCAGTTGTGAGCCTCATTAATCAAATAAATCAAGCGGCAGTGCCGTCATCTCAGAATACCAGTTCTACAGGGAATCCGTTTCTCGATGGTATACGCTTGCCAAAAGATTCGATAGTGCCTGAGGCCAAAGGTCAGAACTTAACGCAAGAGGATTTTTTCTCTTTATTAAGTCAACAGCTGTCGATGCAAGATCCTTTTAAGCCTGTTGATAATGATCAAATGATTGCGCAAATGGCTTCATTCTCTACGGTTGATGGGATCTCTAATCTTAATAAAGAAATCGTCAATTTAAATAGTGTAATGACATCGAGCCAAGCGCTGCAGGCATCAGGACTTGTTGGCCGCAAGGTATTAATCCCAACAGATACGGGCAATATCTCTGCTGAAAGTCCTACGATAAAAGGCGTGATCAGTACTCCGAGTAAAATACCTGAGTTGACGGTGCGCGTTGAAGATGAAAAAGGCCAAGTAATTACGACTTTTAAAGTCGATGGTAGCGAAGGTGGTAACGTCGATGTCACTTGGGATGGTTTAGATAAAAACGGCCAGCCGGTTGCTGCGGGTAACTACTCTATTAAAGCCAGCGGTTTAGTTGATGGAAAGGCTCAAGAATTACCTGTGTCGACCTACGCCCATGTAAGCAGCGTGTCTTTAGGCACGGCAAGCACCGGGGCAATTCTCAATTTGAGAGGCGGAATGGGTATTAAGTTAACCGACGTATTAGCGGTATCTGAAACTTAAGTTCGCATAAAAGTAAGTTTGAGTGATCGCAGGATCCGAATTGGACGTTAATCGTCCGCAATTGAATTGAGTCAAATGTAGAGGTATTTATGTCGTTTAACATTGCATTGAGTGGCATTGCCGCCGCACAAAAAGATTTAAACACTACCGCAAATAACATTGCTAATGCGAACACTATAGGCTTTAAAGAATCTCGTGCTGAATTTGCGGACGTTTACGCTAATTCTATCTTCTCAAATGCAAAAACGGCAGTTGGGGGAGGGGTTGCGACGAGTCAGGTGGCTCAGCAATTTCATCAAGGTAGTTTACAGCTAACCAATAACTCCCTCGATATGGCGATTAAAGGTGGTGGTTTTTTTGTCACATCCTCTGATTTGGGCACCTCTGACCATGCATTCACCCGTGCGGGAGCATTCAAAGTTGATTCCAATAATTACATGGTGGATTCAGCTGGTAACTATTTGCAAACGTTTCCAGTAGACAAAGATGGAAACTCTACATCAGTGAGTTTAACGACGGCTAAGCCAGTACAAATTCCTGACACTGCGGGTAGCCCAGTAAAAACGGAAAATGTCACTCTGCAAATGAACTTGGATGCTAAGGCTGCTGCGCTCGATCCCGCTGCATTTGACCCAGCAGATCCAAAAACCTATAACAATGTCACTTCAATGACTATTTATGACTCCCTTGGCGAGTCACATATCATGACGACCTATTTTGTGAAGCCTAAAGACGGTGCATATAACGGCGAGAATAATTGGGTCGCTTATTATGCTGTTGATAATAAGCCTGTTAATTTGAGTGGCCCAGCAGGGAAATACGATGTAGATGCCGATGGTGATGGTTCTCCAGATGTACCACTTGTCTCTGGCGGTGGTGGTGTTTCAGCGCAAACAGCAGCTGGTTGGACTGGCGCCGTTTTGAAGTTCAATTCAGTGGGAGCATATATCGAAAGTAATCCTACCGTGATTGCTACTGAACCGCTGGGTAATATGGGGGCTAATGTAATCGGCCCTGGAGCTGACGGTACTCAATCTTTAACAGTCAAGTTTAATGCCCCTACACAATATGCGGATCCTTTCTCTGCTACAGAGTTGAAGCAAGATGGAACGACAGTTGGGCGTTTAACTAACGTTGAAATTGGCACCGATGGTCTTATCACAGCTAGCTATAGTAATGGCTCGACGGTCAACCTGGCTCGGGTGGCATTAGTTCGTTTTGCTAATGAGCAAGGGCTAACGCAAGTCGGTAATACTTCGTGGAAAGCCAGTTTAGCCTCCGGCCCTGCATTAGCGGGTGAGGCAAATAGTGGTACGTTTGGTGGTATTAGCTCCTCAGCGTTAGAACAATCAAATATTGATTTAACGACTGAGCTAGTTGATTTGATTTCGGCGCAGCGTAACTTCCAAGCGAACTCTCGTACTCTTGAGGTGAACAACACTCTGCAACAAACCATTTTACAAATCCGCTAATTATTATATTGCTCAACTAAGTGTTGCCGCCTATGGCAACACTTAGCCTTTCTATAATGCTCCAACCATTCTCTTTATATATTTCTTATTTTTATCAGCAGATTAAACGTTATATTTTGTTGGCATGATGCTTGCTTTGCTATTGTCATGTAGAAAATTTGACGGGGTCGTCTTGTGGACAAATTCCTTTATATCGCGATGAGCGGCGCTAAGCAAAATATGAACGAGCTGGCGTTGCGTGCGAACAACTTAGCCAATGCGAATACCGAGGGTTTTAAATCCGATATGGCACAAGCCAGATCGATGCAAGCCTTTGGTGAAGGGTTGCCTACAAGGGTATTTGCTATGACAGAGTCTCCGTCAGCAAATTTTAAGTCTGGTCCAATAAAAACTACTGGACGGGATCTTGACGTTGCGATCAAAGGTGATGGTTGGTTTGCCGTACAGACAAAAGACGGCACAGAAGCTTATACCCGTGCAGGTAGCTTAAGTTTTGATTCTACCGGTTTGCTACATAATGACAGAGGTAATCCTGTGATGGGTGATGCGGGTCCTATCGTATTACCACTTCCTATCGAAAAGGTTTCTATTTCTCAAGACGGGATAATTTCAGTGCGTCCCCAAGGTGCAACTGCCGAAGTAGTTGAGGAAGTGGGTAGATTGAAATTGGTTAATCCAGGTAATGCCCAAATGATGCGCGGTGAAGATGGGTTATTTCGGCTTATATCAGGTAATGATGCCCCAGCCGACCCAAGTGTTGGCCTTGAAAGTGGCGCAGTGGAAGGTAGTAACGTTAATCCTGTCGATGAAATGGTGTCGTTAATTAGCCTACAGCGTCAGTTTGAATTACAAGTCAAGATGATGAAAACCGCGGAAGAAAACGATCGCGCTTCATCTTCATTAATGCGTATTAGTTAGGAGATAGACTATGCATCCGGCGTTATGGATTAGTAAAACTGGCTTAGACGCACAGCAAACTGATATTTCGGTGATCTCAAACAACGTGGCCAACGCCAGTACTGTGGGTTACAAGAAAAGTCGCGCAGTATTTGAAGATTTACTCTACCAAACCGTTAACCAAGCTGGCGGTGTTAGCGCTTCTAACACTAAATTGCCCAATGGTTTAAACATAGGCGCCGGTACTAAAGTTGTCGCCACGCAAAAAATGTTTACGCAAGGCAACATGCTAACAACGGATAACTCTTTAGATTTAATGATTGAAGGTCCGGGTTTTTTTGAAATTCAATTACCCGATGGCACTGCTGCCTATACCAGAAATGGTCAGTTTACCTTAGATGATACAGGCCAAATTGTGACGCCAGGTTCTGGCTATGTGCTGCAGCCGTCGATAACAGTGCCAGATAATGCGACCAGCATAACAGTCTCTGCTGAAGGTGAGGTGTCTGTGAAAATACCAGGAACCGCTGAAAACCAAGTCGTTGGCCAGTTGACCATGACGGATTTTATTAATCCATCAGGTTTGGATCCGATGGGACAAAACTTATATACGGAAACGGGCGCGAGCGGTACACCCATCCAAGGGACTGCTTCATTAGATGGCATGGGAGCAATCCGTCAAGGTGCTTTAGAAACCTCTAACGTGAACGTGACCGAAGAGCTAGTTAACCTTATCGAAAGTCAGCGTATTTATGAGATGAACTCCAAAGTGATTTCAGCAGTAGATCAGATGCTGTCTTATGTGACACAGAATTTATAGAGGCAAATATCATGGCTAGATATCTTGTGTTGGCCGTCGCGCTATTACTTGCAGCCTGTAGCTCGACGCAAAAGAAACCCCTTGCGGATGATCCATTTTATGCTCCTGTTTATCCTGAGGCGCCGCCGACTAAAGTGGCGGCTACGGGGTCAATTTATCAAGAAAGTCAATCTTCTAGCTTATATTCGGATATTCGAGCCCACAAAGTTGGTGATATTATCACTATTGTGTTGAAGGAATCGACGCAAGCGAAAAAAAGTGCCGGTAATCAGATTAAAAAAGGCTCCGACCTGAGCATAGACCCGCTCTTTGCCGGTGGCAGTAATGTTTCTGTTGGTGGAATACCTATCGACCTGCGTTACAAAGATAGTATGAACACAAAACGTGAATCAGATGCAGATCAAAGTAACAGTTTAGATGGCAGTATCTCGGCCAACGTCATGCAAGTGTTAAACAATGGCAGTTTAGTGATCCGAGGTGAGAAATGGATCTCAATTAATAATGGTGATGAGTTTATTCGTGTCACGGGTCTCGTTCGCTCGCAAGATATTAATACCGATAACACAATCGATTCAACGCGAATGGCCAACGCCCGTATTCAATACAGTGGCACAGGCACTTTCGCAGATGCTCAACAAGTGGGCTGGCTAAGCCAGTTCTTTATGAGCGGCTGGTGGCCCTTCTAAGGATTCTTATCATGAAATATAAACGCGTTTTAGCGGTTGCCATGCTAGTGCTTTCTTTACCTAGTCCTAGTCAGGCTGAGCGAATTAAAGATATTGCCAATGTACAGGGCGTACGTAGTAACCAATTGATTGGTTATGGTTTAGTGGTTGGTTTACCGGGAACGGGTGAGAAAACCAGTTATACCGAACAAACCTTTATGACCATGCTAAAAAACTTTGGCATTAATCTGCCTGACAACGTTAAACCGAAAATCAAAAACGTTGCTGTTGTTGCTGTACATGCCGATATGCCTGCCTTTATCAAACCGGGTCAAGATCTTGACGTTACGGTATCGAGTTTAGGCGAAGCTAAAAGTTTACGCGGTGGCACCTTATTGCAAACCTTTTTAAAAGGGGTTGACGGTAATGTGTATGCCATAGCCCAAGGTAGCTTAGTGGTCAGTGGCTTTAGTGCCGATGGTTTAGATGGTTCAAAGGTGATCCAAAACACGCCTACAGTGGGTCGTATACCCAATGGTGCCATTGTAGAACGCAGTGTGACCAGTCCATTTGCGTCTGGCGATTATTTGACGTTTAACCTCCGTCGCTCTGACTTTTCTACTGCGCAACGAATGGCTGATGCGATTAATGATTTACTTGGCCCTGATATGGCTCGCCCTTTAGATGCGACATCAGTGCAGGTCAACGCGCCGCGTGATGTATCGCAGCGAGTTTCATTTTTAGCGACGCTAGAAAATCTTGACGTTATCCCCGCAGAGGAATCTGCCAAAGTGATCGTTAACTCACGTACCGGCACCATTGTTGTGGGACAAAACGTACGTTTACTGCCTGCTGCAGTAACTCATGGCGGTATGACAGTCACTATTGCTGAAGCCACGCAAGTTTCACAGCCAAATGCTTTAGCAAATGGTCAAACAACCGTCACCAGTAATAGTACGATTACGGCAACAGAAAGTGACCGCCGCATGTTTATGTTTAACCCTGGAACCACGCTAGATGAGCTGGTTAGAGCGGTAAACTTAGTCGGTGCAGCTCCCTCAGATGTGTTAGCAATATTAGAAGCGTTAAAAGTGGCAGGAGCTTTGCATGGTGAGCTTATCATCATCTAATTTCTGTCGGGAAAATCATGGAAAAGCTTTCAAGTTCATCACATTTTCTTGACTTGGGCGGGTTAGACTCTCTACGCGCCCAAGCGCAGAAAGATGAAAAGGGCACCTTAAAAAAAGTTGCCCAACAATTTGAAGGTATTTTCGTGCAAATGCTGATGAAAAGTATGCGCGATGCCAACGCCGTTTTTAAGTCCGATAGTCCTTTAAATAGCCAATACACACAGTTTTACGAGCAGATGCGCGATCAGCAGTTGTCGGTCGATTTATCTGACAAAGGTGTTTTGGGTCTTGCCGATATGATGGTGCAGCAACTCTCCCCTGAAACCAGTAATTTTACGCCAGCCTCGGTATTACGCGACGATGGTGGCATGAAAATGCTCCATGATGCGAAAGCGCTTAATTTACCAGTGCAAAGCACTACAGCTCCCACACTCAATATTGAACCCACGTCAGTGGCTAATGATGGCGTGCCTGCTGCTATCGCGCGTCCTGTATTTGAACCTGATAGAACCGTCGATGCTAATTCATCAATGGATATTGATACTCCTCATCGGTTATTGGCCATCGATACGCCAAAGCCAAATTGGAGCGAGCAGGCACTTTCTGTCGTAGAACCTGTGATTAGTGGCCAAGTGTTGCCGACCACAGCGTTTAGAGAAACTCAAAAAATTGTCAGGTTTAGCAGTCGAGAAGAGTTTTTAGCAACTTTATATCCCCACGCTGAAAAAGCCGCCAAAGCATTAGGCACTCAGCCAGAAGTATTGTTAGCCCAATCGGCACTCGAAACCGGTTGGGGGCAAAAAATTGTTCGCGGTAATAACGGCGCGCCAAGTCATAACCTCTTTAACATTAAAGCTGATCGCCGCTGGCTAGGCGATAAAGCTAACGTTAAGACCTTAGAGTTTGAACACGGTGTAGCTGTTCAGCAAAAAGCGGATTTTCGGGTTTACAGTGATTTTGAACATAGCTTTAACGATTTTGTGTCGTTCATTGCTGAAGGCGAACGTTATCAAGGCGCGAAGAAAGTTGCCGCATCCCCAACCCAATTTATTCGTGCTCTGCAAGATGCGGGTTATGCAACAGATCCTAAATATGCAGAAAAAGTCATTAAAGTGATGCAGTCCATCAGCGAAGAGCTGAAATCAATTTTGCCAGGAGAAGACAAATGATGAAGCTTACAACCCTGTTTGTTCATAGGAGTGTCAACTAATGGCGATTGATTTACTTAATATTGCGCGAACTGGTGTGCTTGCCTCTCAGTCACAACTTGGCGTTACCAGTAATAACATTGCCAACGCCAATACTGCCGGTTATCACAGACAGGTGGCAACTCAGTCGACGTTAGAGTCGCAGCGTTTGGGTGGCAGTTTTTATGGCACAGGTACTTACGTTAATGACGTTAAACGTATTTACAATGACTACGCCGCCCGTGAGTTACGCATTGGTCAAACCACCTTAAGCGCTGCAGAAGCCAGCTATGGCAAATTAAGTGAGCTAGATCAGCTATTTTCACAGATTGGTAAAATTGTGCCGCAAAGCTTAAATGATTTGTTTGCCGGGCTAAATAGCATTGCTGATTTGCCTGCTGATATAGGCATTCGTAATTCGACCTTAACTAATGCAAAACAGGTCGCCAGTAGCCTTAATCAAATGCAATCACATTTAAATAGCCAACTTAATCAGACTAACGATCAAATTGTTGGTATGACTCAGCGCATTAACGAGATAGGTACTGAACTGGCGAACTTAAACCTAGAGTTAATGAAATCGCCCAATCAAGATGCACAACTGCTTGATAAACAAGATGCACTGGTCCAAGAGTTAAGCCAGTATGCCCAAGTCAACGTGATCCCATTAGAAAATGGCGCAAAGAGTGTCATGCTCGGTGGCTCGGTGATGTTGGTATCCGGTGAAGTTGCTATGAAGATGGGAACTAAAGCCGGTGACCCATTTCCAAATGAGCGCCAACTTACGTCAAGCATTGGTTCACTGAGTGTCACTGTTGATCCGAGTAAACTGGGTGGGCAGCTTGGCGCCATATTTGATTATCGTGATCAAACGTTAATTCCTGCCAGTCACGAACTCGACCAATTAGCCCTAGGTATCGCAGATAACTTTAATAAAATGCAAGCGCAAGGCATCGACCTTAATGGGCAAGTAGGATCTAATATCTTTAAAGATATCAACGATCCAATGATGTCTTTAGGGCGTGTAGCGGGTTTATCGGGTAATACGGGCACTGCAACCTTAGGTGTCACTATTGATGATACGAGTCTATTGACCGGCGGCGCCTATGAATTGTCATTTACCGCACCAGCAAGCTACAAATTAATTGATACACAAACGGGCAACACTACACTACTGACCTTGTCTGGCTCAACCTTATCTGGCGGTTCTGGATTTTCAATTGATATTAAAGCGGGCGCTATGGCGTCAGGGGATCGTTTTGCCATCCGTCCTACCGCGGGGGCATCAAACGGCATTGAAGTGGTAATGAAAGATCCTAAAGGCATTGCCGCTGCATCGCCAAAAATAACCGCAGATGCTGCTAACTCGGGTAATACCCAAGTTAAGCTGACTCAAATTAATAATCGCAGTGCCGCAAACTTCCCTGTAACGGGCAGTGAATTAACCATCAAGCTTGATACCACTGCGGTACCACCCACCTATGAAGCATTTGATAGTGCAGGTGCATCACTAGGTGCTGCTGCACCTTATACCCCGCCAAGTATCAGCGCTTTTGGCTTTACCTTTGAAGTTGACAGCAAAGCCGCGGCCGGCAATGACAGATTTACCTTCGATTTATCCTTCGCCGAGGGTGATAACTCTAATGCCGTCGCTATGGCTAAGTTGAGCGAAACTAAGCTGATGAATGGAGGGAAATCGACCTTAGCGGACGTGTTTGAGAAAACTAAGCTCGATATCGGCAGTAAAACGAAAGCAGCCGAAGTGCGAGTAGGCTCGGCAGAGGCGGTATATCAACAAGCGTATGCGCGAGTAGAGAGTGAGTCCGGCGTTAACTTAGATGAAGAAGCGGCAAATTTAATGCGTTTTCAGCAGGCTTATCAGGCATCAGCGCGGATCATGACCACAGCGCAACAAATTTTTGACACACTAATAACCTCAGTGCGTTAGGAGAATTAACCATGCGATTATCATCCGCACAGCTATTTAATCAAAGTATTACCAGCGTGCTGCAAAAACAAACAGCCACAAGCAAAATTCTTGAACAACTAAGCAGTGGTAAAAAAGTGAACACGGCCGGTGATGATCCTGTGGCATCACTGGGAATCGACAATTTGAATCAGAAGAATGCCTTAGTCGATCAGTTTATTAAGAACATTGATTATGCAACTAATCACCTGCAACAGACTGAAAGTCAGCTCGGCCAAGCGGAGACATTGGTTTCGAGTATGAAAGACATGATTTTACGGGGTTCAAACGGCAGCATGACTGAGGCGGAGCGGCAAACAATTGCCGTTGATCTGCGTCAAAGCCTCGATCAATTACTGACAATTGCTAATACCAAAGATGAATCGGGAAATTATCTCTTTGCAGGTAACAAAACGGACACGCAACCGTTCGAATTTGATAACAATGGTCAGATTGTTTACTCGGGTGATTCAGGCGTTCGTAATAGCATGATTGCTAAAGGTATACAGCTCAATACTAATGTGGCTGGAGATACTGCTTTTATGAAGTCACCCAATGCAATGGGCGATTATAGCGTTAATTATTTGCCGTCCCAACAAGGTGATTTTAGTGTATCAAGCGCTAAGCTAGCTAACGCGACACCTTCTCTCTCTGATTACACGGTTTCATTTCTAGATGATGGTGCTGGTGGCATTAATGTCGAAGTCACCGACAACGCTATTCCCGCTAATATTATCTCCCCCGCCGCGGCATTTGATCCCGCGGTGCCCATCACTTTTGATGGTGTTGAACTAAAAATTGCTGGTGAGCCTAAGGTAGGTGACAGCTTTGCATTACATCAAGAGCCTGAAGTCAGCATTTTCAATACATTAAATAAGGCGATAGTTCTTCTTGAGCATGCAGACAAAGTGCAAACACCTTCGGGGCAATCTGAGTTGGCACAGTTATTGAATAACATTGGCAGTGGTGTCAAACAAATGAGTCAGCAACAGGGCCTTGCTGGGACGAGTTTGAAGACACTAGAAAAATATACCAGCAAGCATACTGATGAGAAGTTAATCAATACTTCGGCATTATCAAAATTAGAGGATTTAGATTATGCCTCTGCGATAACCGAGTTTGAGAAGCAGCAACTTGCCCTTAAAGCTGTATCGAGTGTCTTTAGTAAAGTGGGTTCAGTATCACTATTTGATTATATATAAATCAAATTTTTAGAACCCAAATACGCATTCCAGACAGTATTTAACAGTAAAGATGTTTAGTCATAAGTGCTTGGTAAAAAATTAGCTAAGCAAGTTAAGTAAAGTTGCAATCATTAATCGCAACAAGATTTAGCCAGGCTTCCACGTCTTGGCACCCAACTTAGAAGAGGAATGTATCATGGCTATTTCAGTAAACACCAACATCACATCGTTGAAAGCGCAAAATAACTTAAATGGCGCTAACAACAAGCTATCTATGTCAATGGAGCGTTTAGCATCGGGTTTACGCATTAACAGTGCAAAAGACGATGCGGCAGGCTTGCAAATTGCTAATCGCTTGAGTAGCCAGATTAATGGTATTGGTGTTGCAGTGCGTAATGCCAATGACGGTATTTCGATTGCACAAACCGCTGAAGGTGCAATGGGGGAGTCGACTAATATACTTCAACGTATGCGTGACTTGTCTTTACAGTCAGCTAACGGTTCAAACTCTGATGACGACCGTGCTGCCATGCAAAAAGAGATGTCGGCATTACAGACTGAGTTGACCCGTATATCAGACACAACCTCCTTTGGTGGACAAAAACTCATTGACGGCACCTACGGCACACAAAAGTTCCAAGTTGGCGCAAATGCTAATGAAACAATTTCTGTTACCTTAAGCTCAGTAGCAGGCAATAAAATTGGTAATAATGCTGTATCAGGCGCTGGCACTAAGTTTGGTGTTGAAGCAGCTTCCGTATTGACTCAAGATACTACAGCGGATGCTACCTTTGCTGTAAATGGTAAAACGGTACCAGTGCTCGCTGGTGCGAATGCTGCAACTGTAGCAAAAGGCATCAATGCATCTGGTGCAGGCGTTAAAGCTGAGGCTTCTGTGACCACAACCATTCGTGGTTTAGGCGCTTTGGATGATGGTACTTTATCAATTGTTGGAGAGGACGGAACTCTTGATTCATATAGCTTATCTACCTATAAGGGTGACAGTGCTCTGCTAGCCACGGATTTAGGTAAAGCAGGCTATGATGTCAGTTACGCTAAGGATACTGGTATAATTAGTATTACGGCTAAAAATGTTGCAGGTATTCAAATTGCGGCAACAACAGCGGGTACCGCTAAATTGGGTGGGCAGGCTGCTGGTGCTGCTAATGCAAGTAAAACAGCGGAGCTAAAGTTATCTTCGTCTGAGAAGTTTACCGTTGGTGGTGCAAGTGCGAACGAATTGCTTGGTGGTGGCACTACGGCAACTGCTGGCGCCTCAACCCTAGATAAAGTCAGCTCCATTGATATTAACACCGCCCAAGGTGCGCAAGATGCGCTTGCTGTTATCGATGCTGCGATTGGTGGTATTGATGGTCAGCGTGCCGATTTAGGTGCGGTGCAAAACCGTATGAGCTTTACCATCAGTAATTTGAATAATATTCAAACCAACGTATCAGATGCGCGTGGGCGAATTCAAGATGTGGATTTTGCCAGTGAAACTGCCTTGTTAACCAAACAACAGATTTTATCGCAGACTTCATCTGCAATGCTTGCGCAAGCCAACCAGATCCCACAGACTGCTTTGTCTTTATTGGGTTAATAATCTAAGTGTAAACTAGGCTTGGATCGAGATAAGATTGTTGCCGCATAGCTTAAATAAAAAGCAGACCTCAAGGTCTGCTTTTTATTTCATTGTTTTTTAAAACGAAAATATATTGAAAACTTATTTTTTAATTTAATGACTCTTTATTGAAAATATTTTCTAAAGTTTTTTTGTCCGGCGCCGTTACAGTGTATGTAGAAAATAAATCTCGCCTGACAGCACTGACAGGCACTATTCAAGTTAGGTAGAGGGCATAAAACATGGCTATTTCAGTAAACACAAACGTGACATCAATGAAGGCGCAAAATAACTTAAATGGCGCCAACAATGGTCTTAAAACGTCGATGGAGCGTTTAGCTTCAGGTCTACGCATTAACAGCGCTAAAGATGATGCTGCAGGTCTTCAGATTTCTAACCGTTTAACCAGCCAGGTTAATGGTCTTGGCGTTGCAATGCAAAATGCTAACAATGGTATTTCGATTGCACAAACTGCCGAAGGCTCTATGGGCGAGTCGACTAATATTTTACAACGTATGCGTGACTTGTCTTTGCAGTCTGCTAACGGTTCTAACTCAACAGATGACCGCGCGGCAATGCAAAAAGAAATTGCATCACTGCAAACTGAGTTAACCCGTATTTCAGAAACCACTTCTTTTGGCGGTCAAAAACTACTTGATGGTAGCTACGGTTCACAAAAGTTCCAAGTGGGTTCGAGTGCCAATGAAACTATTTCAGTATCACTAAGCTCAACAGCAGCGAATAAAATTGGTAATAATACAGTGTCAGGTGCAGGTACTAAGTTTGGTGTTGAAGCTGCAACAGTATTGACCCAAGGCACTACAACTGATGCTGCTTTTGCAGTTAATGGTAAAGTGGTTGGTGTAACTGGTGGTGAGGGTGCTGCAACGGTTGCTAAGAACGTTAATGCATCGGGTTCGGGTGTTAAGGCTGAAGCATCGGTTACTACTACTATTGGCGGCTTAGGTGCGACGGATGACGGTACTTTATCGATTGTTGCTGAAGATGGTAAGCTAGATTCTTATGATTTAGCGACTTATAAAGGTGATACGGCTTTACTGTCAACCGATTTAGGTAAGGCAGGTTATGATGTCAGTTATGATAAAGACGCTAGCGTAATTACTATTACGGCTAAAAATGTCAATGGCATTCAAATTGCGGGTGCAACAGCGGGTACTGCTAAATTAGGCCTTTCAGTTGCCGGTGCAACAAATGCTGCAGTCAGTAAAACAGCTGAATTGAAGTTATCATCAGCAGAGAAGTTTACTGTTGCTGGAACTACTGCCAATGAGTTAACTAGTGGTGTGCTTGCTACTGGTGGTTCGTCTACCTTAAACAAGGTTAGCTCAATTGACATTAAGACTGCCAAAGGTGCGCAAGATGCATTGGCAGTTATTGATGCCGCGATTGGTGGTATTGATGCTCAGCGTGCTGACTTAGGTGCGGTTCAAAACCGTATGAGTTTTACTATCAATAACTTAAACAATATTCAAACCAACGTATCAGATGCGCGTGGTCGAATTCAAGATGTAGACTTTGCGAGTGAAACAGCTAAGTTAACTAAACAGCAGATCCTATCACAAACTTCATCAGCGATGCTTGCACAGGCTAACCAGATCCCTCAAGCAGCTCTATCACTACTGTAATAAGTTTTAAAATTTTAATTTGAGATGACTAAAGGGAGATTCGGGAACGATTCTCCCTTTTTCCTTAGATACAGATGATAACTTAGTGTTTCTTATTGGCTTTAATGAGGTGTGTCATGGATGTTAATAACGTATCTATACCAGCTGTTTTGAACTTATCATTGAAACCTACTAATATTTCAACAATGCAGCATAATCATCCAGATGCCTCTATGCTGACCATTACTAGTGATAAGACATTAATAATTAACGATGTTAATATAGTGGATAAAGTTACTAAAACTGATGAGGCTACTTCAGATGAATTGCAGAAAGCGATTGATGATATTTCTTCTAATATGGAAATGATGCAAAAAGGCTTAGCATTTAAGATAGATGAAGAGTCGGGTGTCCAAGTTGTTAAAGTTGTTGATATTAAAACGGGTGATTTGATTAGGCAGATCCCGAATCAGGAAGCATTAGATATAGCTCGAAAGTTAAGCGAAATCACTGGTGTACTCATGAAAACTGAGGTTTAAGGTTTTTAGTTCTTGTTTATTGTGCTTAATCTTATGATACGTGGCTAAGTAGAGGTTTATATGGGATTGACATCGGTAGGAATTGGTTCTGGTATTGACATTGGAGGCATCGTGACTGCGTTAGTTAACGCTGAAAGTGCCGGTAAAGTTGCCAAGTTTGATGTCAGTGAAGGTAAAATCAATGCTCAAATTTCCGGTATTGGTGCGTTAAAAAGTGCCATGTCAGACTTTAATGACAAGCTAAAAGCCTTAACAAAACCTGAGACTTTTGGTAGCCAAAAAGTCATAACATCTACCAAAGATTACCTTTCCGCTGTTGTGGATAAAACCGCAGTATCGGGCAGTTATCAAGTTAAAGTTGAGCAACTCGCTCAAAGTCAAAAAGTGGGTTCAGCTGTTGCTACAGACGCAACCTTACCGATAGGCGAAGGTTCATTATCTATCGGTGTGGGCAGCGGCACTGCTTTTAATATCGATGTGTCTGCGACAGACTCATTGACCGACATAATGAAGAAAATTAATAGTGCTGATGATAACGGTGATGTGACAGCAACGATTGTCAATGGTGAGTTAGGGCCTCAACTGGTGTTAGGTTCTAAAAAAACGGGTGAAGATAATCTTATATCAGTGACGGCGATTAATACGGGTGCAGGCACAGGCTTATCGGATACTTTTGCCATGACTGAACTGACACCTGCAAAAAATGCAATAGCGTATATTGATGGCGTAAAAGTGATTGGTCAATCTAACAGCCTAAATGAAGCGATTACAGGTGTTTCTTTAACGCTAACTGCGGCAGACATTGCTAAAACAACAACCCTTACGGTGAGTAAAGACACGACCAAAACTAAAACGGCTATCGAAGGTTTTGTCGAATCTTATAATGGATTGATGAAGACAGTACAAGATCTCACTGGATATAATCCCGATACTAAAAAAGCAGGAATATTACAGGGCGATGCACTGCCGCGGAGTATTCAAAGCCAACTGCGGAGTATGTTATCGAGTGGATTTGAGACTTCAGATGGAACGCAGATGCTAGCTAATTTTGGAGTTAAGACAACCCGAGACGGCTTGTTGGAAATTGATTCGAGTAAGTTAACTGAGTTGATCAACAACGATAATAAGGGGACGATTGCAGAGCTGTTTGCTAAAGAAGATACAGGCCTTGCTTTTAAAATGTCTAATTTAGTTGATTCCTATGTTAAATCTGGTGGCTCAATAGAGGGTCGTGATAGTTCACTTGATGAGCAGTTGTCCCGTATTGCAGATAGCCGTGTGCAATTAAATACAAAAATGGCAGCTTATAGTGATCGTTTATATAAACAATTTAATGCCATGGATTTAGTTGTTGCAAACTTAAACTCCCAATCAAGCATGTTGTTATCGCGTCTTGATTCACTACCTGGTGTAGTTAGAAAAAACAAGTAAAAAATTCGATTTTTTGGCATAATCGCTATTTATTTATAGATAAGCGGAGGTAGATTGGATAGCGTTATTTTACAGCAGTTAACGGCTGTTAACAGCGAAATATTGTTAAAATTGAATAAAATTGATGCTCTTAAGCCTATAGATGATGTCTTTCATATATTGGTATTAGAATTGCAGGGTTTTACCGAGCAGCGCGAAGTATGTTTAAAAACTTTAATGTCTCATAGTGAATTCATCGATCGCCAATTTTTAGTGGATCAACTTAATTTTAGTCAAATTTTGATTACTCGGTCGACGAAAGTGATGGAGGATTGCCGAGCGCTTGTTCAGGTAGATAATAACGCAAAGCGTCATATTAAAGCTTATAAAGCAATTGAATCAAATAGGTAGGTATTTATGCGCGGATCAATGCAATCATATCGAAAAGTTTTTGTGGAAAGTGATCTGAGTGTTGCTTCTCCGCATCGAATCATTCAAATGTTATTTGCAGGTGCATTGGAGCGTTTAGCTCAAGCTAAATGCGCGATTGAACAAGGTGATATTGCTAAGCGAGGCCTATTTATGGGAAAAGCTATCGGTATTGTCTCTGGTTTGAACGGTAGTTTAAACATGGATGCAGAAGGTGATGTTGCGAATAATTTAACAAGATTATATGATTTCATGATACGAAAAATGTCAGAGGCTAACATCAATAATGATACGCAAGCGATTGATGAAGTTGTCGTAATCCTTAAAACGATTAAAGAAGGGTGGGATGCTATTCCCATTGATAAACATAATTTATCTTCTTATCCAGAGTAAAATTGAAACTTGTTAATACAACAAGTGAAATTAAAGACGCAATTAGTGCGTCTTTTTATTGTCCATCGTCAATTTGTTGACCAAAGTGACTGTGACCTTGTCTTAAATGTACTAAAATCAATTCAGTTTGGCATAATCCTCATCAGAGGCTTGCTTCTCGTCTGCTGATAATACAATATTCATCGTAGTCGTGATTGTGGAACAGATTTTTTACATTGAATTTGTTAAGCTTTTACAGCAACTAACCATAAATAATTAATGCGAATTAATAAATATTAGCGTTTTACGGTCTACTGAATGATGCAAACAGATCAACGAATTTTACTTGTCGGACCACCATCAGAGCGACTTAGTCGCCTATGTAGCATTTTAGATTTTTTAGGTGAGCAGGTTGAGCAAATTGTCGTAGAAAATTTAGGTACAAGTCTCAACGATACTCGTTTTCGTGCTTTAGTTATTTTAGCTGATGCGATAGAACCAGAAGCGTTGAAAGAGACTGCTATCCAATATCCGTGGCAGCCCATATTGTTACTTGGGAGTGCGGGAGAACTACAGGTCTCTAATATTCTTGGGTGTATTGAAGAGCCATTAAATTATCCTCAGCTGACCGAATTGTTGCATTTCTGCCAGGTTTTTGGCCAAGTTAAACGCCCCCAAGTACCGACTAGTGCGAATCAAACTAAGTTATTTCGAAGCTTAGTTGGTCGTAGTGATGGCATTGCTAATGTAAGGCACTTGATTAATCAAGTCGCGACCTCCGAGGCAACTGTGCTTGTACTGGGGCAATCAGGTACGGGTAAAGAAGTCGTAGCCCGTAATATCCATTATTTGTCCGAACGCCGCGATGGACCGTTTATTCCTATTAACTGCGGCGCTATACCGCCAGAGTTATTAGAAAGTGAACTTTTTGGCCATGAAAAGGGCTCTTTTACTGGGGCTATATCTTCGCGTAAAGGCCGTTTTGAACTAGCAGAAGGCGGTACACTGTTTCTTGATGAAATTGGTGATATGCCTTTACAGATGCAAGTTAAATTGCTTCGTGTGCTACAAGAGCGAGTATTTGAACGTGTTGGTGGCTCAAAGACCATTAATGCGGATGTGCGTGTCGTAGCGGCAACCCATAGAGATTTAGAAACCATGATCAGCGTTAGTGAGTTTCGAGAGGATCTTTACTACCGTCTGAACGTATTTCCGATTGAAATGCCAGCCTTATGTGAGCGTAAGGATGACGTGCCTTTGTTATTACAAGAGTTGGTTAGCCGAGTCTATAACGAAGGTCGCGGTAAAGTACGTTTTACGCAGCGCGCGATTGAATCACTGAAAGAACACGCTTGGTCTGGTAACGTACGTGAGTTATCAAATTTAGTTGAACGGCTGACGATTTTGTATCCGGGCGGACTGGTGGATGTTAATGATTTACCCGTTAAGTATCGCCATATTGATGTGCCAGAATTTTGTGTGGAGATGAGTGAAGAACAACAAGAACGTGATGTTTTTGCTTCTATTTTTAGTGATGAGGAGCCAGTAGACATCCCTGAAACGCGTTTCCCAAGTGAATTACCCCCTGAAGGTGTAAACCTTAAAGATTTATTAGCCGAGCTTGAAATCGACATGATACGTCAGGCGCTAGAGCTGCAAGATAACGTCGTGGCTCGTGCCGCAGAAATGCTCGGAATACGTCGTACAACTTTAGTTGAGAAAATGCGTAAGTATGGTATGACGAAAGATTAACCTTCTATTTCATGGTTATTTAAATAGTTTCACCCTCTAGATTTTAATATCTAATTTGGCATAGATTCTGCATTCACTCCGTCATAAGCAATTTTTTGACGGAGTGACTATGTCAGCCAATCCACTAGCGCAAATTGAGTCATTCAAGCACACTAGCAAACAATGGAACCAACTGCGTGAGGCCGCAAATATGTCCAATCGTATGGAACATATTTTACAGGCTATGCCATCTGGCGTGGTGATTATTAATGGCGACGGTATCGTTACAGATGCTAATCCAGTTGCGGTTGAATTACTTGAACGTTCGTTATGCGGGGCTCGATGGATTGATGTGATCCATAGTGCGTTTGCTCCACAGGATGATGATGGACATGAGGTATCGCTGCGCAATGGTCGGCGTGTCAAACTAGCTATTACTCCCCTTACACCAGAGCCTGGTCAGTTAATTGTATTAACAGACTTAACTGAAACGCGGTTATTACAGAAAAATATCTCCCATCTGCAGCGCTTATCAGCGCTAGGTAAAATGGTCGCGACTTTGGCTCATCAGGTACGTACACCATTATCTGCGGCCTTGTTGTACGCTTCTAATTTAGCAAGTCCTAAATTGTCGGATGCCGCTAAAACTAAGTTTCAACAGAAACTCGTTGATAGACTTAATGAATTGGAACGTCAAGTTAATGACATGCTATTGATGGCTAAAGGCCGTCAGGATCAACTCGGAGACTTAATTTCGCTGACCGATGTTATCGACAATGTTTTAGCTAATTGTGAACCGATAGCAGAAAAGCAAGGATGTGGCTTGTTATTCCATAATGCATCAAACAGTTTGATGTTAGCCAATTCGAATGCATTAAGCTCAGCAATTAATAATTTAGTGATGAATAGTCTTGAAGCTGGCGCGACTGAAATTCGGATTGAAGCGAAAGAAGAGGGCGAACAGTTATTATTGAATGTCATCGATAATGGCAAAGGTTTAGACGCGAATATGCAGAAAAAGGTACTTGAACCTTTTTTTACCACTAAAGCGCAGGGAACTGGACTCGGATTAGCCGTTGTGCAATCAGTAGTCAGTAATCATGGCGGGCAACTGCAACTCAGTTGTGTACCTAATAAAGGTTGCACAGTGTCTTTAGTTTTTCCTCGTGCTAAATCTGCGCGCGTATTGCCTTTGGAGACATCCCATGTCTGAAGCCAAGTTGTTACTTGTTGAAGATGATGCTTCATTGCGTGAAGCCTTACTTGATACTCTAATGCTAGCCCAGTATGAATGTATTGACGTGGCCTCAGGTGAAGATGCGATATTAGCCTTAAAACAACATCAGTTTGATTTGGTCATTAGTGACGTACAGATGCAGGGTATCGGTGGTTTAGGTTTGTTGAACTACCTACAGCAGCATCATCCTAAGTTACCGGTATTGTTGATGACGGCCTACGCCACTATTGGTAGTGCCGTTAATGCCATTAAATTAGGTGCAGTCGATTACTTAGCGAAACCTTTTGCCCCTGAAGTTTTACTCAATCAGGTTTCGCGTTATTTGCCGTTAAAGCAAAATGTAGATCAGCCTGTGGTTGCTGACGATAAAAGTTTAGCTTTGTTAGCGCTGGCTCAGCGTGTTGCTGCGTCTGATGCCTCAGTGATGATTCTAGGTCCAAGTGGTTCGGGTAAAGAAGTATTAGCACGTTATATTCATCAACACAGCAGCCGCGCTGATCAAGCTTTTGTTGCCATTAACTGTGCGGCTATTCCTGAGAATATGCTCGAGGCAACACTTTTTGGTTATGAAAAAGGCGCATTTACGGGTGCCTATCAAGCTTGTCCGGGTAAATTTGAGCAAGCTCAAGGTGGCACTTTACTGCTAGATGAGATATCTGAGATGGAATTGAGCTTACAAGCTAAATTATTACGGGTATTACAAGAACGCGAAGTTGAGCGTTTAGGTGGTCGTAAAACCATCAAATTAGACGTGCGCGTGCTCGCCACATCAAACCGTGATTTAAAATCTGTCGTAGCGGCAGGTGGGTTTAGAGAAGATCTATATTATCGGATTAACGTGTTTCCCTTAGCTTGGCCAGCACTAAATCAACGACCAGCGGACATCCTGCCGCTTGCACGTCATTTATTGGTTAAGCATGCTAAAGCATTGAATGTTGCCGATGTGCCTGAATTGGATGAGAATGCGCGTCGTCGGTTATTGAGTCATCGCTGGCCTGGTAACGTACGTGAACTCGACAATGTGATCCAGCGAGCTTTGATATTAAGAGCGGGTCAATTGATTACTGCGAATGACATTATTATTGATACCCAAGATGTGATTTTAGGCAGTGAAGACCTAGAGCTGTTTGCTGCTGAGCCCGATGGTTTAGGTGAAGAGCTTAAAGCACAAGAACACGTGATTATTCTTGAAACGCTAAACCTATGTCAGGGCAGTCGTAAACTGGTTGCTGAAAAATTGGGTATCAGTGCTCGTACCCTAAGATATAAAATGGCTAAGATGCGTGATATGGGCATACAACTGCCAAATTAGCCTATAAATTCAATTAAAAATATCATCGCCTCCACCTTATGTGTGAGGCTCTATGTGCTAAAGATTAATCACCCAAGTTAACCATAGAATTCAAAACGCCTAAATATTGATTTCTTCTTTTATCCGTCAATTCCTTGTTAATAACGACCAAGTGAAAACTTGGCCGTTATTTTGCATTGTCTCAATATAGATATTTTGAACGTCAAGAACTCGACGACTGGGAGCTCAGCATGCAAATAGGCGCAAATTCATTCCTGCAGGAAATGCAGAAACTCCAAGGCGAAATCACGCCGTCTTTCGGCGTTCAGCCAAATATCATGCAGCAAGTCAATAACACCAGTGGTGCAGACTTCGGACAGTTGCTATCACAAGCCGTCGGTAATGTGAGCGGCTTACAGTCGGCATCATCAAACCTAGCGACGCGCTTAGAGATGGGGGATACTACGGTTTCTTTATCTGATACCGTCATCGCCCGTGAAAAAGCCAGTGTCGCCTTTGAGGCAACGGTGCAAGTGCGCAATAAACTTGTAGAAGCCTATAAAGAAATCATGAGCATGCCTGTCTAGGCCAATAAACAACCCAATTAGCAGGTACGAATCGTGAGTACAGAAATGATTGTTGGATCTAATTCCGACTTAACTGACCAAGGTGTCCAGCAAGAACATAAGCCAGGAATGATGGCAAATCTTGGTAGTGCTGACAGTCTGCGCCAGATTACAATGATTTTAGCTTTGGCAATTTGTTTGGCCTTAGCCGTATTTGTCATGCTTTGGGCCCAAGAGCCTGAGTATCGTCCATTAGGTAAGATGGAAACCGAGGAAATGGTTCAGGTGCTAGATGTGCTTGATAAAAATAAAGTGAAGTATCAGATTGATGTAGACGTCATTAAAGTTCCTGAAGATAAATACCAAGAAGTCAAAATGATGTTGAGCCGTGCTGGCATTGACAACTCTGCCGCCAATAAAGATTTTTTGACTCAAGACAGTGGTTTTGGGGTGAGCCAAAGAATGGAACAAGCCCGCCTTAAGCACAGCCAAGAAGAAAATTTAGCTCGTGCAATTGAACAGCTGCAAAGTGTTAGCCGTGCCAAAGTGATCTTAGCCTTACCTAAAGAGAACGTCTTTGCTCGTAACGCCTCAAAACCGAGTGCGACAGTGGTCATCAACACTCGCCGTGGCGGTCTAGGCCAAGGTGAAGTTGATGCTATTGTCGATATTGTCGCCTCAGCGGTTCAAGGACTCGAGCCCGCACGTGTTACCGTTACCGATTCTAACGGCCGTTTATTAAACTCAGGTAGTCAGGATGGCGCATCAGCAATAGCGCGCCGCGAGCTTGAGTTAGTGCAGCAAAAGGAAGCCGAGTACCGTACTAAGATTGAATCCATTTTAGTACCTATTTTAGGCCCTGAAAATTTTACCTCGCAAGTTGATGTCAGCATGGATTTTACTGCGGTCGAGCAAACATCAAAGCGTTATAATCCTGATTTACCAGCATTGCGTAGCGAGATGACCGTTGAAAATAATAGCACCGGCTCGTCAGGTGGTATTCCAGGCGCATTAACCAACCAACCCCCAATGGAATCAAATATTCCTGAAGATGCAACAACAGCAACAGAATCGGTCATCGCGGGTAATTCGCACCGTGAAGCGACGCGTAATTTTGAGCTGGATACCACTATTAGCCATACTCGTCAACAAGTCGGTTCTGTTCGCCGTATCAGTGTATCTGTGGCTGTTGATTTCAAACCTGGCGCCGCCGGAGAAACGGGGCAAGTGGCACGTGTAGCTCGCACAGAACAAGAGTTAAGTAACATTCGTCGCTTGCTTGAAGGCGCTGTGGGGTTTAGCTCGCAACGAGGTGATGTACTGGAAGTTGTCACAGTTCCGTTTATGGATCAATTAGTTGATGATTTACCCGCACCCGATTTATGGGAGCAACCTTGGTTCTGGCGTGCAGTTAAGTTAGGCATTGGCGCATTGGTTATCCTAGTGCTGATTTTAGCTGTAGTGCGCCCAATGCTGAAGCGTTTAATCTACCCAAACAGTGTGGACATGCCTGAGGATATGAGGCTCGGGAATGAACTGGCTGAAATAGAGGATCAGTATGCAGCTGACACTTTGGGGATGCTCAATACCAAAGAGGCGGAATACAGTTATGCCGATGATGGTTCAATTCATATCCCTAATCTTCACAAAGATGATGATATGATTAAGGCTATTCGTGCGCTTGTGGCTAATGAGCCTGAGCTATCTACCCAAGTAATAAAAAACTGGTTACAAGACAATGGCTGAGAATAAGACGAAAGACGTCACTGCTGCATCTGGCTTCAATATTCAAGATATCAGTGGCGTTGAAAAAACCGCCATCTTACTTCTTAGCCTGAGTGAGACCGATGCTGCATCTATTTTAAAGCACTTAGAGCCAAAGCAAGTGCAAAAAGTAGGCATGGCTATGGCCGCGATGGAGGATTTTGGTCAAGAAAAAGTGATCGGAGTACACAAGCTGTTTCTTGATGATATTCAAAAGTATTCGTCCATTGGTTTTAACAGCGAAGAGTTTGTTCGCAAAGCCTTAACCGCTGCATTAGGAGCTGATAAAGCGGGCAACTTGATTGAACAAATCATCATGGGTAGCGGTGCCAAGGGCTTAGATTCGTTGAAGTGGATGGATGCGCGTCAGGTAGCGACCATTATTCAAAATGAGCATCCTCAAATCCAAACGATTGTTTTATCTTATTTAGATCCCGATCAAGCGGCGGAGATATTCGGTCAATTCCCTGAGAATACTCGCCTAGATTTAATGATGCGTATCGCAAACCTTGAAGAAGTACAACCGGCGGCATTACAAGAGCTGAACGATATCATGGAGAAACAGTTTGCTGGTCAAGGTGGTGCACAAGCAGCGAAAATGGGTGGCCTAAAAGCGGCTGCCAACATTATGAACTACTTAGATACCGGCATTGAAAGCCAGTTGATGGAAACCATGCGCGAGTCAGACGAAGAAATGGCGCAGCAAATTCAAGATTTGATGTTTGTATTTGAAAACTTACTCGATGTTGATGATCGCGGTATTCAAGCCATGCTAAGGGAAGTACAACAAGATGTATTGATGAAAGCACTCAAAGGCACTGATGAGCAGCTGAAAGAGAAATTCTTGAACAACATGTCTAAACGTGCCGCTGAACTATTACGTGACGATCTTGAGGCCATGGGGCCTATTCGTATTAGTGAGGTGGAAGTGGCTCAAAAAGAAATCCTGTCGATAGCCCGTCGTTTAAGCGATAGCGGCGAAATTATGTTGGGTGGCACTGGTGGCGATGAGTTCCTCTAATCCAAGTGACAATAAATTGTCGAATAAAATTGTGAGCGATAGTGATATCGAATTTAGTCATTGGGCGCTGCCTGATGTCACTAAAGCTGAAGATGATTCAATATCAAATCTATTTGGTCGCTCAAATCATCAACAGCCTAAGCCAACAACCGTTGAGAGTGTGGCTCCGCCAACCATGGCTGAGATTGAAGATATTCGTGCTCAAGCGGAAGAAGAAGGCTTTACCGAGGGCAAGCAGCAAGGGTATGAGCAAGGGCTAGAAAAAGGCCGATTAGAAGGCTTAGAGCAGGGGCACACCGAAGGACTCACCCAAGGGCATGAGCAAGGATTAGAAACCGGCTTAGCCCAAGCTAAAACATTATTATCACGGTTTGAAGCCTTATTAACTCAATTTGAAAAACCATTGCAATTACTCGATGGCGATATTGAACTTTCCCTACTGAACTTGAGCATGACATTGGCTAAATCTGTCATAGGTCACGAATTAAAAACCCATCCAGAACAAGTGCTTTCTGCATTGCGCTTAGGCATAGAATCGCTGCCGATTAAGGAGCAAGCAGTGACCATTCGCTTGCATTCTGATGATGTGACTCTTGTTGAACAACTTTATTCCACCGCTCAATTGACCCGTAGCAAATGGGAACTTGAAGTCGACCCGACTTTAAGTGCTGGTGATTGTATTCTTAGTAGTAATCGCTCTTTAGTTGATTTAACGCTTTCATCACGCATTGATACCGTATTCGAGTCACTACGCAACCAACATGCGCATTTGAGTGATAAACAACATCAACTGCAGGAGACGATTGAGTCTGAAAATACCGCTAAACAAGTGGTTACTTCTGAGGCGATGGAGTCAACAGATGCTCAAACTGAAAATGATGCAGATAACCAAACTGTCGATACGGTTAATCAAGACGCTAAGGATATGTTATCTGCCTCGAACACAGGTGAGCATTTAGATACCAAATAGGATGCCGGAGCATATGCTAAATCGCCAACATCAACTATTGAATAAACTCAATCGTCATACCGATAAAGTTCCTCCGTTTCGCGCCGTGGCCAGCGGTCAGCTAGTGCGGGTGGTGGGGCTAACCTTAGAGGCAAGTGGTTGCCGTGCGCCGGTGGGCAGTTTATGTTCAATTGAAACCATGGCAGGTGAGTTAATTGCCGAGGTTGTCGGGTTCGATGGTGAACTCTTGTATTTAATGCCTATAGAAGAATTGCGCGGGGTATTACCCGGCGCACGCGTAGTGCCTTTAGGTGAACAAACTGGGCTCAATGTGGGTTTATCACTATTAGGGCGAGTGCTTGATGGTAACGGTGTGCCGTTAGATGGTTTAGGGGCGCTGCAAACCGATCAACAAGCGCCGCGACATAGCGCTGTGATTAATCCGTTATCTCGCCGTGCCATTACTGAACCACTCGATGTGGGTGTGCGTGCGATCAATGCTATGTTGACCGTGGGAAAAGGCCAACGTATGGGCTTATTTGCGGGGTCTGGCGTGGGTAAAAGTGTGCTTTTAGGCATGATGACTCGCGGTACTACTGCTGACATTATTGTGGTTGGGCTGGTGGGGGAGCGTGGCCGCGAAGTAAAAGAGTTTATTGAAGAAATTCTTGGGGAGAAAGGTCGCGCGCGATCCGTTGTTGTCGCAGCACCTGCAGATACCTCGCCGTTAATGCGCCTTCGTGCCTGTGAAACTTCGACCCGAATTGCCGAATATTTTCGTGATTTAGGCTATAACGTTTTGTTACTCATGGATAGTTTGACTCGTTATGCCCAAGCGCAGCGCGAGATTGCTTTGGCTGTTGGTGAGCCGCCAGCCACTAAGGGCTATCCGCCTTCAGTATTTGCTAAGCTACCACGTTTAGTCGAACGCGCCGGAAACGGCGGCCCTGGCCAAGGTTCAATAACAGCATTTTATACTGTGCTGACCGAAGGTGACGATCAACAAGATCCTATTGCCGATGCTTCTCGGGCGATTCTCGATGGGCATATCGTATTATCACGTTCACTTGCAGACTCTGGTCACTATCCTGCGATAGATATTGAAGCGTCTATTAGCCGAGTCGCACCTATGGTCATTTCCAATGAACATTTGGAAGCCATGCGCCGCGTTAAACAAACCTATTCTTTGTACCAGCAAAATCGAGATTTGATTTCTATTGGGGCTTATGCTCAAGGTAGCGATCCTCGCATCGATAATGCGATACGATTACAGCCGGCAATGAATGCTTTTTTGCGACAAACCATGCGCGATTCATTCAGCTTTGCCGATAGCCAACTTATGCTCGGTCAACTTGCCGCGCAATGTAAATAATGGCTTCATTGAACTAATTGAGGTGGAGTATGGCTAACGCCGATCCGTTGTTGTTAGTGTTAAAGCTTGCCAATGATGCCGAAGAACAAGCTGCTTTGTTGCTAAAGTCAGCGCAATTAGAATGTCAAAAACGCCTGAATCAACTGAATGCACTCAATAACTACCGTTTAGACTACATGAAGCAAATGCAGTCCCAGCAAGGGCAGGCGATTAGCGCTAATCATTATCACCAATTTCATCGTTTTATTCGACAGATTGACGATGCCATTATTCAGCAACATCGTGTCGTTGCCGATGGTGAGATGCAAAAGGACTATCGGCAACAGCATTGGTTAGAAAAACAGAAAAAACGTAAAGCTGTTGAATTGCTATTAGCCAGTAAAGAGAAAAAACGCCAAGTTGTTGAGCAAAAACGCGAACAAAAAATGACTGATGAATTTGCTTCTCAACAGTTTTTCCGTCGTCATCAGCGCTAGGCTTATTTTATGCTTGCTCACTCAGTGAGTGCTAACTCTGGTTTTGAGTCAAGCTGTTGTTTATATCAGGCTATAAACTTACACTTCGAGTGAATTGCCTACAATCATACGATATGCACCGTAAACGTGAACGCTTTGGCATCTTATTTGCTTGGGTCTATACCATACCGCTGCAATCGCAGCGATAAATTGACGTTTCTACCTAGCTGTTTTCAGTGAAGCATGGGTAATGTTTGGGAGTGCTTATGCAACAAATGACCAATATCCTGTTGAGTAAAACAGGAAATGCTGCGGCCAACTCCGCGAAGATATCTTCACGAGAGTCTAATAATGAAGACTTTTTATCTACACTCTCTTCCGTTACTGCTAACTCGAATGCTGTTTTGTCATCTAAAAAAATATCGGTCAATCTAGATGAGTCTTCGCAGGTTACATCTAAAGATAAATCGGCAGACGAAGATAAATTAACGGATAGTGACGATGTTAGCCTCATTTTTGCTCAAATCGGTATGGCAAATGACATGAAGAAAACGGCAGCAGAGGGAGATTTGTTGCCGTTAGCGTTTTTAAACACTGAAGGTGAAGCTGCAATAATTGATGTTGAAACGGTAATTTCTGATGATCAAAATATTAATGAGTCACTGGCGTTATCAGCAGATCCTTCATTGATATCACCATTAGGCACCAATGCGCTTGCTGATACCCAGAATATAAGTGATGTAATCGATGACTCGATGACATTAAGCAATGAAGATGCGAAAAACCAGTCAGTGGCAACAAATATCAGTAGTGCTATTGATAAGTCTCAAGACAATCTGATTAATCAAGTCACTATCGCTAAACCAATGGCTAATGACTCGGCACTTACTGGTCTCAAATCCGCTAATAGCACTACATCGGCAAATACTTTTGAGTTTGATACCTTAGGTTCTCCCGTTGCATCTGAGGTATCCAAAACGGAGACGGGAGCAAAAAAATCTCTTGATGCGGATATGAATACTGATGCAGCGGCAAATTTATTACTTAAAGATGCTAAATTGACCGTTGCTATGGAGACTCCACGAGACGGCAATTCCATGGACGATGACAGTGCTTTCTCAGATCTTAAGCCTACATCATCAACCCAGGGATTATCACTTTCGCAGTTGAGCCGCCAAGAAACTGTGCCAGTACAATTGTCCTTACGCCAAGGTGTTGAACAGCAGAATCAAATGCAAGAGATGATTCAACGGTTTTCACCCGTCATGAGGCAGCAGTTGATTACTATGGTAAGCCAAGGTATTCAACACGCCGAGATCCGACTCGATCCGCCAGAATTAGGCCATATGCTGGTGAAAATACAAGTACATGGCGATCAAACCCAAGTGCAGTTTCATGTGACTCAGTCACAAACACGCGATTTGGTTGAACAAGCCATGCCAAGACTACGTGAATTATTACAAGAACAAGGTATGCAATTAGCTGACAGTCATGTTTCCCAAGGGGACCAAGGCCAACGTCGAGAAGGTGGTTTTGGCGATGGAGACGGTTCAAATCATACTGATGTGGATGAAATCTCAGCAGAAGAACTTAATTTAGTGTTAAATCAAACCACGAGTATAAATTCAGGTATAGATTATTACGCTTAAGCAGGTAACCTATAGCGATGACTCGCACTAATAATGTAGTTACGTTTTGATAAAGATAGTAAAACGTAATACGTTTTCGCCTAAATTGAAGAGAATAGTGAATGCCTAAGGAAGAATCGTTAGAGCTGGAAAGCACTGAAAAATCGAAAAGCAAGAAAAAACTCTTTATCTTCGTAGGCGCGGGACTTGTTGTTCTGTTGATTATCGCTGCCGTATTATGGTTTTTTCTAGGAAGCAGTTCAGAAGATGTGACCATTCCCGAAGAGGGTGCTGTACAAACAGAAGTGCCAAGTGGGGCAGGGGTTGCCGCTTATGTTCCTATGCCACGTCCCTTTTTATTCAATCTTCCCGGTTCAGATAGAGCCCGCTTAGTTGAGATTAAGGTTCAACTTATGGTACGCGGAACTGAAGATGAAGTGCTGACACAAAAACACATTCCGTTAATTGAAGATGCACTGTTGACTACGTTTAGTAGTTCCAACGTTCAGAGGCTCAGTACGCAAGCGGGTAAAGATGAATTACGCCAGCTAGCACTTTTGAGTGTGCAAAATACCCTGCAGTCAGTGACGGGGCGTAAAGTGGTCGAAAAAGTATTATTCACCGGCTTTGTTATGCAGTAACAACTGTACTGTCAGTCGGTAAGAAATCTAAAGAGGCGAAGGCAATATAGTGAGTGATTTATTAAGCCAAGACGAAATTGATGCGCTTTTACACGGAGTCGATGACGTCGATGACGATGAAGATGACCTCTCCCCTGAGGATGCACGGTCCTATGATTTCTCTTCGCAAGATCGAATAGTACGTGGGCGTATGCCCACGTTGGAAATCGTTAATGAGCGTTTTGCCCGTCACTTACGGATCAGTATGTTCAATATGATGCGTCGTGCTGCTGAAGTCTCCATTAACGGCGTACAAATGCTCAAATTTGGAGAGTACGTTCATACACTATTCGTTCCTACAAGCTTAAACATGGTGCGTTTTAGCCCACTAAAAGGGACTGCGCTTATTACTATGGAAGCGCGATTAGTGTTTATTCTCGTCGACAACTTTTTTGGTGGTGATGGACGTTTCCATGCAAAAATTGAAGGTCGAGAATTCACGCCGACAGAGAGACGAATTGTACAATTATTACTGAAGATTATTTTTGAAGATTATAAAGAAGCTTGGGCGCCAGTAATGGATGTCGAGTTCGATTATTTGGACTCAGAAGTTAATCCAGCCATGGCAAACATCGTCAGTCCTACAGAAGTAGTGGTCATCAATTCATTCCATATTGAAGTCGATGGCGGCGGGGGGGATTTTCATATAACCATGCCCTACTCTATGATTGAGCCCATTCGAGAGTTACTCGATGCGGGGGTACAGAGTGATAAACAAGATACTGACATGCGTTGGTCGCAAGCGCTACACGATGAAATAATGGATGTGAAGGTCGGATTTGATGCCAACATTGTTGAACATGAAGTGACTCTTAAGGATGTGATGAATTTTAAAGCGGGTGATATTATTCCAATTGAGTTACCAGAATATATCATGATGAGAATCGAAGACTTACCAACGTACCGTTGTAAAATGGGGCGTTCTAGAGATAATCTAGCTCTTAAGATTTGTGAAAAAATCCCGCGTCCAGAAACCGTCAAATCCGAGTTGCAATTAGTGACACGAAAAAATAAAACTCGCGATATATCAGAATTATAGGGTGAAGTAAGATGAGCACAGAAGATAACGATGATTGGGCTGCAGCAATGGCAGAACAAGCACTAGAAGAAGCTAACGCAATTAAGCTTGATGAGCTGGTAGATGATTCAAGGCCGATTAGTCAAGCTGAGGCAGCAAAGCTTGATACGATTTTAGATATTCCCGTGACTATTTCGATGGAAGTGGGCCGTAGTTATATCAGCATTCGTAATCTATTGCAGTTGAATCAAGGTTCTGTAGTCGAGCTAGATAGGGTTGCCGGTGAGCCACTGGATGTGATGGTCAACGGAACATTGATTGCTCATGGTGAAGTGGTCGTGGTAAACGATAAATTTGGTATTCGCTTAACCGATGTTATCAGCCAGACTGAGCGCATTAAAAAGCTTAAATAATAGTGAAGATAAATCAAGTTGGATTTTTTGATGAATACATCGGTAATACTGAGTTTAGCCGTAGCCTCGCAGGCTGAAGGAGCTAGCTTACTGGCAGATAACACGCCAAATACTACTAATATCGCTAATTCTGCTGCATCATTACATGAGCCTTCGCAGATAGCGACCTTAGCGAGTATGTTAGGTGGCTTAATTGTTGTTTTGTTATTAATTTTTACTCTAGCGTATTTATTAAGACGTTTTAATCTTGTTCCTGCCAATAATAGTGTTTTAAAAACGCTTGCCGTGACGTCTCTTGGACAAAAAGAGCGGATAGTGTTGGTGCAACTGGGGGCACAACAATATTTAATTGGTGTTAGTGCACAGCAGGTCAATTTGATAGATAAGCTGGCTGAGCCAATCCACATCGAGTCAGACTCTTTTGCGAGTCGGCTACGTCAGGCGAAATCAAAACAATGACAACACGTATTCTGGCGTTAGTTGGGTTCATCATTTTGCTCTTTATGCCATCGGCATGGGCTGCTGATGGTGTTTTACCCGCAGTGACTGTCACAACGGGGCCAGACGGTTCAACCGAATACTCGGTTACCATGCAGATTTTACTGCTGATGACATCGCTAAGCTTTTTACCCGCGATGCTGATTATGTTGACCTCTTTCACGCGGATTATCATTGTCCTCTCTATTTTGCGTCAAGCCATTGGTTTACAACAAACGCCTTCTAATCAGGTCTTAATTGGTATGAGTTTGTTTATGACCTTTTTTATTATGGCGCCCGTGTTTGACCGAATTTATGACGAAGGTGTAAAGCCCTATATCGAAGAGCAGTTAACGTTACAGCAAGCATTCGATAAAGGTAAAGAACCCATTAGGGCGTTCATGTTAGGCCAAGTCAGAACGACGGATTTAAAAACGTTCATTGAAATTTCTGGTTATCAAGGGATTAAGTCCCCTGAAGAAGCACCTATGAGTGTGCTTATTCCTGCATTTATAACCAGTGAGCTAAAAACTGCTTTTCAAATTGGTTTTATGCTCTTTGTACCGTTTTTGGTATTAGATCTTGTGGTTGCGAGTATTCTGATGGCCATGGGTATGATGATGCTTTCTCCTATGATTGTGTCTCTGCCGTTTAAGATAATGCTATTTGTTCTCGTTGATGGTTGGAGCTTAGTCCTTGGGACATTAGCCAATAGTTTCGGGTAGCCAAAGGGAAATACGCATGAGTCCAGAAGCCCTAATTGATATTTTTCGCGAGGCACTCGCCGTTATTGTAATGATGGTGTCGGCTATTGTGCTACCGGGACTCGGCATTGGGCTTATCGTTGCTGTATTCCAAGCTGCGACATCAATTAACGAGCAAACCTTAAGTTTCTTACCTCGATTATTAGTTACTCTGTTCGGTTTAATGTTTATGGGGCATTGGTTGGTTCAAACCCTAATGGACTTTTTTATCGAGATGGTTAATCGCATTCCGCAAGTGATAGGCTAATAAAATGGAGGTGTTGCTCGATACCATAACCCAAACCATTGCAGCGTATATTTGGCCCTTATTTCGGGTGGCGAGTATGCTGATGGTGATGGTGGTATTTGGCGCTGCAACCACACCTGCCCGTGTGCGTTTATTATTAGCCATGGCGATTACCTTCTCTATTGCTCCTATTCTTCCTCCTGTTGAGAACGTCGAATTATTCTCTTTAGCAGCTGTATTTATTACGGCTCAGCAAATTATTATTGGTGTCGCTATGGGGTTTGTTACTCAGATGGTGATGCAAGTATTTGTATTAACAGGGCAGATTATCGGTATGCAAACTAGTTTAGGCTTTGCCTCTATGGTTGATCCTGGGTCTGGGCAGCAAACACCTGTCATTGGTAACTTTTTTCTATTGCTTGCGACGTTGATTTTCTTAGCCGTCGATGGCCATCTGTTAATGATCCGTATGTTGGTCGCAAGTTTTGAAACGCTACCTATTTCCAATCAAGGTTTAACTCTTACCAGCTATCGGGCATTAGCTGACTGGGGTTCGTATATGTTTGGCGCAGCGTTAACTATGTCGATATCGGCAATCATTGCCTTATTATTAGTGAACTTGTCCTTTGGTGTGATGACTCGCGCCGCGCCGCAATTAAATATTTTCTCTATTGGTTTTCCGATCACTATGATCGGCGGGCTATTTATTCTGTGGTTAACCTTAACGCCTGTCATGGCCCATTTTGACGAGGTTTGGTCTACCGCTCAGCTTTTGCTCTGCAATATGCTCAGTTTGCAATGTAACGCCGATGGCCTTATCTGATGATATTAGGAGCTGCAAATGGCTGAAGAATCAAGTGGCGAACGTAGTGAGGAACCCACAGGGAGGCGTCTAGAACAGGCGCGGGAAAAAGGCCAGATTGCTCGCTCAAAAGAACTGGGAACTGCGGCAGTATTAATTTCGGCTGCCAGTGGCTTTTATATGTTGGGCCCAAGTCTAGCCATCAGCTTAGTTCGGGTGTTTGAAACCGTATTTACCATGGATAGGGCGCAAATTTTTGATACAAATGAAATGTTCAATGTATGGGGCGTGGTTGCAAGCGAAATAGCCTGGCCTATGGCTAAAATTATGTTATTGATTGTTGTTGTTGCATTTATCGGGAATATTTTACTCGGAGGAATTAATTTTTCGACTAAGGCAATGATGCCTAAAGCCAGTAAAATGAGCCCTATAGCGGGTTTTAAACGTATGTTTGGTGTGCAAGCATTAGTTGAACTGACTAAAGGTATTGCTAAGTTTTCCGTCGTGGCTTTTTCTGCATATTTTTTATTAAGTTACTATTTTAACGATATTATGTTGTTGTCTAGTGACCATCTTCCGGGCAACGTTTACCATGCTTTAGATTTACTGATTTGGATGTTTATTCTGTTATGTTCTTCGATTTTATTTATTGTTGTTATTGATGTGCCATTCCAAATTTGGAATCACAACAAACAGCTTAAAATGACCAAGCAAGAAGTCAAGGATGAATATAAAGATACCGAAGGTAAGCCTGAGGTTAAAGGACGAGTTCGACAAATGCAGCGTGAATTAGCGCAACGACGCATGATGGCTGAAGTGCCGAATGCCGATGTTATTGTGGTCAACCCTGAGCATTTTGCTGTTGCTATTAAATATGATGTGAAGCGTTCAGCAGCCCCTTTTGTGATTGCTAAAGGTGTTGATGATGTTGCCTTTAAAATCCGCGAAATTGCGCGTTCACATGATATAACCATTGTTTCTGCGCCGCCGCTTGCTAGAGCAATTTACCATACCACTAAGATAGATCAGCAAATTCCTGAAGGCTTATTTACCGCGGTTGCACAGATTTTGGCTTATGTATTCCAGTTACGACAGTATCAGAAAGGCCGTGGCCGTAAACCTATCCCTATTCCGCTTAATCAGCCTATTCCTGATGAATTAAAATATTAATTTTTTGAAGTGAATAGCGCAAATAACTCACAGTGTGTGAGTTGTAACACTCAAGATGTCGATAGCGTTACCAATACTTAAGCCCTTATGTGTCGTATGACTCTCCGCACTGTTTTTAAAGCTATTTCTGCGGGCCTACCCATCTATTTTTGCCGATAATTTAGTCTGTCAGTTATGTTTATATCAATTTCAACTCGGTCGGTGTTTTTGTTGGCTCATTTTTTGCTTTTCGATTGTTACATGTCAAAATTTTGGTTATAGCGAATGGATGTTAAAGCGACTCTTGGTCAAGTAAAACAAATGAAACTGAGTTCATTCAAAGGCATTGGTACGCCTTTGATTGTCCTTGCTTCATTAGCCATGATTGTGCTGCCCATTCCGCCATTTTTACTCGATATACTCTTCTCTTTTAATATTGCACTCGCACTTATCGTCTTACTCGTAGCTATTTATACCGATAGACCGTTAGATTTTGCTGCTTTTCCGACAGTGCTATTAGTTGCAACTCTATTACGCCTTGCGTTAAACGTAGCCTCAACCCGAGTGGTATTACTCGAAGGTCATAATGGTGGTGATGCGGCAGGTAAGGTTATCGAAGCCTTCGGGTCTGTCGTGATTGGTGGTAACTATGCAGTTGGTTTAGTCGTATTTATTATCCTCATTATTATTAACTTTGCCGTTGTCACTAAAGGTGCAGGTCGTATTGCTGAAGTGAGTGCACGCTTTACCTTGGATGCTATGCCTGGTAAACAAATGGCAATTGACGCCGACTTAAACGCTGGTACCTTAAACCAAGAACAAGCGAGAATTCGCCGGGCAGAAGTGACCCGTGAAGCCGACTTTTACGGTGCGATGGACGGTGCTTCAAAATTTGTAAAAGGTGATGCAATCGCTGGGATCATGATTCTTGTGATCAATATTTTAGGTGGTTTTATTATCGGGATTGTGCAGCATGATTTGAGCTTCACTGAAGCCGTCGAAATTTATACTTTGTTGACGATTGGTGATGGACTCGTCGCACAAATACCGGGCCTTTTACTCTCTATTGCCGCGGCACTAATGGTTACCCGTCAAAATGAATCCGGCGATATGGGTCAAATGATGATGAGTCAGATGTTTGACAGTCATAAGTCATTGGGTATCGCTGCAGGGGTACTGTTTGTCATGGGAATTGTCCCAGGTATGCCACATATGGCATTTTTAAGCTTCTCGGTGTTAACGGCGTGTGCTGCATATTTTGTCTATAAGCGAAATGAGACTAAACGCGTTGTCGCTTTAGAACAGGTCAAATCAGGCCCCATTGAAAGACAAAATTCAGAGCCGAAGGAACTGGGTTGGGATGATGTACATCATGTTGATACTATAGGTCTTGAGGTTGGCTATCGTCTTATACCGCTAGTCGATAAAGCACAGGGTGGCGAGTTACTTAGCCGCATCAAAGGTGTGCGTAAAAAACTCTCTCAAGAATTGGGTTTCTTGGTCCCTGCAGTGCATATTCGTGACAATTTAGATTTATCTCCTAATGCCTATCGCATTACGTTAATGGGAGTTGTCGTAGGAGAAGCTGATATTCGCCATGACTGCGAATTAGCCATCAACCCTGGTCAAGTGTATGGAAAACTGGATGGTATCGAAACGCGCGATCCAGCATTTGGTTTAGAGGCGGTGTGGATCGCGCCAGAATTGCGTGAGCATGCACAAACATTAGGTTATACCGTAGTCGATGCCGCAACGGTTGTAGCAACCCATATTAGTCAATTGCTAACAAATAATGCTGCTAAGTTACTCGGCTATGAAGAAGTACAACAACTGATGGATATGCTTGCAAAACACTCACCTAAACTTGTTGATGGCTTTATCCCCGACATTATGCCGTTAGGACATGTCGTAAAAGTGATGCAAAACCTATTAAATGAAGGTGTTTCGGTCAGAGACTTGCGCACAATAGTACAAACTTTGTTAGAATACGGCACCAAGAGTAATGATACGGAAGTGTTAACTGCTGCAGTGCGTATAGCATTGAAACGCATGATAGTTCAGGAGATATCAGGGCCAGAGCTAGAAATCCCCGTCATAACGTTGGCGCCAGAGTTGGAACAGATGTTGCATCAGTCAATGCAAGCAACAGGTGGAGATGGTCCAAATATCGAACCTGGTCTTGCAGAGCGTATGCAGCAGTCACTTGCTGATGCTGCTCAGAAGCAAGAAATGGTCGGACAACCCGCCATATTGTTGACGTCAGGTATGTTACGCGCGACGCTGTCACGCTTTGTTAAACATACTATTCCTAATCTGAGAGTCATTTCTTACCAAGAAATACCTGATGAGAAGCAAATACGTATTGTATCTGCAGTGGGTCAGTAGAGGACGCATAAGTGAAGATTAAACGATTTTTTGCCAAAGACATGCGCGCTGCACTGGCCCAAGTGAAAGAAACACTCGGCTCAGATGCCGTCATTATGTCAAATAAAAAAGTCAACGGCGGTATCGAGATTGTCGCAGCGGTTGACTACGACGAACCTAAAGACAAAGCTGCGCTAACCGCACCAGCGCCAACGTTTATGGACGTGACTGATGATCTTGTCTCATTAGGGACGAAACAGCCAGTCCGGGTTGAAACCCGTGCTAAGCCAGCTGCACCTGCAGATTCGTTACAGGCCCTATTAGAAAAACAACAAAGCCGTTTGAATCAACAAATGTCACATCAACAAGCTGACGCTGAATTACCCGCATGGGCAAAAGGCTTACAAGCGCCAGCAACAGCTGCTAAACCTGAGCGGCGTGAAGCGCCTGCTATATTTGATAAAAAACCACAAACCTCTCAAAAGCAGGCCGCTGATATTGAAGCTATGCGTGACGAATTAGCATCATTGCGTAATTTATTGACGCATCAGGTGTCTTCTTTAATGACGGAGCATAAAAAGCGTATTGATCCCGTTGGTGCTATGCTTGAAGCCAAGTTACTTGAAGCCGAGTTTTCTCCAGCCGTAGCAAATAAATTAGCGGCGCTCAGCCAACATTATACGCCAGCAGAATTAGTCAGAGCCTTACCTCAAAGCCTAGCCAATATGTTAGATAATCAAGGCGATGATATTGTGAAGCAGGGCGGGGTTGTTGCATTAGTTGGACCAACAGGTGTTGGTAAAACGACTTCCTTAGCCAAACTTGCTGCACGTTTTGCGGCTCACCATGGCGCAGAGCATGTCGCCTTGATCACCACAGATCATTATCGTATTGGTGCCTATGAGCAATTAGCAACTTATGGCAAAATAATGGGCTGTCCAGTAAAGCAAGCTCATGATCTAAATGAGTTAGAACAAATTCTTTATCAATTTCGTAATCGCAAGCTCGTTTTGATCGATACGGCTGGAATGGGGCAGCGAGATATGCGCCTTTATCAGCAACTTGATAATTTAACTGCAAATAGCAGGATACCAATTCGCAGTTATCTGGTACTGTCAGCCACAGGACAGCGCCGTGTGCTGCAAGATGCTGTTAATCATTTTAAACGCATTCCTTTATCTGGTGTCGTTCTTACAAAGCTTGATGAATCTGTGTCACTCGCAGGGGCATTAAGCGTGTTGATCCAAAATGGATTGCCATTAAGTTATGTTACTGATGGACAAAGAGTTCCTGAAGATATGAAAGTGGCGGATACCCTGACTTTAGCCCAGCAGGCGCTCGAAGCGTTAGATAGTACAGAACAACAATCATTACAAGACACAGCGTGGTCAGATAATATGGCCTGTGCATTTGAGTAGATTTATGACCCTGGATCAAGCAAGTGGTTTACGTATGATGAATCAACCCTACAACGAAAAAGTGAAAGTAATTGCAGTAACCGGTGGTAAAGGTGGTGTTGGTAAAACCACGGTTTCCATTAATACTGCAGTGGCATTAGCCGAAAAAGGCAAGCGTGTATTGGTGCTTGATGCTGACCTTGGCCTCGCCAATGTCGATGTCATGTTAGGTATTCGCACCGAGCGTAATTTATCGCACGTCCTTTCTGGTGATGCTGAGCTTGACGATATTATTGTACGTGGTCCTAAGGGAATTGGGATCGTACCCGCAACATCAGGAATGCAAGGAATGGTAGAATTAAGTCCCGCACAGCATGCGGGATTGATTCGTGCTTTTAGCGAGATGAGAACTCAATTTGATATTTTGGTTGTGGATACTGCCGCAGGGATTTCAGATATGGTACTCAGCTTCTCACGTGCTTCGCAGGATGTATTAGTTGTGGTATGTGATGAGCCTACTTCAATCACCGATGCTTATGCTCTGATTAAAATATTAAGTCGTGAGCATGGCGTATTCCGTTTTAAAATAGTTGCCAATATGGTGCGTAGTTTACGTGAGGGTATGGAATTATTTGCTAAACTAAGCAAAGTGACGGATAGATTTTTAGATGTCGCACTTGAGTTAGTCGCAACGATTCCATTTGATGAAAATCTTCGTAAATCAGTACGTAAACAAAAACTTGTGGTTGAAGCTTATCCTAAGTCACCATCGGCAATTGCCTATCAAGGATTAGCGAATAAAATTATGAGCTGGCCCGTTCCGCAGCAACCTGGTGGGCATTTGGAGTTTTTCGTTGAACGTTTAGTACAACGACCAGATTTTCAAGAGGAAAAAACGAGTGAATAAAGCCGCAGCGTATACTTGTTTAGACAATAAATCATCTATCGTTGAACAGTATGCTCCGTTGGTTAAAAGAATAGCGCATCATTTACTCGCTAGGCTACCTGCGTCCGTGCAGCTAGATGATTTACTGCAAGCTGGGATGATGGGGTTATTAGAAGCATCGTCCAAGTTTGATGGTGACAAGGGTGCAAAGTTTGAAACCTTCGCCGGCATAAGGATCCGTGGGGCTATGCTCGATGAAATTCGTCGTGGCGATTGGGTTCCGCGTTCCGTTCATCGAAATAATCGTATGGTCGCACAGGCAATGGGTGAGTTAGAACAATCTCTGGGGCGTGATGCACGCGACACGGAAATTGCAGAAAAACTTGATATGACACTCGATGAATACCATCATATTCTTAACGATGTTTCTGTTGGTAAAATCATAGGGATAGAGGATTTAGGTGTATCTCAGGATATACTGACTGACACTGATTGGTCTGATGATGATTCATTTGAAACATTAGCTAAGACTCAATTTCATACAGCGTTAGTTGAGGCGATTAAACTATTACCAGAGAGAGATGCATTAGTATTATCGCTGTACTACGATGAAGCATTGAATTTAAAAGAAATTGGCGCCATTCTTGAGGTTAGCGAATCACGGGTTAGCCAGATATTAAGTCAGGCAATGCTGCGATTGAAAGCTAAGCTCAAGCAGTGGACACAAATATAATTATTAATTGAGCACATAATGTCGGCTCACCGGAGGAAACCTTGGACAAGAATATGAAGATTCTTATTGTTGACGATTTTTCAACAATGAGGCGTATCATCAAGAACTTGTTGCGAGACTTGGGGTTTAATAACACCCAAGAAGCAGACGATGGCTCAACCGCCTTGCCTATGTTGCAAAAGGGAGGTTTTGATTTTGTTGTTACAGATTGGAATATGCCCGGCATGCAAGGGATTGATCTGTTAAAAGCAATTCGTGCAGATGATTCGCTTAAGCATTTACCTGTATTAATGGTGACTGCTGAAGCAAAACGTGAACAAATCATTGCAGCCGCTCAAGCGGGCGTGAATGGTTATGTCGTTAAGCCTTTTACTGCTGCAACGCTGAAAGAGAAGTTAGATAAAATATTCGAACGACTCGCTTGAGCAAGGATGAGCTATGAAGTCACAAACATCAGGGCTCATTACGCTCGAACAAGCTCAGCACTTTGTTGAATTATTAAGTGCAGGTGAGCAAAGTCAGGCTGATGATTTATTTCGGGAGCTTGCTGTTCCACTGCAAAGGGAATTGTTTGAGGAAGTAGGAAAACTCACTCGGCAACTTCATAGCGCATTGATGGATTTTCAAGTTGATAATCGTCTTGCTGAATTAGCTAGTACAGAAATTCCCGATGCGAAACAACGTTTAAATTACGTTATTGATTTGACCGAACAAGCGGCTAATAAAACGATGGATGCGGTAGAAGAGTGTTTGCCTTTAGCAAACGCGCTGACTGCAAATATCCAACAGGTTATGCCATCTTGGGATCGATTAATGCGTCGCGAGATAGCATTAAATGAGTTTAAAGTTCTCTGTTATGACGTACAAGATCTGATGACTCGCAGCGAGAATGACTCTACTCGATTACGTGAGTTGCTTAATCAAATTTTAATGGCACAAGATTTTCAAGACTTAACTGGGCAAATGATACGCCGTGTTATTGATCTGGTTATGGAAGTAGAAAGTAATCTGGTTTCTATGCTGACGGTATTTGGTGAACAGCCCATGATCGATAATCAGATTGCTCATAAAAATAATATTGAAGCAGAAGGCCCGATAATGAATGCCGAGCTTCGTCAGGATGTCGTAACGGGTCAAGACGAAGTAGATGATCTTCTGTCTAGTCTGGGTTTCTAACTGGGAGTCAATTTGATGGCCTTTGATGTAGATGAAGAGATACTCCAGGACTTTTTAGTCGAAGCGGGTGAGATTTTAGAGTTGCTTCAAGAGCAGCTTGTTGCGCTTGAAAATAATCCTGACGATACTAACTTGCTTAACGCCATTTTCAGAGGATTTCATACTGTCAAAGGCGGCGCAGGATTTCTCAGTTTAACCCCTATGGTTGACGTTTGTCATGAAGCCGAAAACACCTTCGACCTATTGCGAACAGGCAAGCGTAGTGTTAATGCCGAGCTGATGGATATTATTTTACAAGCTGTTGATGCCATTAATACTATGTTTGCGCAAACCCAACAGGGTGAACAACAAGACCCTGCAGAATCTGGTTTGTTGGCAAGATTGAAAATGCTAAGTTCTGGAGCTCCTTTGGCCTCTGAGGTAGTTTCTGCAACAACTGTAGAGCGAGAGGTCGTAGTTGACGTTGAGCCTACTGTTCTTCAAGATGTAGCTGTTAATATCTCCTCTCATTCATCTTCTATTGATGATATTAATGATGCTGAGTTTGAAGCATTGCTAGATGCCCTTCATGGTTCAGGCAAAGGCCCCGCTGCAGTTGATGCTGTTGCCACCACTGCGGTGAAGTCTAATGATTCGATTAAATCAGCCGTATCAAGTAGTGACATAACTGATGATGAGTTTGAAGCATTGCTAGATGAGTTACACGGTTCTGGTAAATTTAAAGCTGAAACTGAAGTCACTATCGCGCCAAAGGTTGCCTCTACAACTCCCCCTCAATCTATTGTTGATGCAGATGAAATCACCGATGAAGAGTTTGAGCGGTTACTCGATGAGTTGCACGGTAAAGGTAGCACTCCTACTAGAGTTGAAGCAAAACCTGCAACAATTGAAGTGAAAGCGGTAATCACACCAGCGGCTTCTGCTATGGCAAGTGTTGTTGCGGTAAAGCCTAAAGTTGAAATAGCCGTTGTCGATAAAGCACCTGCAAAAGCTGCATCATCGAATGTGCCCCAAGGTGAAACGACTGTACGAGTCGATACGGCAAGGCTTGACCAGATCATGAATATGGTCGGTGAGCTGGTATTAGTTCGAAACCGTCTCATTAGTTTAGGCATCAGTCGCGATGATGAGGAAATGTCCAAAGCTTTAGCAAATTTAGATCTCGTTACCGCCGATTTACAAGGCGCGGTAATGAAGACTCGCATGCAACCGATCAAGAAAGTGTTTGGTCGTTTTCCGCGAGTAGTACGCGATCTAGCACGTACACTCAATAAAGAAATTGATTTAATCATGGTCGGAGAAGAAACCGATCTAGATAAAAACTTAGTAGAAGCGCTTGCGGATCCATTGGTTCACTTAGTACGTAACTCGGTCGATCATGGCATTGAAATGCCAAATGAGCGCGAAGCTAACGGTAAATCGAGAACGGGAACTATCACGTTATCTGCAAGCCAAGAAGGTGACCATATACTGCTGAAAATCGAAGACGATGGTGCAGGTATGGATCCTGAAAAGTTGAAACAAATTGCGATAACTCGTGGAGTGCTTGATGAGGACTCTGCTGCACGTATGACTGATAATGAAGCCTATAATCTGATTTTCGCACCTGGTTTTTCAACTAAAGTCGAAATATCCGATATCTCTGGTCGTGGTGTGGGTATGGACGTAGTCAAAACGCGCATTACTCAGCTTAACGGTACGGTGCATATTGATTCGATGAAAGGCAAAGGCACAATACTTGAGATTAAGGTACCGTTAACATTGGCGATTATGCCAACGTTAATGGTCGATGTTGCCAAACAAGTATTTGCACTGCCTTTATCTAGTGTTAACGAGATATTCCATCTCGATCTGACTAAAACTAATATCGTTGATGGGCAACTGACCGTCATCGTCCGAAATAAAGCGGTACCATTGTTCTATTTGGAGCACTGGTTACATAAAAATAAGACCACTTTTAAACATGGCGATAAAACCCATGGCCATGTAGTGATAGTTCAATTAGGTATGATGCAAATTGGCTTTGTGGTCGATGGCTTAATTGGGCAGGAAGAAGTTGTTATTAAGCCTCTTGGTGCTATGTTACAAGGTACGCCAGGAATGGCAGGCGCGACGATTACATCGGATGGTGGTATTGCGCTGATCTTAGATGTGCCTGGTTTATTAAAGCATTATGCGAAAAGTAGAAATTAATTTCCACGCTAAGGAATGGAATGACCATTAAAGTATTAGTCGTTGATGACTCAAGTTTTTTTAGACGACGAGTGAGTGAAATAGTCAACCAAGATCCTGAACTGGAAGTTATCGCGACGGCCTCAAATGGGGCTGAAGCGGTGAAGATGGCGGCTGAGCTCAATCCTCAAGTTATCACTATGGATATTGAGATGCCCGTCATGGATGGCATCACCGCGGTTCGTGAGATTATGGCTAAATGCCCGACACCTATCTTGATGTTTTCTTCGCTGACCCATGATGGGGCGAGGGCGACGTTAGATGCTTTAGATGCGGGAGCGTTAGATTTTTTACCTAAACGTTTTGAAGATATCGCAACCAATAAAGATGATGCTATTTTATTGCTGCAACAAAGAGTTAAAGCCCTTGGACGCCGCAGAATCTTTCGGCCAGTCGCACGAGCTGTGGTGGCACCAACGCCAGCCTCACGTCCGACAACAAGCGGTTTAAGGACTTCAAACATCGCCGCTCCAGTACCTGTTGCACCGCCAGTGCGTACTTCACCTACGGCATCGATTCGAGCCAGTGGTAAGCAGTATAAATTGTTATTAATTGGCACATCTACTGGCGGGCCAGTTGCGTTACAGAAAATACTCACACAATTTCCAGCAAACTACCCACACCCTATTTTATTAATTCAACATATGCCTGCTGCATTTACTCCAGCATTTGCTAGTCGTCTAAACGGCTTATGCAACATTGAAGTGAAAGAAGCCGTTAATGGTGACGTTTTAAAGCCTGGTTGCGCATATTTAGCGCCGGGCGGTATGCAAATGATGATTGAACGAGCAGGGGCAACTGGTCGATTAAAAATACTCGCTGGTAGTGCGGATATGAATTATAAACCCTGTGTTGATATTACCTTTGCTTCTGCTTCTAAAGCTTTTGGTGGCGATATACTTGCCGTGGTGTTAACCGGCATGGGAGCGGACGGAAGAGAGGGGGCTCGTATGTTGAAATCTGCAGGTGCCACTATTTGGGCTCAAGATGAAGCCAGTTGCGTTGTTTATGGAATGCCGCAGGCCGTTGCTAGTGCAGGCATAGCGACCCAATCTATTGCTTTAGATAATATGGCTGAGTCAATTTTAAAAGAGTCCGCTCGTGGCTAAGAATCAAGCCCCGATGAGCACAAATATTGTGCTCATCATGTTGTTAATGGGCATTGTTATTTTATGCCTTAGTGCGCTAAGTCTAGATTATCGTCATAAAAATAGTTTGTTGCGTGCAGATGTGACACGATTAGAGTCGAGTCAGGTGCTGTTAATGGTGCCCGACGGTCAAGCAGAAGCGATTGCGACTTGGCTAGCTTCTCATCCTGAGCAAACTCAGCTGATGTTACAAGCCGCGTCAGATGGACATAAAGCAATGACAATAGGGCCAGCACCTATTGTAAAGAATGCGGTTCCATCTTTACTAGAAAAGCATACTTCAGAAGTAGAAGCAGGCATGGGGAGTTCTACTCAAGAGTTTTCAGTTCCAAAACAGCTTCAAATACCTGACGCAAAGTTAAAGCAAGCCGAACCCAATAACGCCATTGTTATTACCGAAAATGTTGATGGTGTTAAAGTGATTAGCCTACCTAATGGTGGTATTCGAGTAACAACCAGAGAAGGCCAATAGCGATTAAGCACTCATTTTAAAGATTTTAATAAAAATTTGAATATAATTTTTGGAGCATTTTTTGAAAGTCTGGACTATAGCTAATCAAAAAGGTGGCGTCGGTAAAACCACAACGGTTGCGAGCTTAGCGGGCACTTTAGCTAAGCGCGGTAAGCGTGTTCTGATGATAGATACAGATCCACATGCTTCATTAGGTTATTACTTAGGTATTGATTCTGAAGAGGTTGCAGGATCATTATTTAATGTTTTTCTTGCACATAAAAGTCTTTCCAAAGAACTGGTGTTATCTCATATTGTGCCTACTCTCGTTGATGGCTTAGATTTATTGCCGGCTACGATGGCGCTTGCCACTTTAGATAGGGCCTTAGGTCATCAAGAGGGAATGGGATTAGTTCTACGTAATTTATTAGCGCTAGTTGCCGATGATTATGATGTGGCTATTGTGGATTGCCCGCCCGTACTTGGGGTGTTAATGGTCAATGCGCTTGCCGCTAGCCAACATATTATTATTCCAGTACAGACTGAGTTTCTGGCTATTAAAGGGCTGGAACGAATGGTTAAGACAATGGAGTTGATGGGCCGCTCGAAAAACACACGCTATAGCTACACAGTTGTGCCAACAATGTACGATAAACGTACTAAAGCGTCTCCAGCCGCTTTGCAAGTCCTTGGGGCTGAATACAGTCTGACCTTGTGGCAAGATGTGATCCCTGTAGACACTAAGTTTAGAGATGCTAGCTTAGCGCATTTACCCGTATCGCATTATGCCAGTGGTTGTCGTGGTGTAAAAGCTTATGAAAGGTTATTAGATTTCTTATTAGTTGGGGAGTTTGGCCATGTCAAAATCGGTTGATGAAACTGTTTTTGATTTTTTCGCATTATTGCTGCAAGAAGATGACGATTCAAATTGCGTTGTTTCGCCTCAAAGCGCCATAAACGTAGAATCTAATCAGAGTGCCACAGTTAATCAAACAGAAAATGTTTTACTTGATGCTGCTATTTTGGCTGAAAACGGTCGCAGTGCTGTTCTGAAAAATATAGAGAAAACAGCTACACCTGAAATACAACTACAATCAAAGACTCTACCAATAAAAAATGAGTTTGTTGCACCAATAAGCGCCATGGCTTCCCAAGTAAATAAGCAAGCGCTCGAGAAATTATTAGCACCAGTATTAAAAGCTAAAATGCTCGATTCTGCGCCACAAGCTGCAGAAGTTGCACAATCCAAGGTTGAAGATATTGTACAGTTTAAAGCTAAAATGGTACCTGATATTACGCCGATTCAGCCTGTCATTGTTGAAGCTGTTGATAAGCAAACTATAGAACCTGAAACTCAGGTAGGTATTACGCCACCGAGTGTGACAAAAGGCTTACAAGAAGTGCTCGATGATGAGTTTCAAGTGCTCTTTTTTCAAGTCGCGGGACTTACTCTAGCGGTGCCTTTGGTTAGCCTTGGTGGCATAGTCAAGCTTGAACGGATAAACCACATTTTTGGCCGTCCAGCATGGTTCTTAGGTGTGCAGACGTATAGGGAACAACAATTAAATATTGTCGATACCTGTGCGTGGGTTATGCCAGAAAAATACACTGATAAACTGGCGCAATCGGTAAATTATCAATATCTTGTATTATTAGAAGGAAGTAACTGGGGATTAACTTGTGAGTCTTTAGTTAATGCGGTAAAAATTAATAAGTCGCAGGTCAATTGGCGTAGTCAAGCAGGTAAACGTCCTTGGTTGGCAGGTGTAGTGAAAGAACAGATGTGTGGCATTTTACACGTACAAGCCTTAGTTGAAATGCTCAATGCGGGTTTAGGCTGTCAGGACTCAATTGGTTGAGGTAAACATGAAAGATACAAGAAATGTAGCAGCAGTCGCTGCAAGTAAAGATGATGTAGTATTACAATGGGTTACCTTTAAGTTAGATCATGAGACTTACGGTATCAACGTGATGCAGGTACAGGAAGTATTACGTTATACGGAAATTGCTCCGGTGCCAGGCGCTCCGCATTACGTACTCGGTATCATAAACTTACGTGGTAATGTTGTGACGGTTATCGATACCCGTTCGCGTTTTGGACTGCAATCTGCTGAAGTCGACGATTCATCTCGAATTGTGATTATCGAAGCGGAAAAGCAAGTTATTGGTATCTTAGTCGATAGCGTTGCCGAAGTGGTCTATCTGCGTCGTTCTGAAATTGACAATGCACCGAACGTTGGCACAGAAGAAAGCGCTAAGTTTATTCAAGGTGTGAGTAATCGTGATAATGAATTACTGATATTGGTTGATCTTGATAAACTATTGTCAGATGAAGAGTGGGTCGAGTTGACTCAACTCTAACCAATGACGATAAAAAGCTGAATACTATGATTGTATTCAGCTTTTGTTAGTTGGTGTGTATTCGTTTTTTGTGATCTATATATGTGGATTTATTCTTATTCGATGAATCATTAATTGGCCAATCGAGTAAAGTACTTCGAGTGCAACACTTTGAGATTGAAATCTCACTTATGATATCTGTCAGTTGACGGCTATTAGTGAGTATAAGGATGTTTAATGGGCGATGAATTCTTGATCGCAGCGTTAGTTTATGTCATCGCGTGCTTAGGATTAGTTCTTTATTTACAGAAACAGCTGAGTAAACTAAGAAATAAAGTTGAAGCATTAACTGTCTTAGTTAAAGAAGGCGATCGGCAGAGAGAGTCATTTAAGCGTGAGTTACAAGAATTACGCAGTGGCACAATAGGTGTCGGCCGCCGTGTGATTGAATTAGAAAAGCGTTTGCTACAACAATCAGAGCGAATAGAAGAGTCAACGCAACAAGACCCACAGGCAAAGCTCTATACGCGGGCGATGAAAATGGTTGCGCTGGGTGCCGGTGTTGATGAGCTGATTAAAGAGTGCGAACTACCTAAAGCTGAGGCTGAGTTGTTGATCCGTTTACATCGAAAGTAATCAGCAAGTCGTTAAACTTTATCGAGTGAAAGCTAAACTATCCAAGTTAGCTTTATTTTTATTAACTGTTAAGCTTGTTCTACGATTTTTTGATGCATATTATTCCATTGTTCGGGAAATTTGCCATCTAGCATATACACAAATGCGATAAGTTCAGCGATAAGAAGATAAAGCTCTTTAGGAATTTCCTCTCCTAATTCTAATAATTGTAAAAAACGGCTGAGATGCGGATCCTGATGGATAAATACTCCATTAGCTTTGGCTATTGCAATGATCTCTTCAGCAATCAAACCTTCGCCAGTCGCTACAATTTTAGGTGCATTACGGCCATCGTAACTTAGCGCTACAGCTTGTTTAGGCTCATTGTTTTCACTCATACTTTAATCCTCATGCTTATTCATCTTTGTAAATTTATAATCATATAGTAACGGTTAGGCTTTTGTTTTTACCAGAAAGTGATCTCCAGGCAGTAAAGTTGCCGGAACTTGCGCTATTTGTGTCGTTAGGTTGCCAGGGGTAAAGCCTAATTGTGTTAACTTTTGACTTAAAAGCACCAAATAATTATCCACTTTATTGAGAAGTATTTGGTTGTTGCCCTGGAACTGAATATCCAACTTCTGTTTCTGGTGTTGTGCAGCAATCAGTAAAGGGCCTTGTGCTAGGTTAAATTTGAGTTGTAAGCGCCAGCCCGATTTTTTTTCTGCATCATCTGGGTCGGTTTCTTGTTCAAATTTCCCTTCTAGCTGTTCATGTCGTTGATTGATACTGTAGGGTAATGCAAAAAACCAAACTAAATTACCTGTATTTTCAGTACTTGCCTGTGGGTATAGATGTAAGTTAGAAGCAAATTGCGCCATGGACTCTAGACCGCCGGCTTTGCCTAGTTGGCCAAGCTGTTTAGTTGATAAACCAACTTTAGACTGTAACTGCTCTAGATAATTCACGAGTTTTTTACTCATTGATATTGAAGTATTACTTGCTGTAAACCCTAGGATGAGTTGGAATAGTGAGCTAATTGCACTGGTATTCATAAAGGTTGAATTTTGATTTAGTTGCGGAGAGGCAAGATTTAGGCTCGCAAGTCCAAGAATATTTGCCTTAAGAAAATCTACATCATTTAATTGACTTAAGGGGGGGAATCCTAAATGTGGCATGTGCTTAAAAAGCTCTGATGCTAAATTTGAGCTGCTATTGTGGGGAGATGCCTCTATAGGTAGCGCGCCGGCTTTATTGAACGCTTTTTGTAAAACGTCCACAGTTTTTGTCGAAACATCTGCTTTAATCTCGCCCCCTAGTGTTCCAGTCCCTTTATCACTTGAGCTTGTATTATTAACTAATTTAGCGAGGTCAGTAATGCTAGTTTCTGTCTTGGACGTATTTTGAGCTGTCGCTAAATTAGTTATGATGGTGTTTTTTGCTGAGTCAGATGACGGTGTTATTGTTTCTAGTTTTTTAAAAAAGGCAGCGATGATCTGGACCGGTTCTATTTTTGTGATAACAATATCAGGCGATAATTTATTTATGGGAACTTGAGTTTCATTTACTGGCGCCCCAATAGCGATTTCAAGTTTGCCCTGTATTGGGGTGAGTAATAAAATGGGGCGGCCTTGCTGTAAGCTTATTCTTGCTAAGAATTCTCCTTGTGTGAGTTTTGCTCCAGGATCTTGTGCTATAACAGCGCCGTTTGCAAAGTGAAATTCTTTGTTAACTATGGTGACGTTGGGCAATGGATAGCCTTGGACACGGGTAGCAAGAGCTTCAAGCTGTGCTGAGGTAATGCCATTTTGTTGTGCCAAATTGATGATAGCATCAGGTACTTTAAGTATAATAGGTGATGCTAAAGTCAGTAGTTGACTTGTTGGGCTTGGTACCGCAAGAGCTGATGTTGGGCTGGCGGTGATATTCTGCATTAATAAAAAATGACTTGTAGTTAACAATGTTTGACGCTGTTGAGCATTAACAAGCTTTAAATTATATTCTGTACCGTTTAGAATAATACTATCACCCTCGGGTGAGGTTTGCACTTGAACAGGAATAGGGCGTGAAGCGGTATTTTGTGCCTCAGTTTGAGCTACAGCTGTTTGAGGCTGTGTATTTAGATTGTTAGTAGGTGGTATTGACTCCATTTAATGTCCTTTCATAGTTATACTGCGATATATTCGTTTGATAAAATTAACAATTGACCAATTTTTTTTGCTCAGTATGCTTATGCGCTTTGTGATAAACAACTGCCATACTGATAGTACGCTATTAAGACGAATTATCTTTATATCGTCATTTTTATCTCGTCACTTTAGCTAAAACTGGGTGTCTAAGCTGTACATTTATATTAAGAGAGTGATATGACGTTGAAATGGATGGGGTTATCTTTGGGATTAATACTGTTGCCTCAGGTATATGCAGCAGATGAACCCGCGCAAGAGGCTGTGGCACAAGCAACTCCGACGGTACAAATTACCTATGATGATCCCCGCGACCCATTCGAAGGCTTCAACCGCGCGATGTGGGATTTTAACTATCTTTATCTAGATAGATATATTTATCGCCCAATTGCTCACGGTTATAACGATTACATTCCAATTCCAGCTAAAACGGGTATCAATAACTTTGTTCAGAACCTTGAAGAACCTAGCAGCTTAGTGAATAACTTGTTGCAAGGAAAATTGGGCTGGGCAGCAAATGCCGGTGGGCGTTTTACCGTTAACTCGACCGTTGGACTACTCGGTATTATTGATGTTGCGGATATGATGGGTATGAGCCGTAAACAAGACGAATTTAACGAAGTGCTTGGCTATTATGGCGTGCCCAATGGTCCATATTTTATGGCGCCGTTTGCCGGACCCTATGTAGTGCGAGAACTCGCGTCAGATTGGGTCGATGGTCTATACTTTCCGTTATCGGAGTTAACCATGTGGCAAACGGTCGTTAAATGGGGGCTTAAAAACCTTCATTCTAGAGCCTCAGCGATTGATCAAGAACGGTTAGTCGATAATGCACTCGACCCCTATGCCTTCGTTAAAGATGCCTATTTACAGCATATGGACTATAAAGTCTATGATGGTAATGTTCCTCAAAAACAAGATGATGATGAGTTACTCGAGCAATATATGCAGGAGCTTGAGTAAGATTATTTGCCGTACTGATTGTATTTGTTGATAGTAGCAAAGTATTTGCCTTATTTTTTAAAGGGCTCTAACGGCAGCATCACTTGATTAACGGTTATATGCTGAATTTTATTCGGAAACCTTTATGGCGTTAAATAGTGTTGCTGTTCTGTTAGTTGAAGATGACCCTGTGTTTAGGCAAATAGTTGCACATTTCCTTGAAAACCAAGGTGCTCAGGTCACGCAAGCCTGTGATGGTGAGCAAGGTGTGTCATTTTTTAAATCGCAGCATTTTGATGTAGTCCTTGCCGACTTGAGTATGCCTAAGCTTGGCGGGCTCGATATGTTAAAGGAAATGATAACGTTAGCGCCTTTAGTTTCTTATATCGTGATCTCGGGTAATAATGTTATGGCCGACGTTGTTGAAGCATTACGGCTCGGTGCAAGTGATTATTTAGTCAAACCCGTAGCTGATTTATTTATTATTGAACAAGCTATTAAGCAAAGCTTTCATCGTTCTCACACTGATGATGTTCATGCCGCCGACTTTGATGCGCTTTCTTTTCAAGAGTTGAGCGATAATCTTGCAGTGCTAGAGCAAAGTGTTGCTGCAGCAAAACAGGTCCAACAACAGCTTTTTCCTGCTTCAAATATCAGTTACCCCGCAGCTAAAGTCGATTACAGTTTATATAAAAACAGTGACATAAGTAGCTACTTTATCGACTCAACCATGGTGGGTAGTCATCATCTCATCATGTATATGGCCCATTTATATCCGGAAGATAACCGAGCCGCGTTTGCCTGCGTGCTGCTTAGAAGTTTTGTTAATCAGAAACTTAAAGACTTTCGTTGTGGACAGAGTCAGACCATTATTGAGCCATTTAATATGCTGAGTTACCTGAATGAACGTTTAGTGAAATCGGGTCTCGATATCAAAGCGGATATGATTTATATCTCTATTGAACTGACAAAGTATCGAACTGCTATTGCTCATGCGGGGAAGGGACTACGTTGTTACTTACGTAATAGCGAAGGCTTGAGTCCGCTTGCACTCTCAGAGAGTTCACAGTTGGGTGTATTAGATTGGGTTAAGCCGAGTATTCAGTTTCGTAGTATGTTGCCACAAGAACAGTTATGCATCGCGACAAGTGAACCAGAACATAAACAGTTGTTGCTCGATAACCAGTTTAAGGGGCTAATTTACGATAAAACATTACCTGCTGGCGGTTTTTTGCAGTTGAGCCTTTAACGTTTACAAGTCGGTGACTGTTTTATATTGAGTAATACCAACCACATTAAATATCTAGTCAGTTCAGAGCCTTACAGGTATTTCAATCCGAGGCGCATTGATGCAGAAATGGTCATTCCCTTTTAAGTCAATGCAACACGGGAGTGGGATGCCTGTGAGGCTCTCGAAGGGCGGGTTTCAACGCGCTTTATACTGCGTTTAAGGCTTTTGACAGAGCACCACTATGCTTTCAAGCCTTCGCCTTGTCTAAAGCGCGTTGAACTCCCGCTGAATGAACAGATATTTAATACGATTGGTATAATACTTTGATATTTGTATCGCGTAATAAAAAACGCCTTACTATTACAAGTAAGGCGTTTTTGTTTTTGCAGTTGAGCAAAGTACTAGCGTTTAATTATTGCTTCATGCTCAGCTGTTACCGCTATTTCACTTTCTAATGCTTCGGCTTCTGTTTGATGTTTGCTTTCTGCACCGTGCATCCAATCGACTAACTTATCAGCCATAAAATACAAGACTACGCCTGAAAATGCGGCAGTGATTGCAATGCCAGAGAAAATTGCCATTGCATTAGCTAACTGCTCTTCTTTTTCGCCGCCATGCCCAATAAACGAGCCAACAACACCACCAATCTTGTTGGCTGCTGCAACGAAGAGGAACCAAGCTCCCATCATCAAAGAAGCAATGCGCAGTGGAGCAAGCTTAGTGACCATAGACAAGCCGATTGGGGATAAACATAGCTCACCCATAGTATGGAAGAAATAAGCGCCTACCAACCACCACATGCTTGATTTAACGGAAGCATCGCCGCCCATTTGCATTACAGCACCAATCATAAAGAGGAAACCGATGGCGAGTAAAAATAGCCCTAGTGCAAACTTAACAGGGGAGTTTGGCTCATTTTTGCCTAAGCGGATCCAAATAGAAGCAATCACTGGCGCGAATAGTACAATAAAGATAGCGTTTAAAGATTGGAACCAAGTCGTCGGAACTTCAAAGGAGCCAACCATGCGGTCAGTGAATTCGTTAGTGAACAAATTCATTAAACCGCCAGCTTGCTCAAAACCCGCCCAGAAAATAATAGTAAATAAACCCATCACCATGATGACCTTAATACGATCACGCTCTACTTTAGTGAGTGGTTCCTTACGTTCTTCACCCTTTTCTTGTGCTTTTTGCTTTTCAAGCTTAGCTGCCGGCACTCTTCCTATATCGCCTAAATACTTTTGTGCGAACAAAAATTGAATGATTAATGAGAAAATCATTCCAACACCGGCACAGAAGAAACCTGCTTGCCAGTTATTAACAAAAACTTCCTCTCCATTAACGACAGAAGCATACCCGAAAGTAGTGTATGCCCAAGCCACGATGAAGCCAGACAGAGCAGCGCCTAGATTGATACCCATATAGAAAATAGTGAAAGCACCATCACGGCGGTGATCGCCCTCTTCGTATAGATCGCCAACCATTGTTGAAATATTAGGTTTGAATAGACCGTTACCAAGAATGAGTGTACCTAATCCTATATAGAATACGGTTGCTTCTAAACCGGGGATCCAGCTATGTGGCGCAGCAAGTAAAAATTGACCCGCCGCCATCAAGGCGCCACCAAAATAAATCGCTTTACGTTGACCCAGTACGTTATCGGCTAACCAACCGCCAATAAGTGGCGTTAAATAGACCAAACCTGTGAATGTGCCATAAAGCGATAAGGCTTCTGCTTGAGTCCAGCCTAAACCATGCCCGCCATCACTCTGAACTCTATCGACGAGGTACAGCACCAAAATGGCGCGCATTGCATAATAACTAAAACGTTCCCAAAGTTCTGTTGTAAACAGCAAGAACAATCCTTTTGGATGTCCAAGCATCGTTCCTTGTGGTTTTGCTACGCTCATGAAGTATTCTACCTTAAGCTCGTGATTGCCTGTGGGCCCCTGAAACAGGATGATGTCACCACAGAAAAATAATGATTACTCGTCCCAAATCGTCAGCGGTTTAATCGACAATCATTTAGCACGATAAACAATAGCATGCTCTGTAATTGTTGAATAACCGCTAGTTACGTATGGGTTATTGTTACTTTTTTATAGTAAAAGTAATTTTTTTAGTTTTCAAATGTGTTGCTTCGCTAAAATCCCACCTTATATACCCCTTAAAAGCAACAAAAGTCAATTTTGGTAAGCACTAAGTGGTGACATTGTCGACAATTGAGTTATTCGAAAAAGTTAACACACTTTTGCTAATGTAGAAGTGATTGTATGGATACTGAACGAGAGATGTTAATTGACTAAAAACTACTTCCATGAGCTTAAGCATCTTTGCTATGATTGCGCCCCGTGAATGGACGTCACTTAAAATAGGGCAGTGAGATTAGTGTATGAAGGCATGGTACCTCTTGTATTGTAAGCCTCGTAGTGAAACGAGAGCACAACAAAACTTAGCACTTCAAAATTTAGAAACCTACTTACCGATGATTTCTGAAGAGAAATCTTTACGTGGGCGTAAACAAATCTGCTGTGTACCATTATTCCCTAATTACCTATTCATCAATTTTGACCCAAGCCAGACAAGTGTTAGGCAGGTCCATTCTACTCGTGGTGTGAATCGTATCGTTAATTGTCGTGAGCAAATGACGCCTATTGACGATAGAGTTATTCATGCCATTCGCATGAAAGAGTTAACGCCTTCCCAAACCGAATTAGCTGAAGAACCTGAGCTGAAAACGGGGGAGAAAATTCGTTTTAAAGATGGGCCTTTCATTGATTTAGAGGGTGTTTTTCAAGAAAAATGCCCTAATAAGCGTTGTCATATCCTTTTTAATATTATGGGCCAAGTCAAAATCGTTGCTGTACCACAGCAAAGTGTAGAACGAATTCATATTTGATTTATAGACATCGCAGTAAGATATTCGCCTGTTTTTTTGTAAGACATTAGCCATTCTTAAACTGCTCTTGACTTGTTTTTCAGAAGGTAGATGATTATAAATCATCGATTAAACAGTAGGTTGCAGTCTTTGTGCGCAAAGTTTGACTCGCTGACAACTTAATAGGTTGAAATGTGAACGGCTAGGTGTTCAATTGAAGATTAAGTGCACAAAGTGAAGTGGTTTTTTAGAGTAATATGCAGTGTTATTGATGCAGTGTTAATTGTTAAGCGTGTTTTTATAAGCTGATGGTATCACGCGCTAGCTGTTAGATATTAAACACTACATTTTGCTACCATAACGGTATGCAATTATTGCTTTGTTTATGAAAAATAAGAATTTTCGCATCGCGAAGGGCAATTTAGAAGCCGTAATCTATGGGCGGTAGCGTGTCTGAAAGGCATGGATACATGACTAAATGGTGTCTTCGTTAAGCTGACGTACGTGGATAGTTAGCGTGTTTGAAAGCATTAGAATTACAGCTTGGCTCTTATACTATACAAGATCCAAAAATCTCGAACGTACAGTTGTCATATATGCGCACAAGCTTCAAATAAAAGATTATCCCGCCTTTAATTGCTCTGAGTATTTAGCTGAAGGCTTAACTTAACGTTTTGATTGAATTATATTAACGGAGATAACTGGTGTTACAACAAATCAAAAAAATCATCATAGTTGGCCTTAGTACGACCATATTGATGGGCACTCAGGCTCTGGCCGTCACGCCATCTCCGCAAATGATTGAGCAGTTCAAGCAATTACCTAAATCGGAACAAACAAGGCTCGCGAAGCAATATGGAATCGATCCAGGGATGCTTTCTGGATCTCAGGCACAAACTCAGCTTTCAAACCCAGAAGTGGTAGGGGCTAGAGATATAAATGACAACGATAGCAAGACTGATGAACGAAGTCGTGATAATCGTAAAAAAACGGATAAATCAGAGCTCGATTTTTCTGAAGATAGCAGCAAAATTAAATTGCGCCGTTTCGGCTACGAAATGTTCGCGGGTGAACCGAGTACCTTTGCACCAGTATCAGATGTGCCTGTGCCTAGTGAGTATCTTGTCGGTCCTGGGGATAATATTAAAGTCCAACTTTATGGCAAAGATAACAAAGAGTATGACTTAGTTATCAATCGCGATGGTGTTATACAGTTTCCTGAACTTGGACCAATACCGGTTATGGGTCTTAGCTTTTCTGAGCTTCGCGACTCTTTATCCGAGCGAATTAAGCAACAGATGATCGGCATCGAGTCAAATATCACTATGGGTGAGTTGCGCTCAATCCGTATTTTTGTGGCTGGTGACGCTTATAAACCAGGCTCTTACACCGTTTCAAGCCTTTCAACTATTACTCAAGCCTTATTTGTTGCTGGCGGCGTGAATGAAATTGGTTCGCTACGAAATGTGCAACTTAAGCGCAATGGCAAGCTTGTAGGCACTTTAGATCTATATGATCTCCTTATGCGTGGTGATGCTTCGGGTGATTTAATGCTCCGTTCTGGGGATGTTGTGTTTATCCCCTCAATTGGTGGGCTGGTTACTGTGACGGGCGAAGTTAGACGTCCAGCTATTTACGAATTAAAACATAATGAAAATATGGCTGACATTATTGCAATGGCCGCGGGGTTAAACGCTGGAGCCTATCCCAAAAGTAGCTCTATTGAACGTTATAATAATAACTCGCTTAAAACCGTTGTAAATGTGGATTTAACTACCGAGCAAGGCAAAGGTACACTAGCTAAAGCCGGCGATGTTGTTAAAGTGAAAAGTGCTTCAGAGCAATACGAAAGTGCCATCTCTATCGCAGGTGCAGTGGTTCGCCCTGGCAAATACCAATGGTTTGCGGGTCAAAAAATTAGTGATGTATTACCTTCGTTGTGGGGTGATTTAGCCGCCTCTGCCGATCTTGATTACGCGATTGTAATTCGTGAAGTCAATCAATATGGCGATATCGAAGTACATCAGTTTTCTCCAGGAAAAGCGATTGGTGCTAAAGATAGCAGTCAAGATTTAAATTTAAATGCACGCGATAAAATTGTTGTTTTTAACTTCTCTGATGATATTCAGAATCGTTATGAGTTAAACAAATTAGTGAAAGAACGCGTTGAAAAGGTGACGTCTTTAAATACCAATAACCTTTTAGGCTCGGATCTATTTAAAGCGGGATTTGTACAACTGGACAAAAGCAAATTAAAACAACGTTCAGATCTTGCGGGTGTGGTATTAACAGATAAAAAAGAAGCAGAAGAGGCTGAAGTCGTAAAAGGTGTTGTCAATAAAATGTTGGCTAATCTTTTTGACGACGTTGAGCTACTTAAACTCAGCGATCAAATGGGACGACAAGAGTTGCTGTATCCCGTAATGGTTAAATTAAATAGTCAAGGCCGCGCGGGTTCAGGGATTCAAATTGTTGCCATTGATGGTCAAGTCCGCCAACCTGGTGTATATCCTCTCACTGTCGGTGCCCGTGTTAATGATTTAGTGATTGCTGCTGGCGGTTTAAAGGAAGGTGCTTATACTGCCAAAGCAGAATTAACCACTACCTCAACCGATATTAATGGTTCAAGTATTAGACATAATAATATTGATTTAACACAAGCTCTGCAGGGATTTGATAGTGCCAATATTCGTTTAACAGGGCGTGACATGTTAACTGTCATGACGACACCTGATTGGCAAGAAACTAAAGTGGTTGAAATCCGAGGTGAAGTTAAATTCCCTGGTCGTTATAATATTCACCGTGGTGAAACATTAAGTGATTTAATTACCCGGGTGGGAGGCTTTACTGATTACGCCTATTTACCCTCCGCAGTGTTTGTGCGTGAATCAGTCCGTCAACAAGAACAAATTGAGATTAAAAAGCTAGCCGATCAATTGCGCCGAGATATAGCCACGCGTGGTGTATCGCAAGATGGCACTATGGTTAATTATACTGATGCACAATTGATGCTGGCCGATCTGGAAAATATTAAAGCGGTTGGACGTCTCGTTGTTGATTTAGCGGCGATTTCATTAGGGATTGAACAGGCTAATATTCAGCTCGAAGATGCTGATATTCTCTATATACCATCAACTAAGCAAACGATTGCCGTTATGGGGGAAGTTCAACATCCTGCAACGCATAGATTTAAAGATGGCCTGACTCTAGACCAGTATTTAGCAATGTCTGGCGGTGCACGTAAGCGCGCCGATGAAGACCGCACTTATGTTATTCAAGCGAATGGTTCTGTACTAATGCCAGGACGTTCAAGCTGGTTTAGTAGTGAAGATCAATTACAACCCGGCGATACTATCATTGTACCTTTAGATACTGAATATAAAGATAATTTAAGTTTATGGACGCAGATTACGGGGATTATCTATAATACCGCCGTAGCCGTATCAGTGATTGCAGGATTGTAATAGCAACGCAACGTGGCTTTAGGAATGCGGCTTACGGATAACGGAACATCATCTACATTACTGTTCCGTCTTCTCTCGTTGTGAGCGAAGCGTTCTATTAACCATTAATCGTATAAGAGAACTCAAATAACGAGATAAGTTTTAAATGCCCAATAAAATAAACAAATATATGCAAGATGCAACGTTTCCGTCGGCAGCACAGGATGACGAAATCGATCTGCGCGAGCTTTTCTCAGTTATTTGGCAAGGTAAATGGCTAATTATCGCTGTTACAGCTGTATTTGCTATTAGCGCGATTATTTTTGCCATAAAACAACCCAATATCTATAAATCCGAAGCTTTATTAGCCCCTGCATCTGAAGAACAAAGCGGTGGTTTAAGTGCGTTAGCATCGCAGTTTGGCGGCTTAGCCAGCTTAGCTGGAGTAAATTTAGCTGCAAAAGGCGGTGTCGATAAAACCCAAATGGCAATCGAGGTGATAAAATCACGCCAATTTGCTGCGGATTTTATTCAAAAGCATAATATTCTGCCCGATTTAATGGCAGCAAAAGCGTGGGATATTGCCCAGGACAAACTTATTTATGATCCTGAACTTTACGATGCACAAGCCAACACATGGGTCCGTGAAGTAAAAGCGCCGTTCAGGCCTGAGCCTTCAATGCAAGAAGCTTTTAAAGTGTTTAGCAAAGTTGTCGTGGTTAATACTGCTAAAGAGACTGGCATGGTGACTATTGCTGTTGAACATTTATCACCAACAGTCGCACAGCAGTGGATTATTTGGCTAGTTCAAGATATTAATAAAACGATGAAAGATCGCGATGTTGCCGAGGCTAATCGTAGTCGTGAGTTTTTAAGTCAACAAATTGCCTTAACAAATGTTGCGGACATAAAAACAATCCTCTACAAGCTGATTGAAGAGCAGGCTAAAACTATTATGTTTGCCGAAGTACGTGATGAGTACGTATTTAAAACTATCGACCCCGCTTTCGTCCCTGAAGAAAAAGCTAAACCCAAACGCGCATTAATTTGCGTATTAGGCACTATGCTCGGCGGGATGCTCGGCATAATGTTTGTATTAGTAAGACATTTTTTTAGGAAAGGAGATTGAAATATCTCTAAAAAAGCCTATTGGGACAGTTTCAATAAAAAAGTAAAACCTAGGCTCTATAGGGGACAGTGAGAAGTCGATTGTCTCAAAATGGATGAAATATGTCTCAGTTTGATTTGTAAGGCTGAGATAAAAAGTGAAAAATTTCTGCGTTTGTCATTCTATATTTGCCATTGACTATGGCTAAACTCAACGATTTTGGTAGTAAATAATGAAAATACTTGTCACAGGTGGTGCAGGCTTTATTGGTTCTGCTGTTGTTCGTCACATTATCAATAATACTCAAGATTCTGTTATTAATGTTGATAAATTAACTTATGCAGGCAACCTTGAATCACTTGTAAACGTAGAAAAAAATGAACGATACATTTTCGAGCAAGTTGATATTTGTGACAGAGCAGAACTCGATAGAGTATTTGCACATTACCAACCTGATGCAGTCATGCATTTGGCGGCAGAGTCTCATGTGGACCGTTCTATTACAGGTCCAAGTGATTTTATTCAAACCAATATTGTTGGCACTTATACGTTACTTGAATCGACTCGCGAGTATTGGAATGGTTTATCTGAGCAATCAAAGAAAGCGTTTCGTTTCCATCATATCTCTACTGATGAAGTGTATGGTGATTTGCCGCATCCTGATGAGCAAGACGGTGAGCTGCCATTATTTACTGAAAATACGTCTTATGCACCAAGCAGCCCTTATTCAGCATCAAAAGCAGCAAGCGATCATTTAGTCAGAGCATGGTTACGCACTTATGGTTTGCCTACTGTGGTGACTAACTGCTCGAATAACTACGGCCCGAATCATTTCCCCGAAAAGTTAATCCCGCTAGTGATTTTGAATGCACTAGAAGGCAAGCCATTACCCATTTACGGTAAAGGTGATCAAATTCGCGATTGGCTTTTCGTTGAAGATCATGCTCGTGCCCTCTATAAAGTAGTCACCTCAGGGAATGTTGGAGAGACATACAATATCGGTGGACATAACGAAAAGCAGAACCTTGAAGTGGTACAGACGATTTGCACTATTTTAGATGTTCTAGTGCCTAAAGATACGCCTTACTCAAAGCAAATTACTTATGTGACAGATAGACCAGGCCACGACCGCCGCTATGCAATTGATGCAACTAAGATGAGTGATGAGCTTAACTGGCAACCAGAAGAAACCTTTGAAACAGGCCTTCGTAAAACCATTGAATGGTATTTAGCGAATCAAGAGTGGTGTCAACATGTACAAGATGGCACTTACCAACGCGAGCGTTTAGGCATTTAATCTATCTTTTTTAATGCCCTAGAGTCCCATAAACCTAGGGTCTATTTATGTAGGAACTGATTTTACTATGAAAGGAATTATTTTAGCTGGGGGCTCTGGTACGCGTTTGTATCCATTAACTCGTGGTGTCTCTAAACAGTTATTGCCGATTTATGATAAACCGATGATTTATTATCCCTTATCAACGCTTATGTTAGCGGGTATTAGAGATATATTAATTATCACAACTCCAGAAGATAATGAAAGCTTTAAACGTTTACTTGGCAATGGCTCAGATTTTGGCATCAATTTAAGTTACGCCGTACAGCCATCACCTGATGGCTTAGCACAAGCATTTATCATCGGAGAAGAATTTATTGGCGATGATAATGTTTGCTTAGTGCTAGGTGATAATATTTTCTATGGTCAGTCTTTTTCAAAAACACTCAAAAATGCCGCTTCGCGTGAGTCAGGTGCTACTGTTTTTGGTTATCAAGTGAAAGACCCCGAGCGTTTTGGTGTGGTGGAATTTGATGCAGATATGAAAGCCATTTCTATTGAAGAAAAGCCAGCCAAGCCTAAATCTAATTACGCCGTCACAGGACTCTATTTTTACGACAATAAAGTGGTGGAATTGGCTAAACAGGTTAAACCTTCCCATCGGGGCGAGCTAGAAATAACTACTCTCAATGAGATGTATCTGAATGCTGGTGAGTTAAATGTGGAATTGCTCGGTCGCGGTTTTGCATGGTTAGACACAGGTACGCACGAAAGTTTGCATGAAGCGTCTTCTTTTGTACAAACCATAGAACATGTACAAGGCCTAAAAGTGGCTTGCCTAGAAGAGATCGCGTGGCGTAATGATTGGTTAAGCTCAGAACAACTCTCTGGATTGGCCAAACCAATGATGAAAAATAACTATGGTCAATACTTGGATCGTTTAGCTAACGGGGCTTAAGTATGAAAATATTAATCGCGGGTAAAAATGGCCAGGTTGGTAGATGTTTAGTCAATCTACTCGAAGCACAGACTGAGCTAACCTTTTTAGCATTAGGTCGTGAAGAGCTTGATATCGCCGACCGAATTCAAGTTGATAAAATTGTCAGCGAGTTTCAGCCTAATATAATCATCAATGCAGCAGCTTATACCGCTGTCGATAAAGCTGAACAAGAAAGTGAATTAGCCAACGCTATCAATAGAGACGGTCCACATAATCTTGCGCATGCGGCAAATAATATCAATGCAGCTATCATCCATATTTCGACCGATTATGTTTTCAATGGCGATAGCATAGAGAGCTATACGGAGTCAGATACGACCGCTCCTCAAGGGGAATACGGTCGTAGTAAGTTAGCTGGTGAGCAAGCTGTTGCTCAAGCTTGTCCTAAACATATTATATTGAGAACAGCATGGGTCTTTGGTGAGCACGGGAATAATTTTGTTAAAACCATGCTACGCCTTGCTAAAACCAGAGAGTCGTTAGGTGTTGTCGCTGATCAGTTTGGCGGACCTACTTATGCGGGTGATATAGCAAACGCCATACTCACTATCTCAAAGCAAATAGCACGAGATAGCCATGTTTATGGTATTTATCATTTTTCTGGTTTCCCGCATGTCAATTGGCATACTTTTGCAGAAAAAATATTTGAAATAGCATTGGAGCAAAATGTACTTGTCCAACCTATTCAAGTTAATCCAATAACAACACTAGACTATCCAACACCAGCTAAACGCCCTGCAAACTCACGTTTAAATTGTGACAAGATTCATAATGCATTTGGCATTAAGCAAAGTGACTGGCAAGCGGCATTAGTGCGAATTAAAGAGTATTCATAAATGAAAGTTATTGATACAACCATTGCGGACGTTAAAATCATCGAACCAGCAGTCTTTGGGGATGAACGTGGTTTCTTTATGGAAACCTGGAGTCAGCAAAAGTTTGAAGAACTTGTAACAGGTAAAGAAACACATTTTGTGCAGGACAATCACTCTAAGTCCAAGCAAGGCATCTTACGCGGTTTGCATTATCAGAGCGTCAATACTCAAGGTAAACTAGTGCGTGTCGTGTCTGGTGAGGTATTTGACGTTGCGGTAGATATACGCAAAGGTTCTCCAACATTTGGTCAATGGGTAGGTGTATATCTGTCCGCAGAAAATAAACGTCAATTATGGGTGCCTGAAGGCTTCGCACACGGTTTTTACGTGACAAGTGAAGAAGCTGAATTTGTATACAAGTGTACAAACTATTATAATCCAGCATCTGAAATCTCTATTGCTTGGAATGATACTGATATCGGTATCGAATGGCCTTTTACTACAAAACCAATGCTATCAGAAAAAGATAACAATGCTATGAGCCTCGAGTCGTATAAAGGCAAGTTAAATGCTTGATAGCGTAATAATAAAGAATATATCTTCTTTATTTAGTTTGAAAATTGCTGGTTATATTATTCCGCTGATCACATTACCCTATTTAGTTAGGGTATTAGAACCTGTTGGGTATGGAACGTTTGCTTTTTGTTTAGCGATCATTCAATACTTTTCAATCGCAGTTAATTATGGTTTTGATCTCTCAGCAACTAAAAGAATTGCGGAAAGTAAAAGTGATAAATTAAAAATCAGTGTCATATATTGGAATATCCTAGTCGCTAGACTATTAATTGCAATAATAGGATTTGGGGTTTTATGTTTACTTCCTTTTCTTTTTGAAGGCATTGATGCGATATTTTTTATATTATTAATATCATATCTAACAGTGCTTGGTGATGCTATCTTTCCACAATGGCTTTTTCAGGGTAAAGAGCAATTAGGGAAAATTTCAATTATAAGAGTCATATCCCAATTGATCAGTATCCCATTGCTATTCTTACTAGTGAAAAGTCCTGAAGATATTTGGATAACGGCATTGTTAACAACTTTGCCTCCTCTTATTACGGCTTTAGTTTCTTCTTACTTAATTCGCCATCGACGTTGGGTTGTATGGTGTAAACCAACATTTAGTGGAATGAAAGGGCAACTAGCTGATGGTTGGCATTTATTTATTTCAAGTGCTGCTATTAGTTTGTACACAACAAGTACGACAGTCATTTTAGGTATCATAGGGGGGCCCGTAAGTGTCGCAGTTTATGTATCTGCAAATAAATTATTGCAAGCCGGACTAAGTGTCTATTCTCCTTTGACCGCGTCTTTTTATCCTCGAATAAATAGTCTAATGGCTGAAAGCAAGACGAAAGCAGTAGAGTTAATTAAATATGTATTAAAGTTACAGATAAAAATCACTCTTTTGATTGGTTTGGGGATGTACTATTTTTCTCCCTTTGCCGTTAAGATACTTTTTGGTGAAGAGTATGAGAGAAGTGCTGATATACTGCAAATAATGTCTGTCTTACCTTTTATCATCGGTCTTAGTAATGTGTTCGGCGTACTAGTTTTATTAACTCATAATTACAAAAAAGAGTTTTCTATAATTCTTATGCTTTCTGGTTTATTTAGTTTAATCAGCTTAGTTCCATTAAGTTATTTTTATGATGCAGAAGGTGCTGCAATATCTGTTGTCATCACTGAGTCTATAGTGACGTTATTAATGTTTTTCACAATAAAAAAATACCAGATACCTGTGTTTAAAAAATTTAGGATAAATAATGAAGTATGATTATTTGATAGTAGGAGCCGGTTTGTTTGGCTCTGTGTGTGCAAAAGAGCTAACCGCCAAAGGTAAGAGAGTGTTAGTTATAGATAAACGTACACATATAGGTGGTAATATCTATACTGAAGATAATGATGGTATTCAAGTTCATAAATACGGTGCGCACATATTCCATACAAATGATAAAGACATATGGGATTATGTAAATTCTTTAGTTGAATTTAATCGGTTCACTAATTCACCATTAGCTAATTATGAAGGTGATTTATACAATTTACCATTCAATATGAATACTTTTTATCAGCTTTGGGGCACTAAAACACCTCAAGAAGCTAAAGATAAGATGTTAGAACAAACAAAAGAGCTAAATGGAAAATCACCAGATAATCTTGAAGAACAAGCTATTTCTCTTGTTGGCCGCGACATATACGAAAAGCTCATCAAGGGTTATACAGAAAAACAATGGGGACGCGACTGTAAAGATCTGCCTTCATTCATTATTAGACGTTTACCGGTAAGATATACTTACGATAATAATTACTTTTCTGACAAGTATCAGGGTGTGCCCATTGGTGGCTATACAAAGTTAATTGAAAAAATGTTAGCAGGTGTTGAAATTCGATTAAATATTGACTTTTTAGCTCAAAAAGAAGAGTTAATGGAATTAGCTGATAATGTTATATATACAGGTCCTATTGACGAGTATTTCAATAATAGATTAGGAAAGCTTGAATATAGATCATTAGAGTTTAAAACTAAGGTATTACAACAAGATAATTTTCAGGGTAATGCCGTTGTAAATTATACAGAAAGAGATATTCCATTTACTCGGATTATTGAGCATAAGCATTTTGATCCAGTTGATACAAAGCATACTGTTATAACTGAAGAATATCCTTCAGAGTGGAAAGTTGGTGATGAGCCGTATTATCCAATTAATGACGATAAGAATATGCTTTTATTCAAGCAATATCGTGAACTAACCAAGTCTGAAAATGTTGTTTTCGGTGGGCGCCTTGCTGAATATAAATATTACGACATGCATCAAGTGATAAGAAGTGCATTGAATACTGTTAATTCTCTAGAGTCTATATAATGAAAGATATTTACGTCATATGCCCAGGCGGTTTTGTTACTGGTGGGCCAGAACTATTGCATCAGTTTGCCCATGGCTTAAATGAACGTGGCTATAATGCATCTATGGTTTATTATCCATTTGATATTGATTTTGTCGTTCCGGAAGCTTACAAACATTATAATGTAGGTTCTATGCGGCTTAATAACGATGTACAGAAAAAAAATAGTGTTGTTGTATTACCTGAGGTTCTAACTGGTTTTAGTCGATTATTTAAAAATGCTCGTATATTTATCTGGTGGTTATCTGTTGATAATTATTTCTGTGATTTACCTAAGGGTTTTAGAGGGTGGATTAATACTTTTTTAGGCCGTAATACTCATATCAATATTCAAAAGATGGGTCGTTTTGAGCATTTGGTGCAAAGTGAGTACGCGAAGAACTTCCTTGCTCAATATGGATATCAGTCTAGCAAATTATCAGATTATTTAAATAGAGAACACTTTTTAAATAAATTTAATATCGAGAAAAAACAGAATATTATCTGTTATAACCCCAAAAAAGGCTCTGAAGTGACTCAGCGCCTGATTAATCAAAATCTCTCTTTATCTTTCATACCTATTCAGAATATGACGGCTGAACAAGTTGCTGAATTGCTTGCTAGATCAAAGATTTATATTGATTTTGGTCATCATCCTGGCAAGGATAGGATCCCTAGAGAGGCTGCGATGGCCGGTTGTATTGTTATTACAGGTGTTAAAGGAAGTGCTGGTAATGATGTAGATATTCCAGTGCCTCGAAAATACAAGCACAATGAGGATAATCCCAGTTTCTTCGCCGATGTGTCCAGAACAATTCAAGTCTCTTTGATTAACTATGAATTAGCTATTCATGACTTTGATGATTATCGAGTTCTGATTGAACTTGAACAGCATAAGTTTAATGAAGAAATTGATGAATTTATAAAGATTATAAATTATTAAACAGCTGGAATTGGTGATTATCACAGGGCAAGATCGTGAACGTTTTATAACCTAAACTCGTTTACAAAATAGACGGAAATTGAGTGTTGAATAAACAGGAATCGCTTTGTAATATATAGATTGGATTATCTTCTATACATCGCGTTTGAAAATTAACCACTCATACTCTCGCTCTGGTGATTATCATTATTGTCGGTGATAATTCATGTTGCTTAAGTTTCTTTAAAAGTAGAATTAATCTACTAATTATAAAACTTTTTTTTGAAACAACTCAACTAGATCCTTGAAGCTAGCACTAGCAGACGTGTGACTGTTGAGTTCGTGATCTCAAGCCGTCCCTCTTTCTTCCTAAGGCGGTTCTACTTGTAGTTTCTCTAGCGACATGTATCCAGCAATCAACGTTTCTGCGTCACATTGCTTACGACACCTTTGCTTAGAAATTTAAGCCGAAGATGTGAGCTCACATTTATTTGCCAAACAAACAACAGTATCGGTCCCGCAATTAACTGAACATGCCAATCAGATTTTGCTTATATTATCGAACCGCTAGTGGGTGTTTATTATTGTTTTAACAAACAAGTGGTTATATCAAAGTGGTTTTAGTTACAAAAAAAACAATTGTTTAGCGCATAAGTTTGATGAGGAAAAAGCAGAACCTTATTACGGCCTATTATCTATGGACAGGTCGAGAGCATCGATAGATCATGTTGACACTTTTACTATGTTAATTTCAGGATATATGTGCATTTTTCTCACATAGCAATTGAATTACCTTTAAAAATGTGTGTTACACCAGCTCTCGCTTTGAGCTTATGAGGCATTTCGTAATTGATTTTGTATCTTTTAATGGCTTTCGATTCAATTTTGTCGAGTAGCAACGATGCTTTCATACTCGTTCATTCATTTTGGCGTTATCAAAATTTTCGGTTAAAGTGAAAAAGTAGAAAATACTAAGGCTAGACAGGAGTAAATTTTTTGTTAAAACAATATTCGGAGGCTAAAATAGCCTATTTTGGTTATATATTTCATCGTATGACCTGCGCGAGGTACAAAAATACAAATACTCAATACTTTTGAAACCGAGCTTTACTATTACTGAGAGTCTGTACTGTGAAATTAATATTTTAATAACTTATGCTCTTGTCCTGATAAAAAGAAAATAGTTATAAGATTACCATGCACCATAAAGAAATTAACTATGCGATGGATTTAAACTATTTATGCAAATTGCTTGACTTTTTATTGCATGCAAAAAACATGTCTTACATTTTTTGATAAATTTAAAATAAATGGTTATAATATGAAAATAGCTGACGTAATAGATAGTAAAAACGATGTTTGTGGGATTGTGGCAGCATTTAACTTCGATGATAATGCAATGAATAATGCTTTACTTATCGCTAGACTAGTGGAACATCTAATAATTATTGATGATGGTAGCAAAGATAAATCTAAGTTAAACCAATTAAATGAGATGGGTCTGCACAATGTTGAAGTGATTTTATCACCAGACAATCTTGGTATTGCGAACTCACTTAATGTTGGAGCGAAACTTGCTTTGGATTTGGGATACGAATGGTGCATAACATTTGACCAAGATAGTACACCAGATAAACAAATGGTGAAACTGTTACAAAAACAACAGAAAGCATTGAGTGAGCTATACGGAGACAAAGTAGCGATTGTAGCTCCAAATATAGTTGATCAAAATGCGAATACAAAAAACTGCAAATATCTTGTTGAAAATAAAAAATTTACTTTCGTAAGAAAGTCGCCGGACGTAATTTCTAATGACGATAAAATATTAGTTGTGATTACGTCTGGTACTTTGACTAATCTAAATATTTTACATGATCTTGGTTTTTTTAAAACAGATTTATTTATTGATTATGTAGACACTGAATATTGCATGCGCCTTATTGTGAACGATTACAAAATAGGAGTTGCAAAAGATGCATTGTTAACTCACAATTTAGGTCAAAAGGAAAGAAAAAAAGTTTGTGGTGTGGAGTTTGTGCCCACCAATCATTCTGCTTTCAGAAGATATTATATCGCAAGAAATTCAATATATATGTATCGAAATTACGCTTTAAAGGTTCCATCTTGGTTCGTTTTTGATTTAATTGCAACTACTTACAATTCAATCAGAATTATTTTATGCGAAAGAGATCTATTTAATAAAGTTAAGTTTTGTGTCAGAGGTTACTTTGATGGTGTTCTAGGGCGAATGGGTAAAATTGATGATTAAGTCAGCATATAATAAAGGCTGTTTTCTAATTATTATTATTTTCTACCTGTTGTTTGTGTTATTTTACGATTTTGCTCAGTCTCGAGACTTTATCAATTACGCTGATTGGTACGCTTTTTCTGTTTCAAGTGGTATAGATAATATTTTTTTGTATAAAGATCCAATGTTTGTTGTTTTTTCTAAGTTTAGTCATTTTTTTGGTTTTGGCATGATTGGCCTTTTAGTTTTTTATGTTTTAATTTCTGCTTGGGCTAAAATAAAGCTATTGTCTGTGTTAAACGCTTCAATGTTAGTTTTAACGCTCTTCTTTGTTTTTTATTTCTGTCGTTTTTTATTTTTATTGGAGGGGACGCAATTTCGCGCCGCTGTTGCAATACCACTCGCGTCTCTTGGGGTGATTTATTACTTAGAGGGAAGTAAGAATAAGGCTAGTTTGTTGTGGGTCAGCGCATTATTATTTCATTTGTCTTCTTTTATTATATGTATTTTTTTCTTTCTATCATTAATTCTTAGTAGAAAAACAAGAGTTTTATCTTTTTTTTTATATGTTGCACTGTTTTTGTTTGCTATTTTTTTCAGTTTTGATATTTCAATCGTGGTCACATTGCCTTTGGTTGGCGAAAGATTATCAGATTATTTAAATGGCAACTATATTGTAACTTCATTAAGTTTATTTAACTCGTATCTTATTTTTAAAGTAGTAATGATATTTGTCTTTTTCTCAAAAGCTTCTGTTGTAAAAGATAAGAAAATGTTCATTTTTGGCAGTTTATCATATTTTGGGATGCTGCTTTTTGTTTTTTTTAGGGATGTGGATTCTATAGCTTTGCGGCTTCATGAATTATTTTCTCTATTCGATGCTTTGGTATTTTCATATTCAATTTATTCTTTTAAAAATAAATCTAAATTACTTTACATCATTGCTGCTTTACCTGTTCTGATTGTTTTTCTTAATTCAAGTTTAGCTATTTTAAACTGATTTAATATTAATAGTGTAGATTATTTTATTTGTACAATGTTTTTGTAGAATCATTTGAAGGCTGCGCAGAAATCTAATTATTAATTTATTAATGCGCACAAGGTAATTTAACGAGATGATGGCCAGGCTATATTTGATGTTGAATGTTCTTGCTTTAGATGTAAGAAGGCATCTAAGTGGCTTGGATGTTTACTTTTTACAGAATGATAAATGCGAACTTTTTAACTTAGTCGGTGCTTTAAAATATGAATAAAATTTGTGTTCTTTTAGCTGCATACAATGGTGAGCGATATATTAATGAACAAATAAAGTCTATATTATCTCAGAAGAATATTTGTTTAGATGTTTATATTCGTTTAGATCCCTCTACTGATGATTCTGAAAAGAGTATACAAGGCTTTGTATCAGAATTTAGTAACATTAAGGTTCTATCTGTAACTGAAGCATCAGGTGGTGCCGGCCGAAATTTCTTTCGTTTAATAATAGATGTAGATTTTTCTGAATATGATTACGTTGCTTTTGCCGATCAGGATGATATATGGTCAAATAGTAAATTAGCTAAAGCTATAGAAATGTTACAGCATTATGATTGTTATTCTGCTAACGTCACCGCATTTTGGGAGGATGGCCGCGAGGTCCTGATTGATAAAGCTCAAGCACAACGAGAGTGGGATTTCTTATTTGAAGCCGCTGGCCCTGGTTGTACTTATGTTTTTAAGCGTGAAGTAGCCATACAATTTAAAACTTGGTTACTAGAACGTTATGAAAAAATTGGTGAAGATATAACGTTGCATGACTGGTTGCTTTATGCTTTTGCACGTAGTCATGGTTATCGTTGGTTTATTGATCCTGAAGCTATGATGCGTTATCGGCAACATGCGAATAACCAAGTTGGGACTAACAACAGTTTTGTCGCTGCCAAAAAACGTTTTCTATTAATAAAAAATAAATGGTATAGAATTCAGGCGACTAACATTGCTGAATACCTACATCTGCAAAACTTACCTATTGTTAAGTATGGTTTGAAAAATGGATACCTAGGTAACTTATACTTGTTGTTGCATGTTAATAAAATTAGGCGAAGGTTGCGTGATAGAGTGGCATTATCTTTCGCACTTATATTTAATATATTCTGAGGACAGGAATTAATATGATTTTATTGACTGGATCATCGGGTTTCGTCGGTAGTGAAATTTTGAATCAGCTAACTCAACGAGCTGTTTTACCTATTCGTACCTATGGAAGGCGTGACTCTGGTAGGTTAAAAATAAGCCAGAATATGACAGTGGATCATGCCGTTGGTGATATTGGCCCCGAAGTTAATTACGCTAATGCATTGCGTGGGGTTGACGTGATCATTCATTGTGCAGCACTTGCACATATGGCTAAAAGTGATGAATTATCTTATCAGAATATCAATACTTTAGGGACCATTGAGCTTGCTAAACAAGCTCAACAAGCCAGCGCTAAGCGTTTTGTATATATCAGTTCAATAGGGGTAAATGGTCCATCGACAAAAAATATTCCATTTTCCGTTGACTCTACAGTACACCCTCATAATGCTTATGCTAAATCTAAGTATGATGCTGAAATCGGTCTTAAGAAGATAGCTGCTGAAACTGGTCTTGAAGTTGTTATTGTCCGACCAACGTTGGTTTATGGAGCCCATGCACCGGGTAACTTTGGCTCATTAATAAAACTGGTTAAGCGCATCCCAGTTCTGCCTTTTGGGCTAGCTGACAATAAGCGTGATTTTATTTCAGTAAAAAATTTAGCTGATTTACTCATAACATGTGCTTTGCATCCAAAGGCTCCGGGGCATACGTTTTTAGCTTCTGATGGTGAAACTGTTTCTATCAAAGATTTCACTAATGCAATAGCTAAAGGGCTAGATAAAAAGTTAATCCAGTTACCTATTCCTGTTAGTCTTATGAGATTAGTTGCTAGATTAGTTAGGAAGTCGGCAATGGCTGAGCAGTTATTGGGTAACTTACAGGTTGATTCATCTAATGCTCAAGAAGTCTTAGGGTGGATTCCTCCTTATACAATGGAGCAAGCAATGGCTTCACTTTCTGAGAATAAAAAATGATCCGTCTTATCGATTTTTTAGCAGCCTCCTTTGGTTTGCTGTTGCTTTGGCCGGTTTTACTTATTGTGACTGTTATTGGTATGTTTGATACTGGTTCGCCAGTGTTTGTGCAAACTCGTGTTGGAAAAAATAAAAAGCCGTTTAAACTTATTAAGTTTCGCACTATGTCAGTAGAGACTAAGTCTGTAGCAAGTCATTTAGCTAATAATGCATCGATTACAAAGCTAGGTAATTTTTTACGTAAAACTAAAATTGATGAACTTCCTCAACTAATTAATGTCGTCAAAGGTGATATGAGTTTAGTTGGCCCTCGTCCAAACCTGTTTAACCAAGAAGAATTGATTAAAGAACGCGATGCTTTGGGTGTTTATGATGTTCTTCCTGGAGTAACTGGGTTAGCACAAGTTCAGAATATTGATATGTCTACACCTAAGCTCTTAGCCGAGACAGATAAGCAGATGATAGATACGTTGAATATTAAAAACTATTTCAAGTATATCTTAATGACGGTAACAGGCAGTGGCTCGGGTGATGCGGTAAGATAGTCTATTCTATTGTGAATGTAGCGCGTGTGTATTCATTTGCTTTACATCATTAGAAATGGATATGTCTAATTGATATTGGGTATTCGAAAAGCAAGGTCTCAGTGCTGCTTGTTGCTCATTGCTATCGGCGTTTCCCTCTATCAATGAGCTCTCTTCCGCTTACGATAAACTGGCCAGAGAGAGGCCTCGATTCATTTTGTTTGTTGCTAAAAGTACCCCTTTCACTGTAAACAGCTCGATAGGATTGCCACTCAAGTCAACCATGGTGCTATAATCCCCAACCTTGCATGTTGAGACTATTCAGTGTCAGATTGCTAAACTTTTTTGGCTAAATTATGAATGTTGTTTATTTGGAGCGAAAAATGGAGTTTTTGCAGTGTTTATTTCGTTTAAAGCGTGGCCACAAACGTGTGGTGAGCGTTGTTGTTGATTCGGTGTTCCTTTGCTTTGCTTTTTGGGCGGCATTATTCGTACGCGTTGACGATATCAATGTGCTCACTAATGGTGCTTATTGGGCACTGCTCATCGCTGTTGTTCCGTTGAGTATTGTGGGATTTGCTAAGTTGGGCTTATATCGTGCAGTGTTACGTTATATGGGTCTACAAGCTCTTACCGCCATTCTGCTTGGCGTGGTTGCTTCAACAATTGCGTTAGTTATCGTTGCCTATTATTCTGAGGCGCAATTACCCCGCACAGTACCGATTATCTACGCTGCGTTTTCGTTAGTTTTTGTGGGGGGGACTCGTGCCATGGTTCGCTCATTTGCGGGCTCAGGTATGAAGCGTATTGGTGAACCTGTGATTATTTACGGCGCCGGTGTAAGTGGGCGCCAATTAGTTACTTCGTTAGCCCAGAGTCATGAATATTATCCCTTCGCATTTGTTGATGACGATATGACCTTACATGGCACGGTTATTCAAGGAGTGCATGTTCATTCGCCTTCTATTATAAAAAAGCTTATCTCACAAAAAACGGCTACTAAGGTGTTGTTGGCAATGCCTAGTGCATCGCGATCTCGTCGACAAGAGATTTTATTACAACTTGAGCCCTTAGCCGTTCAAGTATTAACCTTACCCTCGATGGCTGATTTGGTTAATGGCACAAAATTATATAGTGACATTAAAGAAGTCGAAATTGATGATTTATTAGGTCGAGATGCGGTTAACCCGCGAAGCGACCTTCTAAGTGCGAATATTCGTAATAAAGTGGTGATGGTAACCGGTGCTGGCGGCTCAATTGGTTCTGAACTTTGTCGGCAAATCCTCAAGCAACGTCCTAAAAAATTAATCCTATTTGAGCTATCGGAATATGGCCTATATGCCATAGAACGCGAATTACGCGCTACGGCGCATGATTTAGGTTTGGATGTTGAAATTTTTCCCATGATGGGCTCTGTTCAACGCGCAAATCGCATTGAAGCCGTGATGAAGGCTTTTAGTGTGCAGACGGTTTATCATGCCGCCGCTTACAAACATGTTCCGTTAGTTGAGCACAATGTGGTTGAAGGTGTTCGCAATAATGTGTTTGGCACCTTATATACCGCTCGAGCGGCTATAGCGGCTAATGTTGAGACCTTTGTTCTCATTTCAACGGATAAAGCGGTAAGACCGACCAATATTATGGGGACCACTAAGCGTATGGCTGAGTTGGTTCTGCAAGCGTTATCGAAGTTAGATCATAACACGCGTTTTTGTATGGTGCGTTTTGGTAACGTACTAGGATCTTCTGGTTCAGTTGTGCCTTTATTCAGGAGTCAAATCGCTAACGGTGGGCCAGTGACGGTGACACATCCTGAGATCACTCGTTTCTTTATGACCATTCCAGAGGCTTCTCAGTTAGTCATTCAGGCGGGGGCTATGGGAAAGGGCGGTGATGTGTTTGTACTGGATATGGGGAAATCAGTCAAAATAGTTGATTTAGCGGCGAAGATGATCCGCCTAAGTGGATTTGAAGTTAAAGATGAAAAAAATCCTGATGGCGATATCGCAATTGAATTTAGTGGCCTACGTCCTGGCGAAAAGCTATATGAAGAATTGCTGATTGGTGATGATGTTACCGGTACTGAGCATGAACGTATTATGACAGCCAATGAATTATGTCTGCCTTGGAATGAGCTCGATATTATTATAAATGGCTTAGATAAAGCTTGTCATGAGTTCAACCATGAGTGGATCCGCGATATTCTGCTAACCGCGCCAACAGGTTTTAATCCGACAGATGGTATTTGTGATCTTGTATGGTTACAAAAGAAATCGTTACCGCTAGTTGAAGCTAAAAAGAAAGTGGTTACTTTGTTTTCTTAGTTTTGTTTTTTTTCAAAAGCCAAATCAGGATTGATTTGGCTTTTTTTTGAATATTTTTTGTATTTTACGTCTAGAAAGCATTCCATGATGCAAGTTGTCTGTAAGCAACTCCTTCCAATATACGATAAACCGATATTTATTATCCACACGTCACCTTGATGCTGGCTAATATTCGCGATGTTTTGATTATTTGCACACCTCATTATTTGCACACCTCATTATTTATCGCTATTTCAAGCATGACTTGGCGATGGTGGTCGTTGGGGGCTTAAATTACAATATGCAGAGCAAGCGTCGCCCAAAGGATTGGCGCAAGTACTGATGATTGCGGAGTCTTTTTTAGCTGGTGAAGCTTGTGCGCTTATTCTTGGTGATAATGTTTTTTATGGCCAGCACTTAACGGCTAATTTGAATCGAGCTTGGCAAACCCAATCAAGGGCGACCGTTTTTGGTTACCATGTGGCTAATCCTCATGCCTACGGTGTCATTGAATTCAATGATACGGGTAACGTTCTTTCTATTGAGGAAAAACCTCTGCATCCTTGTTCACATTAAGCTATGCCGGGGTTTTATTTTTTTGATGGTAGAGCCACTATGTTTGCAAAAACAGTTGTGCCTTCAGCAAGAGGTGAGTTAGAAATTGTCGATGTCATTCACCACTATTTAGCATTAGGCGAATTACGAGTCGATATTTTAGGACGAGGTACCGCTTGATTAGATACTGGTACGTCGGATGCCGAGGCAACGCAATTTGTTGCCGCGATAGAGAAGCGCCAAGGTTTGAAGATTAATTGTCCGGAGGAAGTGGCATTTCACAATGGTTGGAACACTGTGTCACAATTAGCTGAATTAGCTGAATTAGCTGAATTAGCTGAATTAGCTGAATTAGCTGAATTAGCTGAATTAGCTGAATTAGCTGAATTAGCTCAACCTTTACTCAAAAGTGGTTATGGTGAGTATTTGCTCGGTTTACTCGATAAGCAGGTATTTGATGAAATGTAGTGAAACCGAGTTGGCCGAAGTGCTGGTGTTTGAACCTAAAGTATTTGGGGACAAACGAGGATTCTTTATGGAGACCTTTAGGCAATCCTATTTTGATGGCTGTTTTACGGCTAAAGGATTAAAGCCGCCTATATTTGTGCAGCAAAACCATAGTCGCTCGCAACGTAATGTCCTGCGTGGTTTACATTTCCAGCAACGTAAACCACAGGGTAAATTGGTGCGAGTCTGTGCTGGGAGCATTTTTGATGTTGCCGTGGATATACGTATCGCCTCAGCAACCTATGGTCAATGGGTGGGGCGCGTGTTGTCGGCAGAGAACCATTTGCAAATGTGGACTCCACCAGGCTTTGCTCACGGGTTTTATGTGCTCAGTGATTATGCCGATGTTATCTACCAATGTACTCAGTATTATGATCCTGAAGATGAACGTATTTTAGCTTGGAATAGCAGCGACTTTTCTATTAATTGGCCATTGAGTGCCACGCCAATTTTATCGGCGAGAGATAGCGCTGCCTGCACAACACGATAAAATCACTCACTATGTGTATAAAAAGGAATGACGATGAGCATGTTATTTTCGCCTTTAATGTTAGGTCAGCTTGAGTTAGCTAACCGTATTATTATTGCCCCTATGTGCCAGTATTCGGCTGTAAACGGACAGGCAACTGATTGGCATACAATTCATTTAGGTAGCATGGCATTATCGGGTGCAGGAATGCTTATTTTAGAGGCCACTGCCGTTTTGCCCAATGGCCGAATTTCCTATGCTGATTTGGGACTATGGGATGATAAAACAGAAGCTGCGCTAGCGAATGCCCTTAAGTCAGTTCGTCAATACTCATCTATGCCCATGGCGATACAACTTGCCCATGCGGGGCGTAAAGCATCAACTCGAAAGCCTTGGGAGGGCGGTGGCACTATCGCGCCTGATGAACCTAGTGGTTGGCAGACAATAGCGCCTTCCGCTCAGGCTTTTAATGAAGGCACAGCGTTACCTAGTGCAATAACATCTGATGACATCGATGAGCTTATTGCGGCATTTGTGAGTTCAGCGCAACGAGCTGAGCGCTTAGGGCTTGATGCGATTGAGTTACATGCTGCCCATGGTTATTTATTGCATCAATTTCTATCTCCCTTATCAAACCAACGCCTAGATGAATATGGTGGCAGTTTAGAGAATCGATTGCGTTTATTGTTGACGGTATTTGATGCGGTGAAAGCCGTGATATCGCCTAAAATGGCGCTGGGCATACGCATTTCAGCAACGGATTGGGTCGAGGGTGGTTGGGATTTAGTACAAAGTATCGTGTTGGCAAAAGAATTAGATGCCCGAGGGTGTGATTTTATTCATGTAAGCACTGGCGGTTTGAGTCCACTGCAACAAATCCCTGTAGCGGAGCACTTTCAAGTGCCTTTTGCCAAAGCGATTAAAGCTGAGGTGAATATGCCGGTGATTGCCGTTGGATTGATAACCGATGCGAATAAAGCCGAAGCGATTTTGGCTCAAGGGCAGGCTGATGCTATCGCGTTAGCGCGTACCATGCTTTATAACCCACATTGGCCTTGGCATGCGGCAGCGACACTGGGCGCGACGGTTAAAGCGCCGCCACAATATTTACGCTCTGCGCCCCATGCCGTGAAATCACCCATAGTATAAAAAATTTCGCTAAGTGTTTATACGTTAAATATTTCAACAAGTTATTTAGTGAAAATGGGCAAGAAAATCAAATCTCTTGCCCATTTTTGTTTTAATGACCTATAAATTACTTTGTAGAATCAGCAATAGGTTTGGTATACCAAGGTGCGCGAGCATCTGTTACATCAAACAAATTGTACTTACGACCGAGCATTTGGCCACCGTCTCGAGTTAATGGCATCCAAGAAAGGAAACCACGACTTTGTGTTGGTCTAATCGTCATTAAATCGAACGGAATAGAGATATAGAAGCCTTTAGTAAAGCTACCCTCGCCATATTCTTCCGCCGATAGATTTGTTTTAGTCGCAAAGGCACCGACAATTACGCCACTATCAAATTGTTTAGAGAAATCGACAGTCACACCTTTATCATCGCTAAGGTATTGACCAGCGCTGACTTTAAGCAACGTATTTGGGAACCATGTTGGTTGGTAATACGCCGTAGCATGTCCTGTCACTACGCCTGTTTGTACTCGATAATGACTCCCAGTTATAGGATCAAATTGCTGTTCATCTTCGAAGAAACCGAACATGCTGTCAGGATCGCGCTGCTTAGCATAATTAACATCAAGACCGAAGGCCCATTGACTATTGAGCGGTCGATAGAGGAATTCACTGCCTATACCGCCATACATCATTTCCAAATAGCCGCCATAAGCTTGGTAATAAATGTTATCGCTCACGTTGTCCATCCAAGTGAGCTGCAAGTTAGTCGCTCTAACCGGCGAGTCTTGGACATATTGGCGAATCAGTGTTCTCACTCGTTTTAAATCGGTACCATCAGGTGGGACATCGTATAAAAACTTATCATAGTTATCCAAGAGGTTAAGATAAAGCGAGCCTGAAAGTTCTAAATTATCATTAAAGCGATAGGCCGAGCTCCCCGTCGCGCCTATGTTGAACATGTAGAAACCTTCAGAACCGCCGAAGGATTGCACCATAGTCGGTGATACATCAAAACTGAGCTTATCTAGCCAGTCCACATCGGTTTGAGTGACTAATGTGCCCTGTGGTGATCTTGGTATACTGACTTCGGTGCTATCGGCCATATCGGCGTCGATATAACCGTAAGTGGCCACTTGCGCAAATTTGTCGGCGTCGATACGTGTCTCGGTGATAGGTTGGTTATAACGGGTTTCAATCAGACGATACTCGGTGATCATCTGCTTGTCTGTGTTATTTGCCAGTATCGTCGCAGCTCTATGATGGGCCTCTTTACGGTCCATGTACTTAAGCTGATTGGCGACGATAGTGACGCTATGGGTATCAAGATAAATTTTAGGGTTATCGTAGCCCGCTATTCGACTTAGGTCTGCCGCCACTTTTTTCCAATCCGTTTGATTGAGCATTTGTGCGTTGATGGCGTTAGTTGCGAGTGCTGGTGTATCCGCCTGCGTTGAAGGCTGCGCTGGCGCTGTTATCGCAAGCTCAACATTTTCGACTGAGGTTATTACCGGTTCATCTTGTCTTTGTTTTGTGTCAGATGGCTTGCTAGGTATTTTATTCGACATAGGTACTGCTGCGATCGGCTGATATTTATCTGCAGGAGTATCACGTTTAATTTGTCGCAAATCATTGAAATTTGTTTGTAAGCTAACGCCTAATGTCCAAGTATTACCTCGCTCATAACTTAGGTGGAAATCGCTCCAACTTGTTGCGCGGTAAAGTAAGCCATAGTTGAACTTACTGTCTTGTGGCATATCTATGCCACCGCGTACCACAGGGAAGTCAGATTGATAATCGTTGCCATCATATTCTACTTTAACGCGCAGGGGCTCCCACGGTGTTTGATATTCAATACCGCCATATAAAGCTGCGCAGCCTTTAAACCAACGTTGATAATCTACAGTGCCTCCAGAACCACCATAGGAGGTGTCTCGATCGCAATTGCTATTAAGATCTTTTTTATCAGAGGTCAAATTACCGCTATTACCGATATAGCCCCAACCGACGCCCAATGTGAAATCTACTGGCCCGAAGCGTTTCGTTGCGGCAATAAATTCGCCATCAAATAACCCTGTACCGCCAAAATCGCGAACGCCAAAAGACGTTTCAGGTAGCCAATAACTTTCTTCTAATAAACGAATTTTAAAATCGATGCCTTTATCTGTGTATTTAGTATTACCACTGAAGCTAGGATCATTACTGTAGAGTAGATCTTGTACTTGGGTATAACGGACTGTGGTTTCAAACCAAGGGAAGAGCTGTACAGAGGCTGAAAAATGCTGGTATTCAGAGTTATAGGTAGTTGCAAAATTAAATTCACCTTCGGGTGCCATTCGACCCGTTGGCATTTGCATTAAACCAACCCCGCCAAAGTCGGACTGCGATGCTAATAATGGGGGATAGCTCAACTCATCGGCTTGGGCATGAAATAAAGGAAACAGGGCAAGAGCAATGGCTGAAAGCTTACACAAGGTAAGATTAGAGTGGGTAGGGTGATTCATTACAGAGCCCGATTCCTTAGTAATTCAATAATATTGTTGTTCAATGTGCTGTAGTCTTCTATTAAGTCTAAAAACCCAACATAAAGTACGGCACCAGGCGCAATATTTTGCGTTTGAGCATTCCAATACGCTATCGGTTGTTTTAATGCTTTACCATCAGGCTGAATTATCCATACAAAACTATCGTCAGCGTTTTCTAATGGTTGGGCTTTCGCTAGATATTCTTGACTACTGGTATTGAACTGCCAATCCACACTGCCTGTTTTAGCGACGGCACCAACAACCGAGATTGTGGTTGGACGAGGAGGTAAAACCAGTTCGAAGCGACCAGTAATGAGCGGATTGTATGATTCAGTTATGCGAATGAGATCGAAATCTAATGGCTGCATAACACGCTGGCCAAGTTTTATTTGTCTTAAAAACTGCGCTAATTGCGCAAGTTTGGCGATATAGAGGCTGTCATCTGCAGCTTCACCCATTTGTGCAAGCTGAGTTAGTGCTTCTTTACGTTTTACTTCTAAAACTGCAGTATTTTGAACATCGAGCAGCGCAGCGCCTAACCAATAAATTGGGACGACGTTAGCGTCACTATTATGTGTTGGAAGCTGTTGTAAGCTGTCTTGTATTATTTGCTCAAGCCGAACCGCAGCAGGATAATGGAGCCGAACGAGGGCATCTTGGCTTGGTGACGTTGTCACAAAAACCTGTGTTTCAGCCTGAGCTATGGTACTAAAAACACAGCCAAGTAGTACTGAGAGTAATAAATAAGATCTCATCATATCTCCACTAAGACGCAAACGATTTGAGTAAGGTCATTTCAATAAAAGGCTGATTTGGAGCAATCTTTTGACGGCTCTTAATCACATGTCCTGTCTCTGGCGCGAGCCAAAATTCATTTTGATACTGAATATTCAGATTATCGACGACAACGGATTCAAGGTAATGCAGTGCTTGAGTCGGAGTCTCATTGATAAGAATGGTTTCTGTAGCAATAAAATCGAAATGTGAGTTGACCTTATAGCCAAAGTGGTAACCAGGCTGCCAATCAATGGTACGAGTCCACGTTTTGGGCGTAGTGTCTAAATGTAGCCCTAACAGTAATGGATCGGCTTGCTGACTTTCTACAGCGACTAAATCACCGGTTAAGAGATTATGCGTCTTCACCAAACGGCCATTGACTGTGACTAGCATGGCTTTATCGGCTGAGAGCCATTTAAGCTCTTTAACTGTAGGCGTCGGTTGCTTATTTAAGGTAAATAGAGGTTCTGCGAGGGCAAGCACAATGAAAGCCTGTGGTACATCGTCAATTTTGGCATAAATACTGGCATAGGGAATGTCATTAACTTGTTGTGTTGACAGTACAGCATCATTGTCACCGATAAATGCCAGTTTTAAGGTATCATTAAGGGCACTAAATCTTTGGCTACAAGCTGTTGTATTCATTAATACAATCGAGATTGTAAGGAGTGATAGTAATTTTTTATGTATACGCATCCGAGTTGCTTATTCTCAATAGGATTAAATATCGAATTTAAAAGGAAACTGACAGTTTTAAGTGATGAGTTTAGCTGTGTAAATGCTTTAAAAAAAACAACCGCCAATAAGGCGGCTGTTTAGGAGTTTGCTAATAATGGTTTAGTTGCCAGTACCAGTAGTTGTACCAGTGCCAGTACCTGTGTTGGTAATTGGGTTACCATCAGAGCTATTAGAGGCAACAACTGCGCCAGCAATGGCAGCAGCAGCAGCAATGCTACCAGCAGCGATAGCGCCAGTGCTTGCGCCAGCACTTGTACCTGCGGCTTCGCCTTCAGCTGCAGTTGCAGTCATTGAACCAAATGCAGTCATTGCAACGATAAGTGCTAGTGAAGTTTTTTTCATGGTGATTCCCTTTTTGAAAAAATTACGTAATGCTAAGATAATCTAGTAAAACATAATAAGTGATATAAATAAAATTATCAATGTTAAATCGATTAGCAAGCTCATACTAAAGTTTGAATTATTAGCGTTAAAATTCAAACTTTATCTCATATTTCTCTAATGTTCTCTAAACCGAAAAATGCTTTAATTGAATCCATTTGTGCCATGGCATCTTTATAACCTAAGTCTATAAGTGCACTGGTATAGTTTTTTTCAAATAATAAGTAGGAAACGATACTCGAATCCGATTGTCTATCGATACCAATAAATCTGAGTAAGGTTTTTACTGCCCATGGCATGTCATCGTAAAAGCGGGCAGCAATTTTACTGAGATCTTCACTGGGCTTTATTACTAACGTTTTAATCGGTTGCAGGGCAATTTTAACACGGCCGGCTTCAGGGATCTGGCTTAAGGTGTGATTAATCCTTTCAAGTCGCTCAAGATCGCTATTCAAGGTATCGGAAAATATAGTATCCAGCAGGTGGCCTGCAATCGTCGCTGTTTTAGGATGGTATTCTGCTTTCATCGCAGAGTATTTATGTGGGTTATCTAAATTAATCACAAAGAGTTTGTTAGCGCCCAAATGAATGGGGCTTGAAAGCGGCGCGAGTTGATGGACTGAACCATCGCCATAATAGCCTTGGTTAAGTTTAATGGAGGGGAAAACCATCGGTATTGCTGAGCTGGCGAGTAGGTGCTCAGTGTTGAGCATCATGCGTTCGCCGCTGCGCCTTGCGCGAGTCCAGTTTTCAAGATCTCGTGTGGCTTGGAAAAAGGTTACCGAGCGAGAATTATTATAACAAGAGGCATCGACGCTTAGAGCGTTAAGTGCACCACTGCGAATATTTCGATCAATGCGTTTAAAATCGATTAATTTATTGAGCAATTTTCTGAGTGGTTCGTTATCCAGCAGGCTGCCTGCGTCGGTATTAACTTTATCATCCTGCATGCCTTTGAGCGCCATTTTACCAAGATGGCTAACTACACCAGTAATCGATGCGCGGTAGACTTTGCGGGTCTCAAAATGACGCCATACCCATTCGAGTTTTTTAACACCAAGATGAAAACAAGAGGCATGGGTAGCAATGGATGTACCATTGATGGCGCCCGCCGATGTACCACAAATAATTTTAAAGGGAATGCCGTGATTGCGTGGATAAAGTTGAACCAGTGCTTTGAGCACGCCGACTTGATAGGCGGCTCTGGCGCCGCCGCCACCTAAAACTAATGCGGTTGATGTTGGCAATGTTCAGACTCAATGTATTATTATAATCATCTGATTAAAGCAATGCTGTGCTATAAAAAGCAAGTCTGTAACGTAGATTAGTGGTTTTTTTATAAATTAATTTTTAAGTGGTATTGATTCGGCGCTAAAGGCAGGGCTGATGTGTCATACCAGTCGTATTAAATATCTGTTCATTCAGCGGGAGTTCAACGCGCTTTAGACAAGGCGAAGGATTGAAGACATAGTGGTGCTCTGTCGAAAGCCTTAAACGCAGTATAAAGCGCTTTGAAACCCGCCCTTTGGGAGCCCCACAGGTATTCCACTCCCGTGTTGCATTGACTTAAAAGGGAATAACCATTTCTACGTCAATACGCCTCGGATTGAAATACCTGTGAGGCTCTGAACTGATTAGATATTTAATGTGATTGGTATCATATCCAGATAACGCCAATCACCTGATTCTCCGTAATATAATAAAAAACGCACTTAAGCTGAGCCCAAGTGCGTTTGTATGTCGTCGATATTGTGCTAAATCAAACCTAGCGTTTAGGCTTAGCCTTTAACGGCATTTTTCAGGAAATCGAGCAGTTGATCAAAGGGGATATCTTGTTTTTCACCGGTGCGGCGGTTTTTGTATTCAAAAACGCCTGCATCGATATTGCGATCGCCAATCACCACAGTATGTGGGATACCAATCAGTTCCATGTCGGCAAACATCACGCCTGGGCGCTCTTTACGGTCATCTAGTAATACGTCGATACCCGCTTCGCTTAAGTCTTTGTATAACTGCTCGGCGATATCGGTTACGCGATGCGACTTGTGCATGTTCATTGGTAGAATGCCCACGCTAAATGGCGCAATCGCTTCTGGCCAAATGATGCCACGGTCATCGAAGTTTTGCTCGATGGCAGCTGCTACAATACGGCTTACGCCAACACCGTAACAACCCATTAATAACACCTGTGATTTGCCATTTTCGTCAAGTACCGTTGCATTCATTGATTTTGAATAACTGGTACCCAGTTGGAAAATATGCCCTACTTCAATACCGCGTGCCATAGCATAAGTACCTAAACCATCAGGTGTTGGCTCGCCTTCGACCACATTACGAATATCGGCAACTTGTGCTGTCGGTAGGTCGCGCTCCCAATTGATACCCAAGTAGTGTTTATCATCGACGTTGGCACCGGCGGCAAAATCGCTCATTACGCTAACACTATGATCGATAACGATAGGGATTTTAAGACCGATAGGGCCAAGTGAACCAGGACCTGCGCCAATAGCGTCACGAATTAAGGTTTCTGATGCCATTTCTAATGGTGATGCGACTAAATCTAATTTGTCGGCTTTGACTTCGTTGAGTTCATGATCGCCACGAACAATTAGTGCCACTAACGGCGTGGCTTCTGTCGCGCCTACTACAATCAAGGTTTTGACTGTTTTAGTGATATCTAAATCAAACTGCTCAACTAATTCAGCAATGGTTTTCGCATTTGGGGTATCGACTAAACGCAATGCTTCAGTGGCTGCGCCGCGTGGTTCAGTTGGCATAGGTGATTCGGCTTTCTCAATGTTAGCCGCGTAATCGCTGCCCGTTGAGTAAGCAATTAAATCTTCACCGCTTTGTGCCAGTACGTGGAACTCGTGTGACATGCTGCCACCGATAGAACCTGTGTCAGCTAATACTGGGCGGAAGGCTAAACCCATGCGCGATAGAATATTGCTATAGGCGGTGTACATGGCCTCATAAGTTTCATTCATGGTATCGACGTCAAGGTGAAAAGAGTAGGCGTCTTTCATCAAAAATTCGCGTGAGCGCATCATGCCAAAACGTGGGCGTACTTCGTCACGGAATTTAGTTTGGATTTGGTAAAGGTTCAGTGGTAATTGCTTGTATGAGCTGACTTCTTTACGAATAAGATCGGTAATCACTTCTTCGTGGGTTGGACCCAGTACAAAGTCGCGATTGTGACGATCTTTAAAGCGTAGCAGTTCAGGGCCAAACTTTTCCCAGCGACCTGTTTCAACCCACAAGTCTGCCGGTTGCACCATAGGCATTAGAATTTCAATTGCACCGGCTTTGTTCATTTCTTCACGAACAATCGCTTCGACTTTACGCAGTACGCGTAAACCCGTGGGAAGGTAGCTATAAAGGCCCGAGGCATTACGACGGATCATGCCCGCACGTAACATTAATTGATGACTAATGACTTCTGCGTTGGCAGGAGTTTCTTTTTGTGTTGATAGCAGGTACTTGCTGACGCGCATTACCGATGTCCAAATTTGAGTTGAATGGTCGCCATTTTATCACCTGCTTTGATGATGTCACCTATGGATTTAGGTTAAATTCAACTCGTTGGGAGACAAATAGCATTTTTGAGAGGATTACTGAGCTAAAGGAGAGCAATTTAACTGGTGAGGTGCACTGGCCGCTTTAGCTTTTATCACGCCTGTCGCCAATCACTTTGGCGGGGTTGCCTGCTACTATCGCCCAGTCGGGCACATCTTTAGTGACTATGCTACCCATACCAACCACAGCGTGATCGCCAATGGTCACACCATCGACTATGCCAGCCTGTGCGCCAATCCACACATCTTTGCCTATAACAATGCCTTTGGAGTTAGCGGGTTGTTGATAGATGGGCGTCTCTGGCGCCATGCCATGGTTGAAGGCGTAAAGGGTGACATTATTAGCGATGCGGGTTTGATTGCCTATCTGAATACCGACTCTGCCGCCATCGAAGGAGCAACCATGATTAATCGCCACTTCATCGCCTAGCGTGATTGGCCCGTGTAAAAAACACTCGGCGGCGATCATGCAACGATTACCCATGCGGATATCACGATTGGGTTCAGCAAATAACTGTGCTTCGGGGGCGATAAAACAGTGCTCACCGATGCTGACCGTTTCGAGGGCGCAAAGTTTTGCTTGAATGTGATCTTGCCAAGGCTTCGCCCAGACTAAATGTTTTTCTTTTAAAGAAAAATACAGCCATGGCATCCAAGATAGGCGCTTCTTGTGTTGGCTTTGATAATCGGGCTCTATTGTTGATATGGGCGCTGACATTTAGCCACATTTCCCCAGTTTGAGTTCTAATACCAAGATGTATTCTTGACCATTATCATCGACCGCCATTTGCCAAAAAATGTCTAAATCATAGAGCGCGACTTGATATAACTTAGGGTCGTCTTTGGCTTTTTTGTAGGCGGGGCGCGGATCTTGCCCTAGCACACCGCGGATAAGCACGGCTAAATCGGTATAGCTTTCTTGCTGGGCGTAATGCTCTATCTGCGTCTTGGCATTGTCGGAATACACCACGCTAATCAGTTTAGGGGCGTCTTGAGCAATGCCGCCGATAGCATCAATAATTGAATCCGAAAATGGAATGTACGGCTTTATATCGATAATCGGCGTGCCATCGAGCAGATCCATACCGGAAATCTCGAGGCATACTTTGCCTTTGCGCTGCACCACGCCGTGCAGTTTCACCACTGATTGACCTATACCATTGGGGCGAAAAGTGGAGCGAGTGGCGAATACGCCGAGTTTTTCATTGCCACCTAATCGCGGTGGTCTGACTGTAGTTTTCCAACCTTGGGCAAGATTCTCATGGAAGCAAAAAAGCAGCCAGAGATGGGAATACTGCTCTATGCCACGTACCGCATCGATATGATTCACATGGGGTTCAAGTTCAACATAGCCGCGAGCCTCAACGAGCCCGGGTTGTCTTGGAATGCCAAATTTTTGTTTGTAGGGCGTGCGGCATGTTGCTACTGCAACTATTTGGTTGGTAAATGTCATGCAAAAACTACCTAAAAGGGTAAAGATAACAACCGCCTAAGCTCATCATTAATCGCCCGTTTTTGAGCACTAATCATGAAGCATTAGTCATTAAGCGGTTACTATGCTCAATCTCAGAACACTATTGAATCAAGTGGCTTGCAGTACGCTTGATATGCGTGAAACTTATTTGATTGTTGCTGTTTTGATTGCTTGGCCAACGCATAAGGCGCGGCTGATACAACCTTGGGCAGCTTCTTCAAATATGACGCACTGTTTAATGACAATACCGTTAGCACCTTTATCTGCGGCGTTACGACGGGCTTCGGTTCTCGCATCAGCTAAGGATGCCGGAGCACCGTTGAGATCGGCCTGACAGGATTCACCTTGGACTAACCCTTTTAACTCATAATGACCTTTAGGCAAGGCATCGCCTTCGTAGAGGACGACATCGGATGCCTTGAAATAGTCATTGATCGCCTCACCGTCCAAATTACTGTTAAAACTGTAGTCGCTTGCACAGGCACTGAGCAGGAGCACTAATGCACTTGAGAAGATAATTTTCATGGTTTGACCTGAGGTTAAGGGGAAAAACTGCGCAGCTTAAGTAGGCTGCGCCGATGCGATATTATTATCTGAGTAAATTCTACCGCTTAAGGTACTTTTGATAAAGCTGCTGATGGCGATTATTCAGATCTATCTGCCGCCCTTCAATCCAGATAGCATCGATTCTATTGGTCATAGGGTCGAGAATGTCACCCTCGGACAGCACAACACTACCTTGATACCCCACGGCAATGGCGCCTAAATCCTCGATACCTAACAGTTTTGCAGCATCTAAGGTGATGGACTTAAGTGCTTGCTCAGGCGTTAAACCATAGGCGGCGCTATAACCCGCAGCGTAGGGCAGGTTACGGCTATTCCAGTCCGATGAAAACCCAAGGGCGAAGGGGATATCAGCACTAGCGAGCAAGGATGGGATTTTAAAGGGTAAATCCACCGGCTCGTCTTTACGCCTTGGCAGACTCAAGGTATGTGGATAAATAACCCCAGCGTTAACTTCCTTCAGGCTTGAGGCCAAACGCCACGCATCATATCCGCCAACAATCACCAGTTTGAATTGGTACTTTTTCGTCAAGGCGATCACTTGCTCAATTTGGCCAACACTGTCGGCATGGGCAAACAGTGTCGCTTTGCCTTGGTATAGCGGCAACATGGCCTGCCAGCGCAGGTTGTTGGTCGCGGACTGTGGATCTTTATCCTGGTTTTTGTCTTTACCGTTGGCCTTATCACTTAAGAAATAGCGATAGCCATCTTCAAAGGCGATATTGAGCTTGTCGGTCGCCAGCTGATTTTTCTCGATGGCCTTGGCTTTTTCTTTTTCATCTTCTGGCATGCGTTTGATTTGCGGCCAATAGACATGGAACTGTCCAGCACTTGGCGTCAGCGCATCTTCAATCGTCCATGCATCGAGATCCACCAGTACCGATTGTCCTGCTAAACCATCGCCGCTTGGGACGATTTGTGCATGGGTAATACCGTTGAAACGTATGGTCGGGATGAGCTCCGAATCCGCATTGTAAGCAGTGGCAGTGCTGATCTGCGGATTGATATAACCCACTTCGGCGTTATCAACCGTGGGGCGGCTCATTTCAATTTCGACTAAGCCTAAGCTGGTATCTAGGGCAATTAAGCCCGGATACAAGTGTTTACCGCTGGCATCGATGATTTGAGTGTCACTGGTTTCTGCGGTTGCATTGTTGATTTGGCTGGAGAGTTGAGATCCAACGGCAGTGATCTTGCCATTTTCAATCAGGACGTCTGTGTTGTTAAGTACGCCTTGGCTAACGGTGTGCACCGTAGCATTTTTAATCAGTACGCTGCGGCTTTGTTTAGGTGTAGGCACGATATTATTAGCCATTACCGGCGCGGTACAAAGAGTGGCCAGTAGCAGCGTAAATAAAAAGGTTTTAGCTGAATAATGCATTATTTGGCTCCCTGATGAGCGTGACCCCATGCCTGATAGTGGGTATCGCAGTGCCACTGAGGCTCGTTAAGTGGTGTGACTTTTTCACCTGCTTTGGCTTGCTCATCACTACTAAGAATTTTTTGGATAAGTGCGGCGCGCTCGTTCACCACAGCTTGCTGGGCGAGCTGGTCTTGGTCGCGGTCAAAGTAGCGTTTTCCTTCAACCCATGCCTGCGTCACTTTGGCGTAAATCGACAGTGGCTCTGCGTTCCACAGCACAATATCGGCCATTTTCCCTGTAGTGAGTGAACCCACAAATTCATCAACTCTTAATTGCTTAGCCGGATTAATGGTGACCATGTTCCAAGCATCTTCCTTTGACATATTGCAATACATCATAGACTTAGCCGCTTCTTGGTTGAGTCTGCGCTGCATTTCATAATCGTCTGAGTTAATGCTGGTGGTCACACCCTTGTTTTGCATCAGACAAGCATTTTGCGGAATCGCATCATACACCTCAAACTTGTAGGCCCACCAATCGGCAAAGGTTGATGCGCCGGCGCCATGGGCAGCAAGTTCACCCGCCACCTTGTAACCTTCGAGCACATGGGTAAAGGTTTGCACTTTAAAGTGATAGGCCTCGGCTAAGCGGATAAACATCAGGATCTCTGACTGCACATAGGAGTGGATATGTACATCACGCTGTTGATTTAAGACTTCGGCCACTGCTTGCAAACGGTAACTTGGGCGTGGCGCGATGGTTTGCTTTTTATCGCTGGCGCGCAAATCATTATAGGCTTTTAATGCGTCTTCATGGGCAAGGGCGGCATCGAAGGTTTCTTCGAAAAATGCTTTAACGCCCATACGCGTTTGTGGGAAGCGCTGCACAAATTTCTCCCCCCAGTTACTTTGCTTAACGTTTTCTCCTAAGGCAAATTTAATACTGGCAGGCGCGTTAGCAAATTTAAGCTGTTCGGCTGGCTCGCCCCATTTCATTTTTATCAGTTGTGCTTGGCCGCCAATAGGATTGGCGCTGCCGTGGAGCAATTGTGCACTGGTGACACCGCCTGCTAAAGCACGATAGAGTGAAATGTCATCGGGATTAATCACATCGCCAATGCGCACCTCAGAGGTTACTGCGTCTGTTCCTTCGTTAGTACCGCCATTAATGGCGATATGCGAGTGTTCATCGACTATGCCGGCGGTGAGGTGTTTACCCGTTGCATCGAGTACTTGGTAGTCAGATGGTGTATTTAATTGCTGACCAATTTTTTCGATACGGCCATTGGCCATCAAAAGGTCAGCATGTTCGAGAATACCTTGCTTATCCGATGTCCACAGGGTGGCATTTTTTATGTGCAGTTTTTCAATCTTAGGCACTTCACTCAGGCCGTAAGCGACATTAGGGAAGGTAAGCTGACTCACTAGATTTTTATTAACTTCATTTTTGGGTAGCTGGTTTCTTGCTTGGTCAACACTATCAATCGTTGCTGTTTGAGTCACAGTTATCGTTTTAGCTATTGCTATACCCGCAACATTTATGGTGCGACTATTGGCATCAGTCATACGGCCTTGGATGCCTTCCTTTGCCATCCACAGCGTAAAGCGGCTCAGGCCATTGATACCTGCAGCGCTTAAGTCAGCCGTAAAGCTCACTCTGCCATCGTCATCTAACTGAAGTTGGCTAAGAGTAATACTGTGATCGCCACTGCTTAAGTTACCTTCGATTTTAGGCTTATTGCCTTTACTGGTATCTTGCAGCGATAAATCCAGCGTGAGGTTGTCGAGGCTTAATTGATAATCCCCCAATAATTTAGCCTGCGCGAGGGACCGAACCGTTTGTGCTTGCCCCTGAAGCCAGACGCTATAAATCTGCCCATCTTTAAAGATATTGCCTTTAGTGATAACAAAGTCAGCCATATAGCCAGGCGCGAGTTTGCCGGTAAAATCATCAGTACCTGCCATCTTCGCGGCTTGGGTAGTGAGTGCCGCTAAAGCTTGATCTTCACTTAAACCTTGATTAATTGCTTGGCGCAGGCGCGGCCAAAAATCTTCAGTCTTAATGCCAAATTGTGTTAGCGCGAAGGGGATACCTGCTTTGGCAACTACTGCGGGGTTGGTTGGCGCACGCTCCCATTGTCTTAAATCTGCTAGTGACACTTCGCGCTCAGTATCATCAGTGCCAACATCGGGCGCCTGTGGATAGTTTAAAGGCAAGATCAACGGATAGTTCAGCGCCTTTAACTCATTGATACGCGAGTATTCTTGACCATTACCAAGCAGGTTTGCTGGCAGTTTATGTTCTTTGAGTAAATGGGCCGCGCGTAATTGGTCGTTGAGATTTTTGGTTTCAAAGATGATTTGTTTACTCGCCAAATTATCTAAGCGTTCAAAGGCAATATTAAATTCTATTTGATTATTTATTACCCCATTCGCGAGTTTACTTTTATTTTGGTTATACCAACTCGCATCAGCAAAGGTTTGCCTAATAAGTGCAATGCTGCCCATTAATGATTCTGGATAATCTTGTTCAGACGAGCCTTTATCGAATGCCATAAAAGTTTGACTGCGAGCGCGATAAATCACTTCATTGGCCGTTTTAGCCGCTAATGAAAGACTAACACCTGTGCCGCGGAAGATACCGTCGAGTTTGCTACTTTGCACACTGGTAAAACCATTATTAATCCACTCTTTTGCACGTTCTTTATTGGGGTAAACGTAATTAAACCATTCTTTTTCAGAATGAATTGCACCATTTTCTGCATTGCCGCCAATACGTTTAATATCATAGACAGGACGCGTGAGCCCAAGCTTCGGATATTCGAACTCAATGGCATAGTCGGTGAAGGGATCGATAAACCCCGGATAAATAGTATAACCACTTAAGTTGATTTCAAATGCGCCAGCGGGAATTTCACCGTGTTCAATAATCGCCTTAATATGATTATTTTCAACTAATAAAGTCGCATTAGTTAAGTGTTTACCTGGAGCAATAATTAATTCAGCATGGGTAAGGGCAGTCAGTTTATTTGGGGGTGTTTCAGTATTGTTTTTAGCAAATGTTGCCTGTGATACTAAGCTCGCTATTATGCTGCAGCTTATAATTATCTTATTGTTTATCTGCATTATTTTATTCACTTTAGTTAGAGTGAATAAAGGTTAACTTAAAGCAGATGTAAATACTAAGATTGAATTGTAACGTAATTTAAAGCATAAAATTTACTAGCTATAGCTTAAGATTAAAATAAAGTGTAGATATAAAAAAGCCCGCAATAATGCGGGCTTTTATGCAACATATGGTGGGTGCTGTACCTAATCTATTACTCGATTAGATTAAAAAGTCTTCCATAGAACGACCTTTGTTGATCTCGTTCTTAAAGACTGTTGGCATACGGCCTTGACCAGTCCACTGAACCATTTCACCATTAACTTCAATTTGGTATTTCGCTGGGCGAGGAGCACGTTTCTTTGCTGTTGCTTTAGCAGCTGTGCCACCTAAATCATCAATGGATAAACCAACGGCTTCCATTTGCTGACGGATTTCTTCAATTTTAGCATTACGAGCTGCCATGGCTTGTTCTTCTTCCTCGGCCATAGACTCGCGTTCTACTAAAATCTTATTCAATTTGTCGGCTAAATCACGTAGCTCTTCAACGCTAAGTTCTTTTACTGCCGCTTTAAAACGACGACCGTGAGTTAATATTTCTAAAAATTCGTTCATATCTATTTTAGTCCCACTCAATTTTTAATACAGGATAATGGTGAACAACCCCTGAATGATAGAAACTAATATAGCTCGAATCAAATAAAATTATGCATTTAATCAAAATTAAATATTATTTAATTTTTGAACTTTTTAAATTGAGCTAATTAAGTGCGTTAAAAATGGTCGTTCAAGCTTATTAAAAATGCAAACAAGCGTTTTACTTTGATTGACGTTAACGTCAACAGGACGTAAAGTTGCTGTATCTTGCATTGGTATTAACCAATGTTTTGTCCATGTACATGAAAGTGTAGAAAGGAAACCCTATGAAAGTATTGGTGCCCGTTAAGCGCGTTGTTGATGCCAATGTAAAGGTCAGGGTCAAAGCTGACAATACCAGTGTCGACACTGCAAACCTAAAAATGGCGTTAAACCCTTTTTGTGAAATCGCAGTTGAAGAAGCGGTTCGTTTAAAAGAAGCGGGTAGCGCTACTGAAGTGGTGGTGGTGAGTATTGGCGGTAAAGCCGTGCAAGAACAACTGCGTACCGCGCTGGCATTAGGCGCAGATCGCGCGATCCATATTGAGACTGACGAAAGTCTAGTGCCATTATCTATCGCTAAATTGCTTAAAGCAGTACAAGACAAAGAGCAGGCTGATCTGGTGATTTTTGGTAAGCAGTCGATTGACGGTGACAACAACCAAACCGGCCAAATGTTTGCTGCACTGATGGATATGCCGCAGGCGACTTTTGCCTCAGAAATCAAATTAGAAGCGAATGGATTGCAAGTTACCCGTGAAATTGACGGTGGTATGCAAACGCTGCAATTGTCTTTACCTGCGGTTGTCACCGCGGATTTACGCTTAAACGAACCGCGTTATGCCTCACTGCCTAACATCATGAAAGCTAAGCGTAAGCCATTAGACATATTCACTGTGGCGGATTTAGGGGTGACGTTAAAGAGTCACCAAACGATTGTTAAGGTCACTCCGCCAGCAGAACGTAAAGCAGGCATCATGGTAGCGTCGGTAACTGAGCTAGTTGAAAAGTTAAAAAATGAAGCGAAGGTGATCTAAATGGCCATTTTAGTATTAGCTGAACATGATAATAGCGCGCTGAAACTGGATACCGCGAAAATAGTTACCGCTGCTCGCGCTATTGGTGATGAAGTGCACGTCTTAGTTGCTGGTCATCAGTGTGATGCTGTTGTCAAAGCAGCGCAGGTGCTACAAGGCGTTAGCCAAGTGCTCGTGGCCGATGCCAGTGCGTACCAAGCGCACTTAGCCGAAAATTTTGCTAAATTGCTGGTGGATTTAGCGCCAAGTTATGGTCATATTTTGGCCTCTGCTTCGAGTTTAGGCAAAGATACACTGCCACGCGTGGCGGCATTGCTCGATGTGGCGCAAATCTCGGAAGTGATCGCGGTAGTGAGTGCTGACACCTTTGTGCGCCCAATCTACGCGGGTAACGCCTTAGAAACACTGCAAAGCCTTGATGCCATTAAAGTGATGACAGTGCGCGCCAGCGCCTTTGATGCAGTATCAGAAGGCAACAACGCAGCTGTGACGACACTCGATAAGGTGTTTGAAGCGAAAACACAGTTTGTATCTCAATCATTGACCGTTTCTGAACGACCAGAACTCGGTAATGCGGGTATTATTGTATCTGGTGGTCGAGGTATGGGCAGTGGTGAAAACTTTGGCATGTTAGAGCAGCTAGCTGACAAACTTGGTGCAGCAGTGGGTGCATCGCGTGCTGCTGTTGATGCAGGATTTGTGTCAAACGATTTACAAGTCGGTCAAACAGGTAAAATTGTCGCACCTAACTTGTATATTGCTGTTGGTATCTCAGGGGCAATTCAGCATTTAGCGGGCATGAAAGACGCCAAAGTTATCGTTGCTATCAACAAAGATCCCGAAGCGCCAATTTTCCAAGTGGCCGACTATGGGTTAGTTGCTGACCTATTTGAGGCTGTGCCTGAGCTTATCTCTAGCCTCGGTTGATTTTATTTGCGATCTAGATCACACTAAGCGGCTTTGCACTAGCATCAGCTCAGCCGCTTATGTTTTTATGTGCCACGCGCTCGAGTACGAGCGTTCTTAGAAGTAGAGGTGCGCCAAATATCAGTAGTGATCAGTAGGGTGATTCCGTTGATCGATTACGAAAGGATTTGGTGCCGAAGTAGTTCGATTTATCACAATCAACTGCTGGGGTTGTGCCTAATAGGTACAACACTGCCATAGTATTTTCCGATACGGATATTGGAAATAGTTACTATGGAGCGCTACTGATAGGACAGGTGACCTTGGGTATCTATTGCCTTCCCCCACCAGTTCAGTCGCCCTCCATTCGTATTTAACGAAGATAATAATCAATGACTGTTATGAATTATGCCGATTCGGCACTTTCCTTATTGCCGCCTGCGGTGGCGATTGTGTTGGCAATTTTTACTCGCCGTGTACTACTTTCTTTGGGGCTAGGTATCTTGATTGGTGCTTTATTGCTCAATCAATTTTCACCCTTAGCCACTGGTGAATTTGTATTTAATGGCGTTAAAGGACTTTTTTGGACGGGTGAAGGCCTTAATTCGTGGAACTTATATATTCTCGGTTTTTTAATTGTACTGGGAATGATCACCGCGTTAATTACGGTAAGTGGCAGCGCTCGGGCTTTTGCCGATTGGGCTCGTTTACACATTCGTAATAAGCGTGACGCTAAACTATTAACCATGTTTTTAGGTTGCGTAGTTTTTATTGATGACTATTTCAATAGCTTAGTGGTTGGTTCGGTCGCAAGACCTGTGACTGACCGTTATTATATTTCCCGCGCTAAGTTAGCTTATTTACTCGATTCTACAGCTGCGCCAGTATGCGTGATTTCTCCGGTTTCAAGTTGGGGCGCGTATATTATTGCCCTCATCGGCGGAATATTAACCGCCCATGGTTTTGCAGATACAGGCCATTTGAGTATTTTTATTCAAATGATCCCCATGAATTTTTATGCCATCTTCTCCTTATTATTATTACTTTTTGTGGTGTTTATGGGATTAGATGTTGGGCCAATGCGCGAGCATGAGCTTAATGCCCAACGGGGGAATTTATACGATGAGTCAAAAGGATTACCGCCAGGGGCGAATGCCGATTTACCCGAAGCGGAAACCGGTAAGATCTTAGGATTATTTCTGCCCATTATCGCGTTAGTGTTTGCCACCTTATATTTTATGGTCAATAGCGGGGCTCAAGTATTAGCCGCAGAAGGGATTGAGTTTAATATCATTTCCGCTTTTGAGAAAACCGATGTTAGTTCATCACTGTTCTTTGGTGCGTTAATTGGCTTAGCCATTTCGTTACTGTTGAATTTAATACAGGGCGTTGAAAAGTCGATGATAGTCAAAGGTGTTGTGCAGGGCGCTCGCTCTATGCTGCCGGCGATTTATATCCTGTTGTTTGCTTGGACGATTGCAGGTGTAATTGGTCAACTCGAAACCGGTAAGTTTATGGCGAGCTTAGCGACAGGCAATATTCCGTTCGCCTTTTTGCCTGCGTTGATGTTTGTGTTAGCGGGTATTACTGCGTTTTCTACCGGAACTAGCTGGGGCACGTTCGGGATCATGTTGCCGATTGCGGCTGATATGGCCATGGGGAGTCACACTAGCATGATGTTACCTATGCTTGCCTCTGTGCTGGCTGGCGCGGTATTTGGCGATCATTGCTCGCCCATTTCAGATACCACTATTTTGTCGTCAACAGGGGCCAGTTGCCATCATATCGACCATGTGGTCACTCAGCTTCCCTATGCGCTTATCGCGGCATTTATTAGTTTGGCGGGTTATGTGGTGCTTGGTTTTACCGAGTCAGTGACCGCAGGATTAGTGGCTTGTAGTGTGGTATTTGTGCTCAGTATTATTGTGCTCAAAATCAAATCTAAAGGAGCGATTAACTAAACCGTTAATTGAGCCTGTCACTGTAAAACGTTATTGCGCAAAAATAATAAAAGATAAAAAAATCAGCCAGCATTATGCTGGCTGATTTGTTATGGATAGTATTAATACGTCAGCTTTACTTATTTGCGGAATTTAAACCACGGCGGTTAAGTAAACCTTCTGTCGTTGGCTCTTGTCCGCGGAAGTTTTTGTAGGCTTCCATAGGCGCTATGCTATTGCCCACTTCTCGGATAGTTTTGCGGTACTTCATGCCGATTTCACGATTAAGCCCGCCTTGGGTTTGCACATAGGCAAAGGCATCCGCCGCTAAAATTTCACTCCACATATATGCATAATAACTTGCAGAGTAACCACCGGGGAAGGCGTGGGCAAAGTAGGCCGATTTATAGCGTGGCGGTACTGCGCTGATGTTTAAGCCGTGCTTTTTCAGCGCATTGGCTTCAAAGGTTGGCACATCTTGCAGTGGTGCATCTGGGCTTATTGAATGCCACTCCATATCTACTAATGCCGCAGCCATATATTCCAGTGTGTCGAACCCTTGGTTGAAGCTGCCGGATTTCAGTAGTTTTTGCAGTAGTTCGTCAGGAATAGGTTTACCGGTTTCATAGTGCTTAGCGTAGTTGGCCAACACTTTTGGATGGGCGGCCCAATCTTCTTCAAACGTCGATGGGAATTCGACAAAGTCGCGGGAAACCGAGGTGCCCGCCAGACTTGGGTAAGTTACTTTGGAGAACATGCCGTGGGTGCCGTGGCCCATTTCATGGAACATGGTCGTGACTTCGTTATAGCTGACGAATGTGGGTTCACCCTCTGGCGCTTTCTTAATGTTCATCACGTTGACGACCACAGGTTTAGTGCCTTCGAGGAAGGATTGGCCGACGAACGAACTCATCCAAGCACCACCGCGTTTGCCTTCACGGGCAAAATAGTCGGCGTAGAAAATGGCCATGCTTGAGCCATCGGCATCAAACATTTCGTAGGCTTTTACATCGGGATGGTAAACCGGTAAATCTGGGCGTGGTTTTAAGGTGACGCCATAGAGTTCTTTGAGTGTGTAGAACACGCCATCTTCGAGGACGCGGTTAAACTCAAAGTATGGGCGAACACTATCACCATCCAGTGCATATTTTTCTTGGCGGACTTTTTCGGCGTAAAATGCCCAGTCCCACGGTGCCAGTTCAAATTTTCCACCGGTTTTAGTGATCATGGCTTGAATGTCGGCGGCTTCTTTCTCTGTGTTAGCAACTACCGCAGGCACCATTGAGCCAAACATGCTGTAAACCGCTTCGGGTGTTTTTGCCATTTGCGGTGCTAATCGATAACTTGCCCAGTTTTCATAGCCTAATAGTGTTGCGCGCTCTGCTCTGAGTTGCGCTAAACGAGATACTAGCGACGCCGTTTCGTTTTCACCGCTCAAGCCACGGTTAGCTGAGGCTTCCCAAATACGCTGGCGTAGCTCACGGTTTTCCAGTGAGGCCAACACAGGTTGGCGAGTGGTGTTGGTGATGTTAATTAGATACTTGCCTTCGTGACCCGCTACTTTGGCATCGTTTGCTGCTGACGTGATTTCGCTATCAGTTAATCCTGCAAGCTCATTTTTTGAATCCATTACCACCGCAATTTCTTTAGTTAAGCGTAATAAACGCTGAGAGAACTCATTCGTTAGTGTTGATTGTTCTTCATTTAACGCGCGGATTTTAACTTTTTGTTCATCGGTAAGTTTAGCGCCAGCCATGATAAAGCGTTGGTGATATACCTCAACCAAACGCACGGCTTCTGGAGTTAACCCTAAGTTGGTGCGGTTGTTATAGATGGTTTCGATACGGGCAAATAGTGCAGGATTTAAATTGATGTTGTCAGAATGCGCCGCCATTTTAGGCGCCATGTCACCTTGAATTTTACGCAGCTCAGGATTGCTGTTCGAGCCGGCTAAATTATAAAACACACTCGATGCTCGGTTGAGCAGGGCACCACTTTTTTCCATAGCCACAATGGTGTTATCGAAGCTGGCGGCTGCGGGATTATTGGCAATGACAAGAATTTCTTGATAGTGCTCGGCCATGCCTTGTTCTAGGGCTGGCGTAAAGTGCTCATCTTTAATGATGCTAAAGTCGGGCGCTTGATATTGCAGACTACTGACTTGGAGCAAGGGGTTCTGGGTTTGTACTGACATGGCGTTAGGGGCTTTACTTTCTGTGTTGCTACAACCTGCCATAAATCCGGCGGTGAGCGTGGCGCCGATGGCGATGGCAATAAAATGTTTACGCATAATTAAGTGACTTCCTTTTAATTGTTGTTTTTTTAGGACTGTAACGTTATTAACTTAAATGGGACTGAAAATGGCTTGTTGTGGAAATGTATCTAAATAAAAAAGGAGCCCCATGTTGGTGGGACTCCTTTGGCTATTTCCTTGTAGGAAAAATTGATATCACTTTTTACTAACTATTTGCTCGCATCTAAATCAGGTGATGATGAATTAACGAGTAAAGTTGTGATATTTATCAATACCAGAGCTTTTACCTGCGCTATGACAAACTGCACAAGATTCGGCAGTCGGTTGCTTAAACCAATCCGCTACGCTTGGTACGCTAATTTCACCACCATTACTTGCCATATGTGCCTTAGCTGAATCATTTGTGTGGCAGGCATAACAGTTAGCGGTGACAGGACTGGTCATTTTATTGCCAGGTTCTAAAATGTATTGATTTGGAATTTTATCTAAATCAATCGCTTTATCATGGCAAGCAACACAGCTAGTCACTGGATTGATGGCTCCTGCACCATTGGCTGCTTTTGCTTGAGTTCCATCTGCTTTTATTTCACCCACGTTAGCACCATTGCCCCAATGCCAGCTGTGGACCATAGGACCAAAACCTGCGCCTAAGGCTGCTGAAGTACGCGCCATACCGTTGTCATGACAAGCAATACATCCATTACCACCGTTATCGAAGGCACCATCTTTATGGAACGCAGTGGCGTCGTTATGACACGTTGTACAGCTATTATCACTCACAACTGAACGGCGACCAAAGGCTGATACTTTTGCTCCAGTGGTTGGATTAACAACATCTGAGTAGGCGGTAAAGGATACGCCCATAGAGCCGTCATAACCGTCAGTTCTTAGGCTGCCATTGCTGTAATAACGTTGATTGCCATCGTTTGCCATCCAACCAGCAGTACTAAATGTGACGCGGGTTGAATAAGCATAGTTAGCATTCACTGCGCTGATATCAGTCAATAAATGACAGATATTTTTGGTGCCGTCAGTGTTGTAACCATAGTAATAGTTAGTGCGGTTGCCTGGACGACCGACTAAGCTGCCATTTTCATAGGAATGTAAATAAGCACCTGCATAGACAATCGGTTTAGCAGCATTAAATACTGTGGTGTAATTAAACTTATCTTTGATATTAACAAGATTACCATCGATATCTTTTACCGTCAGAGTAGTACACCAACCTGGTGCGTTGACGGTCATTGCTGCAGTAGTCGGGGCGTAATGATCAGTTTTAGTCGAAATATCATCCACTTTAACAGGTGTAGATAATGCTACTTTGTACTTAGCGCGAATGGCTTTGCGCTCAGTTATACCGGCTTTGCTTTCGTGCAAAATGCGTAAATCGGCACCATTACTTGGGATTACAGCACCAGGTACGCCGCCACTGTCATGGCAATCAATACAACCAGGTCCTGCTACGTTGATGTTGGTAGGCGCTTCAACGTGGCAAGATGTACAGTTTTGTACTGAGAAATCTTTGGTGAATTTCTGATGATTAATATGACCAATTTTGGATAGGGTGTTGGTCGCATAACTACCAGTAGAGAAGCCTTCAGCGTTTACTACAGCGCGGCTGACTGAGCCGTGACACACTAAACAGCCCTCTACGAAGGTGACTTCACTGTCCATACCTGTTGCAACGTAGCTTGCATGACGACGCGGGCTGGTAGCGTAATCGACGTGACATGAGTAACAACTGTCTGTTGTCGTTGAATGGGTGCCTTCAGGTTTGTTAACGACTAACGGTTTAGATGTGGCAATACCATCGTTACCACCGACACGTAACCAAACGATACCTTCGGTGCTTGGATTTACGCCTTTCATGGGGACTTTAAATTGATAATGCCCATCGGCTAATGCTGTTAATTCTGCACCCGTTGTTGCTTGAGTTCCTTCACCGCCAATGTAAACGTTATCAACAATACCGTTTTTATCTGCTTCGGTACGGTTAGTAATAAAGCCTTTATCTGTTAATGCTGCAACTTTAGCTTGGGCGTTCAGCAATCCTTTGATTGGATTGTTGTTTTCATCTGTAACTTCAAACTCGTAACTAATACTGCCTTCTTCAAAGCTGTAGTTAATCACTTTGACGTTAGTCATCGTTGAGTTAGTAACTGGTGGCGGTGTGCCTGGAACTCCGGGAGTGCCTGGAATTCCGGGGGTGCCTGGTATTCCAGGAGCACCTGGGGCGCCATCATCACCATCGCTACCGCAACCAACAAGGGCTCCGGTTAGCGCTAAGGCAACTAAATATGCCAGTTTTTTCGAAGTGAAAATTTTCATTATTATCTCCATATGATCCAATATGCGAATAAGGGACGGAGAGAGGCACTAAAGTCTGCAGGGGAGATCAGTACATTAACCGTTGATTTTCATTCGCTCGTTATCGAATACTTTCTTTTTTTTATTGAGCACGATTTGTCTCGAATAGGATAATAGTGTTAATGGTATGTTTATTTTTTGAGCGAAAGCCCATTTCCACCTATTACTTTGGGGGTAGATCTCAGTTTTGTGATTTAGTCTTTATCACTTTTTATCTACAAAACAACAATTAAGTTTCAGTTAAGGTTGTTGTAACAACTACCTGGTAACTGAGTGTTTTTGGTTGCATTTGTTAATATGAAGATTGAGCCAGCTTGATTGGAAGTGCTCTCATAGATGATTGTGGAATAAAATGCTGAATAACTTGGCGTAGTTGTCCAAATTCATTAAAAATGCTTAGTGCTAGCTAGTGTTCTGATGTGAAACGCAATGTTAGACTAGCAACCAATTTCGCTCTGGTAACAGAGGCCTATGGGTAACGTTTTAAAAAGGGTATAAGTCTTGGCTCAATTGTATTTTTATTACTCGGCAATGAACGCGGGGAAATCCACTTCTTTATTGCAGTCGTCCTATAACTACCGCGAACGCGGCATGAATACTTTGGTGATGACAGCCTCGATAGACGACCGATATGGTAAAGGTAAAGTCGCGTCGCGTATCGGCATTGAAACCGAAGCACAGGTTTTTAGTAGTAAAGATGATTTAACGCAGATGATTACCGATGTGCATCAAGCTACGCCATTAAGCTGTGTGTTGGTTGACGAATGCCAATTTCTGAGCAAAGAACAAGTTAAACAACTTACACATGTGGTCGATAATATTGACATTCCTGTGCTCTGTTATGGTTTAAGAACAGATTTCCAAGGCGAGCTTTTTACCGGCAGTCATTATTTATTAGCTTGGGCTGATAAATTGGTTGAATTAAAAACCATATGCCATTGTGGCCGTAAAGCTAACATGGTGGTGCGTCTTGATGGTGAAGGTAAAGTGATGCGCGAAGGTGAGCAAGTTGCTATTGGCGGCAATGAAAGTTATGAGTCCGTATGTCGTAAACACTTTCGTGAGTTTATTTGGGATTAGTATTCATCAGTTATTTTTACGAATGTGCTGTTAGCTTAATATGAGCATGCGTTATTGGTTGTTTTAAGCAATAGACATCGCTTTTTACCGCTCAATAGATGTCGTGAATACAAACCATCGATACAAAATGGATCATGAAGGTTAAATGAGTTTGATATATTGCCTTATTGAGTGGCAACGGATTTGCTGAGTTGCATGAAAGATGTTTATTTTAGTATTTTTTTGGAGCTGTTTTGCCTAATTCCACGTCAGAGATGAAGTTCGAAAATTATCGTCCTCGTCCACCCGAACCAGAGCCCAAGGTTAAAGAAAAACCAGCGCGTAAAGCCAGATCAAAGGGGCGAGTGTGGTTCTTATTTTTTATTCTTATTTGCTGCGCTGCGCTGCTGATCGGGCTTGAAGTTAAAACCTCCTATTATCAAGCAAAATACATTAATCAATATGCCAAAACGCTCACCTACGATTTAGATAATGCGCCAAGCCAAGCGGTTATTTATCCTAGTTATGGGCCTTTTGATGAACGCCATGGCTACAGTAAATTGCCGCTTTATATCGACAGATTATTGCAGCGTAATTTTCAGGTAACGCAGCAGGTGGCGTTTTCGTCTGCGTTGCAACAATATGCTAAATTAGGTTTTTTCCCTCCATATCATGAAAAAGCGCAATCAGGGCTCACGCTACTCGATTGTCGTAATACCGATTTATACGAGTTTGCTTATCCAAAAAGGGTTTATCAGGATAGCGATAAAATCCCCAATGAAATCGTCAATACCTTATTGTTTATTGAAAACCGCGAGCTGTGGACCACGGAAGCTAAACTTAACCCTGTGATTGATTGGCCACGTTTTGTAGTAGCAGGGATGAGCCAAATTGCTGAAATGGTTGGTATGAATGTTTCTACTGCTGGTGGTAGTACGCTAGCAACGCAGATTGAGAAATTCCGTCATTCTTCCCAAGGTTTAACCTTAAGTATTAAGGATAAGTTACTGCAAATTGGCTCAGCCAGTGTGCGCGTTTACCAGCACAGTGAAAATACTGAGCCTGCACGTAAGCGCATTGTGCAAGATTATCTAAATACAGTGCCGCTCTCTTCGGCGCCCAATCATGGTGAAGTTCATGGTATTGGCGATGGCTTATGGGCTTGGTTTGGCACCGATTTCGATACAGCCAACCAATTGTTATCCTCACCACAGATCAAGAGCAATGCGGCTAAACGTGGTCAGGTATTTCGTCAAGTGGTTGCTTTGATGATCGCCCAGCGTCGTCCGTCGTATTATTTATTGCAAGGCCATGAAGATCTTGAGAATTTAGTCGATAGCCATATTCGTTTACTTGGCCAGTATTATCTCATTGATCGTGGTTTGCGTGATGCGGCACTCGCGCAGAAATTGCATTTTAAAGTCGTTAAACCACAGCGCAATATTCAATCAGGTGCCGATAAAGGTGTGAACACAGTACGCATTCGCACCGCGGGTATGCTAAACGTGGGATTGTACGATTTAGACCGGCTCGATTTAACGGTAAAAAGTAGTTTACACAGTGACTTGCAGCAACAAGTGAGCAATTACTTACGCAGCCTTGCACAAGTCTCTGCAGCGGAGCAAGTCGGGCTATTAGGTGAGCGTCTGCTTGAGCCAAGCCAGTTACAAAATGTACTTTATAGTTTTACGCTTTATGAGCGAACTGATACCGCCAATCGGGTTCGGGTGCAAACTGATAGTACCGATCAACCCTTTGATATCAATGAGGGCAGTAAGCTAGAGCTAGGTTCAACCGCTAAATTACGGGTGATGGCAACGTACTTAGAAATTATCGCCGAGATCTACGATAAGTATTCTAAGAAACACGGTATTGAATTGGAATCGATCATTATCGAGCCTCGGGATCACTTAACTCGTTGGGCAATTGATTACTTGATTGTAAACCCAGGCAGGCGCTTAGATCACATGCTAGATGCGGCGCTGCAGCGTGAATATTCAGCTTCAGCCAGTGAGCAATTCTTCACGGGTGGTGGTTTACATGTGTTTAATAACTTTAAGAAAACGGAAGATCTGAAAACTCCGACACTCTATCAAGCCCTGCAGGATTCGATTAACTTGCCCTTTGTAAGGTTGATGCGTGACATAGTCAACTACAGCAGCAGTATGCAAAACGAGGGCAATATGGCCCAGTTACTGCGCAGTGATAAAGATCCGCGCCGTGACGAATATTTACGAATATTTGCCGACCGCGAAGGCAATACGTTTGTGACTAAGTTTTATCGAAAGTATAAAAAAGTCGCCGCCAATGAGCGTTTTGCTATGTTTTTTGATGGCCAATCTCAGTCGGAGCAACAATTAACTGCGGCGTATCGCTATTTATTGCCCGATGAGCCTATCTCGGCATATAAAGCATTTATACAGCAAAGAATACCTCGAGTGAGCTATACCGATCGACGTATTAAGGAATTGTACAACAAATACGGTCCGGATAAATTTAATCTTCCTGATCAAGGTTATATCGCGCGGGTGCATCCATTAGAACTGTGGGTGCTCGATTATTTAAACCATAATCCAGACGCTATCTTAAGTGATGTTAAACAGGCGAGTGAAGCCCAGCGCCAAGAAGTTTACCGTTGGCTGTTTAGAACGCGCCATAAAAACGCCCGTGATGTACGAGTAAAAGTGATGCTCGAAGTAGAAGCATTCCTTGACATACATCAGCGTTGGGCGCGTTTAGGTTATCCATTTGATTCTATGGTGCCATCTTTAGGCTCTGCGCTTGGCAGTTCGGGCGATAGACCCGCAGCCTTAGCTGAGCTGATGGGCATTATTCAAAATGACGGTTACCGTTTACCGACAGTGCGGATTAATCAGCTGCATTTTGCGGCAAATACGCCTTACGAAGTGACATTGGATAACCAGAATACCCAAGGTGAGCGGGTGATGCGCCATGAAGTAGCAGAAGCCTTAAAAGCTGCGTTAGCCAACGTAGTGCAAAATGGTACAGCAAGGCGTTTAAAGGGTATTTTTACCGATGAGCAAGGCGGCATGCTACCTATCGGCGGTAAAACCGGCACCGGTGATAACCGTATTGTGACTCAAATGCAGCAAGGCAAAAGAGTAGCAACTACGGCTGTGAACCGTACTGCGACTTTCGTGTTTTATCTTGGTGATAGATACTTTGGTACGTTGACGGCTTTTGTTCCTGGCAGTAAATCCGATGACTTTAGCTTTACCTCTGCTCTACCCTTACAAGTGATGAAAGGCATGATGCCCATTTTGTCACCCTATGTAAAAACAGAGCAGGGGATGTGCGTGGTAAACGAATAAAGGCGGTGAGTTTCATGCCAAGTTTAATATTCGCAAATTAACAACCGCAAGCTAACCACAAAGAGTGTTCTTTAAGAACGCTCTTTGTTTTTTATCGCTTAAACTATCTATCTATCTATCTATCGATTCGTGTAGGAGGGTTATAACATCTCATACCAAGCGATAAAGATTTATTATGAATAATTAAATTGTCCGCCTAAATAGCAGGAGTTTTGGCCGATTAACTGCATTCTCTGACTCGAAAATACCCCAAAGCAAGATAACTTTGTCGTCAGTTGTTACGCATTAATTGTCATTGTTTCCCAGTGACTCGCCATAAACTCGTCCCTGAGGGCTCTACTAAAACATCCATGTTTTAGAAGGTCACTGGTACATCAATGCCAATCTTAACTAACACTTCTGCTGTTCGTTCAGCTAAAAAGTGCCCCAAAACGAGTTAACAAGTTGTCAGTAGAACAGTAACGAACGGACTTTCTGTCCTAGAAATTTTCATCGTTATACCCGTGTGATGTAATTCACTACTACCCATCAAAAAACTGGATAATTATACAGTCGTATTCAAATCATAAGGATTCTGAACGATTTTCATCCTGTATTCGTGCGCGTTTTCTCATTTTTTAAATAAATAGCATTAAAATCAATTACTTATACTTTTAATTAAGTAGATAATAGGTTTGAAAAACGCGCATGCGCGTTTTTCTAGGTGGCGTATTTGAAGTAAAGCTGATAACTTCTTTGCAATACAATCAGTTAAAAATGCGTGCTTTCACTGGTCTAACGTGATAAACGCGCATGCGCACTAATAAAATGTTAGCCATCAATATGGAGATAATTTGAGTGCAGAGTTCTAAGGAAGTTCTTGAACTACTAACCAAAGCGAAGGATATGCGATTAAATATTGCAATCTTTTTGGTTTCTACAAGTATTTTATTCGCCTCAAAAAATGAATTTATAGCGCTCGAACCAGTATCAGAAACCGTTCTTCGAGGGCTAACTTTTATAACATTGGTTAGGCTAGTTTATGGTTTCGTCGGTCTTATTTACTCCCACTTTCAAAATCGACAAGAAGAAAAACTTAAATTGGTCAAAGCCGAATTAGATGCGAAAAATGCAGAGTCAGATAATCTAAAAAACAGAGAGAAAATTCGTTCTATATTTGAGACGTTGGATATATTTCAGTTGTACATTATTCAAGAGCTCAAAAGGCAGAATCACGTTCAAGTTAAAAAAAGTGCACCACTTTTCACTTTAAAAAATTTCAAAATTATATATACCCCAGCAGTAGGTGAGCGATATGAGTCAGCGTCACTCACTCCAATTGCAAAAGATATATTAGAAAACGAATTATGGAGACGTTTTGACGAATTAAAGCTTAATGCCTTGATCAGATTTTTTGAAGGTTTACAGCCTGAAGAATCACGACATTTTTTAGAGTTTATGAACAAAGAATCGATAGGAACGAAAAGATACAATCGAACTTCGTCAGGTAGTCAGTATTATGATAATGAAAGAGTGTTTTCACACTACTCCAATAGCATAATTTTTACTCAGCCCCAAAGAAACTACATCTATATCATTGACCCAAAAGCTAAAGAGGCTATTGGTTTCGTTTTTAAAGACACAGCAGAGGCAGAAAATGGCTAACAAGGCACTGCTACGGAAAATTTACTCGCTGGCGCTCCTAAATTTCCGCAGAGTGCGGCGTTATGTTGGGGGAGAACGATAAATTAATAAAATTATTGATATTATGGTTCGTGTGGAAACAGGGATAACTTGCACGAGTGAGCTGGTCTTTTGGGCAATGGAAAGAATTTCAAATGATGAAATGTCTGATGGTCTATTAGAACTGGCAAGCTTGAAAAAGCCATCTGCATACGAAGCTTTAAAATTAGCCCATCAAGCCGCTAATGAACTAGGAATTGCTCTACCTAATGAAAGTCAGTTGAAATTGCTAATTGCGAAAAATATTGCTGAAAATATTATTTCCGGAAAAATTGACCCAAATATTGGCTGTTTGAAAATTGGTGAGCTAAATCAAGAGCTCGGGTGGCCTCAAGAATTATCAGGCTTTGGTCTTCTCGCTCATGAGCAAACAGATCATGAACACATCGGAATCACCAGAGCTAGCATTATTCCTGATATTTTGAAAGAGGCTAATACTCTTTTGAAAACATAACAACGTGCTGCAACCCGCGCACTTCGTGCGCTGGACAGTTTATAAGTCGCGGCTTTGTGGTTTTGCTGCGCAAAAGTATTCCACAAAACCACAACTTACAAACTGCCGTTGAGCACGGCGTTATGTGCACAAGGAGTTTCTGTGAGTAGTTTACAAAGTTATTATTTTTTAGGTTTTATTTTCTCATCTGCAATATTGAATATATTTATTGAAAATGAAAGTATTGGCATTAAGTTATTGTGCTTAACTTTGCTATTTACCACATTCATATTTGCTTCCTTATTCCACAATTTGAAAGCTAAAATAGAGAAGAATAACAAAGCAGAGTAATCACATAACAAGAACTTCAAACGAAACAAAAAAACAGTTGGTTAGGTTACGCTTCGCTTCACATTATAACCAACAATTTTTGTCCGCTTAAGTGGGCGTTATGTGTCAAAAGTGCCGAGATTATGAAACGTATAAAAGAAGATGAAGTAAAAAATCAGGTCGTCTCAGATTTCGGTATGACTTTCTAGTTATTCGTAAAAACGGGGGATCATGCAATCGGCAATGCCGTTGATTATCCCTTGTTGAAAATATATGCCGATGATGAAACTGAAGAGAAATATCTTGAAATATCATCTGGTGGACAGCTAATTCTGAAGTGGTCAACTAAATTTGGCCACGGATTCAATCGGGCGCAGTAGAATCAAGCATATGTGACGATTTAGTATCGAACTGTATTCCCCTCCCAGCATTGAGCTTGTTGCACTGGTTAAAAGGCTGTGGTTAAAGCGAGTGCTTAAGATTGCTGCGGTGAGATCTGGTAAATTTTTGATTTAGCTTCATCGGTCACAAGATAAATTAGTCCATCTGGCCCTTGCACGACTGAGCGTAATCTTTGCCCCAGTTCGGTTTTTAGCAGGCGCTCTTCTTTAATAATCTTGTCACCATCAAGCACTAAACGCACCAGTGTTTTTTCTTTTAGGCTGGCGAGTAAAATATTATTTTGCCACTGTGGAAATTTATCACCTGTGTAAAACATAAAGCCCGCGGTGGCAATGGAAGGTACCCATTTATAGACAGGTTGCTCCATTCCCGTTTTGTGGGTTCCTTCGCCAATTTTACCGCCGCCATAATTCTCACCATAGGTAATCACAGGCCAACCATAGTTTTTGGCCGCTTGGTCGATATTGAGTTCATCGCCGCCCTGCGGGCCATGCTCGCCAGTCCATAATACTTTACTGATAGGATTAATGGCTGCGCCTTGGATATTACGGTGACCAATCGACCAGATCTCTGGCAAAGCGCCAGCCATATTGACGAAGGGGTTATTCTGAGGCACAGAGCCGTCGGCATTAATCCGCACGACTTTGCCTAAATGATTGTCTAATGTTTGGGCGCTATCTTTTTCGCTGTAGCGGTCGCCAAGCGTGATAAACAGTGTACCGTCAGGTGCCCACACTAAACGAGATCCAAAATGGTGGCTGCTATCTATTTTGGGTTGCTGGCTAAAAACGCGGGTGAGATTTTCAAGTTTGTTACCATTGAGCGTGGCAAAACTGACTGCTGTGCTATTGAGAGAGCTTGCCTCACCTTCAGCGGGTTCTGAATAACTGAAATAGATTTTTTTGCTGGTGGCAAAATCTGGCACAAGTACCACATCAAGTAAACCACCTTGACCCTTGGCATACATCGGCGGTAAACCCGTTAAGGGTTCACCCACTTCGCCTGCGGTGCTGACAATCCGCATTCTGCCGGCGCGTTCAGTCACCAGCATGCTGCCGTCGGGTAAAAATGCCATACCCCAGATATTTTCTAACCCTTCAGCGATGGTTTTTATCTGGATATTTCCCGCTTCTGTTTTGACGTTAAGTGGGGCAGCGCGAGTGACTTCAGCGTAAACCTCTGCTTGGAATGTAAAAAGACACAGGGCAAGAGTTAAGGTGGTCCGTTTCATAGCTATCCTTTAGTAACAGTGCTTTCCTAAATGCTAGGGCAGGGTAATAAAAAATCGGTAACATACGCGCAGTTTATCGGCATAGTGGATCACGTATAAAAGCAAACGTATAAAAAGCCTAATGTATGAACAACCTAGCGTATAAAAAAGCCTAGTGCCATCGTTAAACCTACGATGACAATAAAGCCGCGCAGTAAAGGTTGTGAAATACGATAAGCCAGCACTGCGCCCACATAACCGCCGATTATTGCCATAATGGCAAGCAGCAACAGATATTGTCCATCGATGACATTACCCAATGCATAAATCACTACAGCAATAGCGGTGAGTAGAGCGGATATTAAATTTTTAAGTCCGTTCATCCCATGTAGATTGGTTTGACCCATCAGCCCAAAGCTGGCGAGTAAGATAATACCTAAGCCGCCATTAAAATAACCACCATAAATACACACCGCGGCTAGCATTAAAAGCGCTGTTATTGGGCGTAATGCCGGCGTAGAAGAGGTGCTCATGCCTTGCAATGCCATTCTTCTCTTGATTAGCCAAGGGCCAATAATAAAGGCTGCAGTGGCCAGTAAAATTAGCCAAGGGATCAGTGTTGCGAACACTTGCTCGCTGGTGGTTAATAAAATGCCTGCACCAATACTGCCGCCGATGAGGGCAATCAAGATGAGATTTTTAAAGCTAAGGCTGGCCGGATATTCGATATCTTTTCTAAAGCGCCAAGCACTGGCGATATAACCGGGGAGTAGTGCTGCGGTTCCCGTGGCATTGGCTGCAATTGGCGGCACACCAACGAACACTAATGCTAAAAGCGTAATAAAGCTGCCACCGCCTGCTACGGCATTGAGCATGCCACCTAAAAAACCTGCAAGTGCAATAATAAGCCAGTCCATAGAAAAATCCTTTGGGCAATTAGTCAGTTTATCTGAGAGCTAACAAGGTGTTTGTCGTTATGGGCCAATCTAAAAACATTACCCTAGCAGGATGATTTGGGTATTGGAAGTTAAGTATTAACTGGAGGTGACGTTTGATACCGGAGCGCTTGATAAATATAAAAAGCCTAGAGACACTCTCTAGGCTTAGGTCAGCAAAGCGGACAACAAGATGAAAGTTAAGGCTTAAAATGTCATCTCTGGTACATGCTCTGGCATGATTAACTTGCCAGCGGTTTTGCTGACGATTTCATCAACACTCACGCCAGGAGCGCGCTCTAAAAGATGAAATGCGCCATCTTTTATTTCGATAAAGGCTAAATCGGTGACAACACGTTTGATACAGCCGTAACCTGTCAGTGGCAATTCACACACGCTTAGTAGTTTAGAATTACCGTATTTGTCGGCGTGCATCATAGTCACGATAATGTTTTCAGCGCCGGCGACTAAATCCATCGCGCCGCCCATGCCTTTAATTAATTTTCCGGGGATCATCCACGAGGCGATAGAGCCGTTAACATCGACCTCGAAGGCGCCCAGAACCGTTAAATCCACGTGGCCGCCACGGATCATGGCAAAACTTTCCGCCGATGAGAAAAACGAGGCACCTTTGACTGCGGTAACCGTTTGTTTGCCGGCGTTGATTAAATCAGGGTCTATGGTGTCTTCAGTGGGGAATTCGCCCATGCCTAATAAACCATTTTCTGATTGCAACATGACTTCCATGCCGCTTGGAATATAGTTAGCCACCAGTGTAGGAATACCAATACCTAGGTTGACGTAGTAACCGTCTTTTAATTCTTTGGCGACGCGTTGAGCCAGTTGTTCTCTTGATAATGCCATGATACTTATCCTTTGATATCCGTTCTTTAATCCGCAGTACGATGCTTATTTAGCCGCTTTTACAGTGCGCTGCTCGATACGTTTCTCGAACGAGCCTTGAATCACGCGGTTAACATAAATGCCCGGCGTATGGATATGATCGGGATCTAGCTCGCCCGGCTCGACAATAAACTCGGCCTCAACCACGGTAATTTTACCGGCGGTCGCCATCATAGGATTAAAGTTGGCGGCGGTTTTACGAAACACCAGATTACCCATGGTATCGGCTTTCCATGCGCGCACTAAGGCAAAATCAGCGCTGAGTGACTCTTCTAATACGTAATGGCGACCTTTGATTTCGCGGGTTTCTTTACCATCAGCTATCGGCGTGCCGTAGCCCGTTGCGGTGAAAAATGCCGGAATACCTGCGCCACCTGCGCGGATTTTTTCCGCTAGCGTACCTTGGGGAGTCAAAATCACGTTCAATTCGCCAGAGAGCATTTGCTGTTCAAAGGTAGCGTTCTCGCCTACATAAGATGCGATCATCGTCGCGATTTGGTGATGTTTTAACAGTAAACCTAGGCCAAAATCATCAACGCCAGCATTGTTTGAAATCGCCGTTAAGCCTTTAACACCCATATTAACCATTTGATTGATTAAGCCTTCTGGAATGCCGCATAGGCCAAAGCCGCCGACCATTATGGTCATATCGTTAGATAAGCCTTTCAATGCTTCTTCATAGCTGCTGACGACTTTATTGAGTCCTGCCATTGTGATGTCCTCTTATATACGCGCTAAATATCAGTATTTTTTGTTCTATTTGGTTATTGTTTTATTTGGCTAATAGGGCCGTGGCGACTTTTGAACCATTTTTGCGGTTCAATTGGGTGCTGATAGCTTGACCCGCTAACGCGAGTTTTTGTAACTCGATACCTGTCTCTAATCCCATACCGTGCAGCATATACACTAAGTCTTCGGTGGCTAAATTGCCCGATGCGCCTTTGGCATAAGGGCATCCACCAAGACCGGCTACGGAGGAGTCAAATACTCGCACGCCTAAATCTAAGCAGGCCAAAATGTTGGCGAGTGCTTGGCCATAGGTGTCGTGAAAGTGCAGTGCCAGTTTATCAACCGGTACGCGCTCGCCCACGGTTTGCAGCATTCTACGGGCTTTTTGCGGCGTGCCGATACCGATAGTGTCGCCGAGTGATATTTCGTAACAGCCCATTTTATAAAGGATTTCAGACACGCGGGCCACTTCACTGACCGCAATCTCACCTTCGTAGGGGCAACCCAGCACGCAGGACACATAGCCGCGCACCGGAATATTGTGTTTTTTTGCTAATTCCATCAAAGGGATAAAGCGTTCAATTGATTCTTCTATTGAGCAGTTGATATTGCGCTGACTAAAGCTTTGTGAGGCAGCGCCAAATATCGCCACCTCACTGGCTTTTGCATTCAGTGCCAGTTCAAAACCTTTAACGTTGGGCGTGAGTGCGCTATACACCACGCCGCTTTGACGCTGTATTTGCGCTAATACATCGGCTGAATCAGCCATTTGTGGCACCCATTTAGGTGACACAAAGCTGCCGACTTCGATGCGCTTAAGCCCTGCATCTGCCAGAGATTCAATTAAAGCGACTTTAGCCGCGGTGGGTACGGCGACTTCATTTTGCAGTCCGTCGCGTGCGCCCATCTCAAAAATGCTCACGCTGTCACTTTGAGGTTTTTTACCCCAACCTGTTTGTTTGCTGCTATCACTCGTTTTCCAAGACATCTTAAGCTTCCTTGCTCGCTATTTGCTCGTCGTCAGATGCTAATAATGGCTCTAGCGGCTCAACATTGAGCAAGGTTGTACCATCGGTTACCAGCTCGCCGGCCTTAAAGTAGAATTCAGTGACAGTGCCATCAAAGGGCGCTTCGATGGTGTATTCCATTTTCATGGCTTCCATCACCAATAAGCCTTGGCCCGCTTTGACTTCGCTGCCCACATCAACTAAATGGGTCACGACTGTACCGTTCATCGGTGCTTTTAATTTGTCTGCGCTGCTGGCTTGTTCTTCAACAACGACAGTTTGCACTGCTTTAAAGTGATAACTGCCAGAAGGTAAAAATAGCGTAAAGTCATCGCCCTGTACGCTCACTGGCACTTTACTCTTATGGCCGTTGATTTCGGCGAGCAGTAAGTCTTGTTTCAGTTCACCATTTAAAATCCAGTCCTGGCCGTGCAGTGGTAGCTGATACATGCCGCCTAAATCGAGCATTACTAACTGCTGCAATTCATGGGCGTCATCGAGCAGGGTAATATTGTGTTGGCTACAACTGTTAAGTCTAAAGCCACTCACTTGACCCCAAGGCGAGTAAGGATCAGCGCTGTTAATGGCCAATGCTTTAGCGGCTTCTTTACGGGCAAGCACTTGATACAGCGCGGCAAAGGCAAGCGCAGTATCGGCTTCGCTCGAGGCCGTACCAATTAAGGTATCGCCATAACGGCCAATAAAGTCAGTGCTAAAGTCGGCATTGGCAAATGCTGGGTGCTCGGCAATGTTCGCCAAAAACTCAATGTTGTGCTTAAGGCCGCTGATTTGATACGACTCTAAGGCATGCACTAAACGTTGCAGGGCGCGCGGGCGGGATTCATCCCAGACAATAAGCTTGGCAATCATAGGATCATAGAAGTTACTGATCACATCGTTTTCGCGAATGCCTGAATCGATACGGACAAACTTACTTTGCTCGGGTTCGCGTAGAAAATTGAGCTTACCACTGGCGGGTAAAAACTCATTTTGTGGATCTTCGGCATAAATTCGCACTTCAAATGAATGGCCGTGAATACGCACTTCATCTTGCTTAAGGGGCAGAGGCTGACCGCTGGCGACCAGCAATTGCCATTTCACTAAATCTTGGCCAGTGACCATTTCAGTTACGGGATGCTCCACCTGTAGACGGGTGTTCATCTCCATGAAATAGAAGCTATTGTCCGTATCTAGCAGAAATTCTATCGTGCCAGCGCCAACATAATCGATGGCTTTAGCTGCTGCCACTGCCGCTGCACCCATCTGGGCGCGCAGTGTATCGCTTAACCCTGGAGCTGGTGCTTCCTCAACCACTTTTTGGTGGCGACGTTGAATTGAGCAATCGCGATCTGACAGGTAAATGGCATTGCCAAAGGTGTCGGCAAACACTTGCACTTCGACGTGGCGCGGCTGGCGTAAATAGCGCTCCATCAATAACTTATCGTTACCAAAAGAAGAGGCCGCCTCACGGCGCGCCGAGTTAACGGCTTCCATGATTTCACCTTCGTTCTCGACGATACGCATGCCTTTACCGCCGCCGCCATAGGCCGCTTTAATCAGCATAGGGAAGCCGATTTTCAGCGCTTCAGCTTTTAGCACTGCATCACTCTGGTCATCACCATGATAACCGGGTACTAACGGCACGTTTGCCGCTGTCATAATCGATTTGGCGGCACTTTTGCTGCCCATGGCATCGATAGCATCACTGCCTGGGCCAACAAAGGCGATGCCTGCAGCCTCACATTTACGGGCAAAGTCGGCGTTTTCTGATAAAAATCCGTAACCTGGATGAATAGCTTGTGCACCGGCTTTTTTGGCGATGTCGATAATCAAATCGCCCTTTAAATAGGAGTCTGCTGGCGCGCTGCCGCCTAAGTAGAAAGACTCGTCGGCCATGGCGACATGGCGCGCTTCTTTATCGGCATCGGAATATAAAGCAACGGTGCGAACGCCCATGGCATGGGCAGTTTTGATGATGCGGCAGGCAATTTCACCCCGGTTAGCAATTAATAGTTTGGTAAACATGTGCTTAGTAGACATCTAACGTGCTCCTTGGGTTTCACTTGGCTCTGGCGTTGCCGCGGTTTGCAGCCAGTTCGGCTGACGTTTTTCAAAAAAAGCGTTTAAGCCTTCTTGGCCCTCAGTCGATACCCTAATGCGCGCGATACGCTCGCTAGTGTAATCAATGGCGTCTTGGTCTATCACGCCATCTTCAAGGCGCGATAGCAGTGTTTTTACCCACGCCATGCCTTGTGGGCTATTGGCCAGCAGCGCGTCGATAATCGGCTTAGCTGCGGCGTCTAAGTCATCACAGATTTCACTGATAACATTAAGCTTAAGGGCGGTTTCTGCACTAAAACGTTCGGCCGTTAACATGTAGCGGCGCGAGGCACGGTTACCCATAGCGCGGGCAACGTAAGGGCTTATCACCGCCGGAATTAATCCGAGTTTAACTTCGCTTAAACAAAAGCTGGCGCGGCTTGTAGCGATAGCGATATCACTAGCGCAAATCAGCCCCAGTGCGCCGCCAAAGGCTGCGCCTTGCACTAATGCAATGGTGGGCTTAGGAAAGGTGTCTAAATCCTGCATCAGTTTAGCGAGGGCTTTGGCATCATTTAGATTTTGCTCAAAGTCCATTTTGGCTTGTTTACGCATCCAATTGAGATCGGCGCCGGCGCTGAAATTTTTGCCATTGGCTTTGAGTACCAGCACTTGGCATTGCTTGTGCTCAGCAAAATAGCTAAGGACGCTAATCATCTCGCTAATCATCACTTCATCGAAGGCGTTGTGCACTTCTGCTCGGTTAAGGATTAACTCTGCAACGCCGTTATTGAGAGCGTAGCTCACGTGTTGTAAGTTGCTTAACGTGTGTGGTATTGGTTGTGAACTTGTCATGGTCGTTTCCCTATCTTGTTGACATGTCATTATCTACACGCATGAATTACATGCGGAACACACCAAAGCGAGTGTCTTCGATAGGAGCATTTAACGCTGCAGATAGGGCAAGGCCGACCACGTCGCGGGTTTGCGCTGGGTCGATAATACCGTCATCCCATAAACGGGCGCTGGCATGGTACGGATGACCTTCTTTATCGTACTGGGCGACAATGGGCGCTTTAAAGGCTTTTTCAGCTTCAAGTGACCATTCTTCACCTTTTCGGGCTAAACCGTCACGGCGAACTGTGGCGAGTACGCCAGCCGCTTGCTCGCCGCCCATCACAGAAATGCGCGCGTTAGGCCACATCCACATCATGGTTGGCTCGAATGCGCGGCCACACATACCGTAGTTACCCGCACCGTAGCTGCCGCCAATAATCACTGTAAATTTAGGCACATTGGCGCAGGATACTGCGGTCACCATCTTAGCGCCGTGTTTGGCAATGCCTTCGTGTTCGTACTTTTTACCCACCATAAAGCCGGTAATGTTTTGCAGGAACAGCAGCGGAATTTTGCGCTGACAACACAACTCAATAAAGTGCGCACCTTTTTGTGCTGATTCAGAAAATAGAATGCCGTTGTTCGCGACGATACCCACTGGGTAGCCGTGAATACGGGCAAAGCCGCACACTAAGGTTGCGCCATAGTTGGCTTTAAACTCATCAAAATCAGAGTCATCGACGATACGGGCAATAACTTCTTTGACGTCAAAGGGCTTTTTCAAGTCGGTGCCGACAATGCCATATAGTTCGCTAATGTCGAACTTTGGTGGTTTTACTGGGCTTAACAGCGACTTGATTTCTTTTTGATGATTAAGGCGCGATACAGCGCGGCGTGCTAGCTCTAAAGCATGATCATCGTTTTGCGCTAAATGATCCGCTACGCCAGATATTTTGGTGTGTACGTCGGCGCCGCCAAGCTCTTCTGCGCTAACTTCTTCACCGGTAGCCGCTTTCACTAATGGCGGGCCTGCTAAAAATATAGTGCCTTGATCTTTGACGATAATTGACTCATCTGCCATCGCAGGCACATAAGCGCCACCTGCGGTGCACAGACCCATCACCACAGCAATTTGTGGTATACCCTTAGCCGACATTTGCGCTTGATTGTAAAAAATGCGGCCAAAATGATCGCGGTCTGGGAATACTTCGTCTTGGCGGGGCAGGTTAGCGCCGCCTGAGTCGACTAAATAGATACAAGGCAAGTGGCAACGGCTGGCAATATCTTGGGCGCGAAGGTGTTTTTTGACCGTAATCGGGTAATAAGTGCCGCCTTTAACCGTGGCATCGTTGGCGATAATCATGCACTCAACGCCGCTCACGCGGCCAATACCAGCAATAATGCCTGCTGCGGGTACTTCTTCGTCATAGACTTCAAACGCGGCAAATTGCGACAGTTCTAAAAAGGGTGAACCTGCATCGAGTAGTTTTTCAACTCGTTGACGTGGCAGTAATTTACCGCGGGATAAATGACGCTCCAGCGCCACAGGGCCGCCGCCAAGTTCGATTTTTGCCAACTTAGTTTTTAGATCGGCCACTAGGGCGGCCATATCGTCGGATTTGGCTTTAAATTCATCGCTACGGGCGTTGATACGACTGCTTATTTGCGTCACTTTTATTGTCCTTCTAAAGCGGAAATTCGGTATTACTTGGCTCGAATGGGTGGCGCAAACTGTAGCTACAGTGAGGGGCTACCCATTCACTTGTGAAAGATTGTGTTATTTCGACTCATTGAACAATTCGCGGCCAATCAACATGCGGCGAATTTCAGAAGTACCCGCGCCGATTTCATACAGCTTGGCATCACGCAGTAAGCGGCCTGCGGCGTATTCGTTCACATAACCATTGCCGCCCAGCAGTTGAATGGCATCCAATGCCATTTTGGTTGCGAGCTCTGCGCTATACAGAATCGCGCCAGCAGCATCTTTACGGGTGGTTTCACCGCGATCGCAGGATTTTGCCACGGCATAAACGTAGGATTTTGCGGCATTCATACCTGTGTACATGTCGGCTAATTTGCCTTGTATTAGTTGGAATTCACCGATTGATTTGCCAAATTGTTCACGTTCGTGGACGTAAGGTACAACGATATCCATACAGGCGTTCATGATGCCCAATGGGCCGCCAGACAGTACGACGCGCTCGTAATCTAAGCCGCTCATCAGCACTTTTACGCCGTTGTTTAAGCCGCCTAAGATATTTTCTTCCGGTACTTCAACATCTTCAAACACCAATTCGCAGGTGTTAGAGCCGCGCATGCCGAGTTTGTCGAGCTTTTGTGCTTGGCTAAAACCTTTAGAATCACGCTCAACGATAAAAGCGGTAATACCGTGTGCGCCTTTGGTTAGGTCGGTTTTAGCGTAAATCACATAGGTGTGGGCATCGGGGCCGTTGGTGATCCACATTTTGTTGCCGTTTAAGATAAAACGGTCGCCTTCTTTGCGGGCGTGTAACTTCATTGAGACTACGTCAGAACCTGCGTTTGGCTCACTCATAGCCAGTGCGCCGATATGTTCACCGCTCACTAACTTAGGCAGATACTTGGCTTTTTGCGCAGCATTGCCGTTACGGTTAATTTGATTTACGCACAGGTTTGAATGGGCGCCGTAGCTTAGGCCGATAGAGGCCGATGCGCGGGAGATTTCTTCCATTGCCACTACGTGGGCAAGATAGCCCATGTTTGCGCCGCCGAACTCTTCTGGCACCGTGACGCCTAGTAGCCCCATTCCCCCTAGTACAGGCCAAAGCTCATTGGGAAAGGCGTTGTCTTGGTCTACTTTGGCGGCAATTGGAGCGATTTCATGGTCGGCAAAATCTTGCACCGCATCGCGCAGCATATCGACGTCTTCGCCTAGGCCAAAATTCAGACTGGTGTAGAGTGAGTTCATTGCTTTTGTCCTTTCAAATGTTCTAATTTCAGATGTTTAAATTTCTGATATGTAATTTTATAGTTTTTATGATTTTTAGGTGCTTGAGTCTTTTAAATCTTGTACTTAATCCTAGTGCTTACATCCTGCGTTTTTAGGCCTTATAGCCAATCATATTGACTTGATCTTGTTTCAACGAGGATTTAGGCTTTAGTCGTTTTGTTATCATCTAAGGCTAAACGGCATTGCTGCTCGGCAGAATTGAGTTCCATCAACACCACTTTAATGTCATCCATTTGCTGTTGTAGGGCAGATTTTTTTTCTTCCACTAGGGCGAGCATGGTATTGAGTTGTGAAGTGCTGCTCTTGTCGGCATCGTATAACTCAAACAAGCGGCGAGTTTCTGCCAATGAAAAGCCTAAGCGTTTGCCGCGAAGAATGAGCTTGAGACGGACTCTGTCTTTGAGACTATAAATACGGGTTTGACCGCGGCGCTTAGGCTTAAGCAAACCTTGATCTTCGTAAAAACGAATACTACGCGTCGTAATATCAAACTCTTTTGAGAGATCACTAATCGAGTAAGTCGTTTGTGGCGTGTTCGTTGCGCTCATCATGCACCCTAAATAATCAATTTCAAGCAAGATATATGAAGTTTACGTAAAGGTAAAGATTTAGGCCTTTATTCTGGGAGCAAAAAGGTGTCAATCCCAATTGCCACAAGCCTATATGGCTTGATTAAAACGAGTGCTTTAAATTAGTGTTCTCACATAAAGCCACAAATATCTTCTGGTTATAGGCTAACGTCTAATAGTGGGCTTGGTGCGCCCCTGTTAATAATGGTTGTTGGAAGGGGTAGTTATTGCGGCTGACGATTTTAGCCGCAGTCCTGATTGGAGGACATATGTTGACAGAACAGCAAAATGCATCTGTAGCGCAAGCCACAAATCAAAAACAGAACCAACAAAAACATCAAGCGTTGCATCAAGCATCCTTGCTTAATAAAGCCGAGTTCTGGGGAGAAGCGGCCAAGGCGCTCGATTGGATTAAACCCGCTAAAACGGTGCTCGATGAGTCGCAGGCGCCGTTTTATCATTGGTTTGCCGATGGTGAAATGAACACCTGTTATAACGCCGTCGATCGCCATGTGTTGGCTGGACGCGGCGATCAAGTCGCTATCCAGTATGTGAGCCCAGTAACGGATACTGAATACGGCATTAGCTATGCGGAGCTGCAAGCTCAAGTGAGCCGACTCGCAGGGTTTATGCAATCCATTGGTATTGGCAAGGGTGACCGCGTGGTGATTTATATGCCAATGGTGCCAGAAACGGCTTTTGCTATGCTGGCCTGTGCCCGTATAGGCGCGATTCATTCTGTGGTCTTTGGTGGTTTTGCCGCCAATGAACTCGCAACGCGGATTAACGATGCCAAACCTAAATTGGTGCTATCGGCATCCTGCGGTATCGAGCCTTCGGGTGTTATCCCTTATAAGCCTTTGTTAGATAAAGCCTTGGCACAAGCTGTCCATCAAGTGGATCATTGCCTGATTTTGAATCGTAGCCAGTATCATGCCGATTTGCTTGAGGGCCGTGATTTAGATTGGCAAGCTGCGTTAGTCACGGCACCTTGGGCGGATTGCGCTGCGCTTAAGGCTACCGATCCTTTGTATGTGCTTTATACCTCTGGCACCACGGGTCAGCCTAAAGGTGTGGTGCGCGATAATGGCGGCCATGCTGTGGCTCTGGCTTGGTCGATGCAACATATTTACGATATTCAAGCGGGCGATGTGTTTTGGGCCGCGTCTGATGTGGGCTGGGTTGTGGGTCATTCTTACATTGTGTATGGGCCATTGCTGGTGGGCGCTACGACCCTAATGTACGAGGGCAAACCTGTTGGTACGCCCGATCCAGGAGCCTTTTGGCGCACGATTGCCAAATACAAGGTTAAAAGCTTCTTCACCGCGCCGACGGCCATTCGCGCAATCAAGCGTGAAGATCCTGATGGTGAGTATCTACAAGGTGTTGATTTAGCTTGTCTTAAAAACGTGTTTTTGGCGGGGGAACGTTGCGATCCCGACACTTTAGTTTGGGCACACACTAAACTCGCTAAACCTGTTATCGATCACTGGTGGCAAACTGAAACGGGTTGGCCTGTCGCGGCAAATTTGATGGGCACAGCGCCCGTCGCCATTAAGCCTGGCTCACCCGCTTTGCCTGTGCCTGGCTATGCGGTTGAAGTGGTGGATGAATTGGGTGAACAAGTTGCGCCCAATACCTCGGGGAATGTGGTGATCAAACTGCCTTTACCGCCGGGCACCTTGACGACACTGTGGCAAAACAATCAACGCTATCAAGACAGTTACTTGTCTATGTACCCAGGTTATTACTTAACTGGCGATGCGGGTTACACCGATGAAGACGGATATCTCTACATTATGAGTCGTATCGATGACATCATAAACGTGGCGGGCCACAGGTTGTCGACCGGACGTTTTGAAGAGGTATTATGTCAACATCCCGATGTGGCCGAAGCGGCTGTGATTGGTGTTGATGATCAGCTTAAAGGTCAAGTGCCATTAGGATTGGTGGTACTGAAAAAGGGCGTGACGATCAGTGATGAAGAATTGCATAAGCAGTTAATTACCTTGGTGCGCCAAGAGATTGGTCCCGTTGCTTCCTTTAGGTTAGTTAGTGCGATTCAAAAATTACCTAAAACGCGCTCCGGTAAGATTTTACGCGGAACAATGCGTAAAATTGCCGATAATCAGCAATATACTGCGCCAGCAACCATAGAAGATCCGCAAACGTTAGAGCTAGTGCGTACTGCACTTACTCGCATGGGTTATGCAGATGCTTTAGTGTAAAATCCTATAACAAAGCTGAAATATCAAGGCGATAGTAAACTAACCAAGTTTGCTATCGCCTTTTTTGTTTGTTGTATTAATGATTAGGTAAAATCAAAGATTGAAGTTTTTATCTTAAATTTGTTAGTCTTGAGCCCCTATCACGACATCATTACATGATAATCACATGGCTTAGGGACGACCCTAAATACGCCAAATCTATTATGGGGACGACCCCTTTATGGGTGTTCACTATGAGCTGGTTTTTATTAATCCTTGCGGGTTTATTCGAAATTGGTTGGGCCGTAGGGCTTAAATATACCGAAGGTTTTACGCGTTTATGGCCAAGTATCTTTACAGTTGCGTCGATGACCGTGAGTGTGTTGCTACTCGGACTCGCGGTTAAACAACTGCCTATTGGTACAGCTTATGGCGTATGGGTCGGTATTGGTGCCATGGGTACAGCTATCGCGGGAATTGTTCTTTTAGGAGAAGGGGTTAGCTTACTCAAAACTGCCAGTTTGGTACTGATATTATTGGGTGTTTTAGGACTTAAACTCGCCCATTAGTTGACGGTTATGCCAGATGAGATGAGACGTAAACGATGGCGACTTTTGGCACAATCGAAATTGCCAATCGTATGTTTCTGGTAATTAAGTTACAAAGCTCGCTATAATTATATTTCAAAATTGGTTAGATCTAACCTCTGCGACCCGTGGGAATTATATAATGCAAAACCACAAAAACCTTAATGATATCGGCGTAATAGGTCTTGGCGTAATGGGTAAAAACCTGGCGTTAAACATCGCGGATAATCAATATAACGTCAGCGCATTTGACCTCGATGCTGATAAAGTTAATGCTGTTGTACAGCAAGAAAAGCACGAACGCGTTGGACTTGAGCCTCGTATTCTTGGCTGTGCTAATCTTACCGAAATGTTAGCCAGCCTTACAAAACCCCGCATTTTAGTGCTTTCTGTTCCTGCTGGTGCCCCGGTTGATGGTGTCTGTAGTGCCTTGATTTCTGCCGGAATTGAATCTGACGATATTGTTATCGATACGGGCAATAGCCTGTGGACTGACACAGTCGAGCGAGAGTCGCGTTACAAAGAACAATTTGTCTTTTTTAGTTCTGCGGTTTCAGGCGGTGAAGTGGGCGCGCGTTTTGGCCCGTCTTTAATGCCAAGTGGCAATATTGATGCTTGGCATCATGTCGCACCTATTTGGAAGGCAATTGCGGCTAAGGTTGATGCAAAAACAGGCTTACCCATTGAGCGTTTTGAGCCAGGTAACCCAGTGATTGAAGGCGAGCCATGTACCACCTATATAGGTCCTGCGGGGGCTGGTCATTATGTGAAAATGGTGCACAACGGTATCGAATACGCTGATATGCAATTGATTTGCGAAGCCTATCAAATGTTGCATGACGGTTTAGGCATGAGCGCATCTGAAGTAGGCGACGTGTTTGAGCGCTGGAACAAAGGTAGCTTAAATAGCTATTTGATGGAAATTAGCGCCGAAGTATTAAAACAGGCCGATCCTTTAACGGGTAAACCGCTGGTGGAAATGATCTTAGATAAAGCGGGCCAAAAAGGCACTGGTTTGTGGACTGCTGTGAGCAGTTTACAAATGGGTTGCCCAACGCCGACGATTGCTGAAGCTGTGTATGCCCGCGCTTTAAGTACCCAAAAATCTTTACGTCTGCAATTAAATAAAAAATTGGCTGGGCCAAAAAGAGTTGCGATTGATGCTACGCAAAAAGTAGCATTAATTGATGCCCTTGAAAGCGCGTTATATTGCGCCAAAGTGTGTTGTTACGCACAAGGTTTCCAGTTAATGGCAATGACGGCCAGTGAGCAAAAATGGCAGTTAGACTTTGCTGGAATTGCAAAAATTTGGCGCGCAGGTTGTATTATTCGCGCCACTTTCTTGCAATCAATCACTCAAGCCTATGAAGAAAAAGCCGATCTTAGCAATCTGTTGATGGCTGACAGTTTTGCATCTGTTTTATCTGAAAAACAAGAACTATGGCGTACAGCCGTTGCGACTGCTGTCATGCAGGGCATTCCAGCGCCTTGTATTAGCTCGGCTCTGGCGTATTACGACAGTTATCGCTGCGAAACATTACCGGCGAACTTACTCCAAGGTCAACGTGACTTTTTTGGCTCCCACACCTTTGAGCGTACTGACAAACCAGCAGGCGAGAAATATCACTTAGATTGGAGCGCTAAAGAGCGTACTTTAGCTAAGGTTTAAGCCTAAGGTTTCTAGCTTATTATCAAAATGAAAAACGCCCCTTATCAAGGGGCGTTTTTGTTTATGGTCGATGATTTCATAACGGCTTATAACTTTTTGGCTTCAATTCATTTTAAGTCAAAAAGCTACATCTTAAGTTTGAAGTCCTAAGCATTCAGCTCAGATGAAAAGGCGATCAGTTTTTGCCACAGTGCTTGGGCAACAGGGCCTAAGGGTGAATGGGGTTTTCGCATCACATAGTAATCGAGTTGGATGTTGTTTTGTCTTTCGCGCAAATCCAGTGCCAGCAATGTGCCTTGTTTGAGTGAATCTTCAATCATATAGTGCGGCAGTTTGCCCCAACCCATACCACTTTGGATGAGCATTTTCTTGGTATAAAAATCATTAACATACCAACGTCGTTGCCCCGCCTGTACCCCAAACTCAATATTCGCAGTACCAGTGCCGGTATCTTGGATCACGATTTGATATTCGTTAACGAGTTCTCTTGCGTAGGTTAGTGTTGGATGACGCTCAAGCATGCGCGGTGCGGCCACATCGAGCAAGTTGCCGGAAAATAAATAGGCCAATTCTAAATGGCTCGAAGGTATGGGCTCAATTCCGCCCGCTGAGATGATGATTTCGGCTATATCTTGATTCAGGGCTTCGAGTGCACCGGTTAAAAACTCTTGTTTAAGAATGATTTGGGTGTAAGGGAATTCATTTTGAGTCAGCTCTAAAATCGGCAAAATTCGAGCGAGATTAAAAGAGGCTTCAAAAGCTAAGGTGATACTCGCTTCGTTGCCTTTGGCCAAATGTTTTGCCACCTGCCTCATTTCCTGCGCTTCATTCAGTACCCGTTGGGTATGTTGCAGCAGTTTTCGGCCTTGTTCAGTAATGGCGAGTCGATAACCTTCCCGATTAAACAGAATAAGATCGAGCTGTGATTCTAACTGCTTGATACTTTGGCTTATTGCGGGTTGGGTTTTATGTAACTTGTCACTAGCAGCTTTGAGTGAGCCCGCCTCAGCTACGGTTTTAAACATCAGCAGTTGGTCTAAGGTCACAGGTGTTGCTCGTAAGTCATAAATTATTAGTTTATGAGATATTAGATTTTATTCCATATTTATTTATATTTTATCGGCTCATAATCCACGCCATTCTCGCTTGTTGACTGTGCATTGGTGCTCAAGATTGACGGCAATATTAAGTTTAATGGGGTATGAACTATGCGATTTTCAAGCTTATGCGGTGCTAAGGGACAAAGTATCAATGGCTTAGTTGCCGAGGTTGATACGCAGAAGCTATTCCTTTGTGCCAATACACTTAATCGCGCCGCTGCAACCGTCACATTGGCGCTGAGTATCGTGTTTTTCATCTCGGGATTTGCTAAGTTATTTGGTGTGCCTATGTTCCATGTTCCGTTCACTTTAATGAATTTACCGACAGGTTTTGGTTACGTGATTGGTTTGATGGAGGTGATTGGTGCCCTTGGTTTGTGTCTACGTGACTACCGAGTGTTATCGGCGAGCGGTTTACTGGCGATTATGATGGGAGCGATTTATTTCCACTTTAACTATGAAGCGTCGATGAATGCACTGCCTGCATTGAGTTTATCGGCTGGCCTCTTTCTGGTTATCAAACTGGATGAAATTATTGAGCGTTTAGTGCAATTTCAGCGGCAGTTGGTGCTGAATCGCTCCGCATTTTAAATTTACCTTGAATTGTATTATTTAACAGTTAGTTAAACGGAAATTTTGGGGTGCACGGTAAGCCGTTATGCAGATAATTTAATCAAAATGAGAGAGTGTGATGCAAGTTAAAACGAGTCGTATGCCTGTGCTATTTGTGCCCCACGGTGGTGGCTCAATGCCTTTGCTCAATGATGTTAATCATAGGGAATTGCGTGCATTTTTAACTTCAGTAACAGCGTCAATGCCAACTCCAAAGGCGATTGTGTTGATCACTGCCCATTGGGAAGAATCTGTGGTGACTTTGTCGAGTAGCCCAAAGCCAAGTATTTTGTATGATTACTATGGATTTCCACCTGAGGCTTATCAGCTGACATATCCTGCACCCGGTGAGTCAGAATTAGCCACACAGATTGCGAATATGCTAGATGAAAAGGGGATTGCTGCCCGCTTAGATAGCAATCGTGCATTTGATCACGGCACCTTTGTGCCACTTAAGTTGATGTATCCCGAGGCGGATATTCCTGTGGTGCAGATGTCTTTAATTAACAGTCTCGATCCTAAAATTCATATTGCCATTGGGGAAGCTTTAGCCCCACTGCGGGAGCAAGGGGTATTGATTGTGGGTTCGGGCATGTCGTTTCACAATATGCGGGCGTTTTTCTCAAGCGATCTTACAGTACAAAGCCGCAGCGCAGAATTTGACTACTGGCTCACGCAAACATTAACGGCAAGTGCGAGCATTGCCGAGGCTAAAGCTGTATTAACCCACTGGGAAATGGCCCCTGAAGCGCGTTTTAGTCATCCGCGGGAAGAACATTTATTACCACTACATGTGTGTTTTGGTGCAGGGAGCAGTGATTCATCTCAAGCGCTACGTAACTTTAACAGTATTTTGTTAAACACACTGATCTCAGGCTATATCTGGCAATAATCAGATGCTGAGTTTGTGTCGTTGAATATGGCAGCAAACTAGATTTGGCTTCGCTAGCCAATAAAAAAGGTTCGTATCTGTTGAGGATACGAACCTTTTTTGTATTCAGGATTAAGCTTGGGCGTCTTATAGCATTAGCATAGCGGCTTTACTCTTATGCGGTAAACACTAGACCTACGCTAAACAAAGTACTAAAAATCATGGTTAATTTAGCTGTGCGGCCGAGTAATGGATTTAAAGCTTCGCCGGATACAGCATAAAAATCACTACTAAGTTTACGGGCGATAAGCAGTGATAAGCCCGCGAGCAATACGGGGAGTCCCGGTAAAATGCCGAGTAGGAAGCCTGCGATAACGAGACCAAAGGGCAGATAAATCAGTGCTTGATATAGCACTTTTGATTGCGCTTCGCCGATACGTACAGCCAGAGTATGTTTGCCGGCTTGGGTGTCGGTACGAATATCGCGGGTGTTGTTGACCAGCATGATAGCCGCATTGAATAGCCCAATAGCACAACCTAATAACCACGCATTGATTGTGGTATCACCCGCTTGTAGATAGTAACTACCGACAACGGCCACTAATCCAAAAAAGATAAAGGCTGCGACTTCGCCCAGGCCATGGGAGGCGAGTGGATAGGGGCCACCACTGTAACCCAGCGCACCTAAAATAGCGGCAGCGGCGAGAATGGCGATAGGCCAGCCGCCATGCCAAATTAAATAAGAACCCACCGCAAGCGCCATTAACAGGCATAAGATCATCGCATTACGGACGCTAGAGGGTGAAAGCAACCCACTTTGAGTCACGCGAATGGGGCCTAAGCGTTCGGCGGTATCAATGCCATTTTTAAAATCAAAATAGTCGTTAGCGAGATTGACTGCAATCTGTAATAAAACAGCGCAAAGCATAGAGGTTGCAGCAATTAACCAGCTGTAACTCTCAAGATGCAGGGCAAGAATATTGCCGATGAGTAAAGGACCTATGGCTGCGGGGAGCGTACGAGGTCTTATGGCTAAAATCCAAGGATTCATAGTGTCCAGTCGTTATGGGTAAATGGGAATGGGTTCAAGCTAGGGCTCTATTAATGCATAGCATAACAAGATTTAACTCGAAAGTGAGCACTATCTAATAAACGCATGTAACAGAGTTTGAATTAGCGCACATATGTTCACTGATGTGGTCGAAGATTTGCCGCCAAGCTCAAAGAAAAGCATAAAAGTCTATGTTCCTATAGTTGATGTTAATGGCGGCTCGTATTGTTGATTACTTCAATGTATGGCTTGAGGCCATATGAGGCGATTGATGTTCATTACGGTCGCACTTTATGCGTTATTTTGGCGAAGCTTTGCTGCCATTACTTCACCAGTAAGGACACATTGGGATGCGTTTCGATAATAAAGTGGCATTAGTCACTGGGGCGGCAGCAGGGCTTGGACGTGCCTATGCGATTATGTTGGCCGAGAGGGGGGCTAAAGTCGTACTTGTCGATCAGTTGCTATCTTGCAAGGAGTCTGTGCTTATTAACGGCGAACAGGCCGCTCAGACAAATCAGGCGTTAATACAAACTTACGACAGTATTATTAATCTCGGTGGCGATTGTATTTACTTTATGCTTGATGTGAGCCACAGGGATGAGGTTAATCGAATGGTCGAGGAGGTGATCCTCCGTTGGCGTCGTATTGATATTTTGATTAATAACGCGGGAGTTTACGGCGCTTGTCCGTTCGAGCACATTAAGCTTGAGCAGTGGCAACGGCAATTGGATGTCGATCTCAATGGTTGCTTTTATCTGACTCAAGCCGTATGGCCCTATATGCAGCAACAAAATTTTGGTCGAGTGATGATGACCACTGGCACTTCGGCTTTGTTTGGTGATTTGCATCAAGTAGGATTCAGTGCGAGTAAGATGGCGCTGGTGGGTATGGTGAATTGCCTATCATTAGAAGGTGATGCGTATAATATTCACGTTAATAGTCTATGTCCCCATGCTGTTACTGCGATGACAGAGCATCATTTAGCCAGTGTGATTCAGCCGCTATTTTCTTTTGAGTCATTAACGGCGACTACCGCATTTTTAGTGAGCGAACAAGCGCCTAACGGTCAACATTTACTTGCCGGAGCTGGCAGTGTTAGCCATGGTATGTTTGTCGAGTTTGAGCCGATGTATTTTAATGAAGATCTGTTGACGCCTAATAACCTGTTACAACATTGGCGACAGTTATACCGCTCTTTCCCTGTAACTTTACATCCCTGTGGTGAAGATAAGGTACTGTCTTGGTCTATTTTAAGTGCCCTAGAACATCATATTAAAATTGATTGATCACATTGCGAATAATCGACACAAGGCTAGTCAGCTAAAGGCCAACTGAGTTACCCTTTAGCATTAATGGCTAATTGTGCAATAGGATCCCCATGAGTCAGGTATTAGACGATCTTTTATCATTACTTTCCCTTGAACAAATTGAAATCGGTCTGTTCCGTGGTCAAAGTCAAGATCTGGGATTTGGACATGTATTTGGTGGCCAAGTGATGGGACAAGCATTGAGTGCTGCGAAACAAACTGTCCCCGCCGAGCGCAAAGTTCACTCATTACATTCTTATTTTTTACGGGCAGGTGACGAGAAGTTACCCATTGTCTATGAAGTGGAAAACATGCGTGATGGTGGCAGTTTTAGCGCCCGCCGTGTTAGTGCTATCCAAAAAGGCCGGCCGATATTCCATATGACCTGTTCTTTCCAAGAACCAGAGGAAGGGTTTAGCCACCAAGCGACGATGCCGCAAGTGGTTGGCCCCGAAGGTTTATTGAACCAACAAGAATTAGCGATGACGTTGCGGGACAAAGTACCGACAAGGATGCTCGAAAAATTTATGGCTGATGCGCCAATCGAGATGAGGCTCGTCAATCCATTACACCCGTTTGCTCCTAATGAAACCCAGCCCTATCGTTATGTTTGGTTAAGAGCTAATGGCCCCATGCCAAATGATGCGCATATTCATGAGTATTTACTCGCATATGCATCCGACTTTAACTTTTTGGTGACGGCAGCTCAGCCCCATGGCGTGTCATTTTTGACGCCTGGCGTAAGAATGGCAACGATAGATCATGCTATGTGGTTTCATCGACCCATCAATATGGGCGAATGGCTGCTGTACAGTATTGATAGCCCCAATGCCAGTGGTGGCCGAGGTTATGTTAGAGGACAATTTTTCAATCAACAGGGTGAATTAGTTGCTTCAGCTACGCAAGAAGGGCTGATCCGTAGGGTAAAAGGAAATTAAAATGTATCTTAAAATTAAGACGTTAATTGTATTCTCTCTAATGGCATTGTTGCTTAATGGCTGCGTGACGGTACAACCCGAGCAGCCTGTTATCATCAATGGCGCCGCGGGTTATTTAGAACAGCTCCCGTTACCACAAGGTTGTCAAATTACGATTGCTATCATAGATTTGAATACGCCGGGTGTTATTGTTGCGCAAAAAACCTTTAACATTGCCAGGGCGCCTGTGCCATTTAAATTTACGTTACCCGCTAAATCAATCGACAAAAATATTCAATATGGCGTAGTGGCGATGATCAAGTATCAAGATCAAGTGATTTTCCAAACCTATGACAGATTTCCTGTGATAAATAATGATAAATTCACCACTGAAGTATTAATGAAGGCAGTTATGGCGAAGTAACTATGGCTGTAACCTAGTCTGGCTGGATTTTGATTAATAAAAAGCCCTTTCAATGTTCGGTTGAAAGGGCTTTTTTGTGCGTAACGAAATTTATTGAGCGTTAAACTGTTGACCGTTCACAGCGCTTGAATCTGGACCCATTAAGTATAAATAGGTCGGCATAATTTCCTCTGAGGTTTTAAGATCCAATGGATTTTCAGCAGGATAGGCTTTAGCGCGCATTTCAGTGCGAGTCGCGCCAGGATTGATACTATTGACACGGATTGACGTGCCATCACATTCATGGGCGAGAACTTGCATCATGCCTTCGGTGGCAAATTTAGAGAAGGCATAAGGCCCCCAATAGGCACGACCTTGGCGACCGACACTGCTTGAGGTAAAAATAATCGAGGCGCTTGGTGCTTGGCGCATCACAGGCAATAATGCTTTTGTTAGCATGACTTGCGCGATGACGTTTACTTTCAGTACATCTTCGAGTGATGGAATATCTATGTGTTCAAACGGACCTAAGGCGCCAAGCAAACTCGCGTTATGTAATAAGCCGTCTAAAGAGTCAAATTGTTCAGCGATGGTATCAGCCATATCACGATAATGTTGTTCGGTCGCGCCCTTAAGATCTAATGGGACGATTGCAGGCTTGGGATAACCTGCTTGTTCTATTTCATCGTAAACCGCCTCTAGTTTTTTCACTGTTTTACCCAGTAAAATCACCGTAGCGCCGTGCTTTGCAAACTCGATGGCTGCTGTGCGACCAATACCAGCCCCAGCCCCAGTTACTAAAATTGTTTTGCCTTTGAGTAAATCTTTTACAGCTTGATATTCCAACATGAGTCTTTTTTCCTCTTGGCGGGAATGCCCGCCACTTCTAGAGTCGCCGAAGTGATAAACGCATGTTTCAAACAAATGAATGAAACTTTGTTATTAATAGCGATGACGTTTGTGACAAACTTGTAGCTAACTCAATGTTTTTACGTTAACTTGAAATGAGTTAGGGGCTAACATAAGCCCTATTTAGTCACAGAGCTGGAAGCTATTGTGACTAATTTATTGGGGAAAACAAAACTATTACAACAAGATTTGGGGAAAAAAGATGAAAAGACTCATTTTGGGTGTTGCGATTGCATCTGCGCTAGGACTCACTGGATGTGGTGAGGACAGCTATAACGAACTCAAGGATAAGACAGAAGCACTCGTCCCTGAATCACACATGGTGTTCGACCCTGCTAATGCTAAAGTGCCATTGCCGAACGATTTGCTCTTCAGTGGTACTACTGACGGGACCTTATCCATTCCCGGTGAAAACTCGGGCAATTATGTAGACCCACAAATAGCGCTTGGGGCGTTAGATGGTTGGTCGACAACATCACCCATTTCTATTGATATCGATTTAGCGAAAAAGAATGATGGCACACCACTAACGTTAGTGGCTGCATCAGTTGCACAACCGGGCGCGGTAAGAGTGTTTGAGGCGACGGTTGGCGGTCCATTGTCTTCTGATCCCGAATGTACGGCCAAGCCGTCGGTGTCAGCGTGTAAAGTGGGCGCTGAATTGCAGTTTGGCGTTGATTTTGTTTCTACTGCATCGGGTAAAAAAGTGGTGATTGTGCCTCTTAAGCCACTTAAAGCTGGGCAGTCTTATATTTATGCGACAACAAATCTTATTCAAGATTCTGAAGGTCGCGGTATTGCGCCATCAACAACCTATGGTTTGTTGAAGATGGATATTGATACGTTACCGTTAGAAACGCCAGACCAGCTCATGCTGCAAACCTTAATCAATAGCTATGAAAAAGGGATCGCAGCGGCTCACAATGTTGATCCATCAACGATTAGTTACTCTGGTTTATTTACGACACAGTCAATCGCGAATGTGTATGAAACCACTAAACTGCTGATGGCGAGGGGCGCCCCCTATGCACCAAGCTTTGCTCAAACGCCAACGCCAGCGGGTTATACCGTTGCACAAGCCGCGGGTTTAACTCCTGCTGCAGGAAAAGCCTATGTAGTGGCAAGCTTAGCGGATGTGTATACCGCAAAAATTAAACTGCCTATTTACGGTGACTGTTCTTCAGTGAGCTGTTTATCGTCTGCAGGGCAGCCATTAATTAACGGCCGTTGGAAAGCACAAGGTGATAGCCCTGTCTCGGTATTGCTTGCATTACAAGCAGGCAAACTAAGTCAAACTAACTTTGGTATGCAGGCAGTCGCTAATGGTATTGCAAATCCTGCCGATGCTTTAGCGAATCCGTCTTTAATGGCGGGTAAAACCTGGCTATTAGATGATGGTACAGCGGTAGATAAGACCAAGCATCTCACTAAATTTAACCCAATCCCAGCCATCAAGGGTTATGAAACTGTATCTGTACTGATTTCTATGCCAAATGAAGTAAGATTAGCGAACTTTTACCAGCAACAAGGTATTCCTTTTACCCCACCGACCGCGGGCTGGCCAACAACAATCGCACTGCACGGGTTAGGGGGTGGTAAAGAAATGTCATTGGCCTACGCTGGTTCATATGCGGCGATGGGGGTTGCAACGATTGCCATTGATATGCCGCTCCATGGAGCGCGTTCATTCGATGCTAACGGCGATGGTATCTATGAAGTCTCGGCAACCGATCCTTCTTTCGGTGCTGTTGTCGGTACACCGGATGCCTTTAAAAATGGCAATCCATTAGTGTTTGTGAACATATCAAGCACCTTGTCGGTGCGTGATAATTTCCGTCAAGCAACGATGGACCATTTAGGTGTGCGTCTTGCGCTGACCGGTTTAGCGCAGGGCTTAGCAAAAGCAGGTCAGCCACAAGTATTTGATGTGTCTAAAATCAGTGCACAAGGCCTTAGCTTAGGCGCTATCGTCGGTACTGATTTTGCGACCTATGCCAGTACAGGCATGAAAGATCCTGCAACGGGAAGTGCATTACCTAACCCTTATGCTATCAATGCGGTATCGCTAGTGGCACCAGCAGGTGGCTTAGCGGGTTCATTTGCGGGTTCAGCAACCTTTGGCCCTGTGTTGTTTAGCAATATCTCCGCATCGCCAACTTTCCAAGCGTTGGTCAATGCAGCTAACACGGCAGGTTATGAGCTGGGTAGTCCTGAATATGCGGCATTAGTACAAGCCGTATATGCGCAGTTTATTCCGACGTTTGCCTTTGCAGTACAAACGGCCGTGGATTCGGCGGATCCTGTAAACCATGCAGTAATGTTAAAAGCAACGGGTTTACCGGTGCACTTAATTGAAATCGCAGGCGATGGTAACGGTAACTTACCTGATCAAGTGTTACCGAACCGTGTGGATAACTTCCCTCTTTCGGGCACAGAGCCACTGATTGCTGCTATTGGATTACCTTGCGTTGATAGCACAGAAAAAGGCCCAGGCGCAGTGCGCTTCGCTAAAGGTCACCATAGCTCGATTGTGAGTCCAGGTGAAACGGACGCTACTGACGGTATGGCCGCCGCAGCAACTGTTGAAATGCAGACTCAAGTGGCAACCTATGCTGCCACTGCAGGTAAAAATGATGCGACGATTTTAGTGACAAACAGTGAAGTCATTGCGACTTGTCCTAACTAATCTTGCTTTAATCTGAAAAACCCAGCAAATGCTGGGTTTTTTTATGGGCCTTTAGGCTGTTAGAATAGCGCGTAATTGATTGAGTGAAGTACCCTAACGGAGAGCGCTTTGGAATTTTTATACGAGTATGGAATGTTTTTGGCGAAAGCTGCCACGATAGTTGTCGCAATTGTTGCTGTTATTATTGTGGTGTTGGCTTCCACTGTTAAGCATAAGTCAGATAAGGGCGAGCTAAGGATCACTAATCTGTCTGAAGAGTTAGAAGAACTGAAGCATGGCTTAAAAGAAGAACTCCTTTCAAAGAAACAATTCAAAGCCTATGAAAAGCAATTAAAGGCTGAAGAAAAGGCGAAAGACAAAGCTGCTGATGATGCCAGCACGGGCAAAGTGTTTGTCATCGATTTCAAAGGTAGTATCGATGCCGCTGAAGTTGCGTCACTGCGTGAAGAAATCAGTGCCATTTTGGCTATCGCCGACAAAGGCGATGAGGTGGTTGTTAATGTTGAAAGTGGCGGCGGTATGGTACATGGCTATGGTCTAGCCTCTAGCCAACTCGATCGTTTACGCCAAGCAAATATCCCGCTAACGGTGTGCGTTGATAAAGTGGCCGCCAGTGGGGGTTATATGATGGCCTGTGTTGCCAATAAAATTTACGCCGCTCCCTTTGCCATTGTGGGTTCAATTGGTGTTGTGGCTCAATTGCCTAACTTTAGTCGGTTGTTGAAAAAGCATGAAATTGATTATGAGCAGCATACCGCGGGTAACTTCAAACGTACTTTGACTGTGTTTGGTGAAAATACCGATGAAGGAAGACAGAAGTTTCAAGAAGAATTAGAAGAAACCCATGTTTTATTTAAAGAGTTTGTCGGTAAATATCGGCCTGAACTCGATCTAGCAAAAGTTGCTACAGGTGAACATTGGTACGGTCAACAAGCCATTGAATTAGGTTTAGTCGATGCAATTTCTACCAGTGATGATGTGATTATGTCTCTTGCGGGTGAGCGCAATGTGTATAAGATTCGTTATCAAATTAGAAAAAAATTAGCCGATAAAATTGCCCATGGCGCTTCGTTATCTGTGAACGCGATTTTTAATCGTCTTATCGAAAAAAATCGCCCAATGTAATGGGTCAAAGTGTGGATACTTTGATGAGTATTCACACTTTTTTGCGGTAAATATTTATCTACAATCTAGCAAAGTAGTGGACACCTCAACCCTAATAACACTTTTGAATGATTAGGATGTGTTAACTTTTTTAGAGTCAGTTTTTGCATAGATTTGGCTGGATTTTATACAAGGCAAAGTCTGTGTGGTATCGTAAGCTTCCAATAACTTCCATATCCCATGCTCAAACCTCCTGATCCATATGTCTGCGTCAAGTTTTACTAATCCTTTATAATGACTTTATTTTCATCGCTAAGAATGAAATGTAATACCAATCACATTAAATATCTAATCAGTTCAGGGCCTCACAGGCATCTCAATCCAAGGCGCATTGACGCAGAAATGGTTATTCCCTTTTAAGTCAATGCAACACCGGAGTGGGATGCCTGTGTGGCTCCCGAAGGGCGGGTTTCAACGCGCTTTATACTGCGTTCAAAGCTTTAGACAGAGCACCACTATGCCTTCAAGCCTTCGCCTTGTCTAAAGCGCGTTGAACTCCCGCTGAATGAACAGATATTTAATACGATCGGTATAAAAGCTATTTCCCCATACATTCAGCTAACAGCTTGACGAAAAAGTCACTGCCTTTACGTTGGCAAAAGGCGATGTTGCGCTCAGGGATGGTTTCGGGATCTGTGTAGTTGGCTAATGCGAGTTCCATGCTGGCTTCGCGGATGATGTGCAGGGTTGGGTAGGGCGCGCGGTTGGTAAAGTTGGCTGGAGCATCCTGTAGTTCACCATCGAAACAATAATCTGGGTGGAAGGTGGCCAGTTGATAAATACCTTCATAGTCGTTGTCGATAAGCGCATCGGTTGCCATATCGATAAGATCGAGATAGGCGTAAAAACCCTCAAAACCGCGGGGTAGAATAAATAGCGTAGTTTCGGCTTCTGGGTGCGCGTCGAGGAATTGGCATTCTTCAATTAATGCCTTAAGCACGAGTTTAACTTTTGTTTGTTCCACCACCAGATACCGAATAGTGCCGCGCTCGACTTCTCGCCTGGCGAACGGGCAAATATTGTATTTCATGATCACATTTTTTACCCAGTTGTCGGTGTGTGTAATGATCATGTCGATTTCGTTCATGGTTGTGGCTCGTACTGGAGTTAAAATCAGGGGGCGATCATAGGGATGATAGACGCCACAAGCAAGACGGCCATACTGATATTGAAGATTTTTTGCTGCCGAGGATTTTTCAACAGGCGCTTTAGCACCACGCCAAAACCAAGCCAGACGAGCGCACAGGGGAAAGCAATACATAAAAATACTGTGGCGATAGTAATCACTTGTGCTGTTAAATCTTGCTGTACTGATGTAAAGGTCGCTATGGCGCCTACAGCCATAATCCAACCTTTAGGATTAACCCATTGAAATGCTGCGGCTTGAATAAAGCTAAAGGGTTTGGCAATGGTCTTGCCTTCCATTTTGCTACTACTATTGGCAATCAACCACGATAGATATAAAAGGTACGCGATACCAACGACCTTAATGATTTGATGGATAACGGGATAAGTTTGAAATAAGGCGCTTAACCCTAAACCAATCGCGAGGATCATGGTGGGAAACCCAAGGCTTATCCCCATAAGGTGCGGAATACTGCGTTTAACGCCGAAGTTAACCCCAGAGGTCATCAACATAATATTGTTCGGTCCAGGAGTTATCCCAGATGAAAAGGCAAATAGCGCGATAGCGAGTATTAACTCCATAGATAGATCTTATACCTTTAGTGTGTTGTGGTTATCGAATTGGTTATATAGTGGCAATTTGCTCACTTGTTAGTAATCAAGCTGTTATTTATATGGTTAATTTAGCGCAGGCGACGCATTTTAGCGGTTAAAGATTGCAACGCCTATAGGTTATAACGAGTTTATAAGATAAAAATAATAACGAAATATGTTTTCTTGAAACGGTTATTGGCATGAGCATGGTGGTTATTTTTTAGCTATTAAGCACATGCTACGTTAATATCGAAAAAAGATGATTTAACACTATGATGGATATCAACTTTCGAAGTTTAAAATAGTCACTATCCTTACAGCAAATTGGACTAAATGGGGTAAACGAGCATGATAGATAGCCTGTTAAAGAGATATTTACGGATGTTAATTTTGAGCTTTATGGCCATCGCCAGCCTGGCAGGGTGTGTCACAGTAGAAGATAATGCTGCACAACCCTTGAGAACTACCATTGTTATGGCTGGCGATCTCAGTGGATTATCTACTTCGGCAACGACATTTTCTTGGCATCCCGAGTTACATAGAATTATTACCGATAAACGATTGGATCCACAGCAAGTATCACAGCATATGCAAAATGTATTGAAACGGACCTTGCAAGCTAAGGGTTATCGTTTTGTTGAAGATCCACAATTGGCGGATTTTCAGGTGGGATTTGGCGTCGCTATGGGCACTGAAATGAGTGATGCGCAAATTCTCGCAGTAGCAGGCTTGGTCGCGGGGTTGTCAACCGAAGGTGTTAACACCCAAAAATATGATAAAGGTACGGTGTTAATTGCGCTTTTTAAACCTATCGGAGTGCAAGGGGGTAATGATCTCATTTGGCGAGTGCTTGCCCAAGGTTTTGGTAACGTCGAAAAAATAGATGAGTTGACGACAAACTTTGACAGCTTAATCGATTCAATGTTGACTAATCTGCCCTTAGTTAATGTGACGCCTTAATACAGGTAAAAAAGCCTTTCATCATAGCGGTAACCATGTAAATACAAGTGGGGTTTAATTGCGAAGTGTTTGCTATTTTTAGTGATGATTTGAGTCGCAAAGGCATGTTTGAGCAATTGTTATCCTAATAAAAAAGCGCAACAGTGAAAACTGTTGCGCTTTTTATGCTTAATTCTCAAATGCTTATTTTTATACTCTGGGTATTGTTCTACGGAATAATTAGCCGTGTTCAACGCTGACTTCGTAGGATGAAAACTTACGAATATTAATTACGCCCGTATCAAACAGTAAATACTGCCCCTTAATTCCCTGCAAAATGCCGCTTACAATCACTTCTTTATCGAAGTTGTGGGAGATTATTTTCTTCGGAAACGTGTCTATCGGATAATGAATTGGCTGAATCGTTTCATGTAAACGTTCAATACTGTAATCGCCTTTTTGCATACCGATTTCGTGCAACTTAGCCTCAATTAGTGGGATAAGTTCAGCCGCTTTTGCTGTTAAATCAATATCGTCAGCGTGGCCCTTTAACATGGCTTGCCAATGGGTTTTGTCGTTGACCAGTTTTGCCAGTTCCACTTCCACTAAACCAGACAGTTGGCGGGTCGACACTTTAAAAATCGGCAAGCCTTGTGTTGCACCTTGGTCAATCCAGCGTGTTGGTAGCTGATTGTGGCGAGTAATGCCCACTTTGACACCCGAGGTATTGGACAGATAAACATAATGCGGCACAAAACAGTGGCTTTGCGCCCATTCTGGTTCGCGGCAAGTGCCTTGGTCATAATGGCAAGTTTCCGGCTTCATGATGCACATATCGCAACTGGCGAGCTTTTGCATACAAACAAAACAATGGCCTTGCGAGTAACTCTTTTTGCTCTTTTTACCGCAGTTACAGCAAAAAATATTGCCCGTATGAGTCAAGGTTAATTGCTTGCCTATCAATGGATTGAGCGGGAGTAACTCATCACCCACTACGAGCTGGTATTGCACTTGTTGCGCGTCATCTAACAGTGCGCGCATTTTTTTTAGCGTTCCTAACATGGTCATCCTAATGTATTGCGGTCATCGGTGTACTTTATACCAACCACATTAACTATCTAATCAGTTCAGAGCCTCACAGATATTTCAATCCGAGGCGCATTGACGCAGAAATGGTTATTCCCTTTTAAGTCAATGCAACACGGGAGTAGGATGCCTGTGAAGCTCCCAAAGGGCGGCTGATTTAACTGCATAGCAACGCGCTTTATACTGCGTTTAAGGCTTTCGACAGAGCACCACTATGCCTTCAAGCCTTCGCCTTGTCTAAAGCGCGTTGAACTCCCGCTGAATGAACAGATAGTTAATACGATTGGTATTAGTCGCCCATCAAGCGTTTGGGTACAGAGATTATCTTTATCGTCATTGAGTGGCCGTCAGTATACAAGATTATCCAATGCCGTTTAGATAGAAATTCTCGATTGAGAGTGGGAAAGAGAAAAGCTATTGGGAGAGTTAAATAAGAACGCCAGTAGAGTCAGTTTTACCGTTTTACCGTTTCACCGGTCTCGACGGCTTAATGCGAACCGCCGGTATAGGACTGTTCGCAAATTGAACACTGTTTACCTCTTACTATTTGTTTGTATGCTAACGACTTAATCTATCAAGCACTAAATCATCACCAAGATCATAGAGAGATTGCAGCAGTTTATCTTCTTGGGCGGGATCGGTGAGTCCAAGGCCTATGGTTGCTCTAAACAGGGCAATACCAGTGTGGCCTGCGGTTTCATATTGGCTACTAAACTGCTCGATATTAATGCCAAGAGCATTGATTTTATTTGAGATATCAAGCACGAGTCCGGGTCTGTCATAGGCGACCAAATTGTAACTTAAGCGTTTGATAGGCTTAAGGGAAATAGCAGTTTTGGAGTAGGTGAGACTAAGGCTATCGATGCATTCTAACGCTTCAATTAACTCATCTATACGCAGTGAGGGCATTTCGAGCAGTAATATTGCGGCAAAAACCCCGTCAATATGGCGTAATTCTGAGTCGAGCCAATTACCCCCATGGCGGCTTACTGCATGGGCGATTTGTTCTACTAATCCTTTTCTATCAGGTGCTTGTAAGGTGATTAAATATCGTAGCATTATGGTTGGCTCCTATTTTTGCAAAAAGCACCGATTTTTAAATGGGGTGTAACACAACTGTCATCTTTGCGTCATATAATCCAACGCACTTAGAATAAAGGATGTTGTTATTGCTCAGTTTACGTCCAAACAGTGTAAGCATAGCACTTAGCAAATCCTAGCGGAAAACTCGCTAGTTATTAATCATCGAGGTTCTTCATGGAAAGTCAGGTCACTCAACCTGGTTCTTTATCGCACAGTATGCTTAAAGGCGGGCGCTCGAATCGTAGGGCGTTTAAGGATAAAGCGGCACAAATCGGGGTCACTATTGGCGGCACTATGGTGTTTGTCGCCTTATTGTTGATTTTCTTTTATTTGTTATATGTGATTAAACCTATTTTTGATAGTGCCAGTGTCACCCCGGTTAAGAGTGTGAGCTACCAACATGGCGATGTGGCAACCTTAATGGTGGGCGCCGATGAGCAAAATGAAGTGATGTACCGCGTGGCCGTTGATGGCCAAGTAGACTTTTATACCGTTGCTGATGGTAGCCTACTATCTAGCTTTACGCCGCCACTGCCAACGGGCGTAAGTGTAACCAGTGCTGCGATTGCCGCGCCGAGTGAGCAACGTTTCGCGCTGGGCTTAAGTAACGGTCAGGCTTTAGTTGTTGGCCTAGAGTTTGGTTTAAGTTACCCCAATAACCAACGCTTAATTACGCCTAAGTTAGTCTATCCTGCAGGTGAAACTCCCATTACCGTAGATAGCGCGGGGAGTGCGATTCACAAACTAACTTTCACTTATAATTCAGATAAAATGAGCTTTGCTTATCAAGATGATAATGGCGCTTGGCGCCTCGCGCGTTTGGAAGGGCAAGAGAACATGATGACAGAAACCGTGGAATGGGTTTCTACAACGTCACAAATTCAAGATGCACCGAAAAAAGTCTCCCATGAGCTGATGACGCCCGATCAACGTCAATTGATGTTGCAAACGGGCAATAAAATCTTTGTGTATAACATTGCAGAGGCTGACAGTATTGACCTGCTGCAGGTGATTGATGTTGAACGCGCCAAAGCACACGTTAATAACGTGGCTTTACTGGCGGGGGCGAGCTCATTATTGGTCAGTTACGACACGGGTATTGTGACTCAGTACTTCCAAGTTAACGGCCCAAAAGGGCGTTTATATCAAGAAATTCGCCAGTTTGATGACTTACCGCCAATTAACTCCATCGCTTCAGAATTCTATCGTAAAAGTTTTGCGACAGTGAGCCCAGAAGGTGAGCTTACATTGCTCTACACCACCAGTCATCGTGAATTGTTTGACGAAAAATTTGACCTTAAAAATCCGGGTAAAATGGGCTTTACGCCCCGTTCAAACGGCATTGTGGTTGAGGCTGATAAAAAGCTACATATCTTCAGTGTGGAAAATACTCACCCAGAAGTGTCATGGAGCGCGATGTGGGACAAGGTGTGGTATGAGGGTTATCCAGAGCCACAATATGTTTGGCAGTCCACTTCTGGATCTGACGATTTTGAAGCTAAGATGAGCTTAATGCCATTAGCTTACGGCACCATGAAAGCGGCGTTTTATGCCATGTTATTTGCCGTACCGTTAGCCATTGCCGGTGCCATTTACACGGCGTACTTTATGTCGCCCAAGGTACGCGGTTTAGTTAAACCGACCATCGAAATCATGGAGGCCTTGCCGACGGTTATTTTAGGTTTCTTGGCGGGTCTATGGTTAGCGCCGCTAATTGAAGAGCATCTCCCCGGTATTTTGATTTTACTTATCCTGTTACCCACCTCGATTCTTGCCTCTGCCTATGGCTGGAGTCAGTTACCCGCTATTTGGAAGCAACGTTTACCGGAAGTTTACCAAGAGCTGATGTTGATCCCTGTGGTCTGTTTTGTGGGATGGTTCTCTTTTGCCATCAGTCCTGCTATTGAAGTGGCGCTGTTTGATGGTAATACCCGTGAGTTTATTACTAACGAACTGGGCATCACTTTCGATCAACGTAACGCGCTGGTGGTGGGTATTGCCATGGGCTTTGCGGTTATTCCAACCATTTTCTCTATTGCAGAAGATGCCATTTTCTCCGTACCACGCCATTTATCAAACGGCAGCTTAGCTTTAGGTGCTACGCCTTGGCAAACACTGACGCGGGTAGTGCTGTTAACCGCAAGTCCCGGTATTTTCTCGGCAATTATGATGGGCCTTGGCCGCGCAGTAGGTGAAACCATGATTGTATTAATGGCAACCGGTAACACTGCCATTATGGAGTGGAGTGTGTTCGAAGGGATGCGAACCTTAGCGGCAAACATTGCCGTTGAAATGCCTGAGTCGGCTATTGGTAGCTCGCATTATCGTGTGCTGTTCCTCGCGGCGTTTGTGCTATTCATCTTTACCTTCTTCTTTAACACCATTGCAGAAGTAGTGAGACAGCGTCTACGTGAACGCTATAGCTCGCTGTAACGGGGATAAAATAATGATATTAAATACTATTTCGCCAGCGACCTTGAGAGGTTTGTGCAATGGGTAAGTGGGTAAAATCAGGCTCGCCATGGATATGGATGACGGGCGGCGCGGTGAGCATCAGTTTGATTGCCGTATTAGGCTTACTACTGTTAATCGCATGGCGTGGATTAAGTTATTTTTGGCCCGCCACTGTGTACCAGTGGGAACTGGAAGATAATACTGGTGTACGGTCAACCTTAATTGGTGAGATTTATGACCGAGAAGAAGTGCCAACTGAGCGTTTGATTGCCGCGGGCCATGTGTTTAAGCAGTCTCCTGGAGAATTTGTAAGCCGTTATCTTGTTAAAACCGGTAACCGTGAATTTGTAGGCCTAGATTTTCGCTGGATACTGGGTACAGATATTTTAAGTCGCACTACGCCAAGCGATGTCGCCATGATTGAGCGAACCAAAAACGGTAATTTTTACGGTTATCCCGTGGCTGTGATTGAAAACGGTAAACGTCTTGATTTAGTCAACGATGCGATAGAATCATCCTTAATGGATCATATCGAGCGCGCAGTTGCCCTAGCGGACAAAGCGGTCGATTTGCAGAAACAAGACATTGGCTCGATTAACTATGCTATTGAAAAGCTGCGTTTGCAGGAGCGCCGTTACGAGCTAGATGGCGAGCTAACCGACAGTAATAAAGCCGAGCTCGCCGCTAAAAAAGCGCAACTGCAAAAAGATTATCTCGTACTTGAAAAAGCATTATTTGCCCTGCGTGATGATGCGGCGCGAGATTCTGTAATCGTGCGGGATATGCGCGGGAAAGATGTCGAGCTTAAGCTTGATACCGTGCTTGATGTAACCTACGTAAATCACTTAACTTTTATCGATAAAGTCGGTAAATGGTTTGTTGGGATCGGCCGTTTTGTGAGTGACGACCCGCGTGAAGCCAATACCGAGGGCGGCGTATTTCCGGCCATTTTCGGTACTGTATTCATGGTGATGTTAATGGCGGTTATCGTGACGCCATTTGGCGTGGTCGCGGCGGTTTATCTGCATGAATACGCCAAGAAAGGTCCAATTACTAAGATGATCCGCATTGCGGTGATTAACTTAGCGGGCGTGCCCTCGATTGTGTATGGCGTATTTGGTTTAGGGTTCTTCGTCTACGTGATGGGCGGCTCAATCGACCAATTGTTTTTCGCTGAAGCATTGCCATCACCCACCTTTGGCTCGCCCGGAGTGATTTGGTCAGCATTAACCTTAGCGATTTTGACGCTGCCAGTGGTTATCGTGTCGACTGAAGAAGGGTTAAGTCGTATTCCAAGCGCTGTGCGTCAAGGTAGTTTGGCATTGGGGGCAACTAAGGCCGAAACCCTGTGGCGCATCGTGCTGCCAATGGCAAGCCCAGCAATCATGACAGGTTTGATTTTAGCGGTGGCGCGCGCCGCCGGTGAAGTGGCACCACTGATGTTGGTGGGCGTAGTAAAATTAGCGCCAACATTACCATTAGATCTTAACTTTCCGTTTGTGCATTTAGAACGTAAGTTCATGCACTTAGGGTTCCATATTTATGATGTGGGTTTCCAGAGTCCTAACGTTGAAGCGGCGCGTCCTCTGGTGTATGCAACCTCCTTCTTGCTGGTGTCTGTGATTGTGGCACTGAACTTGACGGCCATTAGTGTACGTAACCACTTACGTGAAAAATACCGTTCGCTTGAGCACTAACCAGCGATTATCCTGAAAGTATTAGGACTGAATATGATTTCTATAGATTCGACTGCCCTGAAAGCTAACAACCTTGATTTAGCTAACTTAGCGCCCAACGATACTGCGCTTGAGATCCGTAACTTAGATTTGCGCTATGGTGATAAACAAGCGCTGTTTAATGTATCGATGAAGATCCCCAAGAAGCAAGTCACCGCTTTTATCGGCCCCAGCGGTTGCGGTAAATCAACTTTGCTGCGTTGTATAAACCGTATGAACGACTTAGTTGATAATTGCCATATTGACGGCGAGATTTTGCTGCACGGCCAGAATATTTATGACAAAAAAATCGATGTGGCGGCCCTGCGCCGTAACGTGGGTATGGTGTTCCAGCGCCCGAATCCGTTCCCTAAATCGATTTACGAAAACGTGGTTTATGGTTTGCGTTTACAAGGGTTGAATAACCGCCGTGAACTTGACGAAGCGGCCGAGCGTTCACTGCGCGGCGCAGCAATTTGGGACGAAGTAAAAGACAGATTACATGACAACGCCTTTGGTTTATCGGGCGGCCAACAGCAACGTTTGGTGATTGCCCGCGCGATTGCCATCGAACCTGAGGTGTTATTACTCGATGAGCCGACATCAGCACTGGATCCGATTTCAACCTTGACCATTGAAGAGTTGATTTCTGAGCTTAAAACTAAATATACCGTGGTTATCGTCACGCACAATATGCAACAGGCGGCGCGAGTCTCAGATCAAACCGCTTTTATGTATATGGGTGAATTGGTCGAATACGCAGATACCAATACTATTTTTACTACGCCTAGAAAGCGTAAGACTGAAGATTATATTACTGGGCGCTACGGTTAATTGTCCTAGGCCGTTAACGAATTGCGCTGTAAGCACAGTCTTATTCGCGTGGGTTAACCAACCGTTAAGTAAAAGGTGAGTGTACAATGGAAAACATGAATTTAAGCAAGCATATATCAGGACAATTTACCGCCGAATTGGATGATATTCGTAACCGAGTTTTGGCTATGGGCGGCTTAGTTGAGCGTCAATTAGAACAAGCCATTGATGCTTTAAGTGCTTTAGATGCCGAGCTTGCACAGCAGGTAATAGTGGGCGATCACAAGGTGAATGGCATGGAAGTGTCGATTGACGAAGAGTGCACGCGCATAATTGCTAAGCGCCAACCTGCTGCCAGCGATTTACGTTTAATTATTGCCATCTCAAAAACCATTGCCGATCTTGAGCGCATTGGTGATGCCTGTGTGCGAATAGCGAAAGCCGCATTAGATAAACGTTTGAATAATCAACAACCTTTGTTGGTGAGTGTTGAAAATATGGGCCGCCATGCAACCCGTATGCTACATGCCACCTTAGATGCCTTGGCTCGTATGGATGCCGATGCCGCCTTAGCTTTGCACAAAGAGGATGCTAAGTTAGATCGCGAGTACGAAGGCATTATTCGACAATTAATGACCTATATGATGGAAGATCCGCGCTCAATTCCCGATATATTAGATGTACTGTGGGCGGCGCGCGCGGTAGAACGTGTAGGCGATCGCTGTAAAAATATTTGCGAATATATTATCTATTACGTGAAGGGCAAAGATGTGCGCCACACTTCCTACGAAGAAATGGAAAAGGACATGCAAAGCTAAGATTTATGTTGGCTTACGTGCTTTTTACGGGTATTTAACGCCTATGCGGTTTAGCCGCATAGGCGTTAATGTTATCGGATACTAACGCAATAATAACTAATTCAATCGTAACTCACGCAGTAGTCATTACTAGCGCAGTAGTCACTATTAACGCAATAATAATAATGGAATATGGCTTTTGCTGATCATACGTGTGGTGTTACTACCAACAAAAAACTCACGGATACGTGAATGGCCATAAGCGCCCATAACCATCAAATCAATATGGTTTTCTTGCTGGTAAACCTCAAGGGCGGTTTGTACTTCGCCCTGAAAAACTGCCGTTACAACGTTGAAATCAGCCTCAGTAAGGGATGCAGCAACCGATGCCAGTCCCGCTTCTTCTTGTGATTGATTACTTGATACGATCACTAAATGACATTCCAGCCCTTTAAGCAATGGACTACTTATCACTCGATTAATGACTTTTTTGGCGGTATCACTGCCATCGTAAGCAATCATAAAACGCTTTGGCGCCTCAAACTCAGCCATAACCACTAAAATAGGCTGCTTTAGGGTGCGAATAACACTTTCTAAATGGCTGCCAATGGCTTTTGTCTGTTCTTGATGTTGCTCACCTTGACGGCCAATCACCACCAGTCTGGCGTTTGGCTCTTGTTCTAGCAGCGTTTCAACTAAGTCACCATGGCGCTGCAGTGTTTCAACGGAAACTTTGGGGTACTGCTTAATAATATGCGCGCTGGCATCTTGTAGCATGTATTTACCTTGCTCAAGTGCCAGCTTGCTCCTGCGCTCGTCAAGGTCAACCATTTCGGCCAGTAAATGTTCGCGGGTGCCTAAACCTATGCTGCCAGATAAATTAAATCCCGTAAGGTAGGATGATTTATCTAAAACATGTAATAGGGTTACTGGCGCATCTAATCTTAGCGCTGCCCATGCGCTGGCATCACAGACTGACAGCATTGCTTTTGAACCGTCGATACAGGCAATCACATTTGTCATTATTATTCTCCTTTAACGGCGTTACTACAGACTTAATGGCCAGACATGATTTTTTCAACATCTTCTGGTTTATCGTGTACTCCAAATTTATCCACTATGGTTGCACTGGCTCCGTTAAGGCCAATGACCTCAACTCTGGTTCCTTCACGGCGGAATTTAATCACTACTTTATCCAGTGCCGATACCGCAGTAATATCCCAAAAGTGCGCTTGAGTTAAATCAATGGTTACCTTATCAATAACTTCTCTAAAATCAAATGAGTTACAGAATTTATCTGCTGAGGCAAAAAACACTTGGCCAATAATGTGATAACAACGACTAGCATCAGCTGTTGTACTCTTAACCACCATAAAACGCGCTACTTTATTGGCAAAAAACAGTGAAGCGAGTAACACGCCAACAAAAACACCTATGGCTAAATTATGTGTTGCGACCACTACAATTACCGTGGCTATCATCACAAGGTTGGTCGATATTGGGTGGTGCTTAAGATTACGAATAGAATCCCAAGAGAAAGTGCCGATGGATACCATAATCATCACGGCAACAAGGGCTGCCATCGGGATTAATTTTAACCATTCACCAAGAAATACAATTAACACTAACAAAAATACGCCCGCGGTTAGTGTTGATAATCGTCCGCGACCACCAGATTTTATGTTGATAATAGATTGACCAATCATGGCACAACCGGCCATACCGCCCATTAAACCCGCGCCAATATTAGCGATACCTTGGCCCTTACACTCGCGGTTTTTATCACTTTGAGTATCAGTTAAATCATCGACTATAGTGGCTGTCATCATCGATTCCAGCAAACCGACCACAGCAAGCCCCGCAGAATAAGGGAAAATGATGAGCAGGGTTTCAAGCGTCAATGGCACATCAGGCCAGAGAAATATCGGTAATGTATCGGGTAACTGCCCCATATCGCCAACGGTGCGAATATCTAAACCCATATAGATAGCAAATATCGTTAAGGTAACAATGCAGACTAACGGTGAGGGTAAGGATTTACCAATGACTGGAATTAATGGAAATAAATAGATGATACCCAGACCTGCAGCCGTCATTGCATATACATGCCAAGTCACGTCGATGAGCTCAGGTAATTGAGCCATAAAGATTAAAATTGCTAACGCATTCACAAACCCAGTCACGACAGAACGCGAAACAAAGCGCATCAAATTACCGAGCTTTAAGTAACCCGCAGCAATTTGTAGTACACCAGTCAATAGGGTGGCAGCCAGTAGATATTCAAGCCCATGTTCTTTAACTAAGGTCACCATTAGCAGCGCCATGGCACCCGTTGCTGCTGAAATCATTCCAGGCCGGCCACCTGTAAAGGCTATGACCACCGCAATACAAAAAGAGGCGTACAGGCCAACTTTAGGGTCAACGCCTGCAATAATAGAAAAGGCAATCGCCTCTGGGACTAACGCCAATGCCACCACAATACCGGCTAACAGATCTGCGCGGATATTAGAGAACCATTCTTTTTTTAGGGTTTGTATCATGTTTTTTACTCTATTAAAAATATCGTCATACGCTCCAATAGTCATGATTAACGCGAGACATAAATGTCAGCGTACAGCCGCTCAGATACTTATTCAGCACTTATTTAGCACAATGCAATAAGGGCGACATGGCTATTGGAATAATAGGTTGTAGCAAACAGCTCGCTAGACAGTAGTCACTATGGGCTGAACGCAGTGGACTTAAAAAGAAGGGGTAAACTAATGTGGCTTAACGCCATTGTAAAAAGAACCCTATTAAATACTCAATGAGTAAAATGCTGACGTTAAGTTATACATGCCAACCTAAAGTGGCGGCAAAGAGTACAGTTGTGGGGCGGAAAAGTCAAAATAGCGAACATAAGCGGCGGTGATAAAAAGTGTGCAGGAAGCGTTGAACACATCATGTGCTGGTGCATTGCTGACTCTGTGGTAGCATCTGCCACGCATTTTTGCGTAAATATCTTATGCCTAGTGAACCTGTGATTAAATGAGAGTGTGATGAAGAATACCTTAGCCCGTGGCTTGATGAATTTGTTACCTATGGCCTTGAGTTTGTGGCTGTTTTGGTCGTTATTTGTATCCTTAGATGGCCTAGGGATTGTTATTTTAGAGTTAGTGGGTATTAACCAACATATTGTTGGTACCGGTTTTATCCTTGTTGTGGCATTAGTGTTTGTCGTTGGGCTGTTATTTTCCGTCAGCCCAATTGTATGGATTTATGGTTGGATTGAGCGGCAACTGATGCGCTTTCCACTGTTTAAATCGGTTTACGGCAGTATCCGTGATATTGCTTCGTTAATGAATCGTGATGGCAAACCGACGAGCCAAAAAACAGTGTTAGTGAAACAAGCCAATGGCAGTTTTGTGGTGGGGTTTATCATGACGGATACGCCACCGCAACCACTGCTCGATGCCTTACCTGAAGGAGATTGGGTGCCGGTATTATTCCAGCTCAGCTATCAAATGGCTGGCGTGACAAGTTTAATCAAACGGGACGATTTAATTATGGTCGATTGGTCGTTTGAAGAGGCGATGCGCTTTAATTTAACCGCAGGAATTTCACAAACGCCGACTAATCCTTAGCTTTGTCTAAAGGCGATTTTACGTTATCGGCTTGTATGCTTTAGCGTTTAACATCAAGTTTGATGATTTTTGTGGTATAATTTTTTGGCGACTAATCTAGTCGCCATTTTTTATGCTAAATATACTAATAAAAAATTGTTTTATGCTGAATGCTGTTTTACCTAGCGTTTACGGCTTAGGTTGTTAGATAGCCTTAACTTATAAAGTTATGCGATTAATCTCCTTGTCAGTCTTTACCACGTTTAGCCAGAGTGCATCGTTATAATAAGCCGAGGAAATAAGTCCGTACTACAATTGGATAAACCCACCCCATAAAACAAATTTTAAATATAAGTTTATGCTTATCTCACTGTGTGCTGAGATATTTCGAGAGTGAACTCGCTAGAAATTGGGAGAATCAATGTCGATCAAATCGAGTATTAATCCGCCGGTATTTTATTCATCGGTTTTTTTGATCACTTTAATGGTGATGATTTGCGCGGTATGGCCCACAGAGGCTAATACTATTTTTAAATCAATACAGTCATGGATAGAAACGCAAGCCGGATGGCTTTACATTTTAAGTGTGGCTTTTTTCCTGATTTTTATCCTCTTTGTCATGGTCAGTCGTTTTGGTGATATCAAGCTAGGGCCAGATCATTCAGTGCCGGATTACAGCTATAAAAGCTGGATAGCTATGTTGTTTTCGGCGGGTATGGGTATTGGCTTGATGTTTTTTGGCGTCGCTGAACCTGTGATGCATTATCTTGCACCGCCAGATGCCACGCCTGAAAGTCTCGCCGCTGCGAAAGAAGCGATGAAGATCACTTTCTTCCATTGGGGTCTGCACGCTTGGGCGATTTATGCCGTAGTGGCATTGAGTTTGGCTTATTTCTCTTATCGGCATAAGTTACCTTTATTGCCTAGAAGTGCGCTTTATCCCTTAATTGGTGAGCGTATTTATGGCCCTATTGGCCATACCGTTGATACGTTTGCCGTGCTCGGCACTATGTTTGGTGTGGCGACGTCGCTCGGCTTTGGGGTGTTACAGGTTAACTCTGGGTTGAGTTATCTATTTGAAGGTTTACCCAATAACGCGGTCGTGCAGGTGTGTTTGATTATCGCTATAACCTTGCTTGCAACACTGTCAGTATTTTCTGGCCTTGATAAGGGCGTAAAACGTTTAAGCGAACTTAACCTTGGCCTAGCCATTATTTTATTAATCATAGTATTAGTTCTTGGCCCTACGGTGATGTTACTGCAGGCATTTGTGCAAAATACGGGCGGTTATTTAAGCGATTTAGTTAATAAAACCTTTAACTTGTATGCCTATCAACATAAAGAAGATTGGCTCGGAGGTTGGACTTTGCTCTATTGGGGCTGGTGGATTTCGTGGTCACCTTTTGTCGGTACCTTTATTGCACGCGTGAGTCGCGGACGTACCATTCGTGAGTTTTTGATTGGGGTATTATTTGTGCCATCGACGCTGACCTTCCTTTGGATGACAGTGTTTGGTAACTCGGCGATTGATTCGATCATGAATCACGGCGCTAAGTATCTTGCTGATGCGGTCAATACCGACGTGTCAGTGGCGTTGTTTGTATTTTTTGAGCACATGCCGTTCCCAACATTACTCTCGGGGATTGCGATTTGTTTAGTGGTCACTTTCTTTGTCACCTCATCTGATTCGGGATCGTTAGTGATCGATAACCTAACCTCCGGTGGCGATAGTAATGCTCCTGTGTGGCAGCGCGTTTTTTGGGCGTTATTACAAGGTGTTGTCGCATCAGTATTATTACTAGCTGGTGGTTTACAGGCGCTACAAACCGCGGCTATCGCCAGTGCTATGCCGTTCTTAGTGGTGATGCTGTTCATGTGTCTGGGCTTATTTAAAGCCTTGAAGAATGATTGGCTGAAAATTAATAGCGTGCAGCTACACAATACCAGTGTGCAATATGCCAAGACAAACATGAGCTGGGAGGAACGAATTGGCGTACTAGTCTCGCATCCAACCCATGAAGAAGCGCAGTATTTCTTAAATAATGTTGCAACGCCTGCGCTATCAAAGGTGTGCCAACATTTTATGGCTAAGGGGATTGCTGCCGATCTTGAATATTTAGATGGACGGGTACGACTGGTGATCAGCAATGAGCTGAACTTGCCTTTTGTCTACGGTGTACGAACGCGTTGCTTTGAAATCATTAACCCAGTTGGGACTGAAATCGAGCAGGGTGATACCTTGTATTACCGCGCTGAAGTCTACTTAGAGCAAGGTGGTCAGCATTATGATGTGATGGGCTATACTGAAGACCAAATCCTCGCGGATGTGGTGACTCAGTATGAAAAATACTTGCACTATTTACATTTGTCTAATGCCGACCAAGGTCATGTGACCTAATTTTATTTAGCCTACTAAGGCTAAATCTCAAGCCGTATTACCCTATAAAGTGCGGCATATATTGCCCCAAGTGATAACAGCGATTATCCTTGGGGCAATTTTTTAGGGTTTGTTTTAGGAATGTCACTATGTCAGTACCAGGCCAGAGTAAATTAGACAAAGTATTAGCCGATGCGAGAGAGTACAAAGCCAAACGTGAAGGTGGCTATCGTGAACAGGCTCTAAAACTCTATCCTTGGGTATGTGGTCGCTGTACCCGTGAGTTTACGCCTAAAAATTTAAGTGAATTGACTGTCCACCACAAAGATCATAATCACGATAACAACCCGTCAGACGGTTCAAACTGGGAGCTATTGTGCCTGTATTGCCACGATAACGAACATTCCCGCTTTGAAGAACTGATCCGTTACGGTGGCACCACTGAAACTAAGCAAGCGGCGGCCACTTATAATCCTTTTGCTGACTTGAAATCGCTGCTAAAAAAGTAGCTTTTTATGATGTGAGCGATAGATTGCTAGCGTTAAGGCCGATAGGTTAATTAGCGGGATTTAATCTTTGGTGATTAAACGCGCTTCGGCGGCGAGCCATTTTTCGCGGCTTAAAATATGTTGGTTTTCATGACCTTCTAATGCGACTTTACGGGCTGGTAATTGTGCGCAAATCGCGGCTTGTTGCGCTTCGTTGGACGTGCGCCAACTCACTATTTCATCGATATGCCTAAAGCAACCCATGCAATAGTCGTCATCATTTAAACCGCAGCGTGCAACGCAAGGTGAAAGCATAGGTGTCCTCTGAGGACCTTATCGCTATAACGTTAAGGTTTCAGTTAACTAGTATGGTTGAGTGTCTAACGTGGCGCGATACTAACATTTTTTCGTATAAAGTCATCTTTAAGGCGCATTAACTTGGCCTAAAATAAGACAAGTATTTTTGACACTGGGCATGACGTGAATCAAGATAATCTGCAGCAACAATTCACTTACTCACAGCAATTTAGCAAACTTAATCAGTTGCTTGAAAAGAGTACTGCTCTGTGGCAAGTGCGTGCATTTGAAGTGTTCGCTTTACCTTGGGCACAGGATTTTCCGCAGTTGGCCACCGCTGTGTGGGCGCTGGCAGACGATGAGCTTGATGGGCTCGATGCCGAGCAATCTATACTGGTTAAGGCACTAACACCGGCATTAAGCAAAGATCTTAAGGCGTTAGGCCAAGACTGGGATTTATCATTACTCACTAACCCCATTACCGCTGCAGATAAAATACTTGTTGTTGATGAGACGCAGGTTAACGGTTTATCCATTGATGATGAAACGCATTTTAGTGCGCACATTAAAGGTCGTAAATGGCAGCAAATTACTGCGTTTGTGCAACATTTACCTGATCTTAATTTATCTGTACTGGAATGGTGTGCAGGTAAAGGCCATTTAGGCCGCTTGATAGCCAAGGCCCGCGGCGCCGAAGTGGTGAGTCTAGAATGGCAAGCGCCACTGTGTGAGGCTGGCCAAGCCTTTGCCGATAAGTGGCAATTGCCGCAAACTTTTGTTTGCGCCGATGCCTTTGCTATTAACGTCAATACCAATCCATTCACGAGGCAACAGCAAGTCGTGGCACTGCATGCTTGCGGTGATTTGCATGTGAGGTTATTAATGCTGGCGGCCGCCGCGGGCACACAGGCGCTGGCGATTTCTCCCTGTTGTTATCATTTAATTCAAGGCAGTTATTATCAAGCATTGTCAGATATGGCTAAAAAAAGCGCGATAAAACTGAGTCGCCATGACTTACAGCTACCACTACAACAAAGCGTGATTGCCAGTCCTAAACAACAGGCGCTGCGTCATCAAGAAATTGCCTGGCGTTTAGGGTTTGATGCGCTGCAACGTCAATGTCGACAAATTGATGAATACTTACCCTTACCATCGATTAAACAGAGCCAACTCAGCGGCAGTTTCAGCCATTTTTGCCTATGGGCGGCTGAGATTAAAGCGCTTAAGTTAACGCAAAACTGTGATTTTGATGCTTGGCTTGAAGTCGGGTACAAAAGGCAGCAATTAACACGGCGCATCGACCTTGTCGCACATCTATTTCGCGCGGTGCTAGAACAGTGGTTAATCTTAGATCGTGTTTGTTTTTTACAGGAGCAGGGATACGGCGTTCGCGTGGGTGAATTTTGTACAAACAGCGTCACACCAAGAAATGCATTAATTTTAGCGCAAAAAATGGCGACATAATTTAAACTGTCTTAAAGTATACTGTACTGTTATGTTTTTTATGAAGTATTTGCTTACTAGTCTATTTTAAATGAATCAAAGCAAATTCAACTCTGTGGTGTTTAGAACCTGCACTGTGAGACAAGTCTTACACTAAAGGTGGTTTTTTATTGAATCATCGGGCTTTTCTTGTTCAAATGTCGCATTAATGACGAATAACAACTGAAAGCTGACCTTAGGTCAGTCATTCTAGTGAGCGAATAAAACAGTTTCATGAAATATTCCCGCGTATTTATTAATAGCCTGGCCTACGAACTGGCACCTGTTGTGGTTTCCAGTAGTGAGCTAGAGTCTCGTCTCGCTCCTTTGTATCAAAAGTTCCGTATTCCTATGGGACAGCTTGCCGCATTGACTGGGATCACCGAACGCCGCTGGTGGCCTAAAGGGCATCAATTGTCCGACGGTGCCATTAAGGCTGCCCGCAAAGCCATACTTGAAACGGGGATTGATGTTGCTGATTTAGGCGCCGTGGTCTATACCGGTGTGTGCCGCGACCAACATGAACCCGCCACGGCTTGCCGTATTGCGGCCTCTTTGGGGGTGTCAAAAGACACCGCTATTTACGATATCAGCAACGCTTGCCTTGGGGTGTTATCGGGTATTTTAGATATTGCTAACCGCATTGAGTTGGGCCAAATTAAAGCAGGTATGGTGGTGTCATGTGAATCGGCAAGGGACATTGTTGATGTCACTATCGACAACATGCTCGCCGATCCGACCATGCAGAATTTTGCCCAGTCGCTGGCGACCTTAACCGGTGGTTCTGGCGCAGTAGCGGTTATCTTAACCGACGGCAGTTTGCCACTGACCAATGTGCGTCAGCATCAATTGCTCGGCGCATCGCATTTATCGGCACCTGAGCATCACCAGCTATGTCAGTGGGGATTACAGGAAGTGGGGCATAATCTATATCGCGAGTTTATGCGAACCGATGCGGTCACCTTGTTAAAAGAAGGGGTTGAGCTGGCCAAACACACTTGGGATCATTTTCTTGAGCAGCGCAATTGGGTGGTTGATCAAGTTGATAAAGTGATTTGTCATCAAGTCGGTGCATCAAACCGCAGACAAGTGCTTAATGCACTGAATATTCCACCAGAGAAAGAATTCCCAACTTATCAGTTGCTTGGCAATATGGGTACCGTATCTTTACCTGTGACTGCGGCGATGGCGCACGATCAAGGTTTTTTACAGGCGGGCGACCAAGTGAGCTTTTTAGGCATAGGTAGTGGATTAAATTGTATGATGTTAGGCATTAAGTGGTAAAAGCGTTATAGGCCTTTTAATCTTGCACCCTAATATATTTATTCGCTTTAAATAGCGCTCGCGTTCAATAGTATTAAAAAGATAGGAAGCGTTATGTTAGACAATCTGTTGCCTTTTCAACGTCATTTTTTGAGCCGTAATGGCAACAAGCTGCATTATATAAACGAAGGCCAAGGCGAACCTGTGGTGATGGTTCACGGTAATCCTAGCTGGTCGTTTTATTACCGCAATTTAGTCAGCGCTTTAAAAGAGACTCACCAATGCATAGTGCCAGATCATATCGGCTGTGGTTTGTCAGATAAGCCCGACGATAGCGGTTATGATTATACGCTTAAGAGTCGAATTGATGATCTTGAGGCCCTGTTAGATAGCCTAAATGTTAAAGACAATATCACCTTAGTCGTCCACGATTGGGGCGGTATGATAGGTATGGGCTATGCGGCGCGTTATCCTGATCGTATTAAACGGTTAGTGATGTTAAATACCGGTGCTTTTCACCTACCTAAGTCTAAGCCTTTCCCTTGGCCGTTGTGGGTCTGCCGTAATACCTTGTTAGGTACCGTGCTAGTACGTGGTTTTAATGCTTTTTCATCTATTGCCTCCTATGTCGGCGTGAAGCGCCAACCTATGTCTAAATACATTCGTGAAGCCTATGTAGCGCCGTTTAACTCTTGGGCTAATCGGATTTCGACCCTGCGTTTTGTACAGGATATTCCGCTGCGTGAAGGGGACAGAAACTATCAATTAGTCTCTGATATTGCAGCGAGTTTGCCGCAATTTGCCAAAGTCCCAACGTTGATTTGTTGGGGCCTGAAAGACTTTGTATTTGATAAGCATTTTTTGGCCCAATGGCGCCAGCACATGCCGCAGGCAACTGTGCATGAATTTGCCGATTGCGGTCACTACATTTTGGAAGATGCCAGTGATGAAGTCATTCACCACATCAAAGGCTTTATGTCTGAAGATGGGGCTGTGATAGAAACGGCAGATGTAGACAGTTCAAATTCTAAAACGGCAGCGACTGAACAGGTCAACGGTTAATGTCGACGTTGTTTGCGACTGATGCTGCGGTTTTGGCTCAATCCATATCCTTACCGAGCATGGCATCACCCGTTTTAGTCGAGAGTCATGCCAATATTTGCCGCCACCTTAAACAAGCGGCCCATGCAATACCCCATCATCTTGCGGTGGCAGTGCAACAGGCGCATGGCGCATCGGTGGCGAATTTACGTTATAGCGAGTTAGATTTCCTTAATCTAGATAAGCAGAGCGATACCATCGCTTTTGCGCTTAATGCCCATGGTATTGAACGCGGCATGAAGGCTGTGCTGATGGTGACTCCAAGCCTCGATTTTTTTGCCTTAACCTTTGCACTGTTTAAAGCCGGTATCATCCCCATTCTGGTGGACCCGGGTATGGGCATTAATAATCTTAAACAGTGTTTTGAAAAAGCGTCGCCCGATGCCTTTATTGGTATTCCTAAGGCCCATGTTGCCAGACGATTATTTGGTTGGGGTAAGGGCAGTATTCGATCATTACTCAATGTGGATGGCGGTAAAGTTGACCTAGCCGCTAAGCTGATGAAGATACTGACTGGCTCGATAAGTTTATCGACCTTGCTGCAATACACCTCAACGAAAAACACCTCAACGCAACACATTGAATATCCAATGGTGATGCTAAAGCCTAATGAAATGGCGGCGATTTTATTCACCAGTGGCAGCACAGGTACGCCAAAGGGCGTTGTGTACAGTCATGGGATGTTTGAAGCGCAAATTCAAGCGCTTAAAAATGATTATGGTATTACCCACGGTGAGCGCGACTTAGCCACGTTTCCGTTATTTTCGCTGTTTGGCCCGGCGCTTGGAATGGCATCTATCGTGCCGCATATGGATGCCAGTAAACCGATTACCGCTAATCCCGAATTCCTGTTTGCAGCGATTGAAAAATATCAATGCAGTAATATTTTTGTAAATCCTGCTTTATTAGAGCGTTTAGGCCGTGCAGGCCAACAAAAACAACATAAGCTACCCAGCGTACAGCGGGTTATTTCAGCCGGTGCACCTGCGACTATCGCCTCTATTGCCCGCTTTAAGCAAATGCTTAACCCAGATGTGCTGATTCTCAACTCTTACGGTGCAACTGAATCGCTGCCCATTAGCATGATTGCCAGTAATGATTTATTTACCACCACAGATATCACAGATAACGGCGGCGGCATTTGTGTTGGGCGCGCGATTGACGGCGTGACGATTGGTATTATTGGCATAAGTGAAGATGTCATCCCTCTATGGAATGAGGCATTGCTGCTTAATTGCGGCGAAATCGGCGAGATTGTTGTGCAAGGGCCTATGGTGAGCCATGCCTACTATCAGCTCGATGGCGCGACAGCGATAGCTAAAATTTGGGACACCGAAAATAACAGCGTAAGGCATCGCATGGGCGACTTGGGTTATCTGGATGATCAAGGCCGATTATGGATGTGTGGTCGTAAGACCCACAGAGTCGATGCCACTCGTAAAGGACAGTTTGCGAAACGCTATTATTCTATTCCTTGCGAGCGCATTTTTAATACGCACCCTAATGTAAAACGTTCGGCATTAGTGGCGGTAACGGTAGCGAACGAGATAGAACCATTAATCTGTATCGAGCTTGATAGGTCACTGGTATGCAATAAAAGCCAGCAGCTATATCAAGATCTCGTCACTATTGCCGAGCAATTTGCTCAAACTCAGGGTATAAGACGCTTTCTTATTCATCCTGATTTTCCTGTTGATATACGGCATAACGCCAAAATTTTTAGAGAAAAATTAGCCGTTTGGGCGCAATCACAAACAAAGGGTTAATGTTAACCTCAGCGATCTTCTGCCTGCCTTTTTACGCTATAGTCTGTGCCCATGTTAACTAAGCTTGCTTAACTTCTTAGCCTTTATGCTTATTTTGTAAATGCTTACACAGACTTTTAAGTCTCATATTAATGAGCAGAAATGGATATCTAAATGACGATAGACCCAATTAATAGTACGGCGCTAACGCAGTATCATGCACTTGAGCAAACCGCACTTAAGCAGCTCGCCCTTAAGGTGTCGCACGCCTTTGTAACAGGCGCGGGGGGATTTTTAGGTAAAGCTATTTGTGTACGCTTATTAGCTGCGGGTATTAAGGTTACTGGCTTTGCACGCGGCCATTACCCCGAACTTGAAGCGCTAGGCGTGATTATGCATCAAGGAGATTTAGTCAATAAAGAGGCACTGCAACAGGCGATGCAAGGCTGCGATATGGTGTTTCATGTTGCTTCTAAAGCAGGTGTTTGGGGCGATAGAGATAGTTATTTTTGCCCTAACGTCAAGGGCGCTGCTAATGTGCTTGCTGTTTGTAAGGCATTAAAAATAAATAAGTTAGTCTACACAAGTACGCCGAGCGTGACCTTTGCGGGACAAGATGAATCCGGTATTGATGAATCTACGCCCTATGCAACATCATTCCTTAATTATTATGCCCATTCCAAAGCTATCGCCGAAAAGATGATACTGGATGCTAATCAAGTGAGTGATACCGCGACTGCGAATACTGATATAGCTCAAATGCCTTATGCGCTGAAAACCGTCGCACTACGACCACATTTGATCTGGGGCGCTGGCGATCCTCATTTGGTGCCTCGAGTACTAGCGCGTGGCCGTTTAGGTAAGCTAAAACTGGTTGGGCATGAAGATAAGCTGGTCGATACTATCTACATTGATAACGCTGCTTACGCCCATGTACTGGCGGCGCTTGAGTTATGCGAGCCCCAGCCTAAGTGTCAAGGTAAAGCCTATTTTTTGAGTAACGATGAGCCGATCACTATGGCAAAAATGCTCAACCTGATTCTGGCCTGTGATGGTTTACCTCCTGTGACAAAACGGGTTTCTAAATCAGTCGCTTATGTGGTAGGCGCAGTATTAGAAAGTGTATATTTGCTGCTAAAGAAGCAAGACGAACCCATGATGACGCGCTTCGTTGCACGGCAGTTATCCTGCAGCCATTATTTTGATATCAGCGCAGCCAAGCGAGATCTCGGCTATGGTGCACTAGTCTCTATCAATGAAGGGATGGCAAGGCTTAAAGCATCATTGTAGTAAGCCAATGAGGACTTTATGAGTCCTCATTGGTATGAGTTTTAGGTGTTTTCAGAGATAATCTTTAATAACTTATTTGCTAGCCATTTATAATATAATGAATTTCCGTGGATCCAATCATGCGGAGCATCTGGAGTGCCGATATCTGAGGCGTACATCATTGGAGTATCAATTTCATCATCGAATGTTTTTGCCGCATTAAAAAATAAAATATCAAACTGTGACCACAAGTATTCAATTGCGTCAAAGTAAGAATATATTAGTCCTACCATTGAGTGCGATTCTTCAAAGTGACGAGAGAATGGTGGATCAGAAACCACGATAACAGTATGTCCTCTATCCTTCATTGCCAATAATATTGAAAGTTGTTGTGATTGGTCTTCATGAAAAAAATCGACATAATTTTGCAGAGTAATATTCTTAATATCTGCATCTTCTTGTTTCTGAAGCCATGTGAAAAATCTAGCGACTGTTTGATGAGTTTGTAAACCAATATTTGAGATAATAACCGACTTTTCTTGAAAGTGAGATTCCTCATGTGCCTGTAGATTTTTCAATATAGGTGCATAAAGCTGGCGTGAGGCGGCGTTTTCTAGTGGTACAAAATATTCAGTTGGGCATATTGAGAATTTGCCTTGAGCAAATCCTGAACCATTCATTACCATACCGCCAGTAAACGTAACCTTCATTTCCATGAGTGCTGTAGCTAACTTACCCATGTGGCTATCACCGAGTAATGTTAATTTATTTACTGTGGTGTGATTTAAATTACTCGGTAGTTTGTTTAATGCCTCTAAACGTTCTTCATCACAAACGGTTTCTTCGTGCTGCTCTTTCTTGTTTTTTTGTGATGAATGTATTTCACCATTAGAAAATGCTGATTTGAAGTGGCTCATAACATATTCAATCGCATCATTTGACACAGTTCTTCGATTCGCATTAAATCTAAAATCATCAACATTATTGACGGTTATAATTTCAAATGATGGGAAATAGTCAAAAAAATCATCATTATCAGATAGGTAACCAACAACAGCTCGTAGTACTGATTTAGAGTATTGGTTTGCTACAAGAATATGTTTATCTGATGCTGTTGCTGTAAGAGGGACGGGAGATACTGTCAAAATTATTTTAATTTTTGGGTTGATATGTTTAATTATATCTTTTATTTCTAATAAATCAGATTGTATTTCATTATAATTAAATTCATGAAAAGAAAAAATATTCTCATTAAACTCTCCTGCTATAACCCCAGGGCAACTCGGGTAAAAAATATTATCTAAATCTTTCCAAGCCTCAGTTAAACCTAAAGTAAATATAAGCACGTTAGTGTTTTTTAACGTATCTAACAGCTCATTTTTTGCTGCATTCCTCGAGTCTTGCAATGTATCTTCCGAGTCAAAGCCTTCAGGGAAAACACTCGGTCTAAGTAAATCAAGGTAACGTCCCATTTTTTCATCATAATAAATATCGAATTCATTATTTGAACGGCTTGATTGCAACCATTGTAGTAAACATCTAGGGGTATATACATTGCCAAAAGCAAAGCTTGATATTTGCTTTTTATCAAGTTGACTACGGTTAAATGAATAATCATTCTCGAGTAACCATTTCCCAACATGTTGAGCAAAACATGAGCCTATAGATGATATTTTACTATCTTCTTTTGATATAAGTAGGCTATGAATTGACTTAAATGGTTCATCTCCTAAGTTAACTTGTGCAACACCCGTTTTCCAAAAGAATTTTTCTGCTTTTTCACTATAGGGAGTAATGGGCTGTGTGGTCATAAGATAACTCCATTTTGAAATATTTAATCAATAAAATTTATAAACACTCAGGAATTATATAAAAATAGAAATTATTTATACTTAACTCGAAAGCTTTTTAGGTATTTAATCATAAAAATCATGACAGAAATGAATAATGATTAAATTAGTGTTGACTCATCTGTTGGTTTTTGGCATTTAGGAATGATGTTTTACTGTTACATTTATATTCTATCATTCTAAACGTCAACGTTGTCCTTAAGGTATATATGATGTAAGAGACTAACTATAGAGTTCGTTTATGTTGTCTTACTTTACAATAGATATTATAGAAGCAGTAGCTATTGTGCTGATAAAAGTTAAATCTGGAGATTTTTTAGGTAAAAACATGATGAGCTTTGTATAAGGCAATTAACGGTTTTGTCGGTAATCAGTTGGCCGCTGTGGTGGTTTCTTTATCGTGATACGCCGCGGGAAGTGAATTCGATTGCCTTACTGTTCTTCTGCAGTGTTTTTACTGGGTTACTTGCCTTACTGTTCTTCTGCAGTGTTTTTACTGGGTTACTTGCCTTACATCTTATTGTCTTGGCTTACCGTCGCCTCAGAGGGCGAGAGTAAGCCAAGTTTTCTTTCTTTTTAATTCTTATACTTAACTTACCGCTGTTTTTTCATGCATCATTCTCTTCATGAGTGGCGCTAGGGCGAAGAAAACGCACGCCATCACTACGCCAATTTGTGCTGAAAAGATAAACAGTTGCTCATACAATGCCATGGCACTCGGTACGTCACTTATCGTACCGCCTTGAGTATCAATTGCGGCGAGTTTGTTTAATTCGGCGGCTAATATTTCAGAATAAGAAGTCCCGAGAAACCAAGCGCCCATCATCACGCTGACAACGCGTTTGACTGAAAGCTGAGTTACGGCAGATAAACCGATAGGTGATAGCAATAACTCACCGATTTCTAATATAAAATACGCTGCAACTAAAAACCAAATACTTACAAAACCACTGCTTAGCGGCATTTGGATCCCAAGCACTAATACCATAAAAGATAACCCCGCGAATAAAATGCCGAGTGCCGTTTTAACCGGTTTGCTTGGATCGCAGTTTTTACGCGCAAGGGCAGGCCATAGCCAAGCGAAGATGGGCGATAAGCTGATCACAAAGAAGGCGCCGAGGAAGGTTAGTTGCCCCGCACTCCATTCTAGCCCCAGCATATTACGGTCCATTACACGGTCCGAAAATGCCACCCAAGAGCCATAGGTTTGCTCATATAATGCGAAGAAAACCAAGCCTGCGAGGATAAATAGCAGTAAAGCTGACATCTGTTGACGTTCAATCGGATTACAGTGTTTGACCATAAACCAGCCAATACCCAGAGTAAGGAGTAGTGATACTGAATGCAGGAACCAGATCACAGGACTGACGGCTGGCAATAAACTGCTGATAGAAAGCACAAGAGAATGGGTTTGAATTAATCCCCAAACCAGCACAACACTACCGATGGCACTTAAGTAAATCCATTGCTCTGTAGTGATACCGGCGGTTTTCTTTAAAATCTGCGCGGGATCTCTTGGTTCTGCGTAACCCTGTAGGTGTTTTTTGCCACGAATAAATACGATGAGTCCGACTAACATGCCTAAACCCGCTAGACCAAAACCATACTTCCAACCATAGGTTTCACCTAAATAAGCGCAAATTAATGGGGCTAAGGTTGCGCCTAAGTTGATACCTGCATAGAAAATGGTAAAGCCAGAATCACGCTTGGGGGATGTCGCTGGATAAAGCTGGCCGACGATGGTAGAAATGTTGGGCTTTAAAAAACCAACGCCGACAATGATTAAGGCCAACGATAGATAAAAAACCTGTAGTGCTTGTTCATCCCGCTGAACTTCACCAGCGATAATCACCGCTTGGTGGCCTTCATAGGCCATACCCAAGTGGCCGAGCACTAATAACACACCGCCGAAGATGACCGCTTTGCGCATGCCAATATAACGGTCGGCTAATAAACCACCGACCACAGGCATGGCATACACTAATGCACCGTAGGCACCAATGACGTTATAGCCAAACTCATCGGTAAACAGATGATATTTAATGAGATAAAGAAACAGTAACGCTTTCATGCCATAGAAGGAGAAGCGTTCCCACATTTCGGTAAAAAAACAGACATACAAACCTTTAGGGTGCCCAAACAGCATTTCAGGTTGGTGCGAATGGTATGTGTTTGGTATTAGGTGCAAAGGATTTTGTTCTAGTGACACTTAAAACTCCCATTGCTGGCGCTTTATGCGCCGAGCCGTTATTGATTCATTTTATCGTAATGAATTTTATTAATTATTTTTCATTATTTATGGTTATTGCAGTGCTGTTGATTGCTGAAAGACGGCGCTGTAGCTGCAGTTAATCACACTCGGCTGGCATGGAACAGTCAAGGGGCTTGAAAGTGAGAAATATTTTACCTATATATCGATTATGACCATTATTTAATGCATTGTTTTTGTGGTGATAAACCATACTAAATGCTTAAATTTATTCATTTTCAGTTAATAAATCAGTGTTAAATAGTGGACAGAATACCGCAGCCAAAATATGAGTGCGATTAAGTTTGTAGTCTCTTAATGACGGAGTTCAGTCCTAAATATGCTCAGTTAGCGTGATGATCCTTTTATGCTTATCTAGATTTATTTCCTGAGAATAAACAGAATAAAGAATGCCGAAGTGCGATATTGCTAGAGGAGTAACAATAAGTGACCGCAGCTTAAATCGTATGCCGGTTCTAATAGAAGGAGCTGCCGGACTCAATGTAATGTTTTATAACATCAATATTCAAAATCTACATGCCGAACGTTATGTGTAATTAAGGAAAATTATGGAATTTTTTACTAGCCTATTTGTGGGTTACCCGCTGTGGGTTTGGTTAATGTTTTTTGGTTTTGTGCTAGCGCTTTTGGCCTTCGATCTTGGGGTATTACACAAAGAGCAGCATGAGATTACTGTGGCCGAGAGTTTAAAGCTTTCTGCTTTCTATATTTGTATGGGTTTATTGTTTGGGGCTTGGCTATGGTGGTACAAAGGGTCGACGGCGGGGATGGAATATCTCACGGGCTACTTGATTGAAAAATCACTGTCTATGGATAACGTATTTGTTATCGCTTTAATTTTTAGTAGCTTAGGTATCCCACGTATTTATCAACATCGGGTGCTGTTCTGGGGCATCATGGGCGTTATTGTACTGCGCGCCATTATGATAGGCCTTGGTGCTATGCTGGTGGCACAGTATCAGGGTGTACTTGTATTGTTTGGGGTATTCTTGATTTTTACTGGCGTAAAAATGCTGTTCTCAAATGATGAACACAGCGATATTCAAGATAACAAATTTTACAAATGGTTACGCACCAAAATGCGCTTTACACCAACACTGCATCAAGAGAAATTCTGGGTACGTGGTGAAAAACATCAATTAACAAAAGGATGGTGGGCAACGCCGTTATTCTTGGCGTTGATTTTAGTGGAAACCGCAGATTTGATTTTTGCGGTAGACAGTATTCCAGCTATTTTTGCGATTACTCAAGATCCCTTTATCGTCTACACCTCGAATATTTTTGCTATTTTAGGTCTACGTGCCTTGTACTTCGCTTTAGCGGCGATGGTGCATCGTTTTGAATACCTCAAATATGCGTTATCAGTGGTGTTAGTGTTTATCGGGGTAAAAGTAGGTTTAGTGTATTTCAATCACGAGGGCATGGTGGACTTTACTATCCCAACCCCAGTGTCTCTAGGAGTCACTTTTGGTCTGTTAGTCGCTGGGGTGTTGTATTCGCTTTGGAAGACGCGTGAGCAAAACATTGAAAAATAACATCCGCTAGAAAGCCTAATAGCTGATGAACTTGAGCCTATTGTTGGTACCTGTAGTGCCATAGTGATTTAGGTCTGAAGGTCAACGTGATAAAAATAGCCGCACTCTCTAGCATGACTTGCTAGAGAGTGCATTTTTTTGCCAAACGTTTAGCTGATTTTAAAATTAATACAAATTAGCTTGTTCTTCGGCGCGGTTTTTTCTAAGGTAATTGCAAATGATTTTCAATGAGGCGCTTTATGAATACCCATCTGCAGTTACAGGTTAAGCATTGGCTTGAAAATGATCCAGACCCACGCACTAAAGCCCAGTTACAAACGTTAATCGATAGCGGTAACGAAGCTGAACTGGCTGCGCGCTTTGCTGGCCGCTTAGAGTTTGGTACCGCAGGCTTACGTGGCGTGGTTGGTGCAGGTCCTATGGGGATGAACCGTCTGGTTATTCGCCAAACCTCGGCAGGCCTTGGCGCTTATCTACTTGATCAGATTAAAGATGCAGCCGAGCGTGGTGTGGTGATTGGTTATGATGGTCGCCACGATTCATTTAACTTTGCCCACGATGCGGCTAGCGTGCTCACCGCCATGGGCATTAAGGTGCGCTTAACGTCCAAAGTGGCGCCTACACCGCTGGTAGCTTTTGGGGTGAAACATTTTAATGCGGCTGCTGGGATTGTGGTGACCGCGAGTCATAACCCGCCGCAATACAATGGTTATAAAGTCTATTGGGAAAATGGTGCGCAGATTATTCCGCCCCACGACTCTGGCATTGCCGCGCAAATTGAGCGTGCTGCCAATCAAGCCATTCCGTTTTTAGAACATGATGACGCGGTAAAACAAGGTAAGTTGACACTCCTGCAAGATAATTTTTACCAAGCCTATCGCAACGGTGTAAAACAAGTTGATGTGCTACAAAATCATACAGCACCCGAAAAAGTTAGCTTAGCCTATACCGCGATGCACGGTGTGGGCGCGGATATGGCTGAAACGGTATTAAAAGATGCCGGTTTTACTCAAGTGTATTCAGTTGCAGCCCAGCGCGAGCCAGATGGCGATTTTCCAACGGTGAACTTCCCTAATCCGGAAGAAAAAGGCGCGATGGATTTAGTCATCGCTGAGGCGAAAAAACACAGCGCTATGCTCGCCTGCGCTAACGATCCCGATGCTGACCGCTTTGCCGTAGCCGTGCGTAAAGACGATGGCGCATACCAGATGCTAACGGGCGATCAAGTCGGTGTGCTCTTTGGGCATTACTTGTTATCTCATGCTAAAGATAATCAGCGACTTACGGGCACCACAATTGTGTCATCTAGCCTGTTATCTAAGATTGCTCAAGGTTTTGGCACGCAAAGCTTTACCACTCTCACTGGATTTAAGTGGTTGATGAATGTGGGGATTGCGAAAACTCAGCCCGAGAACCAATTTCTGTTCGCCTATGAGGAAGCACTTGGCTACACAGTCGGCAGTATGGTATGGGACAAAGATGGCCTGTCGGCGCTGGTGGCATTTGCCCAATTAACTGCCGAGCTTGCAGCCAAAGGGCAAACCATTTGGGACCGACTCGAGCAAATTTACCGCGAGCATGGTTTCCATCTTAATGCGCAGGTTAGCATTGCACTAAAACCTGATACGCCCAATATTGGCGCTTATTTGCGCGAACATCCGCCCGTGAAAATTGGTGAGTTAGATGTCCTCTCAACCGATGATTTAAAGGCCCTTGAGCGCCGTTTTGCCGATGGCCGTGTTGAGAAAATCGATTTACCACCGAGCGATGTATTGACCTATTGCTTAACGGGTGGCGCTCGGGTGATTGTGCGTCCATCGGGCACTGAGCCTAAGATTAAGTGCTACTACGAAGTCGTAGAAAAAATGGACGATGCCGATACCTTAGCCACTGCCCAAGCGAAGGCAGGTAAGACGATGGCTGGCTTTATTCAGGCTCATCAAGCCAGTTTGCCAAAGTAATCTTGGTTGCTGGTTAAGTTAAAACGCCAAAATTCACTTTTATTAAAAGGCTACTGACATCATGCTGTCAGTAGCCTTGTTTTATTCTTGTTGTCGCCCGTTAATGATTCTGTCCTGAATTGTACTAATAAGGTTTGAATCATTAATATTTTTCAACAAGGAGAAAGTGAAAATGTTATCTATTGCACCGTTAGTTTTAGGGGCCTCAGAACTCTGGACTATGGATAGCCGAGAAATTACCTCTAAATTTATTCAATTTCACAACGAAACAGCACTCGTAATAATGGTTATCCTGATAAGCTCGAAAAGAAATGGTTTATAATTTTAATTAAAATCAGTTGCCTAAATATAATTAACGCTACTTAAGATGAAATAATCAATGCCAAGCTACACTTTTATTTGATTTCTTTTTTAAGTTGTTCAATCTGCCGATCGATAGAGGATACCAGCGTGTCAGCCTCTTGGGCTGCAGCAATCTGTTCTTGAGCTAAACTCTGCTGCCAAGTTGCACCGGCTAAGTTATTACTCGCATATTGACGACTCTCACGTAGATTACGCAGCCGTTGATCACGCGCAGTAATAACTCGTTTTCTATCACTTTCTAGCTTGGCAATTTCGTGTGATATACGCTTATTATCAATATAGGTACTGATTTATTTTTTCTTATCTAATGAAGAGTTTAAACCTACGCTTGATTGAGATGCGCTATCACTGCTTTTAATAACGCTACCGATGTCACTTAAATCAACAGGCTGACTATTCTCATCGCATGGGTCGGCTTGATACTTGCCATCAGCACATTTATAGACCTCAGCCGAAACCGAATAAGACAGGAAAACAGAGAGCAGTATTAAAGATTTTCTATCCATAGAGCACCTCAAGTTAGTTGCTTAATCATAACACCAATGACTAAGCATAAAATACAAACTTAAAGAGAGGGCATTTGAAAGGAGGTTAAATTTTAAAATATTAAATACCAGTGAATTGGTTTAAAAGCTAAACCAATCCACTATAGAAGTGATCGTTATTTCAAGGCAATCATCGCCATTAGTGCGGGTAAAAACTCGTTATCTAATGCGGCGATTTCGCTTTGTTCGACCAGCACTTGATTGAGGATGTCATGGCTGGTGAGGGGGTTAGCGAGCACCACGCGAAACACTACGGTCGCTTGCCTAAAATAGCGGGCTGGCTGAATGCGGGTGCGGGAGACGAAGGATTTACCCTGTTCGCGTTGGTGCTTTTGAATAAACTGGGTCAGGCCATCAAGCAGCTCGTTAAAGCGGGCGAGTTTTACTGTATCTACTTGCTCACAGGCTAGCTGCATGGCGGCTTGTACGCGAGCAGGCACATAACGATACGTTAGCAGACAAAGTTCTGGCTCAGTAACTAACTCAAAATCCTCATGGGCTTTGATTTGTTCGGCAAAGTAACGGGCTTTTTCAAGGCTGTTATTGATTAAGATTTCATAACCATCGCGGCCGATGATCTGTAAGCAAGCGTGCACTAACATCGCCATGCCAGGGCGTGAACCTTCCAGCGTTTGACTGCCGAGATCCTTTGAACCACGGCGCAAAATATATTCAGCATGATGGGCAATGGCGTGGGCAAACTCGGGGTCTTTAAATAACACCATGCCTGCGCCCATAGGCACGTACATTTGTTTGTGGGCATCGATGGTAACTGAATCCGCAAGTTCGATACCTGCGAGTAAGTGGCGGTATTTATTGGATAATAAACTCGCGCCGCCCCACGCTGCATCGACATGGAAATGGCAATTTAACTCTTTTGCCAGCGCCGCTAATTCTGTCAGTGGGTCAACATTACCGGTTTCTGTGGTGCCAGCCACACCAACAATTGCTAGCACTTTGATGTTTTTACGGGCAAGTTCAAGGGCGGCTTGGCGCATTTTGGCGACATCGACCTTGTTATTATTGTCAGTGGGAATGCTGATGATATTGTCGCGGCCAATGCCAAGTAGGTCGACGGCTTTGCCCAGCGAATAGTGACCGCGCTCTGAGACTAAAATCGCTAAATCATCATAGCCATAGTGGCGTAGTGCCTTGAGTGATCCTTCGCGGCTGACGCCTTTAAACTCGCCATCGGCTTTTAATAATTGGTTACGGGCAATCCACAGCGCCGTGATGTTGGCCACTGTGCCGCCGGAGCAAAATGCGCCGAGGGAATGATTGGCACTGTGCATCCAGCTTTGATAAAAATCCGTATCTTGGTCGTAAATTAAATGGTGCATCATGCCGAGCACTTGGCGCTCAAGTGGCGTAAATGCCTTAGATGTTTCGATTTTGACCAGATTTTGATTGAGCCCGACCATCATTTTCGATAGCGGCAATACAAAGTAGGGCAGTGCCGAAGTCATGTGGCCGATAAAGCTTGGTGCGGCTGTGTGCACTGAATGCGCAACCAGATTTTGCATAATTTCGTCGGTGTAATCGGACACAAAACGCGGCTGAGTTGGGATCTCAAAGGCTTGAAAATCGGTTTCGATTTCCGATAAGGGTTTTTCGAGCGCGGCGATACTGTCACCCAAAAAACCTGCTAAGTCCTCGGAGAGCTTCTGCTCGATAATACTCAGCGTTGATCCTGCATCTTCCGGTGCAGTAAAAATGCGTAGTAGACTTGCTTCAGATGCGGTGGCTTGGCGAGGGAGTTTTTGAGTCATGGGCTTGCCGTCTATTGATTTTTATAGTGAAACCGCAAATTTGCTCGAAGAGTATAACGGACCAGTGACTTTCGACCAGTGACTCTCAAATGTTCAATCAGCGGAATACTAAAAAGGGAGCTCACTTTACTGCAAGGCCTTTTAGGCATCAAGCACTAAAATTTTGTGTTACCAAAGCGCTGCGGCCTAAATAAGCAAAGGCGCCGTTATGGCGCCTTTATATTTAACTCGACGAGCTGCTCATCAAGCCTGTGCATTAGCCCTAAAATTCATGTTAGCCCTAAAAATTAGCGCTGGCCTAACATGAGTACCGCGCCGATATTTCGGGCGGTATTGCAAAGGTTTAGCTTGGCATTGGCCAGCACATCATCGAGCGGACTTAAGTGTGGAATGATAGGGAAGATAGCCGCCATACCGTGATCCAATATGGCATTAGCGTTTTCACCTAGGCAACCTGCAATACCAATAGTGGGAATGCCCTGCAGTTTGGCTTGTTTTAACACGCCCATCGGCGTTTTTCCAAATACAGTTTGGCCATCAATGCGGCCTTCACCTGTGATGACTAAATCAGCGCCGCGAATTTTATCGGCAAGGCCCACGGTTTGCATCACAATTTCAACGCCAGGTTTAAGCTCGGCATTTAAAAAAGCCATCACGCCAAGGCCCATACCACCCGCAGCGCCAGCACCGGCATGTTCACGGTGATCGATAATGCCATTGCGGGCAATCACATCGGCATAATGAGCCAGAGCGGCATCGAGCTGTTTAACCATTTCTGGGGTTGCGCCTTTTTGCGGGCCAAAAATCGCCGAAGCACCACGTGCGCCGCACAGCGGGTTATCAACATCACAGGCGACTTCGAAGCTGCATTCACGCAGTAGTGGATGTGCGTTTGAGGTATCTATTTTTGCAAGATTTGCCAATGCTGCACCGCCAGAAGGCAGGGTTTTACCTTGATTATCGAGCAATAAAATATCCAGCGCTTGGGCCATTCCCGCACCGCCATCGTTGGTGGCGCTTCCACCAAGCCCTAAAATAATGTGCTTTATCCCCCGATTAAGCGCATCACAAATCAGCTCACCCGTCCCATAACTCGTAGTCAGTAGCGGATTACGTTGACTCCTTTGCACATGATGTAAGCCAGACGCTGAGGCCATTTCAATCACGGCAATCGCGCCATGTTGATGCGACTTGTCAATTGAGCTTGCACTAGAGGCTGAACCGGTATTTAAAGCATCACCGAGAATGCCATAGTGCGCCTGTACCTTTAGCCCTAGTGGGCCCATGACTTCTAGGCTAATAATGCTGCCACCCGTGGCATCAACCATAGACTGCACCGTCCCTTCGCCGCCATCGGCAACGGGAATTTTGATGATATCGCAGTCAGGGATTACTTGTCTTAAGCCCTGTTCAATAGCATTGGCTACGTCGAGCGCGCTTAAGCTTTCTTTAAATGAGTCGGGGGCGATAACTATTTTCATTAAAAATCCTACAGCTAAATGGAATAAAGCAGGGCTAAATGTTGAACACTTAAGCCAATACCACTTATTTTTGGGGCAACAATATCCCTGTGCCAACATGGGTTTATATAAAATAGATTTATATAAAGCGTTGGCGCATGAATTTGTTGCAATGATTAGGGCGTGTAACACACAGATATCTTGGGCGCGCTATGCGCCCAAGGGACACTATTAAATCAATATCACATTGTATTCAATCAAGAATACAGCATTTTAGAGCAGCACTAGGCTTAACAGATACACTGTCACCATGGCGGTCACACCTTGGATAAGGGTTGCCATGGTTTGCGCTTTGTAAGCTTGCTGTACGCTCATGCGGCTAAACTGGGCTACAACCCAAAAGAAGCTGTCGTTGGCGTGGGATACCGTCATGGCGCCTGCGCCAATGGCCATTACCGTTAATACTCGGCCCATCTCGCTGCCAAGACCAATATCGCCAAGCATAGGTGCGACTAATGCTGAGGTCGCAACCAAAGCCACAGTCGACGAACCTTGGGCTGATTTAAGCGCTGCGGCAACGATAAAGGGCATAAAGATACCAACGCCCAGTGCCGACAGTGATGTACCTAAAAAATCACCAATAGGCGTTGCTTTTAATACCGCGCCAAACGCACCGCCCGCACCTGTGATCAAAATAATTGGCGCCGCGACGACTAGCCCTTGACTAATACGCTCGCTAAATTCACTGATTTTATTATCGCCTTTTAATAAAGACAGCGATAAGAATAGACCAATCATTAGCGCGTTAACTGGCTGACCGAGGAACACTAACGCATTAAACAAGCCTTCTTTACCTAAAGGTGCTGAGGGGAAGTTAGCGATAGAGCCTAAACAAATCAATATAATAGGTACAAATATCGGTGCAAATGCCTTTAGTGGGCTGGGCAGTGTTCCGTAGCTTTTTTTCAGGGTTTCATAGTCGCTTGCCTGCGCTTTAAGCTCCTCGGCACCTTCACCATCGGGTTCTACACCAGCAAAACGGTTGGCCCATAACATACCTGCTAATGTGGCTACCGCGGCCACAAATAGACCTACACCAATCACTAAACCTAAATTAGATTCTAAACCTAAGTTACCTGCAGCAGCGATAGGGCCTGGCGTTGGCGGCACAAAGGTATGAGTTGCGTACAGACCTGTGGCTAAGGCTACGCTCATCGAGACGCTAGAAACCTTCATGCGGTTCGCCATTGATTGTTTCAATGAGTTTAAAATAACAAAACCCGAGTCACAAAATACTGGAATGGATACGAGGTAACCGATGACCGACATAGTTAATGTCGGGAAGCGTTTACCTAATATTTTTATCACCACATCTGCCATGGTAATGGCGGCGCCACTTTTTTCTAGAATAATACCTATAATCGTTCCCAAGACGATCACTAGGCCAATATAACCTAAGATTCCGCCAAAACCGGTAGTAATGGTTTTAGCAATCTCTCCACTTGGTAGACCATAGGCAAAAGCGGCGATAAAAGCCGCTAAAATTAAGGTTAAAAAAGGATGTAGTTTAAATTTTGAGGTCGCGATAACAATAAATGCAATCACGCCAATGAGAATAAGCACTAAGTTCATATTATGTCCCGTTCAGTTCTTGGCTGAAGTTTTTGAGTGAGTTTCTTGACTGATATTGTAGGGCGCAGCTTTTATTTGGGGTTCAGTCCAATAAGGGCTGCTTTAAGGTCATTCTATTATTGTGCAAGCTTAATTGAATAGCTTTGGCTAAAACCACGGAATTGCAGGATTATTACCATTAATTTTTGTGCATATGCACAGAAATTAATGGTAATTAGGTAGGTAATTGATTTTATTTTGTCGCAGAAGGTTGGCAAATATTCTTATTTGCCAACCTTCAATATGGGGATTTAGGTTTATTCGTGCTTACAGGCGACGAATAAGGGATTCCACGTAGGCGGGAGTGCGCGCATTGAGGATGGGATCGGCCGAAGGCGTAATACCTTTTGGCAGTAACACTGGGTTGAATATGCCTTTATCACACTGTTGGACTTGGGGATCGTTGTCTCGTTCGCCGTTAATAATTACTTGACCGACTAATAAGCGTTGACGGGTTTCTGGCCAGATAGCCATTGGATCATCAATCACATCGCCTTTTTCGGCGAGTTGAATATAAAGATTCCATTGCGCTGGCTGGGTTTGAATACGCTTGAGTAATTCAGCCTGTAAAAAATTATCGCTAAGATTGGCCAGCTCTTCTGTGCTTAGCGCTGCGGTGCCAGCAACAGGTTCAAAAATCCAACGTCCCGGTTGTATCTCGCCATTTTTAGCCGTAAACAGAAAACTGTTTACACCGTAATAAGGGCTATTGGCAAAACTTGGGCTAGGAGGCAACTGCTTAACAAAATCGAAGAAGGCTTTAGCGTGTGGCTGATTGTCAATAAGCCATTGTTTGCCTTCAGCACCTTGTTTACTTTTTGTTTGAAAGGTAAAAAACTCGTCAAGATTGCTGGCAAAAAATACAGGAATATTCGTCGTTACAAAGTTTAGGTTTTCTTTATCGCCATCAATCTTAAGCGACATAAAACGTCCTGGGGTTTTGTCTGAAATCTGTGGGTTAGCGCCGCCGAGTGAAAAACGAGCCGTCACTTTAATCGCATCTTGGTTAAAAAATGGAATCGCTAGCGTGTCTTGTAGTTTTGGGTTGGGTTTAAAACTACCAGAGGTGCAAAAACCTTTAGTATGATTGCGTAGTTTGACTTTTTTACCCGCTTCTCGACTTGCCGCATCGGGCGTGCCATTAACGGCATCAACCAATTCTGGAATCGTTTTTTCGGCAGCAATTAATGTAGGGGAAGTTAGTGCAAAGCCAGTAATAAGGCATGCTTTAGCGAGTAAAGTGAGTTTTATTGGGTTCATTGCAATTCCTTTCAATGGGTTGAGTCAAATAATGTTTAGCATTGATTGCAGTATAAGAAAGGCAATACGGTAAAAATCTTTCAATTGATCTTTTAATAAATCAGAAAGATTATTTAGCCGTTTAAAAGACAGGCTTGACCGCCGCGTTTATGTTTATCGACGGATTAAAGCGAACGGGTGGAAGTATCGATTAATTGTCCTAAATACAGGCTTAACAATCCATGTAGTGATTGAATATCAGCTTGAGTAATTTGTTGAATTTTATCGAGGCGGTACCTTAAGGTATTACGGTGAATAAACAGTGCATTAGCACATTGCTGCGCATCACCAAAGTGAGTGATATACGCCGCTAAGGTTTTACGTAACTGTCCATTTTTATCAGCCTTAGCCAGTTGCTGATAAGGTGATGCCAGGGCTTGACCGCGCCAATCATGTTTAAGCCCTGCAAGCAGCACTTGTAGTGAGTAGGTTTCGAATAGGTATTTGTTAGCTTCAGGGTTAAGTTGCTTACCTAAGGCTAAGGTCTCCTGTGCTGTTTGATATGAGCGTGTGATGCCGCCTTTTTCAGGGAAAAAATGCCCAAGGGCAATTTTAAAGTTTAAATCCATTTGCGCGGGTAAACGTTGTAGTAGTTTGTCGATACGTTGATTTTCAAGCTCAGGATCCCATTGTTTACCATCTAAAAAGGCTGGTTTTAAGATAACCAGTTGCGACATTGAGGTCATGGCAATTAAATTGCCCCGATCGGGATATTGCAATAAATGTAGCACTTGCTTCAGTGTTTCACTGACTCTGGGATTGTGCTCATCTTTGGGCTGACTGGTTTTTTTGGTTAAGTTTATGGCGGGTACTGGTACATCATTTTTTGATATATGCCGCTGCGAACCTATCTCACAGACTTCAATAATCGCGGCGACCCGTGGCAGATTAATATCTATCTCAAGTTGTTTAGCCCAGCGGTGCAGTTGTTCATCATCGTCGCTTTCTGCTTTGATTAGCTGCAGAATAAACTCTTCCCGTTGGCGGTTCTCCCACTGTAATTTATCTTGAAGATTCGCTTGCTCGACAATCATTTCGGCGGTCATTTTGAGTAGTTCACCGTAATGAGTTAACTCACATGGTTCGCCTGTAATCCCCACCACACCGACGATTTGCCCTTGATAATGTAAGGGTAAATTAATACCGGGTTTTACACCATGTAGCCCAGAGGCAACTTGTTGGTTGATTTCTACATTACGGTTTTGTGCAATCGCAAGCAGCGCTCCCTCGTGGGTTGAGCCAATACGCTTAGGGTCGCCTGAGCCTAAAATCACCCCTTGGCCGTTCATCACATTGATATTGTGGCCGATGATTTTCATTGTGCGGCTTACAATTTGTTTAGCGATAGCAGAATCAAGCAGATACATACAAGTGCCCAGTATATTGTTAAGGGTGTAATAGCGATGCAATGCGCATTTTGAGTTTGGGTAGCATATCGCGCTCAAACTCGGGATTACGCTTCAGCCAGAGATTATTGCGAGGGCTTGGGTGGGGCAACACAATGTATTTAGGCCAATATTGTTGCCACTGCACAGTTGCTTGCGTCACTGTGATTGATTTTACTTTAATGCTTTTCGAGTGCGTCTTGCTAGCCTGTGCTGTCGTACTGATTAGATCAATAGGCTCGCGGGGCAGGTGGTAATCAATCGCATACTGTCCGAGGATCACGATTAACTCAATGTGTGGCATTAAGGCGAGTAACTGTTGATGCCAAGTGGCCGCGCATTCGGGTCGAGGAGGTTTATCGCCCTGTTTCTTGCCATTTTTCTCAATACTACCGGGAAAACAAAATCCCATCGGCACAATAGCAAAAATAGTCGGGTCGTAAAATTGTTCCCGCGTGACATCTAACCAAGTACGCAAACGCTCGCCGCTGGCATCATCAAAAGGAATACCTTTATGATGGGTTTTAACGCCCGGTGCTTGGCCAGCAATTAAAATCCGCGCTTGGCTACTGGCCTGTAATATCGGTTTGGGCGCTAAGGGTAAATAGGCCTGACATAGTGTGCAGGCTCTAATTTTTATCAATAGCTCATCCATGGACGCTGAAGAGGGTGGGTGAGGCCGCGTTTTAGTTAGTGTATTCATAGACGATTAAGATTGCAGCATCATTATCGTTTGGTATATCCAGTAACCAAAAAGTGCGTAACCCAGCACTAAGCCTAAATAACTTAATAGCTTAGGCACTTTACTGGGTGAAGAGGCCAAGCAGATATGGGCTAACACAATAGTAAAAAAGGCGAATGGGGCAATCACATAGCTTAGGGCTAAGATAAATAACGCCCCCACGCTGATTATCCAGTCAGCATTAGGATTAGCCACTTTTTCAATTTGACAAAGCTGTAGCGGTAATAAAATCAACCCAATACCTACACAAATAATGCCTAAGTTAAGGGCTAAATCACTCCAACCTCTGTGGTCATAAATGGCTAATGCAATCGCCATTAAGGGGATGAACAGTGCGCTTAATACATGACGTTTGGCAAATGTGGCATTGCGATACTTTCCCGCGAAAAAGAATAAGCCCTGCAAAAGCAGGTTGATTAAGGTAAATCCGCCAAGGCCGAGAATGATAAATAGGCTAGCAGTGCCGCCAGATGGGTCAAATGCCATAACGGGCATAGGCAGCAAACTCAACCCTAATAAGGCAGGAGTTGATGATAGCCATTGATATTGGGTGATTGGAGAATAAATACGCATGAGCTCAGAAGATTAGCCAAAAGATTGAATTAAGATCCGCTAAAGTGAACCAAAACTCAAGGAATAAGGTTTTTATGGGCTAACTTTAGTGCCATAGTCTGATCTTATTCAAGATTCTAATGTTATCTACCGTGATTTACTGATTTTAATGGAGAATATTACGATAAAAAAACCCGCAAAATGCGGGTTTTAGATGCTGATTTTAAATATGAGTATAGCTATCGATTAGATTTTGTAGCTCATGCTCAGCATGATCATCTGTGCCGTGTAATCATGACTATTACTGCCAAAGCCTACGACGTTCCAAATCCCATCAACGGCGATATCATTGGCGGCGTCATTATCCTCATAATTCTCAATTTTGTAATCAAAGCGTAGCGCCATTTTCTCGCTGGCTTGATATTGAGCGTATAGGTTAATGTTATGCACTTTGGCAAAATAATCGCCATAGTCACCGGTGATACCTTGTCTGACTTGAGTGTTACTGTCGGAGTCTGAGTAAGTATAATCCAGTCCCAGACGTAACTTATTCTCGAGCAGGTTGTTATAACTTAGGCCTGCGCCAACAACATCAATCTGGTCTTCAATTAATCCGGTCCAGGTTGGTGTGCTGTAATTACTGCTGCCAGCTTGCTCAGATTCAATCGTTTGGTAATTGTAAAACGCTGTTGCCAGTATGTCATCGGTGATCATGTAGCTGATGTTAGCATCATAACTGGTGTCTTTTGACTCAGTTAAACCAATCACAGTATCGCTGTAGTCATCAAGCGCATAGCGAGCACCTAAATCAATCGTCAGGCTTTCTATGGGCGAGTGAGTCACACGAGCTTCGACTTGAGTTCTGTCACGGTTAGCCAGATTATACTTACGTAACAGGCTGTTAGTTTCAGACGATGTCCATTCAGAGGCTTGATATTGCGAGCCATCACGTTGACCGTAACTGCCCTTTACCCACATATCCCACATCTCGAAGCTGTTAACTCGAAAACGTGCCCAAACAGTGTTTTCATCCGTTGTTTCACGGTCTTGATAATTACGTTCGTCACGTTTGAAGTCGTAGCCGCCATCCAGCTTCATGCCGTTGGTAATACGATAATCCGCCGCCACTTTGACGCGTTGGCTGGTGTTATCGTAAGGGGTGTTATAGGCCACCTTACCGTTGACATTGTTGATACTGACTTGGGTCCACTCTTCAACCTGCGTATTGTTATCACGGTCGCTATAGTCGTAGCTACCACTCAAGCGCAGTGATTGAGTGACTTTACTGACCACTTTTAAGTTCAACCCTGTGAGGTCAACTTTGGCATCAACAGCTTCTGTAGGCACTTGATAGCCATAGCCTGAGGTGACTAACGCTTGGTCTTGACTCATTTGTCCTGCAAGCATACGGCCAGTCAATACATGGATACTGTCGTTGTATTGGCCCATTAATGACACTGTATGTGCCTGATTATCGGGGTCAAGGGCGAGAGCCCCTGAAGTTTGTGCGCCAAAAGTAGGATTAAAAGCACTGTCGAAATTTAACTGGTTGTACTCGTTTTTAAAAATCGAGCCATTGTAGTTAAGTGCAGTAAACCAACGATCGCCTTTAAGCTTGATGCCAGCTTCGATGGAGTCAGTGGTGTAATCCACAGGCTCAGCGAGCATCATCGATTGGTTAAAGAATCCACCTGATGTTTTTTTCAAACCGATTTTTTCTTCACGCATGTAGTTCACATGTGTGCTCCACAGCGATTCACCTTGATAATCAAACCCTAAACCTGTGCGTTCACGCTTAAGCGACAGTTCTAAGGCATTGAGATTATCCAATAACAAAGGCATTTGGCTGCTTGAACCCGCCGTTATCCAGTTGTCTGGCAGGGTTAAGTGGTTACTACCCATGCCAGAGTAGGGCGTTAAGGCGCTATTGCTGTTGTACGTGGCAATCTGGCGATAGTTAACATTGACATTATATTGGCCCGGTTTGCCGGCGTTCACATCTAAGCGGCCGCCATCCATCCCCAGCTGATAAGCTTCAACACTGGCGCGATAACCTTTTTCACCGCGAAAGGCTAAGTCTGCATCAAACTTACCCGCGACTTCGTTTGAAGTGCCAAAGGCATTCGCTGAGCGAATATCATTTTCGTTGTTGTAACCAATCCCCACGCCTACAGTGCCTGATGTTCCGGTTTCAACAAGGCAGCCTTTACAGCTCCAAGCGGACATTTTGACTTTTTCAGTATTGGCATTGGCCAAACCATACCCATCGGCCGCTATCGCAAAACCTGTGTTTGCTAGTAACGCCAGAGTGATCAAATTGAGTTTAAATTTCATTTTCTCGTCTCCTTAGCGCTGTAATAGCTTGCCAGATGGATGGTTTGAACCATGGACCTGACTGTGGCAATTTAAACAGCTCTTTCCACCCGTAAAGGCATTGTCACCGATATTTGAGCCCAAACCCGTATTGCCCAGATAAGCATTGCTGGCGTGGCCATCGCTAGCGTGACATTGCTGACACAGTTGCGGTGCGCGGGTTTTCAACATGGCATCATTCACGCTGCCGTGAGGATTGTGGCATGTAACACAATTCTCAGTAACGGGAGCATGTTCCCACAATTTTGGACCGCGTTTTTCGGCGTGGCAGGAGTAACACGTTTCGTTGATGGTAGGCTTGTTAAGATCGGAATCCGTCATACTCCCATGGGGATTATGACAATCGCTACAGGTCATTTGAGCCCATTTCAGTGGGTGACTTGAGCGCTTGTTCATGTCTGCTTTTTGCTTAGTGTGGCAGCTAGTACAGACTTCCATTTCAGTATTTTTTGATAACACAGGATCTTTTGCCACATGTACTTGGTGGCAAGAGGCACATGCGACATCGGCATTGTCATGGTGCCCCGCGTTCCAAGACATACGTTTATCGTCTTGGTGACAGCTCATACACACACTGTTTTGCTTGTCTGCACTTAAGGTAGATAACTTACCAAAAGTGATCATCGGCTCATTGCCGCCTTTGTTGTGTTGACCTAAAGGCCCATGACAGGCTTCACATTGTAGGCCAGCCATTGGGCTCTTTGATGAATCAATGGCGCCATGGACACCTTTGAAAAGGTCCATCACTTTTTCAGATTTTTTATGGCACATTAAACAAGAATCAGCACCTTTGGGGGAATAGTTGCCTTCGGCGAACTTTTTATCCAATGTGGCTTCAACTTGCTCAGGAGTCATTTTTTCATCCCACTTTGAGGCGTAAGCGCTCGGTGTTATGCACAATGACATCACAGCAGACATAGTCAAAGAGATGACCAGTGCCGGCAATAGGTTTTTAATTTTTAAGGTGTTCTTCATAATAGGCTTCCCAATTTGTCCCAACAAGATTCAAGAAAGGGGGAGTTAACTCCCCCTGCTTGGGCAAATTACATTTTCACCTGAGTGTGATCTGTTGGTGTGGGTTTGTGACAGTAGAAACACGTTTCTGACTGCGCCGCTTGGTTAGCTTGGACATAATCGCCGTTCACAATCGCGCCCATATTCTCTAAGCCATGGCCAATGGACTCTGGCGTGTGGCATGACGTACAAGTGGCTGTGATTGGCGTGGTGTATTTACCTGCAGATGTCGCTAGTGCGCCTTTGACCTTGAATGCATCTAGGTTGAAGTCGTTATGACACTGAGTACATTCTTTGATGACACCTTGCTTGCCGTGAACCACGTGCAGTTTCATCTCCAATGCACCTTTGTTAGCGCCAGAGGCATAAGTACCATCAGGTGTATGACAAGCAACACAACCATCAACCCCGACGATAGCTTTACCGTTAGCATCTTTTGCATGTGATACTTGTTCAGTCATCACAAAACCTGAATGGTGGCCTTTGTGAATTTCGAAGGTGTCACCGTGACAGCCTTGGCAAGTGCCAAACTCAACTGAGTTAACATGGCGCATGCTTGGTGCTTTACCTGACTTAGTACCAAAGGCTAGCTCAGCTTTCATACTAGTAGTCGCGCTATCAGTGGTACATGCCGTCAAGGTAGTACCAGTGTTACACATTTCTAAGCCAATAAAGGTAAAGGCAGTATCAGTGTCGCCAGCGCCAAAAGGTAGGGCAGGTGTTGTGAATACCAGTTTACCGTCAACTATGGTTACACCCGCTTGCAGTGCGCCATCTTTAACTAAATCTTTTGCTATTTTGGCTTTTCCACTACCAGGACTTGGGTTGTAACCCATGATTGGGAAGTTAGGGCCAACGTTAGTCGCTGTTTCTAAACGTTTGATTTTGTCTTGAACTGTGGCTGCATCAATGGCGTTACCGTCTTTATCTAAGATAGAGACAGTTAATATCGCAGTATCGTCAGCTTGTGCCGCTAATGCTGCAGATATACCTAACTGCGCAATAACCGCTTTCTTATCAGCAGTCTTGCCAGTGTGGAGTTCAGCAGTCCAATTACTGTTATGGCAGGCAATGCAATTAGAGTTATCTAGCTGTTGTGAGTGACCTTTACCCGCAGCGAAGTCGATATTGCTATGACAGCTTCCACAGGTGGCGGCCGTTGGAATACGTGACCAATTATCCCAGTCTGGCGCAGCATCACTGGCTGTGTGACAGCTTTGACAGCTGTCTAATGAGCCTAGCTTTAAGTCTTTATGTTTTGCGTGCACCAGCACATTAAACTCATTGCCAGGTTTTACTTTACCTTCGGTATGGCAACTGGCGCAGAAGTTGACATCACTGGTGTAGTGTTTAGCGTTGATAACATCTTCGTGGCAAGTATTACAGCTGGCGGTAGTGACGATTTTGCGGCTATAGGTCGCTTCTGCGCCTGTGTCTGCAACGTAATCAAATATACCGGTAAATACAGGTAGCGTAGTGCCATCTGGTAGTGGCGCTGGGGTTGTGCCACGGATATAGTTGTTTAGCACAATACGTTGTGCTAATTCACTGTTATAGGCTGCGCGAGTGCTTGAGTTGAGGTTAGTGCTGAAGCTATAGCTGTAGCTGCCATTTTTGTTATCAACTAAGCTGCCGGCGCATTTGTTTACCTTAGGCGTTAAATCACAGGTCTCGTCAACAAGATATTGCCACTGTGAGGCATTACCCGCCCCTGTTGCACCTTGTGGTACCAGTTGTTCTGCATAAAATTTGAAGTACTGTAAGCCGACAACCGGCATGTCATCTTCGTTAGTGACTCGAAAATCCACATGAGGCAGGCCATCGGTGATGATAGCTTTTTCGAACGTGAAATTAAGCGTTTTAATGGCGCCTGCTGGCTCGCCACCTGGTTCACCCGGCTCACCAGAATTACCATCGCTGCCACCACAACCTGTTAAGGCCATAGTCACTGCACTTGCTGCGAGCAACAGTGCGATTTTAGTTTTATGTGTGTTCATCATTTTTTCCCTGCATAGGTTTGGCATTGCTTAAACACTATAGTTCTAAAACCAACAGATCTATGTCTGTATTTTTTGGCCAGTAGAAGCATTTAAGTGGATGCTGGAAATAGAATTCCCCAAGGAAAGGCTAACCTAACATGACCTTAAAATCTCCAAGGCCTTTGCTAATGTGTGACTTGGATCTTTCTATTTCTAAAGTGGTATGTAAAGTGAGAGTTAAAAATGATTATAGAATGAAAAAACAGCAGATTTTTGAAGATGATAATAAAAAGAGAGAGGTTTGCACCTCTCTCTTTTTTTGTTAGCTCAACACTGCGTCTTTATTTACAAAATGAGGCAGTGTTATTGTTAACTAATTACCGTGTACTTCACTCAGTTGAGTCGGCGTGTGGCATGTTGCACAGCTTTCAGATGCACGAGTTTGAACATCCGCTGCACTGCTGCCATTTAAGATACCACCGTTAGTCTCAATGTGAGATTTCGCCGTGTCACTAAGGTACTTCTGGTGACAACTTAAGCAAGTACCCGTATCTGAGGAAATCCAAATATCGGCACCGTTATTAGCCATATCACCAAAACGCCATGTGCGTGTTGGCGCGCGGCCTAAAGTGATACCAGTAATGACGTTTGACTTATCAACCGTATGGCAAGTTGCACAATCGGTTTTTAATACAGTACCTGATTGTACGCCTGCATATTTCAGGTAATGGCCTTCACGCTCGTGGGCTTTCCAAGCGAAGCTGGTTGGGATCTTGCCACCAGGATAATTGGTGTCAGTTTTCAAGCCTTTATCCGAAGTATGACAAGTTTGGCAGTTTACACCGTTGTCATAATGGTGGATTTCTTGATTGTGACAACCTTGGCACTTAGCAGCATCAATGATTTCACGTCGATTTTTTGCTGTGGCAGAACTGTCTACTCCATTATCTTTCCACACAAAATGGTATGGAGTTTCTTTAACTGCGACCTTACGTACGTTTGCTGCAGAACAATCAGTCATTACGACTGCTGCAACGCCATAGCCACCATTATTGAAACACACATCTAGTGTCGAAAATAGTTCGAATGTCTTGCCATTAGCATCAGCAGGTAAATTAAAATTAGTGCCTGTTAATGAATAAGTTTTACTTACTTCATTATAGGTACCTTCACTTAGCGCGATACGACGTTTGCTATAAGATGCGCTAGCATCACTTGGGTAATCTTTATCTGAATCCCATGCAACCACTACACGTGAGCTTTGACTGACGAAGGCTTTCTCGACGGCATTACCATCTTTGTCAACAACTTGGACATCAAAAGTGATTTTGCCCGTGTTATTAGCGCCTACATTCGTGAATTTAACGCTCATTGCTTCGGCATCTGTGTATGCCTTTAATACATCCCCGTGACGTTTAGCCGCACTGCCTGTTCCACCATAGGGTTCGGTTGCATTATGGCAAGCGACACAATCTGTGCTGCTATGGTTGCTCGAAGGCTTCTCTGTATGACAAGCGATACAAGCAGTATTGCTTAAGTCCGCTTTAAATAGATCTGCATTCGCAGGCGCATTTACACCTTCAACGTGGCAGGAACTACAATCAGCAGCTGGTTTTTGAGGGAAATTGACTTTTCCGTAGTCGATGACTTTACCGCCATAGCCCACAATCTTGTACGGTGCTGCTAATAGTGCACCATTGGCATCGACAGTATTTCGGTCAGCACCTTTATGAATTGCATGGATCATATAGGTAAAATCAACACTATTGCCTGATTCTGGGTCGCCAGAGGTGGCAGTATGGCAGGATGCACAGTTTTCAATATCGATTCTGCGACCGCCGTGTAGCGCTAAACTTTCAGGCTGGTGACAGGTATAACAGGTCTCAATTGAAACAACGTTACGTGTCTGAATACCTTCTGTTTTACCGGTAGATGGCTGCCAGTCTAGGTGCGCATTAGCCGTGACTTGAGGTAATTCAAGTTCTAATGTTGCACGTTGAGTTGCATCAGCACTGTAAGTGATGGTTAATGGTTCAGTAACATTGGCAATATTGGCTTGGTATGTGTAGCTATAACTACCATCACCATGGTCGACTAAACAGCTATCACACTTAGCTGCTGCTTCCACGTTGGCCTGATATTGATCTGATGGATTAAGATTATTTACACCTGTAGGGACAGTACCGGGTGCTTTTTTGTCATTTATGTAGGCTTGCCATTGGAAACCGCGATCAGCAGGCTTAGCGGGATCGTCTGTTGCAACAGTGACATGTGTTAACTGCGCAATACCAAAGCGAATGTCGTGATCTTTTGTTAAGCCTAGAACGGCTACGCCATTGGCATTTTCTAATGTAAAGTTGACAGTAACCTTACCGGCTTCAACAGTAGCATTAGTGAAATCAGCTTTTAGTGTTGGAGTGGCATCGATATTGACACCAACCACTCCTGGTTTTCCATCTTCACCATCTTTACCATCACTCCCACCGCAAGCGGTGAGCAGTAGTGAAAGTAAACCGGCACCCAACATCGCTTTTGTTGCGCTATTGAAATTGAACCGTTTCATCATGATATTTCCCTGCAATAGTTGTAATCATCATCTAACAATGGGTAAATAGAAATAAATCTCATTACCCGCATAAGATGTGTGGAATTATTTTTCCATCTGTAAGGCTAACGAAGTCACTGCTATTAATCCTTCATTTTAGGTGGGTAATGTGACTAAGATCTGACTATTTCTTTTGGAGTAGTTGGCCGCATCGTAAACGTGCCTCTTATATCTGTTGTTATTGGCTTTTTAGGCTTGTGTTACAGGATTTGTTTATTGGGTGAACGCTTAAGCCGTTAACCATTAAGTTTTGTTTGTGACTGATAAGCTCGATGTTAACTTTAATTATTTGATCCGTTTTTAATAAAGCAGTGACTTAATAGGTGCACTAAATGAGCTGCTATATTGCAATGGCTGGTGTGCGGATCATGGTTGGTGTTGTCGTGGTAATCTTTTTCCACTTACGCCATTAAACTTGCCCAAACAGGGCACTTATAGGGCGCATTAGGTAAGGGGCTGCGCTTTGACTTGAAGAGTAATCGTTAGCAAATTTGTCGTATTCAAGAGGTAACGATTCCTTCTGGCATTTTTTATTTTCAGTTGACCGTTTATTCATGAGGTTTTTTGTCACATAATAGCCAACACAATTGAAAACTATTATCGTTACCAATCAAAAATCTTGATCTAGGTAAAGTTATTAGGGTCATTGCTCAGTTACAATGAGCACAGTTTTTCGAACTGGACCTGTTGCAGAGGTAGGATACGTAATGAAGTTAAGCGAACTCAGCCCCGGTGATCGCGGTGTTATTTCTGAAGTCGGGCGCTTAGATCTACCGCAAACCGTAAAGCGCAAGTTGTTATCTATGGGGATAACACCCAATACGCGTTTTTTATTGATCCGATATGCACCAATGGGCTCAGGTTTAGAGTTGGATATTCGTGGTAGTAAACTTTGTATGCGCAAAGACTTGGCAGACATCATTGAGGTGGAAAAGGCGAATGGCTAAGCAGTTTCATTGCGTCACCGTTGGTAACCCTAATGCGGGTAAATCGACACTCTTTAACGCGCTAACTGGCGCGAATCAACAAGTCGGTAACTGGTCTGGTGTGACGGTTGAGAAAAAGACGGGCCATTTTACCTTAAATGGTGCTGATATCTATCTGACTGACTTACCCGGTATTTACGATCTTCTTCCCGCGGGTAATAGTTGTGACTGTTCTTTAGATGAGCAAATCGCGCAGCAGTATCTGGCTGAGCAACGCGTCGATGGCATTATCAATTTAGTCGATGCGACCAATATCGAGCGCCACTTATATCTCACGGTTCAATTACGCGAACTTGCTATTCCTATGGTCGTTGTATTAAACAAAATCGATGTCGCGATAAAGCATGGGATAAAAGTCGATTTAAAGAAAATGAGCCAAGAGCTTGGTTGCCCTGTAATTGGCGTGTGTTCGCGCGATCCCGCTGATGTAGAAAAAGTACAGGCACAAGTATTAGATTTACTGCAAGGGCGAGTGTCTGAAGCGCCATTAATGCTTAATTACGATGAACAAATTGAAACAGGCGTTAAGCTACTCTGTGGTAAAGATGAGCAATTAAGCCGCGGCCGCGCCTTAGCGATGTTAGGCAATGGTTCGGGTTGTGGTAGTTGTCAAAATGCTGAGTTGCAGGATGAGATTAACACTTGCACCCAGAATATTTCTCAGCAAGGCCATGATATTGAAATTATGGTGGCCACGACTCGTTTTAACTTTGTTGAAAGGGTATTTCAAGGCTCAGTCAAAGCTGATGGTTTTCTTACGTTAAGTGACAAGCTAGATAAACTGATATTACACCCGGTGTTGGGTATTCCGGTGTTCTTATTGGTAATGTATTTGATGTTTATGTTCAGCATCAATATTGGTAGTGCCTTTATCGATTTCTTTGATGTGTTTGCTGGCGCATTACTGGTGGACCATTTTGGGGCGTTTTTAACCAATATGGGTTCACCAACCTGGCTAGTTACAATTTTAGCGGGCGGTGTTGGCCAAGGTATTCAAACTGTTTCAACCTTTATCCCTGTTATCGCAGCGTTATTCCTTGCCTTGTCGGTACTAGAGAGTTCGGGTTACATGGCACGCGCGGCATTTGTGGTTGATGGTTTGATGCGTCGTATCGGCCTTCCGGGTAAAGCCTTCGTGCCGATGATTGTAGGTTTTGGTTGTTCAGTACCAGCGATCATGGCGACGCGGACCTTAGGCAGTGAACGTGAGCGTATCGTTACCGGTATGATGGCGCCCTTTATGTCATGTGGCGCGCGTTTGCCCGTATATGCCTTATTTGCCGCGGCGTTTTTCCCTGATTCTGGCCAAAACTTAGTCTTTTTGCTTTATGTTATTGGTATATTTGCAGCAATTGGTACGGGTCTATTACTCAGAAATACGCTGTTACCCGGTACCAGTAGTGCGGTAGTCATGGAGCTGCCAAGCTATGAGATGCCTAAACTGAAAGCCGTAATGGTTCGCACGGGTAAACGTACTAAGAGCTTTATTTTTGGTGCGGGTAAAACGATTGTTTTAGTCGTCACCTTTTTGAATTTTGTTAACGCTATTGGTGTTGACGGCACATTTGGTCATGAAGATAGCCAAGCATCATTGCTCAGTGTTGCGAGCCAAAAAGTGACGCCAATCTTTGCTCCGATGGGAATTGAACAAGATAATTGGCCTGCAACGGTTGGCATTATCACCGGTATTTTTGCGAAAGAAGCCGTAGTTGGTACGTTAAACAGCCTTTATAGCAATACTGCTGCAGATGGTGCGGAGTTAACCCCGTTGGCCGATAGCTTTAGTGCTGCCTTGGCTACAATCCCCGCTAATTTATTTGGTTTAGATTTAGAGGACCCGTTGAAACTATCTGTTGGTGATGTCTCTAGCACCAGTGCTGCGGCAGAATCTCAAGGTGTTGCGACGTCAACATTTAGTGCTTTGCAAGCTGGTTTTACAACTAAGATAGCGGCATTTTCTTACTTGTTGTTTATCTTACTCTACACGCCGTGTGTTGCCGCAATGGGCGCTTTAGTGCATGAGTTTGGTTCTCGTTGGGCAACGTTTGCGGCGACTTGGACGTTCTCGTTAGCCTATGGTTCGGCCACAGTAGTGTATCAAGCGACAACCTTTAATGAGCATCCGCTACAATCGAGTTTATGGATTGGTTTCTTCCTGTTTGCATTAGCGGCTTTTTACCTGTGGCTAAAACGAAAGGGCAGAAGAACACAGCAGATCATTCCGGGGATCCGCATTATTACTGAATAGGTTACTGAGTAACATTTACTGCGTCAGCATGACGGACCAATAAATGTCAGCTCAGTAAGAGTAAAGATAAAAGCAGCTTTTATGGCTGCTTTTATTGTTTTACTATCTCGGCCATAACCCATAGTTTTATCACTAGGCATTGTAACTAGTCGTGATCTGTAGGATCATGCTGGCTTTATTAAAATTGCCATTGTTCGCAAAGAGGAATTCCATGAGTCATGTGGACACTGAAGTACGTCCGAGTAACTTTATTCGTAACATTATCGATGAAGATTTAAAAACCGGTAAGCACACGAGTGTACAGACTCGTTTTCCGCCAGAACCCAATGGCTATCTTCATATCGGTCATGCTAAATCTATCTGCTTAAATTTTGGCATAGCGCGAGACTATAACGGTCTGTGTAATTTACGTTTTGACGATACCAATCCTGAAAAAGAAGACATTGATTATGTTAACTCTATTCAGGCGGATGTGCGTTGGCTTGGATTCCAATGGGATGGCGATGTGCGCTATTCATCAAACTACTTTGATCAGTTGCATCAATATGCGGTTGAACTGATCAATAAAGGTTTGGCCTATGTCTGTTTTTTAAATGCCGATGAAACTCGCGAATACCGTGGCACGTTGAAAGAGCCCGGTAAAAACAGTCCTTTCCGTGATACCTCAGTCGAAGAAAACTTGGCCTTATTTGCTAAGATGCGCGACGGTGGTTTTAAAGAAGGCGAGTGTGCGCTGCGTGCTAAGATTGATATGGCCTCGCCATTCATGTGCATGCGCGATCCTATCATCTACCGTATTCGTTTTGCCCATCATCATCAAACGGGTGACAAGTGGTGCATTTACCCAATGTACGACTTTACCCACTGTATTTCTGATGCGTTAGAACATATTACCCACTCTTTATGTACGCTAGAGTTCCAAGACAACCGTCGTTTATACGATTGGGTTTTGGATAATTTAAACGATTTTCAAGCGCCGAATCGTACGCGTCAATACGAATTTTCACGCTTAAATCTCGAGTATACTTTGATGTCTAAGCGTAAGCTGAACGACCTCGTGACGCGTAAACTCGTATCAGGTTGGGATGACCCACGTATGCCAACGATTGCTGGCTTACGTCGCCGCGGATATACGCCAGCATCAATTCGCGAGTTCTGCCAACGTATTGGCGTGACTAAGCAAGAAAATATGATCGAGGTTGGCATGTTAGATGCCTGTATTCGTGAAGAATTGAACGAACATGCACCGCGTGCAATGGCCGTATTGCGTCCATTGAAAGTCATCATCGAAAACTATGCCGAAGGTGAACTTGAGTATATTCAAGCGGCTGCTCATCCAAATGATGAAAGTATGGGCACGCGTGAATTAGCCTTTGGCCGTGAAATATTAATTGATGTCGCTGACTTTAAAGAAGAAGGCAATAAACAATACAAGCGTCTGGTGACCGGTAAAGAAGTGCGTTTACGTAATGCTTATGTGATTAAGGCTGAGCGTTGTGATAAAGACAGTGATGGTAATATCACTACCGTTTACTGTACTTATGATCCTGAAACATTGGGTAAAAACCCCGCTGATGGCCGTAAAGTTAAAGGCGTTATCCATTGGGTTGAGGCATCAACGGCTAAACCTGCGCAGTTCCGTCTCTATCAGCGTTTATTTACCGATCCTAATCCAGCAGCTGCTGAGACTGTGGACGAAGTATTAAACCCAGAGTCACTGATTGTTGTGCAAGGCTTTGCTGAAGCAAGTTTAGTCAATGCACCCGCCGAAAAAGCCTATCAGTTTGAGCGTGAAGGTTATTTCTGTGCTGACAGTAAAGACTCATCACCGGATAATTTAGTGTTTAACTTAACCGTAGCACTGCGTGATTCTTTCGAGTAATTTACTGAATTAAATCAGTTTAACGTAGTGAGTTATATCGCTCTGTTGAATTGCTTAATCAAATCTAAAAAAGAAGGCCTTTTAGGCCTTCTTTTTTATTTTACGGATTTAAGATAACGTTGCGCTGGATTTGCGTGAATCGCGATGAGTTAAAGTTATAGTTAATTTTAATGACTATTGATACATAGGGCCAAAGCCTAAGCTCCATAGGATTACGCTGGTTGCCATTAACCCAACTAATAACACTAAACCAGCAGTTACCATTGAACTGGCATAAATAAAGCCTTTCTCCTCCGGAATATTCATAATGATTGGCACCCCTGCGTAGAGCAAATACACTGAGTAAGCCAAACCAATCAACCCCACTATCATGATAAACCACAGTACTGGATATAATGCCGCTAAACCGACCATAAACAGTGGTGTTGCAGTGTAGGATGCGAGTTCTAATGCTTGGGTATAGGTTGGATTAGCATCGAAAGTTTTTGCCATCCAATAGGCTAAATAGGCGAGGGCGAAGACGCCCGCAATAAGGCCTAAGTACATGCCCGCAGACATAAATAAGGCGCTTTGGGGCGTAAGATAAATAGGATCGCCAGCTCCAGGGTTCCAGCCAATATAAGCCGTAGCTATGTAGCTGCAAACCGCGGGGATTAAGGCGATAAGTACTACATGACTTAAACTACTTTTCAGTGCCTCATGATTTTTTTCAATCGTTTGCCATTCTTGTTTAGGATGAGTGTAGAGCCCCATTAAGTGATTCAGTATCATTATAATTATCCTTGTTCAGCATTGATAAATGGCTCGCCAAACGTCAGACGAGCTGATAACAGCTCCACAATCGAGGTTAAAACAGTGTCTTGTTTTTTAACTATCGATTGGTTACACAAACAAAACTGAAATACAGCGTGATCAATATCTCGGTTTTATAAAGTGTAGAACATTTATTGAACAAAAAATCTTGTACGTCAAGTTTACTAAGCCCTAGTGCTGTAGCTTATAGGTAAATATGCGTAAAATAGCCTAATACTGAGAATGATCTTGAGTGACTCCATGCAGCAACTTCTTGCCCCCATCCACGCCTTTCTTCGCTGTGATACGCCGCAAACTTGGATTGATATCGCGATAAAATCAGATTCTTTGGATGAGCTGCTGATTGACCATTGTAACTGTGAGTTAAAAGCTGCGCAGACCGCGATTTTTTTGCTACGAAAATATGCGTTAGATAAAGATAGCGGCCGAACTTTGTTGGCATGGGCTAAACCCTATGAAGAGTTTATCTATTCGCAAGATCACGATGTGGTGAGTTTTCTGGCCCGTGATGTGAAAAAGAATGAGTTGGTAACTGACCTTATACCTAAGCCCAACTTTACGTTTGCCGCGAATTTGGTTTCACCTTTGATCCGCTTGATTAAAGAAGAGTTTCATCATTTTGAACAAGTATTGGAGTTGATGCATAAACGTGGCATCGATTACCGTAATATTCGCGCGGGCCGTTATGCCAAGGGCATGATGAGTCATGTGACCACCCATGAAAAAGATATCCTGCGAGATAAGTTGATTGTGGGGGCGTATATTGAAGCGCGTTCGTGCGAGCGTTTTGCTAAGTTGGCGCCTTATTTAGACAGTGAACTGAGTAAATTTTATGTGTCATTGTTGCGCTCTGAAGCGCGTCATTATCAAGACTATCTTGCGCTAGCACAGTTGGTTTCACCAGAGGATATTAGTGAGCGAGTAAAGTACTTTGGTGAGGTCGAGGCTGAGTTGATTTTGGCGCCGGATGATGAGTTTCGTTTCCACAGTGGGTCGCCACTATCAATTTGACTTTAAAGATTTTTAAATTTAAGCCTTGCAGGGTTAGCTCGAACTTACTGAAACGATTAACGGTTCGAGCGAACCGTTAATATGAAGCGTCGTTAAGCTTAAATGATGTCAATAAAAGTAACCTAACTTAAGTTGTCGGCTCAAAAGGTAACGATTCTAAACTAATCCCTTCAGCGCTTACACTCAGTACACTTCCTTGTTCATACCAATCACCCACCACAATGCGTTTACAGCCATTATCGAGTTGATGAATCGCGGGTCTATGGGTGTGACCGTGGATCATCTGCTGAGTATGCGTCTGGACAAATAATGCCTCGACCGCATTGGGCTCCACATCCATGATGGTATAGCTTTTTTGCTGATTGCTACTCTTACTCTTATTACGAATTTTATTAGCAATACCTTGGCGAGTTTTTCTCGATAAGCAACCGTATAACCATCTTGCTAGTGCAAAACTGCGCAACTTTCTAAAGCGTTGGTAAGCCTTATCTAACGTACATAAGCTGTCACCGTGTAAAATGACTGTTTCTACACCGTATAAATTCAAGCAAGTCACTTCGGGTAAGATTTGCATACCTGCGGCGCGCGCAAATTGCTTACCTAGCATAAAGTCACGATTGCCGTGGATGAAATACACCGGCAGCTTTTGTGATACTTGCTTGAGCTTTTTGGCGAGTTCGAGGGCAAAAGGCAAGGCGATATCATCGCCAACCCAGACTTCAAACAAATCACCGAGGATGTAGAGGGCGTCGGCATCATCGAGTTGTGTATCGAGGAAATGAGTGAACGCTTGGGTGATATCAAGGCGATCTGCACTCAGGTGCAGATCGCCTATAAATAGAGTTCGCATTAGGCGCTATTATGCCGTAACGCTAACTTTTTCAATCACAACCGCTTCTAAAGGTACATCTTGGTGCATGCCTTTATTACCAGTGCTAACCGCTTTGATTTTTTCAACAATATCCATACCTTCAACGACTTCACCAAATACGCAGTAGCCCCAACCTTGGTTGTTCTCTGCTTTAAAGTCTAAGAAAGTGTTGTCATTAATGTTAATAAAAAATTGTGCAGTGGCTGAATGGGGATCAGAGGTACGTGCCATAGCCACAGTACCAGTGCGATTTGATAAGCCATTGTTCGCTTCATTTTTCACGGGCTCGCCGCTACGCTTTTGGCTCATGTCTTCATTAAAGCCACCACCTTGGATCATGAAACCGTCAATCACACGGTGGAAGATAGTGCCGTCGAAGAAACCTTCGTCAACATATTTCATGAAGTTTGCTACTGTTAACGGTGCTTTTTCAGCATTTAGTTGCAGTTTAATATCGCCAAAATTGGTGTGTAATGTGATCATGTTTTCATACTCTCCGTAAATAGTGGCGCGATTCTAACTTATCTAAGATTGCGCGCAAAGTGCAGTATTCAAAAGCGGACTTGCCGTGGTAGACTGACTCATTGATTTTACACCTGAATGTATCATTAAAGAGAATATCGATGTTAAAGATTTACAACAGTATTACCCGCCAAAAACAGGAATTTAAGCCAATTACTCCCGGGAAAATTGGCATGTATGTATGTGGTGTGACCATATACGATCTCTGTCATATTGGTCACGGGCGTACTTTTGTTTCCTTTGACATGATAGTGCGTTACCTGCGTTATGCGGGTTATGAAGTGAACTTTCAACGCAATATTACCGATGTTGACGACAAAATTATTAAGCGCGCCAACGAGAATAACGAAAGCTGTGAAGCCTTAACCGAACGTCTTATTGGTGAAATGCATCAAGACTTTGATGCTTTAAATATGTTGCGCCCCGACTTTGAACCACGCGCAACACTGCATATCGAAGAAATTATCGACATGGTCGAGTTATTACTCGCTCGTGGTCATGCCTATGTAGCGAGTGACGGTGATGTACTTTTCAGCGTGGCCTCTTATCCTGATTATGGTCGTTTATCGGGGCAGAATTTGGATCAGCTACAAGCTGGTGCTCGGGTAGAAGTTGACGAAACCAAGCAAAATCCGATGGATTTTGTGCTGTGGAAAATGTCTAAGCCAGGTGAACCAACCTGGGAATCACCATGGGGACCGGGTCGTCCAGGCTGGCATATTGAATGTTCTGCCATGAACAGCAAACATTTAGGTCTGCATTTTGATATTCATGGCGGGGGTTCAGACCTACAATTCCCACACCATGAGAACGAAATAGCTCAGTCCTGCTGTGCCCACGACACGCCCTACGTAAACTATTGGATGCACACTGGCATGGTGATGGTCGACCGTGAAAAAATGTCTAAATCTTTAGGCAACTTCTTCACTATCCGTGATGTACTTGGCCATTATGATGCTGAAACGGTGCGCTATTTCCTGTTGTCTGGCCATTATCGTAGCCAACTGAACTATTCAGAAGATAACTTAAAACAAGCTCGCTCAGCATTAGAGCGTTTATATACTGCGTTAAAAGATGTCGATTTAACTGCTATAGCCGCACCCGCAGAAGAGTTTGTCGCAAGATTTAATGCGGCCATGGACGATGACTTTAATACGCCTGAAGCCTATTCAGTGCTATTTGATATGGTGCGTGAGGTTAATCGTTTAAAGCTAACCAATATGACGCAAGCATCTGCGTTAGCGGTCACGTTAAAGCAGTTAGCGGATGTTTTAGGCCTATTAAGCCAACCGCCAGAGACTTTCTTTCAAGGTGGTGGTAGTGACGATGAAGTGGCCGAAATTGAAGCCTTAATTGTTGAACGTAACCGTGCTCGTACTGAAAAGGATTGGTCTGCTGCCGATGTGGCGCGTAATCGCTTAAATGAGTTAGGGGTTGAGCTCGAAGATGGCCCTGGTGGCACTACTTGGCGTAAGAAATAAGCTTATTAGCTGTTATCTTCAATATAGGTTAATCGCCTGACATAAAAAAACCTGCATTATGCAGGTTTTTTTATGCTTGCAGAACCCAGAACCTAGTCGTGATACTGCTCTGCAGCGTGTAAGGTGTTTTCTAAAAGGCTTGCTATGGTCATTGGGCCAACGCCGCCAGGTACAGGAGTAATAAAACTGGCATGTTGCGCTGCTACATCATATTGCACATCGCCGACTAAGGAACCGTTATCTAAACGGTTAATGCCCACATCAATGACAATCGCGCCAGGTTTTATCCATTCTCCAGGAATAAAGCCGGGTTTACCCACCGCAACGACGACTAAATCTGCGAGGCGGATTTTTTGCTCAAGATTTTTAGTGAAACGGTGACAAGTGGTCGTAGTGCAACCCGCCAGCAGTAATTCTAAGGTCATAGGGCGACCGACAATATTAGATGCACCAACCACTACGGCATCTAAACCATAGGTATCAACGCCGGTGGATTTGATGAGCGTCATGATGCCCATCGGTGTGCATGAGCGCAGCACAGGAATACGCTGGGCTAAACGGCCAACGTTGTATGGGTGAAAGCCATCGACATCTTTATCTGGGCGAATACGCTCGATAACTTTTGAATCTTCAATATGGGCAGGCAAGGGAAGTTGCACTAAAATGCCATCGATTGTCGGATCATCATTAAGGCTATCAATAAGGCTTAATAATTCATGTTCACTGCAACTGGTTTCTAAATCGTATGAATGAGAAATAAAGCCAACTTCTTCACACGCCTTACGTTTGCTTCCAACATAAACCTGAGATGCCGGATCGGCCCCCACTAATATTACGGCTAAACCCGGTATGCGCTGTCCAGCCTCTTTGCGGGCGGTGACTTTTTTACGCAGTTGAGTGCGGATGGATTGAGCAATCGCCTTGCCGTCGATTATTTGGGCTGTCATGGGTGTAGGATATCCTTTATATGGGCGATGGTTAAAACAGAGATTGGCAATCGCCGTTATTTTAACAGGGCACAGCTACTGTGTCATGATTAAAGCTGATATCGAATGGATTTAAAAAACGATATTAGCCTGATAATTCAGCACCTAGAGTCAATCATTAAAAAAATCGTTGACGGGTGCAAAGTGAGGCGATAAGATGCGCTCCGTTCTCAGGCACATGTGTTGATGTCGTCTGTAAACCTCGTTTTTGTTATACAGCAAGACTTTCGGTGATTAGCGCAGCCCGGTAGCGCATCTGGTTTGGGACCAGAGGGTCAGAGGTTCGAATCCTCTATCACCGACCACTTTAAAATCATTTGCACTAATTTGAGTTAAAACTATTTTGGACTCAAAAAGCGAATGATAGGGTTAGCATAAATGCTTTCCAAATCGGTTAGGATACAGAACATTCTGTAAAACCATGCGCCCGTAGCTCAGTTGGATAGAGCACCCGCCTTCTAAGCGGGTGGTCGCAGGTTCGAATCCTGCCGGGCGTACCAGTTTCAATGGTGATTGTAGCTCAGTTGGTAGAGTCCCGGATTGTGATTCCGGTTGTCGTGGGTTCGAGCCCCATCAGTCACCCCATTTTTAGTACTTTGAGTACAAAATAAAAAAAGCGACCTAGGTCGCTTTTTTTATACCTCAGATTCGGCTATAGAGGCTCGACTCTGCAGAAAACGGTGGCTATAATGTCGCGTCTTGATAGATATCAAATATTATGAGCGACTTGTGCCTAAAGCCAGTGGTGGTAGGCATTGTAGTCAAATTTAATGATCAAGAAACGAATACCTGAATAGTTGATAACTCGGCTATTACTAAAGGACGTTAGACAAATTTCGAGGTAAAACAATGCAAGTTTCTGTTGAAGCAACTCAAGGCCTAGAGCGTCGCCTGACCATTTCTGTTCCTGCGGAACAAATTGAAAAGCTGGTTAAAGACAGTCTACAACGTGAAGCTAAGCGTGCTCGTATTCCAGGTTTCCGTCCTGGTAAAGTACCTGTAACAGTCATTAACAAACGTTACGGTGCTGCTATTCGTCAAGATATCATGGGCGAAGTAATGCAACGTAACTTCATCGATGCAATTATTGCTGAGAAGTTAAACCCAGCGGGTGCACCGACTTTCGTACCAGGTTCAACTGATGGCGAGAAATTTGAATTTATCGCTACGTTTGAAGTCTACCCAGAAGTTGAACTCAAAGGCTTAGATGCAATCGAAGTAGAACAACCTAAAGCAACGGTAACAGACGCTGACGTTGATACCATGATTGAAACCTTACGCAAACAACATGCAACATTTGCCGTTGTTGAGCGCGCAGCTGCCGATGGCGATAAAGTGAAAATGAACTTTATCGGTTCTGTTGACGGTGAAGAGTTTGAAGGCGGGAAAGCTGACGATTTCGAACTGCAATTAGGTAGTGGCCGTATGATCCCGGGTTTTGAAGCGGGTATCTTAGGTCACAAAGCGGGCGAAGAATTTGTTATCGACGTAAACTTCCCTGAAGAATATCACGCTGAAAACCTCAAAGGTAAAGCCGCTAAGTTCGCGATTACTTTGACTGAAGTTCAAGCTGCTAACCTGCCAGAAGTTAACGATGAGTTTGCTTCATTGTTTGGTATTAGCGAAGGTGGCTTAGAAGCCCTAAAAGCTGAAATCCGTAAAAACATGAATCGTGAACTTGAGCAAGCGTTAAAAGCTAACGTGAAAGAACAAGTGATCGAAGGTTTGTTAGCGAATAACGATATCACTTTACCAAAAGCATTGATCGATGCTGAAGTAAACGTACTGCGTCAGCAAGCCATGCAACGTTTTGGCGGCCAAACGGCTAACATGCCAGAATTACCAGCGGAATTGTTCACTGAACAAGCTGCTCGTCGCGTTAAAATCGGTCTGCTATTAGGCGAAGTTATCAAGACTAACGAGCTAAAAGCTGAAGACGAACGCGTACAAGGCTTGATCGCTTCTATGGCTTCAGCCTACGAAGATCCAAGTGAAGTTGTTGCTTATTACAACAGTAATAAAGAAATGATGCAGAACATGCGCAACGTTGCTTTAGAAGAGCAAGCAGTTGAAGCACTGTTGAAATCTGCCAAAGTGACCGAAAAAGAAGTCGCTTTTGAAGAATTTATGAACAAGGCTACAGGTCGCGCATAAGCTAAGCTTGACTTGATTAGCTGTTCGCCATTTATAATGGCTCGTATGAGGCTCCTCATGCGAGCCATTTTTATTTAGGGAAGTGAATAATGCATAATGCGTCAGACATACAAAGTGCTTTAGTGCCTATGGTGATCGAACAGACCGCTAAGGGTGAACGCTCATACGATATTTATTCTCGTTTGTTGAAAGAGCGGATTATCTTTTTGGTTGGTCAAGTTGAAGAACACATGGCAAACCTTATCGTGGCGCAATTATTGTTCTTAGAATCAGAAAGCCCAGATAAGGATATTTTCTTATATATAAACTCTCCTGGTGGCTCAGTAACGGCAGGTATGGCTATTTATGATACTATGCAGTTTATCAAGCCAAATGTGAGTACTGTTTGTATCGGCCAAGCCGCAAGCATGGGTGCTTTCTTGTTAGCCGGTGGTGAGAAGGGCAAACGTCACTGTTTACCTAATTCTCGCGTGATGATCCATCAACCACTGGGCGGTTTTCAAGGGCAAGCTTCTGACATTGCTATTCATGCCAAAGAAATCCTAGGCATTAAGAATAAACTTAACCAGATGCTAGCCGAACATACTGGCCAACCACTTGAAGTGGTTGAGCGCGACACAGATCGTGATAATTTTATGAGCGCCACTCAAGCCGTTGAATACGGGTTAGTTGACTCGGTGATGACTAAACGCGGCTGATTTTTGCTTTTGACTGAGCTATGCTCTGTAAAAGTTAAGCAAATTTAAGACAGGCAGTACAGCAGACTGCAAAATGAGGTAATTAATGGGCGACAACAAAAATAATGGTGACAGTGGTAAACTGCTGTACTGCTCTTTTTGCGGAAAGAGCCAGCATGAAGTCAGAAAACTCATTGCTGGCCCATCAGTGTATGTATGCGACGAATGTGTTGAGTTATGTAATGACATTATTCGTGAAGAGATTAAAGAGATCTCTCCTAAGCGCGATAGTGATAAATTGCCGACACCGCATGAGTTACGTGCGCATTTGGATGATTATGTTATTGGCCAAGACAGAGCAAAAAAAGTGCTCGCTGTGGCAGTTTATAATCACTATAAGCGTTTAAAAAATGCCTCACCTAAAGACGGCATTGAGCTCGGTAAAAGTAACATTTTGCTGATCGGTCCAACCGGTAGTGGTAAAACGCTATTGGCCGAAACATTGGCTCGCTCACTTAATGTGCCTTTCACTATGGCGGATGCAACTACATTGACCGAAGCGGGATATGTGGGTGAAGACGTTGAAAACATCATTCAAAAGTTGCTGCAAAAGTGCGACTACGATGTTGAGAAGGCACAGCGCGGTATCGTTTATATTGATGAAATTGATAAAATCAGTCGTAAGTCTGACAATCCATCAATTACCCGTGACGTATCGGGTGAAGGCGTGCAGCAAGCACTGCTTAAGCTGATTGAAGGTACTGTTGCCGCGGTTCCACCACAAGGTGGCCGTAAGCATCCACAACAAGAGTTCTTACAGGTTGATACTTCTAAGATCCTGTTTATCTGTGGTGGTGCATTTGCGGGGCTTGAAAAGGTCATCGAACAACGTGCACACGTTGGCTCGGGTATCGGTTTTGGTGCTCAAGTGAAAGGCGAGAAGGAGAAGGCATCTATCTCTGAAACCCTCGCTCAAGTTGAGCCGGGCGACTTAGTCAAATATGGCCTGATCCCAGAGTTTATTGGCCGTTTGCCAGTGGTCGCAACGTTAACTGAGTTAGATGAAGAAGCCTTAGTACAAATTTTATCTCAACCTAAAAACGCGCTCACTAAGCAATACAGTGCGTTATTTGAGATGGAAGGTGTAGAACTTGAGTTCCGCGAAGATGCACTCAAAGCGATTGCACATAAAGCGATGTCACGTAAGACAGGCGCCCGCGGTTTACGCTCAATCGTTGAAAGTATTCTACTGGATACTATGTACGATATTCCTTCAGTTGATGGTGTAGTGAAGGCCGTTGTCGATGAATCAGTCGTGAAAGGTGAATCTGCACCTATCTTGATTTATGAGTCCAATGAGACCCAAACTGCCTCTGGCGAACAATAATTGTACTGATCGTTAATAAACTGAAAAACAAGGAGTCCAATGGGCTCCTTTTTTCGTATTAGCCATTGAAACTCAATAAAGCGTCCCAATATACTCCAGTATTAATCCATTTCACCAAAACGGAATCGAGCTATGACCCAAGAGCGTGAAGCGCATATCGAACTCCCCGTGCTGCCACTGCGAGATGTGGTGGTCTATCCCCATATGGTAATTCCGTTATTTGTCGGACGAGAAAAATCTATTCGATGTCTCGAAACGGCAATGGCACAGGATAAACAAATTATTTTAGTGGCGCAGCGTGATGCTGAACTCGATGAACCATCTAAAGATGACATCTTCGAAGTCGGTACCGTCGCCTCTATTTTACAGTTACTCAAGCTGCCAGATGGCACTGTGAAAGTGCTGGTTGAAGGCGGCCGTCGTGCCCGTATTACCGCTTATACCCAAGAAACAGAGTTCTTTGTAGCTAAGGCTGAGTATCTGGAATCAGAGCCGCTGGAAGACAAAGAAGAAGAAGTGTTAGTGCGCAGTGCTATTGGTCAGTTTGAAGGTTATATCAAGCTGAACAAAAAGATCCCGCCAGAAGTCTTGACCTCTTTATCGGGAATCGATGAAGCGGCGCGTCTGGCAGATACTATGGCTGCTCACATGCCGCTTAAGCTTGAAGATAAGCAATCTGTGCTTGAGATGGTCAACGTCGGTGAACGTCTAGAATATTTAATGGCGATGATGGAATCGGAAATCGACCTATTACAGGTTGAGAAACGTATCCGTACTCGCGTTAAAAAACAGATGGAAAAGAGCCAGCGTGAGTATTATCTCAACGAACAGATGAAAGCCATCCAGAAAGAACTGGGTGATTTAGACGAAGGCCATGACGAATTTGACGTCTTAAATCGTAAGATTGAAGACGCCAATATGCCAAGCGATGCGAAAGAAAAAGCCCTCGCCGAGCTGAACAAGTTACGTATGATGTCGCCTATGTCTGCTGAGGCTACTGTTGTGCGCAGCTATGTCGATTGGATGACAGCAGTGCCTTGGAGCCAACGCTCTAAAATCAAGCGCGATTTAGCAAAAGCTAAAGACGTACTCGACGCGGATCATTTTGGTCTTGAAAAAGTTAAAGAACGTATTTTGGAATATTTGGCCGTGCAAAGCCGAGTTCGTCAGCTTAAAGGGCCTATTCTGTGTTTAGTTGGACCACCAGGTGTGGGTAAAACTTCGCTGGGGCAATCTATCGCTAAGGCAACGGGTCGTAAATATGTGCGTGTTGCCTTAGGCGGCGTGCGTGATGAAGCGGAAATCCGTGGTCATCGCCGTACTTATATCGGTTCTATGCCGGGTAAAGTCATTCAGAAAATGGCTAAAGTGGGCGTTAAAAACCCATTATTCCTGCTCGATGAAATCGATAAAATGAGCTCAGACATGCGTGGCGACCCAGCATCGGCACTATTGGAAGTGTTAGATCCTGAGCAAAACTCAACGTTTAACGATCATTATCTTGAAGTTGATTATGACTTATCTGATGTAATGTTCGTGGCAACGTCGAACTCGATGGATATTCCAGGGCCGCTACTTGACCGTATGGAAGTGATCCGTTTATCGGGTTACACCGAAGATGAAAAGCTGAATATCGCCAAACAACATTTGTTGAATAAGCAAATTGAGCGTAATGGCTTAAAAGCGAGTGAAATTTATGTGGATGATAGTGCGATAGTCGGCATCATCCGTTATTACACCCGTGAAGCTGGCGTACGTTCACTTGAACGTGAGTTGTCTAAAATTTGCCGTAAAGTCGTGAAGATGATTTTACTTGATAAGTCAGTTAAGTCTGTGACGGTTAATCAAGATAATCTTAAATCGTTCCTTGGCGTGCAGCGTTTTGATTACGGTAAAGCTGAGTCGAAAAACCAAATCGGTCAAGTGACCGGTTTAGCCTGGACTCAAGTCGGCGGTGATTTGCTGACGATTGAAGCAACATCAGTACCAGGCAAAGGTAAGTTAACTTATACCGGTTCTCTTGGTGATGTGATGCAAGAGTCAATTCAAGCGGCAATGACAGTCGTTCGTGCCCGTGCGGAACAATTAGGTATTAATGCTGACTTCTACGAGAAGCGTGATATCCACGTGCACGTACCAGAAGGTGCCACGCCAAAAGATGGCCCATCGGCCGGTGCGGCCATGTGTACCGCTTTAGTATCAAGCTTAACGGGTAACCCAGTACGTGCCGATGTAGCCATGACAGGTGAAATAACCCTACGTGGTGAAGTGTTACCTATTGGTGGTTTAAAAGAGAAGCTGCTGGCCGCTCACCGTGGCGGTATAAAGTTAGTATTGATTCCAAAGGAAAATGAGCGTGATTTGGAAGAAATTCCAGCCAATGTGATCGCTGATTTAGAAATTCGTCCCGTGCGTTGGGTCGATGAAGTACTGAAACTGGCATTAGAAAGACCCGTTGAAGGCTTCGAAGTGGTTAAAAACTTGGCATAACGCAAGAAATTGCGTTATCACGCTAAAAAAAATGAAAAAAGGGCTTAACAAAGCGCAGACCTGTGGTAGCCTAGGTCTGTGGAGAGCCAGCTGCTCCAAGCCCTTGGCGCAACTGGCTTTGAGCTGTATCCAGTTTTAATTCTTTGGTTTTCGAACTCAGCTTGAACTTTGAATTCAAGCTTGTTATAAAAGCCTCCGCAGACCGCTCTAGACATGGATTTGGTTGCGGCGCAAAAAAAAATTACATTCAAGGGGATGACATGAACAAATCTGAACTAATCGAGAAAATCGCATCTGGTGCTGACATTTCTAAAGCCGCTGCTGGCCGCGCACTGGATTCTTTTATCGCTGCTGTGACTGAAGGTCTGAAAGAAGGCGATAAAATTTCTCTTGTTGGTTTTGGTACTTTTGAAGTGCGTGAACGCGCTGAGCGTACTGGTCGCAACCCTCAAACGGGTGAAGAGATCAAAATCGCAGCAGCTAAAATTCCAGCATTCAAAGCCGGTAAAGCACTGAAAGACGCTGTTAACTAATCATTAATATCGTAGCCTTTGTAAGGCGTTCGTAATTACAAGCACTGTTTATCAGTGCTTTTTACGAATTGAAAGTAATGGAATATGAAGCTTAGTTTCTACCATTACTCGGGGTTTTAGAGATTACCTGTGGTAGCGTCTGAATCATCCCCATAAATTACAGAAAGGCGCATCTCGAACTGATGCGCCTTTTTATTTTGTTAATCGCAACAAGCGAGAAATCTGATGTTAGAAAAGATCCGCGACGGTTCGCAAGGCGTGATTGCTAAAAGCATTCTCGTACTTGTGATTTTATCTTTTGCATTCGCAGGTGTCAGTAGCTACTTAGGCTCAACCACTGATGAACCCGCAGCAGAAGTTAATGGTGACATGATCACTAAAGCAGAATTAGAACAAGCCTACCAGAGCGAGCGCTCTCGTATGGAGCAACAACTCGGTGAAATGTTTGCCGCATTATCGGCAGACGAAAGATACCTAGAAAGTATTAAACAAAGCGTATTAGAGCGCTTAGTTGCTGATAAATTAATTGACCAAGCGGCTAAAACTATGGGTCTGCGCGTTTCTGACGAACAGATTATTAATGCAGTTAAAACTGAACCGGCATTCCAAACGGATGGCAGATTTGATAATGATCGTTATCAAGCTATTTTGCGCCAGTTAGGTTATCAGCCTCAAGCTTTCAGAGATATGATGCGTGTCGATATGACCCGTCGTCAGTTAACTGCAGCGCTTATTGGCACTGAGTTTGTTTTGCCTGGTGAAGCTAAGCAATTGGCAGAACTTCAAGGCCAAACACGTGATGTGCGTTATTTGCTTGTCGACTCCGCGCCTTTTTTCGCGACCGCAGTTGTCAGCGATGAACAAGTCAAAAATTATTACGACGCTAACCAAGGGCAGTTTATTAGCCCTGAAATGGTGAGCTTAGAATATGTTGAGTTAAATGCTGCCGATTTCGCTAAAAATAGCCCAGTTTCAGATGATGAAGCGCGAGCTTATTACGAAGAACATAAAGTGCAATACGTGTCTAATGAAAAACGTTTAGCGGCACATATTTTGGTCATGCCAGGCACTGATGAAGCTGCGGCAAAAACCAAAGCAGAAGATATCGTTAAGCAATTAGATAATGGCGCCGATTTTGCTGCATTAGCAAAAACACATTCAGATGATACCTTGAGTGCTGAGCAGGGCGGCAAGCTGGATTGGTTTGAACCTGGCGTAATGGACCCGTCTTTTGATGCTGCATTGTTTGCATTAAATAAAGGTCAACATTCAGCAGTCGTTAAAACTGACTTTGGTTTCCACATTATTAAGTTATTAGATGTGCAAGCCGGTGCAACAGTACCATTTGATGATGTTAAAGCTAAAATAGTCGCTCAGTTGCAAGATAAGCACGCTGTTGATCAGTTTTATAGCTTACAAAGTAAATTAGCCGATACCAGCTATGAAGTACCAGATACGCTATCTGAAACGGCAAAAGCTGTGGGTGTCGATGTTAAGACTACAACTCTGTTTTCTCGCGATAACGTTCCTGCTGCGCTCAACAAGCCTGACTTAGTCAAAGCCGCTTTCTCTGACACGGTTATGCTGAAAGGATTAAACAGTGAAGTGATTGAGCTTGAGCCTAACCATGTTGTGGTTATTCGTATAAAAGAGCATCGTGATTCGGGCACAATGGCGTTAGCTGAAGTAAAAGACAGCATTGTGGAACGTTTAAAGCAAGAACGAGCCAATGATGCTGCGCGTGCTAAAGCACAAGAGTTGATGGCACAAGTGAAGGCCGGAGCAACTGATTTGGCATTCGTGTCTAAAGTTAAGCTCGCTCGTGATGCGCAGGACGTAGACGCTGCAATTGTAGGTAAGGCGTTCCAAATGCCAACACCTAGCTCAACTGCGGTTGTAGACATTGTTGCTTTAGCCAATGGTTATGCCGTCGTTGCACTCGATAAAGTTAACGCAGCAGAAGGCGTAAGCGATGAGCTCGTTAATGCGCTTAAACAACGCTTGAACGCACAATACAGTGAAGCTGACTACCGTGGGCTGATTGATTCGTTAAAGGCTAACGCTAAGGTGCTTTACCCTGTAGCTGAGTAGTCCAAGTATAAGGTGGCGGGGTAAACCTGCCATGCTACTGATAAATGTTAATTAAAAAGGCCAAGTAATTTTACTTGGCCTTTTTTGTTTTTAGTTCTTTTTTTTAAAAAGAGGACGGTTTTATCTATCTATCAATACAATAATAACCCATTACTCAGTACTAATGATTCGGGGGTTAGTCGTCAACGCCTATCATCACGCTACTGGCTTTGATGAGTGCATAGGCAGAATCACCCACTTTAAGGCCAAGACGCTCACAGGAAGCTTTAGTGACTACTGACGTTAATACTACGCCAGGCGCGAGCTCAATTGTGACTTCATTATTAACGGCGCCCATTTCGATTGATTTTATTGTGCCGCTGAGTGTGTTTCTTGCGCTAATTTTCATTATATTTCCTTATAGAGTATTTCAAACTAAGAGTTTTAATATTCAATCAGTTCAGCGTCTCTCTGACGGATGACAGCTCAGTTTATCTAATACAGCATGTGTGAGCTTACCGACTGAAAAGTGCTGGACATGATAAATATTTTTTATAAATTAACAAAGCTAGTATAACCATTTTAATCAGAGCGTTATAAATATAAACGCCACTAAAAAGTGGCGTTTAATGCTTTTGTGAGCGCTAACTAATTATTAGCGTTGATTAAAGCTCAATAACGTCAAACTCAACATAGGGGTTAACATCAGCATCGTAATCAATGCCTTCGATACCAAAGCCAAATAACTTAATGAATTCGGCTTTATATTCACGGTAATCAGTTAGTTCTGATAGGTTTTCAGTCGTGACTTGTGGCCATAAATTACGGCAGTGCTGCTGAATATCTTCCCGCAGTTCCCAGTCATCGAGGCGCAAGCGGTTGTCGCTGTCCGTCTCGGGTTTAGCGCCGTCAGCGCGGAATAGACGCTCAGTAAATAGACGATAGATTTGCTCCATACAACCCTCATGCAGGCCCTCTTGGCGCATCTTTTTGAACACCATAGCAATATACAATGGCATTACTGGGATTGCCGAGCTTGCTTGAGTTACTACGCTTTTAAGCACTGCAACATTGGCACTGCCACCGGTGCGAGACAGTTGCTCATTTAAGGCTTTTGCCGCACGATCGAGATCCATCTTGGCCTTGCCAAGTGCGCCGTGCCAGTAGATAGGCCAAGTGAGCTCAGTACCAATGTAGCTATAGGCAACTGTCTTACAGTTATCGGCTAAAACGCCAGCGTCAGATAAAGCTTTGATCCACAGTTCCCAATCTTCGCCGCCCATTACGGTAACCGTATCTGCAATCTCTTGTTCAGTTGCAGGTTCTACTGTGGCTTCAATAATGCAGTCTTTATTGGTATCAACGGCAGTCGCGGTGTAAGTTTCGCCAATTGGTTTTAAGGCTGAACGAATTAACTCACCAGAATCCGGTAGTTTACGCACAGGCGAAGCCAGTGAGTAAACGACCATATCGATTTCACCAAGATCTTGCTTAATTAGCTCGATAACTTTTTGTTTTGCTTCGTGACTAAATGCATCACCGTTAACACTTTTAGAATATAAACCCTCTGCCTTAGCAAACTTATCAAAGGCTGCAGTGTTGTACCAACCTGCAGTACCCGGTTTAGTTTCAGTCCCCGGTTTTTCAAAGAACACCCCAATGGTGGCAGCATCGCTACCAAATGCTGCTGCAATACGAGAAGACAAGCCATAACCGCTTGATGAACCTACTACTAATACCTTTTTAGGGCCATTAGCTATTTTACCTTTTGCTTTGGTAAATGTGATTTGTTCTTTCACGTTTGCTTCACAACCAACTGGATGTGTAGTGGTACAAATGAATCCACGAATTTTTGGTTTGATAATCATGTTTAAGCTCTTCTATCAAAATAGCCAATAGGATAAATATTTAAGCGGGTAAATGGCACCTATTTTTAGCCAATTCATCCGATTACTTAAGTGGTTGGAGCAGTTTAACGTTTGTGGACAAACACACTTTGCTCTTGAATCAACCTCTGGGTGTATTCATGCTGAGGTGAGCTAAACATCTGTTCTGTCGATGCTTTCTCAACCATAATGCCTTTGTGAAGCACCATTATTTTATCGCTGACATGGCGAATAATATTGAGATTATGGGATACGAATATATAGGATAAACCGAGTTCTTTTTGCAATTTCAGTAGTAAATTTAAAATTTGCGAGCGTACCGAAAGATCCAAAGCGGTTAATGCTTCATCGGCAATAATGATTTTAGGATTTAACATTAAGGCTCGTGCAACTGCAACCCGTTGTTTTTGACCTTCAGAAATCATATGCGGATAAAAGTCTGCATGCTCGGGTAATAAGCCTACTTTTCTCAACGCATCCACCACTTGCGTTTGACGCGAGTGTGATGATAATTGAGTATTGAATTTTAAGGGTTCATCGAGTAGTTGCCCTATTGTTAGCCGCGGATTAAGCGAGGTATTCGGATCTTGGAAAATCATCCTGATTAAGCGACATCTTTGCTTAAGATTACGACTGTCTAATGCTTCCCCCTCAAATAATATTTCACCGCCGCTGCGAGACTCTGCGCCAACTAAAATCCGTGCGAGTGTACTTTTGCCCGAACCCGTTTCACCGACGATAGCTAAGGTTTCACCGCGGTTTAACTCAAAGGAAATCGGGGCTAGCGCATTCTTATACTGACGCGAAAAGCCTTTATAACCAATATCGTACCTTTTATAAAGGTCGTTAACTTTAAGCAGTGGGGTCGTCATTTGGAGTGTCGCCGTGATAAGGGAAATGACAGGCAAAATAGCGGTCTTTTATATGACTCAACTTTGGCTGATGAACGCATTTTTTTTGTGCTTCAGGACAACGCGGTCCTAAACGGCAACCAATAGGTAAATGCTGCAATGCAGGGGCTGAGCCTGGTAATGTAGCCATGATGGCTTTGTGTCCAATGACACCTGAATAGCCGGGCATATTATCCAGCAGTGCTTTGGTGTAAGGATGATAGGGCTGCTTGATGACATCGTCCGTCGGTCCTGATTCCATCACTTGACCACAATAGAGTACCGATAAGTGATCGCACCATTGGGCTAAGGTTTCCAGCTCGTGGCTTATCAATAAAATCGATACGTTTTGTAATTGATTTAATTGCGATAATAGCCTGAAAATTTGTGCTTGAGTACTGAGCTCCATTGAGCTTGTCGGTTCGTCGGCAATTAAAAGGCGAGGTTGGTTAGCCACCGCCATAGCGATCATCACCTTTTGGCACTCACCTTCAGATAGCTGCCATGCATAGCTTGACATGACTTGCCGAGGATTTTTAATCCCGACTTTATGTAACCATTTTTGTGCCGTAAGTCGCGCATGTCTGCGCCGTTTCCAAAAATAAGTATTTGGATTTTTAGGCATCGCCGGCATTAATTGGCGGCCAATGGTTTGAGTGGGATCTAAACTACCCGAGGGGTCTTGAAAAATCATCGCAATATCTGAGCCCATCAGGTTACGACGCTCTTTTGAGCTCATGGCCATCAGGTTACTACCATCCCACATCATACGGTCAGCAGTAATCGTCCAGCTAGGTCCCGGTATTCCTAAGATCGCCCTTGCTAATAAACTACGGCCTGAACCAGACTCACCGACTAGACCATGAATTTCACCGGCATTAAGGGTTAAGCTGACATTTTCAAGTGCCCGCACTCTACCGTGGGGAGTATCGAGTTCAATCGTTAGATTGCGTATGTCGAGTAAAGGCATAAGTTAGTTTCTGATGGGCGCAAGCGCCGACCGTAAGCCATCACCAACCAAGTTAATGGCCAGCACACTGAAGAGAATCGCTAAACCCGGAATGGTCACAGCCCATGGTGCGGTTAATAGATTATCCATGCCTTGTGCCACCATAGCGCCCCATTCAGGACTTGGTGCTTGTGCGCCTAAGTTTAAAAAACCGAGGGCCGCAATATCTAAAATTGCCGCAGAAATAGCCAGCGTAGTCTGAATAATGACCACTTCCCAAACGTTTGGCATGATCACATACCAAAAAATTTGCAGTGAGTTCGCGCCATCTAAACGCGCGGCAGTGACGTATTCTTTTTGTAACTCCTCATGCACTGAATGATGAATTGAGCGAACAAATTGCGGGGTTAACGCGATACCAACAGCCCAAAAAACATTTTCTAACCCTGGTCCCATCACGGCGACGACTAAAATGGCCATTAATAACGATGGGATTGATAGAAGCGCATCGAGTAAATGGGCAAGAATACTGGATTTTAACCCTCGCATCATGCCCGACAGCGACCCGATAATAAATCCCATTGTCAGTGCCGTCATCACAATCAGTAACGCCATACCAAAGGTAAGATGGGCACCGTATAATAATCGACTAAAAATATCGCGCCCAAGATCGTCAGTGCCTAAAAAATGCGTCACTGTACCAGAAGGATCCCAAGAGGGAGGTAATAGTAGGGCTCTAGGATCTTGTGTTTCCGGCGCAAAGGGTGCGATCATTGGGCCAAATAGGGTGAGTAAAAGTAATAACGAAATCGTCCACAGACCGGCTAAGGCAAAAGGATTAGCCGAAAACGTCATCCAAACCCGTTTTGCTGGAGAAGCGATTCGATCTTCTTGAAAGATTTTAACGTGTTGCATAAAGGTCTTTTCTACTCAATGGATTAAAGACTGTGTGCAGTACTTCAATCAAGATACTTAGGAAGATGATCAGTAGGGCAACAGCCAGAATACCACCCTGGATCACAGTATAATCCCGTTGATAAATGCCTGAGACCAGCCAAGAACCTACCCCCGGCCAAGAGAAAATCACTTCAACGACAATAGCATAGCTAGCAAATGAGCCAAGCATTAGGCCTAAATGCTTAAGCACAGGGATGAGTGCATTAGGCAAGGCGTGGCGCAGTATGATGGTGCTAGTGTGCATGCCGCGAGCTTCTGCTGCGCGGATATAGGTTTGATCCATCACATTCATCATGGCTGAGCGGGTGCTACGAACGACAACGGTAAAGGGTAATACTGCTAAGGTCATCGCGGGTAAAATAATATGCAGTAGGGCATCTTTAAACGCTGACATACCATATTCAGATTTCGACAGCAAAGTATCAACCAACATAAAACCAGTGATAGGTTTGATTTCATATAATAGGTTGATTTGACCTGAAATGGGTAACCAACCCAAATCGACCCCAAACCATAGAGAGAGATACAATCCTAACCAAAATACCGGGACTGAGTAGCCGGTTAAGGTGATGGCCATAATAGTATTTTGGGTGAGTTTATGCTGACTTTGGGAGGCCAGCACGCCTAAAGGGACTCCGAGACAAATGGCGATAATGGCCGCCATTGTGGCTAACTCAAAAGAGGCCGGTAAAACAGAACGTAGCTCTTCAGCGACGTGTTGGTGTGACGTTACTGAAATACCTAAATTACCGCTAAGCCGCTGTTGCAGGTAGGCGATAAATTGCCAGCCTGAGTTTTGATTTAACTTATAGTCTTGTTCGATTTGAACCAACTGGCTTGTTGTTGGCGCATGGATCCCCGTTAATGCATAGGTACGTTCAACTGGAAATAAACCTGTGGCATAAAATAATACCCCTATCATCACTAATGAGGTCGCAAGGAACAAATTAAGGCGGCGTAATAGATAGGTAAACATTAATTCGCCTCCGGTTGGACTTGGCTGGTATGCGCAAAGGAGATCCCGCCAAAGGGAGTTAACTGCATATTGCTAATATCATGTCGTTTTAAAACAACGCGTTTAGCATGGGCAAAACTAAGCAGAGGGACTTGGTCGGCTAAAAAGGCCTCTGCCTGTTGGTAAATCACTTTACGTTCGGCTTGGTCCGCAATTTCCCTCGCGCTGTTTAGTAGAGCATCAAACTCAGGGTTACACCAACGTGATCGATTATTGTTCGATTGCATTGCTGAACAGCTCAGTAATGGCGTAAAAAAGTTATCCGGATCGCTGTTATCAGCATTCCAGCCAATGAGTACGGAATCATATTCATCACGACTAAGCCTTTGAGTAAACACGCTCCAATCGTAACTGATAATATTCACTTTTACGCCAATATTGGCGAGATCTGATTGGATTAACTCAGCTGTTTTCATGGTGTTAGGATTATAAGCGCGGGCAACAGGCATAGCCCAAATATCGATAGTGAGGTTTTTTATACCCGCCTCTTGCAATAAATCACGTGCTTTTTGCGGATTATAGTCATCAACTCTTTTATTGTTTTCATAGGCCCAAGAAGCGGGTGGCAGGACGCCTGTCGCTTCAATGGCCGTATTTTGATAAACCGCCCGTAGAATATCTTGTTTATCAACAGCGTAGGCTAGGGCGCGACGCACACGGACATCATCTAAGGGTGGTTTCTGTGTATTAAAAGCCCAAAATGCCACATTAAGCCCGGGTTGAGATTCAATATTTAATTCTTCATGTTGTTTGATAACGGCTAGCTCACTGGCTTTAGGTAGAGCTGATACACTGCAGTCACCGGTAATCAGTTTCGCGAGTCGAGTGGTGCTTTTTGGCGTGATATCAAAGACTAACATATCAACATTCGCAGGCTCTCCCCAAAAGTCAGGGTTGCGTCGATAGCGGATATATTCATTTTTGGCATACTGAACTAAGGTGAAGGGACCCGTGCCAATAGCAAAGTGATCCACGTTTTCTGGCTGGCCTAACGCTAACTGTTGCTGTGCATATTCATCTGACAAAATAATGGCGAAGTCGGTTGCTAGATTGGATAGAAACGACGCATCTTTACGGTTTAAATAAAAAACCACTTCATATCCATTAACTTTCTCAATCCCTTTAACTTGCTTTGCAAAGCCAATACTTTGAAAGAAGGGATAGCCAGTGCGAGAGACAAAATGATAAGGATGCTGAGTATCGATAATGCGATTAAAGGAGAACAACACATCGTCGGCATTAAAAGTTCGACTTGGGGTAAAACGGCTTGAATGCTGGAACTGTACATTTTCTCTGAGAGTGAATCGATAGCTTAAACCATCATCTGACATGGTCCAACTCGTTGCCAAACTAGGGACGAGTGTACCTGACTGGGTATCATAATCGATGAGTCGACTGTAAATCTGATGTGAAGTCGCATCAATTGTGGTGCCAGAGGTCACCAATTGTGGATTAAATGACTCAGGATTCCCTTCGGAGCAATACACCAAACCAGAAGGGAGTTGTTGAGGACTACATGCGACCAACAACCCACTCATGCAGATTACTGCAGTTGTTAGGCACCAGCGTCTAATTTGCATACTCATTTATAAATCATTATTTTATCGACTATGAATGCCCATTTTAGCAGTGCATCTCCCCCGTGGGCAATCTGCTTATGCTTTATCCAGTAAATTGTACTTTTTGAGGATGCCACGTAGTTGGTGATAACTTAATCCGAGCATGTCAGCGGTCTTCTTTTGGTTGTATTGGCTGTTTGATAGTGCCTGCTGAATCAGGTCCATCTCATATTTCTCGGTTTGTTCTTTAAAGTCCAATGGAAAATTAAAGCTATTGGCTGGCGAACCTGAGAGGGTTTGGACTTCAACCTCAGCTATTGGTGTAGCTTGTGGCGTACTTATCACAGTGGTGGGTGTAACTGAGGCTATTTGACGTTCGCGTGTTTTCATTCGCATTTTAGGGCGATAAGGCGAAGCAAAGGGATCGAGGGTGATATGCTCAATAGGACAATTTTCACCGCCATTACGATACACGCTGCGCTCAACGACGTTTTTAAGCTCGCGGATATTACCCGGCCAATCGTAGGTCATTAGCTGCTCGATGGCATTGGGGCTAAAACCGCTGAAAAGTTGTAGTTTCAATTGCCGTGCCATTCCTATAGCGAAGTATTCCGCCAGCGTCATAATATCTTCGGGACGACAACGCAGTGGCGGCAACGTGATGACATCAAACGCGAGTCTATCTAACAAGTCGGCACGAAATTCGCCTGCCTCAGCAAGTGATGGTAAATCTTCGTTGGCGGCGCAGATTAAACGAACATCAGCCTGCACGGTTTTACTGCCGCCTACTCGTTCAAATTCACCATATTCAATCACGCGCAGTAATTTTTCTTGAATAAGTCCTGAGGTGTTGGCGAGTTCGTCAAGGAATAACGTACCGCCATCGGCACGCTCGAAACGGCCTTCGTGTTTACCTTTTGCGCCGGTAAAAGCGCCTGATTCGTGGCCAAATAACTCACTTTCGAGTAAGTTTTCACTTAACGATGAACAGTTTAGCTTGATAAAACTTTGATCCCAGCGCTTGGACAAATAATGTAAGCGCTCAGCAATAAGCTCTTTACCTGTGCCACGTTCACCAATAATCAGCACGGGTTTAGACAGCGGTGCAAGTTGCGACACATGTTCTAATACTTCGAGTAGGGCGTTAGATTGACCGATGAGGTTGTCTTGCTGAAATTTATTATCCACGATATTTTTTAGTCTTTCGCGCTAAAATTTGGTGAAAATGATAATAGGTGGCTTGGAACGTAAAAGGAAGTAAAAAGTTAATATTTTGTTTAGGTAATTGTATTTATTATAAAATTAAGAGTTGGCACGGTTAGTGTATTACCTTATACGAGACCAACATCAATTTGAGGATAGGATTATGGGAATTTTCTCTCGTTTCGCCGATATCATTAACTCTAATATCAGCGCATTGCTGGATAAAGCTGAAGACCCAGAAAAAATGGTTCGACTGATTATCCAAGAAATGGAAGATACACTCGTTGAAGTGCGTTCCACCTCAGCTAAAGTGTTAGCAGAGAAGAAAGAGCTGCAACGCCGTATCAACCGCGTGTTAGAGCAAGTGCAAGATTGGCAAGATAAGGCTGAACTGGCACTGTCGAAAGACCGTGAAGATTTAGCTAAAGCCGCTTTAGTTGAAAAGCAAAAAGCGACAGGTTTAGCTGACACGCTGAATCAAGAGTTAGCCGTTATCGAGGAACATATTGCACGCTTGAAAGATGAAGTGGGCATGTTACAAGAAAAGCTGCTCGATGCTAAAGCGCGCCAAAAGACTATTATTTTGCGTACGCAAACCGCGTCATCACGCTTAGAAGTGAAAAAACAATTAGATTCAAGCAAGATTGACAACGCTATGCTCAAATTTGAGCAATATGAGCGTCGTGTCGAAGGCTTAGAAGCCCAAGTTGAATCCTATGATCTTGGCAGTAAAAAGACTTTAGCCGATGAGTTTGCGGCGCTAGAAGCGGAAGATTCTGTGAATGCAGAACTGGCAGCACTAAAAGCCAAGATAAAAAGTAAAGCGCCAACTAAGTCAAAAGAATAACAATTCAGAGGTGAGTTATGGATATGGACATGCTAATGGCGCCGATTATTATTTTTATGGTGATAGTCGCGCCTATATGGTTAGTTCTTCATTATCGCAGTAAGCGACAAGTGAGCCAGGGACTCACTGAGGAAGAGTTTTCACAACTCAATGATTTGATCTCTAAAGCCGATAAAATGGCAGATCGTATTGAGACCTTAGAGGCGATTCTGGATACAGAGTCGCCTGAATGGAGGGGGAAACATGAGAGGAACTAATGGTCGTACTTTGTACCGCATTCCCCAGTCAGGCAAAATAGCGGGTGTTTGTGCTGGGATTGCTGATTACTTTGCGATTGAAACCTGGCTAGTACGAGTGTTAGCAGTGTCTATCTTCTTACTCGGCGGTTCAGGTGTTGTATTTATCATTTATGTCGCTTTGTGGGTGATTTTAGATATCAAGCCACAAAAACATTACGATAGAGACGACATCGAGCTAAAGAAGAAGCCGTGGCAATCGGGAGAACCCGCAAAGCAAGCGCTGAGCGACGTGAGTCGTCAATTTAGAAGTTTAGAAATCAGACTACAAAATTTAGAACGTCACGTCACCTCTGACAACTTTGATTTAAAAAGACAAATCAACAGTTTATAATCCCTCTAAAGGGCGGCCATGTCCGCCCTTGTTGTTTAATTTCTTTTTCATTCTAGTGTATAGTTAACATCATTCGACATAAGGGAAGTCTCTAATGGGAATGCTTGATGCTTCGCTCCATAAATTAACCCAAAAGGGTCAATCTCTATTACATCGAACCGCAGATAGGCATTTACGCTTGGCTGTCACTGGACTTTCTGGTGCAGGGAAAACTGCGTTTATTACTGGGTTAGTCAATCAGTTACTCAATGCTGGACCAGTATCAACGTTACCCCATACTCGCAATAATAATGCGTTACCCCTTTGGCAAGTGAGCCGCGATCAGCGATTGCTCGGGGTAAAGCGTGCCATGCAGCCGGATCTTGAAATTGCCAGTTTTGATTATCAAGGCGCTATGTTAGCGCTTACTGCCAATCCTGCGACTTGGCCTGCTTCCACTCGTACCATTTCTGAATTGCGACTGGCGATTAAATACCAGCCCCAAAAAGGGTTACTGGCTAAGTTTTCTGATACCGCCACGCTCTATTTAGATATCGTTGATTACCCCGGAGAGTGGTTACTTGATTTACCTATGCTGCGCCAAGATTTTGTAAGTTGGTGCAGTGCCCAGCAAGTGAGTATTGATAATCTTAAAAGTTCACCCTTATATGCCCAGTTTGAGCAATCTTTAAAGACATTAGATTTAGCGGCCAATGCCGACGAGCAGCAGTTAAAGCTTATTGCCGATCAATACCAGCAGTTACTCAATGATTTAGTGCATGTCCAAGGCTATTACCAAGCGCAACCTGGGCGTATGTTATTGCCGGGCGAATGGCAGGACGCGCCTTTATTAGCATTTTTCCCCTTATTATTGATAACAAGTGAAGAGTTTACCAAGTTACAGCAAAGTCATAAGCACAGTGCTTTTCATGTGCTTGAAAAACGCTATCAAGAATATGTTGCTAAAGTTGTTAAACCTTTTTATAAACATCATTTTGCTGGTTTTGACCGGCAGTTAGTACTTGTTGACTGTTTTAGTGCGTTGAATCGCGGTAAAAAGCAATTTGAGGATATGGGCGCGGCGCTCAATGCCATTATGGAAAGCTTTCAGTTTGGTCAATCGAGTTATTTACGGCGGTTATTTGCTCCGCGAATTGATCGTTTACTATTTGCTGCGAGCAAGGTTGACCATGTCACCCGCGATCAACAAAGCCATGTATTGTCGCTGTTAACCGATATGCTCAAACACAGCCAACATTTTGCCAGTTTCGATGGTTGCAAAGTAGAAACCATGGCGATTAGTGCTATCAAAGCGACTCGTCATGGCATGGTGAAAACACAAGAGGGTGAGGTCGAAGTGGTGCAGGGCATCGGACTTAACGGTAAACCTCTCACCTTGTTCCCCGGCGAAGTACCTACTCGCTTACCTGATCCTGATTTTTGGCGTAACCAAGGGTTTAACTTTATCGGCTTTGCACCGCCAAGCAATGCCTATGTCGACCCATCCCAAGTGCATTTTGAGCATATTCGACTTGATCATCTGCTGCAGTATTTATTAGGAGATAAGTTGGAATGACGTTAAAGCTATCGGATAAACCCAATGAGCAAGCCTCCAATTCCACTGTAAACGCAGCAGGACAATTGATTGAACATAAGCCACTGAAAAAACAGCAGCTGTTTGACTCACAAAGCGTAGAACTTAACCCCACTAAAGAGGAACTCAAAGCAGCGAAAGCCTTTGAGCCCAATACACCAGTGCAAGACGTTACCGCTGATGTTGAGGCGTTAATGGATGAGACATTGTTAGCCCATCCTAAAATGATTGATGCTAAATCGGTATCGCCTCAACTGGTTAAATCCCGTCGTTGGTCTTGGCTAGCCCGTTTTGCGGCGTTAAGTTTATTGCTGCTCGTTGTGGTTCAAACGGGATTAGGGCTAAGGGATGCATGGCTTGAAAGCCCTTGGTTGTTTAGTTTTTATGGTGTGGTACTTGGTGTCGTCAGTGCGTGGGCATTGGCGGGAGCGGTCAGTGAATACCGCAAACTTAAGCGACTCAAACAGGTCGCAGATACCCAAGAAACGGGCGCAAGGTTAGCGCAGAGCATGCAAATGGGTGAAGCTGACAGTTTTATCGATAATATCGTTTGCCACTATAAAGATAGCCAAGGATTACAGCAACTTCGCCGCTTATTAAGAGATGAACATAATGATGCCGAGAAAGTCATGCTATTCGAAGATTTAGTGCTTACTGAACGGGATGCGCTGGCGAAAAAAGTGGTGCGAAGATATGCGGCAGAATCAGCCGTGTTGCTGGCTGCTAGCCCTTTAGCTGTGCTCGATATGGCGATTATCCTATGGCGTAATCAACGCATGCTGCGCGATGTAGCCCGCTGTTATGGCATTGAATTAGGTTATTGGAGCAGGATTAAACTTATCCGCAGTATCATTATTAATATCATCTATGCGGGGACAAGTGAGTTAGTCACCGATTTAGGCACACAGTTATTATCGGTTGAAATGACAGGTAAATTGTCAGCTCGCTTGGCTCAAGGCTTAGGCGGCGGCATGTTAACCGCACGCCTTGGTTATCAAGCCATGGCGCTGTGTCGTCCGATAGTGTTTAGGGAAGATCAAAGGCCTAAATTATCAAAAGTGCATCAGGAGTTGTTAATCGAGCTTAAGCAGTTTTCAGGCAAACTGTTTACCAAGGAAGGCCGCGATGCACTAAAAGGCCAATTTGCTGATGTAGATGACAAGGTTTATCGACCGTCTAAAGAGTAAAAAAATACTCTATCAAATAGAGAGTTAAACTGCCGAAAATGCGCTAATGGACTTGCTCCTTAGCGCATTTTTTATCGCTTATTGTGGATATTTCTGCCCGTAAATAGCTATTAACAAGTACTTTGCAACAAAATCTACGTAACAAGTTAGTTACAGTTTGCCCGTAGGTTTTTTCGCCATGTTACTAGCTTAAGTGTTTAGTCACGGTATGGTAGAACGTATTCGATGGGACTAATCCTTTCTATAGCATCGCCACATAATGCAGATATTAAGCTTTCTAACCCAACAACTAACAACCATCATAAAGAGCAGGAAGAGCTCAAAGCTAATAACAAGGAGCTAGGTATGCAAGATAAGTCAGCTAAAGCGTGGCAAGCGGCAACACAGGTCATTCATGCAGGACATACGCGAGAGGCTTTTGGCGCCTTAGTGACGCCGCTTTATCAAAGTGCAACATTTGTATTTGAGTCGGCAAAGCAAGGTGGCGAGCGATTTGCGGGGAATGAGCCGGGCTATATTTATACTCGCTTAGGCAATCCCACCACTGCTGAACTTGAGCGTAAAATGGCGATTTTAGAGGGGGCCGAGGCCGCTGCTGCGACAGCATCTGGTATGGGCGCCGTCTCTGGCGCATTACTGGCAAATTTAGCAATGGGTGATCACTTAGTTGCATCTAATGCGGTTTATGGTTGCACATTTGCCTTAATGACCACTCAATTGGCTCGTTTTGGTATTGAAGTGTCATTAGTCGACTTTTCAGTTGTAGAAGAAGTTGAAGCGGCGATAAAACCTAACACTAAAGTGATTTTCTGTGAAACGCCGGTGAATCCTCATTTACAGATATTTGATTTAACGGCTATTGCTAATATCGCTAAACGGCATCAACTGGTTAGTATTGTCGACAATACCTTTATGACGCCCTTGTTACAGCGACCACTGGATTTGGGGATTGATATAGTCGTGCACAGTGCTACTAAATATTTGAATGGTCACGGTGATGTGATTGCAGGCATTGTGTGCGGTAGCGAAGAACAGATCCATAAAGTGAAGTATGAAATCTTAAAAGATATTGGTGCGGTCATATCGCCCCACGATGCATGGTTGATTTTACGTGGGCTTAAAACCTTAGATGTGCGTTTACAGCGTCATTGCGATAGCGCCGAGTGTGTCGCTGAGTTTTTATCTGAGCATCCCGTGGTGACTCGAGTGTACTACCCTGGGCTTAAATGCCACCCGGGTCATCAGTTTATTGGTAAGCAGATGAAACGTGCTGGTGGTGTGATTGCATTTGAATTAGCGGCAAATTTAGATGAATCCATGGCATTTGTGGGCTATTTAACGCTATTTTCTATTGCGGTAAGTTTAGGGGACGCTGAATCCCTTATTCAACATCCGGCATCAATGACACATTCGCCTTATACCGCAGAAGCCAGAGCCGCAGCGGGGATTAGTGATAATTTACTGCGGATTTCGATTGGCTTAGAAGATTGTGATGACATTCTCGCCGACTTAAAGCAGGCTTTTGCGCGTATGACATAGCCTGTTAACTTGTTCACCCTGTCTAAGTCTATGTGCAGTTAGATAATCGGTGCAGTTGAATATATTTTTGGATATCAATTTGGTGTTTTAGGATTCCTTAGTCTATTTTTGATTGAAGGCCACGGAAGTAGGACGAGAGGCCGAATTTCATGGAGCAGAGGAATCGTTATGAAAACAACAAATCGTATACCCGTTATTATGAGTGCTATGGCATTAACCTTGTTATTAACAATGCCAGTTAGTGCCGCAGAAACAACAAAAGCCGCTGAAAAAATGCAGACTCAGGTTAAATCTGAGGCCAGTGAGATGACATCAACTGCGAAAAAAGCGATGCCAGATACCGCCCAAGTCAATATAAATACGGCTTCGGTTGAACAGTTACAAGTACTAAAAGGGATTGGTGCAGCAAAGGCTCAAGCGATTGTCGACTACCGCACTAAAAATGGTAAGTTCAATGCAATCGATGATTTAGCAAATGTATCGGGTGTTGGGACTAAATTGATTGAACAGAATCGTCACATAATCAAGTTATAATATTTAAGATATTCAGTGAGTTTAATATAACAATGTTCAGTAACCTCTAAATAAAAGCCTACATAGTTAGGCTTTTATTATTTCAATTACTATATGTGCTTATAGATTGTGCAGTTGGTGAGGATATTAACGGATCTTGTTGATTAGCGCTTGATCCCGTGGGAGGCATAGGGGATAATCTTTCGCGTTCTAGCAAGCTCTTTGGTTTGTCTAATCGAAAGAAAATGCTCGAAGTTATGGTGACCCTAGGGTCCCCCCGCAATGATAACTTGTGAACTCGGCCAGGCCTGGAAGGGAGCAACCGCAGCAAGTGACTCGTGTGCCGGGGTGCGGCTCTAGGGGAACCTCCAAGTTTAGTTTTATCCTCTAATATCCTTTCTTATTAGTATTTCTCGTTTAGTTCCTCATTTTTCAATAGTGGCATAACTGACTATTTTCAGCATTTGAATGTGGTTTCGGAACCACGTCAATTTATGTATCGCCGTTTTCTATTTAAATACAGCAGTCTTTATGAATGTCATTGGATTGTTTGATAACTGTGTATTTGATAGTCATTCAGCAGTTGATTAAGCTCGAGTGCCATTTCTTGTAGGCATTAATTATTCGCTTCGGTTTCTTCTTGTAATCTTTTTTGTAAATTTTGCTTAAGAAAGACGCGCGATTTTTCTAGCGCAGTTTGGATCTCACGCTTTAACTCTTGCAACTCGTTGTAATCCTCAAAGAAATAGGTATCTACAAGGTGGCGAACGTAACGCACGGGAAGTTGGTTTAAGGTTACACAACAAAGATCTGCAAGGTAATCCTCGGGAAGCTCGTCCATCAGCCCTTCGTCTGACAATATTTCCATCAAAAGAACTTCGTAGTAATTACGGATTTCAAGTTGCATTTGTATACTCCATGACAGTTTTATTGAGTTTGCTACTACAAATCGTTTATCGCAATGAAAAATTAGTTAAATCTTTGGCTTGTATTGTAGTGCGACTCTGGCATCGTTGCAGCGAATGATGCTTATAAATGGATTTTCTGATGTTATTATTGACAGTGCTGTCAGCCGCCATTTGAATAGTCTTTATTCTTACGGTAAGGCAACATCCCCGCGTTTCCTTCGCATTATAGAACAACAATCTACTTTTTTAGTCGGCTTTAACACTATGGTTTTATGAAAATACCGCTATTGATACTATTTAACGTCATCATTTTATGGTTTATATGAGGCAGTATTTTTATTGCAGTGAGAAGTTGTGTTGACGTAGGGGGTTATTTTTAAAGAAAGCGCCAGCTTAGATGGGCTGGCGCGATAGCTATTGGCTCGATAATTAATATCGATTAAACCTCGTTATAACAAATTGCTATAACTGTGAAATAGCCCAACTCATAAACTCTTTACGTGTTTTTTCATCTGCTTGTAGCCACCAGTATTGCAACATTTGCTGTGGATTAGCGCCTGCAGCTTTGGATGTATCAACAGGAGCGGTTAATGACGTTGCGCTGACAGCAGTTTGAGCCGATGTAGTTGCGGGGGCAACTGCTACTACTGCACCTGCAGCGCCAGTTGCCGCAGTGACACTACCTGCTACATCATCAGCTTGATTTCCTGTAAATAAGCGCGAAACAAAGCTTTCTTCTTCTAAATTGGTATTTGTCACTTGGTAATTGACGTCGCCTTTATCACTACGTGTTAATTTAACTTGCGGATTTTTAGCGAAGACTTTGGGCTTTTTAACGACGTCTCCTTCGGCGGCTTGAAGGTGGTATTGATAGTCGCCATCCACGTTTAACGTCACGATGAAAGGAGCCGATTTAACAAAGGTTTGGCTATCACTATAATCATCTTCGACCATTTCGTGGTAACGAATAGCGATTTTGTGAGTGCCGGGTGCCAAGGTTAAGCTGCTTTTATGATTGAATAAACTAGACTCTACTTTTTTACCGTCGAGGGCAATATATTCAAATGACATTGGAATGGTCAGATCTGCAGCAAAGGCTGAGGCAGAACTGAGTAATATTAGCAGGCTGCTAATTGGCAAAAGTGATTTCATTATTATTCCTTAACGATTATTACTCTGATACGGGCGTTCGAATATTTGAATGCGATCTTCTATATAACTAATAGCTTGCCTGCATTTTCCTAAACGACGATGCATCAAAAGGATGTCATTTTGCAATTGTATTTTGTCAGCACTATGACAGTTTTCAAGTTTTGATTCCATTTCTTCAATTTTTTGTTCAAATTTTTTTGCCCAATTTAGATGTTTGTTCAATTCTGCGTAGATTTCATGACTATTTTGCATCACGTTATTGGCAATCCATTCAAAACCACTGGCTTGATGAGATTGATTCTGACGTTGAACAAAGCGGGCACGGCTACTGGCGCGTTGTTGAGTTTTGGACTTAATATCAATAGAGGTCGTAAGCAAGGCACGTTTGACGGCTGTAAATCTGTCTTGAATTCGCTCACAGCTCAGTGCGATAGTTTGTGGGGCAAGTTTAAGCTTAATTTGTTTTTCGAGCTGAGTAATACTGCTACGAATTTGTTCGATACAAGGACCAAGCTGAGCGCCGTGCTGGATAAATAGCGAATGGTTAAAGCGTTCTGTTTCTTGTAATAGCTTACGTTGCGGTGGGGCAAGCCGATTGTCGTGTTGCAGCACTTCTTGCTCTAGTGTCTGTAACTGATTTTTCAGCATCACCAGTAATTTTGGGGTGTTCACAACCATGCACTCCATGCCAAATTTGCTGCAATCATTAGCACGATTAAAATAAATAGCGGGCGAATAAAGGGCATACCAAATTTAATCGCGCAGCGAGCGCCGATAAATGAGCCCAACATCATGCACAATCCCATCCCTAAACCTATTTGCCACTGTACTTGCCCAAGCCAACCAAAAATAGCTAATGCGGTTAAGTTACTAGTAAAAGTCATTGCGCGGGCGAGCCCACAACTGTGCAGTAAAGGCAGCTTATACAAAGAGCCTGATGTCACCGTCCAAAATGCGCCAATACCAGGGCCTGCAAAACCATCATAAGTACCCAAAGCCAATCCTTGTAGCCACTGCTGTTTAGCGGGAGGTTTAGCTATTGGGGCTTGGCAGTTGATATCTGATATCGCATTTGGGCTGACTAAACTGTAAATAGCGATGCCGATGATCAGCAACGGCAAGACTTTTTCGAGCCACTGTGTATCGACTAAATACACTAGAAAACTGCCCAATACCGCACCAATAAAGGTGGCGATAAAGGCCATGTACCAAAACGAAGGAGTAAAGAGATGCTGGCGATAATAGGTCCAAGCTGCCATGGATGAGCCAAAACTTGCTGCTAATTTATTCGTGCCTAATACCGTATGCGGCGGCATACCTAAAGCCAATAGTGCAGGGATCGACAATAAACCACCGCCACCGACTACGGCATCAATAAATCCAGCGATAAGGCCAATCACTGCCAACAGGGCCCAATGGCTGGGCTCGAGTAACAATTCCAAATTTTAATCCTACTCTATAACTCGTCTGAAGGGCGGCAAGGCATCTAACAAAGATTTGCCATAACGCTTAGTCACTAGTCGCCTATCCAAAATAGTGACTCTGCCATAATCTTGCTCTTTACGCAGTAATCTACCACAACTTTGAATTAGCTTGCGGGAGGCATCAGGGATGGTCAATTGTAAGAAGGGGTTACCACCTTTAACTTTGACATATTCTGCATGGGCTTGCTCAACGGGCGAGGTCGGTACCGCAAAGGGCAACTTAGTGACGATTAAGTTAGTGAGATAATCGCCGGGCAAGTCGAGACCTTCGGAGAAACTACCTGTGCCAAATAAAATACTGGGTTCACCCTTATCGCATTTGGCTTTATGATTCTCTAACAATTGTTGCCGTGGCGCATTGCCTTGGATGAGGAGCTCGGTAGTGAGTTTACCTTCAAGTAATTCGACTACTTTTCCCATCTGCCAGTAGGAAGCGAATAACACTAAAGTGGCCATTTCGCCATCAATAAGCGTGATGATTTGCTCCGCAAGCTCAGCCGTATAGGCATCATCCGTGGGCTCTGTGCGCATTTTTGGCAAATACAGGGTCGCGTTATTCGGGTAATCGAAGGGCGATTGTAAGGCTAAATAACGGCTGCCATCATTAAGAGATAATCCTACTTGATGCACGAAATGGTCGAAGTTATTCAGTGCGCGCAGCGTGGCACTACATAAGACGACGCCCGCAGCCTTTTGCCACAACATAGATTCCAGCATAAAACCTACTTCGATAGGTGAGGCGCTAAAGAGATAATCAGCCTGTTTACCCGTGATAAGTTCAATCCAGCGCGCCATAGGGGCACCTTTGTGTTTATCTTCCTTGGCCATCATCTTCCACAATTTCTGTAGATTCTCGAGTCTTTGCAACATAAATCCGGTTTCAGCCAGTAGCGCTTCGGATTGATGTTTGGGAATATCGCCATCTTTTATCGCTTCGGCCAGCAGTGACAGCATTTTATTAAATTGCTTCAGGGCAAGATTAGAGGTAACAGCGAGGTTTTCAGCGAGAATGAGCAGTGACTCGGGAAGTTTGCCGTGCTCAAACCGCAAGCGGTTTTCTGGATTGGCAAAGTGCTTCGTCTGGGAGTCACAATATTGGGCCACCTGATTAAGCTGAGTGATCAGATCGCCTAAATGATCTTGCATAGCCTGAGCAGGGGCGATGATATTGTTGCTCTTTATTTGGTTTTGTAATTTAGCGCAAGTCTTACCAATTTTTTCGAGCCAGTCGCAAGCTCCCCTCAGCGTGGCCTGCGCACTGGAAAAGTCCCGCGCCACAATCGGCAAATGATGCGCCTCATCGATGACGTAAAACACGTCTTCGGGATCGGGTAAAATTACCCCACCCCCTAATTCTAAGTCGGCAAATAATAAGCTGTGGTTGGCGATGAGTACGTCCCACGTGTCGAGATCTTCCCGGGCCTTATGGAACGGACAATTTCTATGGCTGGCAACTTGGCGATGGCAACTGTGTTTGTCACAGGCGATTTGTTGCCATAAATGATCGGGTAGTGGCACATTCAAGGTATCGATTTCACCGTTCCAGCGACCTTCGTTATAGTCTTTTAGCAGGCCGTGCATCATTGCCACTTGGCTATTGTCTGGCTTAGTTTGCCACATGGCCATTTGTGTACTGTCATCGTCACCGATAAGCATCGCCAGTTTTGATAAACACACATAACGTTGTCGACCTTTTACAAGGCCAAAACGGAAATTTAAACCAGATTGTTCAAGGAAGAAGGGTAAGTCTTTATGCAGCAGTTGCTCTTGTAATGCCACGGTAGCGGTGGCAATACAAACTTTTTTCTTACTCGATAATGCCAGTGGGATGGTACCGAGAATATAAGACAATGATTTACCGATACCCGTCCCCGCTTCGACCACAATAATGCGTCTATCTTTGTCATAGTCGCCGGCGAGGGTCTTAGATATTTCTGCCACCATATAATTTTGTTCACGGCGCGGCCTAAAATTAGGCAAGGCGGTAGCAATATCTTTATAGATGGCGCGGATCTGGGTTTTTACATTGTCAGGTAACATGCGTCACTACTTTATCGAATTAATGCTGTACATAATAACAGTGATTGCATAGCCTAAGAAACTTTTCTGCCTTTTGGCGGCATTTAAATTGAGTAGCGATGCGATTTGGGAACTATGCGATGAAGCCTGAGGCAACCGCGGCCGTTAGTGTACAAGGTCGAGTCATAACACGCCATGCGATTCATCGTCATGGGAGTTTAGTGTTGCAGTATTATTTAGCAACCGCGAAAGGTCCTGTACTGGTGGAGGTGCAAGACACTGAACATATTTGTTTTTGTCATCAAACAGATGTCGCCTCGTTACAGTTACAAACACCGGGTCAAGCACTGCGTTTTGTACCATTAGCGCTCAAAAGCTTTAAAGGCGGCGCAGTCAGTGGTGTTTATGCTAAATCCAGCAGTAGCTTACGTACTTTACAACGCATCGCTAAAGATGCCGATATTCCCCTATTTGAAGCGGATATTCGCCCTGAACAGCGTTATTTAATTGAGCGGTTTGTGGCGCTTGATGTAGCCTTTTTAGGGCATTATCTTGGGCCAAGAATTGATAGCGCTGAGGTTAACTCCTTGCCTGTGTTTATCGGCGAGCGGGCTAAAAGTATTACTCCTTTAACGGCTGTTCATTTGCGCTGCATTTCATTGGATTTTGAATGTAGCTTTGAGGGTTTGCTCTATTCGGTGGCGCTCTATGGTCAATACGGTGGCCAATATAGTGGTCAAGCTAGTCAGCAGACTTACGAAAAAGTCATTATGGTGGGTGAAGCTGAGCTAAACAGCCCTAGTTATATTGAGTGGGTTGCCGATGAAGCCGCGCTAATTCATCGATTAATCGCGTGGTTCCATGAGTTTGATCCTGACTTTATTATCGGTTGGTCAGTGGTCAGTTTTGATCTTGCATTACTATCACGTCGCGCACTATTACACCGTATTCCGCTAACGATTGGCCGGGGTGGGGCCAAGCTTGAGTGGAAGGTCGATAATAAATTTCGCCCCGAAACCTTGAGTTTACCTGGGCGCGTGGTACTCGATGGTATCGATTGGCTTAAAGCTGCTTTTTATCACTTTGAGCGTTTCTCGTTGGAATTTGTGTCGCGGCAACTATTAGGTGAAGGCAAAGCCATTCATAATGTGGATAACCGCGTTGAAGAAATTGACCTGCTGTTTAAGACCGATAAACAAGCCTTAGCACATTACAATCTCACCGATAGCCGCCTAGTGTGGGATATTTTTACTCACACTCAATTGTGGGATTTTGCCCTCGCGCGGGCCGAACTGACGGGTTTAGAACTTGGGCGGGTAGGGGCTTCGGTGGCGGCGTTTAATCATTTGTATTTACCACATTTACATCGCGCGGGTTACGTTGCCCCCGATGCCCCTGCAAGTGATGGCATTGAAAGTCCCGGTGGCTATGTGATGGATTCGGTGCCAGGGCTGTATAAACATATCTTAGTATTTGATTTTAAAAGCTTATACCCATCAATTATCCGTACGTTTTTGATCGATCCTAAAGGCTTGGTTGAAGGTTTACAGTTACCCGAGTCTGAATGTGTTGCAGGGTTTCTAGGTGGCCGATTTAGCCGGCAGCAGCCTATTTTGCCTAAGCTTATTCAAACATTATCCGAGCAGCGCGAAAAGGCTAAGCGTGAATATAATGCGCCGTTATCCCAAGCGATAAAAATTATCATGAACTCCCTGTATGGGGTTTTAGGCTCCCAAGGTTGTGTTTTTCATGACGCTAAGTTGGCAAGTTCTATCACCATGCGTGGTCATCAAATAATGAAACAAACCCGCGCCTGGATAGAAGAAATGGGCTATCAAGTGATTTACGGCGATACGGATTCCACCTTTGTCTGGCTTGGCAGCGAGCCTGATCTCACCGATATAAGCGCCTTAGGTCAGACACTTGCCGACGATGTCAACGCAAAATGGTACGCTAAGATTACTGAAGAACACCAGATGGAGAGTTTTCTCGAGTTACAGTTTGAGCGTCATTACGAGCAGTTTTTTATGCCAACGCTAAGGGGATCATTAGAAGGCAGTAAGAAGCGTTATGTGGGGGCTTGGCGTAATGCGAGCGATGAACTTGAGCTTGTTTTTAAAGGCATGGAACAAGTGCGCAGTGATTGGAGCCCTTTAGCACGTAAAGTTCAAGCGTCACTCTATGAACGCATGTTTAACCAAAGGGATATCAGTGTTTATTTAGCTGGCGTGTTTGAACAACTGCTCGATGGCCAGTTGGACGATGACTTAGTATTTCGTAAACGTATGCGGCGCAATATTGAAGACTATACGGCTAAGTCTTCTCCACATGTCAAAGTTGCCCAGCAATTATGTGATGCAACAGGTAATGCTGCTTTTGGCAAGCGGGGAGCACAAATAGATTATCTAATCACTGTAAACGGTCCTGAGTCTGTTGAGTACAAAACCTCTAAAATCGACTATCAATACTACATCGACAAACAAATTGGCCCTATTGCCGAACCCGTATTTTCAATAATGAAACTAAACTACATGAGTATTGCATCAAAACAACTGCTGTTAATATAGTGTGTTTACTGTTTTTTTAGTGTTACATTCGATGATTTCCATGATGATAACCACTGTTCACTTGGTGTTAATGGGTTTGTTTTTGTGATGCCAGTCTGCATATTTTTTAGGTTTCGCTTTGAGGAGATATTGAAAGTTTGCTACCCTTTAAGCTGAAATTGTAAGGAAATATAACAACGGAATGACGTTGGTAGAACATAAACAAAAAAGGTTAAGCCCCGAATGAACAAGACGTTAGTAGCCACTGCGCTGGCAGTAATATTTCTAGTACCCTCTGTCTCAGCTATCGAGATCTATAAAGATAATAAAAATACCGTAGAAATCGGTGGTTTTATTGATGCTCGCGTGATCAACACTCAAGACGAAACAGAGGTTGTTAATGGTGCATCACGGATTAATTTCGGTTTTAACCGTGAATTGACCGACGGTTGGAATGCATTTGCAAAACTAGAATGGGGTGTAAACCCAGTGGGTAATAGCGATATTGTTTACAATAATCGCTTCGAATCGGTACAAGAAGAATTTTTTTATAATCGCTTAGGTTATGCCGGCTTATCTCACGATAAATACGGTACCTTAACTATCGGCAAGCAGTGGGGTGCTTGGTACGATGTCGTTTACAATACCAACTACGGCTTTGTATGGGACGGTAACACTGCCGGTGTTTACACGTTTAATAAAGATGATGGTGCGGTAAACGGTGTGGGTCGTGGTGATAAAACGGTTCAGTATCGTAATGCCTTTGGCGATGTTAGCTTCGCAGTTCAAGCACAGTTAAAAAACAGCAGTTTCTATACGTGTGATACGACCGCTGATATTTCTCAAAGTCAGTGCCAAACTAACTGGGAAGGTGGCGATAAAGCGGCGCAACAAGTCGAGTATAATTACACCTATGGTGGCGCGCTGACCTATAAAGCGACTGATATGTTGACATTAACAGCAGGTGTTAACCGTGGTGAGTTTGATGTCAGCTTTGGTAATGGTACGCAATCAACAGCAGTTGATCTTATCTATGGTGCTGGTGTCACTTGGGGTAATTTCGACAATGATGGTTTATACGCTGCAGCAAACATCAATAGACAAGAAAATCATGATACAGATAATATTGGCCGCTTAATTAAAGATGCCTATGGTGTTGAAACACTAGCGTCTTTTAAGTTTGATAACGGATTACGTCCATTTATATCGTACAACATATTAGATGCAGGTGATGACTACGTAATCCAGCCTAACTTTAATGCTGATCCAAAAGATGTGTTTAAACGTCAGTTTGTGGTGGTTGGTTTGCATTTTGTTTGGGATCCTAATACTGTGCTTTACATAGAAGCACGTAAAGATTACAGCGATTTTACTAGCGCCGATAAAGATCAAGAAGCCAAAATGGCGCTTTCTGAAGATGACGGTGTAGCAATTGGTATTCGTTACTCACTCTAAAATCTTATTTGTCTAAGATATAAATCTGCTAATACCTAACTCTTTTTATACAGCAATGCCAGTCAGAAATGACTGGCATTTTTTTGGCTGTTTTAAAGTCACTTTCCCGATAAATATGTTCATATAATACGCATTTTGTCGTGCAATTGTATCGTTTGTATATTTATTGTTGCTTAAAGGTTTTATATGTGATTTTATTGTTTCCAGCGAGGGGTCTAAGACACCTCAGTTTGAAACCGTTTATTAAATAAGCGGATTATAATAAAGACATAATATTTCCAGGGAGATTGACAATGCTAAAACATAATTTACTCGCTAATTCTGTACGCTTAGCTTTAATTAGCGGCGTAGCGGTTGCTGCATTTACGGCTCCAGTTGCTTTGGCGGCTGAAGATGGGGCGAAAGTTGAGCGTATTGAAGTTACAGGTTCACGAATTAAGCGTACTGACCTAGAAGGTGCATCACCAGTAACGACTATTACGACTGAAGATATGAAAGTCGAAGGTAACTTTACCGTTGCTGATGCTCTACGAAATAGTAACTTAAACTCATTTGGTTCATTCTCTGAACGTTCAGGTAGTTCTGCTCAGTCACAAGCGACGATTGATTTACGTGGCGCAGGCTCAAGTCGCACCCTTGTGTTAATCGATGGCAAGCGTTTCCCTGGTTCTCCAACATTAGGTGGTTCATCTGCAAACTTAAACGCTATTCCTATGGCGGCAGTAGAGCGCATTGAAATTCTAACTGACGGTGCTTCTTCTACCTATGGTTCAGACGCGATTGCTGGTGTTGTTAACATCATCATGAAGAAGAACTACCAAGGTCTTGAGTTTAACGTTGGCGCGGGTGCTCGCGACCAAGATGAAGGCATGACAAGTAAAGAGTTTTCCGTTGTTGCTGGTTATCAGATGGATAAAGGTAACCTGACCTTTGCATTTGATCATCAGGATCGTGAAGGTATTAGAGACGCTGATCGCTCTTACACGGCTCCTAGTCTGAACGATTTAAACGGTGACGGAGAAATCCAGTTCGAAGAGGCTATCGGTTGGAGCCAATACGGTGCAACGGTTCGTAGCCCTGATAAAAAAACGAAGCTAGCATCACCACTTTGTGATGACTTAGAAGCAAAGTATGGCTCTGATAAATTCCAAACGATTAAAGCTGACAACGTATCAGGCGCAGGTCACACATACTGTGCGTTTGCACCCGCTAACGTTTCGTATAACAAAGCCTCTGTAGATCGTAATACTGTCTATGTTGATTCTAACTATGAAGTTGCCGAAGATGTAGAGTGGTTTGGCCGTATCATGTTTACTCAAAACAGCTCTTTCGGTCGCTATGCGCCACCAGCTGCAGCATGGAACAACATGACTGCTGATAACCCACATAATCCTTATGGTGAAGATGGTGCTACAGGATATTTCCGTTGGGTAGATATTGGCAATCGTGACGGTAACGTCAATGATTACAACCAAGATTATTTGACTGGACTGCGCGGTAGCATTAGTGCATGGAATGATGCAACTTGGGAAGTTTATTATCACCATAATATCGCTGATAACAAGTCTATCGGTGAGTATTACCTTAGCTATTCAGGTTTAGCATATAACGAAGCCAATGGTATTGATCTCGGCTCTGAAGCTGGCGTTAATAACATGAAGGCTACAACGCTAACACAAAATCGCGCAACGTTTAAGCAATGGAACGCCGGTATCGGTTTTGATGCATTTGATTTACCAGCAGGTGCAATTGCGCATTATTTTGGTATGGAATACTTTGATCAAGTCTTCACATCTGTGTATGACGCACAATCTGAAGCGGGTTTAGTCGGTGGTAGCGCGGGTAACTCTGCTGGCGGTGATCGTCAAGTTTGGGCCGCGTTTTATGAAGCAGCCTTACCTATTACAGAAACGATTGAGATAAACCTTGCCGCCCGTTATGACGATTATAGCGATTTTGGTGGTAACGTTGCGCCTAAAGCTTCTGTTCGTTGGCAAGCGCTAGATAACGTTGTTGTTCGTGCATCATACTCAGAAGCGTTCCGAGCTCCAGGCCTAGATCAATTAAATGCGGCTACCACGTTTAGTGCGGAATATGGTACTGACTATGCGTATTGCCGTTCTAATGGCATTAGCGATACTCAATGTTTAGAAACACAGTACGATACCTTTATTTCAGCAAACAGTGAATTAGGTCCTGAAACTTCTGAATATATCAACCTAGGTGTTGCTTGGGATATCGTTGATAACTTCGGCATAAAAGTTGACTATTTCGATTTAAATATTGATAACGTAATCAGTCAGCGCAGTATTACTAACGTCATGGAAGGTGTAGCCTCCGGTTCGTTAGCTCAAGATGGGACTTTCTATGTGCTACGCGCACCAGGTACTGGTGGAAGCCTAGGTCAAGCTTATGAAGTAGGTACTGGCTATGGCAACGGCGATAAGTTACAAATTGAAGGTATTGACGTTGCACTTAATGGCAACATCGACACTGAGTTTGGTGATTTTTCAGTAAACTGGACTAACAGTTTCATACTTAAATATGATGAAGAAGTTGAAGGTGGTGCCGGCTCCGTTGATACCGCCGGATGGAATGGCCAACCAGACTATAGATCTGTATTTACTACAGTATATAAAATTGGTGACAACGCCTTCTCGTGGAACATGAACTACACCAGCTCAACCAATGAAGATAAAGAAGACGGTAAATTAGATTCTTGGTTAATCCACAATATCAGCTACAGCTATGATATTGGTAGCTATGGCAAAGTATTGCTAGGTGTTAATAACCTGACTGATGAAGATCCAGTATTGAGTTCTTCTGGTTCGTACGATAACCCAGAGTTGTATAACAACTACGGTCGTGAATATCGTGCAAGCTATACTCTAAAGTTCTAATAAACCGTTAAAACACATTTACAAGGCCAGCAAATTGCTGGCCTTTTTGTTATATTTCTAGTGAATAAAACGTGAAGTTTTCTCAGGGGGTTATGTGAGTCAACACTGGAGTGAGTATTGGGAACAGGGCCATTTAACTTCGTTTGGAACTGATTTCAGCGGTAATTATGCAGGAATACTAAAAGATATTTGGCTTCCAATATTTAAAGAGCTAAGGCCAAATTTTGAAGTGCTAGATATTGCAACGGGTAATGGCGCTTTACCCTTATTACTTAAAAGCTATTTAGATGAATCCAATGTAAACGGTCGTGTTCGTGGTATTGATATTGCAAAAATACAGCTTATAAAACCTGAAAATGACAGTTTGATTAAAATAGACCTGATTGGCGAAATAAACTGTGAGTCCTTACCTTTTAATGATCCCGTCGATTTAGTGACTTCTCAATTTGGTATTGAATATTCCAACTTATCTACCTCATTAGTAGCCGTCGCAAATATTTTAAAGGGAGGTGGACGATTATGTCTTGTTTGCCATCATCATAACTCGATGATCATCCATAGAAACAAAAAAATTTTATCACTTATACAGAGTGTTACTACAAAAAAACTGGTGGAAAACTTGTTTTCACTTGCAGACTCAATGGGTCAAGTCACGACTAAAGTCGATATAAATAGAATAAAAAACGATCAAGCGTGTGAGGCGTTACGTAACGATATTAATCAATCTATTGGTGAATTACATGCCTCTAATGAAGCAGCACTAATGGATTCAGAAATATTGAATTACGTGACGACTTTTTTCAAACAAGGGCTTTATTGGCCCGTAGACAAGAAAAAAGACTATCTAAAATTTGTTCAAAAACAACTCACTGATTTAGCGTTCAGACTTGAAGAATTAGTGGGCGCGGCCATTGATGAAAACAAGTTAACATCAATGTGCAAAATCCTATGGAATGAGGGTGTTGAGTTCGTGTCTGCTACAACCTTAAAGTCAACGGATGCACAATTACTTGCTTGGCATTTTATTTTTCAAAAAACATAAAGCATTCTTTACTTACATCGAATGTAAAGGGTTTTACGTTAGAAATGTACACAAACTAGACATTAGTTGGTTATCTGTTTAAAAGCGCCATAATTAGCAACTTTTCAGCAATCTCAAATGTTGACACCGGTCAACATTTTATGGAATGATGCCAGCGGGTCTACGCTTTAATAGTGTAGGAAAGGGAAGAAAAAAATAAACAATCACAAGATAAAGAGATACTTACATTAATTTGTCTTAATTTGTTAAAAATATAAACATTGTTAAGTGTAAGTTAAACCTTTTTTATTCACTTCAAATTGGTTGGGAACTATGTCCAAGGTAAGCAATAGAACAAAAATCGCTACTGCACTTGTTGGCGTGCTGGCATTAGCGAGCAGTAACTTCGTGGTTGCAGATCCTCTTAGCGATGTACAGAAAGCAGATGGTCAAATCCATGCTGATGCTGCTGCGTCGCAGAAGAACGTTGATAAGTATTTCGATCAAGCACAAGACATGCTCTTTGAGTATGGTTCTGTTGCTGATGAGCGCGAATCACTGAAGTCATACAACGATTATGTCGCAAGCTTGGTCGCTGACCAGCAAAAGACGATGGACTCAGTGCAAGTAGACATTAATGGTGTCGATAAACTTCGCCAAGGCGTGGTGCCATTAATGTTTAAAATGGTGGAATCATTAGAACAGTTTGTTCAATTAGATTTACCTTTTAACTCTGAAGTTCGTGCTAATCGTGTAAAAGAACTAAAGACACTGCTTAATACTGCCGAAGTGACATTAGCAGAAAAATACCGCTTAATCCTTGATGCTTATAGCATCGAACGCGAATATGGCAGCGCAATTGCAGTAAACCAAGGTAAGTTAAACCTAGATGGAAAAGAAGTGTTAGTTGACTTCTTCAATCTAGGTCGTGTGGCTCTTTATGCACAGAGTTTAGATCAAAAGACTAGCTGGATGTATAACTCCGAATCTAAAGGTTGGGATAAGTTGGATGACAGCTATTTGCGTGAACTGACTAAAGGTATCCGCATTGCCCGTAAACAAGGCGCTCTAGATCTATTCGCGTTACCACTTCCTGCTGCGGAGACTGCACAATAATGAAGAAGTTAATTACTACAGCTATGTTGGCTGCAAGTTTCTCTTTAACTGTTGGTATGGTAAGCGCTGCAGATGTGCCTAAATCCATTGACCAATTATTGCAACAAGTTAAAGTTGAACGCGCTGCAGAAGGTAAGGTCAACAGCAAACGCGAGCAAGAATTTCAAGCTGAACGTGGCGATAAGGCTGCACTATTAAAGCGTGAAAAAGATGCTTTAGCGGCTGAGAAACAACGCGGTAAAGATTTAAACCAAGCGTTTTTAGATAACGAGCGTAAAATTGCTCAGTTAGAAGAAGACCTGAAAACTGCTCAAGGTGACTTGGGTGAGATGTTTGGTGTGGTTAAAGGTGAAGCGGGTGATTTTGCTGGTAAATTGGCCAGTTCAAATACCAGCGCACAATACCCAAATCGTGACAAGTTTATCGCTGATTTAGGTTCACGCAAACAACTACCAAAAATTGAAGAACTAGAACAATTCTGGCAAGAGCAGCTGTTTGAAATGGCACAATCAGGCAAAGTTGTTAAGTTCGAAGGCTCAGTTACTGGTATCGACGGTAGTGTTAACACAACCACTATCCACCGTATTGGTGCATACAACCTAACAGCTGATGGCAAATATGTTGTTTATAACCCTGAGTTAGGATTAATTCAGCAGTTATCTCAACAACCAGAAGGCTACCAAGTTCGTGCTGTTGCTAAATGGGAAGAAATCACTTCAGGTACTGCGCCTTTCTATGTTGATCCTGCACGTGGTGTACTGTTAAGTATCTTTACTAACAAAGCGAGTATGGAAGATCGTATCGAATCTGGTGGTGTTATCGGTTATATCATCATGATATTACTTGCGCTAGGTATGCTGATTTCTATCGAACGTTTAGTGACAATGTCGATTATCGGCGCACGCGTTAATAGCCAACGTAAAAATGTAGATAAGCCTGGTAATAATGCCTTGGGTCGTATCTTAAAAGTTTATCAAGAAAACAAAGATGTTGATGTTGAAACATTAGAGTTGAAACTTGACGAAGCTATTTTGAAAGAAACGCCAGCACTGGAAGCGCGTATCTCAATCATTAAAGTACTGGCTGCTATCGCACCTATGATGGGTCTGCTAGGTACAGTAACGGGTATGATTGCAACTTTCCAAAGTATTCAATTATTTGGTACTGGCGATCCCAAGCTGATGGCTGGCGGTATTTCGATGGCGTTGGTAACAACGGTACAAGGCTTGGTTGCTGCTCTGCCATTAATGTTGATGCATGCAATTGTTGTTGCGCGTAGCAAATCAATTGTACAGATCCTTGAAGAGCAAAGCGCTGGCATCATCGCAGCACATGCTGAGAAGAGGGCTGACTAATGATGATATACCTGATGGATATTTGGGATTCCGTCAGGGGCTTCATGGCCTCCGGGGGCAACGTCCTCTGGCTTGTAGCGGCTGTACTGTTCTTAATGTGGGTATTGATGCTGGAGCGTTATTGGTATCTTAATTGGATATCACCAAAGCACCATAAAGCAATCATAACTGCATGGGACGCCAGAGAGGAAACAACCTCTTGGTATGCGCACCGTATCCGTGAAGCTTGGATGTCCCAAGCGAAACAAGATTTGAATGCACGTATGCTGATTATTAAAACCTTAGTGGCAATTTGTCCAATGATAGGTTTGTTAGGTACCGTAACTGGTATGATTTCAGTGTTCGATGTGATGGCAGTTCAGGGGACGAGTAATGCTCGTTTGATGGCGGCTGGTATTTCAATGGCAACCATGCCAACTATGGCTGGTATGGTTGCAGCATTATCGGGAGTATTTTTTAGTACTCGTCTCGATGCCAAAATGAAAATCAGTTTAGAAAAGCTAAAAGACAGCATGCCGCACCACTAGAGAGAGATTGAACATGGCACGTAAAAAGCATTCCAGTATAGATGAGGAAGCACAAATTGATATGACACCGATGCTCGACATCGTGTTCATTATGCTAATTTTCTTCATTGTAACAACGTCATTCGTGAAACCATCGGGTTTGGATTATAACAAACCAAAAGCTTCACAAGCGACTTCAAAACCTTCGGCTAACATCTTTATCGGCGTCAGTAAAACTGGCGTGATTATGATGGAAAACCGTCAGGTTGATATCGAACGTGTAACAGCAAACGTTGAACGTATGCTGGCTGAAGCTCCTGAAGCCGCTGTATTAATTCAGGCAGATAAAGATGCAATGCACGGCTTAGTTGTTAAAGTTCTAGACCAAGTGAAAGCTGCTGGTATAGATAAAATTTCGGTATCTGCGGGGAACGATTAATATGCTAAGAGCACTAGTATCGATCATTATTGGTGCTGCTGTGACTTTTGGTCTGTTCGCTTTTATGGCGTTCTTGGTCGGTGGCGGCGCACAGCGCGGTGATACATCGGCCGAGACCCCTGTAATTGAAATCACTATGGATAGACAGGATTCAAAAGCACAGAATAAGCCAAGGGTAGTGCCTAAGCCACCACCACCACCAGAGCAACCACAAAAGCCTGATGTCACACCTCCAGACTCATCGAGTAATATTGATACGTCAATGTCGTTCAATATGGGTGGTGTTGAAACTGGCGGTCACTCAGCAGGTGGTTTTAAATTAGGTAATATGATGACTCGTGACGGCGATGCTACGCCTATCGTTCGTATCGAACCTCAGTATCCAATTGCTGCGGCTCGTGATGGTAAAGAAGGTTGGGTACAACTTCGCTTTACGATCAACGAACTCGGTGGTATCGATGACGTTGAAGTTATTCAAGCAGAGCCAAAGCGTCTATTTGATAAAGAAGCCATCCGGGCGTTGAAAAAGTGGAAATACAAGCCAAAGATAGTAGATGGCAAGCCACTGAAACAACCTGGTATGACAGTGCAATTAGACTTCACCTTAGATAAAGGAGGCAACTAATTATGCGTAATGTTAATAAAATCGCAGTACTATTATTGCTTTCTATTTGTGGTGGCACCTTAACAGTGTCTTCAGCAATGGCTGAAGAAAAGTGTCCCATCGATAAACGTCAATCTAAAGCGGTAGGCGAAGGCGCTGCGAAGAAAGTTCAAAAATCATTTGAAGCCTATACAAATGGTCAGATAGACCAAGCTATTGCTATTTTGCTTGAAGCGAATGCGAAGAACGATTTCGATAAAGCTTATGTTGCGCGCATGCTGGGTAACTTTTATGCCGAAAAAGGCAAAATGGATACCGCGATCAAGTACCTAAAACAAGCTGTAGAGGCTGATATTTTAGGTGGAACAGATCATGCAGCGACAATGCGTCTCTATGCTGATTTGCTGTTACAAGAGAAGAAGTTTAAGGAAGCGATTCCTTATTATTACAAGTGGATGGATTTTACTTGTAAAGCTGATTCTCAAATGTATCGCCGTATTGGTATTGCACATTCAGAGCTTAAACAGTGGGATAAAGTGATTGAAGTGGCCGATAAAGGTCTTTCATTAGCTGAAGCTCCTGATAAAGGTCTGTATCAAATGAAGCTGACAGCTTACTTCAATCAAAAGAAGTATAAGAATGCCGTTGGTGTGTTAGAAGTCATGGTGCCTTTATTTCCATCTGATGGCAGACTGTGGGTTCAATTAGCACAGTTTTATTTGATGATTGAGAACTACGACAAATCTTTGGCAACTTATGATTTAGCCTACAGAAATGGCTTCTTAGATAGTGCGGGTAATATTACGCGTTTAGCACAATTGATGGCACAAAAAGGTGCACCATATCAAGCGGCTAAAATCTACCAGAAGCATATGAAGTCAGGCATGATCGCTGAAGATGCTAAGTCATTCGATATTTTGGCGGGATTTTTCCAAAATGCGAAAGAGTTTAAACAAGCCGCTGAGTATTATGGTAAAGCTGCTGCCATTAACAATGATGGTAAGACTTATCTAAAACAAGGTCGTTTGTTGAGCTTGGATGAACAATACTCTGCAGCTATTCCTGTGCTTGAAAAAGCCATTGCTGTGGGCATTGATAATCCTGGAGAAGCAAACTTCGAATTAGCTTTGGCTCACTTAAGTTTGAAACAGTACAAGTCTGCTTATAACCGTGCGGTATTAGCTGCTAATGATAAGAAGACCGAGAAGAGTGCAAAAAGCTATATCTCTTATATTAAAGAGAAAGCACGTATGCACGACATCGCGCTGTAATCACTTCGCAGTTTGTTAATGTTTTAGTTTGAAAGCCCCGTAAGGGGCTTTTTCTTTGGACTAGAATGGCGCAAAGCTACTGTTACTGGCTTTTTGTGGGGCAAACAAATATTAATAGTCAGTTCTTCTTGATTGCCAGCGAGTGTGTTCTATCTTATTCTTTATTAAAATCAGGCTTTTGTCGCCACAAAAAATAACGCAATAGTGGGTTTTGAGCTAAGTATTAAACACGATTCTGTAATAACGGACTAAATAGGAAAAATATTAAAATGAAATTGGGTTTATTGGCCGGTTCAATAGCATTAATCTTAACTCTTCAAGGTTGCTCTAAGCCTGAAGTTACCCTAGCTCAAGAAAATAGCCCCGCTAATGCCGCGGCCGCAGAGCAGGACGAAACGCAAACGGCAGAACAACGCTATTTAGCGCTTGTGGATGCTTACTTTAAAGATTATCTAAAACTTGAGCCTATTTACGCCACTTTTGTTGGCGTTAATGATTACAATGCTGATTTTGGTGGTGATTTAACCGAAGCTTACCTTAAGGCTCGTCATGAGCTAAACACTCGTTATTTAGCTCAGGTGCGCGCGATTGACCCTAAGCAGTTGCCAGCAGATCTGCAGTTAAGCTATGACTTGTTTATTTATGACCGTGATATGGCCTTAGTCGATGAAACGTTCCCATCACGCTTTATGCCTATAAGCCAGTTCTACAGTACAGTGATTACTATTGTGCAGTTAGGCAGTGGTGAAAGTGCACAGCCTTTTAATAGCGTGCAAGACTACCGTAATTGGGAACACAGAGTTGATGGTTTTATCAAGTGGATATCACTTGCTGAAAATCGCATGAATGAAGGTATTGAAAGCAAAGTCGTGCTACCAAGAGTATTGGTGGAGCGCATTATTCCTCAGTTAGACGCTATGTTAACCATGGATGCTACCCAGAGTATTTTTTACTCACCTATTCAGCATTTTCCAGATAGTTTTTCAGAGCAGGATAAAGCGGAGTTAACTACGCGTTATCAAGCCATGATTACTGAGCGCATTTTACCCGCTTTAACGAATTTGCGAGATTACTTTAAGCAGACTTATTTACCCCAGTCGCGTGCAACTGATGGCTGGTCAGGCTTGCCTAATGGTAAAGCTTGGTATCAGCATTTAGCTAACTCTCACACTACAACCACTATGTCAGTCGATGAAATCCACCAAATAGGGCTCACAGAAGTCGCAAGGATTTTATCTGAGATGGATAAAGTGCGCGCGCAAGTTGGTTTTAAAGGGGATTTAAAGGCGTTTTTTGCGGCGTTATCTTCTGAACCCCAGTATTTTTATGATGATCGCCAAGGCTTGATTGATGGCTATATGGTACTAAAAGATAACATCAATAAAGTTTTACCTAATTACTTTAATGTGATGCCAAAAGCTGATTATGTCGTGAAACCAGTTGAAAGCTTCAGAGAGCAATCGGCTGCAGGAGCTTCTTATGAATCGCCAGCCGTTGATGGTAGCCGCCCAGGCGTATTCTATATCAATACTTATAACCTAAAAGCGCAGCCAAAGTGGGGTATGACGACGCTGTCTTTACATGAAGCAGCACCTGGACACCATTTCCAAATAGCGATTAAACAAGAATTGACCGGCGTGCCTGAGTTCCAGCGCTTTAGTGGTTATACCGCTTTTGAAGAAGGTTGGGCACTTTATGCTGAATATTTGGGTGTTGAGATGGGGTTATTTACCGATCCTTACCAGTATTTTGGTAAGCTTTCGGATGAAATGTTACGCGCAATGCGCTTAGTCGTTGATACCGGTCTTCACACTAAAGGTTGGAGCCGTGAGCAAGCAATTCAGTATATGAAAGATAACTCGCCTATGGCTGAAAGCGATATCGTTGCAGAAGTTGAGCGTTATATGGCGATCCCAGGTCAAGCGTTATCCTACAAAGTGGGTCAGCTAAAAATTCTTGCCTTACGTGCTCGCGCGGAAAAAGCCTTGGGTGATAGGTTTGATTTGAAAGCATTCCATGATCAAATACTTACCTCTGGTTCATTGCCTATGGCGGTCATGGAGCAAAAAGTCGATCGTTGGATAGCGGCTAAACAAGTTTAGTACTTAATATGCCGTTACTAGATGTTGATAGGAGTAACGGTATTTTAAAACTTTTTTATTCCACAGAAAGTTTTTATACTGTTTAACCCAGCCCATTAGATCGAATAATAATGGGAAGTTGATGATATTTGAGGCAAATGTCTCATGATCCAAATAGGAGTTTTACTATGGTCCAAGCAACAGCAAGACATTTGTTAGTGAGCACTGAAGAGCAATGCCAAACGCTCAAGCAACAAATAGTAGACGGTGCAGATTTCGCCGAAATTGCTCGTGCGCACTCATCTTGTCCATCAGGTGCACAAGGTGGTGAATTGGGTTCATTCGGCCCAGGTATGATGGTTAAAGAGTTTGATGAAGTGGTATTCAGCGCACCATTAAATGAAGTACAAGGCCCTGTTAAAACTCAATTTGGCTTTCATTTACTTGAAGTGACCAGCCGCGCATAAGTTTTACAGTTTGTTTGATACAAGGTATTTGAAACGGCAGCTTTTGCTGCCGTTTTGTTTTATATGCTCATCGCGGGGTCACTATGTTGGAACTCTATACTGATAGATTGAAACTCAGGAGCCTACACGCGAGCGACTGGGAACATTTTTATGCGTTAAATAGTGATCCTAAGATTAATCATTTTGTGCGCGTAGCAGAATCACAAGACGCTCTGCGTTGTAAGTTTGAGCAACGTGCGAATACATGGTCTTATGATTCGGGTGATTGGCTGACCTTAGTGATTGAAACCGTAGATACAGGGCAATTTGTTGGTTTAACTGGCCTCTATTGTCAACATCTTGAAGAACAACGAGCAGAAGTTGGTTATTTGCTGGCCGCTGACTGTCATGGTAAAGGGTATGCCACCGAAGGTTTAAAAGCGGTTATTGACTGGGCTTGCCTTAGTTTTAATGTACATAAGTTTGTTGGTCATTGCGCTAAAGATAATCATGCATCAGCACGAGTCCTTGAAAAGTGTGGTTTTCGGCTTGAAGGTTTGCTCAGGCAACAACTCAAAATAGGTGAAAACTGGCTTGATGAATGTGCCTATGGTTTACTCGCCGATGAAAGGCGTCTCTAGCCTAATTATCTTCAGCGTATTTGGCGCGGTGCTGGTATAATGCCGCAGGTTTATTTTTATAAGGCGTGTATCAAGTGACGCAAATTAATCAATTAGCTTTGCATTCTGGCGAAGATTTCATTGAATTGTACAAGGTATTAAAAGTCCAAGGCATGAGCAGTGCTGGCGGTGAAGCCAAGCATTTTATTGACGAAGGTCAAGTCACTGTTAACGGTGAAGTTGAAACTCGTAAACGTAAAAAGATCGTAGCGGGCGATATTGTCAGCTTTAACGGTGAATCAGTTCAAATCATTGCGGCAGAATAAGCCTGCAACAGTGGAGCAAGATATGCAATTTCCAGATGATGACAATGGTAAAATGCTGGCTGCAATGGCTGAATCGGGGATCGATTTAACTAAAGCACTAGATGTTGATTTCTTTTTAGTATTTGATGATCAACGCGATGCTGAGACAGCGTTAGAAGAATTAACTAATTCTGATTTGCAAGGCGAAATTGAGCTTAATCTTAATGATGAGCTCGGCAAGTGGGAAATCATTGTTTGCCTAAATATGATACCAGAGTACGATACTTTGGTTGAGCAAGAAGTCATGCTACATGATTTTGCTGCCGAGTTTGGTGGCATGAGCGATGGTTGGGGCGTGATGCAACATCAAGATGGTGATGATGAGTTTTCGCACGAGGACGATGATGACCACGGGCATGTTCACGGTCCAAACTGTAATCATTAATCTTGTTTAGTTAGTGCGGTAATTCAAATTAAAACCACCTAAGGGTGGTTTTTTTATTACTCATTCTCTGCGATTTGATGCGTTAGTTCTAACGTTCTATCTGAGTTCTGCCTAAGTGGAATCCCTTGCCAAAATGCTTAATGCCGATAGGGAGCAAAAATTTCGAGTAACCAATCGATAAAAGCTTGGGCTTTTAACGGTAGGCTAGGAGATTTTGGCGTGAGTAAATAATAACTATAGGGACTGGTAAAAGGGGCGTTGAAGGGGATAACTAGGCTACCATTCGCTAGTAGTTCCTCGATAAAAAAGCGGGGTATTAGCGCAGCACCCATGCCACTTACGGCCGCTTGACTCAACATATAAAAATGTTCCACGCCAAAGGTTTGTTCTTGAGTGAGCTCTAGGCCTACTTTTTTAGCCCAATATCCCCAGAGTTCTGGTCTTGTAGTGTGTTTTAGCAAAGTGACGCGATTAATATCTTCAATGCTCTGCAGTTTAGATGCTAACGAAGGCGCACAAACCAGACATAAATCCTCATCCATCAATTTAATATAATTTGCTCCCTTTGGGGCCACAGTACTGCTGCGAATAGCGATATCATAACGACCTTGGCTAAAATCGACGGCAAAATCGCCAATAGAGAGATCCACATAAAGATGCGGATGACGGGATTTAAATTGCTCCATTCGTGGAATAAGCCAATTGATCGTCAAACTTGGAAGCACATTAATGGCTAAGCTTTGTGGCTGCGTAGGTTGACGACGTATGTCGCTGGTCGCACTTGAAAGTGTCTGTAGTGCGGCTTGCACATGGGGTAAATAACGTTTAGCTTCATCGGTTAAAAGCACTTTTTTGTGTAAGCGTACAAATAATGCAAAAGCTAAATAATCCTCCAAAACCCTAATTTGTTTACTAATTGCACCATGGGTAACATGCAACTCTTTACTGGCGAGCGTCATGCTTTGTAAGCGCGCCGCAGCTTCAAAGGCGCGTAGGGCATTAAGCGGTGGCAAATCGGTGAACATATTGTTTCCTGTGGCAGGTATTGGAATCGGAATATCTTATTCTTGCGTGACTATATCTCACGCAATAGCGACAATAACTCCTTTGCGTTTATTTGGCAAACGCAGTCTAATGCTCGGTAATGACTCCTTTTTTATCAACAGAATAATAAAAATTATGGAATTTGAATTAACTCTACAAATCGCAGCGGTACTTTTTGCCGTGGCACTGGTGGCAGGTTTTATTGACTCAATTGCCGGTGGCGGTGGTTTATTAACGATTCCGGCACTCATGTGGGCTGGATTACCGCCTACGGTTGCCTTAGGGACTAACAAGTTACAGGCCTGTGGCGGTAGTTTTTTTGCAAGCTTGTACTTTGTGCGTAAGGGGCTGGTTGACCTTGAGTCCGTTAAATTAGCTTTAATTTGTGCATTTATTGGCGCGGCATTAGGGACTGTTTTAGTTCAATTAGTCGATACTAAAGTGCTCGAATTAATGTTGCCATTTTTGATTTTGGCTATTGGTTGTTACTTTTTGTTCTCGAAAAAGATATCTGAAGATGATAGACATCAAGTGCTCACACCGACCGCGTTTGCATTCACCGCCGCATTAGGTGTGGGCTTGTACGATGGCTTTTTTGGTCCAGGTACCGGCAGTTTTTTTGCGTTAGCGTTTGTATCGTTAGCCGGTTTTGGTTTAGCCAAGGCTACGGCTCACGCAAAGCTGCTTAATTTTTCGACCAATATCGCATCGTTAATCTTTTTTGCCTTAGGCGGGAAAGTGATTTGGTTATTGGGATTAGTCATGCTAGCAGGGCAAGCCATTGGCGCGACTTTAGGTTCTCGTTTAGTGGTGACAAAAGGCACTAAGATCATTAAGCCACTCGTGGTGACTATGTCCCTTGCCATGAGCTTTAAACTGCTGGCAACGCAATACCAACTATTCTAATAGACGGTTTTGTATCGATAAGTGCAGGTTTAAGCGGTATGTTAGCTTATCTTAGCGCGTTATTTTATCTGAGTTACGCCCACCTTGGCGCAAAAGTTAAGTCGAGGTGGATATCACAGTAGTAAACCTCCTAAGATTACCGAAAATACCTCATCTTACTTTGCAATAGGTATACTCTTTCACGGTTTTTTAATAGTATAACCTGTCATTTTTGTTGCACTTTTTGGCTTCTCATTTTTCTATATGCATTTTAACGCTATGTCTTGTGTAATAAGATTTAATCCGATTTAAATACGCGCCTTGTCTGCCTTATTTTGCGTAAACGAGCGACACGTTCGCATGGATTTAGCGCCACCACTTTGTTAAAAGAGCGATTATGAAATTTATCCATACCTCAGACTGGCATATTGGTCGCCAGTTACACAATCAATCATTACTTGATGATCAAGCCTTTGTACTCGAACAAATTATTGCTTTGGCGAGTGAGCATAAGGTCGATGCTGTGATTGTGGCAGGGGATATTTATGACCGTTCGATTCCGCCAGCCAATGCGGTTGCCTTATTAGATGATGTGCTGAACCGTTTGGTGCATGGTTTAGGCTTGCAAGTGATTATGATTGCTGGAAACCATGACGGCCACGAGCGTTTGGGGTTTGCAGCAAAACAAATGGCGGCAAGTGGGTTATATATCATTGGGCCTTTAAGTGCTGAAGTTCATCCTATTAGGTTGTCGAGTTTAAGTGGTGATGTAGTTTTTTATCCCCTGCCTTACGCTGATCCTGCCACCGTGCGCCACGTATTTGAATGCGAGGCCGCAAGCCACGAAATGGCTATGGATATTTTGCTTGAGCAAGTGCGTAAGCACGATAGCCAAGGCTTACCCAAAGTGGTGATCGGCCACTGCTTTTTAGATGGTGGCAGTGAGTCAGAATCTGAGCGGCCATTAAGTATTGGCGGCGCAGATAAAATATCGCCAACGTTATTTACTGAATTTGATTATGTTGCATTAGGCCATTTGCACGGGCCGCAATACAAAGGCGCCGAACATGTGCGCTATTCAGGTTCGATTTTGAAATATTCCTTTAGCGAACAGCATCAACACAAGTCGGTGACGTTAGTTGAACTTGGCGCGCAAACGCCGCTAAATATCTGTTTATTGCCATTAAAGTCGATGCGTGATGTGCGCATCTTAGAGGGAGAATTAGAAATATTACTCGCCCAAGGTAAAATGGATATAAAACGTGAAGATTACCTTATGGTGAGACTACTGGATAAACATGCCATTTTAGATGCTATGGGCAAACTCAGAGCCGTTTACCCCAATGTACTGCATTTAGAGCGTACAGGCTTGATGGCGGGGCAGCAGCAAGTCGCTTTAAGCCGCGATCATATCAAAAAAGGTGAAATGGATATGTTCTGCGACTTTTTCTCTCAGGTCTCTGGCGAGTCATTAACGCAGGCACAGCAAACCGTGATGGACGATCTCTTGACTAAGTTACACCATAAGGAGCGTCAAGCATGAGACCCCTTAGCCTTTCAATGTCGGCCTTTGGCCCCTTTGCATCGACTCAATCACTTGATTTTACTGCTCTTGGCACTAATCCGTTATTTTTAATTAATGGGCCAACTGGCGCGGGTAAGACAACCTTGCTTGACGGTATTTGTTTTGCCCTCTACGGCAAAACCACAGGCAATGAGCGTGAAGGTAGCCAAATGCGCTGCGATATGGCAGACGACAATCTGCTCACTGAGATCACGTTTAGCTTTCAGCTTGGTAGTAATAGCTATCGTATTCGACGCGTGCCAGAGCAAGACAGAGTTAAAAAAAGTGGCGATGGCTCAACAGTGCAAAAGCCCGAAGCCCAGCTCTATAAAATTGACGCCGATGGCAATGAAAGCTTGCTTGTGGCCAGTAAAGTCTCTGAGGCGACTGCTGAGATTGAAGCCTTAACAGGGCTCGATGTGGAGCAATTTCGTCAAGTGATGGTATTGCCGCAGGGCAAGTTCCGCGAATTATTAATGGCGGATTCTAAGGCGCGTGAACAGATATTTAGTCAATTATTTCAAACTCATATTTATCGTCGCATTGAAGATTCCTTAAAAAGTAAGGCGGCAGATATTCGCGCCTTAGTGAAAGACCAGCGTAGTCGTCGCGATGGCATCTTACAAAGTGCCGATATTTCATCCGATGATGAGCTGACTAATGAATTAGCGAGGCTCACGCCAGAACTTGAAGTAGCCCAAAGCGCGAAAGAGCAGGCATTACAACAGCAACAACTTATCATCAAGCTGAGCGATGCTGCGCAGCATTTACTGGCCGATTTTACTCAGCTGGATGTGTTAACTCGAACTGCCGCTGAGCTTAGTGCGCAGCAAGATAGTATTAAGGCTAAAAATCACGCAATGGATCTTGCTAAGCAAGCGCAGCGCTTAGAACCCATAGTTGAAGTGTTTTTGGCTCGTGAGCAGGAATCTAAATCAGCAAACCTTAACCTTAATTACACAAAAACAGCCTTGTTAAATGCTAAGCAAGCTTTTGAAAAATCTGAACTAGAAGCAGTAGATTTACCTGTTTTGGAAGCGCGGTTACTCGAGAAAGAGCAAGCTAAACAGCAACTGAATACATTAGGGCCGCAGCTTAGGGAGCTCGATAGACTCACTAAGACAGCCGAGCAAGAACAACTGCTGTTAACTAAGGCTAAGGCGAAGTTTCTGGCGAGCAAAAATGAATTAACCGCCGTTAGCCAAAAACGCTATGAGCTGGAATCAACTCTGCCACAATTACAAGCTAGCAGTGAAACCCGTCTCTCATTACAGCAATCGCACCAGCAGCAACAGCAGTTATTATTTGCTTATCAGCAATGGCAACACGTTACGGCAAGGGTCGCTTTAACACAGGAAAAACTTGCCAAGGCTAAAGCGCAAGGCCAACAGCTTAATATACAACATCAGCAAGCACAGATTGCGTATAAAACCTTACTACTGACTTGGCATCAAGGGCAGGCGGCTATCTTAGCTCGGCAATTACAATCAGATGAGCCTTGTCCTGTGTGTGGTAGTAAAATCCACCCTCAGCCAGCGCAGAGCCAAGAGGCGCTCCCCAGTGATGAAGCGCTACGATTAGCCCAAGAGGCTGAAACTCATGCCCAAGATATGCTGAGCAAAGCAAGAGCTGAATATCGTGGCTTCCAAACACAGTTAGAAACCTTGCAACAACAAGCACAGGATCTCGCTACCCAATTAGGTGCTGCTGTTGATGTTTCTTTAGATGAACATACGCATACTTTGTCGCAATTGGCTTTCTCGCTGACAACAGCCGAACAAGCCCACTTAAATTTGCAGCAGCTGCAGCAAGATATCGTGCTGTTACAAATGCAAGAAACGCAATTACAGCAAAAACTGGAGCAAGGACAAGCGCAAGAAAATGCCTCGCAATCAAAGGTTGATGTATTGCAAGGGCAGCTAGCGCAAATGCAGCAAAATGTACCGAAGGAGCTGGCTACGCTCGAGGCATTAAACGCTGCAACAGCGCAAAATCAACAAGATATTAGTCAAATTAAACAACAGATTACCAGTATTCGCGAGCTTCAACTACAAACTGGGCAGGCTTTTGTTGCCGCTAAAGCTGCGTTAAATGGAGCCGAAAATACCGCCGAGGCCGCATTAGCGCAGTTAACTAGAGCACAACAGCAACTTGACAAACAGTTAGTTGCCGCAGGCTTCACTGATCAGCACGCTTTGCTTGAGGCCATGTTAGATGAACAGCAACTGCATCTATTGGTAAGTGAGATTGAAGCATATCAACAGCAATGTGCATTAATCCAAGCCCAATGTGAGCTGCTGACACTTAAGCTTAAGGATAAAGTGCCGCCCGATAGCACTAAGCTTGCGGCCGAGCTTGAGATAGCGCAGCAAGCATTACACACAGCTGAACAGGCATGGCAACGGCTCCACACTCGAGCAGCGCTTTTGCTGCAAACACAAACTCAGCTGAATATCGCCGATACGAAAGCTAAGAGTTTAGAAGACGAGTATGCCGTTATTGGCACGCTCGCCGACGTCGCTAATGGTAATACGGGCAATAAAATTAGCCTGCAGCGTTTTGTATTAAGTGTGTTGCTTGATGATGTGTTACTCGAGGCAAGTCATCGATTGCATCTGATGAGCAAAGGGCGTTATCGCTTATTGCGTAAGGAGGATAGAGCAAAAGGTAACAAGGCTTCAGGCCTTGAGTTAGAAGTTGAAGATGCCTATACCTCAAAGGTCCGTCCGGTGGCGACCTTAAGTGGCGGCGAAAGTTTTATGGCGGCATTATCAATGGCGTTAGGATTATCCGATGTGGTGCAAGCTTATGCGGGTGGCATTAAACTCGACACCTTATTTATTGATGAAGGCTTTGGTAGTTTAGACCAAGACTCATTGGAGTTGGCTATTCGAACCTTGATGGACCTGCAATCCTCGGGTCGCATGATAGGGGTAATATCGCACGTCTCGGAGATGAAAGAGCAGATAAATACCCGTATAGATATCAATAAAACCTCACATGGGAGTGAAATGACTGTCGTTTTACCTTAGTCGCTTATTATCTAGATAAGTCGCATTTAAATAATTGTTTTTAATATGTTATTTATTGTGCTCTTTGTCTGTTTAACGTTGGGTAATATATGGAAAGTTAATTTAAAATGCCAACTAGCGCATGTTTCTTGTTAATAGTGAGCTAAAAGTGCGAAATAGCGATTGTCATAATCGGCTTTTTGGGATAAGTTGGAAAAAATTAGGGCTTCCCTCAAGGGACTGGTTCAAAAATAGAACGCAAAGTTAACGAAAGGTGAAAAGCGTTGCAGACAGGTAAACCCAACTTTATCAACTTATCGCAATCCCGTTTGCAGAACTTATCATCAATACAGAAGAACATTCTATTAATGGGTGGTCTGTTGATTGGCGCTGCAATGCTAATGCCAAATAGTGGCCATATAGTGCCGACTGCACAACGGATCCCTGTTACTCTCGATATTGAAAATATTTTACCTCAAGTTTCAGAGCCTGAAATTGAGAACACCGCATTTATTAATAGTATCCCTCATTTCGAACGTACGATTGCCTCAGGTGACACTTTAAGTGGGTTATTTTCAAAAGCAGGTGTCGATCAGCAGACTATGTATAAAGTGTTAGAAGCTGATTTAAATATCCTCGCGCTTGATACTTTATTACCCGGAAACAGAATTCAATTTTGGTTAGATAACGAAGGCCAACTACAAAAATTAGAGCTTTATTTTAACACTGCTCGACAAGTCGTTTTTACTCGCTATGAAGATGGTAGCTTTAATGTTGAAGAAGTGAACGTAGAGGGGGTTTGGCAAAATCGCATTATCAGTGGTGATATTAAAGGTTCTTTTTATGTCTCGGCACAAAAAATGGGCTTAGCGGCAGCCGATATTCAGCGCATTGAAGATTTACTCAAAGAAAAGTTAAATTTCGCCCGTGATTTACATGCAGGTGATCAATTTTCTGTTTTGGTAAATGATCAATATGTTGAAGGTGAAGCCACAGGAAGTAGCCAAATTTTAGGTGTAGCGATTAAAACCGGTCGGTCTGAGATTAGTGCATTTCAATATTCCGATGGTAGTTATTATGATGCAAAAGGACATAGCTTAGTTCGCGCATTCCAGCGTTATCCGTTAGCCAAGCAACCGCGAATGAGCTCTCGTTTCAACGCGTATCGCAAACACCCGATTACTGGGCGTGTTTCACCGCATAACGGTACTGATTTTTCAGTCCCGATCGGCACTAAAGTTATTGCACCTGGGGATGGTATTGTAAGTTTAGTGACTGACCACCAGTTCGCCGGTAAATATATCGTGGTTGAGCATGGTGGTAAGTACCGTACTCGTTATTTGCATTTATCTAAAGCACTTGTGCGTAAAGGTCAGCGCGTTACTCGCGGACAAGTTATCGCTTTATCAGGTAATACTGGTCGTTCAACCGGTCCACATTTACATTATGAATTCCATATTAACGGTAAACCCGTTGATCCGTTAAAAGCGGATATCCCTATGTCGAGTAAGTTAGCTAATCAAGACTTACGAGCTTTCACCAATTTAGTTAATAGTCGCCAAGCGATGATGAACTTGGGTTAGTTTATATCGAAATAACTCGTCCTAGCCGTCTTGCTAAAGATATAAAAATACCGATAACACTCAAGTGTCATCGGTATTTTTATATCCGTTATGTCACTTATCTCAAGGCTATGTCATTTACACCACAATAGTCTCTGCATTCTATAAGCATTTTTACTTTCACAAGATTAGCTTAAATTTTATTCAAAATGGTCGGTAATTAATGTATCAGAATAAGATAAGAGCGTAGTAAAGGCTTAGTGATTGTCGTGAGTATATGTGGAGTTGAGAGGGTTCAATGGCAGAACTTAGCTATCGAGTGTCCTATTGAATAATTGGGGTACAGTGATTGATAGTAACTATTTAAATCATCGTCTATTAACTGGCTTGATGTCTTTGAATTATTTTTTAGCGCACACTGACATTATCTGCCTTTGAATACTGGACCACTGACTTTAGCAACCAGTATCGCTTCATTTTGAATGAGGAATATTGTTATTTAGGCGTCGACGGTATTGGCTGAATAAGGGGATATATTGGCATCAATGCAGGTTAATAATAGGCGTAAATCAAACTCAAATTGATGATAATCTGGCTCCATATGGCTACACAAATTATAGAAAGCCTTGTTATGATCTTTTTCTTTTAAATGGGCAAGTTCGTGTACAACAACCATACGTAATAAAGGTTCTGGTACGCGCTTTAAACGCGAAGAGATACGAATTTCGTTCTTTGCTTTGATTTTATTACCTTGAACACGTGCTACATAAGAATGTAACCCAAGTGCATGATGACTCATGTTAATTTTGTCATCAAAGATCACTTTAGAGAGTGGGGATGACTGGCGTAAAAATTGATTTTTAATCGTTTGCGTGTAGTCGTACAGCGCTTTATCGCTGCGGATATTGTGTATGACGGGATGACGTTTCAGCAGTAGTTTTGGTAAAGTACCCGCATCAAGATGTTGCTGCACTTGCTGCTGGATCTCAGGGCTATAGCCGCTTAAGTATTTTAATGAGTTCATAAGAGATTTTGCTCCGAATGACTTCGGAGCATGAGGCATCACATGACTTATATCTTGCCGAAAATATGGCGATTTTGCTGGGCGTAAGCGGCTTCAAACGCAAGCTGTTGAACTTTTTTAAGATCTAAGCTATCAAAATCCACTTGTGGTGGATTACGTTTATTTTGCTCTTTTATGGTGACCGGAGACAGTAAATTTACTGGTAATTCACCTAATTGAATAGCGGCTTCCAGTTTAAAACTTGTCGCTGATCCTGCTAGTTTGCCTTTTTGCTCACGCTCAATGATAACAACTTCATCAACATGATAATCCTGCATAAGCTTATGGAAAGCGAAATGGAATTCACGAATAGCTTCTGTGGTAGCAGATTGGGAAACGGTGAAAGATACCTTGCGGCATTCAGGTACATTGAAGGTTTCACCTTCATAGCTCAATAAACTGATAATGGCTTCGCCACCTTTTAATTCAACACCACAAACTCTCATGTTACACCTTCAAAATATCGATAATAGCGCTATTGTAGCTGGAAATGACTTAAGGATCAGTGTTTACCGTGCGCTTTTAGTTCGCTTGGCGTCAGACTGATGCATATAATGCGTCAATTTCCAGTATTAAAACATGCCAATGTGTTGTGTATCAGAGATAACATCTGACGTTAAATCCATAGGCATTTATTCTGTAATTCGTTTTAAACTTCTTCTGTATCAGTGTCTTGCAGTAATTTTGCTGCAGCAGGCTTTTTACGCATAGGTGCATCACCGATATCAACGCCTGTGATGAAACGCTTATCCCGTGACGGTGCAGGTATGGCAGCTTTTGTTCTTTTGCTCTTGCCTTTCGTCATGTCTGCTTTCGCCACGCGTTTGACGGGTGTCTGTGTAGCCTTACTTTGCAGTCCACTGAATTTAGCTTCTAGACCTGGAATAGTGCTGATTTCAAAAGTCTTTCTGAGGAAAACTTGCACTTTTTTGAAGTTATCCCAATCCTTTGGCCCGACGAGTGACACCGCATCGCCTTTCGCGCCAGCACGACCAGTACGGCCAATACGATGCACGTATTCCTCGGCAAACTTAGGCATGTCGAAGTTAATCACTAAAGATACATTCAGTAAGTCCAAACCGCGAGAGGCGACATCAGTCGTCACTAACACTTGCTGCTGACCACGGCCAAACTGGTCCATGATTTGGTTTCGTGCAGATTGCTTTAAATCACCACTCAGGGCTGAGGTTGCAAAACCTTGGGCGGTTAATTTAGCCGCTAAGCGCTCAGTATCAGGGCGAGTAGCGGTAAATATGATCACTTGTTTATGGGTTTCATCTTTGAGCAAACGAGCTAAAAGTGCTTCTTTATGGTCTAAGTGGTCACATAAAAAGATGCGCTGATGGATATCGTTATGTTCTGAGTGGGCTGCACCAATCGCGACATGCGCAGGATTTTTTAACAAGGTTGCTGCGATATCATTAATTTCGTCATGATCTAAGGTTGCCGAAAACATCAAGGTTTGACGACGTTTATGATCGGCAGCTTCGCTTATCGCTTTCAGTTGTGGAGCAAAGCCTAAATCTAGCATGCGGTCGGCTTCATCGAGCACTAATAGCTCTAAACCATTTAGGAATAGATGTTTTTGCTCTAAATGATCAACGATACGGCCAGGGGTCGCGACAATAAAATGTGGCTCTTTTGCGAGTGCTTTGGCTTGGTCGTTAAAATTCTCACCGCCCAATACGCTGATGGCTTTGTATTGAGTGTTAGCGACAAGCAGACGAAGCTGGCTATAAACTTGATGTGCTAGTTCGCGGGTCGGTAATAAAATCAAGACTCTAGGATCGCGCTTTGACAGTGAGCGGGTCGAAATAACTCTTTGCAATGCGGGTAACAAAAACGCTAAGGTTTTACCTGAGCCTGTTTTTGATGACGCCATTAAATCTTTACCTGCCAATGCGATAGGCAGTGCTTGTTCCTGGATGGCGGTGGGCTCTGTGATACCCATATGTTTTATGCTTTGTAGCAGACGCTGGTCCAGAGAAAAATCGGTAAATTGCAAAGGTATATCCCCTAAATCTTAGTAAGGGCAGATTATAGCCTTAATCACCCTTACTCAGCCATCCACATCGATGATTATCTGTGTTCTATCGCTTGAATGATGTCGCGATGGCGTTATTAAGGCTTATTTTACCGTCTTTTATTTACATTGAGGTGATAACATTAATCATGCAATTTTTGATAAGCCGTGGATATAGGTGTGTTTTACGTTATCGTGTTATGCAGTAAGTAATAGGAGAATAATTTATGGCTAATGGAAAAAATCCCATCGTGGGTATTGCGCTCGGCAGTGGTGCTGCAAAAGGTTGGGCGCACATTGGCGTATTAAATGGGTTAGCCGCAATGGGGATTAAGCCTGATAAAGTCGCTGGATGCTCAATAGGGGCGTTAGTGGGCGCCGCTTATGCCCATGAACATTTACCTGAGTTAGAGCAATGGGTGCGTGGTTTCTCTAGCTGGGATGTGCTTGGTTTGATGGATATTCGATGGCGCAAAGGTGGCCTTATCGGTGGTGATAAAGTATTTGATGTGTTGCACGCGCGAATCGGAGATGTGGATATTGAGAAACTCAATCGTCCTTTTGCCGCAGTTGCAACCGATTTATACTCGGGTCAAGAGATTTGGTTTACCGAAGGGGATTTACGTCAAGCAGTGCGAGCTTCTTGTTCTATGCCAGGGATTTTAGCCCCCGTACGTCAAGGAGAACGTTGGCTTGTTGATGGCGCGGTGGTTAATCCAGTGCCTGTTTCAATGAGCCGTGCCATGGGGGTGGATGTGGTGATTGCGGTGGATTTATATGGTTATCATTCTGGACGTATTCAAGCATTACCCGTTAATGTCACCAGTCAAAAAATGTCTGCAGCAAGCGTAGAGATGCCCGCGCGACAAGAAACGGGTTTTATGGATTTATTTGCCCGCGGCCGAGATTATGTCAGTAATTTGACTGATAAGTTTTCACTGGGTACTAAATCGAATCCGGGGATGATAGCGGTAATGTCGCAGTCGATGGGGATTTTAGAGCAAAGACATAAAAGAGCACGCTTAATGGGCGATCCACCTGATATTTGTATTGTGCCTGCAGTGGGTAATATTGGGACTATGGAGTTTCACCGTGCCGATGAAGCTATTGCTGCGGGCGAAGCCGCCGTAGAAAAAGTGGCCCATTTAATTGAAGCTGCGCTCTGGAAAGGTTAATAACAGTCGCCCTAGAGTAAAAGAGAGGGCAGCTAAGCAAGGCAGGCGATTGATATTAAAAAATAAAAAGTCGGTATTAGGTTAGTTATACTGACTTAATCTCTTCTTAACGTACTATTTACGCTAAGCGTTTAGCTTAAAATAGTGGCTTTAAGCCAGTTTCACCAACATTTTACCGCGATTCTTGCCTTCAAATAGACCAATAAAAGCGTCGGGTGCTTGTTCTATTCCCTGGTAAATAGTTTGTTCAGCTTTCACTTTTCCTTCAGCTAACCACTGCGACATTTTTGCTGCAAATTCAGGATAGTGGTCCCAATGTTCAAATACGATAAAACCTTCGAGTTTTAATTTTCGCATCACAATCAGGGATAAATTATCTGGGCCAGCGGTGGGAGTGGATTCGTTATAGAGTGAAATCATACCGCAGACGGCAATGCGTCCGTGATCTTTCATATTACTCAGTGCTGCGGCTAGATGTTCACCCCCAACGTTTTCAAAATATACGTCCACACCTTCTGGTGCAGCTTTGGCTAAGGCTTGAGTCAGATCACCACAGGTTTTGTAGTTAATGATGCTATCGACACCATAACTTTGTAGTAATTGAGCTTTTTCATCTGAGCCTACCGAGGCAACCACTCGAGCGCCCATCAACTTACCAAGCTGGCAAGCGACACTGCCTACAGCGCCGGAAGCGGCTGAGACAAACAGCGTTTCACCTGCTTTTAAGTTAGCAATACGCGTCAGCCCCGTCCATGCTGTCATGCCGGGCATACCCAGTACGCCTAAAAAATGTGAACTATCTAATTCGGTTTGTGGCAGAGCTGTCAATCCATCGGTATCAGTCACCGCATGTTCGCGCCAACCCAACATGCTGCTGACTTTCGTTCCCACGGGAAACTCATTGTTTTTAGACGCGATAACTTCACCAATAGCGCCACCTTCTAGCACTTGATTTAACGCGAAGGGCGCAATATAGCTCTTGCGATCAACCATGCGACCACGCATGTAAGGATCAACAGACATCCACAGATTTTTAATTAGCACTTGGCCGTCAGCAAGTGGTGCTAAGGATTTATTCACTAAAGTAAAATTATCAACAGATGGCATGCCGTCTGGGCGATTGGCTAAATGGATTTCACGGGTTTGTGTAATAGTGTTATTCATAGGTGACCTTTTGTTTGTGCGCAAACTAACTGTGATAACTTTACGTGGGTTAAGGAATGAATGCAAATACTTTGCGCGCAAACTAGATGCGCCAAAGTGGATAGAGTAAGATGCAGTATGTTTGAATGACAAATGCCTAAACGTGACTCATATTCCAGCCAAACCGAAAATAGATGCAATCATTTCGACTCATACTGAAGAGGCGATAGATAAACTATGTTTATCTGATAATGTTTGCTTTGCACTTTATTCTGCGAGTAATGCGCTGGTGCGCGCTTATCGACCGTTACTCGAAGCATACGGATTAACCTTCCCTCAATATTTAGTGATGCAAACCCTGTGGCGTCAAAACGGTTGTAGTCAAACGCAGTTATCCGTGGCAACTAAGCTTGATATGGGCACTTTAACGCCTATCGTTAAGCGACTTGAGGTGAAAGGGCTGATCACGCGTTTAGTTTGTGTGGATGATGAACGGAAAAAACGGGTGACGCTGACCAATCAGGGAGAAGATATTAAGCATGAAGCGTTAGCCTTAAAGCAAACGCTGCTCGATAAAGTGCAGCTGGATGCTGAGGCACTCGATTTATTGCGCCGCCAGTGTCTTGCTCTGATTGAGGACTTACAGTCCTAGGCATAAGTCTACCTAATATCATGTGATGGGATAGCTATGTATTGGGATAGCTATGTGCTGGCCTAAATTCAAGCTAAGCATCGATTTATACTTGATTGGCTTAATTTTTGCTTTAAAACTACCAATTAGTCTTAGATGCCGAATTATTGACAATGAATTCTATTGCAAATAGCTTCAATCTTACTCGTAGTAGTACCAGTGTCGCCGATGCTTATGGTGCCAATAGCCAAAAAACCAATACGGCTAAAACCGATAGCACTATTACGTCAACCAAACCTCAGCCAGATACGACTAAAACTGACGCGACAAAAGCGGATGAAATAGCACTGTCACCTAGGGCGCAGCGAGCACAAAAAATTCAGTCAATGGCGAAGGATTTTTTTGCCGATGGCCAATTTGGTGTCGCGAAGATCCCTGCGTTAGTGTCACGTTTACAAAAAGACGGGATTTTATCGGACATGCAACTCGAACGTTTATCCAAAAATGGTATAACAGTTCCCAGTACGACAAAGCCCAGCAAGCAGTCGCTACAAGATTTTGTCGATGATGAGCTTAAATCACTCGCTAAAAACTCGCCAAATAATCCGCTGATTAATACCTTGATAGATGCTAAAAGTGTTTTAACTAATATGGATGATGCCCATTCGCCAGTATTGGCGCAAAAAGCCACTAAGGCACTCGGACAGTTAACTGATTATTTGAATTCAGAACCAGCGTTAACCGATACACAAAAACAGCAATGGCAGGGACTCAAATCAATGATGCAATTGGCCTCATCGATGGGGGCGCATCAGTCTGCATCGGGTCAATTAAGCAGTTATTTGGCACTTGCTAAACGTTAATATGCCGACGTATATTTTGTTAATATCAAAGCCATTTTTTATTTATTGAAAATGGCTTTGTGCTAATTGTCTTAACATCGTACCTATTTTATCCCTTATCTAGCTTGCTTTATGACGAAGGTCAAGGCTGGATACGTGGATCCTCGGCTGTTATAGCACTTCTGCTTTGTTCTTTTCTTCTATCCTGAAAACCATGATCTGGATCATAGAAACTTTAACCTCGATACCGCTTAATGCGCTACATATTGTGTTTGCTGAATCATTAGTTACTACATGTGGTGTTTGATTCGGTCTAAATGGAGAGGGACTCACTGATGCCAGTCGTAATTAAGCGGGATGGTTGCCGCACACTTTTTGATGAAACAAGAATAAGAGATGCGGTTATCGCCGCTGCAAATTCGGCAGGTATTGAAGATACTGATTATGCTGCGACTGTTGCCGCCTGTGTGAGGCTACAAGTGGCGGCATTAACCGAAGTGGATATCCACTATCTACAAGATGTCGTTGAAAACTTACTGATGGAAGGCCCGTACAAGTCATTGGCACGGGTATATATTGAATACCGTCATGACAGAGATATATGCCGTGATGCGACCAGTAAACTCAACCTCGAGATCCGTGGTTTAGTTGAGCAAAGTAATGCGGCATTGCTTAATGAAAATGCCAATAAAGATTCCAAAGTGATCCCGACTCAGCGGGATTTACTCGCGGGCATCGTCGCAAAACATTATGCCAAAAGTCATATTTTGCCAAAGGATGTGGTTGCGGCCCATGAAGCGGGTGAGATCCACTACCACGACTTAGATTATTCGCCGTTTTTCCCTATGTTTAACTGCATGCTAATTGATTTGGCTGGCATGTTGACTCATGGCTTTAAAATGGGCAATGCCGAGATTGAAACGCCAAAATCGATTTCTACAGCAACGGCAGTCACCGCACAAATCATTGCCCAAGTGGCGAGCCATATTTATGGCGGCACGACCATTAACCGTATCGACGAAGTGTTAGCGCCATTTGTTGCCAAGAGCTATGACAAGCACTATCAAACCGCATTAAATTGGAAGATCACCGACGCCAAAGCTTTTGCCACTGCGCAAACTGAAAAAGAGTGTCACGATGCGTTTCAATCACTCGAATACGAAGTAAATACCTTGCATACCGCCAATGGACAAACACCATTTGTAACCTTTGGCTTTGGTTTAGGTACTTCGTGGGAATCACGCTTAATTCAACAATCTATGCTCAAAGTGCGCATGGCAGGTTTAGGCAAAAATCGTAAAACAGCAGTATTTCCTAAGCTCGTGTTTGCCATTCGTGATGGTATCAACCATAAGGCTGGTGATTGCAATTATGATGTAAAACAAATGGCGCTCAAATGTGCGACCATGCGTATGTATCCCGATATTCTTAATTATGAACAAGTTGAAAAAGTCACTGGTTCGTTTAAAACTCCAATGGGTTGTCGAAGCTTTTTAGGAACCTATGAAGAAAATGGCGAACTCGTGCATGAAGGGCGTAATAATCTTGGGGTGGTGAGTTTAAATCTGCCGCGGATTGCCTTAGAAGCGAATGGCAACGAAGCCGAGTTTTACCGTATTTTGGATGATCGATTAGTTTTAGCTCGTAAAGCACTGGATACTCGCATTGAGCGACTTAACGGCGTAAAAGCCCGCGTAGCACCTATTTTGTATATGGAAGGCGCCTGTGGCGTACGTTTACGGGCGGATGATGATGTGTCGCAAATCTTTAAAAATGGCCGTGCATCAATTTCATTAGGTTATATTGGCTTGCATGAAACCATTAATGCACTCTATGGCACCCAAACCCATGTATTTGATAATGCACTTTTAAGGGAAAAGGCCGTTGCCATTGTTGCTTATCTAAAAGCCGCTACTGATGCTTGGAGAGTTGAGACGGGTTATGGTTTTAGTTTATATAGCACGCCAAGCGAGAATCTTTGCAGTCGCTTTTGTAAACTAGATGCCAAACAATTTGGTGTTGTCACTGGGGTGACGGATAAAGGTTATTACACCAATAGTTTCCATCTTGATGTTGAAAAACACGTCAACCCATACGATAAAATTGATTTTGAACAGCCATACCCTGCGATAACCAGTGGTGGGTTTATTTGCTATGGCGAGTATCCCAACATGCAGCATAACCTCGAAGCGTTAGAAAACGTCTGGGATTATAGTTACAGCCGTGTGCCTTATTACGGCACCAACACCCCAATTGATGAGTGTTATGACTGCGGTTTTACCGGCGAATTTAGCTGCACCAGTAAAGGCTTTACGTGTCCTAAATGCGGTAATCACGAACCTAGCCGTGTGTCGGTAACGCGCCGGGTTTGCGGTTACTTGGGTAGCCCTGATGCTCGGCCATTTAATCATGGTAAACAAGAAGAAGTTAAGCGCAGGATCAAACACTTGTAATACTTATACCTAAACAACCTGAAGATACTGAAACTCGTATGCTCAGGTCGTTTTGGGATATACCTTATTCTGCCTATTAGATTCATTCCATGGCATCTGTGGTGCTATGGAGTGAGTCTTCATCTTAAGAAGGCATTGAACTATGAACTATGAACTATGAACTACCATCAATATTTTCCTATCGATGTGCTAAACGGCCCTGGTACGCGCGCGACTTTGTTTGTCTCTGGTTGTGAGCACCAATGCCGTGGTTGTTATAATCAAAGTACTTGGGATGTACGCTCAGGCCATTTATTTGATAGCGTGATGGTCGATAGGATTATTGCTGATCTCAGTGATAAACGAATTGTGCGCCGTGGTCTGTCTCTTTCGGGGGGCGATCCTTTGTTGCCCGCAAATCTTGACACCATTTTGGCGCTGGTAAAGCGGGTTAAAAGTGAGTGTCCCAGTAAAGATATATGGTTATGGACGGGCTATGTGCTTGACGAGTTAAGTGATAAACAACGCGCGGTATTAACCTATATTGATGTGCTGGTGGATGGAAAATTTGAGCAAAATCTTGCCGATCCGAGTTTGATGTTTCGCGGCAGCAGCAATCAGATCATTCGTTTGTTATAAAAGCGGTAACGAGGATCTGCAACTTACTGCTATAATCTGAGGCCTTGACACAGATGCTAGCATAATCAGGCTAAGATTTTACTGTGGCTAACTTAGGTAATTTAAGGTAACAGAATGAATTTAAAGCAAGAACTGCAGCAACTTAACGATAAAGTCGATAAATTTCGTCGTAAACTTGCTGCGGCTGAACAAAGAGGCGATGACGTGGTTATTGCCCAGTTCAAACGCGAAATCGCTGCCGTCACTAAACAAATTGGCAGCGTGAAAGGACAGCAAACTCGCTTATTGAATAAGCAAGGTTCAGATATCAAAGATTTACCTTTCCACCGCGCTTTGACAAAAGCAGAGCAAGCGGACATGGGTAAACTGAAAAAGTCTGTAAAAGGGCTGGTAGTAATCCATCCTATGACGGCTATCGGCCGTGAGATGAGACTGACAGAAGTCACTGGATACGCACCCGAAAAATTTTAATGTGGGATCGGGTGTCACCAGCATGAAATCGAGTGTCGGTCTCGTGCTGGTGACCTTTGTACTTTATGCACTGCTTCGTTTTAATCCATTCCTTCGTGCTGACCATCTAAAGTGACACTCATGTTTGGTTTAGTTGATTAAAACACTAAAGTATTTCTGATTGTTCAAAAACACTTTAGAATACTGCGCTTAGTTGGCTAAGTGCCTAATCCTCATTTGTTTCTAGGGATTTTATTCGTCTCATGGAATGAGAGTTGTTGTTAAAGGTTAAGTATGTCGATCAAATTTGTCGCAACGTCAAAGTTACCCACTCCTTGGGGCGTATTTGCCATGCATGGTTTTGAAGATACAGAATCAGGTAAAGAGCATGTTGCGCTTACATTCGGCACGTTCAGTGCGGATGAGCCTGTGTTGGGTCGTATTCATTCTGAGTGTCTAACCGGCGATGCGTTATTTAGCTTGCGTTGTGACTGTGGTTTTCAGTTACAAGCGGCGATGCAAAATATTGCCGAAACGGGCAGTGGCTTTATCCTCTATTTACGTCAAGAAGGCCGTGGCATTGGTTTATTAAATAAAATCCGCGCTTACGAGTTGCAAGACAAAGGTGCCAACACAGTAGAAGCCAACGAACAACTGGGTTTTGAAGCCGATATGCGTAAATACGACATGATTAAACCTATGCTAGAACAGATAGGCGTTGAGCATGTACGTTTGATGACCAACAACCCGCGTAAAGTAAAAGCGATGCAGGAGTTTGGTATCGAAGTGGTTGAGCGCGTACCACTGCAAGTAGGTAAAAATCGTTATAACGAAGCTTACTTAAAAACTAAATCCACAGAGCTTGGACATTTGATGTCTGAATATCATTTTATGGATGAAAATAAGTAGTTTTGTATTTATGATGGTTCGACTGATTGGGTCAGTTACGGGGAAGGTTTAAGCTAATTGAGCCATTTTTTCAGTCGATTGTTAATATTGTTTGTAATGGGCTGGGCGATACAGAGTGTTGTACCTATCGCCTACGCTAATTCATTTTCTGCTGTAAAAGCTATTCCATCTTTGCCCCAAGCCAATGAGCCCACCGTTGATGCTAATGACAGTAATCCTATAGAGGAAGGAGATAATCCTAATTCTGTTTATGCATTTGGTAGCTATTTAGGCACAGGTGTTTATCGCGCCGCAAACCAAAATGCGACTGTCGTAAGTATTCCGTTAAGTTTCGATTTAAAAAAGGACAGTGGTAGCCAGACTTGGTTGCGCTTACCTATCTCCTTTGGCTTTTTCGATTATTTAGCCCAAGATATCACCGAAGGTGAGTTACCTTCATCAATCGGTACTATGACAGTGACCCCAGGTGTTGAGCACCATTGGCAGGCAAGCAAAAATACTCGAATGGAAGCGTATCTGGATATCGGTTTTGGTACTAATTTTGATAAAGGCGATAACGTTGCCATTATCGCTTCAGGCATCAGTAGCTTGTATGACTTTAGCCTCGCGGGACAAGATGCTGTATGGGTGTCCAGATTACACTTTGCTGGTTACAGTGAGCACTATGGTAAGTTTGCCGATCAATTTGCAGTATTACAAACCGGTGTTGATTTGGGATTAGCACCGCGCTGGCAGTGGTGGAGCTTTCAGGTTCAACCCAGAATATTTGCAGTGGGTTATTGGTACTTTAATGAGCTGAGATTTATCAGTCAAATCGAGCAAGATACTACCGTTTCAGGCAGTTATGAGGCAGGTTTTTCACTCGCATTTTCTAAGTCCCTTGGGGGCGAGTTACTCAGCGTTGATCGTATTGGATTAAGCTATCGCCGTGGTGATGGTTTGAATATTTGGCGCGTGATGTTCAGTTTTCCTATCTAGGTTGATTGAACTGATTTAGTTGAATGTGCAAAGTCGTATGAAAACATCCGCTATAAGGCCGCTTACGTTAAGCGTTCTCCTTTGCATCGCGTATCTTTTTATCCATTAAGGTCGCTATTTGACCACTCAATTGCATTATTTGTTCTTGGATTTGTTTACGTTGCAGATCTGCAGCGTCTGAGTTATCTCCCTTCAGTTTAGCCAGCATTTCCTGTAGAGCTTTGATCTGCTCTTTTATTTTTTGAATCTGCGCATCTATTATCGATTTGGGTTCTTCAGCGGTGATATTATCTAGTTGCTCTTTTTGGGCTGACGCTTTATCCCTTAAGGTCGAGCCGACATCTATGGATAATGCCGCGCGGCCAGCATTAGAAATGGAGACGGTATCTTGAGCATCCTGAGAGTCTGTTGTTAGCGCAGCATTTGCTGCTGTTTTGGTTGGGGTGGTAGCAATATATGCGTTTGATACTGGCGTAAAAGCTGAACCTGTTGCGGTGCTATTTATCCCATTGATATTCATGCAATGCTCCATTAGAGGCAAACTAGGTTAATACTTAAGTTGTTCCTGCCGATTAATTCAATATCGGCTATTTATTTTAAAACTAAAGCTAAAGCGCCTTGTTTTACCAGAAATAGCATTGGGGCATAGTGATAATACAGCCCATCTCAGGGCTGTTTAAGCGTTATCAAGCCTAGAATATTAACTGCCCCAAATATGCTTATTTACTTTGCCATCTGGGCTCGGCTTATCGCTTTTAACTGGCTGTTTGGCCGCCGTTTGAGTGACTTTATTGTTGGCTACTTTTGGCTTAGGTTTAGCAGTAGGCTTTTTAGCCGCTTGCTTAGTTTCTGCTTGTGTCGGTGGCAAGGGTAACTTATTGGCTCTCAAATAGAGGTATTCGACCTTATCACGCGCCCAGTCGTTTTTGCGCAAAAACTGTAAGCTGGACTTAATGCTGGGATCGTGAGTAAAGCAGCGGATATTAATTCTTTCGCCTAAGTTTTCCCAGCCGTAACGCTCGACTAAGTAAGTGATAATAGTTTCTAGTTTGATGCCGTGCAGCGGGTCATTCGATTGATTCATATTATGCATTATGGTGCAGTGTGCTATGGCGGGAGTATAGCATTTTTGTATTGTTGATACAGTGCGTGGTCTTATCGAATAAATGGAGAATCAGTGTCGAACAAAATGAGCGTTTGCGGGTTTTAATGAGAAGAATGATAAAAACAGGCGCGATTAAGCGCCTGTTTTTATCATACCAATTTAACGATAAGATTAGTCGTTAGCTGTCTCTTTCAGCTCGGTTTCAATGGGCGAGTCAATTTCACCTTTACCTTTCGTTTTTACAATCAATAACGCAGTAATCACTAAGGTTATAATGACACCCGCTATGGTTGATACCGTCATCGGCAGACCCGCGCCTAAGGTCGATGAGTTCAGTAGGAATGAAATCACCACAGTGGTCATAAACATTGCAGGGATCGTCGCAATCCAATGCAGCTTGTTATGTCGTAGTAGATAAGCCGAAGCGGTCCACAGCATCAATACCGCAGTGGTTTGGTTCGCCACACCGAAGTAGCGCCAAATAATACCGAAGTCTACCTGAGTTAACATGCCGCCGATAACAAACAGTGGGAGAGCTAGCACTAAGCGCTTTGGCAGTGAGATTTGTGGCATGTTGAAAAACTCAGCCAAAATCAAACGTGCAGAACGAAAAGCGGTATCACCTGAGGTAATCGGCAGGATAATCACGCCTAAGATAGCCATAAAGCCACCGACAGCGCCTAGTAGACCAGTAGAAGCTTCATACACTACGTTTGCTGGGTTACCAGACATCCCCGCGCTTAACCCTTCAATTCCGCCAAAATAAGACAGCGCTATGGCGCACCAAAGTAGGGCGATAATGCCTTCGCCAATCATGGCGCCAAAGAAGACGAAACGGCCATTGGTTTCGTTTTCTACGCAGCGTGCCATTAAAGGTGATTGTGTGGCGTGGAAACCCGACACTGCGCCACAGGCGATAGTGATAAATAGGGCTGGCCAGAGTGGCATGTCATTTGGATTTAAGTTTTGGAAGAAATCGCCCGCTTGCACGTTAGGCAGTAAGGTGTGCTCGCTTGATAACATAATCGCGACCGCTAAACCAAACGACATGAAGAACAATAAAGCGCCAAAGAAGGGGTATAGACGACCAATAATTTTATCAACGGGCACTACAGTAGCAATAAGATAGTAGATAAAAATAATACCCACAAAGATACTGACGTCCCAACCGGTTAGTTTGCCAAGTAAACCCGCAGGCGCAGAGATAAACACCACACCGACCAGCAGTAACAGTACAATGGCAAACACGTTCATGAAGTGTTTTGCGCTCTTGCCTAAATACTTACCCGCAAGGTTTGGCACCGACTGGCCACCGTTACGTACAGATAGCATGCCAGAAAAATAGTCATGTACTGCACCCGCAAAGATACAGCCAACCACAATCCACAACATGGCCGCAGGACCATAAAGTGCACCTAAGATAGGACCAAAGATTGGGCCTACGCCTGCGATGTTTAACAATTGAATTAAATAGACTTTGCCCTTAGACATAGGCACAAAGTCGACGCCATCAGTTTGAGCGAAAGCGGGTGTTTGACGATTAGCGTTAATGCCGAAGACTTTCTCGACAAAGGCGCCATAGATAAAGTAGCCGCCGATCAGCAGACCGACACAGAGTAGGAACCACATCATTTTTGTTATCTCCCCATTTGAGTTCTGGCGAGTGTAAACAAGTTGTTTATATAAAGCTGAGCAATATCAGTCAGTGGTCGAAAATGCAGGGTGAGCGGTAATAGGTGAGCTTGAGTGGTTGCGCCTTTACGTTAACAGCAGGTATTGCTCAACATTTATGGCGAACAATATAATCCATAATATGCCGTTATTAGGGCTTTAACTGATCCTATTGAAAGCCGAAAAGCTGTTTAAGACTCTTAAGATAGCGGCGTGATACGGGCACTTTATCGCCCATATGCGTGGTGACTTCTGCGCCTGTGTCTAACAGTTCAATTTCAGCAATGGCTTTAGGTGAGATCAAATATTGTCGATGGCAGCGCACTAGTGGAGTCTTTTCTTCAAATATTTTTAAGGTTAATTGGGTATGCACTTTACCTTTAGTGCTGGCCACATGGATGCCACTTAAATCGCTAAACACATATTCTACGTCTTGGATGGCAATCACTTTGAGCTTAGTACCGCTATAACACGGAATATGTTCAAGATTTTTAGGGGTAATGGCGTCCATTAACTGCGGCGCTAGGTTTTTACGCACACGAGTGAGTGTTTTACTGAGTCTTTGTGCATCTATCGGTTTGAGCAAATAATCAAAGGCATGATTATCGAAGGCTTTGACGGCAAACTCGTCGTAGGCGGTAACAAACACAATTTTGGGCATAGTGTCAGGATCGAGCATGGCGATAAGTTCCATCCCTGAAATCCGTGGCATTTGGATATCGAGGAAAACCAGTTGAGGTTTTTCCTTTGAGATAATATGCAATGCTTCAATGGCGTTGGCGCACTGACCTATGATATGCATATCGGGCTCTTGCCCTAAAAGGTCGGCTAATTCTTCGCGAGCAAATAGTTCATCGTCGACAATTAAACAAGTAATCACGTGCCGGTTCCCATAGTTGATGTGTCAGGGGATTCTATTGGTAATCGAATGGTGACACGGGTTAATTCATCGGGCTCGCACGTTACTGTGACACCATATTGTTCGCCAAAAAGATTTTGAATGCGCTTATGTACTAAGTTCATCCCAAGCCCCTCGGAGCCTTCAATGGGGTGATATAAGCCAGCATTGTCTATGACTTCTAATTCTAATACATTATTTTCGAGTTTCCCCGTCACTTTAATTTGCCCTTGTTCAATCATGTGTGACGTGCCGTGTTTCACCGCATTTTCGATAATAGGCTGCAGGGTAAAAGCCGGTACTTTACAGTGATAGAGTGATTCAGGTATCGCAATACTGACTTGTAATTTATCAATAAAACGTGCTTTTTCAATGGTGAGATAAGAAGCGATGTGATCTAGCTCATCCCCAAGTGTCACTAAGCCTGTCGTTCGCTTTAAATTAATCCGTAAAAATTGAGATAACTGCTGCAGCAATTGCTTAGACATATCGGGATCGCGCTTGATAATCGCGCTAATGGTGTTAAGTGCATTGAATAGAAAGTGTGGATTAACCTGCGCTTGCAGTAATTTCAATTCGGCTTGAGTTAGCAGATTTTGTTGTTGCTCAAATCGGCCATAAAGAATTTGGTTTGATAACAGACGGGCAATACCTTCACCTAAGGTGCGGTTAATATTCAAAAAAAGCTTATTCTTTGGCTCATAGAGTTTGATGGTGCCAATGACTTCGGTATCACTGCGCAGTGGGATCACCAGACTCGACCCTAAGCGGCAGTTGCTTGAAATAGAACATGAATAGGGCATTTCAACGCCATCGGCAAACATTACTTTATTTTGATTGATGGCTTCTAAGGTGATTTTGGATGAAATTGGGGTGCCAGGAAGATGGTGATCGGCGCCGATACCAATAAAAGCTAATAGTTTTTCTCTGTCTGTAATCGCGACCGCGCCAACGTTGGTTTCTTCAATAACAATCTGGGCGACGAGGCTACTGCTCTGCTCGTTAAACCCTTTCGACAATAGTCCAACACTGCGTTCGGCTATTTTTAATGCCTTAGTCGAAAAACTAGAGGACAGTTTGTCAAACATGGCTTTTTGGTCACGGATCATGCTCATAAATAGTGCGGCACCGATGGAGTTGACTAATAACATGGGCGGTGCAATTTGACAGACCAATGCCCATGCATCATCAAAAGGATGGGCGACCAGAAGGATAATGCTCATTTGCATCATCTCGGCATAAAGAGTCACAAGGCAAACGAGCAATGGATTATAGATAAGCTCACTTTTACCTGCGCGCCTTAAGTAAAAGCTTATCATCCCCGCTGTGAGTCCTTCTAACGTGGTTGAAATCGCGCAGGCTAAGTCAGTAAAGCCGCCCATACTATAGCGGTGAAGCCCACCTGTGAGTCCGACCAGAAATCCAGTCACTGGCCCGCCTAATAATCCCCCTAATACCGCGCCCATTGCGCGCGTATTGGCAATCGCACCAGAGGTTTGTTCGCCAAAATAGGTTGCCATAATGCAGAAACTTGAAAAAATCAGATACATAAAGATTTTATGTGGCAGACGGGGAGATGTTTCGGCAAACAGTTTAAACAGCGGCGTTTTACTGACCAAGTAAACAATCACTAAGTACAGCGACATCTGTTGGGTTAACAATAGAATTAAGGACATAATGGCTCACATTATCGTCGCAGATGTCGGCGCAGTGGTGTCAAATTGAAATTGTATGCGCGAGATCAGAGTTTAAATTTAACCGGTAGGATATAAAGAGCAAGCATATTGCATCTTTAGGAGGACATATGTCCAATTCTGTTCACGGTCATGATGTTATGGCGCTGATGGTAGCTCAAGGGGGCGCGATTATAAAGCCTGAATTAATTTCTTTAATGGGGCAAAAGTTTGGCTTATCGGCGCGATATTATACGTGTAGTGCCGTTGACCTTAGTGCCGAAGCACTGCTGCAGTTATTGATGCACAAAGGAAAATTACTCGATACGCCCCAAGGCATTGAACTCGCAGCGGGCAAACGATGTGAGCATTAATAAAGAGTCGTGCAATTAGAGCGGCTTAGTTTTAATCAGTGGATCTGGTGAAAGTTTAAGTTTCACTATGGCGTTTATTAGCAATGACATCCTGTTGTATGGGGGTCAGTTGGCTAAATTCATGGATTAAAATACGCAGTAACCGAGACTTTGCAATACCGGTCGATTTCGAAAGGGTATTCAGTTGAGCAATACTGTTTTCTGTGAGTGTAAAGGTTGCATGGCGATAAATTTTTGTCGACTTTTTATCTAATCCCTTAATAAAGGCCGACGTTGTCGGTGCGGTTAATAAACGTGTTTTTCCTAATGCATAGTTATTAGCATCTTCAATAAAATCCTCGACAGAGACTGACTTAATAGGCCGCTTAGGTTGCTTACGTTTAAGATCAGTTAAGCTCATAGCTATTTTCTGGTGGCATTGCGAATAATTCATCCGCTATAGCGCGGATTTCATCGGCAGCCTTACCATCGGGTTCGACTTCGACCACAGAGGAGCCTTTTTCTTCACTGTCATCATAAATGTTTCGACAAAACGTGACCGAATTTAACACTCTTAATCCAAAGGATTTCACCACATCTTTGGCTTCTAAAATACGTTTAAATTGCGTGGGCAGAGCGGGACATTGGGTCAGTACTATGGTCGATATCATTTTTGGATTGACCATCTTACAGGTGCTTAACATGTCTTCCATGTGAGGTAAGGTTTTCAGATCGCGTCTCTTTGGCCTTAAGGGGATCACAACATAGGTAGCAACTGACATTGCGGCGCGCATGGCTAAGTTATCCTGACCACCGCAGTCTACAATCACGTAATCGAACCGTTCATTGAGGCTCAATAAGTCGTTACGGATTTTGCCATAAAGTTGAATGCAATTAATGCTGGGAAGGCTGGGATCATTGTTTCTTGCTTGGATCCAATCTGACGTGGTGCGCTGAGGATCGCAATCGACCATAAGGACATTGGCTTGAAATTTTTGCTGAATATACACTGCAAGGTTTTGTGCGAGGCAACTTTTGCCGCTCCCCCCTTTTTCACCACCTACCAGCAAGATCATGTGACGCCCCTTAATGAACCTTTCAATGAGTTGAGTGTAGAACAGACACACTAAACCTGCGAAATTTAAGTTAAATTAAAGTAGCTGTATGGCGATGTGGTAGCTTTGTTCATGGCATTTAGCGCAACGGCATACTTGGCCTTTTATGGTATTTTGTTGTCTTGTATTGGCATTAAAGGTCACTTCAACTAGCTCCCCTAAAGCAAAAGATTTTTTATAATCGAATAAAAGCCCACGTCTTGCTAAGTCGATACATACCCCTTCATCGGTTTGTGGTTCACCTTGTGCGTCGACCCAATTTAACACTATCCGCTCTGCTTCCATGTCTACGCGTAATGACGTACGTTTTTCCTCAAAACCGATAGTCTGGGTTTCCATCATTCAATTACTCCGTTAATAGTTTGTTTTAGTAAAACTAGCATAATGGCTTTTTTGCACAATACCAATATAGAAGCGAGGTTTTAAGCGCAGTCTTAACATCAAGACAATGGGTGCCATTTATTTAGGTTGTAATCGCACCCATTTAGTCGCTGATTAATTATCGTACTCTTGATTTTTCGGGTAAGGCATTTTTAACTGTCCCCAACGAATGACAATGACGGTCGCCGCTAAAATAAGCGTTGATAGTGATATCGCTGCGATACGCCAGTCGTCCATACTTTTCATATCCAATATTAAGTAACGGGCTAGGGCTACAATCGCGATATAAAGCGGCATACGTACGGGTAACTTACCAGATTCGAAATAACTTGCCACCATGGCTAAAACTTCTAAGTAAATGAAGAGTAAGAGTAAGTCTGCCAGTACTACCATGCGTACAGAAATAATATGCACAATTTCTTGGCCGATGGCGACGATAGTGGCAATGGCGATAATAAATAAGACTAAGTGTTCTATGGCTTTGAGGCTTTTAGAACCATATTGGCGATAAAATGGCATAGAAATTCCCTGCTAAATGTTTTTATAAATACTAACAGTAAAAAATGATTAGTAGGGAAAACCCAGTCAGATATCCGTGACTTAATTCACAGATATGTATGATCGTAATCTTTGCTGCCAAGCGCACCCAAAGTGATGTTTAACCGGGGCGGCCATCAATTCTGGCTTGACAGAGCATAGGACCATAATAAAAACAGAAACAACCGAAGGCGACTAGCCAACAGATAATCGTGCTGAGCAATAGTAGTGACGACCAAAGAGGGAAGATCCCCGCCAGTACTCGGAGTAAAACGGCCAGTAGCATTAATGCAAAGCAGTATGGCATCAAGCTTGGTGGTTGCAATGTTCTGCCCGTATGACCTAAAGAGACTCTTGCCATCATGGCTAAGATCATCCCACCTAAACCACCAACGGTAATCGAGTGCATGCCGACTGACAGTGGGAATCCAAAGGCGATAAGTGCCAGACCAAGTGGGATACAAACGTAACTGAGATGCAGAGACCACAATAGAGGAACACGCCAGCTAGCATGCCACCCCCAACGATGCCAGCGTAACAGCAAAACTAAGCTCGAAATACCCGCGGTGATGCGAATGAACAGATCGTTTTGTAGGACGATACTCACTACAAGTGCTGCAAGACTGATAAAGCTTAACCATTCAAGTGCTGGAATTGAACTTTGGCGTTGCCATTGTGTGGCTTTTTCTGTGAAGAAGGGAATAACTCGACCACCTAAAAGTGCCACTATGGTGCTCATTAGGATAACTGCACCGTATAAACCGATGTTTACCCAGTCAAATTGGTTTGTCAGTACGCCGTAATAACTCAATGCATTCATTAAGGTCAGTAAAGTAAAGATAGGAATGAATACAAAGTTACGCCATTGACGAACGCGGATCACCGAGTGAGCGATTAGCACGGCGGTGAGGGGTAAAAATAATAAGTCGATGAACATAATCAGTTTAAATGGAACTGCCGCTGGTACTAGGAATAACAGCCGAGGTAACAGCCATACGCCAAATAAGCCTATTAGCATTGGCCCCTTTACCCCTGGCTGGCCTGTCCAATTTTGTACCGCCGTTAATAAAAAACCGGCTACGACAGCACAAACAAAACCAAAGATCATTTCGTGACCATGCCACCAAAGAGGGTTGAGTGAGACCGGTAATAGGCTCATCCCAGAAAGAAATCCTCCCCATATGCCTAAAGCGAGTACGCTGAATAAACTCGCAAACAGAAAAAATGGTCTGAAACCTAATCTGAATAAAGCTATTTGAGGCTGTAAGTGCGCGGGGTCATCAATGTTCAACATAAGTCACTCTTAAGTATCTGACTAAATTTGTCAGGTATTATAAGGTGCTAATAAAATGAATGTATATATATCAATGTGAGTATTCATTCGTTAAGTCGATTAGGACCTAATGCATTGTTAACTGGGGCTAGGTTTGTTTCTACTGATGCGTGTGGCGGTTAGGCGTATTTTTGGTAACAATTTTTTATATATAAAAATAAATTCACATCAAAAACAGGATTTGGGTGATGAGTGAGAAAACTGTTCACAACAATTAATAGAGCGGGAGTTATTGATGCCATCATGAGTTGATAAATGGACTAGCGTTGATAAGTTATCGCTTATGTTGCGCATTGGGGAGATTGTATGCATGAACATAAGCGATGAAAACGACAAAGATTATTTACTTTTACGTTTTTGCCATTTAAACATAATCGAATACTTCCACAGATTATTAATCAGCAAATAACCTACAGCAGAAAAAACGATGCCGAGTACCAAACAGCCGAGTAAGAATGGCGGACCGATAGTTGCAAGCGATGCTTCAATCCATTGCCAACTCGCTTCGAAGGCAAAATCCTGCGGAGCATGGCCGAGTATTTTAGCACCCAGTAAATAGGCTCCATAGAACATCACCGGCATAGTTAGGGGATTCGTTATCCACACTAATGCGACAGAAACTGGAATATTAACGTTAAATAGAATAGCAAAAGCAGCAGCAGCAACCATCTGAAATGGCATTGGGATCCAAGCGACAAATAATCCTACCGCGAATGCGCCAGGAGCCGATTTTCGATTAAGCGCCCACAGATTGGGATTATGTAACAAGCGTCCGAACATGCGTAAGTGTTTATGCTCACGCAGGGTTTCAGGCTTAGGCATAAATCTTTTGATAAATTTTTTTGGCATAGGCTGAAATTACTGTCTTAACTTAATTCACTATGAATCGATTCATGTTTGGCTTTAGTGCCATGTTGTTATCAGCGATGTTGTGGCCTTCGCTGCCGCCAGTCAATTATTTACCCTACCTTGTTGTTGGGGCGTTAATCTTACATCGAAAAATTCCTATTTGCGCAGGTGGACTCTTTGCAATTGCATGGCTAACTATTTTTTGCTTAGGCTTATCTAGGCAGGATCTTCCCGTGTTACAACAACCTATACAGGTAAGAGGTGAAATCATATCACTAGTTAGTCGAAACAGCGACTGGCTAAGTTTGGATATATCCCTCATTAAACCAAATTTAATCTTCGGGCCAAACGCAAAATTGCGACTCTCATGGAAAAATCCGCCAGAAGTCACAGTGGGTCAGGTGTGGCTATTTACCTTAACGCCAAAGAGTATAGTAAGTGTGTTAAACCAAGGTGGGTATAACGAGCAAAAACAGTTTGTTAGTCAACATCTTGTTGGTCGCGGGCGAGTTGTTGATGCACAGTTACTTGAGGTTTCACCTTCACTGCGCAATGACCTCATCAGTTCGTTAACGCCTGAATTAACCTTATTACCTCAAGGCGATATTCTGCTGGCGTTACTTTTAGGTGATAAGCAATTGATCTCAAAAGAACGTTGGCAAGCTTTAAGGCAAACTGGGACGGGCCATTTAGTGGCAATCTCCGGTTTACATCTCTCAGTGGTTGCAGCATGGATATACACTTGCCTTTTATTTGGTTTAAGTCGTTTTGTGCCGCATCAGAGTCGGCGCAATATTACTTTAGCCTTAGTCGCAGCGGGAATCGGTGCCGCTTTTTATGCTTATTTAGCTGGTTTTGGGGTTTCGACTCAGCGCGCTTTAGTGATGATTTTACTATTAATGTTGTTAAGTTTACTGAAGCGATTTTCTACAGCGTGGGAGCGCTTGTTGTTTGCTCTGTTTATGGTATTACTGCTCGATCCGCTGGCTTGTTTAAGCGCTGGATTTTGGCTGTCGTTTTGTGCGTTAGGCATAATTTTATACACTTTAGAGATTCAACCTAGAGAATTCAGCTCAATCTCGACTCGAAGGATGCGTATAAGCACTGGCTTGATGCAGTTTTGGGCTATCCAATGGCGACTGAGCCTCGGGCTTGGATTACTGCAAGCAGCACTGTTTGGTGGTGTGAGTTTACATAGCCTGTGGATGAATATCTTGGCGGTACCTTGGTTTAGCTTTGTGGCAATCCCGTTAGCCATGGCGGGATTTATGTGCTGGTGGCTTGGGACTGCGTTTGGATTATCTTGGTTGGGTCTATTGCACCTAAGTGATTGGAGTTTATCGCCCTACGCATGGTTGTTAGATATAAGTCCGCAATTACCTGCCCATTGGTTAACGCTTTCAGACTCTACATTAGCCTTTATATTATCGGCTTTTATTGGTGGAGTATTGTGGCGTTATGTACCTAAAAATAAGTATTATCTCCCATGGTTAAGTATGCTCAGCTTATTGTTTATCCCCATTATACTTTTTTGTATGACGCTGTACTCGCCCGTTCATACCAATCGATGGGCTATGCATCTACTTGATGTGGGCCAAGGTTTAGCCGTGGTAATTGAAAAAAATGGTCGAGGTTTTGTCTACGACACTGGCGCTGCTTTTGGTGATGACTTTAGTTATGCTGAGCGGGTGATATTGCCATTTTTAAAAGCGAAGGGCATTCAAGCTGTTGACTATATAGTGATTAGTCATGGCGATAACGATCATGCTGGTGGCGCTGCAATCTTAATAGATGCTTATCCTGCAGCGCTGTTGATTACAGATATTGCTGGGTTTAATGGACAAAACTGTCGGCCAAGACATATTCAGTGGCAAGGATTAAGCGTGAGTTTACTGTCACCGCAGCAAGTGCAAGCGGGTAATAACGGGTCTTGTGTGGTGCGCATCAATGATGATTGGCAAAGCTTGCTACTTACGGGAGATATTGAAAAGCAAACTGAAGCAGCGTTATTAAAGAGTGAATACACATTACAAAGCGAAGTTCTCGTTGCGCCGCACCATGGCAGTAAAACTTCATCAACAGAGGCCTTTATCAATGCCGTTGCGCCTAAGTTAGTGCTTTTCCCCGCGGGTTTTGCTAATCGTTATGGCTTTCCTAAACCTATTGTGGTTGAACGTTATCAACAGCGAGATATTATGAACTTGACGACAGGAACAGAAGGACAGATTAGTGTGATTTTTCAGCAGTCTGAGCGTGAGATAAAGACCTATCGTGGTGATTTAGCCCCATTTTGGTACAACGCTTTGTTTAGATTTGGCGACTTTATTAATCCAGAGTAGAATGCCTACTTTGCCATAATTTAGTGTTATCAATGACAACATCTCCTAAAAACGAAATGTGGACAGTTTTCAAACGATTACTGGGCTATATCAAACAGATGAAAGGCATGCTGATACTTTCAGTTGCAGGCTTAATTACTTATGGTCTCGTCGATGCTGCTTTTATCGCTTTTATCGGCCCCTTTATTGACAAGGGATTCTCTGGCGGCGCACCCGCGGCCGTCACCAGTGGTATCGCTTTACCAACAAATGAAGGTTTCCACGCAAACAACGACGTGCTGATGATGGCACCGCTCGTGGTTATCCTAATGTTTTCCCTGCGTGGATTTGCCAACTTTGTCTCGACATATGGCATTTCATACATGAGCGCTAAATTAATCATGGATATGCGCCAGCAAGTATTTGAACACTATTTGCGCTTGCCTGTGAGTTATATGGACAAGGAAAATACCGGTAACTTGATTTCAAAAGTTACCTTCGACACAGAGCAAATTGCTAGGGCATCGGGTAGCGCCTTGATTTCTATCGTCCGTGACAGTGTAACCGTGCTCGGTATGTTGGCGCTGATGTTCTACAACTCGTGGAAATTATCGCTGTGTATCTTAGTTATAGGCCCTGTCATGGGGATCGTTATCACAATTGTTAGTCGTCGTTTCCGTAAAGTCTCTAAACAGATTCAAACGGCTATGGGCAGTGTGAGTGCCACTACAGAACAAATGATTAAGGGTCACAAAAACGTATTAGCCTTTGGTGGACAGGAAACTGAGGCTACGCGTTTTGCTAGAATTAACGACCAAAACCGCCATCAAAATATGAAATTAGCTGTGGCGCAGGCGATTAGCCAACCATTAATCATGATTATCGGCTCATTTGGTTTGGCCTTCGTACTGTATGCCGCCAGTTTAGACAGCATGAAAGCTGACCTCACAGCGGGTACTTTCGCGACGATTCTAGCTGCCATGATGGCGATGTTACAGCCCATTAAAAGCTTAACGCGAGTCAATGCCGAATTCCAACGGGGTATTGCGGCGTGTACTACAGTGTTTGAGCTACTCGATACACAGTCTGAATCCGATACCGGAACCTACAGTGTCGAGCGTGCTAAGGGTCACCTACGCTTTGATAACGTATGTTTTAGTTATGACAGCCAAGACCGTCGTGCACTGGAACATGTGGATTTTGAAGTTAAACCGGGACAAACATTAGCATTAGTGGGCCGTTCTGGTTCAGGTAAATCAACAATTGCAAGTCTCGTTACCCGTTTTTATACCGGTCTTGAATCAGGTGATATTCTGCTCGATGACGTGAGCATTTACGATTACTCGCTCAAGTCGCTTCGTAACCAAGTGGCATTAGTCTCTCAGCAAGTGACGTTATTTAACGACACTATTGCTAACAATATCGCCTACGCCTATCCCGGTGAAGCCACGCGTGAGCAAATTATTGAAGCGGCCACCTTGGCCTATGCGATGGAGTTTATTGATCAGTTGCCCCAAGGCCTTGATACCCAAGTCGGTGAAAATGGCGTGTTATTGTCTGGTGGCCAAAGACAGCGGATTGCCATTGCGCGCGCAATGCTACGTGATGCTCCTGTATTGATTCTCGATGAAGCGACCTCTGCACTGGATACTGAGTCAGAAAAAGCGATACAAAAAGGCTTAGATAATCTCAGACAAAATCGCACTTCAGTGGTGATCGCCCATAGGCTATCGACCATCGAGAGTGCCGATCAAATTTTAGTGGTCGATCAGGGGCGTATCGTTGAGCGAGGTACGCACCAGTCATTGCTGGAATTGAATGGCATGTACGCCAAATTGTATCAAATGCAATTCGGTAGTTAGATGCAGGCCTTAGTGAATAAAATTTGGTATCAGGGTCATCCATTGCGATGGCTTTTACTGCCTTTATCGTGGATATTTGCGGGTATTACGTGTGTACGCCGTACATTATTTCGTCTTGGGATAACATCACAAACTGTAATGCCCATCCCAGTGATCATCGTCGGTAATATTACCGTAGGCGGCAGTGGTAAGACGCCCACAGTGATTTATTTGATTGAGTTATTGCGCCAGCACGGTTTTAAGCCTGGCGTAATTAGTCGTGGTTACGGCGTTGATATTCAAGGCGTTAAAACGGTTAACTTAGATGCAAGTGCTGCGGAGGTAGGTGACGAGCCTGCCATGATAGTCGCGCGCACTCAAGTGCCTATGGTCGTTGGCGCAAAACGAGTCGATGCGGCCACAGCGCTCATTGCCGAGTTTGGTGTCGATGTCATTATTTGTGACGATGGCTTGCAGCATTATGCACTGGCGCGCGATATTGAATTGGTGGTGATTGATGGTCAGCGTGGTTTAGGTAATGGACTACTGTTACCCGCAGGCCCATTACGAGAAGGAGCGTGGCGGCTTGAATCAGTGGATTTTGTGCTGAGTAATGGTGGGCCTGCTGCGAAAGGGCAGTTCGAAATGCAACTGGCTCCTACGGCAGTAAAACCGGTCAAATACGATTCTACGGCCAGTAAATACACCTTTGATAAATCGCAGCCGCTGGTCGCGATGGCGGGTATAGGTAATCCTGCGCGTTTTTTTGAATCATTGCGCGATCAAGGCTATCAACTGGCGTTATGCCATGGGTTTGATGATCATCAGGCCTATGATAAAACCCAGCTGCGCGACTTAGCTAAAGGCTTACCGTTGTTGATGACAGAAAAAGATGCGGTTAAATGTCGCGATTTTGCACAAGAAAACTGGTGGTATTTGGCGGTCGATGCCAAGCTACCATCACAATTTGATCAGCAGTTGCTCGCACGTCTTCGCGAGGTGGCTGCCACTAAACAAGGAAACTTCCATGGCATTCGATAAAAAATTATTAGATATAGTAGCTTGCCCTGTGTGTAAGGGAAAACTTGAGTACGATAAAACGGCGCAGCAACTGATTTGTAAAGCGGATAAGCTGGCTTATCCAATCACTGAAGGCATTCCTGTGTTACTGGAAAATCGTGCTGTGCCACTGGCAGAAACCGTCTAGTGTGATGTGAATGCGCGTATTGCCTAATACGCGCATGCTTATTTTCGAATTTTCTATTCACTATCGTTTTAGCTATCGTTAGTTGATTTAAGGTTTTTACACAACGGCAAAATTTATTGTTGCTTAGTGCTTAGCTTAATAATTCACGAATTTTTGTCTATCGGCATCAGTAGCCCCTTCTTGGCATTCGCCGCGGATCTCTCCTCGGCTCGGCTCAATAATTCGACTCAACTCAATATAACCTTCGCGGCAATAACCGGTCATTTCAAGGGTTTTTGTTAACCCTAACTCTACTTGTCGTCCCCATATTTCGAGTGTGTCCTGTAAATCTTGCATCGCGCGGCGTTGTTCTCGAGGATCTTGCGTATTACGTCGATATGTCTCGTTCGATAAAGGGCGCTCAGCACCATTAAGAGTCGACTTTTCGTCGACCAGGCGCGCCTTATAGACGAAAAGTTTAAGGCCATCGGCTTTAATATCAGTGGCTAGCTTATCGCGTAATTTCCCCGCCAGTTCACTAGGATCGATAGGAGTACTGCTGCAAGCTATGAGCGATAGACAACTTAATATGGCAATACTGAAGTATCGAAGTGACATAATAAAATTTAACTCTATGGTTATTAACTAATGGAAGAATACCTTAATATGGTTATAAAGTTCATGGATTTATAGTGTCTCCATGAACGGAGTGTGGCTCTCTATCCAAACTGTCTGTATATACGAGTTTCGACGTAGCGAGTGGGCTTGTCTATATGGGCGCAATGGATTAAGGATGGACTATCAATGTTGGCATTTTGGTCGAATAAATGGGCACAAATTGAGTGGGATTTGAGCTTAACTCAAGGCATATGCCTTGTACTTTTACTGCTATGGCTATACGCAATTTGGCCAAAAGAAGAATTAGCACAGATGCGCCGGGATAAAAATCTGCAATGGCGCTTATTATTGGTATTAGTTGGGATCAATGCGCTGTGGTCGTTAAATGCCAGTATTCAAACCGGATTACATTTACATTTTCTGGGCATAGTGACTTGTATGTTGATGTTTGGTTGGCGTCTTACGACAGTGGCTTTACTGTTACCGAGTGCTTTTTTTAGTTTGTTTGTATTAAAGCAGCCCGCTGATTTTGGTGCCTTTAGCCTGTTTGCGATAGCGGTACCGCTGTTCTTATGTTTTATTTTATACAGCCGTAGTTATCATTTGCTTCCCAAACATGTCTTTGTGTTTATCTTCGTTGGCGGTTTTATTAACGCAGGTCTTTCGATTGTGTTTCATCAATTGAGTTGGGCGATGTGGTTGTGGGCTGCTGTAGGTTACGACTGGAATGTGTTATTTGATGATTACTTGATGCTCATCCCTTTACTGGCATTTCCAGAGGCATTACTCAACGGTATGGCGGTGACATTATTAGTGGTATATCAACCGCAGTGGTTGTTTGATTATTCTGATCGCGAATATTTGTGGCGTAAGTAAATGTTATAAAACAATGCAATAAAGTAACTGCGCCCGAAACCTTGTCATTTCAACGGAAAACCCATTATAAAGTTCATTGGGAAGTCGATTGAACAATCGATTGAAAGGTTACCGGGCACACTTATTTGGAGAATTACACAGACCGTTGCACCGCGATTTAGGCGAAGCGTTGGTCTAAGTAGTTAATGATTTCTTTAGATTCATACAACCACTGTACTTGGCCGTTTTCTTCAATACGCAGACAAGGCACTTGCTGTTTACCACCTTGGGCGACGAGCTCATCTTTGTGTGGCGCTTTTTTAGCGTCGAAGGTCACTATGTTGAGTCCCTGACGGCGCATTGCACGGCGGACTTTTACGCAAAATGGGCAAGCTGGATATTGATATAAGGCCAATGCTTGAGTTTGAGTATCAATCTGTTGTTGCTCTGCCAGTGGACGTTGGCGCTTTTTAGGGCTAAATACGAAGTTGAAAAACAGAATGATCCTGCCTAAAATCCAGCGAATGATAAACATGTCAGTGACCTCAATGATAATGTGTGTTGTAAAGTGATTCGTGTGTCAATGGCGCCGCCGCAAATGTGCGACGAAACTGAGATTTAGCGATTCGAGCTTGCGATCCCAGTAGTATAAAGGCCGCAGAGTGTAACCTATGACACAAAGCGCGGCCAACATTTTAGTGTGGATGACAGGTAGAAGATTCTTTGGCGACAAAGACTGCGTTTTCGCTTAGCGGTAACAATTAGATATGTGCTTGGCTATACATTTAGCCATACACTTCTCCAAAAGAAAGAAGCCCGCTAAAGCTAAACTTTAACGGGCTTCTTTTATTGAAAAGATAGCAAAATTAACTCATTACTTGAGTTATTGCGCGTCTATTGTGCATCAATCGTTAGGTTCACCTTCGCCGCATTTTGACTTAAACTGACGCGGCTTTCGAGTAGGAAAATCCGCTCCGGCGCAATATTCTTAACGTCAACAAGGTATGTTTTAACCGCTTTAGCTCTTTCTTGGGCTAAATTACCTAGCATGTCATCATTAACATTCTGTGCTTTGACTGACAGATTATATAAAGCGATATGCCAACGTGTAGTGATTTCATCATCTGAAAGTTGGGTATCTTTAGCTTCCGTAATGACAGTGTCTTTTACTTGGGAAGCATCTGCTTTTACCTCTTGCTCATAGAGTGTCACTAACGCATCGGCAAGCGGCCCTTGGGACGGAAATTGGCTCGGACTTAAACCGGCAGGCAACGCGCTAAATTCAATATTGGCTAGCTTTGCTAACTTACGCTTCATTATGCGCTCGGCAATGGCTTGGCTGTCATTAATAGCATCGACTTCACCTTCGATGCTGAGTTTAAGCATAGGTCTGTCAAGTAATGCGCTGGCAAGTTTATCTAAACTTTTCTGCTCTTTTTCGCTAAGGCTAAATTGGCCGGCAGTAAAACTGATTTTATCTAAGGTCTCGTCTGAACCTATCAATCCCGCTAAGAAAGTGAAGGGGGCTGTAACGGCTTTAGTGATCACATTCTTTAGCGCTGTCATGATAATACTACCTACGCTAAAGCTGGGTGAATCTAAATCGCCAGAGACTTCCATACCCAAATCAATGATCCCGTTACGATCCTGTAATAGTGCTATTGCAAGCGTGATGGGCAAGCTAGTGGCCAGTTCGCTATTGCTTGGTTTACCGAGCTTTAGCTGATTAATCACTAAATGATTGTTACCTTTGAGTTTGTTTTTATCCAGTTTGTAGTTTAGTGAAAGTGATAATTGGCCTTTATCTATGTAGTAACCCGCATAGGTGCCAGAGTAGGGGTTGACCGAAGTTAACTCAACATTCTTAAAGACTAAATCAAGGTCTAAATATGGCATATCTAACAAAGGGTTAATATCGCCTTTTAGGGTGACTGGGGCGTATTTATCTATTTTACCTTTAATATCTACCGAGGCTTTAGTCCCTAGTGTTGAAGATAAATGAGTGATATTACCTTCGAGTAACTCAATGCCCGAGGCAAAATTTGGCGTCAGTGAATTATCTGCAAAATAAGCTGAACCTTGGCTAAAGCTAACTTTTTGAATATCGAGAGCGAATTCCGGTGTTGTTGTGTTGCTTGCTGCTACAGCATTGGCTGTTGAGGTGTTATTAACCGTTGCTACATTGTTATTTGCTGTCGTTGCAGGAGTATTTACGATGAGGTCGCTGATGTTGGTGGTTCTATCTTTTGCGATCACCACTTTGGCGAAGGGGTGAATAAAGGCCAAATGATCGATTTTGATTTGATTTTTTTGTTGATCAAAATCCAGTTGATTGATATTCATTTTTTGCCATTTGACCAGCGGGGCATTACGTAATGTGTCATGAATAGATAAATCATCCAGATCAACATTGCCGTCGTAAAGCGCTTTGCCCTTTGCATCGGCAGTGAGTTTGCCTGTAGAGCTTAATAGACCACTCTTGAGCTGGATATTAATGTAAGGCGCAAGGTAAGGTTGAAATTGGATTAACGACAATTTATCGAGTTGGATATTGGCATCTATGGCTTCGTGAATAACATCCACTAGGCCTTGAGAACTCAAATTACCATTATCATTGATGCTGAGTTGTAATTCATATTCAATCGGGGCGGTTAGCGTACTGGTTATTGCTTTTGTTGATAAATTTAGTGGATAGACACGCCATTGCTGCGGCGTTGCGGTGAGTTTTTGTTCTGATAAATTAATATCATAGTTTTCAAAATGTAGTGCATCGAGTTGCACTAACCAAGTGGCTTTTGCAGCAGTCTTTGACGTGACTTTAGCCGTAACTTTTTTAGTGGCCTCAGCTGTGTTTGCGACGACCTCTGCATTATTTTTTTCGTTAGTCGTGGCTAATTTACTTTCAGTTGGTGTGTCTGCCGCATCGCTTACATCGGCTGAAGTCTCAGCTATTTGAGGCTTTTCTTTCACAAGTGTAACTTGGAGGTTTTCTGTAAGCTTAGTCTCTATTGGTTGCGTAACTATCGGCGCCGAATTTACTGCAGCGCTTGATGATTTAGGCGTAAACAAGCTGGCTAGATCGATACCATCTTGATTCAAAATGGCACTGATAGTTAAACCATCACTGTGCAGTTTATTAATATGTACTTTCTGTTGCTGCAAGTTTACCGAAATACCGTCAAGGGCAAAGAGTGGCAGCTTAACCACAGAGCGTTCTTGGTCGTTAAAGTTCAGTTTTTCAACAATGAACTGGCCATGACTACTAACGATTTGTAACTCACCATTATCAGCAAGATCCACTTGATACTGCGTTTTAGCACTGATTTCGCCATCGGTAAGGATAGGAGTAAATTGATCGTCGATAAATCGCCACAGCGGTGTCAGCTTAAGCTTAGCAAGTTGCACATCACCAGCGATTTTTAACGGGAACAGTTGGAATTGTCCTTGCGAGCTGATTTCGCCGGCATGATCGTCACGTAGGTGTATTGCATAATGATTGTGCTTGATAGGTGCAATTGGGGCTTCGGATATCGGTTGGGTATTTGCAGTGCTGATGGCCGCAGCCTTGTTCGCTTTTATGGCTGGCGTGCTAGATGCAGTCACAAGGGATATTAAATATTCAGTATCGAGGTGGCTCAATTTTAGGTTGATATTGGGATAATTAACTTGAGCATTCGTGATTTTATCATCGAAGTTTAATTGCCCTGCATCTAATACAAATTGGTTCAGGAGGACACGAACAGGTGCGCTGACATTTTCTTGTGTGGTTTTCTTGCTTGCGGGTGCATGCTTGGTCAAGGTAAGTAGAATGTCGTCGAAGTTGAATCCTACTTTACCTTTTCTGTCCACACGGATGATGTGTGCGTAGGGCGCTTGTATGTGTATGTGTTCGATTACTGCGACACGCTTAAAAACAGATTGCCAAAAATGCACTTGGAATTGGATTTGCGCTACGCCAGCAAACGGCTGTTCATCTTTTTCTTTAATGACAAATTGATCAATTTCGACTTTGAAATTAAAGGGGTTGATACGAACGTCACCGAGAGCAACTGGGCGACCCAAGAAAGATGATAATTTGTCTGGCGCCTGAGTCGTAATCGCATAGGGAAGTAATAAACCTAATGCGCAGATATACCCTAGATAGGTGATCACAAGGTAAAAAACGACTCGAAGATACCTTGGTTGGGCAAAAAAGTTTTGTTTAAATTTTGCTAGCTGGGACAGCATTAATATTAAGGCTCCAATGCATAAGTCAGTGTAAAACTGCCATAAGTGCGAACATTCTAGCGAGTAACGCTAGCGTTGCTAGGGATTAGTTAAGATTTCTATCTGTTAAATTTGAGCATTATCGAACAACATTCCGTGTTTAGCTTAGTTTAGGTGGATGTACACTATCTTAAAAAATATGGCTGAATAGTGAGTTTTAATATTATTGTTAGGTCGCGATAATATTTCTTCAGTGTATTAATTAAGACGATAATGGCACCTTGAGTTTTTTTTATCCAATAAAAATATCTCCGCTAGTAAGATCCTTCAACTTAAACAGCATATTACTCACCATTTTTTTACATTATGTTAGCTTAGCCTGACATAACTACGTTTTCTTACGTGTAACGCAGCTCATTGATTATTGATTGGTATTGCACTTAGGTTTTGTATTTTCGTATGAAAAATAGGCTCAACACTTTATTTCTTTCTGATTAATTTTTGAGGATATCACCCTGTAATATCTTGCCAAGATAAGCTTTAAAGCAGAATTTAAACTTTATATATAACGAAGAGTTGAATTAAAAAAGTGGATTTCATTGTTAGACCTCAGTCCAGTTAGCTTGGTAATATAGGCCAGTTTTGCATCTTATCGGTGCTACCTTAGGGGATACGAGATTGAATAAGAGTTTAGTGACCAATTTATTAGCGGCAGCCTTGGTTGTCGTGGGATATTTTATCGATTCGGCAATGGTGCTGAGTGTGGGCTTGTTTGCTTTATCTGGCGCAATTACCAATTGGGTTGCGATATATATGTTGTTTGAGAAAGTCCCTGGACTGTATGGCTCAGGCGTTGTGCCTTCGCGTTTCGAAGAGTTTAAGACTGGTATTGCTCATTTAATGATGAAGCAGTTTTTTACTACAGAGAATATCGAGAGATTTTTATCTGAGAAACAAGGGTTTAGTAAAATAGATCTAGCGCCTGTAATTGAAAAGGTTGATTTAGCACCTTCCTTTGATGCCTTAATCAGTACTGTCGCGCAATCTTCCTTTGGTGGCATGCTGTCGATGTTTGGTGGCACAGATGCACTATTACCGTTAAAAGAACCATTTATTGTGAAAATGAAGGCATCTTTGGTTGAAATGGCTCAAAGTGACGCATTCCATGAGCTATTGAAACAAGAAATCGAACAGCCGAATGTGATGGCCGATTTACAAACAAAGATTGCTAATATAGTGGAACAAAGATTAAGTGAACTTACACCGCAAATGGTGAAAAAAATCGTACAGGATATGATCCAAACGCATTTAGGATGGCTAGTTATTTGGGGCGGTGTATTTGGCGGTCTGATTGGACTTGTCGCCGCTTTAATACAAGGCTAACCTAAGTAAAAGTCGCACATCAAAATGGGAGCTTTGGCTCCTATTTTTATTTACAACGTAGGCGCGAATATCAAATAACAAGGCAGTCTATGAACCCTCACCACAATATCAATTATTTAGAAATACCGAGCCGAGATATTGCGAGCTCTAAGGCTTTTTTTAGCCAAGTCTTTGGTTGGGGCTATGTCGATTATGGCCCCGAATATAGCTGCTTTGTGGATGTTGGTATCACAGGGGGATTTTATCAAACTGATATCGATTTTATCCTCGCACGAGGTTGCCCGTTAATCGTGATATATAGTCAGAATTTAGAATTGACTCTGGCATCAGTTGTCGAAGCTGGCGGCGCTATTACGGCAGATATATTTAGTTTCCCTGGTGGGCGTCGATTCCATTTTACTGAACCCTGTGGCAATGAATATGCCGTCTGGTCAGAATAATCCAAATGAAAATCCTTGTATTGGGAGATGTTGTTTAGATCAGCAAGATATTTGCCTAGGTTGTTTTAGGCACCTCGACGAGATTTTAGCATGGCGTGCAATGTCAGAAGTGGAGCAGCAAGCGTGTCATGCCAGAATGATGCTGCGTAAGTGTGATTATCTCGCTAAATTTAGAGGCAGTGCACCATAGTTAATATGGTGAATGTTACTACTGGGTGAGCTGAGAGACTTGATATTCATACTCGTTTACTGGAATTGTTTAGATTAATGCTTATTACCTTAATCGTGACAATCGTTAAGCCTATCTATATAAATATCGAATTTTAAGCTTTAATTTTAAAATCTAGTTTTAAGACCAGGCTCTAAGCTTTAACTTTAAGACCTAAGCCAATAAACCAACGGAAAAATACGCATTAACGTATTTTGCCGTTGGTATTTTGATGCACTGTTTATACTGGATCTACCACTATGTGCTCAAGTTCGATAGCTGCAACGGTATGAAGTGCATCCATCGTCGCGCCAACTAAACTAATTTTTCCTTGAGATGACTCAATTAACACTGCACGACTGATATCGCTAAACTCACGATTATGGCGAGTTAGATTCGATAATGCCATCTGCATGGGCAGCATAGAAGGATTAAATGCTGCGTTCTCGGCGTAGCGGCCACAATAAGTTGCGCCATCATGGGTTTTTAATACCACGGCAGCAAAACTTTCAGTGTAAGGCGCATAGCTTAAACCGGCATGATCTAAGCCTTCGATGATCATAGGATCGGCACTATCTAACGCAAATTCAGTTTGTTGCTTAGCCATTAAGGGCGAAGTGACATTTAAGTCTTTAGGCCCAAAAGCATAGGGTAAATAATACGCTAGAGGATGGCTTTCCTGTGCTGGTAGATGAATGTAAATTTTACTCCCTTCAACCAATTCATTCATGAATTGACGGCAATGGCCACAAGGGCTGGCATTGACTATGATATCAACGATTTGACTTTCACCGCTTAGCCAAGCATGGCTAATAGCACTTTGCTCCGCATGGACAGAATGAAATAACGCTTCACCGGGCAATTCTATATTCGCGCCCATGTAAATATCACCACTTTTGCCTTTGGCAATCGCACCAACATAAAACTCACTGATAGGCGGTTTGGCCAGCGCTGCTGCTATTGGCAGTAATGCTAATAACACTTCAGCTTCACTCATTTTACTTGCACTTGTTAGCGTAGCAAGTTGCTGTGCATTGAGATGCCCCGCAAAATGTGAGTCCAACATGGGAATGAGTGCATCTGCTAACGGCGTTGGCAGTAGGGTTATGCTGTGATTGAATCTATCTTGCATTTCCCGATTCCTTATTTGTTAAGTTCATGGAAGAACATTCTAGTAATTTTGTTACAGTATAAATGCGAGTTAGCTCGCGTTTATACGCTGTGAATATCAATGTATTGATTGTTATTAAATCTATACTGAGTCTGTCTAAATATATGGCCAGTATATGACTAAACTTAAAGCTTTTAAATACAAGAGATAAGATTATGACCTTACAAAAATTTAAAGCTCACGCAAGTAATGACAGAGCGCGGTAAGTAATTTTTGTTTATTCTCATCTGCTTGCGTATCTTGCAGTAAATTTTCTAATTTTAGTACATAGTCTTGATCGGCTAAACGACTTTGACAGAATTCACGCCAACGCTGCGATTCTTCATAATCAAGTAACTCTGGGTAGTTTCTGGCACGATAACGGAACAACATTTCAGGAATGCGTGGATCATCAAATTGCAAATCTAACGCTGCTAAATTTTGCGGTAGGGTATGACGGATGATTTCCATTTTCGCTTTATCCGCTTGGCTAAAAAAACCACCGGAATACAACATTAAGTCGGGATCTGTTATGGTTCTGCTGTCATCATGTTCAAATAATAGTGCTAATTTTTCGCGCAGCTCGGGATGTTGTTTTAAGCGCTTATATTGTGCTCTGGCGAATTCTTTATCTATGCCTAAACGAGCAGCATGTTCATCGCTGAGGATTTTTGCCGAGGTGATGAATGGACATTTATTTAAATGAATTTGTTTAACTGCGATAGGCAATTCATCTTCGGCAAGATCAGCTCTTGGCGTATACATGCGCGTTTTAATTTGTTCAATATCTAGCTCAAATAGCGGCGTTAAATCCATGGCTAAATTAACGCAAATAACGGCATTTTTATTGGTTGGATGGTGCGTCACAGGTGAAATTAAGGTAGTACAACCATTGCGTGCACTAATTTTTGAACTGACGTGAACAAGCGGCTGCATATTAAGCACATCGATTTGATCGCTAACCGCTTGCTTACGGCGCAGATCAAAATAGTACTGATACAACTTAGGTTGTTTTTCTCGAATAAGCTTAGCCATTGCAATCGTCGCATACACATCAGACATAGCATCATGGGCTTTCTCATGGCTTAAACCATTCGTTTGAGTCAGGTGCTCTAGCTTAAAGCTAGGAGAGCCATCTTCTTTTGTCGGCCAATTGATACCTTCAGGTCTAAAGGCGTAACAAGCGCGAACTAAATCAATAATATCCCAACGAGAGTTTCCATTTTGCCATTCACGAGCATAGGGATCGATAAAGTTGCGGTAAAAGCCATAACGGGTCACCTCGTCGTCAAAACGCAGTGAGTTATAACCGGCAACGCAGGTGTTGGGTTGACTAAATAATACCTGAATACGTCCCATAAACTCAGTTTCAGGGATGCCTTTTAAATTGGCTAACTGCGGGGTGATCCCAGTGATCAATATCGCTTCCGGTGACGGCAGGTAATCAGTGGCTTGTTTGCAATAAAACGTCTCAGGTTCGCCGATAATATTGAGATCTAAATCCGTGCGAATACCAGCAAATTGCGAGGGTCTGTCTTTCGCAGGATTTGCTCCAAATGTTTCGTAGTCGTGCCAAAATATCGTAGGCTGTATCTTTAAATTTTCTTGTGTTTTATTCTGTAGTGGTTGGTTCATTTTATCTTGTCATTTCAATAAATTGGTGTGGATATATGTATCACCGTGTTTTTTTATATAACTTTATGTCCCATCGGGTTTGTGTACCCTTGCGTGTACCCAATATGTTTTGTATATTGTTCCTGCATATAATGGGTACGCACTGGAGGTTTGTTTTGAGTTTATCAGATACCAAATTAAGAGGTTTATTGAACAAAAAATATTCTGAACGATACGAGCTATCTGACAGGGATGGTCTGAGTATTAGGGTTTCAGAAATAGGTTCAATAACTTTCCAATACAGGTACAGATTCAAAAAAAAACCAAAACGTTTAGCCTTAGGTCGTTATCCTGGAGTCAGTCTAGCAGAGGCAAGAGCTAAAGTCCCTTCATTACGGCAAGCACTGGAGGAGGGTAGAGATCCAGCTCGATTAATAGAAGAGAAAAAAAATAAACAAAAAGTATTGATCGATGAGTGTATTGATCTATTTCTAGAGCGGCATGTTTCAACGTTGAGGGAAGGTACTGAATATTTATATAAGTATACGTTGAATAAACATGCCAGAGGGGTTTTAAAAGAACCTGTAGAAGATATGACTATTCAAGATTGGTATGCCTATTTTGATTCAATTTCAGCAAAATATACTCCAATAACAGCAAGAGATATGCTTCGTAGAGTTAAAGCTTGTATTCGTTTTTCGATTAAACGAGGTCTGATTCTTCACTGTCAAATTATTCATATATACCCAAGAGATGTAGGTGCTAACAGTGTTACTGGTGAGCGTGTCCCCAGTATTGACGAGCTGAAGGTGATTTGGAACGAAATTGATAAGTCAAGGTGCTATCCTACTACTGGTAACGTTATTAAATTGTGTATGTTAACGGGAGCTAGAATGTCGGAAGTTCGACTTATGGAAAAAAAGGATCTAGATCTAGAAAAAAAAATTTGGACTGTACCCAAAGAGAAAAGTAAAACAAAACGAAAAATTGTTCGACCATTATCAGATGATTCATATAAAATTATAAAATGGCAGTTAGATACATTTTCTGATTTTAAGCAAGTTGTTAGTGAAGGCGGTAAGGAGGTGTTTACTCAGTTTGTATTTCCAAGTGGCTCATATAAAAAAAATATATCATCTCAGACTGTTAATAAGCTTTGTCGCTTAATTAGAGATCGCAAAAGTATGGAGGAATGGATAGCACATGATTTTAGACGGTCATTGACTACGATTTTGACATCTCATGATGTAGCCTTGCATGTTTCAGAAAAAATGCTAGGTCATAGCCTTGGTGGGGTTCTTGAAATATATAATAAAAATGAATGGCTTCCTGAGCAACAGGAAGCCTACGATAAATGGGCAAATCTCATTTTGAAGTAAAACATCAAATTTTACCTAAGTGATAAAGTTTAAGCTGCTAATATATTTGAACTTTCCCATGCTTCAATGTCTATTTTTCGCCAAAACGGTCTTGCATTTAGTGGACTTATTGGTGAAGGGAACCCGTGTTTCCGACGCCATCGCCACAATGATTGTCTGCCAATTTTATAGCGTGATAAAAGGTCATTTATTGTTAAAACATCCATACTTCAGCTCCTCAAATTTTTTTGAACGATAATTATTTTTTATGTCAGTCCCCTTCACTAGAGGGGTAATGTTGCCAATCTCTAATGAAGCATTGTATTCATGCTGTTTGTTGTATCCACTTCCTTAACAAGAACCCAGCGTGTCCCTGGTTTAAGATCCTTGTACTTACCTTGATAGTATCTTTTTGCTCGAAGATTCCTGTAAAACGGGATTCGATACTTAATTTTTCGAGCTTCACCCGCAGATTTATTTTGTACTGGAGCGCATAGCATTAGCCCTTTGAAAGCTGATCTATTTTTTCCTATTGGGAGTGTTACTGCTGACTTTGGATAGCCATCAACAAGCTTCTTACCATCAGTCGCTGAGTGATAAACGCATAAAGACAACGCTATTCTAGTTAAAGCATCTAAAACATCTGTGCTTCGATTCGGTAAAGGTTTTTTAGCATTCTTTGTTAGTGTTTCTGTAAGTATTGGGATAGGACTGAAACATGAATCCGTTCTAAATTCCTCTCTTCTGTAATGGACATGGACACATAACTGGTTAGGATATGTGGTTGCGAACTCTCCCCAAATTGGTTGACATTTGTCTTTGTATAAATCAACAAACTCTTGTTCTGTCATAATGGTCACAAGGCAACTAGTTAGTTTTACACCGTTAACTAGCGTTCCTTTCGGAAATGATAAGGCAAAAGATTTAAAAGGAGGCTGAACAGTAAAGTTGTTTTTAAAATCGAACTCAGCAGTAAAAAGGTTGTTAGCCAATGCTTCGTTTTCGATAAAGATGACAGGAGAGCCGCATTCACTCCATAACATTTCTTCACTAAGTATTTTTCCCATACCAAGGTTAAATTCACTTTTACCTTCAGTTTCAATGAGTCTCTGCCTGACGATAGATAATAAATCTTGAAGATTGACTGGCTTTTTTCCAAAGATCTTTCTCAAAGCTGCTTTACCTTGACGGTTACTTTTAAAGCTATCTAATTGAGTTTTGTATATAGAATAGTTCATTATTTTCCCTTAATTATTAGTGTGTTAACTTTTGGTTTTGCTGGTTAAATAAACTTTCGAAGCCATCAGTAATCCGCCTCATCGATGATTTTTGTTCATTGTTACCTCCATTTTTCTAGTCTCACCAAATTTGAAGCGCACGAATCCTGTCTGGTGAGTCCAGCATTAATTTTTTATCTTAAATTTTGGGTGCAAGAAGCCGTAAATCATTTAGAAAATGACTTTCGATAACTCACGTACGAGGTTTGTTCGAATTTAGCTTGAGTTGGCGTGTTTCATCATTTTCTCTCCTGTTTTTTTATTCTGGCTGAAGAGTAGGCGACCAGAATCTGATTCTAGTTCCACACCTCCAATAATGATTTATCTATTTGTATTAGCTTATTCATAATTTACTTGTGTTTTTTCAAATACACGTTTGACAACGTTGCACATGTTATCAACTGAAACTAAATAGTCAAGTGTATTTAAAAGTCAAGTTAAAAATATATTTTTTGATTTTTTAAATTCTTTGACAAGTCAATTAAAAACAATGCGTTATAAAAATCAATATTTTTTGCTTTTTTAAAATAATTGTGATTCATTTTTTGACTTTTAATTTTTTTATGGTTTATTGAAATTAACTAGTGTGCTTTTTCACTAGTGTCATCGGAATCAATTTATGGAGAACAACGAAAATACTAGTGTGTTGACACTCATCAAACAGAAGTTTTTAGCATCACAATCTGCAATTAAGTCAGTCAAGCAACTTGATTTTTATATATCACGAGGGCGAACAGCTAACGATAAACTGACTGCAAAAAAATTTACGCAATTTCTAAAACAACATCAACTCACTCAAATTTTGAAACAAGCTGGATCTGATGCTACAGAAGATGAAAATTCTAAAAGCTTGACTGAAGTTAAAGCACTGCTTGAGTCTATTGAAATCGAACAGCCGAAAAAGAAAAAAAATGATCAGGTGGTGTTGGAGCAGGTACTAAAGATTTACCGAAGTTTTATCGAAAGTCGTGAGGAGTTTAAGTTCAAAAAACCTTGGTTAGATCATCAGGTGTTGGGTTTACCCAAAAATGCCAAATCAGGAGAAGTTTATTTAGGTGGTAATGATCTACTTTTAAGTCTCTTGCAAGACGAATTAGGCTTAGATTTACCCTTTTTCCTGAATCGATCAAATATTGAACAGCTTAATCTTGATGTACCTAGTGAGTGTATAGCAGTGTGTCAGAAAGTAGTTGAGCTTTACGTTCATGAAACTTTAGATAGTAATGATCCAGAGAAATGGATATCGACAAAGAAGTATAAGTTGTTAACACAACAACAAGGACAGGAAAGTTATCGCCAACAAAAAATTATCAAGCAGTTCGAAATTTTTCATCATTCGCAATTTACTAATGGATTACGCGACAATGAGATTTATCAAAGCTGGATTGAAAGTTATAAAGAAACAAAACTGCTTAAGAAGCTCGAACAGTGCCGAACAGATGAAGAACGTCAAAGATTGTTTGATCCAAAAATTTATGCGGCCAAATGCGTGATTGACGCAAGTCGAAAGGCTATGGGGATTGATTTAATCGAACATCCAACAAGTTGCCATTACAGCCCAGCTAAAGATCAAATAGCGATGGTTTCTGAGCAGAACTTTATAACTGATAATCCTGAGTTAGTATACACAGGGGCTTATTGTCATGAGTTATCGCATTCAACTGGTCATGAAAAACGACTAAAACGTAATCTTACAGGAAACTTCGGTTCGTCAAATTATGGTATGGAAGAGCTTTGTGCTGAAAGTTCATCATTACAACTTTTAAAGCGCTTTAACTTGCCAAGTGTCACAGATAAACAAAGTGCCGCATACATCGCTAATTGGCTAAAAACTCAGCAAGATAGTGGTTCTAAAGATTTTCTTAGCATTGCCTGTCATCAGGGCAGTAATGCTGCTGATTTTATATTAACTAAAGCCAAAGAGTATCAAGCGAAGCTTGTGGAAAACTTGGATATTGAGCAATTCAGAATAAGCTGTTTGAGCAAAGGCTATAGCAATGTTGATACAGATACGCTGTTTATTGCTGATTATCTTAATAAGACAGCTATGAAAGCGATTAATAAATTCTTAAATCAGCGATTTGATGCGTTAAATGAGGTTGAGCGACTTCTGGCTACAGGTAAGCTACTTTCAAGCTCAAAAGAGCAGTTTCTGTTGGATTATGACTTTAGAGACTTTTTGAAAAAAGAGCATAGTGTTTTAATTTTTGATGCTACTCAAGCAGGAAGGATTGTTTCAGAGTATTCGTTAAATGATATTTTCAATACTGATGTGGATGCTAGGTTTGATGATTATGCATTAATCAAGCAGTTTCATGCATCCTATGGCAAAGATAAGATCACTGAGTATCTCAATCAGCTAGAAATTGATGGTGTTCAACTGAAGGGGGATGCTGAAGCTGTCGACACGATAAGGGAACTGACGGACAAGCAATATCTATTCGATGTGAGTGATAAGCCAAGCTGTAGAAGAAAAATTACGAGATAAATACTTCCCATTCAAATGGATGTGGGGGTCGGTTAATGTTATATTTGTCATAGCTTTTTATGTTTATAGCGTCATAGTTTATGCATGACTCTACTTATTGCAAGGATGTTTTTTAAGGGAATTGTGTGAATAAAGAAAGTATAAACGATATCGCTTTTGTGAAGAATCACTGTGAGCTGATTGGTGAGCAATATGAAGAAGCCAAAAATTTGTATTTGGATGCACCAATCCAGACTTTAGTTATTCTCAGATCCTTGATTGTTAATCTATGTGACACGATCAGCGATGAGCTTTGTTTAGAGGATGGTGAGAAAGATGTTTTTGATTCAATAAAAAATATTGATGCTACAAAAAGAGTAGACCGAAAAATCATTAATAAACTTCATGATATTCGCATAGCTGGCAACAAGGCCGCACATAAAGAAAAGTTTAATATTGAGAAAGGGGAATTTATTACTCTTGCTCAAAAAGGTCTTCAAGATTTCTGTGAAGTCGTAAATCTTATCAGGTCTTCCTTTCAAAAGGTTATGAGTCCTACCTATAGCTTTGAGACTCAAGTCCATTCCTCGTTGAAAGATTTGTCCTACAAAGCTCTTTTTGAGAATGAACCGAACGCAAAGTATGTGGTTGGTTGTGCTTTAGCTCAAGTGCATTATAAAAGGCTTAATGATTTTGCTAATCCTGAAACAAATAATGGAAGATATTTTTTAGAAGATGAAGGTCAGCTCAAACGGGGTGTCGACCTGATTGAATCAGCAGCGATTGATGATGGACATTTAGAAAGTTTGTATGAATATGCAACTATTCTAATAAATGGTATTGAACGTGAAAAAGATTTGAACAAGGGTATTGACTGCTTTAGAAGGGCTGGTTTCAAGGGGCATATTAGTGCTAAAGCATACCATGGTTACTATGTCATCAATAGACCATCATCCTTAGATTTCGAGATAGAAGAAGCTATAGAAAACTTAGAAATAGCTGCCGCTCATAATAACCCTATAGCGTTAGACACTTTGAGTGTTTTGTATCAAGAGGGAAGACACTTCAAGAAAGATATTGAAAAATCTCTTGAGTACCTCGAAAAAGCATCTAATCTAGGCTACCCAGAGTCACAATATAAACTGGCAAATTATTATCATTCTATATGTAAAGATCATGAAGCATATGTTTTTTATATGACTGAAGCCGCAAAAAATGGCTATGCCGCTGCATATTTAAGCCTAGCTAGAACACTCGCTCTTAAAGTAAATTCAGATGAAACTTACGAACAAGCAGTAAAAACCTACCAAAAATATATTGAATTGAAAGAAGATCCTGTTGCTCAATTTGAGCTAGGAAGTTTGATTCTTAAACTCAGAAAAAATGATGTTGATAGTATTAGAACAGCATTGACTCACTTCATGAACAGCTATCGTAGTAATTACTGCCCCAATCATATTGCCAAACAGATTGAGGTAAGTTCAAAAAAGGCGCTAAACAACCTTGCAAATGAAATGAGAAGTCAACATTTTTCTGTTGAAAAACAGAAACATATTTCTGCTCTGTTTTTATATTTCGATTCTAATGGTAGGCCATTTAAAACAACAAACGAGATGATGGAAAACTTAAATTCTATTCGTGAAAACCCCAAAATTTCAAATGAAAAAATTTTTATGCCTAGTAAAAATAATGTTAAACCTTTAGAGCGAAAAATTGGGCGCAATGAAATATGTCCGCTTTGTTCTACTGGAAAAAAGTACAAAAATTGTTGTGGAAAGTGAGTCATATTTAATGATATTAAAAATATTCGTCATTGCCATTTTGCTCTCTAGCTTGGGAGTATCATAGACCGCATCTATGATGCGGCTATGGTTTATGGCCTATAGATTTAGGAGGATAAAGCCTCGCATCTAGGGCTTTATTTGCTAAAAGCATGATCACTTTATCTAACAGGTTGATGATCTCAGATTGGAATTTTCCTGTCTGAGTTAGTGAGGAAAACTCATCAACATCCATATCAAAAATTAGCCTAATCTCTTTTATCAGTAATATCTTATAAAAATGAATGAAATACTCAAGATTAAAGGTTTGATCTTTGCCTAGTTCATTTATTTTCTTTGAATGGCACTTATAATGTCTTTCAATTAAATTAATGCTTCGTTGAAAACTAACGTTTAGATTTGCCATTGAAACTACCTCCTGAGCTAGAGCTTTTGCTGCGTTTTTCTAACTTTAATAAAGCTAGATTTCGTTCAACTTCTTCTGCGTGAGGATATTCAAGTAAACTATTCACTTCGGATGGATTAGTGCTATCATCAGAGCTTATGAGTTTTTCTAATCGCTGTATCATCATAATCACAGATGGCTTTTCTATTAGGGCTTCTATCTGAGCAAGATGGAAAATCCCGTTTTCAATAAAATGGATATCAGTGATTGGGTTTTCATGTTTAATTCTCATCATTTACTCTCCTAAACAAATCTTTCTTGATGACGTTTGATAGCATGTTCAATTCAGGCTCTAAGCCTAAAATAATCTTTTGGTTAGTACTAAGCTCATAAGCGTTAGATAAGCAAGTTAGAGCCTTTTTTATATTATTTATATCATTGTTATTCATTTTATTCTGTCCTCTTTTATATCATCGTTACACAAAAAATCATTTATGCAATGGCGTAATGAAAATTATGGTTTGCCGATTCTGTTCGATATTTTTGCATTTGAATCGATGTTATTTTTCTGCTCAAATGACTTTATTTCATCTAATAGAGCCGTTTTTACGCCTTCAGGGAGTTCATTTATCATCTCAAGCTGAAATAGAGTCAGAGATGCTGTTTCTTGACTTGGATGGAGTTGCCAAATATCTATCGCTTCGAGCATCTTCTTCTGTTTTTCTTCTGTAGCATTATTGATTGCATCAAGCTGTTCAGATAGAAGGGCTATGCTTTGCGATAGTTCATTTGATTTGTCTTGTAACATGTTAAATCGAGATTGGGTACGCATGTGTATGGGCAAGTTCTCTTCGATCATACCAACAATATTTTTGAACTCATTTCGCTCACTTCCCTCAAGAAACCTGATGCCTATGCCATGTAAGTCAAAGACTTGTGTTTGTAAATGTTGTATGAACATGAGCTGGAGGATCTGGCCGCAAGCTACTAATATTTGTGGCGGTAATTTTTTAGACGGTTCTATGGACAACAACTCTGGAAATTGATCAGAGTAATGGGCTTTAGCCTGTTGTTGAGCAAAAGAGATGTACTGTTGCGACCAAGGAGTATTAGCGTTTGGCGATATAAATACATGGGCGTTTAGACCAGTTTCCAGATCATCACTCATCCCTTCATCAGCGTGCAACGCTGCTAGCTCAATCTTCGCACCATCAAAGTTGTTTTCAAAAAAGCTAACACAAGCTTCGAGCATCTCTTTCTTACCAATTTCCTTAAACTCTCCGTGTCGATGAGGGATCTTGAATACTTGTTCTGAGATAGAAGTGGAATTGATATTCTTTACTGTTCGGCATTCTCTTGATTCAAGCAACGCTTGGTGCTTTTGTCGATGAGATAGGTAATTGTCAAGTACTCTTAGCTTGTTTTCTTGATGTTTTTGGCTGAATCCTAGTCGTTCGTATTGCTTCAAAAGGTAAACTTTCAATTTAGCAACAGAAGCACTATGTACTTTTTCACCGAGATCTAAAGATTTATTCTGATGTAATTCAAGCTTGGATATCTGCTCAACAAACTTAACATGATTATGATGACTTGCTGGTAATAGCTTTTTCAATTTACAAAAATAACTGCTTCGATAGCGTGAATACTTAGCTAATTCCTTTTTGTGTTTATCATCAGACTTGTTGTTAGCTGTCAGCTTAACTTCGTCAAAAAATGATAAATATTGCTCTCTGTTTTGTACAAAATCCTGATGAGTTAAGTAAATACCATCGGTATAGTAGATGTTTTTATGTGATTGATTATCTAACCATTCTTCACATCGATTTTTTTCTTTGCGAGCGCTGTGTGTCAATGAAGTATTAAGGGCATTTAAGCTCAGTTCCCCGTTGTTTCTATGGTTATAATTCATACTTGAGTAGCGCACGGTAATATTTCGTTTGTAATGTATCCCATTTGTTTGGTTGTTATGTCTAAAAATCTTAGCGAGATCTTTGCGAAAAGCGAAGTTATTGAGAACTCTATTCTTTGATTTGGATGATGATGCAGACCTACTTGCTGCATGTTTGATAAGTTTATCAAACTCTAATTGCTCTTTTTCTGCTAGAAGTTTTACTTGTTGGTCTTCAGCCGCTTTTATTGAGGCTCGTGATTTAAGTTTGGCGATTTCACGTATACCACGTTCATAATCTACCTCATTTTTAGTTTTTTTCTCACTGTCATTTTTCATTATTACTCCTACTTAATTGGCAAATATCAATCAGAGCAACCTTTGTTACTTTTGTGAAAGTAAACCGAAACTACTTATACAAACTTGTGCGTATAATCGAAAACTTGTTTTGAGAGAAGTAGTTATATCGGGTTTACTTTGTTAATCTCTAATCATTGCTTACTTAAGTTGTAACATAAGTCCGATAGATTAAAAGAGTGAGAAACGAATTTGGGAATAAAGTTATTAGGTATTGGTTTATTTATTGTTTGTAAACTTTTTGTAGCTTGGTTTAAGAATGTGTTTAAAATAAAAATGTGTTTACTTGGTATAACAAAGGCGTAAAGTGAAATATTCATAATGGATGTATTATTTTGTTAAAAGAATAATGTTAATGTTCGATTGATAAAGCTATTTTGGTGAAATGGTGAAATGGTGAAATGGTGAAATGGTGAAATGGTGAAATGGTGAAATGGTGAAATGGTGAAATGGTGAAATGGTGAAATGGTGAAATGG
>NZ_JAKILU010000004.1 GCF_023283485.1 Shewanella glacialipiscicola
AATGAAGTAAGGCAAGATAGCGCATACGTTTACGTGCGCTTTTCTCTGATTTAACTAGGGCTAGGATATTGGGCTTGTTCATACTTTGTAAGGTTAGAAAGTGACGACTTATTAGATCATATAATTAAAGTAATTGGTATTACGTCATACCGCTGGCTGGTCTTCGCCATCAAAAAAGCCCTGAAGCAATGTACTTCAGGGCTTTTGATATTTTCTATCTGCATATGCAGACGATAGTGTTAAGCGCGCACTTGGCCAGTTCCTGAGACTAAATACTTTTCAGCGGTTAGGGACTCGAGCCCCATTGGGCCGTAGGCATGTAACTTAGTGGTGGCGATACCAATTTCGGCGCCAAGGCCGAGTTCGCTGCCGTCAGAGAAGCGCGATGAGGCATTCACCATGACGACAGACGCATCAACACTACGCTGAAAGCGGGCGGCCGTGACTTCGTTTTCGGTGCAAATCACTTCAGTATGCTGACTACCAAAACGGGCAATGTGCTGTATCGCATGGTCAAAGCTATCGACTTGGCGAATCGCAATTTCGAGATCTAAATACTCTTGGCCGAAGTCGTTTTCTTCCATATGAGTACAGTGTTCAAAGTAGCCACCAGCCTGAGTACAAGCGTTGATTTTAACCTTATACTCTGCCAGCGCTTTGGCGACTTTAGGCAAAAATTGCGCCGCGATATCTTGATGTACTAATAGGGCTTCGAGGGCATTACATACGCCTGTGCGCTGCGTTTTACCGTTGAGCAATAAGGCTAGTGCGTTATCTAAATCGGCATCCTTATCAACGTATAAATGGCACACACCTTTAAAATGCTGGATCACAGGGATTCTACTGTTATCAGTGACAAAGTTAATTAAGCCTTCGCCGCCACGGGGGATGATCACATCGATATAGTCACGCTGCTGCATCAACTCTAGTAATAGCGCGCGATCAGGATCAGGCACCACAGTGATTAACGCGGTTGGTAAAGCGTATTGTGTTAATACGTTTTGCAAAATAGTGGCGATAACTTTGCTGCTAGTCAGTGCTTCTTTCCCACCGCGCAGGATCACCGCATTACCAGATTTAAAGCACAGGGCGCCCGCATCGGCGGTAACATTGGGGCGCGCTTCATAAATCATGCAAACCACACCTAAAGGCACACGCATTTTACTGATGGATAAACCGTTAGGTCGCTTGCCAATATAGCGCTCGTTGCCAATGGGATCGGGCAGGGCGGCAATGGTTTCAATGCCTACCGCCATGGCTTCAATGCGTTCAGGTGTTAGCGTTAAGCGGTCTAGCATCGCTGGGGCAACGTTATCGGCTGTTGCTCTGTTCAAGTCGATTAGATTAGCGCTTTGGATTTCATAGGCTTTTTCGCGTATTGAGCGCGCCATATCGAGGAGTACGGTATTTTTAAGGTGTTCGTCGAGTTGGGCGAGTATCAGTGCTGCCTTGGCAGCATCTTCAGATAAATTTTTAATTAAGCTCATATTTACTCCGCTCATTTTGATTCAAGAATAGCGATATTTTTCTCAGAAATGATCGGGCCAGTTTTTTGTTGAAATTCACTGGCAAACTCGCGATCGTCTTGGTCCGTGATAAAGCTAAGCAAGCAACTGCTGTAATTAGATTTGGCTTTTGCCAATTTAGTCCCATCGCCTTTGCGTACTAAAATAGTGTCACCCACCGAAAAATCGCCATTAATGGCGACCACATCGTCACTGGTCAATTGCTCGCTATGGGTATCAAGGTCAATATTAAAATCATTTTCGACAATGACTTCGCCCTGAGCCTGCGAGGTATGGGTCATCCAATGCAAATGTTCCTGCATGGGTTTTTCATTGGAGGTGAACAGTGTACCGGGATTTTGGCCCTTCAATAATTGGTTGAAGGAGTCAGCATCAAAGCCATTGATAATAAAGGTTTCAATCCCGTGGGATATTGCCTTTTTGGCGGCTTGGATCTTAGTCCGCATACCACCGGTACCGACGGCACTACTAGCACCGCCTGCCATAGCGTAAATCTCGGCAGTAATTTCGGTGACTTGTTTTATCAACTTTGCATCGGGATTTTCATGGGGGTTTTGCGTGTAAAGCCCATTCACATCCGAACAGATAATCAATGTATCGGCATCGGCCGCCGCGGCGACCATGGCCGAGAGATTATCATTATCGCCGACTTTGAGCTTGTCGGCAGTCACGGCATCGTTCTCGTTGATAATAGGCAGTAGCCCGTGTTCGAGTAGGCTAAAAATCGTATCTTTAATGCTGATGTAACGATCACGATTACGTAAATCGCCGTGGGTCAGCAATAACTGTGCGGTTGGGAAATCAAATAACTTGTTCCATGTGGCCATCATATCGGCCTGACCCGCTGCTGCCATGGCTTTTTTCACTGTGACGCTGGGTTTATCAACCTCGCCAAAGTGATGCCATCCCGCGGCGACTGAGCCCGAAGAGACCAAGACAACTTGGATCCCTTGGGCACGACAATAAGTAATAAATTGGGCAATGCCGAGTAAGTAGTGGCTGCTGCAACCTTGTTTTTGGGGAGCAATCAGGGCACTACCTACCTTAACGACAATGCGTTTCCAGGGTAAGTCAGTCATACCTTAATGCCTTATCTGTCTTCGGCTAAAACACGGCCAGCCTTGTGGAATAATTTAGTGGTTTTGGCACAAGGGTCGGCATCGAGTAACGACACTACCCAAATCACCATACTGCTCACGGCAAAGCCGGGGATCATTTCATACACCACTGTGGTTAAGGCTTGCCCGTCTGCCAATACCGGTGCATAAATCCAAAACAGGACAGTGAATGCGCCTGACACTATGCCGGCTATCGCGGCTTTGTGGGTTAGGTTAGCTTTATATAAGCTAAACAAAACTAACGGACCAAAAGCGGCACCAAATCCTGCCCAGGCATTACTCACTAGTGATAACACACTGCTAGAGCGGTCGAGCGCCAGTAGACTCGCAACAATGGCCACGCCTGCTACGCCAAAGCGCCCCATTTTCACCATGTCTTTTTCAGTCGATTTTTTCTTCGAGATCACTTGGTAGATATCTTCCGTTAGCGAGCTTGACGACACTAATAGTTGCGATGAAATGGTGCTCATAATCGCCGCTAGAATCGCGGCCAGTAAGAAGCCACTAATGATCGGATGGAATAACAACTCTGAGAACACGATAAAGATGGTTTCAGGATCGGTCAGCTTCATACCAAATTTATTGGCGTAAGCGATACCAACCAGCCCCGTTGCCAGCGCACCAATAATGGTTACTGTCATCCAGCCCATACCTATGCGTCTTGCTATTTTAATGTCGGCTACTGAACGAATCGCCATAAAGCGCACGATAATATGCGGTTGACCAAAATAACCCAGTCCCCAAGATAAACTCGAGATAAGCCCTAACATAGTGACGTTTTGCATGGCATCAGAGAAATGTGGAATCGATTGATACGCAAAGTTCATCATCTTATCGGCACTGTTAAACTCTTGATAAGCCACTACAGGCACTAAGACTAAGGCGACAAACATAATACAACCTTGGACGAAGTCTGTGAGACTTACGGCTAAAAAGCCACCTAACAAGGTGTAAGAAACCACGACGCTAAGCGTGACGATTAAGCCAATGTTATAGTTCAAACCAAATGCCGACTCAAACAGCTTACCGCCTGCCACTAAACCCGCAGAGGTATACAAGGTAAAAAAGATAACAATAATTACTGCCGCGATAATGCGGATGCTGTTGTTGGCATTACCAAAGCGTTTAGCAAAAAACTCTGGAATGGTTAGTGAGTTGTCGGCCACTTCGGTATACACACGCAGTTTAGGAGCGACAATCAAATAATTGATTAGAGCACCAATCAATAAGCCAAGCGCAATGTAAATAGTTTCAAATCCAACCAAAAACATGGCGCCAGGTAGGCCCATCAGCATCCAACCACTCATGTCTGATGCACCCGCTGAGAGTGCCGTGACCTGTGGGCTGACTTTACGCCCGCCAAGAATATAGCCAGACACATCGCTGGTGGAATTTTTATAGGCAAATAAGCCAATGGCAAGCATAGCGATAAAATAGATCGCTAAAGAAACGTAAGCGAGATAGTTCATGGGTTATTTATCTCCTAACGCTTTGTTATTTTGAATAATACTCGGTTTCAAAATGACAAAGAGATAGGTGCTTAATACGGCGAGCAAACACATAAACTGCATTGATTCTTTGGCGTGTACTAGGGTAAAACGTGTTGCCTGTGAGATGAGATTTTCCTCTGATGGGTTCCCCGATGACATAGTCTCTCCTTGGTTGATAATTGAATTAATATCACCAATATAGTTAGTGATCTAATTATATTAAGCCATTTTATTGGCTAAACTTCAAGCTTTCATTGGATTTTAATAGGGTTGGTGACTGTAACGTGGTGGGATTTTTAGAGGGAAAATAGTTTGATGTATGATTATTTTTCAGTGGCTTCTTTCTGCTCAGCGATGGTGTGGGCGGTGCGTTCAAAGGTTAAATTGATGCGTTCAAACATCCCTTCGATCATCGTAAGTTCTTCTGGTGGGAGTGGCGATTTGGAGAGTTCTTGCAGTAACGTCTCGCAGCTAAGTGCAAACTCTTTGGCGACTTTGCCTTGAGCGCAAGTAATAAAAGCTTTACCTAAACTGAGTTGCCAAAGGTGTAATGCGGACTCTAAATGGACTGCAGGTATTCCCTGCAAAATACGCCTTAGGCGAATAGACACATTGCCGAGATTGAACGCCGTAAACGCTAAATCGGTAAAGACTCGAGAGCTATGACCCGAGCCTTTTTCGTAAGTCGCAATCCGTAGTAATCGATCGCCCATACGAGCATTAAACCAAGAGGTAGGATCGGGGCGTTGAGCCAGATTAACCAGATCTTTTTGGATGGATTGCAGCAATCGATATTGCATTAAGCGTTCGCTGGGTTGAGTTATTAGCTTGAATAACCAATACAGTACAGTAACGCCTACAAAAATAGCCAGTGCGTTGCTGATGGTGTTTTCTATCGCGAATGAAATATTATTGCTGGGCTGCACGAGTACCGCAAACGGTACGCAAATGCCTAAACCATAGGGTAAGGTGGGTCGATTTGCTAAGGCTAATAAGCCGATAAAAAACGGACCGGCAAGCACTAGGATGAGGATCTCAAAATCGCCGCTACTTTGTGCCAATAGAGGCAAGGCATAAAATATGGTAACTGGCACTATGATAATAATGCCGACAAGAATATGGCGTAACCCCGTTGTTAACATCGGCAGTGGTTGGCGTGCCATCATGATAGAAAAGACCACAGGTAAAAGGATCATCATCAGCACCGCATTAGAACCTGTACCTATCCACAGCGAAGCCCCAATCACAAATACCGCCATACTGCGCAGGCCTGTCGTTAGACCAATAAGCGGATCACGGTGAAATTCCATTGGCGGCGCATTGAGGTTAGCAACGCTATTACTCGTCAGCACGTTATAGCTTTTGAGCACCATAATCAGATCGGCACTTAATTCCATCGTGGCCTTAATTAAGCGGGTTTCTAAGGGTGTTTTGCTCTGATATTGCATCAGATTTTGCTGCAATTGATGGCGAAGGCTGCGCGCCATTTTATAGCATTCTTGGTAATCACTTGATTGCGCCATTAGGGTAAAACGACTGCGCATATTCTCTAATATTTTCGCTAGCGGCTCGCTAACCAGTTGAGGATGATTACGTTGTAGACGGCCGAATATTTGGATCACAGCCAGTAATGAAAGGGTTTTATTACAGAGAAAATTTACTGCATGGTTTTGTCCACGCCCTTCTGGTCCTTCATAAATCACCGCGCTGGCGTCATCACTGAGGGTAGATATGGACTCTAGAATAGTATCAATATGCTCATGGCGACTGGCGTGTGATCCTGTGGGATCGAGTTCTAATGCAAGATAACTCAGTGTTTGATTAATGGTATTTTTAGCCCGTAGCTGCAAGCTATGTTTGACCTTTACTGGCCACAGCAGTTGGCTGACTAATACGGCACAAATGGCTCCAACAATAATTTCGCTGATCCTCGCCTGTGCCACTTCAAATATTTTTGCACTGTCGGCCGTGTTCGGGCTTGCCATGACAATTAATACCACCAAACAGGCGGTCATACCGGCCATGGCGAAGGCGTATACAAAGTTTTGTTGGCGCATCATGGCCGATAGCCCTGAATTGAGCCCTATCCAGCAGGCGAGTAGCCCTAAGGCGAGTGTAGGATATGGAGCAAATCCGTTGAGTATCATGATCCCAACCAGTGCGCCAACTAAATTGCCGCCGATCTGGCATAAGCCCTTTTCGATAACTAAGCCACTTTCTGGGCGAACTTGCAGAAAAATGGCTGATACCAGTGCCCAATAGGGTCGCTCTAAATTCAAGAACATCGCCACATATAAGGCGAGCGTCATCGATATTACGCCTTTAACCGCGAATATAATGGTGCGTCTATCTGGGAAAAATAAGCTCTGTAATAACAGCATCTTAATTTTATTTATCAGTATGTAACTGGATAGATGCTGTCATGCCCACGCTTAATTCAACGTCAGGTGGAATAGCCTCTAGCTGAATATCGACAGGAATACGCTGCGCGAGTCTTACCCAGTTAAAGGTCTGATTTATCTGTGGTAACAGCTGTCCGTTGGTGGTGACATTAGTGTTAGCAATGGCTTTACCAATGCTGATGACTTTGCCATGCAATACATGGCCACCGTTCATTAGATTGATATCGGCACCTTGACCTAAGTGAATTAAGGGGATTTTAGTCTCTTCAAAATAGCCGGTAACATAGAGGGAGTTTTTTTGGACAAGTGAAAATACCGCATTACCTTTGCTGACGTAGTTGCCATACCTAAGGTTTAAATTGATCAGAGTGCCGTCTTCAGGGGCGAGAATTTGAGTTCGTTCTAAGTCAATTTTGGCAGTATTTAATTGTGCCAGCGCGAGTTCATAACTGGTCCTTGCCAGTTCAGTATCAATATGAGCTTCGTCGATAGTTTCTTTGCTGACCAAGTTGCCATTGGTCAACGCGATACGACGTTTGTACTTATGCTTGGCAAGCTCCCAGGTTAATTTTTGGCTTTCTGTTTTAGCATTTAATTCGGCTATCGTGGCCTTGTAGCGGGTATCGTCCACAGTGAATAGCACATCTCCCTTATTGACGACTTGATTGTCTTTTACATTCAGTTGGTTCACCCAGCCTGATACATCGGGCGTGATGGTAATGATATCGCCGCGTACTCTACCGTCACGGGTCCAAGGAGAATAAAGATAATGTGACCATACCCAGTGCCCTGCGATACCAGCAACCGCGACCACTATCAAAGTCAGCATGATACGTAAGATTTTACCCATGAAAAATCAACTCCCAAGCAAGTAAATAACGAAAGCCAGATAGCAGATAAATAGCCCAACCTCAAACCAAGCCGAGCGCCAAAGCTGGTGATAGAGCCCTGTTTGATACAGTACCAAACGAGTAATACAGGAAAGCAGAAAGGCCAAGGGAATAAAGATAATTAATGGGCTGAATAACAAACCATCGAACGCGAGCTCTTTAAGCATAACTCTCTTATCCCGATTACAGCGGTGCCACAATAACAGCGCAGTAAAGTTTAAATGCACAGTACTCTGTTGAGATTATAGGAAAGCCGCGTAAGAGTTAATGCTTTTATCATACTGCAGATCAATTAGGGCCAGCATAAGCTGACCCTAATTATCATAAAATCAAAGCGTAAGTTGCTTTTACCTCATAGTAACAAACTCTTCAGCGCCCGTTGGGTGAATAGCAACCACGGCATCGAAATCAGCTTTAGTCGCGCCCATTTTCATTGCCACGCCAAAACCTTGAAGGATTTCGTCCATACCAAAACCAATACCATGAATACCGACGACTTTTTCGTCTTTACCCGCGCAGACTAATTTCATTTTACAGGCTTGGCGATGGGCCGTGACGGCGGTGTACATTGAGGTAAAAGTTGACGTATACACTTTGACGTTATCATCGCCATATTGGGTACGTGCTTCTGGCTCTGTTAGACCCATAGTGCCAATCGGCGGATGGCTGAACACGACGGTTGGGATCAGGTTGTAATCCATTTTGGCATCTGTCATGCCGTTAAATAAACGCTCGGATAACAAACGACCTGCCTTAACTGCAACTGGGGTTAACTCTACGCCGCCCGCCATAATGTCGCCGACACAGTAAATCCCTTTGTGAGTGGTATTTTGCTGTTCGTCAGTGATGACATAGCCTTTGTTATCTAATTCGACTTTAGTGTTTTCTAAGCCAATATTGCCGGTTGCGGGTGAGCGGCCAATCGCCCAAATTAGGCAATCAACCGTTACGCTTTCACCGTTTTCTAAGCTTAAGGTTAGGCTGTTATCGGCATTTTTAATGACCGCTTTTGGCACGCTATGCGTATGCAATGTTGGGCCTTCACTCGCCATGGCATCGACGAGGGCATCGACTAAAATGGGATCAAAATTACGCAGCGGTGCATGTTTACGCACTAATAAATGTGTTTCACTGCCAAGTGCATGTAAAACGCCAGCGACTTCAACGGCGATATAACCCGCGCCAACAACCGCAACGCGTTTAGGTTGCTCACGTAGCGCAAAGAAACCATCAGAGTCGATACCGTACTCAGCGCCAGGAATATTCGGAATAGTCGGCGCGCCGCCAGTGGCGATAAGAATATGATCGGCGGTGTAATGCTCGCCGTTTACTTCAATAGTGTTGCCATCAACAAAGCGGCCATAACCATTTAACAGAGTGACTTTGTTACTGGCAAAACCGCGGCCATAGGCATCATGAATGCGGCCAATATAGGCTTCGCGATTTTCAACTAAGGTGTTCCAATCGAATTTATTAACCGTGATGTCAAAACCATAATCTTTAGCGTAAAGGTTCATCGCTTCGGCAACATGGGCGCCATACCACATGACTTTTTTCGGTACGCAACCTACGTTTACACAGGTGCCACCCACATGCTTAGCTTCGATGAGCAGCACTTTTGCGCCACGCATTGCCGCTCGGTTTGCTGAGGCGATACCGCCGCTGCCAGCGCCTAGGCAGATATAGTCAAAATGTTGAGCCATGAGTTTCTCCGTCTTACTTCAAGGATGAGATGCTTTACAGCAGAAGGTCATTGTAGGGATGTTTGTGATAACAGACCAGCCTATTAGTTTAGTTATGCACCCGATCGGGGTGTAGATATAAAAGTCTCACTATTAATATGAGCGATCACTTTGTATTGGTTTCGCGGCGATATTGGCAATTGGAATGATCATTTTGGTCAGGCCCTTCGGCACCACATTTAAGGCATTGCCATTCTTTGTTGCGGATGTTGATTTCATCACTGACGTGCTGCAAGTGATTATTTTGTATGCCGTTGATTTGTGCTTCAAGTTGACCAATACGTTTATCGAGCCAGCGACAGTTGGGATCGTTCGCTACGTGGTTACGACTGGCAAGCTGCTGCTTACGGTTAAGTTTTTTTACTTTAGTGGTTTTAGCTGGCTGATTGGATTTGGTTTTGGATGTATTGAGCGGTTTTATCTCGGCAGATGAATACTCTAATGCGCTCTGTGTTTGGTGGGGAATGTTAATCGGCTGACCATGACTGTCGAGCAAGGTATCTAAAGGTAAAGGTTCGTTTTTTTTGGGTTTAGATAAAGAGGTTACACTGGGTTCAGGCTCGGATGTCAGTTGTGCACTCGCTGGGATTATGGCCTGCATTAATAGCGAGATTACTGCTACAAACATGATACGAATGGGATAACATTGATGCGCTAACATTCCCTGTTCCTCAGCATAATTTGGTATAAACGGTAAAGTCGCTCCGTCGACATATTGAGTTTAGTGAGTGGAATGTATTCTTGCCAAATTTAGCGTCTAAATTAACTAAAGCGTCATTGTAAAGTGGATGCCTGCATAAGTTTGATCCTGCGAGCTCGTATCGCCATTGGCCGCGGCTTCTTGTTCAATATCCCCTTGGGCAATGCTATGGCTAATATGGCCGCTGACACTCATGTTGGGTGATAATTGATAATTGCTCTCGAGGCCAAACTGCAGGTTGTTCTTACCATTGTGCTCAGCTGTTCGGTATTTAAAATCAAACCCTTGGGTGATGTAGGGCGTGAGGCTAAAGTGGTCAGTAATATTCCAAAAACTGTGTAGACTCATTTCCACAAAATAGCCGTTAGCTTCAGTCGAATAAACGTAATTTATTGATGGTATTAACCAAGGTGTGGCGGTGTAGGCGAGTTCAGCGAATAGCTCATTATCTTGGCAGCGACTACTGCCGTAGCCTTCAATACGTTGATATCCCAGATTAGCATCAAAGTTTTCGACCAAGTTAAATCCATATTCAAGACCAAGATTCCACTCGGTATAGGCTTGGCTATCGCCGCGACCAACTAAGGCGTAGGTGGTCCAGTTGCCATATTGAACTGAAGTATTCAGCCAATAAATACCGCCATCTTGTAAGTTATTGCGCCCCTGTGAAATATATTTACTGTCCCAACCTAAATCGAGTGTTACCGCCAAAGATTCAATCTTCTCGCTAGGTAACAGGCTATGTGAGCTACTATCGATGTGTTCTAGGCTTTCATTGGCGAATGCGCCGTAGCTAAGGCCATTGATGCCTAAAAGACAGAGGATGCTCGCCATCATTTTTGCTGAATGTATTGCCATATTTTTACTTATTTAGGAAGAGTGTGTTTATTAAGTAGAGAATACCTCGCCCAGCACTAAACGTTAATGCGAATCAGTTTTATTTGCGATCTGGTTGGCAACAATGATCAAGCAAATAAAACGTAAATGTAAAATGCGAACAGGTTCGCATTTTTTCAGGTAAAAACTCGCTAAGGAGGGATAATCGAAGTGGGCAATCGGTTTTCTTGCCTTGATAAATAGGACATTAGCCCTTATTTATACCCTATACAGATTGTTGAGGAATCATTATGAGTAACCCTTTGCTTAGCGGCGCAAAATTACCGCTTTTTTCACAGATTAAACCGGAACATATTCAAGTCGCTGTTGAGCATGCTATTGCTCAATCTCGCGCTAAGATTGATGAGGTATTGCAACATCAAGGGCCTTTTACTTGGGACAACTTAGTTGCGCCACTCGAACAGGTTGACGATGAACTGAGCCAAATTTGGTCGCCGGTTTCTCACATGAATTCAGTCACTAGCACTGATGAATGGCGTGCAGCCCATGATGCTTGCTTGCCATTACTATCAGAGTACGGTACTTACGTTGGTCAACATCAAGGTTTGTATGAGGCCTATAAGGCTCTGCGCGCATCGGATGAATTTGCACAATTGAACCAAGCACAACAGAAGGTCATTGAACACAGCCTGCGTGATTTTAAACTCTCAGGTATTGGTTTAGATGACGGGCAAAAAGTGCGTTATGGCGAAATTGTAAAGCGTTTGTCTGAGCTCACCAGTGGCTTTTCAAATCAATTATTGGATGCGACGCAAGCTTGGACTAAGTTAGTTACTGATGAAACCGAACTAGCGGGTCTGCCCGATTCAGCTAAAGCGGCTGCTAAGGCAATGGCGCAGGCACGTGAGTTAGAAGGTTGGTTATTTACCTTAGATTTCCCCTCTTATTTACCGGTTATGACCTACAGCGAAAACCGCAGCCTTCGAGAAGAGTGCTACCGCGCTTTTGTCACCCGTGCCTCCGATCAAGGCCCGAATGCTGGTAAGTTCGATAACAGCCCGCTAATGGACGAAATCCTTGCGTTGCGCCATGAGCTCGCACAGTTACTGGGTTTTGATAGTTTTGCTGACAAATCTCTGGCAACTAAAATGGCCGAAACGCCGGCGCAGGTGATGGCATTTTTAAATGAGTTAGCGCTGCGCTCAAAGGATCAAGCTAAGGCTGAACTGGCTGAGTTAAGAGCTTTTGCCGAGGCAGAATATGGTGTGACTGAGATGGCATCTTGGGACTTAAGTTTCTACGCCGAGAAGTTACAGCAGCATAAGTATGAGATTTCACAGGAAATCCTGCGCCCCTATTTCCCAGAAGATAAAGTGTTGTCTGGTCTTTTCTATACAGTATCGCGTTTGTTTGGCCTTAAAATAGTTGAGCAAAAGGATATTGACCGTTGGCACAAAGACGTTCGTTTCTTCGATATTTTTGATGAAACGGGTGAGCACAGAGGCAGTTTCTACCTCGACTTATATGCTCGCACCGGTAAACGTGGCGGCGCTTGGATGGATGATTGCCGTGTGCGCCGTCAAACTGCCCATGGTTTACAAAAGCCAGTGGCTTATTTGACCTGTAACTTTAATGGTCCGATCGATGGTAAACCTGCGTTGTTTACCCACGATGAAGTGACGACCCTGTTCCACGAATTTGGCCACGGTATCCACCATATGCTGACTAAAATCGATGTTGCTGGCGTGTCGGGTATCAACGGCGTGCCTTGGGATGCGGTCGAGTTACCGAGTCAATTTATGGAAAACTGGTGTTGGCAGGAAGAAGCGTTAGCTGAAATATCTGGCCACTTCGAAACGGGTGAGCCATTACCTAAGGCCTTGTTAGATAAAATGCTGGCGGCGAAAAACTTCCAATCAGGCATGACAATGCTGCGCCAACTCGAGTTCTCGTTGTTTGATTTTAGAATGCATCACGAATATGACCCAGCCCAAGGTGCGCGCATTCAAGAAACCTTAGACGAAGTGCGCCGTCAGGTGGCCGTATTAACGCCACCAGACTTTAACCGTTTCCAACATGGTTTTGCCCATATTTTTGCGGGTGGTTATGCCGCGGGATATTACAGCTATAAATGGGCCGAAGTGCTGTCGGCGGATGCGTTTTCGCGCTTTGAGGCCGAAGGTATTTTTAACCCTGAAACCGGTCGTCGTTTCTTGCACAATATCCTCGAAATGGGTGGTTCAGCCGAGCCTATGGACTTATTCAAGCAGTTTATGGGGCGTGAGCCAAATATCGATGCCTTGTTAAGGCATTCAGGCATTGCTGCATAAGCAGGCTAGATAAGTCATTGTTAGTCAACATATCAACATATTTAATCCGTTAATTATGTTGATGTGATGAGCTCAAAATAATCTGAGTTACACAGTAAGAAGGCGCCTGAGAGCGCCTTTTTTGTGACCTAGATCTCGCTTGCCCTGTGGTATGACCTCTGTTAGCCTGTGGCTCTTATTTCAAGGGCGACTGATTATGAATCTGTATTTTCGTTTGTTTTGGTTATTATTTTGGCGTACGCGTCACTGCCGTGAGATCGATTTTCTCGGTACCAGTCGCATCACTTACCGTGCTTTGCCGAGCGATTGTGATATCAATTTTCATCTGACTAACTCCCGTTATCCCGCCTTTATGGATCTCGCGCGGACTTATATGTTGGCTGAGATGGGTTTGCTAAAACGCTTTATAAAGTTGAAGTGGATGCCAATCGTTAATGCCGCCGAATTTACCTATATTCGTGATATTAAGCCTTTTCAACAGTTTGAGATTGAAACCAAGGTTGTCGGTTGGGATGAGAAATATTTCTATATTGAACAACGCTTCGTAAGTGAGCGTGGCCTGCATTGTATCGTGCATGTGCGCGGGGTGTTTGTGTGTAAGCGTAAACAAATACCGCTGGATGTACTTGTGAAAGAGGCGGGCTATAACGACCCTGCGCCTGAATTGCCACCCGAAGTGATTAAGTGGAAAGCATTTTTACAGCTCAAGAAAGAACGAAATATCTGATTTTACTGAGGCATGCTCGCTAAGGTATGCCTCTTTTTCCTATATTATCTTCCATTTCAGCCAGTAATATTTCCTCCTGTACTAGCATCCAAGCCCCGCGTAGTTGTGCTTGTTGCCAATAGCGCCACACTTGGTCAAAATCCAATAAATTCAAATGCCTAAAGCTATAATTTAAGCATGGGATTAAAGCACAGTCAGCGAGTGTAAAGCTGTCGCCACAGATCCAATGATGCTGCGCGAGTTGTGTATCTAAATGTTGAAATTGTAATAGCAATTGCTTCTCTAGCTTCTTGATTTCAAACTCGCTACTTTTGTCAGAATCGTGCAGTTTTTCTAATTGAAATAATGAGTTGCTAATATCATTGTCGATAAGGCGATCAAAGAGTCTGACCTGTAAATTATGCATCGGCTCTGTAGGCAGCAGTTGGGTGCTGCTATTAAAATGCCTGTCTAAGTATTCAATGATAATACTGGACTCGGGGATCAGCTGTTCATCTTGGGTTTTAAGCAAAGGCAGTCTTGCGTGCGGATACAGTTGATGGAATTTTTGCCGTGAGAAAGGATCGCGTAAATCAACAATTCGGGGATAAAAGTTGGCCTGCTTTTCATAAAGAGCGATCAGCACCTTTTGTGAATAGCGTGACAAGGGGTGATAAAAAAGCTCCATAGATATAGGCTCCAAACCCAGTTTTATTGATTTTACGTCTTAACTTTAGTCGTAATTGAGATGCTTGTTGTAAGAGTTCATTTAAAAATGCTTAGGCTAAATATCATTTGTGGTGGCAAGGCAAAATGATCCATCGGGGATAAAAATCGGTATTATTAAAGCAACATCGAAAACGTCAGAATTTAATCAGTTTAAAGGTAGTAATATGAATAAGTTAGAGCGTTTCTCATCCATTTATGCCAGAGCCAGTGAGCGCAAAGGTGGTTCCGCTGGGCTCGAAGCTCTGCTGTCAGGTTGTTTAACCGATGATGAGATCCGCCAGTATCGCGATGCTGAGTTATTGTCTGCCATGAGTCGGCAGGTATTTCAAAGTGGCTTTGTGTGGCGTGTGGTTGTGAATAAATGGCCTGAGTATGAGAAGTCTTTTTTTGGGTTTGAACCACGCAAGGTATTGATGTTATCTCCTGAACAAATTCAAGCACGGGCGAGTGATACAACCTTAATTCGTCATCTAAAAAAGACTCAAGCTATTTATGATAACGCGTTAATGATCCACGATATTGCCCGTGAGCATGGCAGTTTAGCGCAGTTGATTGCCGATTGGCCAACGCAAGATATTATCGGTTTATGGGCATTATTAAAAAAACGCGGAACTCGATTAGGTGGTAATACGGGGCCATATTTTTTGCGCGGCATTGGTAAAGACACTTTCTTGTTAACCGATGATGTACAAGGTTATTTTAAAGCGCATAAGCTCGTCGATGCGGGATTTACATCGCAGACGGCGCTTAAACAAGTACAAGCGGTGTTTAATCAGTGGCAACAGCAATCGGGTCGTTGCTTGGCTGATATCAGCCGCATATTGGCTTGCAGCGTGGGTGATAATCGGATTTAGTGTAATAGGTTTAACGTTAATAGAAAAAGACCAGCCGATGGCTGGTCAAAGCTTTGTGTATCAAGCGATTGGACTATTGCGGAGAAGCTGCCCCATGTGCGGATCAATAGCCTATCTTTAAAAGCTTTTGCTTATGCCAACCACAAAGCGGTCATCGAAGATTTCAGTTTGAGTACCATAGACTTTATGGTCGCTATCAACTGTGCTGCCGTGATAACGGACATCAAAATTTAGCCCGTAGAACACTTTGCTAAGACCTAGGTTCCAGTGTCCCCAGCCCTCGGCACCTTCACCACTTAAGTCTTGATAACCGACAGAGCCTGATACTTTTATACCATTAGCGAAGTGATAACTTGGGTGTAGCGCGTAGTTTACGCCTTGCCAACCATCGACACCAAACCAGTCATCAACGGTGGGTGTAACTTCTAATTGCAAATTGGCGCTGCCAAACTGTCTGCCCACTTTGAGCCAGAGTTCGGTGTAGTTTGAATAAGATGCACCTGGGTAAAGGTATGAAAACAACATGACATCATAGGTGAAACCAGAGTCGCCAAACTCACCCGTTTTACCGACAAAGGGAGCGGTGACGATTTCTAAATTGGGATCGGCAAATTTAATGTTGGAACTAAATACCCCTGCATACCAACCTTCAGTGTGGTTCCAGCTCAAGGTGCCTTGCACTACGGGAATGTCACCATCTAAGGTTTCAGATTCACCGCGAAACACATAGTCGGAGGCAAAATTGAGGTTACCATTAATCGTGCCACCCAAGAGTTGATTTTCATCAGATGCTTGAGCGTTTATGGCAAGGATAAGTAATGCTCCGCTGAGCAGGAGTGTTGTGCGAGTTGTCATGGTCATCATCTCAACGTTATGTTTAATCATAGGGAGTTGTTAGCGCCCGTTTATCATAGAAATAAGTTGTGAATAGCGGTGTTACTGAGGATGAACCAATCACGAAAAAATATGAACAAATATGAAAATCAGTTTTAGCCTTAGAGTTAATAGGTTTGTAAACAATTGCCGGCATTATAGAAGCCTTATTTGTGGGAGTCTTAGTTTCATTTTATGGGGCACTAATTTGGCTTTGGCATTTGCTCCGCTTTGGATGAATCACTAAGATAGCCCGCTCAGTAATATTTGTACTGATTCGATTGTTGCAGGTCGATGATGCAAAGTTGTCATTAAACTCAGGAAAGTACTTGATATGATGCACAGCACTCGTTCGCGGTCTATTTATAATTAAGCTATAAACGGTATGAGCTTTTTCTGCTAATATCTTATGTAAATCTGTTGTTTTTAACGGTTTGGCCTATTAGAAATAGATTATAAAGATAATTTATAGGGCTGTTTTGTCGTCTAAATAAATGATTACGAGAAATGTGCTCAAATTATGTCGAAGAGAGTCCGCTTGATTCACTGTGAAGTCGGTCGTCACAGCTTTACAGTGTATGTATGAGCTGTAAATTCAGCATGTAGAGTCGGTCGATTGAGTTTTTTACAGCGTATCCCGCTAAAAAGGTGACTCATCCTTAATAGATTTTTTAATCGAATAATAATTCGTTGATATGAGTCATGCCAGAATAGTAAAAGTTTTTATTAGTTTATAATTTGGTTTCGTTATCCTCCTTGTTGGTCCCTATAGGCCATGAGATAAATAACGGATTTAGTTTTAGTTACCATTACCGCTCGTGTCAGCGCAATAAGTGTACTGGTATGTGGGCAGTGAATATTTGAAGGAGTTCTCATGCGGCAGACAATTAAACTTGCCTCAGTTATAAGCGTGGCGTTATTGATGGCAGCTTGCAGCCCTCTGGAAGAGAAAGCTCCAGCGAGTGCGGGTCCACAGAGTACGGAAGTTGGAATCCTTAATGTTGTTGCCCAGACTCAAGCGATTCAGGTGGAATTACCTGGCCGTAGTAAGGCTTTTCTTGAGGCGGAAGTTCGCCCACAGGTTAGCGGTATTATCACTAAGCGTAGCTTTATCGAAGGTAGCAATGTGAAACAAGGTGAGTCGCTTTATCAAATTGACTCAGCAACCTATAAAGCGGCTCTTGTGAGCGCAAATGCGGATTTAGCCAGAGCAAACGCGAGTTTAGCCTCAGCAAAAGCAAAAGCGTCGCGTTATAAGCAGTTAGTCAAAACAAATGCCATCAGTCAGCAAGATTTTGACGACGCAGAAGCGGCGTATAAAGAAGCCTTAGCGGGTGTGACGGTTGCAGAGGCTGCCATCAACACGGCAAAAATCAATCTGCAATATACCGAAGTGCTAGCGCCTATCTCTGGGCGTATTGGTAAGTCGAGTGTTACTGCTGGGGCGTTAGTTACCGCCAATCAAAGCCAAACCTTGGCCACAATTCAACAGCTTGATCCTATCAATGTTGATATCGCGCAATCGAGCGCGCAGTTACTACGCCTTAAAGCTAAATTGAAGCAAGGTAAGCTGCAAGCATCTGATAATGCTGATGTGCAATTAATACTCGAAGATGGTACTCAATATGGCCACCCAGGCAAACTGCAGTTTGCTGAAGTGAGCGTTGATCAAAGCACGGGCTCGGTGATTTTACGTGCCGAGTTTCCTAATCCTGAAGGTATTTTATTACCTGGTATGTATGTGCGCGCTATGTTGAATGCGGGCACCGATCCACAAGCCATTTTAGTGCCACAAAAAGCAATTTCTCGTAACTCTAAGGGTGATGCTGTGGCTATGGTGGTTAACGATCAAGGTATAGTTGAAGCGATAACTGTGACTACTGCGGAAGTGATCGATAATCAGTGGCGCGTGACTTCGGGTTTAGTGGTTGGTGACAAGCTGATTGTGGAAGGATTACAAAAAATTCGTCCCGGAGCACCAGTAACTACCAAAGTTATTTCTGAAACGAAAGCACAATAGGGCATAGCTATGGCACGTTTTTTTATTGATCGCCCCATTTTCGCATGGGTGATCGCTTTGATAATTATGCTGGCGGGGATCCTCTCGATCCGCTCGTTACCAGTATCCCAATATCCAAGTATTGCCCCCCCAACCGTGGTGATTACTGCTAACTATCCCGGTGCGTCTGCAAAAATTGTAGAAGATTCTGTGACTCAGGTAATTGAGCAACGGATGAAAGGGATTGACCACCTGCGTTATATTGCCTCAACCAGTGATAGTTTTGGTAATGCAGAGATTAAGCTAACGTTTAATGCGGAGGCGGATCCTGATATTGCACAGGTTCAAGTGCAAAATAAGTTACAGGGTGCTATGACCCTGTTACCTCAGGAAGTGCAGTCTCAAGGCGTTAACGTTAACAAATCGAGTTCAGGCTTCCTAATGGTTTTGGCCTTTGTATCGTCTGATGGTTCCTTAGACAAAGGCGATATTGCTGACTACGTTGGTGCGAACATTCAAGACCCTATGAGCCGTGTTGCGGGTGTAGGTGAAATTCAGTTGTTTGGTGCCCAGTACGCGATGCGTATATGGCTAGATCCGCTGAAATTAACCCAATACAGCTTAACCAGCTTAGATGTCATGTCGGCGATTCGTTCGCAGAATGCTCAGGTATCAGCGGGACAATTAGGTGGTTCGCCATCATTGCCTGGTCAAGAGTTAAACGCGACCGTATCGGCTCAAAGCCGTTTACAAACACCTGAACAGTTTCGCAAGATTATCCTTAAATCAGATACCTCAGGCGCAAACGTCTATTTAAGTGATGTAGCACGTGTTGAGTTAGGTTCTGAAAGTTATGCCGTAGTATCATTGTATAACGGCAAACCTGCAGCAGGATTAGCAATTAAGCTCGCAACGGGGGCTAACGCGTTAGACACGGCTGCTGCGGTACGTGAAAAAGTTGCCGAGTTGAAGCCGTTCTTCCCGCAGGGGCTAGATGTTGTTTATCCATATGATACAACGCCTTTCGTTGAGCAATCGATTGAAGGTGTGGTGCATACTCTGCTTGAAGCGATTGTACTGGTGTTTATCATCATGTACCTGTTCCTGCAAAATTTCCGCGCAACGCTGATCCCGACCATTGCAGTACCTGTTGTACTCTTAGGTACCTTTGCGATTCTGTCGATAACTGGTTTTTCGATTAATACCTTAACCATGTTTGCTATGGTGCTTGCTATCGGTCTGTTGGTGGATGATGCGATTGTGGTGGTGGAAAACGTCGAACGGGTGATGGCAGAAGAAGGCTTGAGTCCGCTTGAGGCCACCCGTAAATCGATGGATCAAATCACCGGAGCTCTAGTGGGTATTGGTCTGACGTTGTCGGCCGTATTTGTCCCTATGGCATTTATGTCGGGTTCAACGGGTGTGATTTATCGTCAATTCTCGATCACGATCGTGTCAGCAATGGCGCTTTCGGTACTGGTCGCAGTGGTGTTAACACCGGCACTGTGTGCGACTATGCTTAAACCGGTTAAAAAGGGCCATGGTCATATTGAAACTGGGTTCTTCGGTTGGTTTAACCGCACATTTGACAACTTAACTAACCGTTATGAATCTAGCGTTGCAAGTATCATCAAGCGCGGCTTTAGAGTAATGGCGATTTATGTGGTGCTAGTTATTGCCGTAGGTTGGATTTTTATCCGCATGCCTACCGCATTCTTGCCCGATGAAGACCAAGGTATTTTGTTTACTCAAGCGATTTTGCCAACGAACTCTACGCAAGAAAGCACGTTAAAAGTATTAGAAAAAGTCTCTGATCATTTTATGGCTGAAGAGGGCGTAAACTCAGTGTTTAGCGTGGCGGGCTTTAGTTTTGCCGGTCAAGGGCAAAACATGGGCTTAGCTTTCGTTGGTCTTAAAGATTGGTCTGAGCGTTCAGAGCCTGGTATGGATGTTCAGTCTATCGCTGGTCGCGCCATGGGTGCATTTAGCCAGATGAAAGATGCGTTAGTCTTCGCTTTCGTGCCGCCAGCAGTAATCGAATTAGGTACTGCTAACGGTTTCGATATGTACCTGCAGGATAAGAACGGCCAAGGTCACGATAAGTTACTGGCGGCACGTAATCAGCTGCTCGGTATGGCGGCGCAGAATCCTAATTTGGTTGGCGTACGTCCTAACGGCCAAGAAGATGCACCAATTTATCAGTTACACGTTGATCACGCTAAGCTGAGTGCATTAAGTATTGAAATTGCCAGTGTAAACAGTGTTCTTGCTACGGCTTGGGGTGGTTCTTATGTGAACGACTTTATTGACCGTGGTCGTGTGAAAAAAGTGTATGTGCAAGGTGATGCGCAATATCGGATGCAACCTGGCGACTTAGATAAGTGGTACGTACGCAATAATAGCGGTGATATGGTTCCTTTCTCTGCCTTCGCAACTGGGGCATGGGAATACGGTTCTCCACGTTTAGAGCGCTTCGATGGTTTGCCAGCGATGAACATTCAAGGGGCAACAGCAGCAGGGTTTAGTACGGGTGCTGCAATGACCATTATGGAAGATCTGGTAAAGCAGTTACCGCCAGGCTTTGGTATTGAGTGGAATGGCTTATCGTACGAAGAACGTCTGTCGGGTAACCAAGCGCCTGCTCTATATGCGTTGTCCATCTTAGTGGTTTTCTTAGTATTGGCAGCACTTTATGAGAGTTGGTCAGTCCCATTTGCCGTTGTGCTCGTGGTTCCGCTCGGAATTATCGGTGCACTGATAGCGATGAATGGTCGCGGCTTACCCAATGACGTGTTCTTCCAAGTAGGGCTATTAACTACGGTGGGCTTAGCAACCAAGAACGCCATATTAATTGTTGAATTTGCTAAAGAATTCTACGAGAAAGGCTCTGGCTTGGTCGAGGCAACGTTACACGCGGTTCGTGTGCGTCTACGTCCTATCTTAATGACGTCTCTCGCCTTTGGTCTTGGTGTTGTGCCATTAGCCATTAGCTCTGGCGTGGGTTCTGGTAGCCAAAATGCCATCGGTACTGCGGTACTTGGTGGTATGTTGAGCTCGACTTTCTTAGGTATTTTCTTCGTACCATTATTCTTTGTAATAGTGGAGCGCCTTTTCAGTAAGCGCGAGAAGAAAGGTCAAGAAGAGAAACCAAACTCAGCTGAATAAGCTCAGTCGTTTCTAGACTAAAGCCCTGCAATAGCAGGGCTTTTTTTTATTCAAATAAAAGAATATCAGGTTAAATAATAATATTGATAGTCAGTAAGTTGTGGCATATTAGGTTTATGTCATCATCACTCGCAGGGAAGATATGTATAATTCTACGTTGGAATTACAAGAATTAGATACGCGAATCGCCAAGGGTAAGTTGCACAGTATTTTAGTTGTCGGTGTACTTTATTGGGGCCTGCTGACATCGCTTATCGTCGCTTTGATAAATTATTTTATATGGGACGATTCATTTGGGGTAGAACTGCAAAAAGCACTCTATATTTATCCCATTGGCGGTATTTTATTTGGTTGGTATGCGTGGGTGCAGATTAATCACAGACGAGATAAACTGCGCGCGAATATCATCAATCGTTAGCGTAAAAGCGAGTATAGGAGTGATATGGTATTTTCGTGGGGTAATCTTGCAACTAAGCAGCTTATCGTAGGAATGGTATGCCATATCATAGCACTGGCTATTTTGGCTTATGGTGTTTATACGTTTTATTGGCTGGAGCTTATTCTGCCTGAGTTAACCCGTTGCGTCGGTGCCGCGGTATTATTTGTGGCGATGGGGTTAGCGCCTAAGCTGTTTTTTATGCCTGTGAGTCAGATAGTGTCACAAGCCGAGGACACGACAGAAAAGTCTACACTGCAGACCTATGTGTTTAATCTAGGTATATTTTTGATGATTTGCAGTCTGTTGATGGAATGGTTATACGACTAGAATTTACCCGATAAAGTAAGGGCGTAGAGGTCATCTTCGGCGCCCTTTTTATTGCGTTTTTTTATGTGTATTTAAGGCGTGTAGTAAGTCGCCGCGCCAGGTCCAACTAGTAGCCCAAAGCCAAATACCCACAGGAAGAAGAACGCTGTCCAGCCTACAAAAAAGACTAAAGTGTACGGTAGCATAGTCGCAATCAGTGTGCCGATACCTAAGTTTTTTTGGTAACGGCAAGCCACCGCTAAAATTAAACCGAAGTAACTCATCATAGGTGTGATTAAGTTTGTCACTGAATCTCCAATACGGTATGCCGCTTGAATTGTTTCGGGCGCATAACCCACCAGCATCAGCATAGGTACAAAAATCGGTGCCGTAATAGCCCATTGAGCCGAGGCGCTGCCCAGCATTAGGTTGATAAAGCCGCAGAGCACAATAAAAAATAGAAATACGATTGGGCCAGTAAGTCCAATAGATTGCAGGCCATCAGCGCCTAATACGGCTAATACCGCGCCTAAATTACTCCAGTTGAAGAAGGCGACAAACTGCGCCGCAAAGAACACCAGCACAATATACATTCCCATAGTGCTCATGCTGTGGGACATGGCATTGATGACATCTTTATCATTCTTAATACTGCCAACGACTTTGCCGTAAATAAAACCCGGAATAGCAAAGCAGATAAAGATAAAGGCGACTATCCCCTTAAGGAATGGTGAGCCTGATATGAGTCCTGTTTCTGGATGGCGCAGTGGCGCACCTTCTGGTACGACCGAAAGTGCTAAGATGACAGTGAGCACCAACATAGATAATCCTGCCCATTTTAGGCCGCGTATTTCAATGGCACTGACATTTTCCATTGATTGCAGTACGGTTTCGTCCGCATCATCATCTTGGTATTTACCTAACTTAGGTTCGACAATTTTCTCGGTGACAAAGGCGCCAAGGAAAGTGATCACAAAGGTGGAGACAAACATAAAGTACCAGTTCACCTCTGGGCCAACGTTATACTGAGGGTCTATCATGCGCGCCGCAGCTTCGGTAATACCCGATAACAAGGGATCGACAGTACCCAGTAACAAGTTGGCACTATAGCCGCCAGAAACCCCAGCAAATGCGGCAGCTAAACCCGCGAGAGGATGACGACCAAGAGAATGAAAAATCATTGCCGCCATAGGGATCAATACGACATACCCAAGCTCAGCAGCGGTGTTAGACAAAATGCCGGCAAAGACTATTGTCACAGTCACTAATCGCCTTGAGGCACCCATCACCAAGGCGCGCATGGCAGCGGATAATAAGCCTGAACGCTCAGCAATTCCAACGCCCAGTAGTGCCACAAGCACAGTACCGAGCGGTGTAAAACCGGTAAAATTAGTCACTAGATTTGAGACGATCATTCGCAAGCCTTCGGCATTCATCAGGCTTACTACATGAATAAAACCGTCAGCACTGCGACCGTGGGAGCCCATCGGTCTAGGATCGACAACGGTTAACTCAAAGTAGCCTGCGATACCTGAAATAATGATTACAGCGACACAAAAAAGTGCAAATAGGGTGATAGGGTGCGGCAGTAGATTGCCTAAGCGTTCGACAACATTGAGAAAGCGCACAAACCAACCATTGGCGCCGATATCACTATGTTGTGGACCCGAAGCTTTTTTATTGGTGATATCACCGGAGTTAACACTCATCATCTTTCCTTTATATTGACCCTGGCGCAACGCTATTTCCTTGACTCTAGTATTGACTCGAGACATCGCCGTTAGCCAATTAGGCCGCAGAGAGAGATGATTCCGGATATAGAATGCTGGATAAACGCTAAGGTAAAAGTTAAAAAATTAGCCAGAAAGTATGATTGCGAAGTTTTAATTGAAACTTAAATGTTGCAGATTGGCTTTGTTGAAGTGATGAGGCAAAAATAGCATAAAAAAATGGACTCTCGAGGAGTCCAGTATTCACGAGCAAAATTGGATGCTCTAATGTTGTGCCATATCACTATAGTCGTTATTTGCTGTATCGGAGCTGAATATCGTTAAATTTATATTTTGATTACGCTTTTTTAATCGTCAGGATCACTATTTATTGTCGTCCCAGTTACGACATTTAGTGGGGGTATTGGATGTTAAATAGCCGTAATCCCCTCATCAGCTCTGACCAGCACAGCATTTCATCGTCTTAATCTGTACTGTAGGTGAAATTTCCACTCATTTATGATTAGCTGTATTCTGCTAATAAGAATAAGAAACCTAAGGATGGAAGATGGAAAAATTATTATTGGGATTAACGCTGATTTTTATCGTGGCCTATCTTTGGTACGTCAGCCTAGTCAAAAAGCGTAATACCGCGCTCGAAGCTCTATCGGGTATTGATGTGCAGTTAGCCAAGCGTGCTGATCTTGTGCCTAACATTCTAAAAATAGCCAAACGATTTATGGATCATGAAAAATCGCTGCTAACTGAAATCACCGAATTACGAACTCAACTGAGCAACAGCTATACCAAGACCGATCCTAAGGCGGTTAAAGAGCACTTAGCTCAGGCTGAACGGTTGAATGATAAAATGGGCACCTTGATGGTCAATGTAGAAAACTATCCTGAGCTCAAGTCCGACAACACTATGCTGCAGGCGATGCAAACCTATAACGAGGTCGAAGCCCATATTTCCGCTGCGAGGCGTTTTTATAATTCAGCGGTTTCTGAGCTAAATACCGCCGTTGAAATTTTCCCCGGTTCTATCATCGCTTCTATGGCGAATATTAAAGTGATGCCATTTTATGAAGTCAGTGAGTCGGCAAAAGCGCCCGTTGATGCAGCCGAATACTTGTAACTTGATCGCGACGGGTGAGTGACCACCCTGCAATACGATGACATCAATATGAATATATTAACTTTTATTTTAGGTGTCCCGATTCGCGCTGTTCGCGGCCCGGTAAGTTTGTCAGCAGATTTAGAGGCTTTGCCTCAGCTACAAGTGTATTACGATAAAAATATCGCCCCCATCAGTCGCAAATATGAAACTCAACGCGTGGCCTGCCTTAAGGCTGCGCGCAAACGCTTGTATTTGAGTTTTATAATAGTGCTTGGGCTCACCTTGCTCACTGTTATTGGCTATCGCAGCGGAGCGGCTTATTTTCCTCCTTTACCATTGCTTGCGTTACTTGGATTGGGCTGGTGGAGTTTTGCCCCAGTTCGCGATTTTAAACAGTCTGTGCAACAACATGTTTATCCACTGATGTTTAAATATTTTGGTGAGGATTTTGTTTATAGCCGCGAAATGCGTCTCGACATGAATCGGTTAGTTGCGGCTAAGGTATTGCCACATTACGATAAAGTACGCTTTGGCGACTATATTCAAGGCTGCTATAAAGGCGTTGACTTGATGATTAATGAGCTTACCTTGACCAAAAAAGTGACAGTTGAAACGCAGGATATCAATAGCAATAGACGAAGAACCGTTACGCGTACTCATACCCTATTTTACGGTTTAGTGGTTGAGCTGAATAGTCATAAGGCGTTTACTGGCCATACAGTAGTGCTGCGGGACCGTGGTGGGTTAGTTAACTTTGTGTCCGATAGTTATGCAGGGCTGACACGAGTAAAGCTTGAAGATCCGCAATTTGAAAAAGAGTTTGATGTGTTTTCAACGGATCAAGTGGAGTCGCGTTACTTGCTGAACACGGCATTTATGGAACGCTTACAGCAACTTGCTAAACATTTTGGTGGGGATGTCCAATGTGCTTTTTTTCGTAATAAGCTAATGATGTTTTTACCGAATCGCAGTATCCATTTTAATATGCAGTCTATTTTCAATGGGGCGACTTTTTCCGCTGAATTTAGTCAGATAAACCGCGAGATGAAGCAACTCTTTGCTATTATTGAAATACTTAAACTGAACCAGCATACGGGACTCTGATGTTGCCTACTCGCTCACCGCTTACCTGTAGATGGACTGCCACATCGTATTTATCACTTCGTGACCTGACCGTATTGAGCTTGAGTTTATTATTATTCTCGAGCGCTTATGCGCAAGATGCTAGCGAAAAATCAAAACCACGTATCGTTGCGCGTTACTCCGATAACGGCATAGTGAGCCGTGAAGGCCTAGAAAAACTTAAGATTTACCAATATCAACAAGCTAATGGTGTCACAGTCTTTACCGACAAAGCTCCCGTGAGTAACTCGTATCAAATCTTACTCTATGACTGTTTTGCCTGCCGCCCCGACTCAACCATTGATTGGAATGGTATCCGTCTATTTACGGCTAACTATGATGCGGTTATCACCCATGCAGCGCATAAACATCAGCTCGACCCTGCCTTAATCCGCGCAGTGATCCATGCTGAGTCTGCTTTTAATGCGCGCGCAGTTTCGCGTACCGGTGCGATGGGCTTAATGCAATTGATGCCAAACACAGCCAAAGAGATGGGCGTGGCCAACGCTTTTTTGCCTGAAGAAAATATTTTAGGGGGCAGTCGATATTTGGCACAAATGCTAAAACAGTTTAACGGTGATGTGGCGCTGGCTTGTGCCGCCTACAATGCGGGGCCGACAACGGTAGTGCAGTACAATGGCATTCCGCCTTATCCTGAAACTCAAGCCTATGTTGAGCGAGTAAAGATTTTATTGAAACGTTATCGTGAGCAGGCGGGGGCTTAACGGCTGGATATTAGATCCTAAATAGCAGGTTAATGGCAGCGAAAATTTAAATTTTTGCTGCCATTAAAATAGAGCGTTATTCGCCGACTTCCCATTTCACAGTAATGTTACCGTCAGCTTGTCCGAGTGTCTTACCTAAATAATCCATTAATTCAGTCGCAATTTCATCTAACTGCCAAGGTGGGTTGATGACCCATAAGCCAGCTGCTGTCATACCAAATTCATCTGAATCGGGCTTGATTGCTTGTTCTATGCGTAGTTGGCGTTTAATACCACTGTTAGCAAGGCGCGATAACATGCCCTCGGTTTGAGCACGATTCACGACTGGATACCATAATAGAAAAACCCCAGTGGCAAAGCGTTTATGCGCTTTTATCAGTGTTTCGGCCACATCTTGATAGTCGGTTTTCATCTCATAACTTGGGTCAACCAGTACCAAAGCGCGGCGCTCTAGTGGCGGCACTGCGGCGATAAGACCTTGTAAGCCATCACCATTAAGTACTTTAACTTGTCTATCTTCGCAAAAGTAATCGTCCAGTAACACATAATCAGTGCTGTGCAGCTCGTGTAGCACCATGCGATCTTTAGGCCCTAATTCCATGTCTATAATGGCGGGCGAACCCGGGTAGAAGTTGAGTTCATCAGGGTTTTCTTCATTAAAATGACGCACTGCGGCGACATAGTCCTGCAGCGATTGCGGCAAATCCGTTTTATCCCAAAGCTTAGCTACGCCTTCGAGGTATTCACCGGTTTTTTGTGCAAATTCATCGCTTAAAGCATAACCACCTGCACCCGCATGGGTATCGATATACACAAGTGGTTTGTCTTTCTTGTGCATCAGCTGCAAGGTTTGAAGCAAGATGGTGTGTTTCAACACATCGGCATAATTGCCTGCGTGATAACCATGGCGGTAACTTAACATGGAATCTTCCAAGGTGAGTGGTGCAGGTGGAATACCCGCATTCATGAGGGCAATTATAGGGATAATAGTCCTTAGGGTAAATTGGCCAAGCCAAGACAGTATTCAGCTAAGATTGCTTTTGGCATAATGACCGAAGTTTTTAATTGTATAAACAGTGGTCCCTTTGCCTATTCCAGTCTTTTTCAATCAGCAATACCCGACACTTGTGGAGATTTGTGCGCGTTGGCAACTTGTCTACGATGCGAATGCTCCTTTCGAATTGCGTTTTGAATCAAATACCTTATCACTGTATAAACGTGATGAACCTAAGCTAGATGGCATAGTGGTCGATTTTGTCACTGGTGCTGTGGCGCATCGGCGTAAATTTGGTGGTGGTCGTGGGCAATCTATCGCTAAAGCGGTGGGATTAAAGCAAGGCGTCACGCCGAGTGTGGTTGATGGTACTGCAGGTTTAGGGCGCGATGCCTTCGTGCTTGCGAGCCTAGGTTGTACAGTCACTATGGTTGAACGTCATCCTGTGGTTGCCGCATTACTTGAGGACGGTTTACGCCGCGCCTATCAAGATGCCGAAATTGGTGATTGGATGCGTGAGCGGATGCGTTTGTTCCCTGGTTCTAGCTTAGAGGCACTCGCAAAACTGGAGCAAGATGTTGACGTGGTTTATCTTGATCCTATGTATCCACACCGTGATAAATCGGCCTTAGTGAAAAAGGAAATGCGTGTATTTCAATCCTTAGTTGGCGCCGATTTAGATGCTGATGGCCTGCTTGCGCCAGCGCTCGCTTTGGCAACTAAGCGTGTGGTGGTTAAGCGTCCCGATTATGCTGAATATTTAGACGGTGTGAAGCCGCATTCCGTCATCGAAACTAAAAAAAATCGCTTCGACCTATACATTAAATCTGCAATGAAATAGCGATGAATCGCTTGCTAAAATTTATAACGCTATAAATTTAAAGCATATTTTACAAGTCATCCCAGTGCGTCTACCATACTTACAGTGCAGGGCGGGATTCTACTTTATTAGCATTTTAACCAAAGAGCGCTGAGCGAAATGTAGACTCCTAACCCCCCGCAAGGCGATATTTTTACCCCAATGCTCCCGAATAAACCTAGCCGCACCTTATATATTGATAGCTAAGGAGCTGACTACTCGCGTGAACAACATGATGTTCTTATCGATTGTCAGCTCACCAGCAATTCCAAATATCGCGATAACACTATGATTATTTTAATATAAAAATAGAGTTTATGGTGGTGCGAATGTATTTATGCATACAAATTTAATCTAAAGCTTTTAAACCCGCTTTCGCAATACGAACATCTTGGCTGCCGTGCGCCCCTCCGACCCCTATGCCACCCACAACGATACCGTTAATAAAGATAGGAACACCGCCATCCATAATCAGTATATTTTCATCCAAATACCGAATGTCGGCAGGAATAGATCCATCCGCAACTCCCTTAGCGATGACCGCAGTTTCTCTTTTTTGTGAGTTCGCAGTGTAAGCTTTTTTGTAGCTGGCACGGATGGTATGTACGCCTGCTTGATGATCCCTTAACACGGCTAAAGTTTGTCCGGAAGCATCAACGACCGTAATGGACACCATTAACTGCTCTTTTTTAGCTTCTAATGCCGCCGCATTTACGATGTTTTGTGCCATCTCACCCGTTAATACAGGAACTGTCATCATATGTGATCCACCATTCGCTTCATTATTTTTAATTTGATTACTTTGTAAGGTGTTTGCGCCCGCCGCAATCGACAATATAGAGGTTGCCAGCGCCGCATAAAAAAATAATTTGTTCATTATAAATCCTTAATATTATTATATTAACAGTCAATTGCCTTTGCGTAACTTTCAGGTGAAAACTTTATTGTGACCATCAGCATGCCAATAAGCATGACCAGAAGCATTAACCAAACACTCAGAAAGCTCCCAGTCCATTCACGCAATAATCCTGCAATATAAGGCATTATCGCGGTAATGATAAAACCAATACCTTGTACAAATGCAGTTAGTGCTCCAGCGATTCTTGGTATCGCTACATGATCAAGTGCGACGGTCAGAGTCAAAGAAAAGCAGGCTCCCATACCACAACCGATTAACGATACACAAAGCATTAGAAATGAAGCTGGCATCAGTATTAATCCTGTAAAACCAATAGCCTGAATACCAACGGCAAAAAATAACCACAGCCGTCGATCTAAACGATTAGATGAAAGTACAGGTATTATGAGTGCACCTGCTACCTGAAACACAGTCATGATACCAATCAACATACCGCTACTTTGGGCGCTCCAACCTAAACTACGCGCATAGGTGGGAAGCCAAGCGATCATACAAGCATAACTGGCATTCGCGAGTCCAAAATAACAAGCTAATAACCACGCTCGGCGATTACTAAAAAAATTGAATTTTACGCTACTATTTTTAGTTTCTGTTGCTTCATGCGGTTTGAACCACCACAGTAAAAGTGCAATAACAGGTAGTATTAGCCATATGGCTAATCCTATTTGCCAGCTCCCGTAATGCTGAGCGACTAAAGGGCTTAGCATTGCGGCAATACCGCCTCCCGCCATGAGTGAGGCTGAATAAACCCCCATTGCCAGCGGTACATGTTTGGGATACCAACGTTTAACAACTCCTGGCGCGAACGCTTGTACAATGGCAATACCTGCGCCACCGATTAAAGCGCTAGTAATTAATGTCCAGCCAGTATCCAAAAAAAAACGCCAGAGGCCAGTGAAAGCAATCGCAAGCAACCCACTAATTATCCATGTACTTTCACTGAGTTTTTTGCCAATTGAAGGTAACAATAAAGGCAGTATCCCCATACATAACATAGGTAACACAACTAGTAATGACGCGACCTGCAGCCCGATATCAGTAGTAAGGCGGATTTCCTCTAGTAGAGGGCCGGTGGATGTAATCAAGGGACGTAATGTCAGGGATAATCCAGAAATCACCACCATAGGCCACAATTTCTTCAGCAATGATTGCTGCTTTTTGGCTGAAATATAAACAGTGTGCATCAGTAAATAAATATCCTAGGTAGCCAAAAGTCGACGTGTTGCGCCGACTTTTACTATGCTAAATCTATTTTTAGCGTGGCAAACTTTTCAATAAGTTGCGACTGCTAAACTAGACCATTAAAAAGGTTTGAAGGGTAAAAACTTACCATCAAGCGTAATGACTGCGCGATCGCCACCTTCTGGATCTGCCACTTTTTTGATATCCATCTTAAAGTTGATTGCACTGATGATGCCATCGCCAAACTGTTCATGGACGAGTGCTTTAAGGGTCGTGCCATAAACCTGCATCATCTCATAAAAACGATAGATAGTAGGATCTGTTGGCATGCTCGCTCCGACACTGCCGCGTAGCGGAATCGCTTGTAGTAATGAGATAGCATTCTCATCAAGACCTAAGGTTTCACCCACTTTTTTCGCTGCATCAGCAGGGAGAGGATGTTGGCCTAACAAAGCGGCCGTTACATAGACATCGCTTAAACCGGTTCCTTCTGCTATTTGCTCGAATGATAATTTTTTTTCAGCTTTTAAGGCAATAATAGTATCTGTTAATGCTTGACGTGCAGCGTTGCTAATTTGAGATTGAATCATGGTAATACCTTTTAGTGATGATTATTTATAGTTAACAATAATGTAAATATTATTGGATTAAACTGCTTCAGGCAGCTGTACAGGGTAAGCGTGAACCTTAGTGTGCTGCGTAAGAGAAACAAAACTGTTCGTTACGCCGTCTAAGGCATCAATGTTACCCGTCTCGATATCGTAAACCCAACCGTGTAAAGCCAAGCGGCCTTCCCTAATAGCCAGTCGAACTGAAGGATGCGTTTTAATGTTTTCAATCTGAGCGATCACATTCTCTCGTACCATAGATTCAATACGATCATGCTCGCTTAGATGGTTGAGCGATTCGTTGACGATGCGAGCAGAGTCCGCGTAACGGAGCCAACTGCCAACGGCTGGCATGTGATCCATGCATTGACAGGTTGCAATAGCAGACATTGCGCCGCAGTCTGAGTGACCACATATCACCACATCTGTTACCTGTAATGCGGTCACCGCATACTCTACCGATGCAGAGACGCCTCCAGGCTCAGGTCCATAGGACGGTACTATGTTGCCCGCATTGCGAATCACAAATAGGCCACCAGGTTCACGCTGGGTGACGAGTTCAGGTACTAAGCGGCTATCTGAACAAGAAATAAATAAGGTATTCGGGCTCTGCTTGGTCGCCAAATTCTTGAACAGATCAGCGCGTTCAGGAAATGCATCGCTATGGAACTTTAAAAAACCTTTAATAACGTCTTGCATAACGGTTGTCTCTGTTGTTTCGATAGGGAGAATACTACGCGGCTATTGAAATAAGGTAAAAGACGGGTATATTATTATGTCCATAATAAATACTTATAGATAAAGTCTGGCTCCTGTAGAGAACGATGATACTTAGACACATAAATTATTTTCTGGCTGTTGCAAAACACCAAAGCTTTACGCGGGCGGCTGCATCTTTGTATGTTTCGCAGCCAGCCTTATCTCAACAAATAAAGCAACTCGAAGAGACGCTGGGTGCGCCTCTGTTTGATCGTTCTGGTCGCAGTGTTAATCTAACTGATGCTGGTGAAGTGTATGCACGTTATGCACATAAAGCCTTGCAAGATTTAGATGAGGGGCGACGAGCGATTCACGATGTACAAAACCTCAGTCGTGGTGCTTTGCGCATTGCCATGACTCCCACCTTTACTACCTACTTAATTGGTCCGTTAGTAAAAGCATTCCATAATCGCCATCCCAATATCACGGTTAGCGTGCAAGAGATGTCACAAGAGCATATGGAAAAACAATTGCTTGATGATAAGTTTGATGTCGGTATTGCCTTTGCTGAGGTGCACTCTAGCGAGATAGAATCGCAAATTCTTATGGTTGAAACGCTGGCATTGGTGGTTAATAAAAATCATCCACTTGCAAAGTACCAGGCGATTGATTTGCAAACATTGAACGCGCAGTCATTGGTATTGCTCAGTCATGAGTTTGTAACCCGTGAGCAAATTCAACGTTATTGCCATCAACACAATATCCAACCAACAGTATTGATGGAGGCTAACTCGTTAAGTGCCGTCATTGAAATTGTCCGCCATACTCAATTGACGACATTATTACCTTCTAACATTGCTAGTGAGCGCGATGAGCTGATAGCGATTGCTCTGACGCCAACTTTACTCAAGCGTACTGCGGTATTGCTGCAACGAAAAGATGCTTATCAGACTGCGGCAGCCGAGGCATTTATAGGCTTAGCGCATCAGGTTTGTAAACACTCAGGCTCTTTTTAGGCGATGCTGCAGGATACAATCTTAGCGCTATTAAAATAATACTTAAGTAAAAGCAAACGAGCCAACTAGCTTAGGGGCAAAATCAAATAGTTTGCTTGCCGATGAACTATTGTTACAATCCTCCGGTCTTATACTCCACGAACGTTTAGTACCAAGCCGTTTGTATTTTTTCTAACAAAGAAGATCAGAGAAATTCATATTATTAAGTTATTTACTAAGCAAACAGGCAATTTATGGGGTGTAATGGTTTTTACCATACTGACCTTGTTTTGTTTGACTCAAAATAGTGGAATGCTTAAATTGCTACTCAATTCATCGAGTACGCAAGCGATTGCTGGCCCCTCTTTTTCAAGCGATATTGTTAAAGGCGTGAGTCTTAGCAACCTTTCTAGCGAGGGTGATTTAGCTAAAACTGAGCCTAAAAAATGTGAATTGTCTGAAAAGTCGATCCGCACCTGTATTGATGTACCGAGTTCTATCCCTTTTCTAACGTTATTGTTCCTACTGCCATTACTCCCCCGCGCCTCCCGCGTGATAACACTGTTGCCTATACAGCGTTATCAAGCCAAACCTCGGCGAATACATCTCACCCATTGCCGCTTTCAAGAATGAAAATAATTTACTTATCAATTTGATAGGTGATTTTTTCAGCGTGAACTTTGTCTGTGGATCGTTAATTATCTCATCAGCTTATTGCTGATAAACAGAACTAAGTCGCGGCTGAACATCAGCTTTATACCTTTATCTCCCTATCAAATTTTTTGAACTACACCTTTTAGCGTATCGCTCCTATTAAGTCGTGAGGACTTAAATAACGAGATCATAGCGTTAGCCTGCACTTCGATGGCTAAAAGATGAGCTAAGGCATAACGTAAATGCACTTTGGAAGTACACTCAACGGCGATTCACGCTTAAGTATTACCTCGGTAGTTATGCTGACGAAATATCAAAGAGATTAATATGCAATTGAATAACTTACAGTTAATGCATACTTTGGGGATAAAATGCACATTCTAAAATTCATCTCAATCCGATTGTGGATGCTGGTTTTGCTCGTGGCGAGTCCGGCGTTATCGGCAGCATCAACCCCATGGTTAGTGAATGAACATCATTTGCCCGTCAAGGTGCGATTTATGCTGACTGGCGCAGTCGATCCAGTATCGAATACTTTGCCTGCGGTACTCGAGGTTCAACTTGAGGGCGATTGGAAAACCTATTGGCGTAGTCCAGGGGAAGGCGGTATTGCCCCGGCGATTAAATGGGATGAGTCCCGTAATCTACAACATGTTGATTGGGCATGGCCTGCACCTGCAGAGTTTTCGTTATTAGGGCTGCAAACCTTTGGCTATAAAGGTAATACGACCTTTCCATTACTCCTAACTGTTGATGATATTAGCGCGCCAACTCAGCTGCGCGGTAAGGTGACGTTATCGACTTGCACCACCATCTGTGTACTGACTGATTATCAAATTAATCTTGATTTCACCCCTAATGCACTGCAAGCAAATACTGATGCCATGTTGGCTTACAACAAGGCTATATCGCGGGAGCCCCAAAAGGTAGTGGCAGCAGAGGGCGCGCCGCCTGTGATGACATTAGGTTGGGATGCCGCTAAAAGTCAGCTTGAAGTCAGGCTGAATGATACCAACTGGCAGCAGCCCAGCATTATTATTGATGGCGAGCCCGATACTACATTTAAACGAGTGAGCTTAACTAAGAGCGAAACGGCTCTAGAGGGCCAGCAATTAGTGGCTATTTTTAATGGCACTAGTTGGCTAGGTGAACCAGAAGTATTAGGTAAACCACTCAATGTTACGGTTATTGATGGTGAGCGAGCACTCGAATATAGCGCCAAGGTTGAACCTAAGGTGATTACGCAGGAAAACATCTCGATATTTAGCATTATATTGTTGGCGCTTCTCGGTGGGTTGATTTTAAATGTGATGCCCTGCGTATTACCGGTACTCGGGATGAAGTTGAGCTCAGTAGTCGCTGCGCCTCATTTACAACGCAATCAAATCCGCCAACAGTTTATCGCCTCAGCGCTGGGTATTTTAGTCTCATTTTGGCTACTGGCTGGCTTCATCTTAATACTCAAACTCACTGGACAAGCGATTGGCTGGGGCGTGCAGTTCCAAAATCCGTGGTTTATCGGCTTTATGGCGCTTGTGACTACAGTGTTTGCTTTCAATATGTTAGGTGTTTTTGAGATTAACTTACCTTCTAACGTACAAACCAAGCTGGCGACAACCGGCGGCAATAATAACCGTGGCCACTTTTTACAGGGCATGTTTGCGACTTTACTGGCAACGCCGTGCAGCGCACCTTTCTTGGGCACCGCAGTGGCATTCGCTTTGGGCGCCGATGTGCTAAGCCTGTTGGTTATCTTTACTGCTTTAGCTGTGGGGATGTCGCTGCCTTGGTTAATGGTGGCGGCATTTCCACAAGTGGCGGGTTATTTCCCTAAACCCGGCCGCTGGATGAACATAGTAAAAGTATTTTTCTCCGCCATGTTGTTACTCACCAGTTTGTGGTTAATCAGCCTATTAGCGAGTTTTGTTAATGTGATTTATCTGTGGCCACTTGGTGCTGCCATTGCGCTGATTTTTATGTTTTTTATGGCTAAAAAATACGGCGCTATTGCCATTGTCAGCAGTTTGGGCGTGGGTATTTTATTATCGGCTGTCATCGCGTTTAGCACGTCAAATCAATGGGCAAAACCCTTACCAACAGACCTTACTTGGACGCCACTGGATCAAGCGTTAATTGACCAGCAGGTTGCCCAAGGAAAGACTGTATTTGTTGATGTAACCGCAGATTGGTGTATTACCTGTAAGGCCAATAAAGTGGGCGTGATCTTACAAGAACCCGTCTACAGCTTGTTGCAACAGGCACATGTATTACCCATGAAAGGCGATTGGACCACAGCATCGCAGCCCATTACTGATTACCTCCAAAGTCACAATCGTTTCGGCGTGCCCTTTAATATCGTCTATGGCCCTAATGCGCCGCAAGGTATTGCATTACCTGAAATTCTATCTAGCCAGCGGGTAATTGATGCGCTTAAACAAGCCTCATCTATGTCTAAAGAGGCGACAACTGAACACTAACGCTATTAACACTCGATCTTTTGGTGAATTAACTGAGAGATAGTTAACGACTGGAACGACGCGAGCTCTGGTCCATGACATTGGAAAACCTATGATGAAATCAACGATTCACGTCAAAAATGTAGTTCAAACTGATAAATTAACGCACGAAAATGGAGTCACAAACATGTCGAAATTAAGCACGATTTTTAAACACCGTAAGCTGCAAATGTTTGCGGTATCGGGTGTAGCAATGGCGATGTTCGTCGTGTCATTACCCTCAATCAGCACTTTTGCCCATGCAGATGCTAGTAGCCTAACCGCTACACAGCAGCAAGAAGTACGCGCCATGATTAAGGATGCTTTGATCAATGATCCTGAGTTATTGAAAGAAGCCATTATTGCGTTGCAATCACGAGAGCAACAGGGTGCTGATGCCGCGATGCAGACGAGCTTAGTGATGAATCATGAGGCCATGTATGAAACGAAAAGCGATCCATGGAAGGGCTCTGCGACACCTGAGATTGAGATGGTGTACTTCACCGATTTTAACTGCCCATACTGCAAGAAAATCGAGCCTTCGCTGAACCAGCTGATTGAAGAATTCCCGCAGTTAAAAATTATTATCAAAATGGTGCCTCTGCAGGGTGAGGCATCAAAGCTAGCTGTCGACTTTGCTCAAACCGTATGGTTAAACGAGCCTGAAAAGTATCTCAAAGTGAAGGACATGTTGATGTCGAGCCCGCGTGGACTGGATGCTGCCGCTATTGCCAAAGTCGCTAAACTGACAAAAACGGAGCGTTGGGCTGGTAATACAGACCCACGAGTTGCTCAAATGGTAGATGATAATGTTAACCTAATGAATGAGTTAGGCATAGGCGGCACGCCAAGTATGATAATTGCCGATACGGTTATTCCTGGCTTAGTTCCCTATGAGGTTCTAAAAGAGCAACTAGAAGCCGCGATAGCAGCGCAAGATAAGACTCAGAAGAGTAGTTAAGATGAAGCCAAAGCAAACCGAACAGATGAGCGCCGCACAGGTTTCAGTCTCATTGCCTAAGCGCATATGGGATTTTGCCAAACAGTTGCTGTTGTGGCTGATCATTGCCCTTGTGGTGACGAGTGTGATGGACCTTTGGCGTGGTAAAGACATCCCGCGGGATAATTTACCCCCACTACGAGGTATAACCTTAGCGGGCGCCGAAGTCGATATTACCACTCTTAGCCAAGACCAAGCGGTACTGGTGTATTTTTGGGGGACATGGTGCCCAGTGTGTAATTTTGTCAGTCCGGCGGTTAATCAACTGTCTGAACATTATCCCGTGGTAACGGTAGCGATGGGATCGGGTGAAGACGAAAAGCTAAAGAAATATCTTCAGCATCAAGGCTATGATTTTGAAACGATTAACGATAGCGATAATACTATTGCTCGTGATTGGTCATTACAGGCGACGCCAACGATAATGGTCTTTAAAGCGGGAGAACTCCAATACTACACTACAGGCTTTACTAGCTTGCCAGGCATGTGGTGGCGAATGTTGTTTGCCTAAAATGCACTTTTTATCGGTGCTAAATTAATCAATAAAAAAGCGCTAACCTAAGTTAGCGCTTTTTTTAGCAGAATAAACTGAGCCTTTACTGAGTTAACGTCAATAATGGTGTTTGGCTGACCACTTGAAAATCTAGCGCCATAGTCACACTGAGCGCTGTAATAGTGATGATTGAAAAACCAAACACTTGGCGAGCCCAGCGGTGCATATCAATACCGTGACGATAACCTTTTAATGCCATAGCAAGCCACCACAGGCTGGTCGCGCAGGTGACCGCCATGAAGGCGATACCCGTGTAACCCGCCAGTGGCAACATGGTGCTGACCAAAGCGAACACCGCAATATAAAGTACGATATGCAGTTTTGCCTTAGTCATGCCTTCAGCAACCGGTAATACCGGAATATTTGCAGCGGCATAGTCATTAAAGCGGAAAATCGCGATGGCATAAGAGTGTGGCATTTGCCATAGACTGAACATCAACAGCAAAATAGCTGCGCCCATGTCCATTTGCCCTGTCACACTGCAATAGCCAACCACGGGCGGTACTGCACCCGAGAAGCTGCCAACCAAAGTGCCATACACTGAGTTACGTTTCATGTAGAGGCTATAAACGCCCACATAAACAAGGTAACCAATAACAGCAAATAGCAGGGCTAATGCATTGGTAAATATCGCTAAAATACCAAAGCCAATAACGCCTAATATCACACCGAAAATAAACACATTCACCAGTGCAATTTCACCCGTGACGGTCACGCGTTTACAGGTGCGTTGCATTTTGGCGTCAATATCGCGATCAATACAGTTGTTGATAGCGCAGCCAGATGCCACGACCAAAGACAATCCCACTAAGCTTGCTAGCATCAAGACTAGATTTACATCGCCTTTGGCGGCCAATAAAAAACCGCCAGCAACGGAAATCAAATTCCCGAAAATGATGCCAGGTTTAGTAACCTGTACATACCCTTTGAAGCGTGCTTTCCATTGCGGTGACATAAATCTGTCTTGTGTATTCATTGGTGGCCTCTCGTTACATCATCAAAGCGTTAGCTTCGAGGATGATCCACACTGACAAGCCTACAACCATGACAATAATCAAGGCGGTAAACAGGAAGGAGAAGGTATTGATTTTTCCTTCCTTCGAGAAATCTAAGTGTAAGAAGTACTTAAGGTGTACCACTATTTGCACTATTGCCATCACGAGCACTAAGCTCAGCGTGGTTGTTTTCTCGAAATGGTGGGTCATGACCGCCCAAAATGGAATGGCGGTTAATATCACTGACAGCGCAAAGCCCATTAAATAAGACTTAATGCTTGCGGCCAGATCGTCTGCCTTATGGCTATCAAGATGTGCGCTCATTACAGTGCTCCCAATAAATACACGACAGTGAATACACAAATCCACACGATATCGAGGAAGTGCCAGAACAAACTTAGGCAACTCAAGCGGGTGATGCTGCGAGGGCCTAAACCGGTTTTCGCCACTTCAACCATCATGATGACCATCCAAATTAAACCCGCAGTTACATGCAAACCGTGCATGCCGACAAGGGCGAAAAAGGATGATAGGAAAGCACTGCGCTGTGGGCCATTACCGTGTTCAATCAGGTGATGGAATTCATACACTTCCATTCCAATAAACACACAACCAAGGGCGAAGGTGACGAGTAACCAAGCCAAGGTAGCGGCTTTGTTATGGCGCTTAGCAAAAATCAGCGCTAGGCCGTAGGTAATACTACTGACTAACAGAGCGGCAGTTTCGATCAACACAAAATCGAGTTCGAAAATGTCTTTACCTGAAACGCCACCATCGGTGTTCATGTAGAGCACCGCATAGGTTGCGAAAACCGAGGCAAACAAAATGCAGTCGGTCATTAAGTAAAGCCAGAAACCAAATAGAGTGTTGCCACTGGTATCGTGGTGTTCATGGTGCTCGTCACTGTGAGCAACATTTAAATCTGCTGGGATTGTAATACTCATATCAGCCCCTTACTACATGGTTTAAGTGAGCATCTTCAATGCGAGCCACTTCATCGGGTTGAACGTAATAGTCGACGTCATTGTTATAAGCACGGAAGAGGAACACGATGAACGCGCCGACTAAGCCCACAATGGCTAACCACAAGATGTGCCAAATAGCAGCAAAGCCCACAGCCGTAATGCCCAGAGCCATTAAGATACCGCTTGGGGTATTTTTAGGCATATGGATAGCTTGGTAATGCTTTGGACGTTGATACGCGGTGCCTTTTTCTTTGGCATCGGTAAAGGCATCGATATCAGCAACCTGTGGCAGCGTAGCGAAATTATAAAATTGTGGTGGTGATGCGGTTGACCATTCTAGGGTGTGGCCATTCCATGGATCGCCCGTAGTATCACGGTTTTGGTCACGATCACGAATACTCACATACAGTTGTACAAACTGTAGAATAATACCCACTAAAATAATGGCAGCGCCCACAGCGGCTAAGTAAATCCAAATGTTCCATGCTGGGTTATCAATGTGGTTGATACGACGTGTCATACCCATAAAGCCCAGTACGTACAACGGCATAAATGCCACATAGAAACCAATTTGCCAGCACCAGAATGACGCTTTACCTAAACGTTCATTTAAGTGGAAACCTGTCGCTTTAGGGAACCAGAAAGCAAAACCGGCTAAGTAACCAAATACAGCACCACCAATAATCGTGTTATGGAAATGCGCGATTAAGAACAAGCTGTTGTGCAAGACATAATCGGCACCCGGTAAGGCCAATAGCACTCCAGTCATCCCGCCTATGGTAAAGGTCACCATAAAACCTAACGTCCACAATACGGGTACCGTGATACGCAAACGGCCACGGTAGATAGTGAACAACCAGTTAAATAGTTTTACCCCTGTCGGCACAGCAATAACCATAGTCATCACCCCGAAAAAGGCGTTAACGTTGGCGCTTGAGCCCATGGTAAAGAAGTGGTGTAGCCAAACAATAAAACCAAGTACAGAAATAACCCCACTTGCCCACACCATTGAGGTGTAACCAAAGAGTCGTTTTGAGGTAAAGGTTGAAATCACTTCAGAAAAAATACCAAATGCAGGCAGAACCAAAATGTAAACTTCAGGATGTCCCCACGCCCAAAATAGGTTGATATACATCATGGCGTTACCGCCACCTTCATTGGTGAAAAAGTGGAAATCCATGTAACGGTCAAGAGTCAGTAAGCCAAGTACCGCGGTCAAAATAGGGAACGAAGCAACAATGAGTATGTTTGCCCAAGTACAAGTCCAAGTGAAAATTGGCATTTGCATTAGCTTCATACCTGGAGCGCGCATTTTGAGTACCGTGGCGATAAAGTTCACCCCAGTTAAGGTCGTCCCTATACCCGATATTTGCAGTGCCCAAATATAATAATCGACCCCAACTCCCGGACTATAAGCCAGCTCAGAGAGTGGTGGATAAGCAACCCAACCAGTTTTAGCGAATTCGCCTAATCCTAATGAAATATTGATCAGCACAGCACCCGAAGCGGTAAGCCAGAAACTGAGATTATTCAAGAAAGGGAAAGCAACGTCGCGGGCACCAATTTGTAGCGGTACCACTAAGTTCATTAGACCGATCATAAATGGCATAGCCATAAAGATAATCATAATCACGCCGTGGGCAGTGAAGATTTGGTCGTAATGTTCAGGCGGCAGATAACCAGCGGCGCCGTTGGTTGCGAGTGCTTGCTGGGTACGCATCATAATGGCATCGGAGAAGCCACGGATAAGCATCACCATCGCAAGTATGATGTACATGATACCAAGGCGTTTATGGTCAACTGAAGTTAACCAGTCGTTCCAAAGTACGCTCCATTTCTTATATTTAGTGATCAAGGCTGCGATGAACAGGCCTGCGATCGCGACGACCGCGAGGGTCACCATGATGATTGGCTCGTGATACGGGATCGCATCTAAGCTTAATTTACCTAAAAATGACATGATTACTCCGCCTCCACTTTTTGGGTGGATGAGTGCTCTAATGATAAAGGTTCTGTGGATGAATCTTTTGTTAATGACGGCGCAGAATGTGTTGAGCTATCCATGTCGGCCATGTTCTGTGTATTTTCCATCGCGTGCTCGCCAGCCATATGCGCCATATCGTGCATACCTTTCATGTCTGCCATGTCGGGTGCGTGCTCAGTGTCCATATGTTCCATGTTTTCATGTGAGTCCATGTGCATGTACTGCATCACGATTTGATTGAACATCCCTTTACTCACAGCTCCAAAGTATTCAACAGGGTTGTATTCGCTCGGTTTAGCCAATGCTGCATACGCCGCAGAGTCTAATGTGTGCTTCTGTTGTTTTACTTTCGCAATCCACGCATCGAAGTCGGCAGGGGTTTGAGTGGCAATTGCTTTAAACTTCATGCCCGCAAAACCTGCGCCGCTGTAGTTCGCTGAAATACCGTCAAATATGCCGGGTTCGTTGGCGATGAGGTGCAGCTTAGTGGTCATGCCCGCCATAGAGTAAATCTGGCTGCCTAACTGCGGAATAAAGAACGAGTTCATTGCTGTGTCTGAGGTAATCTTAAAATTCACTGGTACATTGGCGGGGAACGCTAGTTCGTTAACCGATGCAACACCTTGTTCTGGATAAATAAATAGCCATTTCCAGTCCATTGAAACGACCTCAACCGTGATGGGTTTGGCCTCGTGGACGAGTGGTTTATAGGGGTCAAGATCATGGGTAGAGCGCCACGTGATCACGCCGAGTATAATCACGATCACAATTGGTACTATCCACACCACGGTTTCAATTGCCGTTGAATGTGCCCATTTAGGCGCATAAATCTCTTGGTCGCGGCCGTCGCGGTATTTCCACGCGAAGTACAAGGTCATGAAAATGACAGGGATAACCACAATTAACATGAGTAGGGTGGCGACGACGATCAGATGTTTTTCATCTATACCGATTTGGCCCTTAGGGTCCAATACTCCGCCATCACAACCCGCGAGCATGAGCACGAATGCTGCAGATGCTGCTTTACTTAATTTTCGAATTAACAAAGGATGATTCCTCTAACCCTAAGGTTTACCACTCTGCCAAAAAAGCACTGGCAGGGGCATTGAGTGGTGTTATCTAAAAGAAGAGCCGAAAGATCCACAGGCAAAATACAGTAGTGTCTTGCCGCCTCGATCAAAGCGAGGGTCTACTTTTAGCACTTAATGCTTAATTTGATTTTATAAACAAAGGATTAAAGCGGAGGAGCGCGGCAACCGTGGGCTGTCTGTTCGAGGTATTTTAGCCTTGGGGGTGCTAAAAAAAGTGAAGCGTGAGTTAAATCTATATTGTGGATAAATTTGCAGTTGCTATCGATCAAATGCCATAACTGCTGAACAATAAGCGGATTGAGTAGTAATAAACTGAGCAGGCTAGCACCAACAAAATCGGCAAAAAGACCATCGCTTAGACAAATTAGTTCGCCAATATCTATGTTGCCACCCATTAATATGGATAAAACGTCAGCGACAGGCAACACAAACAATAACCCGAATAATAGGGTTAAGTTTGTCACGCTAAAATACGAGAACCTAGTTATCAGGCTCAATCTTTCAGCAATGAATTGGCTTATAGCTAATTTCAATGAGTGGGTCCGGCTGAACAGAAAAGGGAGTGAGTTAGCTGAGCGAAAAATATTCAGCATGCAACTTTTTTATGCGACGGGAGGATACCAATAAGCGGCTATTGAATGAAAGCAGTTCCCCTGTGTAAAATGGCTTAAGCATTAAAAAAACCTTAATAAAAACATTTTTAGATCTTAATTTTAACCAATTTAACCATAAATCAACTGGCTGGTGTCTCATAAATTAAAGATGTGTGATTGCTGGCATATATCTATTTTGGCTAAAGTTAGTCTGTTGTGCACGCTGATTGATCAGTTATTGCGTCCCCGCGGGGGTCGGTTGAATCATAGCCCACTCAGATTTTTTTGGTAAATAGGGACTGTACCGAACCTAAAATATGCTGTGACACAAAAATATAATGTTAGTGGCTTTATCCATATACATTAGATAATGCGACTATTGTTTCAGTGTTCTTATTTCAACTCTAATACGGGGTTGAGATTGATCCTGTGAGTAGTGCATGATGCTCTATCCTATTAAGCTTACTAATGTGAAGGGAGCACCTATAAAGTCATTTATCCCATACGTTAAGATTAACTTTTTTATCGCCGTCGCTTATTTCGCGGTCGGAAAGTTGGGCTTGATGATTGCCTTGCCGCCTGGGTATTCTGCTGCTATTTGGCCTGCAGCAGGTATTGCCATTGCTGCTTGCCTCCTTTGGAAACAATATGCCCCTTGGGTAGGTGTATTGATCGGTTCCTTGTTGATTAATATCAATATGGGCGGATATCTACATTGGAGCTGGTTGGCATTTGTTATCTCCATGGGCTCATGTATACAGGCTGTGCTCTCTGCCCATGTTCTTGGGCGAATAGACCCCTTATTCACCTTAGATAATCCTCGTACCGTTATTAAATCCAGCTTGAGTTTAGCGTTAACGTGTTTAGTGGCGACGGTTATTGGTAACTGTGTATTGCTTGTTAATGGCACTATTCAGCACTCAGATTTATGGGGTAATGTCGTTAACTGGTGGATGGGAGACTTGCTGGGTGCCGTAATTTTTATTCCGTTAACCATGCTGTTGTTTGATCAGCGTGCCATTTGGCGCTCACGCCGTATGCAAACGGGAATTTCTCTGTTCGTCGGTTTTTTATTTTGCGTCGGAATTTATTACTATGCCAATCTAAGTCAGCGGCAGCAGTTGCAGGATAAGTTTCAGATCCAATCCAATGCAGTCATCACGAATATTAAAAATTTCCAAACAGCTAGTTTTCAGCAAGTTGTTGCATTAGCAAGCTTATTTGATAATAGCGAGCAAGTATCGTTAACTGAGTTTATGCAGTTTGGTAAGCGCAACATGGCGCAAAAGGATGAATTTAGTATTTGGTCTTGGTTGCCGTTAGTGGCTGCATCCGAGCGGGAAAGTTTTGAGGCATCAACGAGCGCGGCCATTGGTAGACCTTACAAAGTGATCCGCCCTGAAGGCTGGCAGATTAGTGCCGATGGTTGGTTAGTGCCAACCATGTATATTCAGCCATTGATTGGCAATGAGGCAGAATTAGGGCTCGATCTTAATAGCGAGCCGATACGCGCAGCGGCCATTGCGAAAGCACGCTCGACCTTAGCTCCAGTGATGACGGCTAAAATTCAATTAATGCAAGAACCCAAGGGGCCAGGCGGTGCGTTAATCCTAGTGCCCACATTCGATAAATCAGGCGGGATTTCAGGTTTTTGTTCTGCTGTCATTGATTTGCAAACAGTGATTAACGATGTTGAAACGGTCAAAGGATTTGATTGGAAGCTGACTGATATGAGTGACGGTGGCAGGTTACTTTATCGTAGCACTCAAATGACTTTCCCCGAGTTTACTGGACAGTTGTTCAGCGATAAAGCGGGGCAATATTTTCAAGCTGATCTTATGCTCGCCGATCGCCATTGGCATATTGTGATTTATCAATCTTATGCTGCTCTCATAGGTGATAGTCTTAGCTTGCCTATCCTTATGTTATTTCTTGCTTTTATTGCATGTGCAGTGGTGGGCGGTATGACGCTAGTCTCTTCTGGTGAACGCCAGCGTATCGCCGATACCGTGACCGAAAAGACCATGGCATTGTCGAAGGAAATTGCCCGCAGTCAGGCATTTCAAAGCACGCTAGTTGAAAGTGAGCAAAGGTATCGTAGCCTATTTGATAAAGCTCCCGTAGGGCATGCACTCAAGCGTGTCGACGATGGCCAATTTGTGGCGATTAACCAAGCTTTTGCTGATATCACTGGCTACACCCTTGCTGAGTTAAATCAGCTCGAGCCTTGGGAGTTAACACCGTTGCGCTATCAATTGAGCGAAAACGAGCAACTAACACGTTTAAAGCAAACTCACCGTTACGGCCCCTACCAGAAACATTATCGCCACAAAAATGGCCAACTTGTTGCCGTGCGACTCAATGGCGCGTTAGTAACGGTAGCAAATGGTGAGCAACAGATTCTCTTTATTGTGGAGGATATTACTGAGCAAGAACGTACTGCCGCACGATTACATCTGCTGGCACAGGTATTTCAACAAAGCGGTGAAGGCATTAGCATCATAGATGCCAACGATATTATCGTCGACGTAAACACTTCTTTTACTCAAATTACCGGTTACACGCGTGAGGAGATTATTGGTAAAAATTGTCGTGATTTAGAGGCACAACGCACTGATAAAACGATTGATGCCCAGGTACGTGCCGCCCTTGAACAAACGGGTTTTTGGCAGGGCGAGGTGTGGGATAGGCATAAACAAGGTTATGATTTTCCTAAATGGTTGATGATATCTGTGGTGCGGGATGAATCGGGTGCAGTCAGCCACTATATTGGCTGCTTTACCGATATTAGTGCGCGAAAAATCACTGAGGAACAGATCCATTTTCTGGCCCATCATGACTCGTTAACTTTGTTGCCTAATCGGCTCAGTTTACAGTTGCGTCTCGAAGATGTGTTTCGGAATGCATTAACATCACAGAGGCAAATCGCGGTGATGTTTATCGACATGGACCATTTTAAGAATATTAATGACACCTTAGGCCATCATATGGGCGATCAGCTGTTATTAGAGGTTGCTCGGCGTTTAAAAAGTATTGTTGGTGAACATGATATTGTGGCGCGTTTTGGCGGTGATGAGTTTGTGGTGGTGTTATCAGGTACACATCATGATGAGGTTGCTAATCTAGCTGAAGCGTTACGTGGTGGTTTGAGCCAAACCTATGTTATTGATAATCAGGCATTACATTCATCACCGAGTATTGGGATAAGCTTGTTTCCAACGGATGGTGATAGTGTTGAAGCCTTAATGAAAAATGCCGATATGGCCATGTACCGTGCTAAGGCGGCTGGCCGCAACAACTATCAATTTTTTACAGCAGCAATGAATACCTCTGTCACTGAGCGCCAACATATTGAAACTGGTTTGAGGCAGGCATTAGCTAAGAATGAATTGCTACTGCATTATCAGCCGCAAATGGATATTCATAGCGGCCAAGTGGTGAGTGTTGAAGCGCTGATACGTTGGCAACATCCTGAGCTTGGTTTAGTGGCACCAGACCGTTTTATCCCTATTGCCGAAGAAATTGACATGATCATTCCTATTGGGCAATGGGTGTTAGAAACCGCGCTGGCACAGCTTGCGGCTTGGCGCGCGGCAGGCGCCACTGAATTGCGCATGGCAGTTAATTTATCAGCACATCAATTACGAAAAGATACCATTGTTAGTGATATCACCAATGTATTGCTGAAACATAATTTGGGTAAAGGGGCATTGGAGCTCGAAATTACTGAAAGTGTGGCAATGCAATGTCCGGAACAAAATGCACGTTTATTAGCGCAATTGCGCCAGTATGGTATTGAGCTTGCTATCGATGATTTTGGTACCGGTTATTCGTCGCTATCCTATTTGAAGCTCTTACCCTTAGACAGGCTGAAACTTGATCGCTCTTTTGTGAAGGATATAGAACACGATCCTAACGATGCTGCGATCAGCGCGGCCACAATTTCTATGTCCCATGAACTTGGCTTGACGGTCGTCGCTGAGGGGGTTGAGAACGAGGTGCAGCTGATATTGTTATCGGGTATGGGATGCGATTTAGCGCAGGGGTTTTATTTCTCTAAACCCTTAGTAGCAGAGGAATGTTTCCATTTTATTCAGCGCTATTTATAACGGCCATGAGTTCAAGTTAGTTAAGGTATCAACTTAATAACTTATCCACCTAACTAAACGAAGAACGCCATTTATGGCGTTCTTCATTTTTTAGTATTGATAATGCAAGCCTATTCTCTGTGACGTCGCTCTTGGCTTTGAGCTGTGCGACCTTGGTTATGCTCTACTGAGCGAGCCGCTTGTGCATTTTGGCGTGGCTCACTTGATCTTACCCTCACTTCTTCACGTTGTTTTGGCGCCGACTGCCTTGGCTGTTCGATGCGCTGTGGTTCATTACGTTGCTGTGGTTGACTGCGTTGTGGTTCTGCACGTCTTACCTCTGGGCGCGGAGTTTCAACTTTGGGCGTCACAGTTCGTAAGTTCTCTTGTCTTTGTGGCTGCGCCCTTTGTTGATCAGTATTGCGTGATTGGGGTTCCCGAGTTTGATATTGCCTTTGCTGCGGCTCTTTTACTGGTGTTGGCTTTGACTGCACGGGTCTTGATTGGGCGTCATTACGATCCTTGTGAGTGGGCGTTTGCACCATAGGCGCAGAGCGGCGTTCCTTTAACTCGGCCTGTGTTTTTTGGTAATTAGGTGCGCGCTTATCATGCTCACGACCGCCATTGTTATGCTGGTTATCTTTATAGTCACGACTCTTATCATATTGATTTTGTCGTTCATTAGACTTTGAATATTGGCTGTTGAAGTGCTTGTTACTGCCACTGGATTGCGAGTCACGGCTACGATATTTGTTATCGTTGTAATAGCGTTGCTTGACGACGGGGTTGTGATAATTCACGCCACGTCGATGCTCTGGTTTATGCTGCCAAGGCTGCGCGCCATGGCTAACGCTATATCTTTCCCGTGGGCGATAGCGGTGCGAGTGACGATAATCGAGTACGACCACTTTGTGGCTATGCCAGTGGAAAGAGCTGAAGAAGTAGTTGAAGGAGATGTGGATCCCCGGTGACCAATAAACATGGTTATGACGCGGGCGATAGGGATAACCCGCATAGCCGTTAAATTCCCAATAGACCGGTGGATAGGCCGCGCCCCAGCGCCATGAACCAAACACGACACGGGGATCATAGTAGGGCACATAGACTATTTCGCGCCTAGCCGGCTCAATAATAATTTGGTTATTGGTACGAGTGATTGCCATGTTATCCATATTGGCCAAGCTGTTAGCGTTATCAGCCTGTTGCCTTAAGGATTGAATGCCGTTCATCACTTGGCCTTCATCTTCTAAGAAGGCTTCACCTAATCTTTGAGTCCAGTCGAGATCTTCAGCCATTTTTTGTAATAGCGTGGGGAAAGCCAGCAGTGCTTTTACACTCGGGTCCCAATCTTGATCGTCGGCCTGCGACATGATTTGGTCGACCGATAAGTTAGGGCGCTGTGTTAACCAACGTTGTGCTTGCACGATTTCCAGTGGATAAGTCGAAGCGATCAGGATGTGAGTCAAAAGACTGTCCGGATATAGGGCAATGGGTGCCAGCATTTGTTCGAGTGCTGCTTGGTTTGAGCTTGAGCCTTGGCTCACCGATACGCCCGCCGCCTGTGCAGTGGTAGTGAAAGGCAAGGCCACTAATGCCGCCGTTAACACTAGCCAATTCCATCGAGATGATCTGTTCATAATTCGCTCCAATAATCCTATTCGAGGATGTTATAGGCATAATAGATGTTTGAATATGAACATAAGCTGAAAGTGTTTTGCGGTATCAAATGTATTTTTAATAGACAGGTAAGTGGGGTGGTAGCTTTATCATATTGAAATTAAATAATTAAACCGAATGCACAAAGCTGATACTGAATTTAGCGCCGCCTAAAGCTTCTGAACGAGACACGGTGATCCTGCCATTATAGCTATCGACTAAATCGCGCACGATCGCAAGCCCAATCCCATTACCCTGCAGATAAGAGTCTGCGCGGATACCGCGTTCAAAGATTTGATTCTTTAATGCTTCAGTGATCCCTGGGCCATCATCTTCGATGCAAATCAGTAGCTGATAGGCGTCACCGGTTATCGTTAACTTGACGGTGGATTTTGCCGCTTTACAGGCGTTGTCGAGCAGGTTGCCTAATATCTCGGTTAAATCCGCCTCATCCCCCTTAAATACCGCTGGTGCTGAGACCTCGCTGCTAAGGCTTATTTGTGGCTCTCGATAGATTTTAGCTAATGTACGCAACAGTTTAGCTGCGACTTCACTCGTGCTAATCCCTAAATGCCACGAAGCGGCTGCCGCGGTTTGGGCGCGCTTCAGCTGGTGGCCAATGATTCGGTTGATTAACGACACTTGCTCACTGGAAGCTTCGCTCAAATCGGCTTGGCTCTTAATTACCGCCAGTGGCGTTTTAAGGCTGTGAGCAAGATCGGCTAAAGCATTACGGTAGCGTAAGCGCTGGGTTTGTTCGGTATTGAGTAAAATATTGAGTTGCCGCGCTACGGCTTGCAATTCGGTGGGATATTGGCTGCTGAGCTGCATCGATTTGCCTTGCTCAACATAATGTAATTCTTGAGTAAAGCGTGCCAGTGGTCGCAGTGTCCACCACAACCAACTGAGTTGAAACACTAACATGACTAACATTAAAATCAGCAGCCAAGTCCAAAGTTGTTGATTAAATTGGTCAATTTGCTGCTGAAATGCTAGTTCATCTTTAATGATGTGGATTGTTACTGGTACGTTTTGATCTTGACTGGCAAAACTCACGCTAAAGCTATAAACCAAATGGGGTTTATCGGCGAGTGTGATTTGCTCAAATGCGCTTTGACCTGTTGCTGGAATAGTAAAATGGGGCGGTGGCGTAATGCCCATAAAAGATTGCGAGTGCCATACAATCGCTTGTGTGCCGCTGGTATCTTCAGTAGTGGCAATGGCATAAAGCCCTGATTGAACGAGATTAAAACGATTCTCTAGTACTAACTCTGGAATAGAGATTCGTTGATTGTCTACCTCAGTGACCGCGAGAATTGAATAAACATAGGCGCTGAGTTCATTTTTGGTCGCACTTTTAACTTGTTCAGTAAAGGCATCGTTTAAGGCAACACCAATCAAGGGCAATAACACTAAAATAAACAATAACGCGCTGGTCACTAAACGCGCTTTAAGAGAATTTAATACCTGCCACGCCATGGCGCGTTTACTCATCGCCGCTTTGCTCGGGCGTTAAAGCTTTTAGGCGATAGCCTTGGCCGCGCAGGGTTTCAATAAGATTATATTGATTATCTGGATCGAGTTTTTTACGTAGACGGCGGATAAAAACCTCAATAACGTTAGAGTCTAAATCAAAGTCTTGATCGTAAATATGCTCAGTCAGTACCGTTTTAGACTTCACTTCGCCTTGATGCAGCATAAAAAATTCGAATAGCTTGTATTCTGAGCTACTGAGACTCACTAAGGCTTCGCTTTTACGCACTTCTAAGCTGCTGGTATTAAGGCTAAAAGGACCGTTATAAATCAATGGACTGGATTTACCTGCGGAGCGGCGAATTAACGCTTTTAAGCGTGCGATGAGTTCTTGGGGGTGAAACGGCTTTGTGAGGTAGTCGTCGGCGCCGGCGTCAAGCCCTTCAACCTTGTCTTGCCAACTGTCTCTGGCGGTTAAAATTAGGATCGGAAAACCGCGTTCCTGTTCGCGTACGCGGCGGATCAGGGCGATACCATCGAGTTTGGGTAAACCCACATCAATAATCGCCGCATCATAGTTAACTTCGAGCGCTTGAAATAAACCTTCTTCACCATCGCTGGCAATATCGACACTGTAATGAGCATCAAGCAAATGTTGCTTTAAGTTCGCTTGTAATTCTAAATCATCTTCCACTAATAACAATCGCATCGTTAGTTCCTCGATACTCGGCCCGTTGCGGCGTCTACTGAGACTGAAAATACTTGGCCATCATTATTGAGGATTTTAACGCGATAACCCGCGCCGCTAGATTGCACGCTCAGTACTTTACCTTTAAATTGGCGCTGTGCCATCGCTACAGCTTGATCTGGGCTATTGACGGCAAGGCGGCGCTGCTCGTTCTTTGCCCCTTGATTGCGATCATCACGTTTATCATTGCCAGCCGCGCTGCCAAAAGAGGCAAATAAGCAAGCGATTAGGGCCAATGTTAAACCAAGTTTCATATCGGGTACCCGCAGTGTTCGGCGATCTTGAGTTAATGGGTGAGATGGATAAGTTATCGAGCCGATTAAGAATACCTCATCACCTTAACAAACATATAGAGATCAGCCAATTGGTTAGCAAAATTCCTTTAAAAATAACTCTGCAGCGGCTCAAATCATCCCGTTTACGGCTATTTAACTGCGATAGCTGAACTGAAGCTGTGGTCGCGAGTCATATTTTTAGCCTTATCTTAGGGCATGTCCTAGTGTCGTCTAATGTAGATGAATTGAGACTGAACGTATTGATTAAGTCATAAACTTGGATGTTCAGCTTATGTTCACCTTCATTGCACTTTAATAGCTCCAATTTGAACGGATTATCCATGGGGTATTCAAGATGAACACAGGCAATAACCTAGGTATGGCAACGATAATGAATACCTTATTAGTGAAAGGCGCAGCCATTGGCACGTTATTATTAGTTTCTTCAGCGGTGAGTGCCGAGCCTAGACAATTAGAATCGTCACAAAACTTAACACCATTTGCTGCTGCCAGTGTGGGTATTGCCAAAAAAGCGGAAGAAAGCAGTGAACAAGTTGCCGAACGGGAGCAGCAAGCGCTTGCTTTGTTACAGCAAGCAGCCCCCGCTAAAAATATTACTGAAGCGGCGGCAACAGTGGTTAAATCCTTAGCGCCGGCTTTATCGGCTAAAGTACCCGCTGTGAAACGAGTCGAGTTGATGGGCGCTTCACCGATGACGCGTGAACAAGTGACGGCTAAGCATGCGAGCCAAGGCATGCCTAGTTCGAGCGCGGCCAGTGAAGATCTCAATCGTGCGCCTGTGTATCATAGTTTTTCGATTTATGATGCCAGCAGCCGTTTGTTCGAAGACTTTGACTATGATGGTTTTTATCAAACCTTTAGTGTAACTTTTGACGTAGATGTTTATGGTAATTATCTTAATGAAAGAGCGGACTTATTTGCCGAACTGTATCTAAGTCGTAATGGTGGCCCTTGGGTGCATTACTACACCACAGAGGTGTTTAGTATTTATGGTGACTCGCAGCAGGATGATTATGAAGTACTAACCACGCTTTATACGGGTTATGTAACAGATCACTATGATGTACTGATTGATGTATATGAAGTGGGCTATAGCGATGTTGTGGCGACGATCAATGCCGACCAGATCGATGGCTTATATGCACTGCCACTCGAAAGCAGCGATAGAGATAGAGAGCGTGAGCCCGATGTGATCATCGTGGAAGAAAGCGGTGGTAGCTTATCTGTGCTGGGCTTGTTACTCCTTGGTTTATTCGCAGGGCTGCGTTTAAATCGAACTCGAACATAAACCCTTATTTCTCTCTGTGTTTATCTGCGGTAAATAGGGCTAGTATGGATAGGTTAATTTAACTAAAGGGAGAAAGACATGATTGCTCAAGGTCAAAAATTACCTGCTGCGACACTAAGCCAACTGACTAAAGATGGCATGGTGAATCACCAAGTTTCAGAATTATTCGCGGGCAAGAAAGTCGTATTGTTTGCCGTGCCTGGCGCGTTTACGCCAACGTGTTCTGAAGCACATTTGCCTGGATATGTCGTGCTTGCTGACGAATTTAAAGCCAAAGGCGTTGATTTAATTGCCTGTGTGGCCGTGAATGATGCCTTCGTCATGAAAGCATGGGGTGAAGCGCAAAATGCCTCTGAGTTAATGATGCTTGCCGATGGCGATGCCAGTTTTACTAAAGCATTAGGCTTAGAAATGGATACAGCTGGTTTTGGCGGTATACGTTCACAACGTTATGCGATGGTCATCGATGACGGTGTCGTTACAATGCTGAATGTAGAAGCGCCAAAGGCGTTTGAAGCCAGTAAAGCTGAAGTGGTTTTAGCTGCACTGTAATGATTAAGGTCCGAACTTAATCGGACATCAATAAAAATGGGAGCTTAGGCTCCCATTTTTATTGGTATTTTAATGGGTTAAGCGGCCCGCGACTGTGGCGGTAAGTTACCAGCATCGGCAATACCTAAACTGGTCTCAATATCTTCGACGCTTTGCTGTACTTCTTGGGCGATGACTTCACTCTGTTGCGAACTGGTTTGTGCCTGCTCTTTTAAGCTATCCATAGTGCGCATAAATTGATCGAGATAATCGACTTGCTCCTTGGCATTGAGCGAGCCTTGTTTAGCGGTATTGACCATGTCGCTCGCTTGGTTTTGCACTGTTTGTGCCACTTGCCATAGGCTTTGAGCGCGCAGTTTTTGACTGCTGGTGGCCTGTGCTATGCCATCGACACTCTCACTGAGGGCATGATTCGATTGGGTCAGTTGCTGCAGAATCTTCACTATTTCGTTTAAGGACACTTGGGTGCGCTGACTTAAATTACGCACTTCATCGGCGACCACGGCAAAGCCGCGACCTTGCTCACCCGCCCGCGCAGCTTCGATGGCAGCATTAAGGGCGAGTAAGTTAGTTTGCTCGGCAATATTGCCAATCACATCAATGATTTTCGACACATCCGTCACTGAGTTATTCAGGCTTTCGAGGGAAGTATGGCAAAGACCTACGGCGGTTTGCGTCTTCTCAGTTGCACTCAATACCGCCTCAGCTTGTGTTTGGCTCGACTGCATTTGGCGCATAGTTTCGGCGGCGCTGCCTTCCACGAGTGCCGAAGTATGGCTCACCTCATTGGCGAGGCTGCGGATATGTTCGGTCTGTGTTTGCGTATCGGCCACAATCGTTTGGGTGTGCTCTGTGTGTTGTGATAGCTGAGTAATGCGCGCCACCAGTTGGCTTAATGATTGAGAAACCTTAGTGATTTGCTGGCGCTGTGCTTCGTCTTCTTGTTCAAATCTTTGTAGCAATTGGTTGAAATAGCCGGCTATTTGGCCAGTTTCACAGCGACGATTAATGTCTAAACGCTCGCGGCTATTCGATTCGCTTAACTTCATAAAAGCTTGATTAAGCCGTTTCAGCGGTTTGACAACGCGATTTTGCTGCAGAATTAAATAACCAATGGCAAACAAGGCCATGATGGAAACCATAGTGTAGAGGATTAGTTGTAGCTCATATTTCAGCTGCTGGTTCTTTGCAGCTTGAGCCTCACCTAAGCCAATAAGCTGTTGTTCCACATTGCTAATCGCTTGAATGAGTTGATCTTGCATCTCTTGGTTGGTTTGTAGCAATTGGTGCGTATTGGCGACTTCTTTGTTGTATCGATTGGCGAGACTCAGCAGTTCACTACGGTTACTTTCGCCGACTTCAATTTGTTCTGGTTTGCTGGCACCGAGTGCAAACTCATCGGCTTCTTGCTGCTCATATACACCGATTAACGGCAGTGCGCTGAGGACGTCGTGCCACGTATTGAGCTCTTTGCTGGTGTTGTCTAAAATGCTCTTGAGTTGCTGATTTTTGCCGATTAGATAGCCATCGGTCAGCTGGGAAAGTTGGTAGACGATAGAAGGTAAATCGCGGCTCAATTGCAGATATTGTTCGGCGACCACCGCATTTGTGGCTAAGCCTTTATCGACATAACTGCCCAAACGACGGTTGTAGTCGAGCATTTCAGATTCGGCATGGGCCAGCAGTTGCCTAGGGTTGCCAGCGAGTTTACCCGCAGCGCGGTACTTGGTATCTAAATCTTGAATGAAGCTACTTAGGCTGGCTTGCAAGTCATTATCAGTAGCGCCCATGGTGGCGAAATTAATCTCTGTAAGCTGGTTCTTAATGGCGCTGAGTTTAGTTTTAGCTTGCTCAAGTTGGCTAGCGTTGCCGCTGGCGAGATAGCCGTCGAGATCGCGGCGTACGCCAACGAGGAAGTCTTCTTGTATGCTTTGCAGTGTGAGTGTTTGCTGTTCTATATTTTGTCGCTGATCACTGCTCCATAGCACTACGGCCGCTAATAATCCCGCGAGCAATAACAACAGGGCAGAAGCAGAGAGCGACAGTGTTGAAATTTTCATTTTGCAATCTTCATAATTGTCAGAGCCAGTTAACTGTTCTGAGTTTATGAATTTAAGGTGACATAAATATGACAAGTACCCACTTGAATATCAGCGTTATTATTTGATTTGCAGATATGTGATCTCGCGTTACTCTAACGGTAGCCACACTTGCGCTTTTAACCCACCTTCAGCACGGTTTGATAGAGTAATTTGCCCTTGGTGTCTATCGATAATCCGTTTGATGATAGCGAGACCGAGGCCTGAGCCAACGCTACCACGGGCGCTATCCCCTTGAGTAAAAGGTTGAAAGAGTTTACTGACCTGTGACTCATCAATGCCGGGGCCGTTATCTTCGACGCAAAAGCCAATCTGTTTACCATCAAACTGCGAGCTTATACGTATCCAGCCTGAACCATAGCGAAAGGCATTTTCGACTAAGTTACTCAGTACCCGTTTAATGGCAATCGTTTGGAACAGTGCTTCAGGGCAATCAGTGAGGACAAGGTCAATTTCACCGGCACGATTGGCTTCTGCTTGCGCGATATCTTGGATCAGTTTATTGATTTGCCCTAACTCACGGCTGGTGTCTTGATCTTGGCGTATGTAGGCAATAAATTGGCTGATGATGGCGTCCATATCTTCAATATCGTTCACTATGCCATCTTTAAGATATTGATCTTCCTCAACCATCATCTCAGAGGCGAGACGAATACGGGTCAGTGGTGTACGCAAATCATGGGAAATCCCCGCCATTAATAGCGCTCTGTCTTGTTCAAGTTGTTTCATGCTGTGCGCCATCTGATTGAAAGCATTGGTTACTTCAACAATTTCACTCGAACCTTTCAGCGGCAAGGATTCTGGGAATTCACCACGGGAGACCGAGATAGCCGCTTTTTGTAGTCGTCTAAGTGGACGATTTTGCTGGCGTGCAAACCACCAACCGCCCGCTACGCTTAGCGCACCAATCACCAGTAAATAAAGAGTGAGCGGCGAAAGATCGGATACATTCTGGCCGATAAGTGGCACTTTTATCCAAATTGAAGGTGCTTGCGGTGGGCGGATCCAAATCTGTAGCACATTGCCGTGGGTAACGCGAACTTCGGCATCACCACCCAAATATTCCGACATCTGTGACGACCAAAAACCATAATAAGTGGCTTGATCAATGCCCGCTTCGCGCGCCTGCTGTTGATTATAAATTTTCATGCCATCGTCACGTACTTTGGCATTGAGGGCATCGACTATGGTTAAGTGCTCGCGGCCAATATCGATACCGTCGACAAACAGCAGTTTGACTTGACGAGCGATAAGCTGATTGATTTGCTGGTAGCTAGGCTTGAGCACATAAACAGCCACCGTGATGTAAGACACCAACTGATTGATCAATAGTAAACAACCAATCAACATCACGGTTTGACTAAAAGCGCTGCGAGGTAAAAACCGCCACCAAAACTTAGCTTTCATGGCGGGCTTAATCACGACAAATTAAAGATAAAATACGGCTCATCGACGGGCAGCGCCATCGGGCACAAACACATAACCCAATCCCCAAACCGTTTGGATATAGCGCGGATTTGCGGGGTCCTTTTCTATTAAGCGACGCAGACGTGACACTTGTACGTCGATGGAACGCTCTAATGCTGAATAATCACGGCCGCGGGCAAGGTTCATCAGTTTATCCCGTGATAATGGTTCGCGCGGATGAGTAACTAGCACTTTTAGTACAGCAAATTCGCCGCTGGTGAGTGCGATAGATTCATCACCGTGGTACATCTCGCGGGTAGCTAAATCTAAGGAAAATTCACCAAAGTTGATTTGTGCTTCTTGCTGCGCCGGTGCACCGGGCACATCTTGGGTTTGACGACGCATTACCGCTTTAATTCGTGCAAGTAATTCCCGTGGATTAAACGGTTTAGGCAAATAATCATCTGCGCCGAGTTCTAGACCAATAATACGGTCAACTTCATCGCCTTTGGCTGTCAGCATTACGATAGGGATCCGGTTTTCTTGCTGGCGCAGACGGCGGCAAATAGACAGGCCATCTTCACCGGGTAACATCAGGTCGAGCACCAGTAGATGAAAGTTTTCGCGCTCTAATAAGCGGTCCATCTGCTCGGCATTGGCTGCGCTGCGTACCTGATAACCTTGCTCCATCAGGTAACGCTCGAGTAACGCTCGCAGGCGCATATCGTCATCGACGACGAGAATTTTCGAGGTTTCTTGTCCCATGGAATGTCCCTTAATTGCACAAATTGGCGTTTAGTTTACTTCTGAAAAGTAGTTAAGATTAACCAACTGGCTGAAATTGAAAACGAATCTGCCTAATATAGCCGCATTCAACACAGGCGACTAGCTCACCTTAGGGCTTAGGCGTAATAAATGCTGACATTTGTTGGTCAATGTTAATACTAAGCAAATGAAATCGCATGAAAATACTCGCGTTTATTCACGCTAAAGGTGAAATTGTAACTAAATTGGCATGAGTAACAATAGGTACATTTATGGTGCATTTATATAACCTTAGTGGCAAAAGGATTTGTATTAGTCCAGAATCATAATTCAATGATTCTATATTCTTAGGTGTTTATGCACGTGTCGATGAGCTATAAAAATGCCTCAAAGTTGGGCTTATTTATCCTTTTAATTGGGGTAACGCTCAGTGCCGTAGCTGCATGGTGGGTACAGAGAACGAATACCCAAACAATCGCACAAGCCTTACAGGAAAACACCGAACAAATCAGTGCAAATATCATCAACCGTATGACCTTATATCAATACGGTTTACGCGGTGTACTCGGTACGATTGTCGCAGCGGGTGAGCACAATATCAGTCGTGCAGGTTTTGGTCGTTATAGTTTGATACGGGATGTAGATCAAGAGTTTCCAGGCGCCCGTGGATTTGGTTTTATTCGCCGAGTCGCCCGTGCCGATGAGGTTAATTTTTTAACCCGAGTACGACAACATAGCTGGCCTGATTTTACGATTCACCAACTTGGCCCCAATAACGGTGAAAGGTACGTTATTGAATATATTGAGCCAGTAGAGCGCAATCAAGCTTCCATTGGCTTAGACGTCGCCTCTGAATCGCACCGCAAACAGGCTGCAGATGCGGCACTATTATCAGGAAAGGTGCGTTTATCAGCCCCGATTACGCTAGTGCAGGCCGAGGGAAAGACTTCACAGTCCTTCTTAATCTTACTGCCAATTTACCGAACCATTTCAGTGCCTAAAACTGAGACGGAAAGACTTTCAGCGGGTTATGGTTGGAGTTTTGCGCCATTGGTGACTAACGAAGTGCTAGCAGGGTTAGCATTAAATCACAAGATGACCAAGCTGTTACTGAGCGACGTCACGCAAGCTTCAGATCCTATCCCTTTTTTTGAAACTCAGCATGATGCCTCGCCACTATCCTCCTATCACCATAAAGTAATCAAAGAGATATTTGGCCGTCAGTGGCAGATAGAAGTCATTGCTTATCCTGCTTTTATTAAGGCGCTCCATCTTAATAAACCGAGCTTAATATTTATCGGTGGTAGTGTATTTAGCTTACTTTTAGGTGGATTAATTGCAATGTGGTCGTTGAATTCACAACGTAAGCAGCAAGTGATCGCAGAGCAAGCAAGGCGCGCTAGCATGTTGGATCATTCGCTCGATGCGATTATTAGTTATGACACAGACGGTAGCATTACCAGTTGGAACCGAGGCGCAGAACAATTATTTGGTTATACCGAAGAGCAGGTCTTAAACCAATCGAGTTGGGACTTAATTATCCCCTCCAATGGAGTGTTAGAAGAGCAGTTATTATTTGCGGAAGTGATGTCGGGAAAAATTGTATTAAATCGGATATCTAGCCATCAAAAACAGGATGGCAGCCATTTATCGACATCAACTACGGCACTACCTATTTACGATGAGTACGGTGCCATTGTGGGTTTGAGCCAAACTATCCGCGATATTAGCCAGCAGCAAGAGGCTGAGCAGCAAATATTAAACCTCAATGCGAGCCTTGAACAACAGGTGATTGCGCGTACACAAGCGTTGCAGCAAGCATTGTTAGAGCACCAAACCTTACTGAATACGATTAATCAACAGCTGCTTTATTCTGTGACCGATGCAGACGGAATTATTCTAGAAGTGAATGATCATTTTTGCTTTGTCAGTGGTTATTCCCGTGAGCAACTGGTTGGCAGTACCCATGCAATAATGAAGTCGAATGAACACGATAGTGCATTTTGGCAAGCGATGTGGGCGCAAATAACCTCTGGCGAGTCTTGGCATGGTGAGATCTGTAACCGCGATCAAAACCAGCAACTAAAATGGTTCGACACCGTTATTGGCCCTGTTATTGATGAGCAAGGTAAAATTGAGCGTTTTGTCGCGTTAAGAATTGATATCACTGGTCGTAAGCTAATACAGATTGAAAAAAATAACTTAGGGTCATTACTCACAAATGTACTCGATGCGGCCTCTGAAATGTCGATTATTGCGACTGATAAAGCCGGTGTTATTACGATTTTCAATCGCGGCGCCGAGCGCTTATTGGGCTACTCAGCTACAGAGGTCGTAGGTAAATCACGGCCGACGCCTTTACACCTAAAAGAAGAGTTACTCACTCAAGCTGCAGAGATCTCCCGTGAGTATGGCCAAGATATTCAAGGTTTTGATGCCCTCATTTATAAAGCGAAAATTCAAGGCTCCGAAACACGTCAGTGGACTTATGTGCGTAAAGATGGCAGCCAATTTCAAGTATCCCTCTCGGTTACCGCGATGCACGATAGCGAAGGTAAAATTATTGGCTATTTAGGCATGGCAGTCGATATTTCGCAGGTATTACAGCAACAAGAGGCACTCATTACTCTCAGTAACCATTTAAGCAAGGCAGCTGAAGTCGCTAAACTGGGTATCTGGGCTTGGAATGTGCTCGATAACACGCTCGAATGGAACGATCGTATGTATATTATTTATGATCACCCCCTAAGCTTACAAAAGCAGGGCGTCACTTATGAGCATTGGTCTATGCGCGTTCATCCTGACGATCTAGTGTCTGCTAATGCCCAATTAGAAGCCGCTTTAGCGGGAACCGTTCAATATGATCCTATTTTCAGGTTGATTAAAGCGGATGGTTCTACTTGCTATGTACAAGCGGCTGCTACCATAGAGCGGGATAAAAACGGTAATGCAGTAAGAGTGATTGGTATTAATATCGATATTACCGAGCAGCGGCAATTAGAAGCAACTCTCAGAGAAGCTAAATTAGAGGCCGATGCCGCCAGCGCTGCTAAGTCTGCATTTTTAGCAAATATGAGCCACGAAATTCGCACACCGATGAACGCCGTATTTGGTATGTTGCAACTCATGCAACATACCTCTCTTTCCTCGCAGCAGCAGGACTATGTTAGCAAGACTCAAACCGCAGCTAAGTCATTGTTAGGTTTGCTTAATGACATTCTTGATTTCTCTAAAATCGATGCAGGTAAGCTAACACTCGATTTACAGCCTTGCTCTATCGAGCTACTGATGCGCGATCTTGCCGTAGTGCTATCTGGTAACCATGGCAATCAAGATGTTGAGGTAATGTTTGATCTTGATTCGGCTTTACCGCCTTGGTTGTTAGCCGATCAGTTGAGATTGCAGCAAATTCTTATTAATTTAGCGGGTAATGCACTTAAATTTACCCTTAGTGGCCAAGTCACGGTTGCGATTAACTGCTTAGCCCGTGATACCGATACGGTTACGTTACAGATTGCGATTACGGATACGGGAATTGGCATCAGTGATGAGCAAATAGAGCGGATATTTACCGGATTTGAGCAAGCTGAATCATCAACATCACGCCGTTTTGGGGGGACGGGGCTTGGGCTCGCCATCAGTAAAAGGCTGGTTGAGCTTATGGGCGGCCAGTTACAAGTCACCAGTCAGGTCGGTATCGGCAGCCGTTTTTGGTTTGATGTGACTTTCCCAATTATGGTTGTTGGAGAAAGCCAGCAGATAGATCTCAGTGGATACCGTGTTTTAGTGGTTGATGATAACCAACTCACTGCGGAGATTTTACACAAAATTCTGACGGGATTGGGTTGTGAGGTTGAGATCGCGTTAGGGGGATATTCCGCCCTGACTCAATCAGCACTAGCTGATGAAGCGTTACGGCCATTTGACGTTATATTGATGGATTGGCGTATGCCTGAGCTAGATGGCCTACAAACAGCCGAAATGCTGCGTGAGTCGCATTCAAATAATCGTACGCCACTGGTGGTGATGTTAACCGCCTATGGGCACGAAGTGATTGCAGAAAGTCAGCAGATTAAAGACGTACCTTTTGTGAATTTTTTAACCAAACCCGTTACTTCACAAGTCTTAGCTGAAACAATTGTAAATGCCATCCAAGGCAAGCCAATGGATACCCACCCTAAGCCGCGTTCGCAGCGATTGTTAGCGGGCCTCACCATTTTAGTGGTTGAGGATAATCAGCTAAACCGACAAGTGATTGATGAGTTGTTAAGCTATGAAGGGGCAAGCGTGATACTGGCCGAAGGAGGCGTATCAGGGGTTGATCTGGTGCTTGAAAATGAAAACCTATTCGACATCGTCATAATGGACATGCAAATGCCTGATATGGATGGCTTGGAGGCCACTCGCCGTATCCGTAGTGATGAACGCTTTGCGACTTTACCCATATTAGCGATGACGGCTAACGCCTCTCAGTCAGACAGGCAAGATTGCCTCGATGCGGGGATGAATGACCATGTAAGTAAACCCATTGATATGCCATTGCTACTACGCAGTATTTTGCAGTTAGTAGGACGAGAGGTTGCAACCACTCAGCAATATGCAGAGTATTATTCCACGGCAACGGTCAGCCTAGAGGATGAGCCATTACTGGATAATATCGATCTTATCTTGCAGCGTTTTGGCGGAAATGAGTCCTTCTTTCATAAAATAGCGCAGAATTTCTCGCCTGAAATGAACAAGCAACTGGCGCAATTGACGCAGGCGACTCGGGTAGCTGACTATGAAAAGGCGGCCGCCGTAAGCCATGCGATTAAAGGCGTGGCCAGTAGTTTTGGGGCTAGACGCTTAGCGACATATAGCGCTTATTTAGAGCAACAATTTAAGCAAAAATCCTTTGAGCAAGTTGAAGTTGAGCATTGGGTTGATAAGTTAGCTGTGTTAATCCAACAAAGTAGCCAACAAATCGCGACTTATGGCGAGTCTACAGAAGCGAGTATTTTCGCGAATGATGGTACAAATCAACTCAGCCAGCCAGCCACAACGGTACAAAATATAAAATTAGAGCTAAATACGCTAATGACGTTATTAGCAGAAAATAATTTAGAAGCTATAACGCGAGTTGACCAGTTAGCACCATCGTTATCGGGCCACCCACAATGGTCAGTGCTATACACGCAAGTGCAAGCTCTCGAATTCGCCCAAGCATTAGATACGCTACACATTATCGTGTTGGAGGATAAATAATGGATGCTGCAGACATAATGATGCCACTTGAAACTGAGAAAGGTAAAATTCTTGTCGTTGATGATCAACCGCTTAATATAAAAATATTGCATCAACTCTTGCATGAAGATTACGACATGTTTATGGCGACTAATGGCCAACAAGCGATAGCATTGTGTCAACAATTGCAGCCGGATTTAGTGTTGTTAGATATTGAAATGCCGATAATGTCAGGCTATGACGTTTGCCAGCAACTTAAAGCCGATCCGTTAACCGCCAATATAGGGGTGATTTTTGTTACCGCACATTTTGATGAGGTTCAAGAGGTTAAGGGATTTCAGCTTGGCGCCGTTGATTTTATACATAAGCCTATTAACCCCATTATTACTACCGCGCGGGTTAAAAATCAGTTCATTCTTAAGCGGCAAACCGATTTGCTGCACTCCATCGCATTACTCGACAGTTTAACTGGGGTGGCTAACCGACGTCAGTTTGAACAACGTTTACCTGAAATATGGAAACATAGTTGCCGAACCCAATCGCCTTTATCGGTGGTGATGTTAGATGTCGATTTTTTTAAACTTTTTAATGATCGTTATGGCCATCAAGAGGGCGATCAATGCTTACGTCTGGTTGCTAAAGCGATTAGCGCTGCATTAAAGCGTTCGGTGGACTTTGTGGCGCGATATGGCGGTGAAGAATTTATTTGCATTCTGCCAGAAACCCCGTTGCTAGGTGCAGAACATATCGCGCAGAACATAGTCGATACAGTACAGGCCTTGCATCTTGAACACCTTGATTCTAGCTTCAACGAAGTCACCATTAGTGCTGGTGTTGCCAGCATTCAACCCCAAAATGATGTAACCTGGCAAACGCTTATTGAGGCGGCTGATCAACAATTATATCTTGCCAAACAAAATGGTCGTAATCAAATCAGTGGCTTGGTTCTGTAGTTAACCTGTTTTATATTTTTTGGCGATCCTATGGGATACCGCTATTTTTGCTCAGTATGTGGATAAGAGAGTTATGAAAGCACATTTGATCACCCGTCAAGGTTGGCAAGCTTTAGATAAAGAATTGAAGTATTTATGGAAAGAATATCGACCGCAAATCACCCTTAAAGTGCAAGAGGCGGCAGCGCAGGGTGACCGTAGTGAGAACGCTGATTACACTTACAACAAGCGTTTGTTAAGGCAAATTGATGGCCGAGTCAGATACTTAGTTAAGCGGTTAGAAGAATTAAAAATTGTTGATTACTCGCCACAGCAAGAAGGTAAAATTTACTTTGGCGCGTGGTTTGAACTCGAAAACGAAGCGGGTGAACGCGTACGTTACCGTATTGTGGGTAAAGATGAACTCGATACTAAATTGGGCTACATCACCATTGATTCACCGATGGCGCGCGCATTAATTGGCAAGCAAGTGGATGACGAGGTGGTAGTACAAACACCGTCAGGACCAAAAGAATGGTATATCAATCAGATACGTTATTCACCGTTTGAAGATAATCTCACTGGTGTGCCCGAGTAACGATTGGATGGCGCGGGTCAATTTTAGATAACGGCGAAGAAACTCAGGGAAAGATCAAACTCTGTGATTTGAACTTGGCTTTAGCATGAAACTTACCGCGCGCCTGTGGTATCTTTGGCGCAATAACGACTTACTTTATCAGCTAGGCACGACACTTTATTTATGCAAACTCATGCTCATAATATCGCTCAAATTATCGCTCAAGAACTGAATGTTCGTGAGCAACAAGTCACCGCAACCATCACTCTGCTTGACGATGGTGCCACGGTTCCCTTCGTCGCCCGCTACCGTAAAGAAGCCACGGGCGGTTTAGATGATACGCAACTGCGTACCTTGTACACACGTTTAGGTTACCTGCGTGAGCTGAACGACAGGCGTCAAGTGATCCTGTCTAGCATCCAAGCTCAGGGTAAGTTAACGCCAGAATTACAATGGGCGATTGACGAGGCGGACAGTAAAACACGTCTCGAAGACTTATATTTGCCCTTCAAACCTAAGCGCCGCACTAAGGGGCAAATCGCGATTGAAGCAGGATTAGAGCCATTAGCTGATGCGTTATTGGCTGACCGTAACGCCGATATAGACGCTAAAGCGAGCGAATATATTAATAGCGATGCAGGGTTTGCTGACATCAAAGCCGTGCTTGAAGGTACGCGCTATATCCTCATGGAACGTTACGCCGAAGATGCCGAGTTATTGCGTAAGGTGCGTGAGCATTTAGGCCAAAATAGCGTATTAGAAAGTCGCCTAATCGCTGGTAAAGAGAAAGAGGGCGCGAAATTTCGCGACTATTTCGAGCATACCGAGCAGTTAGCTAAAATCCCATCACACCGTGCCTTGGCTATGCTACGGGGCCGCAATGAAGGCTTTTTATCCCTATCGATGAATGCCGATCCCGCTGCGCAAGTGGGTCAAGGTAGTTATTGTGAGGTGATTATTGCTGATCATTTACACCTTAAACTGGGTGATAGCGGCGTCGATCAATGGTTGAAAACTGTAGTTACGGCAACATGGCGCATCAAAATTGCCCTGCAAATGGAAACCGAGTTTATTTCGCAAATGCGTGAGCGCGCTGAAGCAGAAGCGATTAAAGTCTTTGCCCGTAATTTAGGCGACTTACTGATGGCGGCACCTGCAGGCGCAAAAGCCACTATGGGACTGGACCCCGGTTTACGCACTGGCGTGAAAGTGGCTGTGGTGGATAACACTGGCAAGATGTTGTGCCATGCGACGATTTTCCCGCACGCACCACAAAATTTGTGGGAAAAGTCGATTCGTACTTTGGCGAACTTAGTCAAAATGCATAAGGTTGAGTTGATTGCGATTGGTAACGGTACCGCATCGCGCGAAACTGACAAATTAGCCGCTGAGTTAATTGCCAGCGTGAAAGATACCCATCCACAGTTGACCAAAGTGATGGTTAGTGAAGCGGGTGCATCGGTATATTCAGCCTCTGAATTAGCGGCGCTGGAGTTCCCAGATCTTGATGTCTCGATTCGTGGCGCGGTATCGATTGCTCGCCGATTGCAAGATCCGTTAGCTGAGCTGGTTAAAATTGAGCCTAAATCTATCGGTGTCGGTCAATATCAGCACGACGTGAGTCAGAGCCAACTATCGGGTTCGCTCGAAGCTGTGGTTGAGGATTGCGTAAACGGTGTGGGTGTCGATCTTAATATGGCTTCTGCGCCCTTGTTGTCGCAAGTGGCGGGTTTAAATAAAACATTAGCTAAAAATGTAGTGGATTATCGCGATGCCAATGGTCAGTTTAAAAACCGCAAAGAGTTATTAAAAGTACCACGTTTAGGGCCTAAGGCTTATGAACAAGCGGCAGGATTTTTACGCATCAGTGCTGGTGACAATCCACTGGATGCTTCATCTGTGCATCCAGAGGCGTATTCGCTGGTGGAATCAATTGCTAAGGCTAAGCAAGTTGAATTGGCGAGCCTGATAGGTAACTCAGCGCTATTGCGTAGCATAAAAGCGCAGGACTTTATTACGCCAGATTTTGGTTTACCAACCGTGACCGATATTTTGGCTGAGCTTGATAAACCCGGCCGCGATCCCCGTGGCGAGTTTAAAACTGCAACCTTCAAAGATGGTATTGAAGAGCTTAAGCATTTAAAAGCCGAAATGGTGCTTGAGGGTGTGGTGACCAACGTGACTAACTTTGGTGCTTTTGTCGATATTGGCGTGCACCAAGATGGTTTAGTACATATATCTTCATTGACCGATAAATTTATCAGCGATCCCCATACCGTGGTGAAAGCAGGTGATGTAGTGAAAGTTAAAGTAATGGAGGTGGATGTTGAGCGCCGCCGTATTAGCTTAAGTATGCGTTTGGATGAAGCTATCGATCAAACTAAATCCCAATCACGACCCAGTAGCCAAAGTCGAAGTAATAACGCTAAGACCCCCGTGTTGGCAAAACCTATATCTCGACCTGCACAAAAATCGGCACCTAAAGCCTCTGCCAATGCGGCTATGGGAAATGCGTTTGCCGATGCCTTCGCTAAACTGAAAAAGTAACTGCTGTAATATCAAGACTCGGATACAGATTGTGTCCGAGCCATCATTTTTTACTTGTTATTCACAAAATTGTTGCATAAATGCCGCTTTACGGAATATAACGTTGGCATTTAATGCAACGTTAAGCAAAGTCAGTTGTCATAGCATGGCTTATTAACTGATTTTCTCGAATTGACACTCCAAAGCAGAGTGGCTTTTTATATGTTTTGGGGTAACACATGCAAGCAAGTTTATTTTCTCGTGGGCAGAATAAGGCCCATGGGCCTTTTCGTACCGTCTTTATATTTTCGCTATTAGTCATATTGGTTACCACCTTAAGCCGTATCGCTTTGGGGTTGTGGCAGGCCGATCGCGTCGCTGCTGTTGATGGTTGGTCACACCTCTTAATGCAGGGGTTACGCGTTGATATAGCAACTCTGTGTTGGTTATGGGGTATCGCAGCGTTAGGAACCGCACTCTTTTCTGGTGATCATGCCGTTGGGCGTTTATGGCAGTTTATTTTACGCGTATGGTTAACGGTTGGTCTGTGGGTCATCCTATTTTTGGAGGCATCGACGCCTGCATTTATTGAAGAATACGGTATTCGCCCAAACCGTTTGTATGTGGAATACCTGATCTACCCGAAAGAAGTGTTATCTATGTTCTGGGCGGGCCGTAAATTCGAACTCTTTTTCTCGGTATTGTTAACAATTGGCACGCTCTGGGGTGGTTGGATATTAAGCGGTAAACTCACAAAAAATCTTCGCTTTCCACGTTGGTATTGGCGCCCTGTGTTGGCGTTGCTTGTGATTGCTCTCACGATCGTAGGTGCTCGCTCAACTTTAGGCCATAGGCCGATTAACCCTGCGATGGTAGCTTTTGTCGATGATCCATTGGTGAACTCTTTGGTTATTAACTCTGCTTATTCATTAGTTTTTGCAATCAAGCAGATGGGGAATGAAGAAGAGGCGTCAGACGTTTATGGCGATCTAGATGATAAGGATATTATTGCTACTATTCGGCAGGAAAGTGGCCGTCCTGAAAGTGCATTTACCTCAACCGATGTTCCGTCGCTGAGCTTTAATCAAGCCAGTTATACCGGTAAGCCAAAGAATTTAGTTATTTTATTGCAAGAGAGTTTAGGCGCGCGTTTTGTGGGTAGCTTAGGCGGTTTACCCCTCACTCCTAATATCGACGCTTTATCTAAAGAGGGTTGGTATTTCGATAATTTGTACGCCACAGGAACTCGCTCCGTGCGCGGAATCGAAGCAGTAACCACTGGCTTTACGCCGACGCCAGCTCGGTCGGTGGTCAAATTGGGAAAAAGCCAAGTTGGCTTTTTCAGTATTGCCGAACTACTTAAAAATCATGGCTATACCACCCAATTTATCTATGGTGGCGAGAGTCATTTCGATAATATGCGCAGCTTTTTCTTGGGCAATGGTTTTAGCGACATCATAGACCAGAAAGATTATAAGTCTCCGGCCTTTGTCGGCTCGTGGGGCGCATCTGACGAAGACTTAATGCGTAAGGCTAATAGTGAGTTTGAACGCCTGCACAGCGAAGGCAAACCCTTCTTTAGTTTAGTCTTTAGCTCAAGTAATCATGATCCATTCGAGTTCCCCGATGACCGTATTAAACTTTACGAAGAACCGAAACAAACTCGTAATAATGCGGCAAAGTATGCCGATTATGCTATTGGCGAGTTTTTTAAGTTGGCGAAAAATGCCGATTACTGGAAAGACACGATTTTTATCGTTGTTGCTGACCATGACAGTCGGGTCGTTGGTGCAGATCTGGTACCTATATCGCGTTTTCGTATTCCGGGTTTAATCCTTGGGGATAATCTAGCGCCAAAGCGCGATCAGCGCATTGTAAGTCAAATCGATTTACCACCAACACTGTTATCATTGATTGGTATTTCGGACTCTTACCCTATGCTTGGCCGTGACTTAACGCAAGTCAGTGATGATTGGCCTGGCCGCGCGTTAATGCAATACGATAAAAATTTTGCCTTAATGGAAGGTAATGACGTAGTCATTCTGCAGCCAGAAAAAGCTGCACAAGGTTTCCAATATAATAAACACACTAAGCAACTAACACCTCACATCCCAGCGGCACAAGCGTTAGAAAAGAAAGCATTGAGTTGGGCTTTGTGGGGTAGTTTAGCGTATCAAAAAGAGCTGTATCGCTTAGCGAAATAAATATTCAATAGAATAAAAATGCCGCTATTTAGCGGCATTTTTATTTGTGTAAATAAAGAGATTAAATCGACGTCGACAAAGCGGGTTCTTGTTCTGGTTGTGTTTGCCGTTCATAGAACAGGCTAATACGTTGCCCGAGTTGTTGATAGAAATGGTTTGGCTCATCTTGGGGGAATTGCCGCGTAACGCTAATTGTTGTGTTAGCTTTAGCACTATTGTTGATATAACTTGCTGCGTCTTGGCTGACTTTGAGGCGTATATCCTTACGTTGTAGTGCTGCTTGACCTCTTATGGCCATTTTTAGCATTTTGGGCAAAACACGCTCAGCGACTACAAGGGGCGCCTTTCTCTCTTGCTGTTGTTGGCTTTGTTGTTGGGAGGAGTGTTGCTGCTGTTGTTTTTCTTGAACTTGTTGCTGATTATGCTCAAGGGTTTTGGTTTGTTGTTGAGTTTGCTCCGCTGTGCGTTCATTCTGCGGATTAAAGGCACGTTCTTGGTGCCCCTTAGTTGCTGCTTGTGGGGGAATGACCACAGGTTTCAGTTGGTTGTCGACCCGAGCCGAGTCCGTCGCGACATTAGTGGTCGCTAGCGGAACTTGGGGGTAGTTACTGACAACTAACATAGAAAATCCCTTAGTGCATTGATGGTTAAATACTAGCCATTAATCGCTTAAAGATAAAGCATTAGCGTGTCTGTAGTGTTAACCAAGGCATAAATACCTGCAAAAACTCCTGTTGATGGGAAATAAACGGCGCATGGGAGGCTTTGGCTAACATAGCATCTTCAATGTGGCTCGCCATTGGCATTTTAGGTTGCACGCGTTTAGGCACAAGTCCATCAAGTCGCCCCCAAATTCTAAGCCAAGGCAGCTGTAGCTCTGTAAGTTGCGATCTTAAGTCGATGTCAGTCAACATACTTAAGCCCTGTGCTAACGCTGTGGCAGTCGGTAAAGGGCGGGCCAGGACAAGATCGCGCAGCTGTTTGATATCTTCTTTAGCGGTTTCGCTGCCCATAGCTTGAATTGCCAGAAATCGTTCTATCGTGCGAGGTAAATTTTGCTCAAGCTGTTCACTAAATTGATTGAGTACTTGGGGGGGGATACCTGGCCAAGCTTCATCATCTTTCGCCATAAAACAGGGGGATGAGGCGATAGTCATCAAGCCTTTGATTTTTTGTGGATAACTCAGTGCTGCCTGAGTCGCAACAAGCCCCCCGAGTGACCAGCCCGCCCAAATGGCGTGTTCTGGTAATGCTGCCACTAAGGCATCAACCCAAGTGGATAGCCCACCTTCTATCTGCTGACTATGGCCAAAGCCCGGCAAGTCGACATAGTGCACCCTATACTGAGACAGTGACTCATGTAATGGCGTAAACACAGCGCTATTGACTCCCCAACCGTGAAGCATCACCAGATCAGGCCCTTGGCCTATTATTTCAATATGTAAATTGGCTGAATGTGTGGATGTCATTTGGCTCACTTGAGTGCCTCAAAAATCGATTAGGTGAATATATGTCGCATGTTGTCAAAAGGATTTGGCTGCCAGCCGCTTTGCGGATAATGCGTTTAGGATATCAACTTGGTACTACTTGGCTAGCGAGCAGTTTACCTAACCGTTGCTTGCTGTGCCACCAATCGATATCACTCCCCGAGAGCGGCATTTGTGCTATTTGCCTGCATTCTGGCTTATATCACGGCCCGATTTGTTTAGGCTGCGGCAAGTCGATGCAAATTGAGGTCGATTATTGTGGTGAATGCCAAAAACACCAACCGCGAAAAGTGATTGCGCCTTGTAGTTATCATCAAGGTTTAGGCGCTTGGATTGGCGCTATAAAGTATCAAGGTCAGCTTGCGGCTTTACCTGTGTTATGTCGTGCTTTAGTCACGCGTATTAAGGTATTAGAGCAACAAGGATTAATCACGCTTCCCCAAGCCATAATGCCTGTGCCGCTACACCCTAAGCGTTTACAACAAAGGGGATTTAATCAGGCATGGTTAATTGCCCGTGAGTTATCGCAGCTCTTACAGTTGCCGCTGGTGGACGAAGGGCTAACGCGCAGACAAGATACTCGACCGCAGGCAGGGCTTTCGGGTGCACAGCGACGACGCAATTTACATGATGCCTTTATATTAGCGGATGATTTTGCGTTCCAACGTGTTGCACTGGTTGATGATGTGGTCACCACAGGGACTACTGTTTCTGAAATTGCGCGCTTATTTGAGGCGCGCTACGTGCATGTTCAAGTGTGGTGTCTGGCGCGTGCTGAGGCTCCGGGCTTGCTCGATGACCTTGATAGCGAATGAACTGGCAAGTTTGTGGTTCTAGTTGATATCTGATTAAGTGATTGTCTTATTAGAATTATTTCATTTTTATTTATCGATGCTATGCCGTTATATTCATCGAAATAGTAGTGTTAAATGGTGACCGTTATGGCAAAAATCCATAAACTTGCTATCCAAGGGACTACAAAGCAAGGGTGAGTCGGAGTATCATACGGCTAATTCTTACTAAAACACTCAGGTATCCCCTGACGGAGCAGGTTTTCATGATTACTATTTCCGATACGGCTCAAGCCCATTTTGTTAAGTTGTTAGCAGATCAACCTGAAGGCACTCATATTCGCGTATTTGTGATCAGTCCAGGAACCTCGCAAGCCGAGTGCGGTGTGTCTTACTGTCCACCAGATGCTGTTGAAAGTGATGATATTGAAATCGAGTTTACAGGTTTCAAGGCTATGGTTGATGAAAAAAGCGCGCCTTTCCTTGAAGATGCCACTATTGATTTTGTGACGGACCAATTAGGTTCTCAACTTACGCTGAAAGCCCCCAATGCTAAAATGCGTAAAGTGTCTGGTGATGCACCTTTAGTTGAGCGTATTGAATATGTGATCCAATCTGAGATTAACCCTCAGTTGGCAAGTCACGGTGGCAATATTATGCTGGTTGAAATCACGACCGAAGGCGTTGCAATATTACAGTTCGGCGGTGGATGTAACGGTTGTTCTCAAGTTGATATCACCTTAAAGGATGGTATCGAAAAACAATTGTTAGACATGTTCCCAGGTGAGTTGACTGGTGTGCGTGATGTGACAGATCATCAGCATGGCGAGCATTCTTACGCTTAATCTTATTTACTGATTTTAATAAAAAACGCGACCTTTTGGGTCGCGTTTTTCATTTTACACTCGCAAATTATTTTGTGGCACTAATAGGGTTGTTTACGAGCCGTGTTAGTTTAAACCAAGAAATCCTTACTGAAATAATAGTGACCCGCAAGCGTTAAACTTCTCACGATCATAAAGGCGCTAATGGCAGCCCAGAGTGCATGATTACCTTGCTCTGGCGATAATAGCTGTTGCAGTAAATACCAAGTGGGGAAAAATGCGCCGAAGGTAGCAAGTATCATGCTGTTACGCATTACTTTTCCTTTAGCTGCACCTATGTAAACCCCATCGAATAAATACGAGCTAAAGGACCATAAAGGCAAGAATATTAGCCAGATAAGATAGGTTTGCGCAGTAGTTCTGACCTCATTAATGCTGGTTAATAATGCGATAATTTTGCTACCAAAAAGGCCGAAAAAGGCACAAAACCCTAGAGCCGTAATCGCGGACCAACACCAAGCTAAGATCACCGCTTCCTTTAATTGCTTAGCTTGCTTTTGCCCGTAGGCTCGGCCGACTTCTGCCTCAGCGTAATAGGCAATACCATCCAGAGCATAAGAAATTAACAGTAGTAAATTCAGTAACACTGCATTGGCGGCAACGGTATTATCGCCTAAACCAGCACCATGAAATGTCATAAAGGCAAAGGCTATCTGCAGGCACAGGCTGCGGATAAAAATATCGGTATTTAGCCTCAGTAATTTGCCATAACCCGCAAACGTAACATGGGTAAGTAACTGGGATAATTGAAAATCGGTTGCGCGTTTAAGTTGTTGTAACACCATAGTCAGCGCGACGGAGAAGGCGGTCATATCGGCAAATACTGAGGCGAGTGCTGCGCCTTTAACACCCCAGCCAAAACCGAGTACGAATATGACATCAAGAATAATATTGGCAAGGTTGGCTAAGATAAGTTGCCACATAGCGGCTTTAGGTTGTTGCCGTCCTAATAACCAGCCTAACATCACTAAATTGAGCAAGGCGAAGGGCGTTGACCAAATCCGTACCTGAAAATATTCGCGGCAATATCGCTCAACCTCACTACTCGCTTCGGATAACCCTAGTGCTAAATTGAGTATCGGGACTTGCATCGCGATAACTCCAACACCCAATAATAGCGCTAGCATAGCGCCTTGGACTAAGAGTTTATGCTGGGCGGGCAGATCGTCAGCGCCAAATGCTTGTGCGACTAACCCCGTTGTCGCCATACGCAAAAATCCCAATAACCAAATGATTAATGTGATAATTGTTGACCCAACAGCGACTCCACCTAAATAATAGGCTTCACTCAGATGACCTATAACAGCCGTATCGACTAAGCCCAAAAGTGGAATAGTGATGTTGGAGAGTATCATGGGCAACGCGAGCGCCAGTAATTGACGATTTTTCGCGCCGTTAAACATTAGGTCGAGCCAAGTTGATTTAGTCGTATTCATTAATTTTAGAGGTATTCACATTATGGTTAAACGTGCGCTGTTGGCACTCATCGGGCTAATCACTTTTTCGGCCCACGGGGTGGTTATTTTGCAATACCACCATGTGTCAGAAACCACTCCGGCGGCGACCAGCGTTACACCTGCACAATTTCGTGAGCAAATGCAGTTTCTCGTTGACGATGGCTTTAAGGTGATCCCGCTTTCTCAAGTGGTTGAAGCGATAAAGCAAAAACAAGATTTATCCGCAAAAACAGTCGCGATTACCTTTGATGATGGCTATCGCAGCATAGCCACGACCGCACATCCCATCCTAAAGGAATTTGGATTCCCCTACACCTTGTTTGTGGCAATTGAGCCGATTAAACAAAAGTTTACCGAGATGATGAGCTGGGATGAATTGGTTAAGTTAGCGAAGGAAGGCGCAGATATCGCCAATCACAGTTGGGCTCATGAACATTTGATCCGTAAGTTAAGTAATGAATCACAGGCACAGTGGATAGCACGAATAAAAACCAATATTTTGGATACAGAAAAAGCCATTTTAGATGCGACTGGGCACAATTTTAAAATGCTGGCGTATCCCTACGGTGAGTACAATCAAGCTTTGCAGGACATGTTAACCGCCAACGGTTTTGTCGCTTTTGGACAACAGTCTGGTGCTGCAGGCCCTTATTCGCCCTTAACCGCGCTGCCGCGATTTCCAGTTGCGGGACAATATGCTGATTTAAAAAGCCTTAAGGCTAAGTTATACAGTTTAAATATGCCTGTGATAACGCAAAGTCCTAGCGATCCAGAATTAACGGGCGGCCATTGGCGGCCAGAGCTTAAAGTCACGCTCGATATGAGTGACATCTCTGCCAAAAAAGTGATGTGTTATATCCAAGGTCAGGGTTCAAAAAAGCCAACTTGGCACAGTGAAAATGAGTTTAGTATTCAAGCGGATTTAGCCTTACCTGCGGGACGCTCGCGTTACAATTGCACCGCGCCCAGTAATGCGCGTAATGGCTACTATTGGTTTTCTCAGCCTTGGGTGAGGCCAAAGGATGATGGCTCTTGGATTAAAGAGTGATTAATAGCTTGATTTATAGTAGGTTACGATTTTTCTAAAATCATTGATCATTTTATCATTAACGACCTGCGGTGGTTTTCCCAAGGTTGCCGTAGGTTTGAATACTGCGACTCGTGTTCCTTGCGGGGACACCAATACATAGCCTGCGCTGTGGTCAACTTGGTAGTTATCCCCCTCACCAACCATGGCATAAGCCAGCCCTAAGCTGCGGGTGAGAGGAAATATTTGTGTTTGTTCGCCTGTCACTGCTTTAAATTCCGGATTAAAAAAATTCACATAGGTCAGCAGTTTATCCGGTGTATCCCGTTTAGGATCAACGGATAAAAATACCACTTGCAGTGGCGCTATTTGATTGAGTTCAGGATAAGCGGCGGTGAGTTTATTTAAGGTAGTCGGACACACATCGGGGCAAAAAGTAAAACCGATAAAAAACAAGCTCCACTTGCCTTGTAAGTTGGCATTAGTAAAAGGTTGTTTGTGCTGATCAACTAATTCAAAGGGCGCTATTTCATAGGCCTGTGGAAATAGCAAACCACTCTCTAATTCGAGCGGTTTAGGCGAGTTAAATTTCACCGCAAATAGGCCGCCAAGGCCAATCAATAAAATGGCGCCGACTAAAATTCTTTTTTGCATACAGTAAGCTCCATCAATACTCGTTAGCGCTACAAACTAATTCCACAAATAATGGTCAAGTAGTAATGCCATGAATAACAACATCAAATGGTAGATAGAAAAGCGAAATACCTGCATTGCTAGGCCATCATGATCGCGATATTTAAGTTGCCACGCCTTATAGATAAACCCTGTACTGAGCAAGCTAGAGCATACAAAGTAGGCTGGTCCACACATGCCAACCAGTACGGGTAATAGGCAAGCAACCGCTAATAATACCGTGTAAAGCAAGATGCAGGTTTTGGTAAATTCGATTCCGTGGGTAACAGGTAACATGGGAATATCTACTTTGGCATATTCGGCACGTCTGTGAATGGCTAATGCCCAAAAATGTGGTGGCGTCCACGTAAAAATAATGATCACGAGCAACAATGCATGGCCGTGCAATTCGTTAGTGACTGCTGTCCATCCCAATAATGGTGGCATAGCACCCGCAAGACCGCCGATCACGATATTTTGTGATGTCGCGCGTTTCAAATAGGCAGTATAAACCAAGGCGTAGCCAATCAGGCTGGCAAACGTTAACCAAGCAGTGAGTGGATTAACCCATAAATATAAAATAATAAAACCAAAGCTACCTAAGCAGGCGGCAAAAATTAACGCACGTGAGGCCGAAATGCGTCCCTTAGGCAGTGGGCGATTGTAGGTGCGCGCCATTAAGCCATCGATACGGCGATCGATCAGATGATTTAAGGCCGCCGCCGAGCCTGCCATCATGGCAATGCCAAGCATACCAGCGAGCAAAGGTTGAACGGGTACCGCATGGGGCACAGCCAAACACATGCCGACTAAGACAGTGAGTAGCATCAGTGCGACTACTTTAGGTTTAGTCATTTCAAAATAGGCGCGCCATGTCACGCTAAAAGTGGGTAGGCTACTAGTGATTGAGAGTGGTTTTGCCATCTTGGATCCCTCGCTTATGCTTTGCGCCATAAAAAATAGTTGATTGCGACTAAGGTCAGCAGCAGTAATGCCGCCCCGCCGTTGTGAGATACGGCAATGCCGAGTGGTAAATGCATCACTACGTTAGAAATACCTAAGCTCACTTGTAGGATCACTAGTCCCACCAATAAAAGGCTTAAGGCCCTTAGCCCAACAGTGCCAACAAATAATCGATAGGCGAGCACGAGTAATACACTCGCGGTAACGATAGCGCCAATTCGGTGGGCAATATGGATAGTCATACGGGCAGGGTAATCGAGCACCCCAAATTCGAAACTGTGGTGTTGGCCTTGGAACGGTGAAAAAGCCTCGACTATAGCCAAATTATCCACCCAGTTACCTTCACAAATAGGTAAAGAGGTGCAGGCGAGCGCGGCATAATTAGAGGATGTCCAAGCGCCCAGCATGATCTGACCCACAAGGACGAATAGGCTCACCAGTGCCAGCGGTGCCAGATTGCGGGCATAGGTTTCGCTATTAAAAATACGCCGTGGGCGAATGCGTAGATAGAGGAGCAGCAGCAGTGAAATCAAGCTAAAACCACCAATAAGATGCGCCATCACCACTATGGGCATGAGTTTCATCGTTACTGTCCACATGCCGAGAGCGGCTTGAAAGAGGATCAGTAGCACTATAATGAGCGGCAATTTTTTCGGTGCTTCTGGCGTTTTCAAACACAGCAATAAGATACACAACACCAGTAAGCCAAGTCCGCCAGCGATATATCTATGGATCATTTCCAGCCAGGCTTTCTCTGGGTGGATATCATGATCTGGAAATATGCTTTGTGCATGGGCGATTTCATGGTCTTGGGTGGGCACCTTGATATGGCCGTAGCAGCCCGGCCAGTCAGGGCAACCTAGCCCCGCATCCGAGAGGCGAGTGTAGGCACCCATTAAAATCACCAATAAGGTAAAGGCTAAGGTTAAGCGTAGAACCCAAGTGAGCTGCATCAATCTACCCTCGATAGTTTTAGCAATTTACGCAGATCCGCAATCAAGGCCTTGCCTTGAGCTAAATGGGCTTCTCTACCCTGCACTTGGGGATAGCGCAGCACTAAGCTGCCTAAGGGATCGACTATGATCAGTTGCTGTTCATCTAGCCAATGGCTTAAAGCAGGATTGACAGTGTGTGTGTTGAAGTTGAAGTCTTTTAAGGCGTTCAGATCGCTATCGGGATGGGTAAGAATAAGTGGCTCGACTCGCACCTGATCTGGCCCAAGTGCAGTATGGCTTTGACGTAAAATATACAAGCGTTCGCGGCAAGTCTCATCGCAATGGGCTGGTAGTAGATATAGCAGTTGCCATTCTTTGGGATTGGTATTTTCAACCCCAAGACTCGTATAACTGGTTTCAGGGCTGATTAGTTCACCATGATTGGTGGCGCCTCCATGGTATAAATTGAGGCTTAGTACTAACTTGGCGATGACCACGGGCGCGATAAATGCCAGCAGTAACAACCCTAATATCTTGTGTTTAGATTTACTCTGGGAGTTCATGCTTGCTCCTCTCATTCAAATTATCCCTAATTTATTGTTTTATATTTATTTAGTTTTTATTTTTGTCGTTATAAGTATGGTACGAATTTCTCTATTTGCTCGTAGAGTTTGTTATTGTTTGGGCGTTGTGGCGCTTCATATACTTAATCCCCTGCCACAGCATGAGCCCTGCAAACACGGTCGCCATCGAAAACCATTGCAACGCATAACCCCAATGTTTTTGTGCCGACAGCGGAAAGGGTTGCCAAGGATGTGGTAAATCTAGAGAAGTTAACTCATCCGGTTGCAGCACTGCATCTAGTAAGGGATGACCTAGCGCTTTAGCTATTTCGGGCATATTGAGATTTTGAAAACGAATGCTTGACCCTGTCTCAGCCATGAGTGACTGACTCAATGGGTTGATTTGTTTTTGATAAAGTCGCCCTTCAATATTTAATTCACCACTCAGTGCTGTGATGTGAGGTAACTCATCGCGGTGGGAACTGGCGGCGACAAAACCTAATTCGACTAGTAACCAAGGCTGGTTAGCCTCGATTTGTAGAGGTTGAAAGGCTAGATAACCTACTTGCCCCTGATAGATTTGATTATCCAGCAGCCAGATCTGCGAGCTGGCGGGTGTGGAATGTATTTGTAGCCGATAACCCGTTACGGCTTCTTTGTCTATTTTGTGCTGGAGCTGTTCAAAACTTAATGCAGGTAATGATTGCCTCGCTTCCATTTGGGCCAATAGCGCGGTTTTTTCCTCGCCTCGTGCTAATTGCCATAGCCCTAGCTTGACCAAAATAATAAATACCGCCACAGTCAATACCAGTAAAAAAAGCGTTAATTTATTCAGCAGAACATAAGGATATTGTATGAATGCCCTGTTCATTTTTAAGTTAGTCTTAATTCTGCTATTGCTGTTTATCATTTTTAATTTAGGCAGGGCCTTATTTATTATGGTGAAAGGTGACATCCAAGTGCCGATGAGTCGTTACCTTGGTCGCCGAGTAATATTCTCAGTGTTGGTAATTTTGCTGCTGTTAGTCGCCTTAGGCACTGGACTCATCAGCACCCATCCCACACCCTATTAAGTTTTAGGTTCTACAGCACGTACACGAAAATAAATAAACATAACCAAACTACATCTACAAAGTGCCAATACCAACTCCCCGCTTGGAAAGCAAAGTGTTTATCTGCGCTAAAGTGACCTTTCAAAACTCTGAAAAATAAGACTAATAAAAATAGAGTCCCAAGTGTCACATGCATACCGTGAAAGCCAGTTAATAGGAAAAAAGTATTGCCATAAACTCCAGAGGTGAGAGTGAGCCCCATTTCATGATAGGCATGCATATATTCTTCTACTTGTAAGACGAGGAAGCTAATCCCCAAAAGTATGGTGATCCCAAGCCAAAGTTTGATAGCTGAGCGTTTACCCTTTTCAAGACTCACATGAGCAAAATGTAAAGTTACTGAAGAGGTTAGCAGTACTATGGTGTTAATTAACGGCAGGCCAGTCCACGGCATCGCTTCGGTTTTAGTGCCATCGGGGGTGGTGAGCAGTGGCCAAATCGCTTCGAAATGTGGCCAGAGCACTTCATGGGTCATGGCATTATTGGAGGCGCCGCCCAGCCAAGGAACTGAGATCATGCGGGCATAAAATAGCGTGCCAAAAAATGCACCGAAGAACATCACCTCCGAAAAAATAAACCAACTCATACCTTGGCGAAATGATCGATCCATTTGGTGCGAATAGAGCCCAGTCATGGATTCATTGATCACGGTTCTAAACCAACCCACTAGCATAAATACGATCACGGTTATACCAGCGAGTAATATATAACCGCCACCCGATGCTCCAGATTTCAACTGATATATAAAGTGTCCAGCACCCAGAGCGATTAAAAACAACCCGATAGCACCAATAATGGGCCAAGCGCTTTGGGCGGGAACATAGTAATGTTGATGTTTTGTAGTCATTTTGCAGCTCCTTGCTCTATGGCAGACGCTAACTGCTTGTCGGTAATGTCGTAGAGTGTGTAAGAGAGGGTCAGAGTGTGGATTGATTCAGGTAACTGAGGATCCACAAAGAAAATGAGTGGCAACTCAGTGCTTGTCGAAGCTGCTAAGTGCTGTTGATTGAAGCAAAAACATTCTGTTTTATTAAAAAACGCAGCACCTTGTCCGGGTGATACCGAAGGTATCGCCTGACCAACAGTAGCCCTGTCTGACATATTGCGTGCCAAAAATGCCGTGTGGATTAGCTCACCAGGGTGGACTTCGAGCCGCTTGGTTTGCGGCTCGAACTGCCACGGCATACCGGTTTGTACTTGGGAGATAAACTCCACAGTGACAATACGGCTAGTATCTACAGTTATCGCTTGGTAACTACTGGCGGTATTAGCAGGTTTGCCATTTATTCCTAGTTTTTCACACAGCACATCGTATAGCGGCACCAGCGCAAACCCAAACCCAAACATGCCGATACAGCCTATGACTAGCATGCTGATAAGCTTACGGTTTGACTTGGGCTTATTTACTTGTTGGTGCTCAGTCGTCATGTCATTTCACCTCAGGTGGTGTGGTGAATGAGTGATAAGGCGCAGGGCTTGGTAATGTCCATTCTAAACCCTCGGAACCTTCCCAAGGTTTAGCGGGAGCTTTTTCACCGCCACGGATACACTTGATGACTAAGACTAAGAAAATCAATTGCGATAAACCAAAGGCAAACCCACCAATTGAGACAATTTGATTTACATCGGCAAATTGAATCGAGTAGTCGGGGATACGCCTTGGCATGCCGGCGAGTCCAAGGAAATGCATTGGGAAAAATAGCACGTTGACGGAGATCACCGAGCACCAGAAATGCCATTGTCCTAGTCGCTCGTTGTACATGTGTCCCGTCCACTTAGGTAGCCAATAATAGGCTGCTGCCATGATGGAGAAAATGGCCCCAGTGACTAATACGTAATGAAAATGTGCCACCACAAAATAAGTATCGTGGTATTGGAAATCTGCAGGCGTAATGGCGAGCATTAATCCCGAAAATCCGCCAATGGTGAAGAGTATGATAAAGGCCACAGCGAATAGCATTGGCGTTTCAAAACTGAGTGAACCGCGCCACATTGTCGCGACCCAGTTAAATACTTTTACGCCTGTTGGTACCGAAATCAGCATAGTGCAATACATAAAAAACAATTCGGCAAAGACAGGCATACCTGTGGTGAACATATGGTGTGCCCACACGAGGAATGACAGAATAGCAATGCTGGCAGTTGCATAAACCATTGATGAATAGCCAAATAATGGTTTGCGGCTAAAGGCTGGCACTATGGCGGAGATGATGCCAAAAGATGGCAAAATCATAATGTAGACTTCAGGGTGGCCGAAGAACCAGAAAATATGTTGAAACATCACTGGATCGCCGCCGCCCGCAGCTTCGAAGAAACTCGTGCCAAAAAACTTATCAGTCAGCACCATAGTTACCGCACCTGCGAGCACGGGCATAACCGCGATCAGTAAAAATGCGGTGATAAGCCAAGTCCAGACAAACATCGGTAGCTTCATCCATGTCATACCGGGGGCGCGTAAATTGACTATGGTCACAATCACGTTGATAGCACCCATGATGGAGCTTATCCCCATGATGTGAATAGAGAACACGAAGAGTGCTGTGCTGTCAGGACTATAAGTGGTCGACAGTGGGGCGTAGAAGGTCCAACCAAAGTTAGGCCCGCCGCCTTCCATAAATAGTGAGCTGAGCAAAATAGTAAAAGCGAAGGGTAGGATCCAAAAACTCCAGTTGTTCATCCGTGGTAATGCCATGTCAGGCGCACCGATCATCATAGGGATCATCCAGTTTGCCAGCCCAGTAAAGGCTGGCATTACAGCGCCGAACACCATGATCAGCCCGTGGACTGTGGTCATTTGGTTGAAGAAGTTGGGTTCGACCAATTGTAATCCGGGCTGAAAGAGCTCAGCGCGGATCACCATGGCCATAGCGCCGCCAGTTAAAAACATGATGAAGCTGAACCATAAATACAGAGTGCCTATGTCTTTGTGGTTGGTGGTTAGCACCCAGCGCATGATGCCCTTTGGCGCACCATGATGATGGTCATCATGGGCTGCAGTTTGATCTTGAGTCGTTGTGCTCATCATAATCCTCTACTGTCCATGGCTTGCGATATCAGCAGGTTGCACTGTATCGCCGGTATTGTTGCCCCAAGCATTGCGCTCATAGGTAATGACTGCAGCCAGTTGCTGTGGGCTGAGTTGTTTGCCAAATGCCGGCATAGCCGTACCTGCTTTGCCGTGCATCACAATATTGATGTGACTGGCAACGGGCCCTGTGGCAATAGTGCTGCCAGCGAGTGCGGGAAAAGCAGGTGGAACTCCCGCTCCCGTCAGTTGATGGCAGGCTGCACAAGTGGTGGCGTAAACAGTTTCACCTTCGGCCATCAGGGCATCATGGGTGAGTGTGGGCAGGCTTGCGGGATCGACAACTGCTGGCGCCTCAGCTGTCGGAGTCGGATTTTGAGTTGTACTGGTTGGTGCTGTGGCGACAGAGGCTTGTACGTTAGGGTTGCCGCTCCTGTGCTCGCTAACATCCTTGGCTTGTACAGCATCACCAGTATTATTGCCCCAAGCATTACGCTCGTAGGTAATCACGGCGGCAATCTCTTGCGCCGATAGTTGCTTACTAAAAGCTTGCATCGCTGTCCCTGTTTTGCCGTTGAGCACAATCTCAAGATGACCGCCGAGTGGGCCAGTGGCTATCGGGCTGCCTTTGAGGTGTGGGAACACACCTTGTAGCCCTTCGCCATTGGGCTGGTGGCAAGCCGCGCAGTGGCCCAAGTAAATTTGCTCACCTTGGGTCATTAGCTCATCTTTGCTAAGAGTTTGTGATAACGCAGCTGTCGCTGCTACTGCCGCAACACTTGCCGCTTGTTTTTGCTCAGCCACCCAAGCCTCAAACTCGGCTTCGGGTAGGGCTTGAACTACGATTGGCATAAAACCATGGTCTTTACCGCAGAGTTCAGCGCACTGACCACGGTAAATGCCGGGTTTGTCTATGCGAGTCCAAGACTCATTGATAAACCCAGGATTAGCATCTTTCTTCACGGCAAAAGCAGGTACCCACCATGAATGGATCACATCTTCAGAGGTCATCAAAAAGCGGATTTTGCGGTTTATCGGTAAGACGAGCGGCTTGTCGACTTCCAATAGGTAGTTTTCACCTTTGGTTTCGGTGCCGTCGATTTGTGCTCTGGGGGTTGCGAGTATGCTGTAAAAATCAATGTCCTGATCGAAATAGCTGTAATGCCATTTCCATTGGGAACCGGTGACTTTAACGGTTAGATCGGCATCGCTAGGGTCTTCCATCGCAATTAAGGTTTTTGTCGCAGGAATAGCCATTAATATCAATATGATAAATGGCAGAACGGTCCAAGCAATTTCGACTTTAGTGCTTTCGTGAAAGTGGGACGCGACCGCGCCTTTAGATTTTCGGTGATTGATGATGGCATAAATCATCACGCTAAAGACCACAAGGCCGATTGCGCAGCAGATATACAAGATGGTCATGTGCAAGTGATAAACCTTGCCACTGATCTCGGTCACGCCAGGGGTCATGTTGAACCGCATGTCCGCGGCGGCCAACGGTGGTGCGAATAACACCACGAGTAAACAATACAACAATTGCTTCACAAGACTTCTCCTCTGCCAATTGCGAATAGCAACTACAAAGAAGAGCAACACAGTAAGTCTCAACTCTATGCAAACTCTTCAGTTCCCAAAAAAGCTTTTTTGACTTCAACGTGCGTTGGCGGCTGTTACTTTTAATTAAGTATTGTTACTTCTGGTATTAGCCACGTTTACACATACGACTGAAATACATCTGTTCTCTATTTTTAATAATAGTTTGAGCTCGATAACGGTTCGATTAATTAGCCAAGGATACGCTGTATCATCATTGACTGAACTAACCATACTTGCTGTTTAAATATTGATCAAGATCACTCGTTTAGCTAATTATTTGAAAAATTGCCAAAAAAAGCCTCACATTCATAGGTGAGGCGGCTTTTAAGCTAAAAAATTAAATAAATATTTTAATGTATTGCACTAAAAAAAGATGGCTGACTTAGTCGCCGTCCTTGTTCAATGTGGAGATCGTTAGGTAAGTGATTGTTTACATCTTCCAGCACTATACCCATAGCGCGAGCACTTTTCGCCACAATCTGTAGGCGGCGATTATCGCGGGCATCTAATGATTGGGTCCAAGTTATCACTGCACTAGACGTTCCACTCGTTAGCGCCTTTTCCATCGCCCAAAGGGTTTCGACATCATCTTTAGCGTGTACGAGTAATACTCTGTCCATGCGTACACCTGCGCTGGCCAACATTTGTTTATAGCCAATGCTGGGTGGATTGATAAGCACTAACCAACGGCCCTGTTGGCTTAGTTGTGCGAGTTGCGCGCTCAGGTGAATGAGTTCTTGGCGGCCTTGAGTTTTAGTGGGCATACAGGCGATAGGTGTGTGATGCCAATCATAATCGGCTGCACGAACTTCATCATCACGCCACAATCCCGGATGGCGCGGGGCATTGCCAATTAGTTTGTTCATAGCCAATCTCCATTACGGATCACACCGACGGCGAGTCCTTCAATTGTTAAACTTTGAAAGCCTAAATCCACTTTAATTGGAGAGTAGTCTTCATTTTCGGCGTGTAGATAGACCACATTACCTTTTTTTTCGAAACGTTTAACCGTGACATCGTCGTCGACTCTAGCGACAACCACTTGACCATTTCTAGCTTGCTCAATTTTATGTACTGCCAGTAAATCTCCTTCGAGAATACCGATATTTTTCATACTGTCGCCTTTAACTCGTAGTAAAAAGTCGGCAGCGGGATGGAACATGTTTGGGTCGACTTGGTAATACTGTTCTACGTGTTCTTGGGCGAGAATCGGTTCACCTGCAGCTACTTGGCCTATAAGAGGTAAGCCTGTTTCAGTTACATCCTCGACTTCAGCAGTGAGACGAATACCCCGCGATGTGCCAGGTATAATCTCGATACAGCCTTTTTTCGCCAACGCTTTTAGATGTTCTTCAGCTGCATTGGCACTCTTAAAACCTAAGCGGGTGGCAATTTCAGCCCGAGTAGGTGGCATGCCAGTGTCGGCAATATTTCGTTTGATTAACTCTAAAATTTCAGCTTGGCGTGGCGTCAAAGGTCTCATGGTCTTTCCTGTTTTTCTATACAGTTACTGTTAGTATATACAGTATTGTTTGCAGCGCAAGTATTAACCACTTTTTAACCATATCGGAGAGAATTAGCGAATATTCCCTATAGTCTGGTATTCTATCGGGCTAGTGAACGTACTTAATTGCATAAGAATAATGCCTAAACATGACTCTCTTTGGTTAAAATCATTACGTTGGATCCAAAAACAATTGGTGCATACCATTGTGGTGCCTCAGGATCCCTTTGCCGATCTGAATCTGGATGCCTCCAGACCTCTTGCTTATGTGATGAAAACAGAATCACTTAGTGACATTGCTGCACTGAGTGAAATAACCGCTAAACTCGGGCTGCCTAGTCCCTATGAGCCGTTAGTCGCTAATGGCGTAGTTGCACCGCGAGTCGTTTGCCTTCAAGGGCGCAAGCCGTTGTTTGGTGAGCGTACCGGCAATGAACCTTTTCTCGAATGCTTTATGCGCTTATTAGCGGTGCATAAACAACATCCTGAGCTCGATATTCAACTGGTACCTGTCAGTTTGTATTGGGGGAGAACGCCAGGGAAAGAGGACGACACGATGAAGGCGGCCGTATTTGAGCGGGAAAACCCGACTTGGCTGCGCAAGTGCCTAATGATTCTGTTCTTAGGCCGACATAACTTCGTGCAGTTTTCCAATGCAGTATCTCTGCGTTATATGGCTGATGAACATGGTACTGATATGGGTATTGCCCATAAGTTAGCGCGAGTGGCGCGAGTGCATTTCCGTCGCCAACGTAAAGTGATGACAGGACCTGTGTTGCCTAATCGCCAAGCGTTATTTCATTCGCTGTTAAAATCTGAATCAATACGTAAAGCGATTCAAGAAGAAGCCGCCACCAAAAAGATTTCAGAAACCCAAGCGCGTGAGACGGCTATTGAGTATCTCGATGAAATTGCTGCTGATTATTCTGATAGCTTAGTTCGTATTGCCGAGCGTTTCTTAACTTGGTTGTGGAATAAGCTTTATAGCGGAATCAACATCAAAGGTGCCGAGCAGGTTCGTCAGTTGCACCACGATGGTCACGAGATTGTCTATGTGCCTTGCCATCGCAGCCATATGGATTATCTGCTGTTATCGTATATTTTGTATTATCAAGGTATGGTTCCGCCGCACATTGCTGCTGGTATAAACCTTAATTTTTGGCCCGCTGGGCCTATGTTCCGTCGCGGTGGTGCTTTCTTTATTCGTCGTAGCTTTAATGGCAATAAGCTTTATACCGCAGTATTCCGTGAATATTTAGATCAACTGTTTGCTAAAGGTTATTCGGTAGAATACTTCTCTGAAGGCGGCCGCTCACGTACGGGTCGTCTGTTGGCGCCCAAAACGGGCATGATCGCCATGACAATGAATAGCGTACTACGCGGTATCGAACGTCCAGTCACGCTAGTGCCTGTGTATTTAGGCTATGACCATGTGATGGAAGTGGCGACTTACCATAAAGAGTTAAGTGGTAAGAAAAAGAAAAAAGAATCAGTGTGGCAGGTATTTGGTGCTATTCGCAAACTCGGTAATTTCGGTCAAGGCTATGTTAACTTTGGCGAGCCGATTACTGTGCAAAACTTTTTGAATGAACGCGCACCCAACTGGCGTGCTGAGCTTGCTGAGGATCCTGAGCAAAAACCAAGTTGGTTAACACCAGCGGTAAATGTTCTGGCTAATCGGGTTATGACCCATATCAATGATGCCGCGGCAGCGAGTTCAGTGACATTAACAAGCTTGGTGTTACTCGCCACAGATCAAAATGCCTTACAGCGCAGTGTGCTAGAGCGTCAGCTTGATTTGTATTTAACCTTACTTAAAAAAGTGCCTTACACTACCTATACTTCGGTTGCCGAAGGCGATGGCAAGCTGTTAGTGCAGCAGGGCTTAGAGCTCAATAAGTTTGTTGTATCCGCCGACTCCTTAGGTGAAATCGTGTCGATCGAAGCAAGTCAGGCGGTCTCTATGACTTACTATCGTAACAATATCATTCACTTATTTATTGTACCGTCATTAATCGCTAGCTGTTTAACGCATAATGAGCAAATTCAGCGTCAGCAAGTAGCGTCAATCGTTGCCGATTTTTATCCACTGCTAAAAGCTGAACTTTTTATGGGCATTAATGATGTACCTGCCTATGTCAATCAAGTGTTGGATTTCTTCATTGAACAAGGATTAGTGGTTGAGGCTGATACCTTAGCTATCGTGCCTGAGCACACTAGCCAACTATTGTTGTTGGCCAGTTCAGTGAGTGAGACCCTGCAGCGCTACGCCATTATTTTCAACTTGTTAGCGAATAGACCTAAGATGGAACGCTCAGAGCTTGAATCTGAGAGTCATCTACTGGCCCAGCGTTTAGGGGCTTTGCATGGTATTACCGCACCTGAGTTTTACGATAAAAAACTTTATGGCACATTGAGCGTTAAGTTAAAAGCATTGGGCTATCTGGCAGATTGCGAGGATAAGTCCAATATCAATCGCATTCGAGATCAAGCCAATAGTTTATTACGTCCGTCAGTGAGACAAACCATAGTGGCGAGTGTCACCGCGGAGCACATTGTTTAATGGCAAATCATATGAATGCGGCTAAAAATAAGCCCGCTGGTAAGTCCTTGCTTGGCGGTGCGATGATTATTGCTGGCACTACCGTTGGTGCCGGGATGTTTTCTCTGCCCGTGGTGGGGGCGGGTATGTGGTTTGGCTATTCTATTTTAATGTTATTGGGTATTTGGTTTTGTATGTTGATGTCGGGTTTATTGCTACTCGAAACTAATTTACATTTCGAACCCGGTGCCAGTTTTGATACCTTAAGTAAGCAAACCCTAGGGCAATTTTGGCGAATAGTGAACGGCGTTTCCATCGCTTTTGTGTTGTATATTTTAACCTACGCCTACATTAGTGGCGGTGGTTCAATTGTAAATCATAGCTTACAGGGCATGGGCGTTGAGTTACCACAAAGTGTCGCTGGGCTGGTATTTGCCATTGTATTAGCGTGCATAGTGTTAATTAGCACTAAGGCAGTGGACCGGATTACCACGATTATGCTCGGTGGCATGATCATCACTTTCTTTCTCGCTATCGGCAATTTACTGATTGAAATCGATGTGACTAAGTTGCTCGAACCCGATGGGAATAACAGTTTTTCGCCATATCTGTGGGCGGCTTTACCCTTTGGCCTCGCCAGCTTTGGTTACCATGGTAACGTCCCCAGTTTAGTCAAATATTACGGCAAAGATGCCTCTACGATTATTAAGGCGATTTTCGTTGGTACTTTTATCGCGTTGGTAATTTATGCCTGTTGGTTAGTCGCCACTATGGGCAATATTCCCCGCAGCCAGTTTATTGATATTATTGCCCAAGGCGGCAATATGGGTGTATTAGTTGGCGCTTTGTCTAAGGTAATGGCGAGTAGCTGGTTAAACAGTATGTTGTCGCTGTTTGCTAACTTGGCGGTAGCTTCATCTTTCTTAGGGGTGACCTTAGGCTTGTTTGATTATCTCGCCGATTTATTTGGTTTTGATGATTCGCGTTCAGGCCGCATGAAAACCGCGTTAGTGACCTTTGTGCCGCCCACTATCTTAGGTTTACTGTTTCCCGATGGTTTTTTAGTGGCGATTGGTTTTGCGGCATTAGCTGCAACCATTTGGGCAGTAATTGTTCCAGCATTAATGGCCTATAAATCGCGGCAGTTATTTCCTGATAGCACAGGTTTTAGAGTGATGGGCGGTACACCCTTGATTGTCGTAGTCGTGTTATTTGGCATAGTGACGGGTGCTTGCCATTTATTGGCAATGGCGAATTTACTACCGCAATATTCATAATTGAGCTCAATACAAAAAGCCCTCATCACGAGGGCTTTTTGGGATGATAGCGATGGCCATTTTATTCATTATAACCAAGTTGCTATTGGTATTTTAAATTACATCTAGTTTGGCTTATCTATCGTTATTGTTTCAGGGCAGGTGCTTTTTTTAGCCTTATTGGCTTTGGCAAGCAGACTCGGCAAGGAGTCCGAGGCTTTAATGTCCTCGGGCAAGTTTATGCGTATTTCACTTAATAATCCCTTAGCACATTCTAGGCTCATTTTTGTGTGAGCACCTTTACCGAAACTAGCATCAAAACTTTGGTTTAATTCACGTTTAGTGACATCTTTACCAATACGTTCATGAATAAAACTTTGCACCCATGCTGAGGCGTTTACCGCTTGGGTCAGCTGGGTTGCCAATAAAAAGTACTCGTTAGGGTCTTGGCTACGGCAAGTGCCGTGTTTCCACCATTCGTGGCGTTCTAAACAGGTGCCGTATTGGGCGCTAGGCATGACTTCTTCTAAATTTTTACGAACTGATGGATTCAGTTCAAACTCAGGATAAGTACAAAAATCGTTTGGTTGCAATTTTACTGTGCCGCAATAGCCATAACGTGTGCCACATTGCTGTTTATTCGGCCACAGTCCGTGCAGGCTAAAGTGCTGCCATTGGGTCGACTCACTCGTTTGGCTTAACGCGCGGCATTCTGCTTTTCGGCTGCCATAGAGTTCGCAAAAAGTGCTTTGCCAGCTTAATGCTAATACGTTAGCGTCAAATTCGCCGCCGATTCGGCATTGATCGCCTTGGCGTTTCTGCGTGGTGCCATGATCTTTAAGGCTATCTCGACTTTTAGCTTTGATATCCGCTGCTGTGGTGGTTTGCGTGGGTTCGACTGCCGTTGCAGGTGTTGATAGGTTACTATCTGCAATATTGGACTGATATTGGCCGCAAGCACCGTTAATCCAGCGCATGGGAGAGTTTACTGCATTGGTACGCACTCGCAGCCAATCAGGTTTGACGCTGTTGCCGAGAATTTCGAGTACAGGATAACGTTCGCCAATATTGCTTTGCCACTGATCTGGATTGGTTTGTTTATTTTTCGATTGGAATAACTCACAGCGTTTATCGGCGATAAATTCACCCGTCGCGGGTGCAGAAAAAGCGGGAGTGGCTGTAATGATTAGCGTACCGCATAGACCAAATGTGGCAAGTAATATGCGAGATGGGCGCTTAAGTAAAAGTGATGGCAGCTTTATCCGGCTGATGATTAAACAAAATGATTTTATCATTTAATGGAATCCTTTCTGCTACAGAGAGTTGAGTCAATCCTGTGGTGCGCTGCGTTAATGGTACACATAAGCGTTATAAACTTAGAGGCTTATTTTATTGAGAGTGATTTATAGCGCTATTGCTCATGTGATCTAAAGCGGGCGTTAAGGTTAATCCTTGTATGAGTAGAGTGAGCTAAGTTTTCGTTTTGTAGAATAAAAAATCCCCTCAATCGCAATCGACTGAAGGGATTTTGTGGATTGCGATTGTGGTTAGCTTAAGTGCGCAGCATCTTTCTTTAGCTTGCGCGAGTAAATCAGTAGATAGAGTGCGGGCAGTACAAACAGTGACAATAATGGTGCCGTCACCATGCCGCCAACCATAGGCGCAGCGATTTTTTGCATCACATCGTTACCTGAACCAGCGCCCCACATAATGGGTAATAGACCAAAGAAGATGGTTGCGACTGTCATCGCTTTGGGGCGAATACGCATCACCGCACCTTCAATTAAAGCTTCTTTTAAATCGCTAACACTGTGGTAAATATCTTTTTCTTGCCTGTGTTTGATGGCGTTATTGAGATACACCAACATCACTACCCCAAACTCGGCGGCAACACCCGCTAAGGCAATCATACCCACGGCAACAGCCACTGAGATGTTGTAATCGAGTAGATACAATAACCAAGTGCTACCAACCAGCGCGAAGGGCAGACTGAGCATGATAATACTCGCCTGAATGGTGGAGCCGAATGTCATCATTAACAGGATAAAAATAACCGCTAATGCCATAGGGATGACCTGTTTGAGTTTAGCATCGACCCTTTGCATATATTCGTACTGGCCCGCAAAGCTATAGCTGTAACGGGATGGGACTATCAGCTCTGCATCTAAAGCAGCTTTAGCAGTGGCGATATACTCACCGATTGAAGTGCCTTCGATATCGATAAACACCCAAGAGATTAAGCGACCATTTTCACTTTCTAACATAGGTGCGCCATCGGTGATCTCGATATCGGCCAAGTTACGCAGTGGCAGATAATGCCCCGACTTAGTGATGACGGGCAGCTCACGGAGTTTCTCTATGTTGTCGCGTAGCTCGCGGGGATAGCGCAGATTGATAGGATAACGCTCTGCACCCTGTACCGACTCGCCAATATCCATACCGCCAATGGCGTAACGCACCACATCTTGAATATCTTGCAAAGTCATACCGTAACGCGCGGCAACGTCCAGTTTGGGGCTGATGTCGATATAGCGTCCTCCGCCACTACGTTCAGCATAGGCCGATTTGGTGTGCGGCACCTTGCTAAGAATCGCTTCAATTTGAATCCCTATTCTTTGCAGCTCGCTGACATCCGCACCTGTGATCTGAATGCCGACGGGGGTTTTTATCCCTGTTGAGAGCATGTCGATACGCGTTTTGATGGGCTGCACCCAAGCATTGGTCAGTCCCGGCACTTTTACTGTTTGTTGCAACTGAGCAATGATGCCATTTAAGGTTATGCCTTCACGCCATTCGTCATGGGGTTTGAGCATGATAGTGGTTTCAAGCATCGTCAGCGGCGCGGGATCGGTGGCGGTTTCGGCGCGGCCGACCTTACCAAACACGCGGGCTACTTCGGGCACGGTTTTAATCAAGCGGTCGGTTTGCTGCAAGACCTCGGCGGCTTTACTGGCGCTGATGCCGGGCATTGCCGTTGGCATGTAGAGTAAATCTCCCTCTTCAAGAGCTGGCATAAACTCACTGCCCATCCTGGTCATGGGATACCAAGCACTGGCTAGCGCGACTAACGCTAACATTAAGGTGACTTTAGGGAATTTAAGCACCAGTTTGAGTGACGGCTCATAAAGTGCAATCAAAAAACGACTGATGGGATTACTGCGTTCGTTGGGGATTTTTCCGCGAATAAAGTAGCCCATCAAAATTGGTACTAAGGTGATTGATAAAAAGGCCGCCGCTGCCATGGCGAAGGTTTTAGTGTAGGCCAATGGCGCGAATAATCGACCTTCCTGCGCTTCTAGTGCAAATACCGGAACAAAGCTTAAGGTAATAATAATCAATGAGAAAAATAGCGCTGGCCCGACTTCAATAGAGGCTTCGGTGACGATACGCCAATGCTCTTTGGTATCTGGCTCGCGATCATGATCTGCTTTGAAATGTTCTAAATGCTTGTGTAGGTTTTCGATCATCACAATCGCACCATCTACTACTGCGCCAATAGCAATAGCGATGCCGCCAAGACTCATGATATTGGCGTTAACGCCCATCTTATTCATCACGATAAAGGCGATAAGGATGGATAGCGGCAGGGTGATCACCGCCACGAGCGTTGAGCGCGCATGCAGTAAAAATAGTAAACAAACTAAGCCGACTACCAACATTTCTTCGATGACTTTGCTAAATAGGTTGTCGACAGATTTAAGAATTAAGTGGGATCTGTCATAGGTAGGGATTATCTCAACGCCATCGGGCAGGCCTGCTTTGAGTTCTTCAAGTTTCACTTTCACCGCTTCAATCGTGGCTAAAGCATTTTCGCCGTAGCGCATTACCACAATGCCGCCTACGACTTCGCCTTCGCCATCAAGTTCGGCAATACCGCGGCGCGAGGCAGGACCTTTACGCACAGTGGCAACATCTTTGAGCGTTAAACCTGTACCAGAAGGGCTGGTGATACCAAGGGGGATTTCGCGAAAATCCTCCAAGGTTTGGCGATAGCCTTTGGCGCGCACCATGTATTCGGCTTCGGCCATTTCGATTACAGAGCCGCCAGCTTCGCTGTTGGATCTATCTATGGCTTGTTTAATGCTGGCGATATCGAGCTTATAAATCGCCATTTTATCGGGCTCTAACACTATCTGATAGGTTTGCTCCATGCCACCTACGGTGGCGACTTCAGACACGCCCGCTACGCTTTGTAGCTCTAATTTAAGATACCAATCCTGCAGACTTTTGAGTTGCGATAAATCTAAATTGCCAGAGCGATCGACCAGCGCATATTCAAACACCCAACCCACGCCAGATGCATCGGGACCGAGGGAGGGTTGCACGTTTTGTGGTAAACGGCTGCTGATCTGGCTCAAGTATTCGAGCACCCGTGAGCGTGCCCAGTATATGTCGGTGCCATCTTCAAAAATTACATATACGTAGGAGTCGCCGAACATGGAATAGCCACGTACAGTTTTGGCACCGGGCACGGCTAACATGGCGGTTGATAAGGGATAAGTGACTTGTTCCTCTACTAATTTTGGCGCTTGACCCGGATAAGGGGTTTTAATAATCACTTGCACGTCGGATAAATCCGGCAGTGCATCGAGCGGCGTTTTACGCAGCTCCTGTACGCCCCAAACCGTGATCATGATGGCGATAATCAGCACCATAAATCGCTGCCTGATTGACGCCTCGATAATATATTTCAACATAATGCGCTCCTAGTGCTGATGACCGCTGCTTAAACGCATTAAACTGCCTTTCAGGCTAGCCTCTGAGTCGAGTAAAAATTGCCCCGAAATCACTACTCGTTCACCTTCATTCAAGCCCGAAATAATTTCCGCTTTGCCTTGGCTCATCATGCCTACCGTGACTTTTTTAGCGGTAAAGCTGTCATCGGCTTGTTTGACGATTACGCGATTTTCTTTACCCGTTTGGATTAAGGCTTCTTGCGGGATCACCAGTACATTTTTATGTGGCCCGCCGAATAGCGAGACCTTCGTGAGGGTTTTGGGTCTTAAATCTACCTTGGTATTGTTGAGCACTACCCGTACTCGCAGGCTGCGAGTGACTGGGTCTAGCTCGGGATAGATGTAATCGATAGTGCCTTCGATACCGCTAATATTCATGGCCGGAACGGCAATTTCGGCTTTTTGTCCTTTGGCAATCCAGCTTTGCTCATTCTCGAATACGTCAGCAATCACCCAAACTTTAGAGAGATCCACCACAGACATCACCTCGGTCGAAGGCTGAATGTACATGCCATCACGCACATCGAGCGCCTTGACGATCCCCTCCTGCCGTGCATAAAAAGGTACGCGATATTGTGTTTGTTTTGACTCGGTGAGTTGATTGATTTGTTTATCGTTAAGCCCAAGGAAAGATAATCGTAAAGCCGCATTACGAACCAGATCTTTATAGCGACCCTGCCCGTTCGCTTTAGCGGTATCTAGGGCGAGTAGGTAATCGTTTTGCGCATTGATTAAATCGGGAGAGTAGATCTCATAAAGTAGCTGATCTTTCTTAATGGTATCGCCGACTGACTTGATCATCAGCTTTTCAATCCAGCCAGTAACGCGGGCATGAATATGGGTAATTTGGCTTTCGTCGTAGTCTACTTGACCAACGGTTTCGACAAATTTCCACAATGTATCGCGTTCCACTTTTGCAACTTTAAGTGCCAGCGCTTGTTGCATACTGCCAGAAACATTGATGTTGATTTCTTGGGTATTACCACCGGTTTCGACTTTCTCTAAATTCATGCCGCAGATAGGACAAGTGCCGGGCACATCACTAATGATGTGGGCATGCATAGGGCAAACGTACTTGATTATTGCCACGTTATTTGGTGCATCGACCAAGCTGTCGGCTTTCGGCACTGAAGTATCGAATACCTGAGTCGAAGCCTTGGCGGCCGAGGTTTGTCCATGTTCAGAGGTCTGGTGATCTGCGGCTTGATGCTCTGTATATTCAGCTGCAGGAACTGCGGTATCGAGTTTTTCTACTAAAAACATATTGCACTGAGGGCAGCGGCCAGGTTCATGGCTAATGACTTCAGAGTGCATCGGGCAAGTGTAGGTTTTTACTTGAGTTATAACGTTCGCCTGTTCATGGTTGTTAGCTTGGTGTGCAGCAGTTTTATCTGTACTTGCAAGTTGTGCATGACTCAACCAAGGCGTACTAATAAGTAAGCTACTCAATAGTAGTACGGCCTTAGGGGCTTGTTTTTTTACGTTGTTAAATGGATTCATATGCCTCATCTCCAGCCTAGCCTAGTGGTGTTCGTGCGCGTTGTGCAGCGTACCTTCAGCATGTTTTACTTCCGTCGCTTTTGGCTCTAAGTCCATGCCACATTTAGGGCAAGTGTCCTCTTTGCTGCCTGTCACTTCAGGGTGCATAGGGCAAATATAGGTTTGCGCTTGTTGCTGTGGATTTGCATTATCGTGCTGATGTTCGTGCGGGGCAGTTGCCGCAAACACACTGGTTCTGGTCAGCAAGTATGTGATTAAGGCGAGATTGATTAGTGTTTTCATATTGTTTACTCCATCGGATTAACGGCCGAATATTGAGCGCATAAACGTCTGTGAGCACAGTGGAACAAAGCGGTTCGCTTCGATAGACGCATTGATGCCACAACTTGGCATTCGACTCAGTACGCAACGTTTTGCTAGGCTCGGGTGCACGATTTAACGATAAGGCACCACAATAAACGGCTAAATTTGACGTTAGTTTAGGACTAACTGAATTGTCGTTTTAGCTTGGCTTCTTTAAAGGCGATTTGCCCATTAAGCGTAAAGTAGGCTTAGGCTATCGGTGGTTTAAAGGCCGAAGACAAAGAGATAGAGTGGAAATGAGGCATAGGAGTGGCCATTGCGGTATCGCTCATGCTCACACTTGGCCAGAGGTGTGGGCTGAATAGAGTGCCAGCAACTGAAATCGTTAAACAATGCCCACAATCATTTGAACATGATGTGGTGCCATCACAGCAATGCTGTTTCGCGCCGGGAAGCATTGTATCGTTGCAGCAATCCGCGTTGGCCATTGAATGTGAGTCAGAACTGTTCTCTGTGTTCATCGGCATCACTGTGGTGTGGTGCATTTCTTGGGGGGAAACATCATGATCCATCGCACTCATACCCATAGTGTGCGGCACCATTGCGTGACCATTAGACACAACAGTTTGCCCGACGAGTGCGAGTAAAGTGAATATGACTAAAAAGTAACGGCTGAGTGTGTGATGCATAAGTATCCCAGATGATGAACGGCTCGATTCTAGCATAGCGATATTATTCTGTAATGGGTTAGTTCACGTTTTAGAATAACCAATAGATTTTCATTCTCAATAGACCCTTCACAGCAGTTAATTATTCATGCTTGTCTCTGTATTAATCTAATCCTATGCGCTCAGTAAGCGTGTCACAGATCACATTTAAGAATTCTGCAAATAAGATTTAACTTAAGTGCATTTAATTCGAATATTAATCATTAAAATAGAGCCCCGTGTTTTATTTCGATTAGATGAATGTGAATCACCATGTATTACGCCTTTTGTTAGAAGGTTTTAGCTGGTTACAGCGGTGATAGTTAGATCTAGGTCTCATTTTACGCTTTTAAACGTCATTCAATGATTAGATTTTGGCTTAGAATCAAATTTCTAATAAATGGAAAAATATAAACTAGACTTATAAAAACTAAATTTATCAATTTCGGAGAGTAGAGTGATGAACTGGCGTGCACTATTTAAACCTAGCGCGAAATATTCAATCATAGCATTACTGGCCGTGGGTATTGTTGTTGGAGTTGTGGGCTACTTTGCCACCCAAACGACCTTACACGCTACCAGCCAAGATGCATTTTGTATGAGCTGCCATAGCCAACACTCATTGAAAGATGAGGTTATGTCATCTCCCCATGGTAACAACCGTGCGGGTATTGTGGTTCAGTGTCAGCAATGTCACATCGCACAGGAACCATTTCAATATCTGAAGAAAAAAATCATCGTCTCTAAAGACGTGATTGGTTTCTTAATGATAGATAACTTTAATACTCAAGCTTGGTTAGATGAAAACCGTAAAGAACAAGCTGAACTCGCACGTGATTATTTACGTTCGATAGATTCTTCAACTTGTCAAAATTGTCATAATCGTATTTATGAAAACCAATCAGAAAATATGAGTAAAATGGCCGTAAGAATGCATAGCAATAACTTTAAAAAAGCGCCAGAAGATAGAAAAACTTGTATCGACTGTCATAAAGGTGTGGCTCATCCTTATCCTAAAGGATAAGTTTTAGCATAAGGTTGCCTGTGCTGCCGCCATAAAAAAACCCTCTTCTGAGGGTTTTTTGTTATTTGGAATATCGGTTAAATCGCTTGAGCCATTGCTTGTTGTCGATAGGTGAGCAAACTAAAAATCCCAAAGATAAAGACCTGTAAATAATCTTGCTTCGTTAATGGCAGCAAGGTTTTAAACAACATATGGAAGATAGCAACCTGAAAGCAATGCATCATGCAGGTAATACCGAGCAGGATATTCAAAACAATCGCAACATTACCTTCAAATGGGGCAACTAAGTTATAGGCCATCATCAGCCACGCAATAAGCGTGAAGGCTTTACCTAAGCTAATCAACAAGGGCATGGTTTTCATCTTCTCTAGGCTCAGCCGTATTTGCGGCTTGATGTTGATATAAGCGATAACTGACTTGTCCTGTATGTTTTTCTTTTAGGGTTTGCCAGCAAGAGGGTATCGCCAGTTGTGTTAATTCTGATTCGACTTCAACATAAATTAATGCGCCATCATTGAGCCAGCCTTGGGTGTCGAGCAGTTGAGTCGTCTTTTCTGCCAATCCCTTGCGAAATGGCGGGTCGATAAACACTAGGTCAAAACCTTGATCGCAGCCTTGTTGTAACACCATTAATGTGTCGGCGTTGAGCACTTCGGCCTTATCGCATTTAAGGGTTTGAAGATTTTCTTTTAATTGCAAAGCTGCGCCGCGTTGTAACTCGATAATTTTAGCGTAACTTGCATAACGAGATAGAGCTTCGAGTGCTAATGCGCCGCTCCCGCCAAAACAGTCGAGCACGCGAGCATTAACAACACTATTGGCTAACCAGTTAAAAAGCGTTTCGCGCACTCTATCTGGTGTTGGTCTTAAGCCATCGAGATCCTGAATAGGTAAGCGACGCGAACGCCATTGCCCGCCAATGATCCGCACCTGACCACTACCAAGCTGACTTTTAATCGGTTGATTTTTTATCGAACGATGATTGACCAAAACGCCCCCGTGATTTTGCCTGAAGAAAGAAAGTGGTAGACTATGCCACCTTAATAAAGACCACTATTTTATATCAAAGTCTCACCAAAAGGTGAGAAGGCTGAGTGAGCTTAGCTAATTGCCGACTTTTTGGGCGTAATTTCCGAGGCAATCTGGTATAACATCAGGGTCTTATTCAAAAATTCAACACTGAAGTAGAGCGCTGGAATCACACATGGCAAAGAAAGGTTTTTTCTCTTGGTTTCGTAAAGATAAGTCACAAGATGAGGTCGTCGCTGAAACTCCAGTTGTTACGCCAACACCAGACTCTGAAATAGCACCGTCTGTAGAACAGGAACAAGCAGAGCTACAACGTTTAGCTGCTGAGGCTCAAGCGACAGCGGCAGATTTGGCTGCCATACAGTTAGGGGCTGAACAACTTGCTGCTGATAAGCTAGCCGCAGAGCAATTAGCGCAAACTAAGGCTGAGGCTGAGCGCATTGCCGACGAGCAAGCGCAAATTGAAGCCGAATGTATAGCAGATCAACAAGCTGAAGTTGCACGTCTGGCTGCTGCGCAGTTAGAGGCTAAACAACTTGCTGCTGAGAAGCTAGCCGCAGAGCAATTAGCGCAAACTAAGGCTGAGGCTGAGCGCATTGGCTACGAACAAGCGCAAATTGAAGCCGAGCGTATAGCGGATCAAGCCGCGCTTGTCGCAGCGGAAGAAGCTGAACATGCTCGCGTTGCTGCTGAATTAGCCATAGAACAACTCGCTGCTGAGCAAACCGCTGAGCTTAATGCTGAATTACAACCAGAGCCGCAGGCTAGACCAGTTAAAGAAGGCTTGTTTGCTCGCCTGAAGCGCGGCTTAATGCGTACCAGCGAGAATATTGGTAGCGGCTTTATCGGACTATTTCGCGGTAAAAAAATTGATGATGATCTGTTTGAAGAACTCGAAGAACAGTTATTAATTGCCGATGTTGGCGTTGAAACCACTACGCGTCTTATTAAGAATTTGACTGAGCATGCATCACGTAAACAACTAAAAGATGCCGAAGCTTTATATGAGTTATTGCGCGATGAATTGCAAAAAACACTTGATCCTGTCGCCATTCCGCTAGTGCCAGATAATGCCAACGGGCCATTTGTTATTTTAATGGTGGGTGTTAATGGTGTGGGTAAAACGACTACCATCGGTAAAATGGCCAAACAGTACCAGAGCCAAGGTAAATCGGTGATGTTAGCTGCGGGTGATACTTTCCGTGCTGCCGCGGTTGAGCAGCTACAAGTTTGGGGGCAGCGCAACGACATTACCGTGATTGCCCAGCATACGGGCGCTGATAGTGCTTCGGTATTATTTGATGCCTTACAAGCCGCCAAAGCGCGTAAAGTAGATGTATTGATTGCCGACACCGCGGGTCGTTTGCAAAATAAAGCGCATCTAATGGAGGAATTGAAAAAAGTTGTGCGAGTAATGAAAAAGCTCGACCCCGATACACCACATGAGGTCATGCTGACATTGGATGCCAGCACAGGACAAAATGCGATTAGCCAAGCGCAATTATTCCAAGAAGCTGTTGGGGTAACGGGTATTACAATCAGTAAGTTAGATGGAACGGCTAAGGGCGGTGTTGTGTTTGCGATTGCCGACAAGTTTAATATCCCCATCCGTTATATCGGTGTTGGTGAGCAAATTGATGATTTGCGCCCCTTTAATTCGAAAGAATTTATCGAAGCCTTGTTCACCCAAGAAAAAGTGGATAGCTAATTTATGATTGATTTTCAGCAGGTCAGTAAGATTTATCCTGGCGGCCAAATGGCGCTGGAAGATGTGAATTTTCATCTACAACAGGGTGAAATGGCATTTTTAACCGGCCACTCGGGTGCGGGTAAGAGTACGCTGTTGAAATTAATCACGGTTATTGAGCGCGCGACCACTGGTCGCGTGGCGATTAATGGCTTCGACATTGCCAAGTTAAGCGCTAAGCATGTGCCGTATTTACGCCGTAATATCGGCATGATTTTTCAAAACCATCATCTGTTAATGGATCGAAGTGTTTTTGATAATGTCGCTTTGCCGCTGGTAATTGAAGGTTTCTCCCATGGTGAGATCCGTAAGCGTGTGGCTGGCGCCCTCGACATGGTGGGGCTATATGGCAAAGAGCGTCATAACCCAGTTATGTTGTCAGGCGGCGAACAGCAACGTGTCGGCATTGCCCGTGCGATTGTGAATAAACCGCTTTTACTACTCGCCGACGAGCCAACGGGTAACTTAGATCCCAAGCTATCGATGGATATTTTACGCTTATTTGAAACCTTTAATGATGCAGGCACTAGCGTGCTCATCGCCACCCACGATTTGGGATTAATCGCGCGGATGAAATATCGCACTTTTACGCTTAAACAGGGGCGTATGTTGGACACGCAAGAGCTACATCACAGCGTGCACGCGCGTAGTACACCGCTCAATAGAGGTGAAGGCCAATGAGCAATAGCGCAAAATTAACCCGTAGTAAACTACCCTTTTCGGGGCGGTTTGTAATGTTTTTTATTCGTCATGCGCAGCAAGCGATGGCGAGTTTGGGTGAGCTCTGGCGTAATCCAATATCTTCTGTGATGACGATGGCTGTACTCGGTGTGAGTTTGAGTTTACCGGCAGCCTTACAAGTATTAGTCAAAAATGCGGAAACCATCACTAGCTCGTGGAATAGTGCTGCTGAGATCTCCTTGTTTATTGATGATAATCGCAGTGACCAAACAATCCAGAGTTTGTTGACGCGTATTGGTACTTATTCTGAAGTTGATAAAGTGCTGTATATCGATAAAAACCAAGCTTTAGAGGAGTTTCAACGCCTGTCAGGGTTTGGTGAAGCCTTGGCCTATTTGGATCAAAACCCCTTACCGGCCGTGATAACCGTGACACCGACTAAGCGTTATTCAACGCCAGCGGGGGCGAGAGAGTTATTAACTAAACTAGAACGGGAACCTGAGATTAGTTTTGGCCGTTTAGATATTGAATGGTTAGAGCGTTTACAAGCTGTGGTTCGTCTGCTCGAGCGGACTGTGATGGCCATTGCGGCTCTCCTCATATTGGCTGTGGTATTAGTGATTGGCAATACTATCCGTCTTGCGATTATGAATCGACGTAGCGAAATCGAAGTCATGAAATTAGTCGGCGCAACCGAAGCTTTTATCCAGCGTCCCTTCCTTTATACGGGTATTTGGTATGGGGTGATTGGTGGTATATTAGCTTGGCTTATCATTAACTTATTAGTGTGGTATCTCGATTCGGCGTTGGCAGAATTGCTAGGGTTGTACGGTAGTCAGCTTGAGATGAAATCACTGACGTTTACTGAGCTATTACAGTTAGTCGGTCTAGCATCGTTTTTAGGTTGGTTGGGTTCGTATCTATCGGTTCGTCAACATATACGCGCTATTGAGCCGTCGTAATCACTAACCTGTGAAGTTAAAAAATAGCGAAAAAGTCACTAAAAAAATCCATAGTGATGAACTTTTTTTCACTTGATATGTCTATTTTAACGAGTTAAAAAGGCTATCGGTAAACGCGCTAAGGTTGACATAGTCTGTCAATTAGCCGATAGTTCATCAGCTTATTCTTGTGGTGTTTTGTTAACAAACCCAAGAATACACTCGTAAGTAGTCTGATAAAATGTAGGAGAGCGAATGACCTTTCAAACGCAATCAATGGCACTGACTGTCCCACAGGGCGCCAGTAGTCTAGAAGCTTATATCAATTCAGTGACTAGCATCAGCATGCTGGATGCTGAGGCTGAGTATGAGTTAGCCAAGCGTTTGCAGGAAACAGGCGATCTGCAGGCGGCGAAGCAACTGATTATGTCGCACTTACGTTTTGTTGTGCATGTCGCAAAAGGCTACTCAGGCTACGGTCTGCCACAGGCTGACTTGATCCAAGAAGGCAACATAGGTTTGATGAAAGCGGTTAAACGCTTCGATCCTGATGTTGGCGTGCGACTGGTGTCTTTTGCTGTGCACTGGATCAAAGCTGAAATACATGAATATGTGCTGAAAAACTGGCGCATTGTTAAAGTTGCCACCACTAAAGCGCAACGTAAGTTATTCTTTAATATCCGTAAAGCGAAAACTCGCTTAGGTTGGTTCAGCGATGCTGAAGTCAGCATGGTAGCTGAAAATCTCGGTGTTTCTAAAGCTGACGTGACCGAAATGGAATCACGTATGGCGGCGCAGGATCCTGCATTTGATTTGACTAATGATCAAGATGAGGAGCATGACTTTGCTCCTGTGCATTATCTAGAAGATCATTCGTCAGATTTAGCGGAGAATATTGAAAACGACAACTGGGAATCCGATTCTCAAGGTCGTTTATTATCGGCGATTAAAACCTTAGATGAGCGTAGCCAACATATTCTGCGCGCTCGTTGGTTAGATGATAATAAAACGACACTGCAAGAACTGGCAGAAACCTATCAAGTGTCGGCTGAACGTATTCGCCAACTTGAGAAAAATGCCATGAATAAACTAAAAGCGTGTATGGAAATCTAAGTCGCATCACTTATTAAGCGAAGTGATTTCAACCATAAAAAACCTGCTACGGCAGGTTTTTTTATGTCTGAAATTCGTGTTAAAAATTAGCCTTGAATAAGGCTAGCAATCAGTGATTTTCGGTTCACTTTCAGCCCTGTCTGCTCACTACTTTCTGGCCATGGGTAATAGTGTCTTGGACGTTTGAAACGGGCGATTTTATCGGCGAGGAATAATTCGAGTTCGCTGGTTATCGCCTCAGGCTGACGGGCTAAACTACCGCGAATAATGGCGGCTGGAAGGTGACCAAATTTGTCGTCAGGGATAGCGAAAACGATAGCATCGTCTATTTGTGGGTGCAGCTTAAGCGCGGCTTCAATTTCTTCTGGCTGGATATTTTCGCCACCGCTGATAAACATATTATCGACGCGGCCGAGGATGCGTAGATTACCATTTTCATTCCATTCACCCCTGTCTTTGGTATAAAACCAGCTATCTTGATCAACGCACGCTTGTATTCCATCGGGAGTGAGATAGCCCATAAATAGGCAAGCGCCGCGCACCCAAATAACACCGTCTTTGATTTTAAGTTCACGTTTCGGGAGTAATTTGCCACTGCTGCCGTCGCTTAAGGCGGGACCCGTGGTGATTTGTGAGCCCATTTCTGTCATGCCGTAACTGGTGTAGCTGGCAATATTACGCTGCTTAAGTTGCGTGAGTAAGTCGAGTGAGACGGCGCCGCCACCGAGTAATAAGGCTTTGATGCTTTTAAGCTTGCTACTGGTGTCGGTTAATAGTTTATTCAGCTGTGCAGGAACCAGAGAGAGATGGCTTAGTTTATCTTGGTCAATCTGTTGGCTTAGAGTTAGTGCGTGATCTGGCATGACAACACAAGCGCCGACTAAGGCGCAGCGATTTAATATTGCCAGACCACCAATGTGGAATAAGGGGAGTGATAGTAACCAAGCATCACCTTGTTCTAGCGCGATTAAGCTGCGAGCACCCTCAGCGTTGGCAATATGGTTCGCCAGGCGATGAACAGCCGCTTTGGGAAAGCCACTGGAGCCAGAGGTTAAAATCACATTGGCAGGACGTGACACATCGATAGGTTGAGGTAAGTCATTGCTAACGCATTCAAAATCTAAGTCTAGTAGACGACAGTGTTGTAACTCAGTATTTTCCTTACTCCAAAAATAGCCTATCCGATGTTCATCGATTAAACCTTGGATCTGCGTTAGGGGGAAGCGTGGCGAGATAGGGAAAAAGATTGCCCCGATATCAATACAGGCCCAGTAGAGGCAAATCATCTCCATACTATTACTGGCAACGCAAGCGAGGGATTGGCCTTGGCTGATACCCACAGCACTTAACTGCTGATTAAGTGCGATAACGCGCTGGCTTAATTCAGAGTAACTAGTGTATTGTCCTGCTCGCTTGATGGCCGTTTGCTGTGGAAACGCAAGCGCAGCTTGGTGTACAGGTGACAATATTAGTGGTGGCGATAGGTGGGTATTTGGCAAGCTATCTTTCCTCACCCTTAGCGATACTAGAATCACTTTGCAGTGTTAAATCAAGGGTGTGTTGCGTAATAAGCTCAAGTTGCGCCAGGGTCAGGCAGTGTTTTTTACCCGATGATATTAATAAATCTTGGCTAAAGGCGCTGAGGGTATCGAGTCCTGGGATTTCATCGGGAGTAAGGATAGTGGCTAGATGAGCTAAATCGTGAATACCTAAACTGCTCTCAAGGCTCGAACTAATAATACAACGCACGCCATAGCTCTGCGCCATATCGATTAAATCAGCGAGCCTTTCGACAGTGCCGAGCAACATAGGTTTAATCACCAATGCCGTTAGACCCTTTTGCATCTCAAATTGATATTCGGGATCATTAAGCGACTCATCGAGGGCATATGGCATGCCAATCGCTTGATAAAATTCCATATTATTCTTTGGGTTATGGCAAGGTTCTTCAATATATTCAATAGAATCTAGGGGGAGGCACGCAGCAAATTCGATCGCTTGCTCGAGTGTAAAACCTTGATTTGCATCTAAGCGTAGTTTGAGGTCGGGGCGGGTACGTAGAATGCCATAAATGAGTTTAAGCTCATCTTTGATTGAGGCCTGAGCCACTTTCACTTTCACTGAGTGAACGTCCATACCAAGCGCAGCAATTTTGCTATCGAGTAAGTCTATATTTGCATCCGTAGGATGATAAATCAAAGGAACAGTCGCGCTTTGCTGACGGATAGCATCAAGTTTACCCATTAACTTGGCATGTAATAGACTTAGACCGAAAGCTAAGGAAGGGTAAGCGCTAGTGTTGGCATATTTCAGTAATCTGTCGATATGTTGACCGCAGAGTTGTGGTAATAACTCAACTAAAGAGTGTTGTACTTGAGCCAGCGATTCGCGGCTAAATCCTGCTAAGGCTTGTTGATTGATATCAACGCCTGCGAGTGGCGCAATATCAACTTCGACTTGTCGATACTCGCCCTCAATACTTATACAGGCTTGCAGCACTAATCCCGCTCTGTGATCAATTCGTTGCTTGCCTACGGGCAATAATACGTCGAGCGGTAGTCGATATTGATACAGGTTAAGCGAAGTTAAGATCATATATTTCCTACATTTTAATACTATTATTTACCCAAGCAGCTTAATTATTGTTGAGCTTAATACCTCGGGAGCCGCTTGGTGTATGTTGTGTCCAGCGCCGCTAATACTATGGACGAGAATGGGCGCATGTAATTGCCACTCTTGAGCGAGGGCGTGGAACTTGGCATCTTGGCTGCCGGCAAAGAAATGGCATTCACAGGCAAGTTGTGAAGGCACATCCCATAATGAAACTTGGCGCGCCAATGAGGTGGCTAAGAATACCTGTTTAAGTATTTGCTTAGGATGCATGTCCAATATATGGGTTCGATATTCGATTAAGCTTTTCCGTTTGGCGGCGCTCATATCGGCAAATACGGGCTGCTGGTACCACAAGCTTAAAAAATCTTTACTATTAAGGTTGAGCAAACGTTCGGCCCACAGGGCATCACTTTGGCTTCTGGCGAGTTTTTCCTGCGGATCTTTAAGCCCTGGATGGCAGGACTCGAGATTAAGACTCAATAATCGCTGCGGATAGGCTTTAGCAAGATGCAGGGCGATGCGCCCCCCTAATGAATAACCGTAGAGATGAAACTGGCCGTTACTTAGACTAAGGCTATCAAGCCGCGTCATTATGTCTTGCGTGCAAAAGTTAAAATCAAACTTAGCCTCAGTCTCCCCCTCAGCTTGATTATCACCATGGCCCGGCAGATCCAGACAAATACAATGAAAGTGTTGACTCAAGGTGGGCATTAACGGCGACCAGTCGACCTTAGTGCCTAAAAAGCCATGTAGTAGCACTAAAATGGGTAATGAAGCGTCACCGTAACGGGCCATAATTGGCATTAGCTTTGTTTCACCCATAAGTTGAGCGCGGCAATTTGGTCGCTGGCTTGGTTTTGGCTCACATTGACTTCAATGATCGAAGCCCCCTGAAAATCTAGCGCCTCATTATAGCTATCTTGAAAATCGGCTAAATTATCCACTTGATTATAGGGCAAATTAAACATAGCTGCGGCATAACCAAATTCTAAGCCGTGGCTGAGTCGATAATAATCACTACGAATTTTCTCATTAGGCACGGGTAATAAGTTGAAGATATTACCGCCATCGTTATTGAGAATGACGATGACTAACGGGCTAGTTAAGCTTTTAGCAATCGCTAGCGAGTTAAGATCGTGCAATTGTGATAAATCACCAATGATCAAACTCGTGGGTTTACCTGCGTGAGCCGCAATGCCACATGCCGTAGCAAGTAGGCCATCAATCCCAGATGCGCCACGATTGGTAAAGGTGGTTGCTGTGCAGCAGCTCACGGGGGCATACATGTCGTACAAACGTACTGGTAGGCTGTTCCCGATAAAAAGCTGTTGTTCTAGCGGGCGTGTATTGGCGATCGCCCGTACTACTTGTGCTTCACCAAATTCACCATGATCGATATTGCGCACAAATAAGTTATGTAATTCATCATTATAGGTAATTAAAGTATTTGCCCAGTTTGCTGAGGATGAACGATACCAGTTCAATGCGGCAAACTGCGCAGCATTAGCGTGCCAAATGTGTTTGGCATTATGGCTAGGGTCGAGCCGGTCCTGCTCTGGCAAAACCTGCCAGTAACTGTGCCAATTTTGCTCGGCTAAATATCCAATCAAACGCTTTGATAATAGGCGACCGCCGAATACGAGTACGCGATCGGCTTCTTGTAATAAATTGCGCGCCCTTGGGTGTTGCAGTAATTGATCGATATTGCCGATGACGGCAGGGTGCTGACGCAGTTGTGACTGTGCATCAGTGAGAAGCGGCCAGCCAATTTTTTGCGACAAGGCAATGAGCTGCTGTGGATCTTGTTCAGGCGTAAGCGTGCCGACAACAATGACACCTTTACCGTGGACGAACCGCATAATGGCATCATCACTTGGGCTACTCAGCTGTTTACTCTTGCCATATTGAGTATAAGGGTGCGTTAACTGTAGCCAAGAGTGTAGCGGTTTGAGGTAGGGCGATTCTGCATCGAGAATCGCGCCACTAAGTTCACTTGGATATAAAGGCTCACGATACTTACAGTTAATGTGTACAGGACGAGTTTGATTCGCTACTGCCTCATCGAGGGTAGTGAGCAACGCTTGCGGCGCAATGCGTGTATCCGGCGTAGGTAAATTTACTTGCATGGCGTAATTGGCAAAAATACCGGGCTGGACTATCGCTTGGTTGGCGCCGCAGCCGAGTAATTCTGGCGGACGATCGCCACTTAAGATAATTAAAGGCACATGCGTTAGCCAGGCTTCAACTATCGCGGGATACAAGTTGGCGACGGCAGTGCCTGAAGTGGTAATAATAGCGACGGGTGCTCGGCTGGCTTTGGCTAGCCCTAAGGCCATAAAGCCGAGTCCACGTTCATCGAAATGCAAATGACGCTGGAGCTTAGTTTGCTGGGCGGCGGCGAGGGTTAATGGCGTTGAGCGCGAGCCCGGTGCCATACACACATGTTGCACGCCAAGACGTGCTAATTCCTCAAGAATAAGGGCGCCCCAAATAAGATTAAGAGTGGCAGTATTTTCGGTCCGCATAGCTGAATCTATTAGGATAAAGATGGGCTTAGTGTAACGTGTTTGCGGCGTAAGATGTATGGTTGGCTTAACAATTTCGCCAAGGGTTATCTAGGGGATGAGGTGGAGCTTAAGCTAAGGCAGGATATGTCTATCACCTCTATATCGTGTTCTTTCACTTTTTTGAGCTAAACAATATGATCAACAATTTTTTTAATCTGCCCATTTAGCCATACTAAATCGTCATTGGTGTTATTCGGTTGATTTTTTTGCACTAAGAATATTGTTGGTACTTCCGTTTCTGCATATAAACGTTCGGCCTCAAGTTGCGACAACTGACATGTATGTAATTCGGAGATATCACTCGCCATTTCGTAGACGACACGATAGGGCAATAATGATAGCGCCTGACTTTCACCGAGGTATTCAAACAAACTTGAAATACTGGTAATGTTAATTTCAGTATTAAGATGGATGCTATTTTTGATACAAAAATCTTGATAAGGACTGAGTTTAGTCTTGGAGTTACCCAAATCAGTATTCACATAGGGATATTCTGCAATCGTTTCTAAGGTGATATCCCGTTTGAAAATAGGATGGTTTCGGCTAGCAATAAGATAAACTTTATCCATGTGTTGCAGTGCCGTTGTCAAAAGCTTATCACCGAATGCGGCCACGTCTGCTGCGCTTTTATTACAGCAAATCCCTAACATAGTATCGCCGTTAATAATATCTTGAGTGGTATGTATTGACCACGGAGTGATATTAATATGCATGAGCTTTTGTTCTTCTTTAATGGCCTGCATAAGTGGTTTTGGGAAAGCATAGGCAATTAAACCTGGGGCAGCTATTTCCACATGAGATTTGACTAAATTACTATTAGCTGCTCTGGCTTTATGAAACTTATCTGCACACTCAATGGCTTCTTTTGCTATTGGATATAAATGAGAAACAAACTCATTAGGGAAAAGTCCATATTTACGTCGAATAAAAAGCTCGTCGCCAAAAATTTCCCGCATATTTTTAAGACTGCGACTAATCTTAGGCGCAGGAATGTCGAGAGCTTTAGATACATAAGTTGCCGACTTGTTTTCATATAATGAAACGAGTATTTTCAAACTTAGAATATCGAGCCCATCAAGATTGCTAATATGCATTTTTTATATCCCTTAAATTGGAGCAAATGCTTTAAATATTGATTGATTATGGCTTGGTTGAATAATATTAATGTGAAATGTATCTCAACTTTAAAACTATAGCGCCTCAATTCATAAGTGCTTTTTTATATTTATATTTTTTATATATTAAAAAATATAAAAGATGTTTTTAAATATATGAAATTCACTTTGCAATATTGCAGATATTGCAAATGTAGATTTTATGTATTCCATTATCAAGATTTGCGCTAAGTAATAATGAGGGTTAATTCTTAATTTATTGTTTATTATTAGGTTGTTATTGCCAAGCGTGATCCTTGTCAAGTAAATAAGTTTGCTTCACGTTAATACTAAAGTTGTTTGAAAAAGGTGATAACAAAAAATAAATAGGTTATTGGAGGCGTTATGAATACTTCAGCTATTCTCAGTTATGCGTTTATGTACTTTGTGCTGTTTGTCGCAGTGCCATTCGTTTTTGTTATGTTCGTTATGACCTGTATTAAGTTTTTTAAATCAGGTCCAGATGATGCAGAACATCACGAAATTAAACTTAAACCCATGCTATTTGATAAACAAAGTTTTAGATTTTTTAAATCATTAAAAACCGTAGTGGAAGGCAAGTACGATGTTTTTTGTAATGTGCCATTAGATACTGTATTTGAGATGGATCAGCATGATGCTAGTTTGAATCATGATTATCGTCTCGATTATGTATTAATAGATCAAGACTCATCCGAAGTTAAAATGGTGATCAGTGATTCTAGTAAAGCAAATAACTCACTAATGAAAAAACTATTTAGTAAGTTCAATATTAACTTTATTGAAATGAATCAACAGAAATCGTGGGATGCACAAAGCCTTAAGCAAGCGCTAGCTGTCTGATTACGACCGTCGGGTTCAGATCATTCTGAACCCTGACACTCATCTTCGCCCTTCCCCAAATAAATGTGAGGACTCCTTAATGTCCAAAATAAAATGGCTGTGGTCGATTCGCTTGGGCGCAATTGCATTGCTTTTAAGCTTTAGTGCAGCGAGCGCCGAATCACCCCTTCAAATTAATAGTGATGCTGCTTGCATGAAGTGTCACAAGCGAAACGGTTCAATGTTAGGCCATCATGGTCAAGATACGATGAAAATGTCCTGCTCAAGCTGCCATGGCGAGAAAGGAGATCATCCCAAGAAGCCAAACGACTTAGTCGTGTTTAGTCTGCAAGAAGGATCTGAGCTTGATAAACAGCTCGCCGTTTGTCGCAAGTGTCATACACCGAAAAAACTGAGCGCAGCAGATTGGACACATAACGTACATGCTAAAAAAGTGCCTTGTGCTGCCTGCCATAAATTACATAGCGCAACCGATCCCATGGCTGAAATGACGCCAAAGGTTCGCAGTGAGTTATGTAGTAGTTGCCACGCCGGCAAGCAGGAGTAAGTCATGGAAAATTCAAAAAGAAGATTTCTAAAGGGCACTTGTGCTTTATTAGCAGGCGCAACAGGCGCAACACTTCTTACTACAGTGAATGCCGCAGAAAGCGCTAAAGCCGAAGCCGAGATTAAGTATGCGATGGTTCACGATGAATCTAAGTGTATTGGATGCCGTGCATGTGAAGTGGCATGTCGTGAGGTAAATGAGGTTCCCGAAGGAGTGTCTAGAATTGAAATTCTGCAAACAGGCCCCTTTGGTGAATATCCTAACCAGTTTTATCACTTTAGCCGCAAGTCTTGTCAGCATTGCGAAGATGCACCTTGTGTCAATGTGTGCCCAACGGGCGCCGCGTTTATTGATAAAGAAACCGGCATCGTTTCGGTTGATGCATGGAAATGTGTCGGTTGCCAATATTGTATCGCTGCTTGTCCTTATCAAGTTCGCTTTATTAATCCTGTCACCCACGCAGCGGATAAGTGTGATTTCTGCCGCGAAACTAACCTAGCTCAAGGCAAACAACCTGCTTGTGTTGCTGCCTGTCCAACCAAAGCATTGGTGTTTGGTAATTTAAAAGATTCGACTTCTGAGATAGTGCAAGTGCTGCGAGCTAATCCAACTCAACGCGCCAAAGTTGCTCTCGGAACGCGACCTAAGTTGTTCCGTATTCTGGCGAAATCTGGGGAGGTAGTGCTATGAGTGCCTTACATTTTGATACCTTAGTATGGCATTGGCCCATTGCCATTTACTTGTTTCTCGCAGGTGTTTCGGCAGGGGCGATGTTCTTCGCTGTATTGTTAAAACACTTTGTTTTAAAGCAAAACGCTTATAAATCTGGTTTTGTGCGCGCCGCTTGTATTGTCGCGCCAGTGGCGGTAATGGCTGGATTGGGCATTTTGGTCGTAGACTTAACGAAACCCCTCGATTTTTGGAAGATTTTAGTGTTTTACAACCCTAAATCTGTCATGTCGATGGGTGTACTTATTCTGCTAATTTATCAAGTATTCATGTTTATGTGGATTGGTTTAACCTTCCGTAAACCGGTCGATGATTGGTGTGAAACACGCTTTCCTATCGTGCTGAAGTTAACAGCATTATTGGCTCGGTTTGAGGCTGCCATTACGGGATTACTGGTGATCCTATCTTTGGCTTTAGGAGCTTATACGGGCTTCTTACTCTCAGCATTGCCTGGCTACCCTATGCTTAAAAACCCAGTCTTACCTTTGTTGTTTTTAGTCTCTGGGCTTTCCTCTGGTGCTGCTGCGGCTTTACTCGGGGGCGTGTTGATGAACGGCAAGCCTGATGACAAAGAGGTGCACTTTATCCATAAAGTTGAGATCCCGTTGATCTTAGTTGAAATAGTATTGTTGTTTACCTTCTTTATGGGGCTAGTACTCACCGGCGGGCAAAGTAAGGTCGCGACCTTTAATGCCTTAGGTTATGGCTTCTGGGGATGGGTGTTCTGGGTGGGTATTGTTGGGTTCGGTTTATCTGGTCCTTTAGCGATGAATCTATTTATGACTTCGACATCGAAACGTAAATGGGCTTATGTCGCAGGAACGGCCTGCTTAAGTTTGCTCGGCGTTATATTGCTACGTAACTTTATCCTTTATACGGGGCAAATGACCATAGCCTAAAGGAGAGTCGTGTATCTCTGTAAGCATAATGATAAGAGTGGAAGGACATCGACAAATCGCGAAAACAGTATTTAAGGATAATATTGTAGATAAACCCTTGTGATGCTAGCTCTCAAGGATAAGTCTAGTCGCGATTTGTTGTGTAACAGGGAGGTCGCTGGGCAGGATGCCATTTTCTAGACTTGACTATTTTGCCCTGCCTCCAAATGGGCGTTGCCACCTTTATTTTTAGGGTGGCGTTTCTTGTTTTGGGGAAAATATAATTTATTCGCCGAGATTATTGATCCATTCACTCATAACCACATGGGTTTTGATTTTGATTATATCGGTATGAGTATCAATGTATTCACGGATCTCGTGTAAGCGGCGCATTGAAGGTGCGTTGACATAAACCAGTAAATCCATATCGCCAGAAATTCCACGGCAGGTAATTACTTCGGGTATCGCTTGAAAAACGTGTACTACGTCAGCACAGCGTGGACATTGATGCTGGATCTCGAAATAAGCCGATACGCCCTCTTTTTGTGATTCGCTCAACAGCACTTGATAGCCACGAATAACCCCAGTTTGTTCTAATTTTTTAATGCGCTCAGCCACCGCGCTGCGTGACAGGTTTACCTGTTCAGCAATATTCGACACGCTTTGACGTGCATCCTGACGCAGACTATGAATGATGGCGGTATCAAATTTATCCAAGGGTGACTCCAGTGAAAATGCTTATATTAAATCTATATACTATTTTGTCATTATTTTGAATGGCAAAAGAATTTACTAATTATTTAGATTTTGATTTTCGGAAAAATTTAAGTTGTCCGTCATTTTGATGGTTATACACCAATTTTCCGTGATTTTGTCTGTTCTGGATGTGAGTAACACTGAAATTAACGGCAGATTGTGGGGCTAAATTTCACTATACTGGCAGCTCGAAAACCATAGAATATTAGCAGATGAATTCAAATAGCGGAACGATAGGTCGTTGGCAAGGTGCAGGGTTGATGGCGACCACTTTGCTTGGTACTGGGGTATTTATTTTGCCTCAGATGACAATAGATAAGGCGCAATCTGGCGCGCTAGTCGCGTGGATATTACTTACTTTGGCCATTATTCCAGTGGCACTGGTCTTTGGTCGTTTAGCGAGTGTATTTTCCCATGCTGCTGGCCCCGCCTACTTTGTCGAAAAAGCATTTGGTCGCACTGCTGGTCGAACCATAGGGCTGATCTTTTTACTGGTGGTGCCCATGGGGGCGCCCGCCGCTATTTTAATGACCTTTCAGTTTGTAAATGCCTTGGTGCCTATATCGGGCTGGTCGAAGGTTGCAGTTGAAGTGCTGGTTATTTTTGGCTTGTTCTTGATTAATTTAAGGGGCATTCAAGTGTCGGCTAAGCTTCAATTTGGCCTGACACTGTGCATAGTGGCCGTGGTTGTGGTGCTGTTTAGCGCAAATAGTTTTCAACCAGACCAGCTAACCATACTTGCTAGCCACGGTATGCCCGAAATGCCGACCGTAATGATGGCTGCAGGCATTGCTTTTTGGAGTTTTTTGGGTATCGAAGCTATGACCCATCTCGCCGATGATTTTCGCCGTCCGCAACAAGATATGATCCCCGCGATGATGATGGGGACGATATTAGTGGGGGTTATTTATGTGGCTTGTACACTATTACTCTTGTTAGTCCCTACAGATAAAAGCGTCGCTATGATTGGTGTGTTCGATCAATTGCTAGGCGGTTATGGTGCGCAAGTTATTGGCATTTTAGGTATTGCGAGCGGGTTGGCTACAGTTAACGTATATGCCGCCAGTGCGGCTCGTTTAGTATGGAGCTTTAGTTGTGAGGGTATTTTGCCGCGCTTTTTTGCGGTAAAGAATGCCCACGGTGTTCCTATTCGCGCTTTAGCAGCGTTGTTATCGGTAATGGCAAGTGTCATTGTGCTCACCTATATTTCTGGGCAAGAGCTTGAGCACCTTATCGCATGGAGCAATAGTGTGTTTGTGGTGATCTATCTGATGGCGATGTTAGCGGCAGCTAAATTATTACCGCGGCATAATTGGCCGTTAGTGGCTCTCGGTTGTATATTTTGCGTTGTACTGGCCTTTGCGCTTGGCGCCAGCATGTCCTACGTGTTGGTATTAATATTAGTGGTGGCGCCATTCCTGTGGTGGCAAAAGAGCCACATTATCCGTAAGCAAAGTTTGTCTATACCAGAGTCATTACTGTGATCAGCAGGATTAAAACCTACTGGGTATGACTGGTTGTTTCTATGGCAATATTGCGCATGTGGATTAATTCGCTGTGTTTTAGATAGAGCAAATCAGCAGTGCGGCGAATGATTTGGTCTTCGTACTGGGATAACTGCCCATCGGCGTAGGCCAGTTGCCACATTGCGAGCAATAGTTGTTGCTTCTGCTCAAGGCTAAATTCAGCATTAATGGCGGTGGTGAACTCAAAGAGTGAAGTGGCGTTGCCTTGGACTCTTTTGGCTTCATCGATTAATACTTGCGCATCTGCTTGCGACATTGACAAGGTTTCGGTCAGTAATTTAGGTAATAACTCAGCTTCTTGTGGTGACAGTGTCTCATCGGCAAATACTACTTCGAGTAACATACTGGCTGCAGCTAGCTTAAGTTGATGCGCCTTGTCTTCTGGCGATACGGCTTGGGTATGCGCTTCAAGAAATCGTCTTAATTTTGTAATCATATGTGGCGCTTCTCATGCAGGAGGAATATAGAGTAGAGTCGATTGTGAGATGAAAGTTCACCCTAAGTATCGAGCTCCTAGGGTGAGGGGATGCTGGGTTAAAGTAGTGAACTCAAGCCTTTTGTGAGTAACTCAGAGGTACCTTCTGTGCCATTAGCCTCTAAGTAAGACTTAGCAATGTTGATCATTGGCATGGCTAAGTCTTTAGAAATGCCTAGTTTTTCAAAGGCATCAAATACCATTGCACTACTTTGTAGTGATGATCCTAAATTACCCGCTTTTGACAATAAGCCAGAAACGCCTGAGGTTGAGTCTAGTGTAGGTGCTGCCGCTAACAGACTATCAGCATTAGGGATGCTGGCTGCCAGTGTTGAATAGTCAGTCGTGCCAAGGCTAGATTGCGCTAAACCTAATAAACTGCCTAAACCACCCTCTGCCTGAGTTTGATTTAAACCTAGCTGTGACATAACGTTACCAACCAAATCATTTGACTGAGTTGCTGTTGCCGTCGCGAGCGTTTTCTCCGTTTTGGCTTGAGCACCAGTTAAGTTATCTAGCCAGCCCGCACTGGCGGGCGCTGCCAAAATACAAGTGCTAAGGAAGATAGACAGGGTAATAGTGTGTTTCATATGGAAGCGTCCTTTAGTGGTTTACGCGCTAGTTTGTTGGACAGTTTAGCGGGTTTGCTTATTTTGTTGCAGTAGTTTTCTGTGATTTACAGTTCACACTGATGATTTCTATTGTGCATTACCAAGGGATTTTCGGTATCCTTAGCGGCAATTATCAGTGTTAATTCATCTCAATTATTTGGAAAGTCGCATGTCACTATCCGCAATTTTGTCAGAAGCCTATAACTTCTTCCGTAATCATCTAGCGCAACTTGCTATGTTGACTATGCCATTACTGTTGATCCAAGTAGGGATCCAGTTATGGCTAGGCATAGAGATGGGTAAAGTCGATATAGAAAATCCACAGTTTGGTGCACCGCACATGATTGCCATGATGCTGTTGTTGCTCACTTTCTCTGTACTCATTGCCGCAGTCACGCTGTTTTTAGAACTACGTTCTCAGGGGCACAATCCTTCTGCGGGTATGGTACTTAAGGCCAGCTTACCTTTTGTTCCGCCACTATTATTGGCTGGCGTGTTTTCTGGCTTAGCGATTTTAGCTCCTGTAATGCTGTTTGCGGCCTTTGGCTCTTTATGGTTGATAGGCTTGGTGATTAGTTTTTATCTGTTTTCTCGATTGGCTTACGTCAACTTTATGGTTGTAGTCGAACGCTTAACTCCATTAGAGGCCATCAAGGGGAGCTTTAGTTTTAGTGGTCCTATTGTGCTAAAAACCATTGCATTATTAATGTTATATCTACCACTTTCAGTCATCGGCAGTCAGCTATCTGGATTCGCAGCTATGGGTGGTTTTCCTGTGCAAATGTTGGTGGATACCATTATGTCTTTCATCGGCTTATTCGTTAACGTCGCGTTATTCCGCTTATATATGGTGTCTAGAAAACCTAGCGTTGAATAGTGCACACTCAATATAGTTTGTAGGGAATCACTCATGGGGATGAAAGCGGTCATTAAGGATAGTGAATTTATCCAAGATTTTTCGGCCTCTTTGAGTGATGATTATCTCAAGGCAAAAAGCTATGTGCAGGATGTGCCGACCCAGTCGCTGCTGCACATTCGTAGCTTTACTCATAAGCTTACTGAGTTACTCGGGCAAGATAAGCAAATCACGTTCACGAGTCCGAATTTATACGATAGGATTGAACAACTTAACCAGCAACGCATCATCGATGTTAAAACCACTCGCGCCTTACATCGATTACGTGCCGATGGTAATCGCGGCGCTCACCCCGAGAAATATCACCTTACCCAAGAGCAATTGCTCGCGCTCGCGCAAAAATCCATTAAAGATGTCTTAGCCTTAGTTGAGCACTTGTATCCTAAGATGAAAGGCCAGGCAGCACTTCACTACTGTTATGAAGCATCTGACGCTATGACAGCCAAGGATTTATGCTACCGCGCTGTGATGGAAGACGACGCACAAGCGCAATATCTACTGGGAATATCCTTTAAGACCAAGGCGCTAATGCTTAAAGAGCAAGAATCACTCGAAGAACAAGCGTTACTTAAAGATCAAACGCTTGTGATAGCCGCTGACCCAGTATTAACCCCAAATGTATCTGCTATCTCCCAAGCCAATAGCGCATCTCATTTAAGTGCGACAGACTGTTTCTCCCGGGCTGCCTATTGGTTTTCCCTTTCGGCTCCCAGAAATATGGAAGCCTTGCATGAATACGGCGTGGCATTGATCCACGGATATCAAGGTACACCAGAGGTGGCTGAAGGTGAAAAAGCGATTGCCACCGCAGCCGAGGCTGGAGTCGTCAATGCGATGGCGTTGTTGGGATATTTTTATCTTGTCGGCTGTGAGTCGTTTCAACCCGATAGCCATTTAGCTCAGCATTACTTACAGCGTGCGGCAGATGGCGAGCAAACCGAAGCCATGGCTAACTTAGGTGTGCTGTATTACCAGCAAAAAAATCTCACTCAAGCCCATCATTTTATCAGTAAAGCCGCGCAAGCAGGTTATCCCCACGCTCAATACCATTTGGCGTTAATGTTGGCTAATGGTGATGGCTGCACATGGGATGTAATAGCCAGCGAGCATTGGATGGCTGAAGCTGCAGAGCAAGGGCAACTCGATGCCATGCTCATGCGCGCACAACATATGCTCAATGATGATAATGCCTTTGGAAACGATTTGACTCAGGCTGAGGATTACCTGCGCCAAGTGATTAAGTACAGCTACAGTGTTGCGGCCATGATCGAGCTGAGTATGGCATTAGCCGACGGCATACTAGGGCGAATCGATGTGGTTGGAGCTGCGGCTTTGCTTAAATTAGCAAGGCAAAATGCCAATAAAAAAGAGGCCGATATTATCGAGCCCCTTTGGCAGTCACTTGCATTACAGATTGAAAATGTGTTGAAAGTAACGCAAGACTCCGCAGAAATTCACAGCCTTACACGCGCACAGGCTTTACTGTCTTAAGCCCATTTTACTCGTTTAAGCTAGTGTTCATCCTCTTTATGCTCAAAAGTCCGCCCTTGTTGGCGCATTCGATGGGTTTCTTTCGCATTAGACTCTCTGACAATATTCACTGAGTTGTAAACGTGACTGTGTGGCTCCTCAGTAGTGTGGTCATGCTGATGAGCGTTTGCCTGTGCTTGGTTAAATTTTGCTACCTGACGCGCCATATAAACACGGCTAAATAAAACTAAACAGCCGAGGGTAATAGCCCCAAATAGGAGAACGAAGGGTAATAAAAATAATGATAAACAAATTAAACTCAGACTAATCGCCATCGCTAACCAAGCCCGAGGGCCAGAAATTCGTGTTTGCATTGGGCTTCGTTGGAACTGTTGATAAATCATGCGAACTCCTCGATAAGCAGTGGACATTTAGTGTGCAATAGCGAGTATGTTTAGGTCACGTTAATATTGCTTAATTTACTTTATTTTACCTTGAGAATCAGTTCATCGTTAAATATTTGGTTTATTTGTGACTGAAAAACAATTTGAGTTATCAGTTATGGCTTTGTTGGTTGTGCATGGGTTTTATAAAAATCTTTCTGCTGCAAATGTGAGCACCGTCTTTCTTAACTGTACAAAATATGAGACAATTTAGTATAAATTAAGCTTTAGTTTTAATGCAAAAAGTCGCCTTGTAATATTAACTATAAATATTAGCTCAACCCGTTCAGACACCCTATTTTTCAATGCTTTGTTAATAAATTAGACGCCAACATGAACTCATATTCGCTCAAGCAAAAAATTCTGTTCTCCGTTGTGGTAGCCCTTTCACTCGTGATTGGTTTGTTGTCATGGCAAAGTTATTCCAGCCAAAAAGCTCAACTGTTGCAAAATAGCTTAGAACAAGTGCAACGTCTTGGTGATCAACAAGCTGAGCGTATTCAAGAATGGCTCGCGGGCAAACAAGATATTATGGGAGCACTGGCGAGTAAAGTTGAAGGCGATACGCTTAATACTCTGCAACAGGCTCAAGCATCTGGCCGTTTTCAGTTAACTTATTTTGGCTCTCAAACTGGGCAAATGAATGATTCAGATCCCAGTATTAATCGTAGCGGTTATGACCCACGCAGCCGTCCTTGGTATCAACAAGCAGTCAGTGCACGCGCGCCTATTTTAACCAAACCTTATGTGGATGTTGCATTCAATATTTTAGTGGTAACGATGGCACAACCAACCGCACAAGGCGTTGTCGGTGGTGACCTCTCTATCGCAAGCCTTGTCGATGGTGTTAACCGATTGAAATTACCCGCAAACGGTTATGCCATCATGATGCACAAAGACGGCACTGTGATCGCTTATAAAGATCAAGCTAAGACGATGAAGCCGATAAGTGAAATTGATAACGAACTTAATCGTGATTTACCTGAGCAAAATCGTAAAGCAGGTGCACTGCTGCCGATGTATTTTGAAAATGAAGCTAGCGATAAGCTGGTGTGGAGCGTTGATATTCCCGATACCGACTGGGAATTGGTGTTAGTGCTTGATAAGGCAACCTTAGAGGCACCATTGTCTAGTCTATTACTTACCCAGCTTGGACTTGCTGCACTAGTGTTACTCGTGAGTGTGTCAGCGATATCTTGGTTAGTGAATGTGCTTTTAGGGCCTTTAGGTCACGTATCAAAAGCTCTTGCTCGCATTGCCGATGGTAATGGTGATTTAACGCAACGTATCTCTGTCGATACTCACGATGAAGTGGGTATGCTTGCCGATAGCTTTAACCGTTTTGTGGGTAGTCAGCATCAGTTAATTAGTCATATCCGTCAACTGGCCAGCGAATTAGATGCTGATGCAGAGCGTAGTTTAGTGACGACGCAAAACTCAGTAAATGAATTACAACGTCAGCAGCAAGAGGTCGCTATGGTCGCGACAGCCGTGACTGAAATGGCGAGTGCCACCAATGAAATTGCGGCTAATGCTGAGAATACAGCAACGGCAGCACAGCAATCGGCTATGAGTAGCTTACAGGGTAAAGAGTTAGTGAATAAAACCCGTAACTCTATTAATTCTCTCGCCGATGAAGTGACCCAAGCTACGGATGTGATTGAAGATTTGAGCCGCCATGCGCAGTCAATTTCGAGTATTTTAGCGACCATTCAAGGGATTGCAGAACAGACCAACTTATTGGCACTTAACGCAGCGATTGAAGCGGCTCGTGCTGGAGAACAGGGCCGTGGTTTTGCGGTCGTGGCAGATGAAGTGCGGGTATTATCGCGCCGTACTCAAGACTCGACTCAAGAAGTACATACTACGATTGAAACCTTGCAGCGTACTACTGCCAGAGCCGTGAGCTTGATGGAAAGTAGTCAGAAATTAGCTGGAAACAGTGTTGGCGATGCTAATGCGGCGGCGAAAGCGCTAGAAGAGATTACCCAAGCGGTAAATGTTATTTCAGATATGGCTAGCCAAATCGCCACCGCTGCGGAAGAGCAAACCCAAGTGACGGGTGAAATTACTCAGAATACTGTTGCGATTAAAGATGTAACTGATGAAATCAGCGCATCAGCGATGTCAGATTTAGCACAGGCGAGAGCATTGAAAGCTCGTGCAAATGATCTGAAAGCCCAGGTAGCGACCTTTATTTTATGATCTAATGAGCTGTCGCTATCCGACAATGATTATTTGTAAATGTAAAAGTGCCATACTAATTGATGGCACTTTTTTATTATAAAAACAAAAATATTTATGAATTTTTAGGTACCTCTATATTTAAATGGAGATAAGTTACAATTTATTTCGGATAGAACTTTTTAAGTGGATTTTTTATTTCGCTAAATTTTGTTTCAACGACTTATTTTTGCAGATGATACTGGGATTATGAACTATATTTTTTATGTATCTAAGTAAACTAACCGTGGCTAGAAATAGTGGTTTTATTTTTAGTTAGTCTAATTCTCTGATGTTTATTAGTGAAATATATTATGAACTCATATTCTTTAAAAAATAAAATACTGTTTTCTGTTATTCTCGCGCTATCTGCGGTTATTTTATTATTATCTTGGCAGAGTTACTCTAGTCAGAAAAAAGCACTACTAGAGGCGAACTTACAGCAAGCTCAGCGGCTTGGCGATCAGCAAGCTCTGTTGATTAGCAAGTGGCTCGAAAGTCGTCAGCAAATTGTTAAGGGCATCGAGGGACAACTAGGTAATGATATTGCACAGGCAATAAAACAAGCCAAACAATCTGGAGGGTTTGAATCAACTTATTTTGGTGAGTCGAACGGCAATATGAGGGACTCGGAGCCGGCAACTGACTACACAAATTATGATCCTCGCACTCGCCCTTGGTATAAGGAAGCAATGCAAGCGGGTGGGAGTATATTAACTCGACCTTATCTCGATAGTGCCTTCAATATCTTGGTAGTGACTTTAGCTGAACCCGCCACCGGCGGCGTGGTGGCTGGAGATCTATCCATTAATATGCTCATCGAAGAAGTTAATCGAATGACGTTACCCGCAAACGGCTATGCCATCATGGTGCATAAAGACGGCACGGTTATCGCCTATAAAGATCAAACTAAGACGTTGAAGCCAATAAGTGATATCGATAACGATCTTAACCAAAGCTTGCCTGAACAGAGCCGTAATGCAGGTACTTTGTTACCCATGTATTTTGAAAGTGAGTCCCGTGACAAACTCGTTTGGGCCGTCGATATTCCTAACACTGACTGGGAATTAGTGTTAGTGCTCGATAAAGAGACGCTAAACGCCCCACTTTCTAGCCTGTTATTCACCCAACTTGGATTATCGGCGCTGGTGTTGCTTGTGAGTGTGTTAGCCATTTCTTGGCTCGTGAATGTGTTATTAGGGCCTTTAGGTCACGTATCAAAAGCCCTTGCTCGTATCGCGGATGGTAATGGTGATTTAACTCAACGTATTGAAGTCCAAACCAAAGATGAAGTTGGCATGTTGGCGGACAGTTTTAACCGTTTTGTGGGTAGCCAACATCAGCTAATTAGCCATATTCGACAGCTAGCGGCTGAACTTGATGCCGACGCTGAACGTAGTCTGTCCACCACACAAATATCGGTGAGTGAACTGCAACGCCAGCAGCAAGAAGTCGCGATGGTGGCAACGGCAGTGACCGAAATGGCCAGCGCCACTAATGAAATTGCGATAAACGCAGAAAATACCGCCACCGCCGCGCAGCAATCCGCAACGAGTAGTGAACAGGGTAAGGTATTGGTGCACCAAACTCGCAACTCGATTAATACTCTTGCCAATGAGATGACTCAAGCCACTGAGGTTATTGGTGATTTAAGTCATCACGCTCAAGCGATTTCAGGTATTTTAGCGACTATCCAAAGCATTGCGGAACAAACGAACTTACTGGCATTAAACGCGGCAATTGAAGCCGCCCGTGCTGGTGACCAAGGTCGCGGATTTGCGGTTGTGGCTGATGAAGTCCGCGTGTTATCGCGTCGCACTCAAGATTCAACTCAAGAAGTGCATACTACGATTGAAACATTACAGCGCACCACCGCAAGAGCCGTCAGCTTGATGGAAAGCAGCCAAAAGTTAGCCGGAAACAGTGTTGAAGATGCCAATGCGGCGGCGAAAGCATTAGAGGAAATTACTCAAGCCGTTAATGCAATTTCGGATATGGCTGGGCAAATTGCGACTGCAGCGGAGGAGCAAACTCAAGTCACGGGTGAAATTACTCAAAATACGGTAGCGATTAAGGATGTTACCGATGAGATCACCGCTTCTGCAATGGCTGACTTGGCACATGCGAAAGGGCTAAAAGAACATGCAAACCACCTTAATGCTCAGGTAGCGACGTTTATTTTATAGTCTTGCCGTTATTTCGTAATGGTTAATATTATGCAGTAAAAAAGGCTCGATAATATTTATGTTATCGGGCCTTTTTGTATTCATATTTTAGGCAATAATATCTTTTAATAATTCTCACCGAGTGCTTGTTGTGATGTCTGGGTGAACGGTTATTCTGCCACTAGACTATTAAGTGAGAGTTACCAAGCGAGTTATCAAGCGGATTAAATAATGCGGCTACGCTCTGACAAATGGTTTCTCTAATCCATTTATGCCCTTGATCTTCATCATTTCTTTGGTGCCATAAAAGTACATAGGCCATGGGCATAAATTCGAAGGGCAATGGCAACAGTTTGAGTGGATAAAGTTGGCAAGCATGGCGAGCAAAACTCGAGGGCAGCGTGAAGATCAAATTGCTGTGGGCACATACACTGGCAGCACCATAAAAGTCGGGTACTGTCGTGCTGATCTGTCTTCTATGGCCAAGATCAGCAAGAAAGTAATCTAGCGCCCACCAATCATTGCCTTCACAGCGAACCTGTACATGGGCTATATCGAGGTAGAGTGCTAAATTCCATTGCTCTGAGGTGAGCGCGGCCATCAATGGGTGATCTTCACGAACTAAGCAGACTTGTTGGTCGGTAAAGAGTGTTTGATAAGCAATCCCTTCAGGGAGGCGATCGACTTGAAAATCGGACAATGGATGTAGATCTCGTCCTGCAATACCAAAATCAATTTGCCCTTGTTGTAAATCCTGCATTGATTTTTCAGTCCACACATAGGAGTCGAGTCTGACGTTAGGTGCGGTGGTGAGCATAGGGCCAATAAAATATGGAATTAACGTTTCATAGGCGCTTTCGACCATAGCAAAGGCAAATTGTCTATTACTACTGGCGGGATTAAACGTCGGCGGCTGCGTTAATTGATATAGATCTTGTAATATATTCGGCAGTTTTTGTCCGAGCATAAGAGCATGTGCCGTAGGTTTTAAGCCATGGGCGGTACGCTGAAATAGCGGATCATCTAAGGTTTCTCTAAGGCGATTTAAGCTCTTACTGATTGCGGACTGACTTATGTGTAAGCGGCTCGCGGCGCGGGTAACGCTTTGCTCTTCTAGTAGAACCTTGAGTATGACCAGTAGGTTAAGATCGATTCTGGCTAAGTTGTCGATATTCAAAGATATTCCTCAGAGGAAATTTACTTTGGAAATTATACCATTTCTATTCATACCTCGAGTTAATTAAAATAGCGCCCACTAAAATATTGTTCATGGTTTAACTGAGATTATTTATGCGGCGCAATCTGTTACCTATCTTGATGTCTATGGTGCTTCTTAGCCCATTAGCAATCGATATCTACTTACCTTCAATGCCAACGATGGCGACAGAATTCGCTGTATCTGCCAGTGACGTACAATCCACACTGGTTTTATTTTTATTTGCTATGGGCTTAGGGCAAGTCTTAATTGGGCCATTGGCAGACCGTTATGGCCGTCGTCCTGTGGCAATATTTGGCGTATTACTTTATGGCGCAAGTAGCCTTCTCGCCGCTGCTGCTATTGAGTTTCATTGGTTACAGATTGCCCGTTTATTACAAGGGTTAGCCGCCTGTTCGACGTCAATCGTGGTATTTAGCGCAGTACGCGACTGTTACTCTCAAAAAGAAGGCGCCAAGATTTACAGCTACTTGAATGGTGCGATTTGTGTCATCCCCGCATTAGCACCTACGCTAGGTGGCTTGCTCGCGATGCAATTTGGTTGGCGCTCAACCTTTGTTTTTATGACGCTATACGCCATGTTAATGATGATTGTTGTGGGTTATCGCTTACCTGAGACACGTCCTGCTAATACCGTCACTACAGGCCCACTTTATCGTTGGAGCCGATATAAACCTGTACTAGGTAATACTCACTTTTTATTTTATGCCTTGGCTTGCATGTCAGCGATGGCGGCCATTTTAAGTTATGTGTCTTATGCACCAGTATGGTTAATTGGTCATTTAGGGGTGTCGGAACTCGCCTTTAGTGGCCTATTTGGGCTCAATGCGGTGTTTAATATCGTCGCCTGTTTTGCGGCGCCGATAGTGATACGTAAGCTAGGCAATCGTCCGACTGTGGTATTGGCGCTTGTTTTACTTATTCTTTCTTCAGTTGCAGTCGTGGTGGCTCAGCTGTTTGGCCCGAGCACGGGTATGGCGGCCGCTTTTGCCTTTATGCTGCCGATGATGTTGTTATGTGTAGGGTTTGCCTTTTTACTGGGTCCTGCAACCAGTATGGCGTTATCGGCCTTTGGCGAGCGAGCGGGAACCGCTGCGGCGATGTTAGGTTTTATTCAAATGAGCGGCGCATCTATTTTAGCTGGGCTGGTACAACAGACCGATCTTACCGCGCCTTATGCTGTCGCATTAGTGATGGGCGTATCTTCTATCGGGTTGTTAGTAATGATGGCATTGAGCCGATTCGATCATTGGCACCAAGAGCAACTCACGACAGAACATTAATTTTTACTATTTTTGATAACCAAGTACACCCTTTACCCACGGCTTGTTTGACCGCAAGCAGTGGGTATTTTTTTATTGTGTCTTTTTGCTCCTTATCCTTTGGTATACTCACCATTAGATTGATGTATCTGAGGCTGCCATTTGTCCCGTCATTATTGTGTTACTTGCCGTTATCCGCAGAATGCGTGTCTTTGCGCCAGTGTTCAGCCCATTTCTCCAATCACTCAGTTGGTGGTGTTACAACATCCGAGTGAAGTGGAACATAAAAAAAATAGCGTACGGGTATTGAGTCTTGTTGTGCCTACAACCCAAGTTTATGTGGGGGAATGTGAGGCTGATTTTGCGGATTTGCAGCAATATTTAGCGACGTGTAATAAGCCGATTTATCTCGTCTACCCTTCGACATCCAGTGTCAGTGTTGAAGAGCAAAGTATTACTCCCGATTGCGTGTTGTTATTGCTTGATGGTACTTGGCGTAAGGCATTTAAAATGTTGCAGCTTAATGTTTGGTTAACTCAGTATCCTGCGGTGCATTTGGCGCAAGGGTATGAGTCACGCTATCGCATCCGTAAATCGAGCCATAGTGACAGCTTATCAACCATAGAGGCGTGCGCCTATATGTTAAATGCTCTCGAACCCGCGCTCGACATTCAACCATTGACGAAGGCACTCGATGCAATGGTCACACTGCGGATTAAGGCAATGCCGAGCTCGGTACAGGCTCGTTATGCGGAGCCAAACATCGCGAATGGTGAACCATCTTCAACTTAGTCCGCTATTGGGATAATTTCGATAGCGTGCCTATGTGGTGGAGTGTTTTTTAAATAAGTATTTTTGAGACTGCGTACGCATTAAAATTGTTAAAATCTTATTCAGATCACGCTAACTTAATGTGGAATAGGGTTTAATGACTCCGATTCATTTGTACTGCAAATGATGATAGATAGCCCTGCCAGCTAATTGCTTTGCAGGGGAGTGATGCCACTATTTTATTGTTAAATGGTGTGCTGACAGGGCTATCGAGTTAATACCAATAGTGGTTATCAATCGATAGCGACACCGTTTTAAGCCAAGCATTTTTGGGTAAGAAAGGCCTGGGTGAAGTACTCAACCGAGCTAGGGTAACTAAATAAATATCCTTGGCCAAAGCCTGGTCCCATCCTCGTCATTATGTCCTTCTGTTGTTGCGTTTCTATCCCTTCTGCGATGAAATTAATCTCGAGAGCTTGCACAAGTTGCACTATAGCATTGTAGAGCTTTTGTCCCGATGCCTCGTTTAAATGTAAGGCAAACTCGGTATCAATTTTTACACTATCTATAGGTAACGTCCCTAGGCGGCTGAGCGAGGACAAACCGGTACCAAAATCATCAATGGCGATACTGACCCCAAGCGCTTTAAGACGAGTTAATGTGGTTCTAGCTTGTTCTGGCTGGCGCAATAATGCTGATTCGGTGATTTCTAAAATCAGTGCTTCGGCGGGTAAATTTGCTGTGTTTAACGCATTAATGACCTGTTCAACAAAATCTAAATGTTCTAATTGCAGTGGTGACACATTAACAGACACTCTAAAAGTCGGTTGGTGGTGTTGACGCCAGAGTGCGGCTTGTAAACAAGCTTGCTCTATCACCCATTGACCAATATTGACGATCAACCCCGTTTCTTCTAGTAAGGCAATAAAATTGGCGGCTTCATAATATTCCGTCGGCGATTTTTGCCATCGCAGTAGTGCTTCGGCGGCGATGGTTTGATTGGTCTGTAAATCCACTATGCTTTGATAGGCGAGAGTGAACTGTTTTAAGCTATGCGCATGTCTTAAGCTATTAATTAGCTCTAATTTTTGCTCGGCAGCTTGGCTCATTGCTTTATCGTAAAAGACTAAATGTGGTTGGCTTTTTTTAGCGCAATACATGGCGGTATCGGCGTGGCTAATCAGCTGAGAGGCTTGGTCACTATGGTTCGGGTACAGTGCGATACCGATACTGATACCGAGGAAAAATTTTTGTCCTTCAATTTCAAAAGGGCTATCGAACAAGCTGAGAATTTGCTCCGCAAATAGTTGGATTTCTTCTTTGCAGCTGCAATCTTGCAACACTAAAGTAAACTCATCTCCGCCCATGCGCGCGATATCTGCTTTTTCAATACAACCGACTTCGAGCCTTGCGGCAACCAGCTGTAATACTTTATCGCCCATGGCATGGCCAAAGCTGTCATTGATATTTTTGAAACCATTGAGATCTAAAAACATCAACGCGCCAAGGGTAAGCGGATCGGTTTTGAGTTTTTCGAGGGCACCATGAAGGATTTGTTTAATATGAAACCGATTAGGCAATCCAGTCAAAGTATCGTACATAGCACGGGTTGTTAGCTGAGTTTCAAGCAGCTTTTTCGTACTTATGTCACTGAAAATATTCACATGATAGTATTCACCGTTATGAGTGACAATTTTTCGACTGCTCTGCCAAGCGGGAAAATGATTACCATCGGAGCGGCGTTTCCAGATTTCTCCTTGCCAAAATCCTCTTTGCTTTAATGCCAGTTGGCAATCCGTTTCATCACTGTAGACCTGATTGCGGGCATCTAAAAACTCAGGCGTATTATCGATCAGTTGCTCAGTGCTATAACCGCAAATACGGCACATCGCCTTGTTCACCGCTAAAATACGGTTATCAGCGTCAGTGATATAAACGGCTTCGGCACTTTCTTCTAAGGTAGTCGATATGATTTCTTTAGGTATATGCGTAAAGCCATCTGACACGTTTTTGCGAACCCGATGACGGCGGTTTAATGTTTGTAGCTCCGCCAGAACAACGGTTTGCTGCTGTAGATAACAGCGATATAAGTTGATGCGAGAAGGAAGTTCAGTGCCTTGTTGGCTGAGATGCAACCAGTTGAACTCTATATTTTTACCCGCAATAGCTTCTCGAATCATTTCTCTGGAGTATTCAACACTATTACGGCCGGAGGATTGAATTCTTGGTGAGAAATCATAGGGGGTCGCATTGATAAACGCGTCGTATTTAGTCTCAAAATAATTAAGCGTGGCTTGGTTGGCACTAATAAAGCTAAAGCCTTGAATTAATGCTAAGGGGACTTTATGGGGGTAGGCTCGCCAGAATTGCAGCTTTTCTTGTAATACCGGATCATCGGTACTGAGCTTATTCAATAAATGTTGCCATCTGATCATATCAGGATACTCCCTAGTGACACTTAAAGGTCACATCCCCTTCCATAGGTATTTCGTTTATAACGAAATTTATTGAATAGTACCTCATTCCCTTCGAATTAAAAATAAGCTTAATTACAATTTCGCCCAAATAGAAAATTAAAAAAATTTAGGGTAAAGCGGATATTTAGAAATGATTTTAATAAATCTGTTCGATATTCAAGCCTAGGCTGGTTTCATGCTATGTTTGTCACTGATTACTCGGATTAAAATTTATTGTTAAGTGACGCTATTTGTCAGTAAAGGAGATTTTTTATGGCGTATTTATTTAATGTATTTATGTTGGCCGCTTTACTCTTAGGCGTATCAGCGGCCAATGCCGCCGATACGGCTAAGCCTGTATTAACGCTAGAGCAAAAGGCGGATAAGGCTCGGGTCGATTCTCAGCAATTGGAGCAAACTCAATTAGAAAAAGCGCGCCAAGCATCCACAGAGACAGCCGAACGTGCAGATAAAATTAAACAAAAATCCCAAGCTAATGATTGGGCTACGCAGCAAAAACGTAAAGCGCAACAACAGTTCAATGAGCGAGAGACCCACGAACAAAAATATTTGCGAGAAGCAAAAGAGGCCGCTGCACAAGAACATAAAATTCCTAAGCCTTAAGCGTAGGCATGAAACTTAGTAGCGCGAATATTTTTCGTGTTGGCTATGCACTAAGCAGGCGCAGGAGCCAGCAGTATTTGTCTCTTCGAATGATAAAAAATAGACATCTTTACGCCGCTGCAACCTCTAAGGGGCCGGTGTCATTATGGTTTCCTGCCCTAACTCATTGATAAATATTTTCTAAATAAAGGTTGTCCGCCGGATTAGTGCGGTTGTTGTTTTTGATAGCGTAGATAAGTCGGTATCTGCAAATCATTCACATCATGATGATATTGCGATGGCTTTTGTGTTAATTCTGATTTTAGCTCTGGTTTTAATCCTTGATTGAGCGCCGATGGATGCTTTAGAAAGTCATGTACATTGATGTAGTTATCTTCACTTTGTAACGACGCGGATAAATCCTCCTCTAACAACTTTGTGGCAATACCTGTGGCGATCACCATCACCTCGAGTTCAGATTCAAGATTAGCGTCGACCGTGAGTCCGATAATCACCAAGGCATCGTGAGGCAGTTGTTGATGCACAGTAGCGCCAATTTGATTGTATTGACTGAGCTCTATGGTATCTTTGGCCACCACACTGACAATCGCTGCCTGTGCCTGACTTAAATCGATATTATCGAGCAGTGGGTTCTGCATCGCGCGCTTAACCGCGGTAACCAAATCTTCGTCTTTTTTTAGATGGCTCACACCCATAGCTGCGCGGCCTTTGCGACTAATTACTGAAATAAAGTCATTTAAATCAATATTGATAAGTCCTGCTTGGCTAATTGTATTGGCAAGACCGAGTAGTACATCCTGTAATATTTTATTGCTCTCATTGAAGGCGTTCAGCAAGGTCATTTTTGCCCCAAGGACTTCGGCAAGCTTATCGTTGGGTAGCACAATAACCGCATTGGCACACTGGAGTAATTCATTCAAACCCGCCTCAGCATTGGCAGCGCGATGATGCCCTTCAAAACCAAAGGGTAAAGTCACCACGGCAATCACGGGTTTTACCAGCTCGCGGGCAAATCTTGCCACCTGTGGTAGCGCCCCAGTGCCCGTACCGCCACCTAAACCTGCAGTAAGAAAGATAATATCGGCATCTTGCATTTGGTGAATTAATGACTCCTGTGACTCTAATGCCGCAGCGCAACCAACATCCGGCTTAGCGCCTGCACCTAATCCCTTCGTGGTTTTTGGGCCAATTTGTATGCTGAAATGGCTGTTAGTTGCCGCCATAGACTGGGCATCTGTGTTGACAGAAACCAGCTCTACGCTTGCGGGAAGATTGATTTGGCTAAGCTGATTAATGGTATTACAGCCGCAACCTCCTACACCCAATACGATTAATTTAGGCATGGAGGTAGTGCTGTCATCGGAGATTAGTTCAAACATACGATTCTCAAGGTTAGCTGCTATATATTAAGACTAACCTTGGGCTGCGACTGGGGTTGTCGCATAGAATATTCATACTAAATTATAGGTACTTAGCGCGCATTTTTTGCGTCATGTTTACAAAGTGTTCCCTTAATCTTGTGGGAGCCAATACTTCGACCGTATCAGCCATTTCCCATAATGCGGCTCTTAGCTTTGGTGTATCAAATACCTTAGCCGTCACACGGAAGCGACCATCTTCTTGCAGTTGCATATCTTGGTCTTCGCTGAATTTTGCCTCACGCATAATAAAAGTGGCACGGTCTGACAGCAGTAATTCAAGCTGAATTTTTTCATTCTGGGTACCAGGATCGGCATTTTTGATATCAAAGTTTTCACTTTCCACTGCCTTAGAGGGGAGTAATTGTGCATTGCGCAATAAACCTATGGGTTTGTGATGAAGCCGAGTATCAAAGCTGCCGATAGTAAACGCCAGTAACACCACACTATCACGACTAAGAATTCCCTGAGGATTGATATGGCTGTAGTGCAACCAATGCATATTACCGCTAATTAATTTTTTGATATCACAGCTAATTTGTTTTCTGTCTAAAATAGCCTGTTGTATTACCTCCAAAGATTTAGGCTCGTGCGATGGCAAAATAAAAGGATAGGGTTCAGGTAATTGTGCCACCCGGCAAGCCCAATATAACCATGGGTTTTCAGGATCGCTGGCTAATACTTTATCGGCCCGCTCAAAATAAGGCTGTAACTGTTGTAAGCTTTGCGGTGGCATCAGCTGGCTTGCACTGCGTTTCAATGTGGTGAGCGCCAATGCCATATGTTGATCCATCAAGTCTAGATTAAGGCCGCGCCAACAAGATTCAATCGACCAACCATAGGGCTTACTTCTGTTATCAAGACGTAACCCAAAGGTGCCCATTTCATACATAGCTTTAAGATCACGCTGCACTGAGCGTTTACCGGCATCATGTGTGCGGTTTACGAGCCGTTCGACTAATTCATTGACGGATATTTTTCGTGGTGCGCGCGGAATTAAGCTAAGTAAGGTGACTTGACGCTGAAAATTAGGTTGCATATTGGGCTAATAGACTGTGACAGGGATAGCTGTATGATAATCGAAAGCTGCGACAACATGTGTCGCAGCTTTTTTTATTAGAAATTGAGTTATGGAAGAGGGTTAACGCTTTATCAGCATTTGAAGATTATTTATTGGGTGTTGACCTGAAGATCGGCCCACTTGGTGCCTGGTGCATTATGGTAAAGAGTCGCTAGAACATCGAATGCTCCATCAGACCAAGAACCAAACTGAGGTTCAAAATGTTGGTACATGCCCATACCGTGAGCTAACTCATGCATTACTGTTTGTGTGTTCCACTTGCAACCGTGGTTATTTCCCATATTGGTCCAAATGAGGTTTTCTTTGCTGTAGGTATAACCTGTCTTGTCCCACAGGATTTGTAAAGTACCACTGAAAGGCGCTATGGATGAGTTAGCACACATGTTCTGGGCACTGTTGGAATATTGCTTATCATAGTAGCCAGAATCAATTGAAAGAATCATACCACCTTCTGATAAGTTATTTTGTGCCATGAAAAAGGCTTTATCAAAAGTACCATTACCAATATTTTCATCGGACGCATTTGTATCCCGATATTGCTGTACGTCCCAGGTCAGTATTTTAAAATCGGTGAAAATATCACCTAGACGTGACTCTAATTGGGCGACACCATCAATCAATGTTTGAGGCGGATTAGCACCATCAATCGAGACAAAGTATAAGGGGATTTGATTTTCTGTAGACCAACGCAAAACACCATCACTTAGATAGTAAGTGACTGCCTCCGGTGTTTTCATTAACAGTTCACTAGCCACACTATCTGGATAATGTTGATTGGCTGAATTTGTGTCCTTAACCAATGAGAGTACCTGTTCAGTCGTTAGGTTCTCTGCATTATCATCGCTACCACCACAAGCTGTTAAGGCGATAACCGAGGCTGATAAAAGAGTTAGTGCTAATGCTTTCATTATTTTATTTCATGTTGTTCAATGATTGAGATGCGGGTAGTGTATATTTTTGTTTTATAAAAACAAGTTGTTAGGTTTTTTTTTAACACTGTTATTGTTAGGTTTTGCGCTATCCAGCGCTTAGGCTAGGCCTTGTTTTTGCCATCCGCTTCAATACCTTTGGCAATCATGGCAATACTTGAGCTTACAAATAATTGGCTTAGGCTTAGATATTTGTACTTGATTTGTTAAATGATTTGCTTTCATATGTGGATATTTACAGCAAGGAGCGAACAAGATGAAGCGCACGCTATCGGCTCTGATGTTGGCCATGGGGCTTTTGAGTCCCCTAAGCCAGGCACAGGCCACCACGGCAGAAGACATTAAGAGTTTCACGCTAGATAACGGCATGAAAATCATGGTGCTAGAAGATGCCTCTATTCCCAATGCCAACATGTATTTGTTTTGGAAAGTCGGTTCACGTAACGAAGTGCCCGGCATTACCGGTATTTCGCACTTTTTCGAGCACATGATGTTTAACGGTTCTAAAAAGTACGGCCCGAAAATGTTCGACCGTACTATGGAGGCCGCAGGTGGCGCGAACAATGCGTATACCACTGAAGACATGACGGTTTATACCGATTGGTTTCCCGCCAATGCGCTCGAAACTATGTTCGATCTCGAAGCCGACCGTATCGCTAACTTAGATATCAACCAAACTATGGTCGATAGTGAGCGTGGCGTAGTGCAGTCGGAGCGTTCCACTGGCTTAGAAAACTCTAACTGGAATGCCCTCGAAGGCGAAATTAAAGGCGTGGCATTTTTAGCGCACCCCTATTCTTGGTCGGTTATCGGCCATGAGTCAGATATCGCCGCTTGGACGCTGGAAGATTTAGTCCAGTACCATAAAACCTATTACGCACCGAACAATGCAGTGGTGGTGATTGCCGGTGATGTAAAGCTTGCGCAAGTTAAAGCCTTGGCCGACAAGTACTTTGCGCCTATTCCGGCACAAACTCCGCCTAAAGCGATTCGTACCGTTGAACCTGAACAAAAGGGTGAGCGTCGTACTTTTGTGCAAAAGGCGTCGGTGAGCACTCCTAATGTCATGTTGGCTTACCATATTCCGGCGGCGACTCACGCAGATTTTTATGCGCTGGATTTATTAAGCTCTATTTTAAGTCAAGGTAATAGCTCGCGTTTTTATCAATCCCTGGTTGATAAACAAGTGGCGTTAGAAGCGCAAACCTACATGCCGATGTCGGTCGACCCGAACCTCTTCTATGTGATGGGCGTTGCCACGCCTGAGGTGAAAGCTTCAACATTGGAGCGCGCGCTGATTGAACAAATTGATGCGATTGCGACGAATGGTGTTACTCAGCAAGAACTGGATAAAGTTAAAAATATCAAGTTGATGGATTTTTATCGTTCGATGGAAACCATTAATGGTAAGGCCAATACTATAGGCACCTATGAGATGTATTTTGGCAATTACGATAAGTTATTTAATGCGCCAGAAGCCTATAATCAGGTGACAAGCGCGGATATTCAACGTGTTGCCCAAACCTATTTACGTAAATCGAATCGCACTGTAGCTGTGCTGGCGGCAACCGAGGAGTCTTCTCAATGAAATCTACAGTAGTGAAATCGATGGCAGCGAAATCGACAGCAATGAAATTACTTAAGATGGCATCACCTAGGAAACCCTCTAAGTTAATGGCCGCATTAGCCCTAGGCACAAGTTTGGCTTTAGTGGGTTGTGCTACTACATCGGCGCCAAAACGGGTTGATACTGGCAGCTTTGTGATGCCAAGTTATGACAAGTTCGTACTGGATAATGGCTTAACCGTGTATTTAATGCCGCAGCGCGAAGTACCATTAATTACTTTAAATGCCGTGGTGCGTGCGGGTGCAGTCAATGACACTACCGCAGGCGTAGCGCAAATGACGGCGGAAGGCTTACTGTTAGGTGCGGCGGGTAAATCTAAGGCAGATATCGAGCAACAAATAGATTTTCTCGGTGCAAGTTTAGGTGCTGAAGCGGATAAAGAAGGTAGCTATCTTAGCGCCGATTTTATGGCGAAAGATACTGATGTCATGCTGAGTTTATTTAGTGCGGCGATGTTAACGCCAGACTTTGATGTCGCCGAGTTTGATAAACTCAAGCAGCGCGCCATTGCGGGTTTGCAGCAAGATAAAGAAAGCCCGCGTGCGGTGATTGGGCGTTACTTCGATAAGCTAGTGTTCGGCGCCCATCCTTATGGGAATGCGGCTTCGGGTAATAGTGAATCGCTTGAACAAGTAACTGTGTCGCAACTGCGTGCTTTCCATAAGAGTTACTACCAACCAGCCAATACTGCGATTACTGTGGTGGGGGACTTTGATATTGCCGCCATGAAGGCCAAGCTGACGCAAACCTTTGGTCAGTGGCAGGGCAGTGAAAAGCTAGTGCAGCCTGACTTAAACCAAGGCTTACCTCAGTTGACTACAGCTAAAGTTTTGCTGGTGGATAAACCCGATGCCATCGAAACCACGTTCGTGATCGGCGGTTTAGGTATTAGCCGTGACAACCCAGACTATGTGGGTTTAACCGTAGTGAACACTATTTTAGGTGGCCGTTTTACCTCTTGGCTTAACGATGAGCTGCGGGTAAACGCTGGCTTAACCTATGGTGCGCGCTCAGGTTTTACGCCGTATACCGATGCAGGTGTGTTTACCATTAGCACTTTCACTAAGACGGAAACCACCCAAGAAGCAATGGATTTAGCTTTAAAAACCTATGCTCGTTTGTGGGAGAAAGGCGTTGATCAAGCCACCTTATATTCGGCTAAAGCTTATGTGAAAGGCCAGTTTCCACCTAAGTTTGAAACATCAGGTCAGCTAGCCGGGCTCTTGTCAGGCATGTATCTGTATGGTTTTGATGATAAGTTTATCAATGAGTTTCAAGCTAAGGTCGATGGTTTAACCTTAGAAGAAACCCAAAGGTTAGTTAAGGCTTACTTTCCGCAAAAAAATCTACAATTTGTGTTGATTGGCAATGCCGCTAAAATAGCACCCATCGCCGCTAAATACGGCACAGTGCACACAGTGGATATTAATGCCACAGGGTTTGGTCAGTAAACTAAAGCTGCGTGCGCAAAACTTAAGTCTTTGCCTTAGTTATCAATTTAAAAGGTCTGCATTGCAGACCTTTTACTTTTTGCCCATAGTAAGGATATTAACCATAGGCGTTTAGGTGGGGAAATGCGGTTTAAGCAAAAAGATGGTCCACAAAGGCGGCATTTAAAAATAAGTCATACAAGACTCAACATCTACTTAGGCGTAGCACTAACTCTTTTTGCCCTACTGCCGACTTCGGCTTTAGCGGCTAAGGTCAGTTTTAAGGAGTTTTGCCCTCAATTTGTCGGACAGTGGGCGGGTGATTCTGCCAAAGTTGGGGAAATTCCTAAAAAAGTCACAGTCAATGGTTTTTGCTCCCAAGATCAGCGGCAGTTAATCTTATCTGTGAGTATCGGCACGAGGGCGCCTTTTAGCGAAACTTGGTGGTTTCGGGAACAAGGTTCACAAGTGCTGCTGACCTACTACGACGGTGTAGCAGAAGATAAACAGCAAGTGTTTAGCTTATATCGTCAAAATGGCGATTATTCACTGCTAGGAGAAGGGATTGTCAGCACACGACCGGCATTGATCCAACTACTCTTTGATACCAAAACGCCTGCTGGCGCATGGCTGTGGACGCAAAATATTCAGTATTTAGATGATGATATTGACCGCTATCAGCTATTTCGCGGCATAGAGATGACGCCTGTCGCGCCATCTCCTTAATCATTAATTCAGCTTACCCTCAATGGTATTTAACTGAAGTTTGCTTACAGTGCGCCTGTAAAATCTAGCTGACGCCAGGCTTCGTAGCTGATAATCGCCACTGCATTGGAGAGATTGAGGCTACGGCTGGTGGCCGCCATTGGAATACGTAATCGCTGTTCGGTCGGGATCGACTCGATAATGGCCATCGGTAAACCGCGGGTTTCTGGGCCAAATAGCAGTACATCATCTTTTGCAAAACGAAGTTCTGAATGTGGGCGACTTCCCTTAGTGGTACAGGCCATAATGCGCTTGCCCGCCATAGCCTCGAGAAAGGCATCAAAGTTTTTATGCCGAGTGACGTTAGTTAAATCAGCATAATCTAAGCCGGCTCGACGTAATTTTTTTTCTTCTAAATCAAAACCTAAAGGTTCAATTAAATGCAGTTGGCAGCCATTGTTAGCGCATAAACGAATAATATTGCCTGTATTAGGTGCGATTTCTGGCTCATAGAGTGCGATATGGAACATGCTTGCCCGCCTGTAGAAAATGACGGCTGATTATACGGTAAACTGCGCCTAAACGCAGTGTTTGTCATGCTTATGTTGTTAGGATTCAGACAATGCTTGCTAGTTTATTCGTCTCAAGATAACATATCTCTACATCAAGATACTTCTTAAAGACTCATTATGCCTTTTGTCATAGCCTTGCTCGCCCCGGTATTTTGGGGTACGACTTATGCGTTAGTTAATTTGTATTTACAAGATATGTCGCCTTACTGGGTAGCCGTATGGCGCGCTTTACCCGCAGGGATTTTGCTGCTGATGCTGCGCCCTCGTTTGCCGACTCTGGCATGGTCAAAGTTATCTTTACTTTCTTTTTGTAATATCGGTGCCTTCTTTGCTTTGTTGTTTATTGGGGCTTATCGTTTACCTGGCGCAGTGGCGGGCACATTAGGTGCCACTCTGCCGTTAATTTTCATCATCTTAGCTTGGGTTATTGACAAAAAACGTCCGGGAATGAAGTGGTTACTATTGGGGTTAATGGGACTTGGTGGGGTAATGTTACTGCTCAACCCTTCAGCGGATCTTGATCCTATCGGCGTGCTCTGCATGTTGGGGGCGACAACCCTAGTGGCTTTGTCATCCCGCTGGATGCAAAGGTGGGATGTGGGTGACTACTTAGTGCTGACCGCGTGGCAGTTATTCTTGGGGGGATTGATGTTAATTCCGCTGGCGTGGTTTATGTCTGGTGCGCCACAATTACCAGCGATGCACGTGGTACCTTCACTTATTTGGTTAGTAATTGCCAACACCGCGCTAGCCTACTGGGCTTGGTTGTGGTCGATGCGACATTTGGGGCCAGAAATTATGGGTATGGTGGCATTAGTTAACCCTGTGGTTGCGGTACTATTAGGGGTGTTAATCGTCGGTGAAACGCTTGATTTACGCCAATGGATAGGGATTGGAGTGATTTTATTGTCGCTGTTGTTGATGAAATTGCCGCAGAGGCTCAGTATCCACCTATTTAAAAATACACCTCGATAACAATTTGTTGGGATAACTGAGTCATAGATGCAAAAAAGACTAGATCTAAATTTACTGCCCGTACTTGAAATCCTGCTAGAGGAGCGCAGCGTTACCGCAGCGGCAGCTCGTTTGCATTTAAGCCAATCAGCGGTCAGTAAACAGCTGACTCGTCTTAGGGAAGTATTTGATGATCCGTTGTTTGAGCGAACGGCCTATGGTCTTAAACCCACACCTAAGGCGTTATCCCTTGCACCTGAGTTACGCCAATGCCTACAACAATTAGCCCAATTTACGCGGCCAGATACCTTTGAGCCCGCTTTAAGTCAGCGCCAATTTAGAATGCATTTAGTCGAGACTACTTACTCGCTCACTCTGCCTTATTTTATGCCTGAGTTGCTGATACAGGCGCCGAGTGTGAGTATTAATTGCCAAACGTGGCGCCTCGATACCATGGACAGATTACTGCGTTGTGATATTGATTTAGCGATTGGTTGTCGTGAATGGGATGAGCGTTCGCCGATGCATGTAAATGATATGTCAGACGATCTGTCTTATGTCGAATTAGTACAAGATTACTCAGTATGTTTAATGCGCCGTGATCATCCCGCGTTAAAGCAGGAGTGGAATTTAGAAACTTTTTTGAGTTATCGCCAGTTACAGGTGGCTTTTGGTGGCCTAGAGCATTGGTTGCTGGACGATGTATTACAGCTTGAAGGACGTAAGCGCGATATTGCAGTGCACATGACCGATTTTCAGAGCGCACTGACCCTGTGTGAACAAAGCGATTTAATTCTCTGCGCGCCCTCGCGTTATGCCTTAACCTTGATGAAATCCTTTGATCTGCAATATTTACCTTCGCCTATTCACTTGATCCCCGGCGCTTACTTGCTGATGTGGCACAAACATTTTGAACACGATCTTAGCCATAAATGGCTGCGAGAGTTGATCATTAGCCGAGTTCAGCAGTCACTTATCGTTTAGGCTTGATTGTATTGATATGACAAGAGTTGATTTTGTTTTAGCTATCAGTACTTACTATCCATTAAACCGAGCTAACAAAAAGGCCCTCTAAAGGGCCTGTTGAATCTTCATTAACGCCAGCATCAATAAGTGTTACATATCACAGGGTTTGAGCGGTTTACGCAACTGGGCGCGCACGTTATCCATGCCGGAGTAAAACTCTTTCATCATTAATAGACCCATCATCTTACCGTTGTCGGTCACGATCAAATTATCGGGATCCGTTGGGTCATTTTTAATTGCGCCAATTAACTTCATTGAGGTCATTTCTTTAAATAAGGCTGTATCTAAATTGACGCCAAAATTATCACGGAAATATTTACGTGATAAACGGCCAGAGAACATGCCGAGCAAGAAGCGATATTGCATCACGTCTTTTTTGCTGTAGTTCTTTTGCTGCTCAACGCCCATTTTCCCCGCGGCAACGCGCTCTTGGTACTTACGCAATGAGAAAGTATTGACATAAAGAGTGTCATTTAAAAAGCTGAATGAGCCAGAGCCGACGCCTAAATATTCGTCGTAATCGATAACGTATTCGTCAAATCCTTCGTTGTCGGTTTTACCAAATGCCCAGGCAGATAATTGATTATATTGGCCATTTAAACTGTTTAAAATTTGGCGATATTGGTTTGCCATCTCTCCTTGTGGCGCGGCCAGCTTACCTTTAACGCTCTTGCGAGTCTGATGGGTGATCATCAATGGATAAGTGGTAATTTGTCTTGGGTCTAAACGCGACGCCATGTCGAGATCATGCTGGATCACTTCATCGGTTTGGCCACGGAAACCAAAAATTAGGTCGACGTTAATAATCGGGAACAGCTCTTTTGCGCCCATAATTTTGTCGAAGGTTTGTTGACCAGTACCGAATTTTTCCAGCCTGTCGGTCATCTTTAAAATATCATCATTAAAACTTTGCACGCCAATAGACATGCGATCGACTAAGCCTTTCAGTTGCTTAAATCCTGGGCTGTCTAAATGCTGCGGATCGGACTCGCAGGACACTTCTTTAATGCTGGGGAACAACGTTTTAGCATGCTCGATAGTGCGGGCTAATTCATCTTCTAATACTGTGGTAGTACCACCACCAATGTACATAGATTCAAAGTCATAGCCTAATGCTTTAACCATCTCCATTTCTTTACGTAGCGAGATAAAATAAGCACGCGCCTTATCTTCCTTAAATATAAAACGATGAAAGGTACAGTAAGAACATAGGGTGTGACAGAAAGGAATATGCGCGTATAACATGTACTTTTTGCCTTCAACTGGCGCAGGCATCATTTCGGCAGAAATAGTATCAAGACGAAGGTTTTTGTCGACATAATACTGCATCACCCGCTCCATTGAGCTGAGCATCCAGTTAGGAACGGTAATATTAGCTTGATAAGGCTTAATGATAGCGCTGTTAGGCGTTTGGATAATTGAAGACATGACTATTCCTATCTGAGAGTGCTAACCGTAAATACCAGAATTGCTTTAGGTAATTCACGACCACCTAGCGTAGTTAGACTAACGGGTATGCGGCTAATAAAATGTGAACTGGTTACAAGTTACGGCTTCCTAACATATAAATCACGGTGTTTTGTTAAGCAGATCATGTTTTAGTGATCTGCAATGCATTTTTTAATAATAAGTGGTTCAAAAGGGATGCTTAAAATAGGGGGCAGCCTGTTTTATTTAACCTAAACTCAGGATAGTGAATGTAGTAACTGATTAATCTTATTACCTTATATACAAAGTTAACCTAGATAAAGAGACAAATAACCTGTAGAAACGCCTGAGTTCATATTATTTAGTATTAATCCCCCGCAGCTGGCTTGTCTATCTGAGGGGTGGCTGTCATCATCCGAGCGTTAACTTAACCTCTGCTGTTAAAAAGGCTGGCTATATTGGTCAATATAAATCGATTTTTTCCGCTGTTAGCGTTGTGTGGTGCTGTGCTTGCTTATGTTATGCCTAGTGGTTTTGTTGAAGTTAAATCCGCCATTGTGCCGCTGCTGGTGGTCATCATGTTATCTATGGGGCTTACCTTAAATCTGTTCGATTTTGCTAATGCCTTCAAACAGAAACGTGCGGTACTCACTGGGCTGGTGCTGCAATTCTCAGTGATGCCGCTTAGCGCATTATTGATCAGCCAGCTATTAGGCTTAGATAGGGAGCTCACCATTGGCATGGTGTTGGTGGGTAGCGTTGCGGGTGGCACGGCTTCTAACGTCGTTTGTTACTTGGCAAAAGGTGATGTGGCGTTATCAATCACTATGACGGCGCTGTCGACCTTAGCGGGAGTGGTGTTAACCCCACTGATTATCAAGCTGCTGATTGGTGAGATGGTCGATATCCCTTTTACCGATATGCTGCTGAGCTTGGTGAAAATCGTGTTAATTCCGGTCAGTGCTGGCGTGATTATCAATCATTTTTTTAAATCGCTGGTGGCCAAAGTCGCTCCCGCATTGCCGCTCATTTCTATTTTAGCGATTGTAATGGCGATCACTATTATTGTGGCTCTAAACGCTGATCAGTTTGATAAGGTCGGCTCGATTATTTTGTTAGCTGTATTTTTACACAATGGTTTGGGCCTCGCCTTGGGCTACTTTTGCTGCCGCTTATTGGGCTTTAGCCATACGGTTTGTAAGACCATATCCATCGAAGTCGGCCTACAAAACTCTGGCCTAGCCACTGCCTTATGCATTAAGTTTTTTAGCCCTATCTCTGCTATTCCTAGCGCGATATTCTCGATATGGCATAACCTGTCAGGCGCTATGTTGGCGGGCTATTGGGCCAGTTTAGAGCAAAAAAAAGCGGAAAAATAACAGGGTGCAGCTACGCTTTTACAGTTTGATGTTATCAAGAGTTGCGCTAGCAGTTGGCGGGTTTAAATAAAAAAACCTCTGTGAGTCAACTCACAGAGGTTTTTTAATCGTCAAAGTAACAAGAATTATTCTTTGTACTTCAAGGTGCCATTAGCTTTGATTTCGTCAAACCATAGATTGTGATGTTGGCTTGCCCAGTTTTCATCACAGTAGCCTGATACCATACATTCCATCCCGCCTTCTGACATCACAGTTGCCATGAAGATGTGCACGATAGAGAAAGCACAGATTACGATAGCGCTCACTGAGTGCAATACCAATGCGATTAAACTTATTGTCCGGCTAGGTTCAAATAGGTTAGGGAAGAGTAACAACATGCCTGAGGCCGAAATCACTAATCCAAACAGGGCAAAGGCCCAAAACCACATTTTTTCACCCGCGTTAGCAAAACCAGCATCAGGGTGCTTACCTTTGAATGGACCAAAGTTAATGTAACCACCGACCACCATAAACCACTTTACGTCGTACATTTTTGGCAGTTGGTTTTTCGCCCATAATACGGTCATTAATGCCCAACCGATCATGAAAGGAAACGCCATTACGTCATGGATTTGTTTGGCACCGTAGACAAGGCCTGCCCAAAATCCTTCACCTAACCAAGGTTGGAAAAAGAATCGTCCAGCCAGTAAGGTTAAGCCCGTTAAAATCAACAATAAGCACGGGATCGCGCCTAACCAGTGGATTGAAACATCGAATTTAGACCAGCGATGCACCAGCTTGCCTGAAAAACCATGGTGCAGCGTAGAAATGCCATTCACCTTGATAAATAAGACAAAGATAATAATCATACCAAATAACGCTGCCATTAAGGCCGGCGCTAACCAGTCGCTGCGTAACGTCAATACCCGTAAATCATAGGTATTAATGGGCTGAGCGTGAAACTCACTTTGGGAAGTGGTGTATCCCGTGGCGCCATCTTTCAGTTGTGCCCACATTTGCGCATCAGACTGTTCAACTTGAGCCAGTTCACCACCACCATTAGCGAAGCACACGGCACTAAATAACAGTGCGATAGCTAACCCTATGTGCTTGAACCATTTATTTATCATATATCCTCTCTCACTTAGCTACGCCTACCGAGGCGGGCGCAGTTAAGTTGTGGACAGATCCTGTTGACCTGAATTAATTCCAAGCCGCGTCTTTAGCACCACGGTAAGCCACACGTTCGCGGAAGATGCTCGAAACAATTTCCGCATCACCGGCTAATAGGGCCTTAGTGGCACACAGTTCTGCACACATGGGCAGTTTGCCTTCAGCAATACGGTTTGAGCCGTATTTTTGGCGTTCTGCGTCTGAGTGATTTTCTTCTGGGCCGCCGGCACAGAAAGTACATTTATCCATTTTGCCGCGGCTACCAAAGGCACCTTTTTTCGGGAACTGTGGTGCACCAAACGGACAGGCGTACAAGCAGTAACCGCAACCAATACAGGTATCTTTGTTGTGTAGCACTATGCCGTCGTCAGTTCTGTAGAAGCAGTTTGCTGGGCAAACCGCCATACAAGGTGCATCACTGCAATGCATACAGGCGACAGAGATTGAGGCTTCTCCACGTTGACCATCGTTAATCGTCACTACGCGGCGGCGTTGAATTCCCCACTCAAGAGCGGAGTCGTTTTCGTTTTTACAGGCAGTGACACAACCGTTACATTCGATGCAGCGCTTGGTATCACACAAAAATTTCATTGTAGCCATAATGGCAATTCTCCTAGCTTAAGCTGCACTTACGCTTTAACGATCTGACAGAGTGACGCCTTGGTTTCCTGCATTTGGGTCACAGGATCATAGCCATAGGTCATCGCAGTGTTACAGGATTCACCTATAACATAAGGCACTGTGCCTTCTGGATAGTTAGGCGCTAAACTTTCTCCGTGCATCACACCGGCAAAGTGGTATGGCATAAAGGTTACGCCGGGCTTAACCCTTGGGGTCACCAGTGCTTGTACCTTAATACGGCCACCTTCGGCGCCTTCTAACCACACGTTTTCACCGTTGCGGATACCGCGATCGGCTGCATCGGCGGGGTTCATTTCAACAAACATTTCCTGTTGAAGTTCAGCTAGCCACGGGTTAGAGCGAGATTCTTCACCACCACCTTCATATTCAACTAAACGACCAGAGGTTAGCGCTAATGGGTATTTACCACTGAAGTCTTGGTCTTGAATTGACTTATAAAGTGTTGGTAGACGGTGCACTTGCATGTCGGCATAGGTCGGGTATTTGGTTACTAAGTCACGACGCGGCGTGTATAACGGCTCACGGTGAATTGGCACTTGGTCTGGGAAAGTCCAAACAATACAACGAGCTTTAGCGTTACCAAAAGGAATACAACCATGCTTAATCGCCACGCGAACGATGCCGCCCGACAAGTCGGTCTTCCAGTTTTTGCCTTCAGCTTCTGCTTTTTCTTCGGCGGTCAGATCATTCCACCAACCCAGCTGCTTAAGCATATCGGCGGTAAACTCTGGATAACCGTCTTGAATTTCAGCGCCTTTAGAGTAAGTTCCGTCTGCTAAAATGCTTTGACCGTTATATTCAACACCATAACGGGCGCGGAAGTTACCACCACCGTCTTTTACGTGTTTTGATTGGTTATACAGAATTTGGGTACCAGGATGTTTCGCTTCTGGCGTGCCCCAACATGGCCAAGGTAAACCATAGGTTTCCCCCTTCGCTGGGCCGCCGGCTGCTTCGAGTGTTTTATTACTAAAGGTGCCCCAGTTTTGGGTATGCAATTTGATGCGCTCAGGGCTTTGGCCCGTCATACCGATAGTCCACATACCGCGGTTGATTTCGCGGGTGATATCTTCAATCACAAGTAAACCGTTTTCTTTAGCGATACGTTTAGTGTATTGCTCATCAATACCGAGCTTTTGCGCTAAACGGTACATGATTTCGAGGTCAGTTTTAGACTCGAACAGTGGCTCTATGACTTTTTCACGCCATTGAATCGAGCGGCCAGAGTTTGATACTGAGCCTTCGGTTTCAAATTGCGTTGCAGCGGGTAATAGATACACACCATTCTTACGACGGTGCATGACGCCTGCCATAGTAGGGAATGGGTCGACAACAACGACGGTATCCATCTTATCTAAGGCATCGCGCACGTCACGCTGGCGGGTTTCAGTGTTAACCGATTGTCCCCAGAAAAATGCCATACGAATATTGTCTTTCTGCGCTAATTTACTCTTTTCTTCTAACACACCATCGTGCCAGCGAGAACAAGGAATACCCGGCGTGGTCATTGGGTCTTTGCCCAAATAAGGCGTTTGGTCGAAACGGTTTTTAACCCATGCCATGTCCAGATCCCACACGTGGGTCCAGTGAGCCCAAGCACCTGTCGTTAAGCCGTAGTAACCGGGTAAATTATCGAATAATAAGCCTAAGTCAGTTGCGCCTTGGACGTTATCGTGACCACGGAAAATGTTAGTACCGCCGCCAGAAACGCCCATATTGCCTAAGGCTAATTGCAGAATGCAGTAAGCACGGGTGTTAGCGTTACCGACGTGGTGTTGAGTACCACCCATGCACCAAATCACAGTGCCAGGACGGTTGTCGGCCATCAATTTGGCTGCTTGGTACACATCTACTTCGCTTACGCCTGTGATGTTTTCCACTTCTTTAGGTGGGAACTTTTTCACTTCGGCGCGGATGCTTTCCATCTCGAAAACACGTTGTTTGATAAAGGTCTTATCTTCCCAACCGTTTTCAAAAATATGCCATAACATACCGTAAATAAACGGAATATCAGTACCTGGACGGATAGCGCAATGTAAGTCTGAGTGCGCTGCTGTACGGGAGAAACGTGGGTCAACCACAATAATCTTGGCGTGTTTTCTTTCTTTTGCGATCAGAATATGTTGCATTGCCACTGGGTGAGCTTCTGCTGGGTTTGCTCCAATCAGAAAGATCGCATTGGCATTTTGAATATCGTTAAAAGAGTTAGTTTGCGCACCGTAGCCCCAAGTGTTAGCAACACCGGCTACCGTGGTAGAGTGACAAATTCGAGCTGAATGGTCGACGTTGTTTGTGCCCCACATCGCCGCTAATTTGCGGTACATGTAACAACCTTCGTTAGAAAACTTAGCGCTACCCATGAAGTACACTGAGTCTGGGCCGGATTCTTTACGAATGCTGAGCATTTGATCGCCCACTTCGTTAATCGCATCTTCCCAAGAGAGTTTTTTCCACTTGCCATCAACCAATTTCATTGGATATTTCAGGCGTTTTTCACCGTGGCCGTGTTCGCGCAGTGCTGCACCTTTGGCACAGTGACCACCGGCGTTAAACGGATGATCGAATGCAGGTTCTTGGCCTGTCCACACGCCATTTTGCACTTCGGCATATAAACCACAACCGACAGCACAGGCACTACAAATAGTACGCTTTACTTCGATGGGGGCATCATGCGGCACTTCTTTGGCTTCGACGCGACGCATCATGCCAGTACCCATGAGTGATGCTGCCGCAATACCGCCAGTTGCAATACCTGCGTGCTTCATAAATTGACGACGGCTAATGCCTAACGCCGGTTTGCCTGCCACTGGGGCAGCATTGGACTTGCGAGTTAACTTCATCGCTGACTTCTCCTAGATTAGCTGCGCAAGCTATCGTAATAGCTGCTGATATGCGCAGTTTCGTGGTAACCATTTGACTCTTTAGTGGTTACCTTGCTGCTCTCGCTGGCCTTTGCCACGCTTATGCCCGTTGCCGCAATCGTGGCACCTGCTACGCTGCCGACGGTGAGCGCTTTTAGCAAAGTTCGGCGAGATAAATCGCTGGGTTGCTGCTTCATGCTGACTCCTAAAATTAAGGTTTAGTGTTAAGTTCGCACGGCTTTTTTGTGGGGTTATCTTGTTATCAAAAAGTGAAGTTCGGTGGTGGGAAAGATAATGGAACCATCTTGCTTACCATCAATCATCGCGCGTGACGGCAATATAGTGGGAAAGGGACGAGTAGGAATTGATCTAGAACAGTTTGCGGCCTTGAAATAGGATACCGTTCTCTTAAAGCGTTAACTCGCTCATAGTTTCACAAATCCCTTGGGAGTCATGGGATAGCGGCTTTTTGTACCTCAGCATTTCAGCTGTTAATTTTTCGTGTTTTTGCGACGAAAATAAATAAAAAAAACACCTCGCATTGCGAGGTGTTTTAAGGGCATAAAAGCTGCGGTTTAACTTAGTCTTTATAGGTTAAGCTGCCGTTGGCTTTGATTTCGTCATACCAGAGGTTGTGGTGCTGGATGGCCCAGTTTTCATCACAATAACCCGACGTCATACACTCCATACCGCCTTCGCTAAGTACAGTCGCCATCCAAATATGCACTATGGTAAAGGCAATCAGGATAATCGCGCTGATAGAGTGGATCAGCAGTGCGGCCATTGAGGCCGTACGGGGTAGTTCTAAGCCAGGCAAGACCAACATGATGCCAGAAACACTGATGAATAAACCAAACAACATCAATGTCCAAAACCACATTTTTTCACCGGCGTTGGCAAAACCACTGTCTGGGTGTTTACCTTTGAACGGACCAAAGTTGATATAACCACCCACCACTAAAAACCATTTTAAATCATACATTTTAAAGGTTTGTAGTGGCATCCATTTAACTACGCATACCGCCCAAGCCGCGATAAAGATGGGACCCGCCCAATCGTGGATTGTTTTGCTACCGTAGATCAACGGCGCCCAAAGATCGGGCCCTAACATTGGCTGCACAACGTGCTTACCTAGCATAATGGTTAGACCGGTAAACATTAGTGCAATACAACTGCTTGCCATGATCCAGTGGATCCACAGATCCGCCTTAGACCAACGTGCGACCAACTTACCTGAAAAGCCTTTACTCAGTTTTGATGGACCATTCACCAGATAAAATAATAAGAAAGCACCAAAAACACCAACCACGGCTAACGCCATGATTGGAGTTAGGTATTCGTTTCTCAGTTCTTTACCTTGGTTACCGGCAACGTTAATCAACACCCCAGTTTCTATCCCTTTAGCGGTGGTATAGCCGGCATCGCCTGCTTTTACCGCACGCCAAAGATCGGCCTCACTGGTTTGCGCTGTCGCCTGTTGCTGACTCGATTGCTGATCACTTGCTTGTACTGGGGTTGCGCTCATGACTGAACCTAATCCCAATCCCGTGACGAGCACCAACAGAGCAAACAGACTGCGCAGTGATTTGTTTAACTGTTTGTTTAACATTTTCACTCCTTGCTGGGGGTTAGGAAAAGCTCCCTAACCCTCGCTCTGCTTAGATAATCTCACCTGTCTTGGGGTTGTAGCCCCAAATCACGTTAGGATTGCCTCGAGAGGCCATACGTTGACGGTAGATGTTTGATACCACTTCCGCATCACCAGCGAGCAGTGCTTTAGTCGAACAAAGCTCAGCACACATAGGTAACTTGCCCTCAGCAATACGGTTTGCACCGTATTTTTTACGCTCGGCTTCGGAGAAGGTTTCTTCTGGGCCACCGGCACAGAAAGTACACTTGTCCATTTTACCGCGACTACCAAAGGCAGTCTTTTTCGGGAATTGCGGTGCACCAAATGGGCAAGCATAGAAGCAATAACCACAACCGATACAGGTATCTTTGTTGTGCAGCACTATGCCGTCTTCGGTACGGTAGAAACAATCTGCCGGACATACGGCCATGCAGGGTGCATCGGTACAGTGCATGCATGCCACTGAAATAGACGCTTCGCCAGGTAGACCATCGTTAATCGTCACTACGCGGCGACGCTGAATTCCCCACTCAAGAGCGGAGTCGTTTTCGTTCTTACATGCCGTGACGCAACCGTTACACTCGATGCAGCGTTTGGTGTCACACAGAAATTTCATGACTGCCATAATGGCTTATCTCCTCATCAAGTAGGTTAGGCTTTGCTGATTTGGCACAAGCTGGACTTAGTTTCTTGCATCTGAGTCACAACGTCGTAGCCATAAGTTAAAATGGTGTTTGCGGATTCACCGATCACGTAAGGTACTGTGCCTTCGGGATAGTTTTTCGCGAGGCTTTCGCCCTCAAACACACCAGCAAAGTGGTATGGCATAAAACATTCACCGGCGATTACACGCGGTGTCACCATAGCCTTAACCGTAATTTTGGCGCCCTCTGGACCATGTACAAAAACGTCATCGCCATCACGGATCCCGCGGTCTGCCGCATCGGCTGGGCTGATTTCGATAAACATTTCTTGTTGCAGTTCAGCAAGCCAAGGGTTAGAACGAGATTCTTCACCGCCGCCTTCATATTCCACCAAGCGACCAGATGTCAGCGCCAGTGGGAAGTCTTTAGCAAAGTCTTTGTCCTGAATTGACTTATACAGTGTCGGTAGACGTGCAACCATACGGTCTTCGTAGGTGGGGTACTTAGCGACTAAGTCACGACGAGGAGTGTAAAGTGGCTCACGATGTTTCGGAATATCATCTGGGAATGTCCAAACGATACAACGTGCTTTAGCGTTACCATAAGGGATACAACCGTGTTTGATTGCCACACGTTGAATACCACCAGAAATATCAGTTTTCCAGTTTTTGCCTTCAGCGTGTTTCTTCTCGTTTTCGGTTAAGTCATCCCACCAACCCAATTGCTTAAGCATATCGGCGGTAAATTCTGGATAGCCGTCTTGGATTTCGCTGTCCTTAGAGAAAGAACCTTCGGCAAGAATATTGACGCCATCGTGCTCAACACCGTAACGGGCGCGGAAGTTACCACCACCGTCTTTAACATGTTTCGCTTCGTTATACAGAATCTGGGTGCCGGGATGTTTCATCTCTGGCGTGCCCCAACAAGGCCAAGGTAAGCCATAGGTTTCGCCTTTGGCTGGACCACCAGGTGCTTGTAAGCTGTTGACATCGAAAGTGCCCCAGTTTTCTTGGTGCATTTTCAAACGCTCAGGGCTTTGACCGGTGTAACCCACTGTCCACATACCCGTGTTGAACTCGCGGGTAATGTCTTCAATTAAAGGTTCTTCGCCATTGACTTTGATGTGTTTAAACATCTCTTGGTCGATACCGATTTTTTTAGCCAGTTTGTACATGATCACGTGATCAGGTAGCGACTCAAACAAAGGTTCAATAACCTTTGAACGCCACTGGATTGAGCGGTTAGTGGCAGAGACCGAACCATAGGTTTCAAACTGCGTTGCCGCAGGTAACAGATACACGCCGTCCTGACGCTGGTGCATAACACCCGCCATCGTTGGGAATGGGTCGACGACTACAACAGTGTCCATTTTGTTCAGGGCCTCACGCACTTCACGACCACGGGTTTCAGTGTTAACCGATTGCCCCCAGAAGAACGCTAGACGAATATTGTCTTTTTGGGCGATTTTGGCTTTGTCTTCTAACACACCATCGTGCCAGCGAGAACAAGGGATACCCGTAGACGTTTGTGGGCTTTGGCCTAAGTATTCACCTTGATCAAAACGAGCCGCAACCCACTTAGGATCGAGATCCCACACATTAGTCCAGTGAGCCCATGCGCCAGTGGTTAAGCCGTAGTAACCGGGTAAGTTATCGAATAACAAACCAAAGTCAGTTGCGCCCTGTACGTTATCGTGACCACGCAGAATGTTAGTGCCGCCACCAGAAACGCCCATGTTGCCAAGGGCTAACTGTAAAATACAGTATGCACGAGTATTGGAGTTACCGACGTGATGCTGGGTTCCACCCATACACCAAACGATAGTACCGGGTTTAGTTTCGGCCATCATTTTAGCCACACGATACATTTGTGCTTTAGGTACACCGACAACCAGTTCAACTTCTTCTGGCGTGTACTTTTTAACTTCTTCGCGGATACGCTCTAAGCCATAAACACGCTTTTTGATAAACTCTTTATCTTCCCAACCGTTTTCAAAGATATGCCATAACAGACCATAAATGAATGGAATATCGGTACCTGGACGGATATGCACGTACTCGTCAGATTTCGCTGCAGTACGGGTGAAACGTGGATCAACAACAATAATTTTTGCGCCGCGTTCTTTGGCAATCAAAAAGTGTTGCATCGCGACTGGGTGTGCTTCACTAGGGTTTGAACCTATAAACATGATGCATTTAGAGTTGCGAACATCATTTAAAGAGTTAGTTTGCGCACCGTAGCCCCAAGTGTTAGCAACACCGGCTACCGTGGTAGAGTGACAAATACGGGCTGAATGGTCGACGTTGTTCGTGCCCCACAGTGCCGCAAATTTGCGATATAAATAAGCTTGTTCGTTAGAAAACTTAGCGCTACCCATAAAGTAAACTGAATCTGGGCCTGACTCTTGACGAATCATGTCCATCTTGTCGCCAACTTCATTAATAGCTTGATCCCAAGAGATCTTTTTCCACTTACCGCCTTCTAACTTCATCGGATATTTTAGGCGTTTTTCGCCATGGCCATGCTCACGCAGTGCCGCACCTTTCGCGCAGTGTCCACCTTGGTTAAAGGGATGGTCAAATGCCGGTTCTTGGCCTGTCCACACGCCGTTTTGTACTTCTGCATAGACACCACAGCCTACGGCGCAGTGAGAACAGATAGTACGTTTAACTTCGGTAGGAACATTATGGCCTATGTCTTCTTGGGCTTGTGCTTTACGCATCATGCCTGTACCCAGCATGGACGCCGCAGCGATTCCACCTGTGGCAAGACCTGCCGATTTCAAGAACTGACGACGGTTGAGACCCAGTGCTGACGCTGTAGAGCCGACAACCTGGTCTGTTTTGCGGGTTAATCGCATCACACTCTCCTTTGGTTAGTTATTTAGCGACGCATAATAGTGACGAATATGCTCGGTTTCGCGGTAGTTTTCACTCTTTGGCTCTACGGTTGCTGCCGTTTTTGTCGAGGCAAGTGCCTGACTACTTACGGTAACCACTGCGCCTGCCGCACTGCCTAACGCCAATGCTTTTAGCAATTGACGACGACCGATATCGGAAGCTGGCTTCTTCATAGTGTCTCCTTGTTACTGGATTAAAATGGCACAAACATCGACCACTTCGGTATTGTGAAAGCCTAAGCTTTCGTTATTTTAATGAAGGTAAGCATGTACTTACCTTCATCGTTTGAACTTATGCAGCTCTTAGCTGATCATTAATTCACTAAATCTACTTTTTTCGCTAAATCGCTGGTGGCGGGTTGTAAGTCAGCACTACCGGGGCAATTAACGGGAATATCTAAGCTCAATTGCTCAAAGGCATTGGCTTCCATCTCAAAAAAGGCTTTGGCCAGTTGTGCGACGGTTGCGTAAAAAGCCGCGCTTGGCGCTTTGGCTAAATTATCGCAGAAACGACCAATCCAGCTACCAATATGGCGTTGATAGAAGGCGAGTTGGCGATAACTTGGCGCCTCTAAAATCAGAACACCCATGACTTCACACAAGGCGGCAACGTGATCCTCAGGCTCTTTCACGTTATCTTCACGTTCAAAACCTAGTTGTATTAGGTCTTGGCGCAGCAATGCCAGTGGTTTATCCATTAATGAGCCAGTCATAAACCAGCTACCGTAGGGCAGGATTTCACCGCAACCTACGCCGAGAAATAGGTTAAAATACTCGTCTTCTAGCTGGTCACTGTTAAACTGCTGGGCGGCAAGTTGGAGTGATAACCAGGCCTTGGTCATCTCGTTGTCTTCGTTGTCATCGATTTCAAGTGTGATCAAAAACTGCAGCAGTTCAGGACTCGGCTGACGGCGCAACAGGGCGGCAAACAGTTGATAGATATCTGCTCTCAACTGATCGTTTTCTGAAACTTGTCTTACTGATTCGGTCATTGCGGATCTCTTATCGAAGTTGCTTTTCAGGATCTTGAAGAATGTCTTCAAACATGTCTTTTACCCGGCAGTCACCGCACATTTTCAAGCGTTCAATATTGGCAGAAAATGCACTGTGCGCGCCGACCATATCCAGCATCCGATGCACCATAGATTGGGTCGCAAAAGCAGAGCCGCAGCGAATACATTCGAAGGGGGCTTCTTCTTTTAGGGTGTGTTGTTGCTGACGAACGGTTTTATCAAAATTAATTTGTGGGATTAGGCTAATCACTTTTTCAGGGCAGGCCGCCTCACATAAACCGCATTGCACGCAGTTTTGTTCAATAAAATAGAGCGCAGGTTTGTCACCACCATCTTGTAATGCCACAGTGGGGCAAATTGCCACGCAGGACATACACAGTGTGCACTTTTCTACATTTACACTGACTTTGCCAAAGGGAATATTATTGAGGCTTAGGCAAGTATCGATTTCGCCCGCTTGGCTATTGAGGTGATCTATTGCTTCAAATAACGTGTTGCGCTTAGTGGTCGATGCAAACGCTGCGGGCACAATCACTGGCCAATCTAAGCTGATATCGAGCATCGATGACAAGTCGTTAAGCATGCTTGGGTCGATAAGGCTGATGCGTTGTGGCTGGCCCATTTCATCTAAAATACTGTTGGCTAATGAAAGCTCACCTTTAAGCATTTGCGTGAGTGTGGGGGCGGTGGCATCCGTGTTAAGGATAAGCACTTGGCGCGCGCCCCAAGCGAGTACCGACATCCAGTGATCTATGCTGGCAACGGTAATTTCTTCAAGACCAACGGGGATAATATCTCCCGCTAAATTTTCAGTAATAAAATCAGCGCCGATAGCATTGTCGTGGAATAAAATCACGGGTGCTGTTTGAGCCTGTTCGCGAAAGCGACTGACCACTTTGTTGAGGTATGAATACAGGGCTTGTGGCGTTGGTAAATCGTAACTAATCGCACCCGTTGGGCACGCGCTGCTACAGCTACCTGCGCCGTGGCAAAGATACGGGTCTATTTCAATTTTTTTAGCAACGCTGCTGATAGCATCTGCTGGGCAAAAATTAAGGCAGCGATTACAACCGTTGATACCGTTACGGTCATGGGCGCATAAATCTGCGTTGATTTTTACGTAACGGGGTTTATCAAATTGACCGATAAAGTCTGGGATTTGTGCCAGTGCATCGTCGAGTTTTGCCGCATCTTGGCCGACATAGAAATATCCAGGTGGCAGCATTTCTAAATTCAAACAGGCAGTGCTACTTAAATCGAGCACGATATCGAAGTGGGGTTTACGAATCGACACCACGCTGAGCTCAGCCGCGCCATTTTCATGTTCTACACTGACTTGAAATTGGCCTAAAAAGCCTTTTACGCCAATGAGTTTGTTGTAGTAGCTTTCGACGTCAGTGGCAGCGGCCATTACGCGCTCAAGGTGGTCTTCATCTTGGTTGGTAATGGCTTCATTGGCCAAAATTACGCGCTGCGTCATAGTGGACAATTTGTCCGCCGCGAGGCGGGCTAAGTCTTCTGGGCCGATAATGAGGACATTGCCTTCGGTGGTGTAGCTGACGGTTGGCGGGATCAGATTCTGTAGCATCTGAGTTTGCGCTAACACCTGTTGTCGCGTTTGTTTTAACGCTTCTTGGTTATGACTGGTCATCAAATTGAGTGCTCACATTGCGTTTTTGAACAGTACGTTGGCTGTTTCTTGTTTTACTGTATCTGGGCAGATTTAGGCGGTTGGTAATAACTAAGTCATTGCCTTTTCTGCTTTTATCTAAGCTTATCTAGTGCTTAGTACAGCAATTCACATACCAAGGTTACGGACATTAAAATTAGGTAAACTGACGTTAAACAACTCGAGTATGGACCTGAGCTAGCGGCTCTGGTTCATTTTGGGATAGGTCATCAGCCTCTCCATCCAAATTGTCCGTTATTGGCTCTGCAGCCAATTCAGTTTCGACTTCATTTGTTTTTACTTCGCTAACATCAAGATTAGTTGATTGTTCAGTGTCTGCAGCGTGTTTAGCTAAGACTGACTCTTCATCCGCTGCTTCACTCTCTTTAGTGATATAGCGGAAGACTTTTTTCGCTAATTCGGCTGAGACTTCTGGGCTGAGTTTAGGTTGATTACTATAATCGAGGGCATATTCTAAAAGCCCATCTATCTCATTGAAATGAGGTTGTTTCCACAGTGCACGTAACGCTGCGGACTTAGCCGCAGGATCGACATTCTCCCCCATAAAACGGGCAAAGCTACCACCAATTTCAATCTCGTCAGGGTTAGGTAAATCCGCTGCGGTAAGTATGCGGTTTGGATCGTCATTTTCTGCGGGATGAACCTCAGTTATCGCTTCAGTAGCTTGAGTCGATTCTGCTAAGACTGTTTCATCAACTTTATTAATCGCGTGTGCTTGTTGAGGCGTAGTTTGCCCTTGCGTGTCTAGTGCTTCTTCTGCTGCAACTTGTTCGCGGCGTTGGTTCCAGCGGCTTAATAATCCGCCAGCTTTTGGGGTCGGTTGAGGCATTAATCCCTCCGAAGTGGATCGTGACTAGGGCCTTGATTTCTACGGCCATCGACATGCTTACGGCGATGAGCAGCGATTTCAACTTCGCCATACTGAGTGATAAAGGCTTCAATCCAACAAGCAATAGCTTTTGGCATCAATAGGTTGATGACTGGCGTGTTGCCTTCAAGACAACCAGCGGCAACGTTTTGATCTGCCGACAGTAATGCGGGCACCCAAGTATTATCAACCGTTTCATCGCACACTAAATACAGCATAGGATTATCTAAATCGATATTAAGGCGGTAGCTGGCGCGTTCATCTTTATGCAATTCGAGTAGCACTAAGGTTGCACCATCGGGGGCTGGGTGGGTGGCGGGCAGCAGATGTTCAATTTCCCATTGTACCGAAGTCCAGCGGCCAACGAGTTTCTCTACTTTTCTGAGTGAAACGTACATGGGCCAAACACTTGTTGTATGTTGCATTATCTCTCCGTCTCAGCCGTGTTGATGGGCGAACCGTTGATTTTACGGATCGGTGTAACCAATCAATTGTAATAAATAGTCACTGCAATATTGATGCCATTAAATGGGGGGTATTTGTTTGAGCTGGATCATCAAAAACCGCTTTAAAATGGGACATTTTGTCCTGCCTTTGGTTTTGTTTGGGACATAAAAGGGCTAATGAAAAATCAGTTCTGCGGCAGATCACGCATTTAAAGCTGAGTTTTATACCTAGGTACAAATATTGCTATGCTCAGGCCATCACTCGCCAAGCGGTAGCATTATGACTTTGGAAAACACCATGGGCACAGATAAAGTAGTAACGACAGCTCACCCCAATCAGAAGCCTTTGCATCAATGTTCCTTTGTAAGAACTCAAGCTGAAGTGCCGTTAACCATTGCCGTAAAAGCGGTGAATGAAGCAGGCGAAGTGTTAGATAAATTTGTTGCCTGTGAGCGTCCGCTTACTGTGTACTTAAACTGGCGGCCAATAGTGACACTGATGACACTCGGCGCTAAACCTGAATCACTGGCGTTAGGTTATCTTAAAAATCAGGGGTTTATTTCGGATGTAAGTCTGCTTGATTCTGTGATTGTAGATTGGGATGTGAGTTCTGCCGCTGTGGTCACCCGCGAGCAAACGGCTGATCTAGATGAAAAACTGTCTGAAAAAACGGTGACGTCAGGCTGTGGTCAGGGCACGGTATATGGCAGTTTTATGCAGGGTTTAGAGGATATCAAATTACCCACACCTAGCCTAAAACAAAGCACGCTTTATAGCTTATTAAAAAATATTAACGACTATAACGAAACCTATAAAAATGCCGGTGCTGTTCATGGCTGTGGCTTGTGTGAGGCCGATAAAATTATGGCCTTCGTTGAAGATGTGGGTCGACATAATGCAGTTGATACCTTGGCTGGTGATATGTGGTTAACGCAGGACCGAGGTGACAATAAGATTTTTTATACTACCGGTCGTTTAACCTCGGAAATGGTGATTAAAGTCGCCAAGATGGGCATTCCACTTTTATTATCGCGAAGCGGTGTGACTCAAATGGGTTTAGCGTTGGCGCAGCAGTTAGGGATTACCATTATTGCCCGTGCTAAAGGCCGACACTTTTTGGTGTATCACGGTAGCGAAAATCTTGAGTTCGATGTCAATACCACCGTTTAGAACGCGATTGTTACGAAGGTAGCGACGACGATTTACACGCAAAAATGGATAATAAAACAAGGAAAGCAGATGAGTTCTGGCGGCGAATTGGTCTATATGAGCGCAAAGCAAGTGGCCGAGTATTTAGATCTAAATGAGAAAAAAGTCTATGCCATGGCCAATGACAGAGTGCTACCGGCTACCAAAATAACCGGCAAGTGGTTGTTCCCAAAAGTGTTGATTGACCGTTGGGTCATGGACTCGTGCCATAGCGGCATGCTTACCGACCGTTTATTAATTACCGGTAGTGATGACCCTCTCTTATCTATGCTGGTAGCGCGCTTGATGGCGCAAGTGGGTAGCCGAGAATTAATTAGTTACAGTGCTACCGGCTCACGCCTTGGTCTTGAGCTACTCGCTAAAGGTTATGCGGATGTGTGCACCTTACACTGGGGTAGCATGGAAGATAGAAATATTCGTCATCCAGCATTATTAAAGGGTTACAACAATCATCAGCAGTGGATCATGGTGCACGGTTATTCCCGTCAACAGGGGTTAATTATGCGTGCTGATATGCACCACAGATGCCAAGAGGAGGACAAAGTTGTAAGCCTACCTTGGCGCTGGGTCAGTCGTCAGGGCGGAGCGGGTAGCCAGCAACATTTAGAGCATTGGTTGCTGAAACAAGGTGCTCGATTAGACCAACTCAATGTGGTGCTTACTGCCTATAGCGAGCGTGAATTAGCGGGTTATATTGCCCGTGGTGATGCGGATATTGGCTTTGGCTGCCAGTCGGTTGCACTCGAAAGTGGTTTACATTTTGTGCCTTTGATTAAAGAATCTTTTGATTTTGTTATGCCTCAAAGCATTTACTTCCGTCGCCAGTTACAGCAGTTATTTACGATGCTCTCGACGGGGCATTCACGCCAAATGGCTGCGTTACTCGGTGGTTATGATTTGACCGATTGTGGTCAGTTACTATGGAGTGCGAGTTAATATTGGCGATCTTATTATTTGGCAACATTATAGGCTGGTACTGGCGCATATCAGCTCCTGTGCAATAAAACATAATTTGCTAAAGTGATTGAATTAGGTTTATTTGCCCCAAGATCAACTAAAGTGCTGCAGTCTTGTAGCGTTCATCACTGAGGTTTATGCCATGCTTTATAATTTAACGGTTGTACAATTTAGCAAGATGCTGAAAAATTTAAGCGTTATTCTTGAAAAAGGCGAGTGTTTCGCAAACCTTAAGAAAGTGGATATGGCTGTTTTACTCAATTCACGTTTAGCGCCAGATCAATTTAATCTTGCTCGCCAAGTGCAAATTGCCTGCGATACCGCCAAAATTGGCGTTGCCCGTTTAACGGATAATTTAGATACAGTCCCTAAGCATGATGATAATGAAACGACATTAGCTGAATTACAGGAACGTATTAGCTCAGTATTGGCGTACTTAGCGACCTTCAAAGCAGAAGATTTTGTTAATTCAGACACTATTCATGTGTCACAACCACGCTGGGAAGGGAAATATCTTACCGGTTATGAGTTTGCTGTTGAGCATGCAATTCCAAATATTTACTTTCATATAACAACAGCCTACGCAATTTTACGTCACAATGGTGTCGATGTGGGCAAGAAAGATTACCTTGGTGCTATGCCATATAAGTCGTAAAACGAGTCTAGATGTAGTACTGTTGCACAGCCTAAAAGTTGTGCAGCAGAGTTTGCCCCGCATATATTTGCTAACCCTTCTGCACAATTTAAGCGTTATTTTTAACAATATATACCGCTCGGTCGCCAATAAATATTCGCTCCTTAGGTGCGTTGTTTATCGACAATGTCTCATTCTTAAATATCGTTGTGCTAACGGATGAGTCGCAATACTGATTTGCTTGAATGATAAACCGCTAGGTTAATAACGAGTTAATCTTAATAGGTTACTATCTTGTAGCGAAATAGATTGATTGAAATAACCTGTGGAGTCTTCAAAACAGGGATTTACTGGAAGAGCCGATTAATGGTTCGAATTAAAGGAGTTAGCTATGTCTGTCGAATTTCAAACCGTCGAAAGTCCAACCGATGCAACGACCATTGATTTACCGATTAAGAGTAAAAAAGCCAAAAAAACCACAGCTGCTAGTGGCTTACGGCTCAAAGACAAGTTGGCTCAAGATACCCGCCGCCGAATTGAAATCCTGCATGAACAGCGCCAATTATCCAACCGTTTCGGTATGGAAATAGAAATTGACTAGCGTTAAAAGCTAACCGTAAAAATAAAGGTAGCTTGCATGTATAGCTTCACGACGCAGTCGTGGAGCTTATTCACTCGGTTAACGACTGTAATCCATTAACTCATATTCCATTATTGTCACCCTCCCGCCCTTATAATCTTCCCGTGAAATGATTGACCATCCCAATGCTTGATAAAAATCGGCTTTGTCGGCGGTAAATAAGTAGATTTTCTGTAAACCAAGCGCTTTAGCATAATCAACGACAGCCTTGACTAACAATTTACCCAACCCTTTATTGCGATGGTTTGCATCAACATACACATTGGCGAGCCAAGGGCTTAAATCAGTTCGGCTATCCATATCCTCAGCAATCAATGACGATGATCCCGTTACTTGGTTTGCTTCTTCACCAATAAACATCTTTGGGATGACGGCGTCAGTTAAATACTCACTCATTTGCACTATCAGTGTGCTAGCAGAACTTTCTGGCGGACTCAAATGTGCCCATTCCTTATGATGCCATTGCGCTAATTGTGGGATATGTTGTGGCGCTAATTTTAGGTCAATTACTTTCATATCAATCTCTTAGTTTGTCTAATTTAAAGGGCGAAGGTACGCATAAATAAGTGAGTCTGTTTGATAACCTAAATTATGAGTCAATTGATTATGGTTTAACTGAGCATATTATTTAAGTCGGAATTGGCAGAAACACTCTGGCTTCGAGTCCGCCTTGTTCAGCATGCTTAAAGCGCAGTTCACCTTGATAGCTGTCGACGATATCTTTACAGATAGATAATCCTAAACCATGGCCTTGGATGCTTTCATCTAGCCGAATGCCGCGCTCAATGATGATTGATAGTGCGGCATCAGAGACACCTTCGCCATCATCACTGACGATAATCTCATAGCCAGAGGTCGGGATACTTTGTTGCTGAATACGGATCTCAATGTTCTTGCGGCTATGTTTGCAGGCGTTATCCAGTAAATTGCCTAAGAGTTCAAGTAAGTCATCCCGATCAAACGGCATTACTAAGCCGCTCGTGTAATGGCTATGAATAATGCGGTCTGGGTAGATGCGCTGCATCACTTGAATCAGCGGTGCGAGATCGTCATCGAGCACGGTATAACGCCCCGGAGTAGATAGGCCGACTATCTTAGTGCGCTTAAGCTCTCTCTCGATGATGTGGTGCAGGTTTGCGAGCACCTTGCTGCACTCATTCCTCTGTTCTGGTGGAAGGCTTTCTAGGTAGGACTGTAGCCCTTGTAGCGGACGTTTCATTTCGTGGGCTAAGTTACCTAAGGCATTGCGGGAGCGTTGTACTCGTTGGCCCAATTGATTGACTAAACGATCTATTTCCTCAATCAGCGGGATGATTTCGCTCGGCATTTGGTCTGGATTGATTTCTTGCCCCTGGGTGCGCATCTGCCGGATGGCTTCAGGCATCTGCTCTAAGGGTTTAAAGCCGCGTTTCAGTAGCTGATACTGCGCCATTAATAGAATGAGAATCGTGAGCAACACCGCCGCGCTGGCAAAGGCTAAAAATTTCACTTGAGTTTGTTCGAGCTCGCTGATGTCTTCTGTCACCCACAGGGTAACTAATTGATCATCTTTGATTACGGCCTGACTGAACATCAGCCAATGTTCTTTGCCTACAAACTCAGTGGCTTGGTGTTGCTCACCCGCGATAAGTTTTGGCATGTTCACGTTATGGTCGAATAGGGAGCGTGAGCGCAGGGTTTGCTTGCCGATTTGAATTGCAAAATAATGACCAGAATTAACCCTGTGGTACACATTGGGTAAGCGGTCGGTGGTGAGTGTCCAGGTGCCATCGGGATTGTGATTCAGAGCCGAGATCAGGCTGTCGGCATCGTGTTGCAATCGCGAGGCAACAAAGTCTTGGGTTAATACTTGAATGCCTTGGTATAGAAAATACAGTAATAACACCATGGCAAAGCTGAGCGTGATCAGCAGATTGCGCGTCAGATAACCTTTGAGTGAATACACACATTTACTCCTTGAGTCGATAACCTTGGCCGCGACGGGTTTCAATATAATCCTTGCCTAAGCGTTGGCGCAGGCGGTTAATGTATACTTCGATGACATTGCTGTCTTTGATTTGATCTTCTTCGTAAATACGTTCACTGAGCTCTGACTTAGAGACGATTTTGCTGGGGTTAACCATTAAGTAATGCAGTAGGCGATATTCAATCTTAGTTAGCTCTATCACTTCGCCGTCGACATTGGTGACGGCTTGTTTGTCGACATCGAGGGAGACACCTGCATGTTGCAACACATTGTCGGCGCGGCCAAAGTGGCGGCGGATCAACACTTCGAGCCTTGCGAGTAGTTCTTCAATGTGAAAAGGCTTGCCGAGGTAATCATCGGCACCCGCCTTGAGGCCATCGACGCGTTCGTGCCACGCATCGCGAGCGGTGAGGATCAGCACTGGTATGGTTAAGCCTTTTTGTCGCCATTGGCCGAGGACGTGTAAACCGGGTTTGCCGGGTAAACCGAGATCGAGGATCACGGCTTCGAAGTTTTCTTCTTCGCCTAAAAAGGCACCGTCGATACCGTTATCGGCGTGCTCGACGGTATAACCCGCCTTGTTGAGGGCGGGAATGAGGCGCGCGACCAGGTCGGTATCATCTTCAATCAATAGCAAACGCATCAGTCGACCTTTTCCTTTAGCCACTCGCCGGTTTTGGCGTCAATCTTGATTTCATACACTATGCCATCGTCACGGAGGATCTCGAGTTCGTAGATGATCTTTCCATGTTTTTGCTCGACTTCGAGGTCGAGCAATCGTCCATTTAGTCGTGATTCATAGCGTTGCATTATGGTGTCGAAGGGCAAAACTTTGCCTTCCTTAACCCACTCGACCACCTTGTTTGAAAGATCATCGTCGTGGGCATTGCAGCTGGGGCTGCTAATCATCCCAACGGCCAAAGCCAGGAATATTAACGGTATCTTCATCGAATATGCCCTTCTCTGCGAGGTTGTGACAATTGCTGCATTGACTGAATGAGCCGACTTTGGGGTTATCTTGCACCATACGTCTTGGGAGCTCATCGTGTTTACGAATAAAAAATGCCTGTTCCGTGATCTTCTGCGGCCCAGCGTCTGCAAGCAGTGGCGTGCTGTTTTTCATCACCTTACCATTTTGCGCTGCATGTTGAACCAGATATTCCTCAATTCTAGCAGTGACTTGAGGATCTAGACTGGCGTTGTCCCCAAAGTGATTCTCAAGATTTGCGGTAATGGCGCGCCACTTGTCGGCTGGGAGTAAGTTCGCGGGATAAGCCATGTGGCAGCTGCCACATTCTGCCGTATATTCCGCATTTTGTGGAATGGCGCGACTGAGCCCGCGGCCATCGTCCGCATAGCCTGTGCCGGTTAAGCTTAGGCTGATACCGATAACGCCAATAGCTAATGCCGCAGCTGTGAGTGATGAACCTAAGAACCAGCTAATAGGGTGTGCTTGTTTAGTCATGACATCTTCCTTTTTGTGCCGTTACCTTCAGTGGAAGGTATTGAAATTAATTGATCTTATTGAATGAGTTATAAAGGTCGAAATTTGGCGGTTATTGCAGGCTTAACCAGAGTAAGGCATCGCCTTTTTCCTGCGGCGTGCAGTCGCGTTTAAAGGTCCAGTTACAGTTACGGGTAAACCATTTCTCGATTTTGGCTGAGTCGGTTAACCGATCTGCGGTAATCGACGGCGCCATAGGATCAATGGGTTTACGGGTATTTTGGTGCATCCCCATGTTGGTGACTTTAGCTGTATGACAACTGGTGCAGCTGCGACCGTCCATGTCCTGTAGCCAAAGTTTTTGTCCTGCGGCGGCGGTAAAGGGACCTGCGCCTTGGGCTTGATAGCTTTGCAGCTGCGTGCCAATACGCTCGGCGCTAAGTGGCAGGCTTTGCACTTTACTGTTGGCGGCGCTAACGCTAAGGCTAGTCAGCAGCAAGGTGGAAATCGCGACGATAGTAAGGCGACTTTTATTTGTGTGTCTGGTTAATCTGTTCATAGGGCATTCCTTTTGGGTTGGATGTCTTGTTGCTAAGCAAAATGGCTAATGGATTAATCTTCTTGTTCCACAGGGCGTTGTTTCTTGCCCGTGAGCATGGCTCTGACTAAGTTTTCTTTGTGTAACAGGCTGCTGACGATGACGCCGCCAACATGGATAACCACAAGGAACACGGTGAAGTTGGCGAAGAATTCATGGACTTCTTTTATGGCGCCTTCGGGCCAAGTGGCGAAAAAGCTTGTGGCTAATGGGCCGTGTCCGTCGGTGGCGTACAGTGCCATGCCCGAGAACCCCGTGATGGCGATGCTGACAATCAAGGCCATTATCATCATTGCTCCAGCGGGGTTATGGCCTATGTAGTCTTTGGCGTTGCCAGCGATGAGTCCTTTGAGGTACACCAGCACTTCTTTAGGGCGAGTGACAAAGTTGCTAAAGCGCGCATAGTGGGTACCCATCACGCCCCACAGTAGACGAAACACCAGTAAAATTAAGATGCTGTAACCTGCGTAACTATGGATGATCATCCACTCGTCTTCGCCTTCAGTGAGGTAGGCTAAGGCAAAAAAACCGACGAGTGACCAATGGAATATGCGGATCAATAGGTCCCAGACTTTGATGGTTTGCAGTGTGTTTGATGACATGGTGTGACGCTCCTAAGTGGGTTTAGGTGTAGGCTACTTAACCCAAACTTAAACCTCGCTTAAATTTTAAGGCGCGAACATTGATTACATTGGTTGTGTGTCATTGGGCTTTAAGTGGGCGACTTACCCTTAGCACGCACTTTAGTTCTTGTGGTGAATCGCAAAACAGGGGGTGTTAACCGCTTTTTCAAGTGCCTTGGCTGGCGCTTTCGGGACTGTTGCTTACCTTTGCCATCGAATTTGATCAGGATTGGGATTAGTTGATAAACTTGGATTTTTTGTCGGTTATGTGATCTTACTGGGTTGCTATTGGGTGAGTCGCCAATCTTAATGATTTGAATCTGCCAGAACCGTGCGATTAGCGATATTTGTAAGTTAAGCGAGATAAGTAGCATAAGGAGATGCAGCTGATAACGGAATATTCATTGTTAGCAGGATGTATTGATGGAGTGGAGTTCGGTTTATTTAAAATACATTTATTTTCAGTTGTTTAATTTAAAATCCCTTGATATCTGATTTTTGTGGTAGTGGGCCAATATTGCTGTATTTACCCAATAAAACATCGTGATACCGATTAATTTGACCGCAATACAATCTGAGTATCAAAGTTAGCTTAATCTGAGTTCAGGTTAGCTTATTCTGCTGAGAGATAAAGATGTTAAATCGGTAGGCTAATATTAACTTCAAGACCGGTTGGTACACGGTTCTCAGCTTTAATCTTACCTTTGTGGGCGGTAATGGCGGCTTCTGTTATTGCTAGTCCGAGCCCCCAACCGCCGCTTTCTCTTTGTCTTGCAGAGTCGGGGCGGTAGAAAGGTTTAAATATAGCATCAAGTTCGGCGGTATCTATGCCCGGGCCATCATCTTGAATGGTGATCCGCACTTGATTGGCTTCTACATTGGCTTGCAGGTGGATATCACTGGCAGCATAGCGGATAGCATTACGTAGTAGATTTTCAATCGCGCGGGAAAGTGATTTAGGAAAGTGCGCTAATTCAATGTCTTCATCAATATCGATAGTTATTCTTTTTCCCTGTTGCTCTGCTTCAAATTCCGCATCGTCTAACACTTGGCTTAGGGATTCTGCCAAGCCTAAATAGACCTTAGTTTCGTTAGTGCTGAGCTTAACCCGTGAGAGTTCCAGTAATTCGCTGATGAGCTTTTCAAGCTGCTCGGCTTCATAACCTATACGTTCCGTTTCGGTGGTCTGCTGACCTTTTTTACGTGCGAGGGCGAGGGATAGCTGTAAGCGTGTTAAAGGAGTACGCAGTTCATGGGAAATATCGCCCATCAGCCGTTGCTGATTATTGACCATAGTTTCGATGGAGTCGGCCATGCTGTTAAAAGCGCTGGCGAGTTGACCTATTTCGTCGTTGCGCTTGGTGGTGGCTTCATCAACACGGTGAGTTAAATCACCTTGGGCAAGCGCATTGGCACTTTTTTTAAGTGAATTTAATGCCTTACCTAAGTGCCATGCCAGTAATCCGCATAATAATCCCGACAGAAAAATAGCCAGACTCAAGGTGAGTAGCTTATTTTCGGCAAAGAAGAAAAACCAAGGCCGCGGATGGTTATCGGGTAGGCGACCGTAGAGTGAATAGGTTTCTGCGCCTAAATTAAATTGATAGGGGCCAAACACCAGTTCGTCTCTAAATTGATGACTAATAGGCTGTTTTTCTTCATCGGCCATCAGCATAAAACTGCGTACACCACGACTGACTCTGTGGGTATTAATCACTTGTCCTTGGCTATTGGCTAAATAGATCCGCAGTGGTTTGCCTTCTATATCGCGATGTTTTTCTAAGCGGCGGATAAAGTCAGTTGTCAATAATGACGGATCCTGTTGAATACGCTGGGCTATGCTAGCAAGCACTCTTTCAAGATGAGGCGGCAGCGGTGCACGGTCATGATTCTGCTGCAGCAATGGTAGCAGGCCCACTAAGGCAATAATCAGTGAGCTGCAAAGCCAAAATCCAAGTAATAATTTGATAAATAAACGATTAGGCACAGTCGATACCGCCGTTATGGGAGCCAGATATAACCTTTGCCACGGATAGTCTTCACCCTTGGCCGACCATCGCTACGCTCGGGTAGCTTTTTACGTAAATTCGACAAATGCATGTCTAAGCTGCGATCAAAGGGCATAAGCTTTTTACCAAGCACTTTCTCGTTGAGCTCTTCTTTATTCATCAACTCGCCTGCATGCAGTGCGAGGGTATGCAATAGGGTGAATTCGGTGCCTGTGAGTATGATCAATTGATCATTGCAGTAAGCCTCTTGGCGTGATGGATCTAAACGTAAATCACCAAATTCTTGCGCGGGCGTCGCATGGATTTCTTGAGTGGTTAAGTTCGAGCGACGAATAATGGCGCGGATACGTGCAATTAACTCTCTATCGTTAAACGGTTTTGGTAGATAGTCGTCAGCACCAATCTCAAGCCCAACCACGCGATCGATTTCATCACCACGCGCGGTCAGCATCAATACTGGTGTTTGCTTATGTTGGCGCAGTGCGCGCAGCACTTCAAAGCCATTTAATTTAGGTAGCATGACATCGAGCAAGATCAGATCATAATCCGTAGCAAGCGCCTGTTCTAACCCTTGTTTACCATCGTAGGCCAAGGTTAATTGAAACCCTTCTAACTCAAGCAGTTGCCCTAGGAGCTCCGACAAACCTAGATCGTCATCGATTAATAATATCCGATTCATATATTTCCTTAATCTTGATCGTATGGCCCTGTTAGCCCATTTATTCGCTGGCGTCTTAGCCTTCGGCTGAGTATACCTGTTTTGATGTCAATTGCTGTGTAGCAATGTAAGCCAAAGTAAATAATAGAGAATTTGCTATTTATTGTCATAACTTTACAGTGATTTACCTGGGTCATATTCTCACTTACATAGGGAGGGTTAGACTGTAAGGGTCGAAAGTGAATTGGCTTTAAAGGGTCGTCACTGTGTCTTATTACTTGTCTATTAAGTTGAACCACTGAGGTTAACACTATGAAAAAATTATCACCTTTGAAAGCCAGTCTATTTGCAATTCTTGCTAGCTCAGCCGTATTGGCAACGTCGGTTAATGCCGCACCTACTGAGGCTGGTGCTGAATACCATAAGGGCCACCATATGGAACATGGCGGCAGACATATGGATAAGGGCGGTATGCACAAAATGTTTGAAGGGCTGGATTTAACCGATGCTCAAAAAGCTGACGTTAAAAAACTGTTCGCCGAACAGAAAGCAGCCAGAGCTGACAGTCGCCCAAAGAAAGAGGAACGCTTAGCCCAGCGTACTGAAATGCTAACATTATTAACAGCTCCTAGCTTCGATGAAACGCAAGCTAAAATCTTGATGAGTGCACAGCAAGAACAACGTCAAATTCAAATGATTGAACATATGAAGATACAAAATCAAGTTTACAATCTGTTGACGCCTGAACAGCAAGCTAAATTTAAAGCGCGATTTGAAGCACATGCAGGTAAAGAACCTCGCGGTTAAATACGGCAGCTGATATACAATAGGGTCATTGCTTTCTAATATAGCTTCCCTATGACTCAGATTTCTCAATATGATTTTTGGGTCAAGCTGGCTAGCCGCGCCTCAGTGGCTACCGCTTTGACCCTTATTATTATCAAGATGTTTGCTTGGTTCTACTCTGGCTCTGCCAGTATGCTGGCATCCTTGACGGATTCCTTCGCCGACGCGCTCGCCTCTATTATCAACTTTATTGCCATTCGTTACGCTATTGTGCCACCGGATCAAGACCACAGATATGGCCATGGTAAAGCTGAGCCTTTAGCCTCTTTGGCGCAATCAGCCTTTATTATGGGCTCGGCATTTCTGTTACTTTTCTACGGTGGAGAGCGTCTATTAACGCCGACTCCAATAGAGAATGCCACCATAGGCGTGGTGGTTTCTATTATCGCAATTGTACTGACCTTAGCTTTAGTCATGTTACAGAAACGCGCATTAGCGATGACTAAAAGCACAGTGGTTGAAGCCGATGCCCTACATTACAAATCGGACTTATTTCTCAATGGCGCGGTGCTATTGGCGTTAGTGCTAGCACAATATGGCTGGTGGTGGGCGGATGGGGTGTTTGCCGTATTAATTGCATTGTATATTGGTCATCAAGCCTATGGCTTAGGCTATCGTTCAATTCAAGCCTTGTTAGATAGGGAGCTCGACGACGAAACCCGTCAGCAGATTAAAACAATTGCCAAAGAAGATCCGCGTGTACAAGGGCTACATGACCTGCGGACTCGTCAGGCGGGGAAAACGATTTTTATTCAGTTTCATTTAGAACTCGATGGTAATTTGAGTTTAAATGAGGCTCACAGTATTGCTGATACAACAGGCTTACGGGTTAAAGCAGCCTTTGAAGATGCCGAGGTCATTATTCACCAAGATCCAGTACAGGTCACTTAAGCTTTTTAAGGTTGAATACATGGAAAAAGCGGTATTCATGGCAGCCTAATGGGTCTTTACCGTTCTTTTGGCGCTGGGAGTTGCCAAATACAACTCCAAGCGCTGGTTTATTAATCCATCGATAGTTCTTTTAGTTTTCGCGTTAAGGTATTTCGTCCCCAGCCTAAGCGTTTGGCTGCTTCTTGTTTATGGCCTTGAGTGTGGCGCAGTGCTGTTTCTAGCAGTATGCGCTCGAAGGCGGGTTGTACTTCAGTTAGTAGGTCGTTGTTTCCTTCCGAAAGTTTTTGATCTATCCATTCTGTCAGTGCTGATTGCCAATCTTGGCTACCTTTTGCCGTGTGGGTGGTATTAACGGGCTCTTTTAGCAGTTCTGGCGGTAAATCTTGAGGTAATATTTCTTGCCCCGATGCCATGACGGTTAGCCAGCGGCAGGTGTTTTCGAGCTGCCGAACATTACCGGGCCAAGGTAGTTGGGAGAGTTTTATCGCGGTTTCCTTGGTCATTATCTTAGTTTCTACCCCAATTTCCTTAGCAGCTGAGGCGAGAAAATGGCTGGCCAGCTGAGGAATATCTTCCCGTCTTTGTGACAATGGCGGCAAGTGCACGCGGATCACATTCAGTCGATGGAATAGGTCTTCTCTAAAGCCGCCTTTTTGCACTAATAATTCAAGATCTTGGTGGGTCGCCGCTATGATACGCACATCCACTTGTACCGCATTATGTCCCCCCACGCGGTAGAATTGGCCATCGGCGAGTACTCTGAGTAACCGCGTTTGTACGTCTAGCGGCATATCGCCGATTTCATCTAAAAATAGCGTGCCACCATTGGCTTGCTCGAAACGTCCTTGGCGTACATTAGCCGCGCCAGTGAAGGCGCCTTTTTCGTGGCCGAAAAGTTCAGACTCGATCAAATCCCGAGGAATAGCAGCCATATTCAAGGCGATAAAAGGTTTATCTTTACGCGGGCTGTGTTTGTGTAATGCCCCCGCGACTAATTCTTTACCCGTTCCCGATTGACCATTGATAAGCACACTAATGGATGAACGCGAGAGCCTGCCGATAGCGCGAAAAACCTCCTGCATGGCGGGCGCTTCACCGATAATCTCCGGTGTTTTAACTTGGGCTTCTTTTACTGGTGCGGGACTTTGCTCTGTAGCATGGGTGATAGCGCGCTCGACCAGTGAGATAGCCTCATCGATGTCGAAGGGCTTAGGTAGATACTCAAATGCGCCTGCTTGGTAGGCGCTCACCGCACTGTCTAAATCCGAGTGTGCGGTCATGATGATGACGGGAATATGAGGGTAATGCACCTGCAGCCGCTCGAGCAGGCTTAAGCCGCTGGTACCTGGCATACGAATATCCGACACGATTACGCATGGTTGCGATATTTCTAATGCCTGCCACAGGGATTCGGCGGCGGCAAAACTGGCGGTACTGAGCTTGGCACTTTGCAGTGCCTTTTCGAGCACCCAACGTATCGAGCTGTCATCGTCGAGGATCCATACTTGTTCACTAATTTGCATCTTGCTTCCTCATACGACATAGGCCGGTATTGTTGAAATTATTTAACGCTTAAAATCGGTAGTGAAATCGTGAATTCGGTGTGCCCTGCGCTGGAAAGGCAATCGATTCTTCCCGAGTGTAAACGGGCAATATTATGGGCAATCGAGAGGCCTAAACCTGAACCTTGTTCACGGCCTGTCACCATGGGATAAAATAATGTGTCTATTAGTTCAGGCGGTATGCCGGGACCGTTGTCGATAATCGATAGCGTTAGCACTAGCTTGTGGCGTTTGGCACCAATGGTGACTTGATGCTGGGTACGCGTGCGGATCAAAATCTCCCCGCCCGTATTTTCAAGCGCCTGCAGCGCATTTTGCAAAATATTCAGCACCGCTTGCTGCATCTGCTCAGCATCTATTTCGATATCGGGAATTGATGGGTCGTAATCCCGTTTGAGTTGGACGTTAGCAGGCAGCGCCACTTCTACTAACTTATAGACTTTTTGCACCACCTGATGAATGTTGTGCAGACTGTGCTGTGTCGGCCTTTGTGGTCCGAGTAGCCGGTCGACTAAATTACGCAGGCGATCCGCTTGCTCTATGATGAGCGTCGTGAATTCCTTCAATTCAGGGCTATCAAGTTCCCGTGATAATAGCTGTGCTGCGCCGCGAAGCCCGCCTAAAGGGTTTTTAATTTCATGGGCTAAATTACGCACCAAAAACTGCGCAGCTTGTTGCTGAGCATCTTGGTTGAGTTGTTGATGAATGCGTCTTTGTTGATCGACTTGGCGAAGCTCAAGCAGGCTCATTTTTGCAGTGTCATCGAGTGGGATCAATGTTAAATCAACAGTATGGTGTTGACCATCGAGGGTGACTAGCGTGGTGGTGTTTACCGTTAGCCCTTGGCTAGCTTTTACGGCGTCCATTAAAATGTGGTCTTCAACACCGAGTATTTGATAATGCTCAGGCAAAGCTTGTTCTACCAGTCTATGGCTACCTACGCCTAATAATTGCTCAGCCGCTGCATTGGCATAACAAGGTTTGAGATCTTGATCGATAACAAGCACTGCAGTAACTAAGTGATTGAGTAGAATCTCTTTATCCATTGACCGTTCCTAGAAATAAGGTTGCACCGTTATGTTGCACCAATTTGGTGCGAGCTGCAACTTGGCTTCATCAAACGGTTTAAGAGATGAATGTTAATCTAGCATTATGTATTTAAAAGTCTTTAAACTAGATTCAAACCCAATATTGCTTTGATTAACGCTTAGTTGCTTGATGAAGAAATATCTTTCTTGGTGGACTTGATGCAAAGACTTTGCCGTTTTGAGTCATAGCGTCAACGACTAAGGTATGTTGACCTCTGTCGATGTTTTTAAGTTGAAAAATATTGCCTACTTGCGGTTGACCAATAGGTTTGCCATCGAGTTTGATGGCCATTAAATATTGGCCTTTAAGTTCTGGTGTGATGGTCGCAACTACCTCAAAATCACCATTATTATCTCTGACGGTTTCTTCTTCATTCGGAGCGGTAATATTGACTTGATATTGAATAGATTCAATTGCTTGATTAACATCATCTATATCTGTTTTTGGCTGAGGCAAGCTAATTTGATTTAAGGTTTTATCCTTTAACTCTACAATTTGAGCATTAGGCTGTGGTTCATCGGAGTAATGGACTTTACCATCTTTATCAACCCATTTATAAACAACTGCCTGAGCCAACATACTAAATAGCATTAAGCCGATGAGTGTGAGTGAGCGCATGCTAAGGTCCTTGTTGTGTTTAAATGGAGTTGTTCAAGATTAGACTCTTTTCTACTAAAAATCATGATGTTTGTTTAGTATCAGCGGTTAGGGTTGTTGCTGGATAGAAGGTCTATAGCGGGTAGGAAAGGCGGGGCTGAACGAGGCGGGATTTAATTTTTGTAAAGCACGGGCACTCATCTGCGATGCGCCCGAGCTTAACGCAGAAATTATACGCTTACGTCGAGATCTTGCTCGATTTGATTCGCTTTAGCCCATCCGGCATGTTGCGATAATTGAGTTGCATAGCGTTGAATATGTCCAAATTTAGCAAGGTCGCCACTGTTCGCTAATAGCTCTACCACGAAGGACATCATGATATCTGCCCCAGTGAGCTTGTCTGCCACCAAGTAGCTTTTGCCTGCCAACATATCATTGAAGTAGTGGCTAATTTTACTGACTTCTATCGCCGCATAACCTTCAAGGAAATTGGTTTTACAGCCGTCCTTTTGCACGAACATACGCAATAACAAAGGCAACATAGCCGAGCTTTCGGCAAAGTGTAACCATTGTAGATAATTGATGTAGTCGGCACTGTCTCTTGCTGGCGCTAAGCTATCAGCGGCAAATTTTTCAATCAGATACTCTGTGATCGCGCCCGACTCGGCTATCACTTGGCCGTCCATTTCGATAACGGGTGATTTGCCTAATGGATGAATTTGCTTAAGTTCAGATGGCGCGAGAAAAGTCTGGCTATCACGCTGATAACACTTAATTTGATAAGGTTGACCCAGTTCTTCTAGCAACCAGATGATACGTTTAGAGCGTGATTTATTAAGATGGTGCAAGGTGATCATGAGCTTCCCTTTCTATCGTGAGAGTGCATTTTATTGCTATCGCACTATTATGGTGCGATAGCAATTTTTAGCGTTGTTAGCACACTTGTCTTAATTTATTTTAAGTTGAGTGTGCAGCATGTTATTAGCCTCTAGCGTTTAGTTGCGCGACGATGGCCTCTGCAACCGCTTCTGATGATCCTGGATTTTGGCCGGTGATCAAATGAGCATCCGCCACAACAAAGCTTGTCCAATCATCACCTTTAACATAAGTGCCGCCATTTTTTTGCAGCATATCTTCGACTAAAAATGGCACGATATTAGTGAGTTGCACCGCTTCTTCTTCAGAGTTGCTGAAACCGGTAACGCGCTTGCCGCTAACTAATGGCTTACCATCGCTGGTTTTAGGATGTAATAGTGCAGCAGGGGCATGACATACCAGCCCTAGGGGTTTATTGGCTTGATAAAACTGTTCTATCAAGGCGATAGAGTGTTTATCTTCGGCAAGATCCCACAGTGGACCGTGACCGCCGGGATAGAAAACGGCATCATAATCGGCGGCGTTGATTTCACTTAAACGAGTGGTATGGGCTAGTTGCTTTTGGGCTTCAGCATCTTTACTGAAACGCGCAGTGGCTTCGGTCTGAAAGTCTGGCTCATCACTTTTTGGATCGAGCGGTGGTTGACCGCCCAGTGGTGAGGCCAAAGTAATGTTGAAACCTTTATCTTTAAAAGTATAAAAAGGTGAGGCGAATTCTTCGAGCCAAAAGCCGGTTTTTAAACCTGTATCGCCGAGTTTGTCGTGTGACGTAAGTACCATTAATATATTCATTTTCATACCTTTACCTAAGTTGCTCACATCAATACGTGTGAGCTCTGGGTTTAGTTCAGTTAAGGATACCGTTTGACGTTATAAAGCTAAGGTCAAAATTTTACGACTCATGGCTGGATCAATATTGCCGTGTTCGCCGAGCGCCACCATACCGTGTTGTTCAAGCTGTTTTACAACCGTTTCTACGTGGCTGGCATCAAGATTATAAGCAGATAAATGTGTCGCTATGCCCATCGCTTCAAAAAACGCTTTCGTTTTGGCAATGGCGGCGTCGATACGTTCATCATCTGTACCTGTGTTGATGTGCCACACACGGTCTGCATATTGGAGTAGCTTTTCGCGCTTAGCTTCTTTAGTACATTGCAGCAAAGCTGGCAGTACGATTGCTAGTGTGCGTGCGTGGTCGATATCGTAAAGTGCGGTCAGTTCATGGCCAATCATGTGGGTGGCCCAGTCATGGGGAACACCTACGCCAATCGTGCCATTGAGTGCCACCGTGGCCACCCACATTAAGTTAGCGCGAATGTCGTAATCCTCTGGCTGAACCAGTACCTTTGGCCCAAGCTCAATAAGGATCTGTAATAGACCTTCGGCAAATCTGTCTTGTACGGCAGCGTTAACGGGGTAAGTTAAGTATTGCTCGGTAATATGCACAAAAGCATCGACCACACCGTTAGCCACTTGGCGCTCAGGCAGAGTGAACGTTTTTGTTGGATCAAGTATTGAGAATTGTGGGTAAACCAAATCATTACGGAATGGCAGCTTAGCCTGTAGCGATTTACGGGTTACAACGCTGGCATTGTTCATCTCTGAACCCGTTGCTGGCAAGGTTAATACTGAACCAAAAGGCATCGCTTGCGTCACTTTTGCGCCCATGAGAATGTCCCACGGTTCACCTTCGAATACCGCTGCAGCAGCAACAAATTTAGTGCCATCGATGACTGAGCCACCGCCAACAGCGAGGAGGAAGTCGATATTCTGCTCGTGCACTTGAGCAACGGCTTTCATTAAAGTTTCGTAGGTTGGGTTTGGCTCAATGCCATCAAACTCGACGATGAAACGATTACCCAGCGATTGTTTTACTTCGTCTAATGTACCTGTTTTTCTGGCGCTGCTGCCGCCAAATAGGATCATGACCTTAGCATCGCTTGGCACTAAAGAGTCAATTTCAGCGATAGTATCTTTACCAAAGCGGATACGAGTCGGGTTGTAATAGTTAAAATTTAGCATGGATGATGTTATCCCTATTATTAGGTTAATTAAGTTCTTTTAAATTAGTAGACCAGTCGTCTAATTCACAGATGTAAACAATGTTTTCAATTGTTGTGGCTGATTTATATCAGCAAATCTCTATCACAAATTTTGTAGCAAAATGGGGGTAAATCTAGGGCATTGCTATGGGCTTAATATCGCTTTAGTTGACACCATTGTCCGTTCAAGCGCGGTAGCGCTGTGGCCTAACTTGTTCATTAAGCTGGCGCCTAACCACATGTGATACAACATTTCAGCGGTCGATTGCGGATCTTGTGTAGCGATTGAGCCATCGTTGATCCCTATTTGCACGCAAGTGGTTAGCCTGTCGATAATGCTCGCGGAGCCGTTAAGTAAGGCGACGCGCATGGCTTCGGATAAGTCAGCCACTTCGGCGCTGAGTTTCACAACCAAACACTTTTGATCTATGCAGCCATCGGCTTGTACATGTAACCACTGTTGCCAGTATTGCATTAAGCGCTGATAGCCTGTGAGTGTTGAGTCATTAAATAATGCGTCTAACGCTATTTGATATTTATCAAAATAATCAGTAATCAGCGCTTCGCCAAATTGTTCTTTAGATTTGAAGTAATGGTAAAACGAGCCTTTAGGTACTTCGGCCGCCTGCAGCAGTAGGGATAAGCCGACGCTGGAGAAGCCTTTTCTGACGATTAGCTTATAGCCGATGTCGAGAATGTGTTGGCGAGTAGATTGGGTTTCGATTTTCATGAGGCTTAGGATAAAGCAAATTAGACCGGTCGTCTAGTGCTGTTTTAAGCGACGATATTAATACATGTGTCTTTAATCCGTGTTAAATACCGTCGTAGCATAATGGGGAAAAAATCTAATAGCTAACCAAGATGGGCTGACTATTGGGGAAATGCTCACACTAAAAGGATAAAACTTTACTGTGAGCATGACTTAAGGTTTATTGTGACAATTGTATTGGCTGTGTTAGTGCTATCTGTACTAACAGTGTCTGTACACCTCGAACATCGATATTTTATGCTTAAAGATAGCTGCAACAATATTCGGCGATGGCAGTATTACGAATTTTAAAGCTCACATTTGCCGCGAGCTCAAACTGCGTTCCCTCGTTAAATTCTTGCCATGTAGTGGTGTTGGGTAGCAATACCTCAAAACGGCCGCTAATCACCGCCATGATTTCACCTTGAGAAGTCGAAAACTCATATTCTCCTGGCTGAACTACGCCTAAGGTTTGTTTACTACCATCGGCAAAAAACACGCTACGACTGGCGACTTTACCATCAAAATAAATATTGGCTTTTTTAGCTACAGATACGTTCTCGAGCAAACTCATGATTAATCCTCTACAAATAAATGTTAACTGAATTTATATGCATATTTAGTAAACATCCATATATTATTTTGGTGGGCATGAGAATACATGTTGAGTATTAACGCGGGTTTAATGTTGACTGATAGTCTATTTACGCTGTTGTGAAGGAGGTGTTTACGGCATAAATCTACTAGCGAAGAGTAAGCATCTGCCAGAAATAGATAACTGACAGATGCCTTTTTGCATTATTTATCGAGACAGGATTAACGCTTACGCCAAATGGTCATTTCTGAAATCGAATGTTGGAATTTACGTTTAGTCTCGCGGATCACAAACGGGATTTCCTTCACTGCAACCAGTTCAAATTGACCAATTAAGGTTTCAGTTAACCCATCTAACGTGGTGAAGTTCTCACCTTTCACTTTTACGCCACCGAGCCATTTATCCTTAGGGGTATAGTCCTCTAGCCAAGTGTAAGGTGAGGCAATGACAAGGTATCCACCTTGATTAATCCGTAGGGCAATGCTGGTTAAAAAGTGCTTAGGATCGTTTAATCGGTCAATCAGATTAGAGGCATACACTAAATCATAACCGGTAAACATGGGCTTTAAATTACCCGCATCACCCTGCATAAAATTCACTTTTTTAGCTTCTGGGCCATAACCTAACTTGGCTAAGTTTGCGCTCTTAAACTCCTGTAAATCGCCCTCGGTACGAATGGTATAACGCTTCTCACCTTGCTCGGTGAGTGCATACGCTTGTTGAATAAAGCGTGCCGAGAAGTCGATTCCATCAACGTGGTCAAACACTTTTGCCAGCTCAAAACTCGCTCGGCCAACGGAGCAGCCAATATCCAACGCTTTACTTGTGTGAGTGAGTTGGATTTCAACCAGCGCTTGTTGTACGCCATTAACGCAGAAATTAGGCACACCAAAATATTCGGCGCCATAGTGGAACTCAAGGTATTGGGAGATCAGCTCATCGGTTTCGTACACATTGACCTCGGCCATTTGGGTAGGGTTTTGCGTGGATTCCACATAGCGGAAGCCAGCATGTTGATAAAAATGTCGACGAAACGCATAACGTGACGAAGCAATGGCCTCATTGCCGGTGGAAATCCACGAACCACCTTTTATGAGATTGTGCTTACCATCAAAAGTTGGCGTTGAGAAATCATCATAGAGTGGGTGTACGGCAAAGCCATTAAAGCCGTCGATAGCGGTTTCTGTCCACTGCCAAACATTACCGACAATATCGAAAAAACCATTATGTTCAAAACGATTCACCGGACAAGAAGAGGCGTAATAAGCCAAAGAGATATTACCCGGTACTTCCTGCCAATCAGGTGCATCAGCGGGAATGTTCTCACGTAGAATCGACCATTCCGCTTCAGTTAGTAGGCGGATATTACTTTGCTTTTGCTCGGCTTTCCAATTGCAAAAAGCTTTGGCTTCCAGCTGATTGACCTCGACGGGCCAGTTTAACGGTAGTGGGATTTCTTCCGTTAAGTTACGTTGCCACCATTTATCTTGCTGTAATCGCCAAAAACGCGGCATTTTCGCTTGGGTGTAAGCGAGCCAAGCTTGACCTTCTTCATTCCAAAATTGCGGTGATTGATAACCACCGGCTTCGACGAACGTCAGATACTCTTGGTTCGAGACTAAAAACTGCGAGGCTTTAAAGTCGGCAACGTTAAATGTTTTATTACCGTATTCGTTATCCCAGCCATAGGTCTGGTCTTGCTCTGGTTTACCTAAGGTAATTTTTTTACCTTTTACGGCAATTAAGTGGTTTGTCTCAGCGTTGCCGACATCTTGGCATGCGGGCCAAAGCTGGCTTGTAGCAACATATTCTAGCGGCAGCTGGCGGATAATCACTGATGAGGTTTCTAAGTGAATACGCTCATGTTCAATGCCCATCAAAATAATCCAAGCTGGGCTGTCTTGCGTGATCGGCAGCGCCAGTGGCATTTCATCAATAATGCGATTCACTACAGCGCTAACTTGTTGACGATAGGCGTGCACTTGCGCCACCTTTGGCCATGGGTAATGTTGCTCGTTCAAGTCATCCCAAGACATTTCATCAACACCAATGGCAAACATGGATTCGAAGTTGTCATTGACCCGTTCATCGAGAAACTTTCCGAGCTTGAGCTTGTTAATGTAAAAGGTGGCCGTATGGCCAAAATAAAAGATTAACGGATGGCGCAGCGGTTCGGCTTTAAGGTAATAAGCGCTATCTTCTTGGATCAAATCAAACAGCGACTCATATAGAGCCCATGTTTGATTAAAATAAAGTTTAAGCTCTTGGCGCTTTTTAGCCTCACTTTCACCCATTAGTTTTAGGGTTTGAGGGGCTTGCGTTATAGGCTTATCCATAGGCAAGTAAACTCCGTATTCATCGGCCTGCGGTGCAAGCATGGGAACATTAATCTATCGTGTGTGACTTTATACGTTATTACTGGGTTCAGGATCACTTTGTTGGCTTATGTGGCGACTCAATGGTAATGATAAAACAAACTAACTGAGACTCTGGGCATTCATTGATGCATATGTGCCAGCCCTGCACGGATGTCCATTCTAAGTGTCTATACTCGATATGACCCCTTTATATTGGTTTTTCTTGCAAAAGAAGTGTTCTATTCAAGTTTGCTACCCCATTCTTTATTGAGATTAAAATTATTTTATCCTTGAAGAGTATTTTCTCTGACGGGGTTAAGGCAGAATGAGCCAGTCCGTAAAATTATTATGCAGGATATAACGGGATGACAATTAACGCATTATGGATACCCGCTTGGTATGAGCTTGATCCGTCGATCGTAGTGGGGGTTGCTGAGGAGTTTGTTTTTCACCAGACTGCCGCAAACGAGGCGTTAAAGTTTTATAGCGGTAAAGAGGGTGGCGATGCCGTTAAGGCAACGGGTACGATCTCGGCGATTCATCACAGTGTCTTGGGGGATATTGAGAGTGTCGATGCGCAGGGGCTCGATTATACACTGGTGTTGCGAGATGGACGTCGCTTGCTAGTTAATGCAGAGGAAAACCCTGGCTTGATTTATGAATGGGTTGATGACAGTTGGCAACCTTCTGATATGGTTATTACCGATTGGCAATTAACCGTAACATTTGCGGCTTTATCACCATTAACGCCAAAAAAGTAATTGAATAGTTAAGTGCAGTTAACGCTCTAATATTGGCGTTGGCTGCACTTTTACTGTTTCTGTGAGTTGTTGATAGTCTTGTTTAATCTGTGCGACATAGTTGTCATGAAAATCCAGCGCTGCAAACTCCTCTAAACAGAGCTGATAACGTCGCAGTTGCTCGGCTCTTTCCTCAATCGTATCCCATCTTTCCATTAGCATAGCGTTTGATTCCATTCAAAACGTTGAGAAACATAATTGATACATATGTTAATTATGTTTCTTTAGATTTAATGGTACAAATTCTTATTTAGTTTGAATAAATCACAAAGCAGACCTGCTTTGTTTTTTAAATTTAATTTAAACAATGGCTTACCGTTTCGGCACTGTAATATACCGCACGCTATTTAATATTTTGCTTCATCTTATATGGGACAAATGCTTACACACGTAGGCAGCGACGTTCTTATTCTATTTCTATCGTAATGATTGGATTGTACCCATACGTATTTTGTTTTAGATTGAGGGACTTTAATTCTCTGGCGTTGTGTTTTGCCCCTTGGAGTCGTGTAATGGCGAATATTCTGTTAGTGGCCAATCTTAATTGTGACCGGATTTTACTACTTGATAAACCTTTAAAAACCGGTGGACGCTTCCATTATCAGGATGGGGGGCAGCGGCTCGGCGGCGGCGGCGCAAACACTGGATTAGGCTTAGTATGGGCCGGACATAGCGTTGCACTTGTTAGTCAAGTTGGCCGTGATGATATGGGGGATTGGCTTATTGCTGAGGCCAACACCCAAGGGCTCGACTGCCGTTTAGTGCAGCGCCGTGTGGGTAATACCTGCGAAATGCTGCTCGTAATGACACCAGATGGCGAGCGCACGATTATTCGACCACAAAGACCCATATTTGAGTTGTCGGTACCACCAAAATGGCAATCATGGGATGCACTGTATTTTAATACTTCAGCGGAAGGTTCTGTTAGCTGGGCGAAAACTGCCTTAGAACATTGCCTTGTGGTGGCGCAATTGGCTAAGGACGATAGGCCAAGACCTTGCCATATTTTATTGGCATCTGTGAGTGATATGCAGGGGCGTTGTGATGCCGCATCTTGGGAATATGGCGTGAGCATTGGCGGCAGTGCATTGCGTTATTTTGTGGTTACTGATGGCATCAACGGCGCTAAGGTCTATACCCAGGATAATGTACAACATGTTGCCGCAGTCCCTGCAAACGTTGTTGATACTACAGGTGCGGGTGATGCCTATGCTGCAGGACTTATCCATAGTCTATGTTGTGGCGAGTCGATTACTCAGGCTATGGCCGAAGGCGCCGTGTGGGCTGCCTTTGCGGTCGCGACAGATAGCTCTGTTCCGGGAGAGGCGCTGAAACAGTATTTAGCGAGTAAGGCAACAGCATAATAAATTGGTTGTGTTCTGTTTGAGTCATTTTTTTGTCATCTGTATTTGCTAGAGTTTATTTTGTTATGAGTGACTCTGATGTTTTATTGTGCTTTTTCCCCATTTGTTAGTGCATCATTTTGCCTCGTTTTCGTAACGGGGCATTTTTTTGCTCAAAATAAAGTTATCCTATTCTTAAAATAGGTCGATGACTGAAATATTATACGGTTATAACGCAATCCAATTTAAGTTATTTCATATAAATCAATTCATTGCATTTTAAAAACGAATAGTGCTTGATAGTCCATGGATAGGGAGTGGTAGATGTCAACGTTGCTGATTAATAAGTTATCCGGATTGTACTTAGGGGCAGAGCTTGAAACGATCGCCGGCGTGATTAGCGGTATTAATGGCAAGCAATCGGCCCAACAATTGTTAGTGCATAGTGGGCATGCTGAGGGTGATGTACAGGCTGACCCTAAACACCACGGCGGGCTCGATCGAGTGCTTCATCATTTCCCCCGTGAGCATTATGGTCAGTATCGGCGTTGGGATTTAATCACCCAGCTCGAAGATGCGCCCACTATGGGAGAAAATATCAGTACAGTTGGGCTTAACGAAACTCAGGTAAATATTGGTGATATTTTGCAAATTGGTGCCGTAAGAGTGCAGGTGACCCAGCCCCGCTCACCTTGCTTTAAGCTTAATCTGCAATTCGGTCATAAAGAATTTGCCTTGGCTATGCAACAGAGCCAGTTATGCGGTTGGTTCTATCGAATACTCACTCCTGGGGTAATCTATCTCAACGATAAGATTGAATTAGTTGAGCGCCGCACCGACATAAGCGTAGCAGAAGCGATGTCACTGTATTTCTCACCTACTTTCAATGTAGATGCCTATGAACGTTTAGCTTCCTGTGAGGGCTTAGCACAGAGTTGGGTTAATAGCTTGCAGCGCCGCTTAGCATTGCAAACAATAGAAGACTGGCAAATGCGTTTATACGGAAATAATGCCAAATAAGTATTGATATTCAAAATGATAAAGTAGAGATGATTTCATGATAGAGCCCGTGAAAAAGAGCGATAAGGATTTTGGTTTACTGGTGTATGCCTCAAGTTTTGTAGGATATCTCGTGCCGTTAGGATCAATCCTTGGGCCATTAATTATCTGGCTAATGAAGCGCGAAGAGTCGATATTTGTCGATCAATGTGGCCGTAGTTGTTTGAACTTTAAGTTGAGCCTGCTGATTTATGTGATCATCAGTGGCGTATTAGCGTTTGTGGGTATCGGTTTTATTTTTTTAGCCATACTGGGCATATTAGATCTAGTGTGTACTGTGCTGGCAATAATTAAAGCCAGCGAAGGTAAAGTGTATAAATACCCACTGACAATTAAATTTATTTCAATGGATTAATAGCGTTATTACGTGAAATAAAAACGCCTTAGATATTGCTATCTAAGGCGTTTTTTATGCAGTAAGAATAGAGCAAAAAGCAGGTATTACACCTTAAACTTGGCCACTAGAGAATCTAATCGATGCGACAGTTGACTCAAGGCTAAACTCGCTTGCGCTGCAGCTTGTGCTGTATCTGCCGTGCGCTGAGTAATGTCGTTGATTTCAGTGAAGTTACGGTTAATATCTTCAACAACGGTAGATTGCTCTTCTGTCGCGGCAGCGACTTGGATATTCATGTCGCTAATCAGGCCAATTCTATCGCTAATACCAATCAAAGATTGGCTGGCTTCATCGACGGCCACCACACCTTCATGTGAGCGGGTGCGGCTTTGAGCCATCGCATTCACTGCGCGGCTTGCTTCCGATTGCAGCTTGTCGATCATGCCTTGCACTTCGTTGGTTGATGCCGCAGTCCGTGATGCTAAGTTCCGGACTTCATCGGCAACAACGGCAAACCCGCGTCCTGCCTCACCTGCGCGCGCTGCTTCAATGGCTGCGTTGAGAGCGAGTAAGTTAGTTTGTTCAGAGATTGCACGGATCACATCTAAAATGCCTCCGATGGATTTAGTGTGCGTCGCGAGCGACTCAATCACTTCACCCACTTGGCCAACATCCTTTGATAATTGGTTGATGGTATCTCGAGCTCGAGTCACAACAACTTGGCCAGTGCTGGCTTCAGTATCGGCATCTCTAGCGGCAACCGCGGCTTGGGCAGCATTGCTGGCTATTTCGTTAACTGTGGCACCCATTTCGTTAATGGCGGTAACCACCATAACAGTGCGATCTTTTTGCTCGTTGCTGTCATCTAGCGTTTGCTGTGCTTGGTTAGACACATCTTTAGCTGAAAAACCGAGCAGTTCGCTAGTTTCGGCAACTTCAATCACAGTCTCTTGGATTTTGCTGATAAAGCTATTAAACCCTTTTGCCAGTTGAGCTATTTCATCTTCACCATTAACGGGTAAGCGTTGGCGTAAGTCACCTTCGCCTTCACCTATATCACGGAACATTACGGCAATTTGTGTGATAGGGCGGCTAACTGAGCCGGCAACTAATACGGCCAGAGCAATAAAGCCTGCAGCAATGAATAGCGTCCACATTAAAATTTGGTAGGCGGCATCAGTTAATAGTGCAAAGACTTCAGCTTTAGGCACTTGTGCGACGAGGTACCAATCCATTGAGGCGATATAACTGCTGGCGACCAGCATCTCTTCGCCATTGATCGTGGTATTGATTAGATTGAAATCACTGCGATTTAATAATGAACTTGAATTATCTCCTTTGTATAGGTTGCTTAAGCTGCTTTTACCAATTTGGCTCGGGTCGGGGTGAAGTTGAACTCCTCCCTTAGCATCAACTAAGTAGATAAAACCCGTTTTTTCAATCTTAAACGAGTTCAGTAAATTCACCATATCATCAAGTGATTTTGCCAGCCCTACTAAGCCGCGACCATTAGGCTGCTGATAGTTAATAAAAAGTTTAACTTCACCATTGGCCTCGGTAAATACGTTTAACATTCGCTCTTGACCGCTATCGCGATAACCAAAAAACCAATCGTCTGGCCCTGGGACGAGTAAACGTAAAAAGCCATCTTGAGTGTAATAAGCCGCAGTTTCTTTGTCTGCGTAGGAGGTCTGCACTAATTTATATTGGCGAGAAATATCTTTCAGCTCGGCAACGACAATGGCTTCCTTGTCCTGTGGTCGACCGTCCTCTAGCCATTGCAGTAACATACGGCTATTGGCGAGTTGTTCTGCAGCATTCATTAAGGTGGAAATGTCGAGATCGATCTTATTACGGATCTGCATCATCAAGCTAGGCAGTTCCGAACCCAACATACGTTGCTCGACCACATTTTTAGCGCTGCGCTGGCTTAACACACCGACAAGGATGGTTGACAGTAGTACCGCAAATGTAACAGTTAGCAGAATCTTCTGCTTAATGGTGAGGTTATTAAATATCATAAATATCAATATGCCTTTGTTGGACTATTGTAAGTTAGCGGTCGACGCACCGTGTACGATAATTATTATCGGACAATAATGTTAAAAGTTAACTTTAGTCTAGATTGGTTGGTTAATAAAACAGCGTTAGCAAGGCTTTTTAGCCTAACTTATTGCTATTGAAGTAGATCTTATTATGTAGAGTATAGACGGAAATACAGCGGTGTTTAGAACTGACTCTTTTTATGCCGCGATTGTGGCTAATGTAGTGAGCAAGGGCAAGCTAAAATAGTGAATTATTCGTGTTTTAGGTAAGAAAAAGGCGTCAATTTGGACGCCTTGGTTCACATATTTACAATAATTTATTACATATTAGGGTAGTTGGGTCCACCACCACCTTCTGGGGTTACCCAAGTAATATTTTGGCTTGGGTCTTTAATGTCGCAGGTTTTACAGTGAATACAGTTTTGCGCATTAATCACAAATTTGGGCTGACCCGCCTCTTCGATAACTTCATATACACCTGCAGGGCAATAGCGTTGTGCTGGCTCATTAAATTGAGTGAGATTAATACCCAATGGAATACTGCTGTCTTTTAGGCGTAAATGGCAGGGCTGATCTTCTTCATGGTAGGTGCTCGATAGATAAACTGAGGACAGTTTGTCAAAACTGAGCTTGCCATCTGGTTTCGGATAATCAATCTTGTTGTAAGCGCTAACGGGCGCCATTTGTGCATAATCAGGCTGTTCATCGCGCAATGTTATTGGGAATCTTCCACCAAACCAGTTTTGATCAATATAGTTGAAGGCACCACCTAAGTAAGTGCCAAACTTATGCATGGCAGGGCCAAAGTTGCGCGATTTGTATAATTCGTCGTGCAGCCAACTTTCTTCTATATGAGTTTGGAAACAATCAAGATCTTTACCGCCTTCGACCCCCGCCATCATTGCTTTGCCTAAGGTTTCTGCAGCGACAATCCCGCTTTTCATCGCAGTGTGAGTCCCTTTGATTTTCGCAAAGTTCAAGGTGCCTGCATTACAGCCTATGATTAGGCCGCCAGGGAAACTCATCTTAGGTAGTGAGTTTAGACCGCCTTTAGTGATTGCGCGTGCGCCATAGCTAAGACGTTCGCCACCGGTTAAATATTTAGCGATAACAGGGTGAGTTTTGTAACGTTGAAATTCATCAAATGGGCTAAGATGCGGATTCTTATAGTTCAAATCGATAATAAGCCCAACCGCAATTTGGTTGTCTTCCATATGATAAAGGAAGCCGCCGCCAGATGAGCCCTCGGTTAATGGCCAGCCCCCAGTGTGAACCACTTTACCTAGCTCATGTTGCTCGGCAGGGACCTTCCAAATTTCTTTGAAACCTAAGCCATAATGTTGCGGTGTTTTACCATTATCTAAATGATATTTTTCGATCAGTTGCTTACCTAAGTGGCCACGGCAACCTTCAGAAAAGACCGTGTATTTGGCATGCAGCTCCATACCCGGCATATAACTGTCTTTCGGTTTGCCATCGGCGCCTATGCCCATATCGCCAATCAAAATACCTTTAACGCTATTATCGTCGTTAAACAGTAATTCACTCGCTGCAAAACCTGGGAATATTTCAACGCCGAGCTCTTCTGCGCGGCCCGCAAGCCAGCGGGACAGGTTACCGACACTGATAATAAAATTACCGTCGTTGTGCATCGTTTTTGGCACAAAAGCATTCGGCATGACTCGGCCATCGGTGGCAGAGTTCAATAAATAGATTTCGTCTTGAGTGACAGCATTTTTTACTGGGGCATCTTTTTCGCGCCAGTCGCTAAATAGCTCACTAAGGACTTTTGCTTCGAACACTGCGCCAGACAGGATATGTGCACCCACTTCTGAGCCTTTCTCAACCACACAGACAGTAATTTCTTTACCTGAATCCTGTGATATTTGCATTAATCGACATGCAGTTGCTAAGCCCGCTGGACCTGCACCTACGATCACAACATCGAATTCCATTGATTCGCGTTCCATCAGTTCACCTCTTCCTTTACGTTTCCCCGATTTCTATCGAGTGTTGTCGTTTGTAAACGGGCGTTTTATTGTTTGTACCACCTTACCTGAAAATAAGATAAGGTCACAGTGGATTAAGCCATTGTTGAGTCTACTTGAGTACAAATCTTTAGGTGAGGGCTGTCACAGATTATTCACGCTAGTGAAGTTTAGATAAATAAATACCTGTTTAGGGGTATAGCTAGTGAGTACTTTCGGCCTATAATCATCGGCGACGGTTCTCCGAGCTTGCCTGCCTAAGTTGAAAGATATGGAGGTGTAGCCGTGGTAATAATGCCACCGGGGCGGGATAAGAAATGCTCTCGCCTCCCACACTTGGAAAGGTGATCATGTCTCAATTACAAGACAGCTTTGGTCGAAAATTTCACTATTTACGCATGTCAGTTACTGACGTTTGCAACTTTAAATGCAGTTATTGCCTCCCCGACGGTTATCATCCTGATGGCAAGCCTAAATTCTTATCGCTTAATGAGATAGAAAACCTCGTTTCTGCATTTGGTCAAGTCGGCACCCAAAAAATCCGCATTACGGGTGGTGAACCTACCCTGCGTAAAGACTTCACCGATATTATTCGTGTGGTAGCTGACAACCCTCATATTAAAAATATTGCTACCACGACTAACGGTTATCGACTCGAAAAACATGCCCAAGAATGGTTTGATGCGGGTCTACGCCGTATCAATGTCTCTGTGGATAGTTTAGATCCTAAAATGTTTTACCAGATCACTGGCGAGAATAAATTCGACGAAGTGATGCGGGGCATTGATGCTGCTCTGACGGCAGGTTTTGAGCGCGTAAAGATTAACGCCGTACTGCTTAAAGGCTTAAACGATAAAGATTTACCCCGTTTTTTGCATTGGATTAAAAATACACCTATCGATTTACGTTTCATCGAGTTGATGGAAACGGGCCTTGGCCGTGAGTATTTTGAAGCCCACCATTTGGCGGGAGCAGATATTAAAGCCCAGTTACTGGCGGATGGTTGGCATTTAGATACGCCGAGCGCCGATGATGGTCCTGCGCAAAACTTTAGCCGCAGCGATTATAAGGGGCGTATTGGTTTGATCATGCCCTATGCCAATAATTTCTGTGCGAGTTGCAATCGTCTGCGAGTCTCGGCTAAGGGGAAGTTACATTTATGCCTCTTTACCGAATCAGGTGTCGATTTACGTGATTTACTGCAGCACTCCAGTCAACAAGCAGAATTGATCGAGCGTTTGCACGGTCAATTAGCCCAGAAGAAAGAAACCCATTATTTGCATCAAGGCATCACGGGTGTGACTCAGCATCTTGCCTCAATTGGCGGTTAGAGCAGGATTTTCGTTCTTTCACCGTCGATTTAGCGCGGGTATCAGTCTAATTTTCCTTGCACTTTGTTTTGACCTAACATTAAAGGATCGCTCCAATGAGCAATGTATTTACTCATATTAATGCCGATGGCAATGCCCATATGGTTGATGTAACCGAAAAAGCGGTAACTGAGCGTGAAGCCCGTGCAGAAGCCTTTATTGAGATGGCAAGCACTACCCTAGAAATGATTATGAGTGGTAGCCACCATAAGGGTGATGTGTTTGCGACCGCGCGTATTGCGGGTATCCAAGCGGCTAAAAAAACCTCAGATCTTATTCCTCTATGTCATCCACTCATGCTGACTAAGGTTGAGGTTGATTTAGAAGCGCAGCCTGAACATAACCGCGTGCGGATCACTAGCCTATGCAAATTATCCGGTAAAACTGGCGTAGAAATGGAAGCCTTAACCGCGGCTTCTGTGGCGGCGTTAACTATCTACGATATGTGTAAAGCGGTGCAAAAAGATATGGTGATTTCCCAAGTGCGCTTACTGGAAAAACGTGGCGGCAAATCGGGCCATTTTAAGGTTTAGCGGATCAAAAACGAGAGAAAATTATGATTAACGTGTTGTTTTTTGCTCAAGTTCGAGAATTATTAGGCACGGCCAAGTTAAGTGTAGATGCGAGCGAACAAACGCAAACCGCCGAAGCACTACGGGCAATGCTAGCGACTACCGACGAAAAGTGGGCAAAAGTATTAACCTCAGATAAGTTGCTGGTGGCAGTGAATCAGACCATGAGCCAATGGGATGCGCCAATTAAAGATGGCGATGAAGTTGCTTTCTTTCCACCCGTCACCGGAGGCTAATATGCGTTTATTACCCGCAGTGCGAGTGCAAGAGGTCGACTTTAATGTGCCTGATGAATATCGACAATTAATCCAAGACGATAGTGATGGTGCCGTGGTGACATTCGTCGGTAAAGTGCGTGATTTTAATGATGGTGCCGCCGTAACAGACTTAACTTTAGAGCACTATCCCGGTATGACAGAAGGCATACTCGAACAGATCGTTGTTGAAGCGCGTAGCCGTTGGCCGGTTAATAAAGTCACCGTTATCCACCGTGTTGGCACTATGGCATTAGGTGAACAAATCGTATTTATTGGCGTAACGAGTGCCCATCGTAAAGCCGCTTTTGCTGCCTGTGAGTTCTTAATCGACTTTTTAAAAACCAAAGCGCCATTTTGGAAATTAGAAGCCGGCGTTCAAGGCCAAAGTTGGGTTGAGGCGAAAGATGCCGATGAACAAGCTGCTAAGCTGTGGCAGCACAAAGACTCGTTGTAATTAGTCGCCGAGCAAGCGCTGTGTTTACAAGTGCTGGCTCAACATGAACATGGCCTAAGGTGATCCCATGCAGAGTTTAACCCGTTTGTTCCATACTCTTGGTTTTACATTTTTGCTTTGCTTATCTATGGTGCCATTAGCGAGTCAGGCAGCGGATACCGCGCCGATTCCTGCGATTGCAGCCGCTGCCAATATTAAGTTTGCGCTGGATGATATTGTTAAAAACTTCACCGCAGAAACCGGCCTTAAAGTACGGGTGTCTTACGGTTCATCGGGCAACTTCGTTGCGCAAATTCAGCATGGTGCGCCGTTCGAAATGCTACTTAGCGCCGATGAGCGTTATATTGCTGAGCTGAATAAAGTCGGTTTTACCCAAGACGAGGGAGTGATGTACGCCATTGGCCGTTTAGCTTTAGTCGCGCCCAAAAAGTCCCCCCTTACATTAGATATTGAACTTAATGGGCTAAAAACATTACTGGCATCGGGTAAGATTGAGCGGTTTGCGATTGCCAACCCTGATCACGCACCCTATGGCGAAAGCGCTCGTGAGTTATTGAAAAAGTTCGGTTTATGGGATGATCTGCAAACCAAGTTGATTTTAGGTGAAAATGCCGCTCAAGCGGCACAATTTGCGGTGAGTGGCTCAACTCAGGGCGGAATTATTCCGTTATCATTGGCAATGGCACCGCAGTTTCAAGCATTAGGTCACTACGTGGCGCTACCTGCAAAGTTCCATACTCCGCTTTACCAACGTATGGCGCTTATGCCTAAAGCGAGCTCAACCGCTGAGCGTTTCTATCAATATCTGCAGTCTGATGCTGCCCGTGCCGTATTCACTCAATACGGTTTTGGTTTGCCAGTAAGTTAAGGATTTAAATGGATTGGCAGGCACTGTGGTTATCGGTCAAACTCAGCAGTATCACAGTATTAGTGCTAATACCGCTGGCAATACTCGCAGGGCGAACGTTGGCTTACCGCCAGTTTGTCGGCAAATCTTGGGTTGAGGCATTGATTATGGTGCCCTTGGTGTTACCGCCTACCGTGATTGGTTATTATTTATTAGTTGGGCTTGGTAGCCAAAGCTGGCTAGGGCAGTGGATTGAGCAACTGTTCGGCCAGCAGTTAGTGTTTCATTTCTCTGGGCTTGTTTTAGCTTCCGTTATCGTCAATATTCCCTTTGCAGTACAACCAATACAGCGCGCTTTTGAAGCTGTGCCTAATGATGTTCGTGACGCCGCAGCCTGTTGCGGTATGAGTCGGCTTAAAATTCTGCTTAAGATTGAACTGCCTATGGTGTGGCCAGGCGTATTGACTGCACTCGTGTTGTGTTTTTCCCACGTGTTAGGCGAGTTTGGTGTTGTGCTTATGATGGGCGGTAATATCGCTGGTGAGACTAAGACTATTTCAATTGCTATCTACGACAGTGTGCAAGCCTTTGATTTTAAAGCGGCTGGTATTATGTCGTTAGTATTATTGCTGTTTGCCGTCACGGCGTTAGCGTTGACCACTAGTTTATCGCGGCGCTTAGGAGGTCAGCGTGGCGCAAATCATCGCTGATCTGCATTGCCAGATCCATAATCATAAACACATCAAACTCAATGCTGATTTTCGCTGCAAAGCGGGTGAAGTGTTAGCTGTGGTCGGCCCTTCTGGCGGCGGAAAAACGACGCTATTAAGGATGATAGCAGGGTTAAACCATCCCGATATTGGGCAGATAAATTTTGGTGCAAAGCCTTGGTTTAATAGCGAAACCCGCATCGCCTTGAGCCCACAGCAACGCCATATTGGTTATATGCCACAACATTTTGGCTTATTTCCTAATCTCACCGCCTTAGAAAATGTGGTCGCAGGGCTTGATCATATACCTAAGGCTGCGCGCATCCCACGTGCAAAAGATTGGCTCGAACGAGTGAATTTGCACGGTTTACCCGATAGATTACCCGCACAGTTATCCGGTGGACAGCGGCAACGCGTTGCTTTGGCACGAGCATTAGCCCGTGAACCGTCGGTTTTGTTGTTAGATGAACCTTTTTCAGCGGTAGACAGAGAAACTCGGGAACGTTTGTATCTTGAGCTTGCTCGCCTCAAAGAGCAGTTATTATGCCCAGTTATCATGGTTACCCATGATTTAAATGAAGCCTTATTACTGGCCGATTCGATGATTTTGATTAGCCAAGGACAAATGCTACAACAGGGTGCGCCCTTTGATGTATTGTCGCGGCCACGCAACGAAGCCGTTGCAAGGCAAATGGGGCTGAGAAATATTTTTGACGGTGAAGTCGTCTTCCAAGACGATACTAAAAATTTAACCTGGCTTAAATTTGGTGAGCAGCTCATTGCCTGTGATTATGGTAAAAATTTTACGGTAGGCTCACGTGTTCGTTGGGCGATTCCTAATCAGGGTATCCGCTTTAATTCGATTTCTAACAGACGTTTATGCCGCAGCTTTAATAAGTTGGATGTCACCATCGACACTATGTTAGTGATGGGTGAATCTGTACGGCTTATTTGTTATGTCACCGGCACTCAGTTACAACTCAATACTGAAGTCTCGTTGCATTTTGCCCAAAAGCTTGCACTCGCTAAAGGAATGCAAACGACAGTGGCGCTAAAATCAGAGCAAATTCATATTTTAGAATAACCTAGATGATCAAAGCTTAATCTTGTTTCCATCGGTGTTTCAGCTGGCATTAGGTAGACTTAACGCATTAGCCACAACATGATTGCTATTAGGCTTGGGAGTTGGCCGCCGAGTCGATACAACAATGCCATTGTTTAGCTATTTTATGGTCAAATTTAAGTTGAAATAGTCGTAAAGTGATTTTATATCCAGTAACAAATGATTGCGTGGGCTAGCTAGAGGCTGAATGCAGCAATAATAGGCTCCATCAACTTCTAGCAGCTCGTCCCATAAGATACAACTTAGCTGATTTATAGGGAGGAGCCATGAGATTATGGTTGCTAGGATTCATGTTGGTATCTGGGATTGCTAGTGCGGCCCAGAGCATGTATTCGATGTTTGCGGCGGGTGATTATGTTCAACCGCTGAGCGTTATGCAGCAGATTGAAAAAGGGTTCTCTGGCGTGATAGCCGAATTTGAGATGGAGACGCAAGAGGGCGAGTTAGTCTACCAATTTGAGCTGATTAACCCTTTAGCTAATTCTATTACTCGGTTTGAATATCGTGCACGTGATGGCAAGTTACTGAAACAAAAGGCAAGCAAAGTCAGTGCTGATGATCTGGCTGAGGTTGAGGCCGCACGTTTGATTGCCGCAAAAAATCAAACATTTTCAGGCATAATCGCGAAGGCGATTAAAGAGCGTAAGGCTTTTTTGACCGAAGCAAAATTAGATCACGACTTAGGTATCAGTTACTTAGAGATTAAATTGTTGGATGATACGGGTAAGTTTAAATTGGCTTTCGATGTTGATAATTTACGGCCATTACCTTTACTCCAATGGGATTAACCCCCCTAAATTTATTGCCCGTATTTAACATTGAGGAGCGCAACATACAGATGAAAATACTTTTAGTAGAAGATGATGCGACGACGATTGATTACATCGTCAAAGGATTTCTCGAGCAGGGCCACAATATCGAAACCGCCAGTGATGGCCATCAAGGTCTATCATTAGCGACCAGCAGTCAGTATGACTTAGTGATTCTCGATCGTATGTTACCCCAGCTCGATGGCCTAAAATTACTCGCCGCCTTAAGGGCAACAGGTAATCAAACACCAGTGCTGATTTTATCAGCCTTAGCGCACGTCGATGAGCGAGTGAAAGGCTTGCGTGCGGGTGGCGATGATTATATGACTAAGCCATTTGCCTTCTCTGAGCTGCTGGTACGCGCCGAAAAATTGATGCACCGTGGTCAGTCTGTGCCTGTGACGACGGATCTCGTGGTCGGTAGTTTAAAGATGGAGTTACTGACCCGTAATGTGACGTTAGATGGGCAAGAGTTGCTGCTGCAACCCAAAGAATTCCAGCTACTCAAGTATTTGATGGAACATGCAAATCAAGTCATTAGTCGGACTTTGTTATTCGAAGCTGTGTGGGATTATCATTTTGATCCACGCACTAACGTGATTGATGTGCATATCGCCAAGTTACGCCGTAAATTTGAAGAGCTAGGCCATGGTGAATTGATTGAAACCGTGAGAGGAGCGGGTTATCGCTTACGACAAAGGCATTAAGCCTTACCAGAGCAGCGCCTGGCGTATCACAATTGTCTTTTCGACCTTAGTGACTGTGATCATTGGGGCGCTGTTATTTACGCTTTATCGACAGTTGATTATCGAGCAACAGTACCAAGTAACGCAGTCTTTAGAGTCTGAGACTCAGCGTTATCAGCAACTTGCCCTAACGGTTGATCGCCGTAGTTTTGCCGCTCAAATCCGCGCCGCCGATCCCCAAACCGCCCTGATCGCTTGGCGTGATAGTTACGATATGGTCGGCGCTTTAAGTTTTATGCCCGAAGATATGCCCATGTTGCCGCAAACGCGGGACTTTCCCATTTTAACCGGTGGTCCAGATAAGCTACACATTCTTACTGGTGGCCTAGTGATGACCCGTTACGGCCCAGTACTCATTGCGACCCGTACCGATAACTTAGCCACGTTAATTGATAAGTTTATCAGTGCCGCAGCCACGGCAGTCATGCTTACCATAGTGTTGACCTTAGCGTTTGGCTATCTATTTTCTAAGGCAATTTTACGTCGATTGGTGCAATACAATCGTTTAAGTGAGCAGATTGAACGCGGCCATTACAATACTCGTTTACCCTTGAGTTGGCGTCAGGATGAATTTGATATGCTGGCGCTACAGTTTAATAACGTGCTAGATATTCTCGAAAATAACCTGTTGGCAGTGCGCGGTGCGACCGATAATATTGCCCACGATTTACGTACTCCACTATCCCACATCCGTATTGGCCTTGAAGAATTAGCGAGCAAGCCCAGTGATGAGATTAGCGAAGGTTGCGCTATTTTGACCGAGGAACTCGATCATTGTTTGGCGACATTTGATGCCATGTTGTCGCTCACCCGTATTGAAGAGGGCCAGCAGACACTCGATTTACAAGAGCTTAGCTTAGCGCAACTTTGTACCGACTTATTGGATATGGCCGATGCCGTGGCTGAGTCCAATGAGCAAACCTTGAGCTTATCTTTATTGTCTGATTATAAAGTGTTTGGCGATAAGTATTTATTATTCCAAGCATTATATAACCTTGTCGATAATGCAATGAAGTATTCAGGCCAAGGCGCACGCATAGAGATAATCCAATCTGGCCCACAAATTCAGATCCGCGATAATGGTCCAGGTATTCCCGACGACAGTAAAGAAAGAGTATTCGAACGTTTAGTGCGCCTCGATCCTAGCCGGCATTTGCAGGGCACTGGATTAGGATTATCTATGGTCAAAGCGATTCTCTCACGTCACAATGCTAAAATTACTCTCACAGATAATCATCCCGGCTTAGTGGTTACTATTACCTTTTAAGCAGATATCCCACCTTTTAAACGCCGAGCAACCCATGTATCGAATCATAGCCGATGAGGCTGATTTTCTTATTATTTCTAAATCAGCCAATGTTCATTTCCATAGTCAAGACGGCGCAGCTGGCGTAGTAGCGCAAGCTGAACAAGATCTCGGTATTAAGCTTTTTGCCGTGCATAGACTCGATACGCCTACCTCAGGCCTATTGATTTTGGCTAAGAGTGCTGTTGCCGCCAGACAATTTACCGAATTGTTTACAGCCCATAAAGTGCAGAAATATTATCTTGCCCTTGCGACAGGTAAACCGAAAAAGAAGCAAGGCTGGGTGATTGGTGATATGGCAAAGTCGCGTCGCAGTATGTTTAAGTTATTACGGACAATAGATAATCCCGCAATAACGCAGTTTTTCTCCTTGAGTGCCGCTGAGGGATTGCGTTTATATTTGCTTAAACCACACTCAGGTAAAACGCATCAATTACGAGTCGCTTTGGCAAGTTTAGGCGTACCCATTTTGGGTGATGATTTGTACGGCGGTGAGGCCGCAGAACGATGTTATCTGCATGCCTATTGTCTACATTTTCGCTATGGCGATGCGGTTGCGGGTTGGCGTGATTACGCTTATCGGGATTTACCGACCCAAGGTGAATATTTTATGGCAGATAGCGTTACAAAAGCCCTAGTCGCGTGGTACAAGCCCGATACATTAGCTTGGCCGACTAAAGGAGATTAATGCGGCACCACTGTTTTAATAGAAGTTTAATCCGCTGGGTAGAGACGATCTCGGCTAGCTAACTTGTAGGGTACTGGGCTTTTAGTGCTTATGGCTAAGCTGATGCATGCATAGCTAAACGGATACTTTAAGATACTCAATATCAGATGATATCGGTGTTAAAAACACACATTTATCATATTTCAGCTTTCGTTTGAAACTTCAATCTCACTAAAGTGATTGCAAATTCTGAGGCTTACTGCGAAATTAGTCATGAATATTAGGATTTAAGTGATTTTAAGGAGATGCCATTATGGATACAAACAAACTACTTTTAGTGATTATTGCCATTTTACTGCCACCCGTAGGTGTATTTTTAAAGGCGGGAGCGGGAAAGGATTTGTTGATCAACATCGTCCTTTGTTTAATTTTTTGGTTTCCGGGCTTGTTGCACGCGCTTTGGGTGGTGACGAAGGACTAATTCCAATTGCTATGCAGATATAACGCTTGCGAACGATAGCGATATAAAATATAAAATATAAAAAAGCGCAATAAAATTGCGCTTTTTTTGCATTTAAAAACAGTAGATTAACTTAAAAAGGTAGTGTGTAGCCTATGGTCGCTGTGCGCCCCATGCCTTTAAAATAACGATCATTTGTACCCATAGTTTGTGAGTAATAGTTGAAATAATCCTTATTAAATAGGTTTTGTAATCCTAGGCTTAGAGTGCCGGTATAAAGTGGCATAGAAAAAGATGCATCCACTGTGGTGTAACCGTCAAATTCTGCATACTTGTTACCCGCGGCGTTTTTAAAGTCGCGATCCATGTAGTAATTGGCTTGCACACGGCTCGACATGTCATTGTCGAAGTTATGCGTCCAGAACAGGTTGATACGATTTGGCGAAATATTGGCACCATCGAGATCAGTGTCTACTTTGTTGTCACCGTTAGAATCATATTCACCCTGCTGAATAGCAATGTTCACACCTAAATCATCATTACTGCTGAGGTAAGCGGTGACATTAGCCTCAATGCCATCGATAACACTTTTTTCCCGTTTTACGTCGTAGAAACCATCATTATTTAACGCTAAACGTGAGCCAAAATCGGTAGCTGAGCGGTAATAAGCTAATTTAGCGCTCAAGTATTCACCTTGGTAATCGGCGCCGATTTCAACGTTGTCTGTGACAATTGGCGTGAGTGCCAGTGAATCATCGATGCTAGGGTTTGCATCAGGGAAACTCTTAGCATCACGTAGAGTTCGGCCAATATCCGGCATACCAAAACCTTGGTTATAACTGGTATAAACGCGAATGTCGGAAGTGATTTTGTAGGAAAGCCCAACGTTAACTAGGGTTTCATCGAAGGTTGCTGAGCCGCCTGCGATTTGTTTATTGCCCGCGCCCCAGAGGGTTTTATAATCATCAACTGTCAATTCGGCATGTTCGTAACGGACACCGGTAGATAAGGTTAAGTTTTCAATTAAATCATAATCTAACTGTAAATAAGGTGCGACATTGTCGTAGGTGCTTTCGGGTACCCATGAGAAGCCTGTTTTGACTAAATCTTGCTCTGTCGTGTCGCGGAAAATATCGACACCGTAGGCGGCATCAATCCCTAAACCAGCAATATCCTTAGCAATTAATGAGCTTTTTAAGCCCCACTTAACCGAAGAGTTGCGCGATTGGTCGTAGTACAAGCTTTCGCCTTTACTGCCAATACCACATTGGATCACTTGGTCGCTACCTTCGAAAGTTGGGTCATAAAAACTGTCGAAACAGCCGCCACCATAAACCGCTTTAAAATCTTGATTAAACAGTTGTAGGTTAAGTTGTTGACCGCCAAGGTTTACGTGGGTATAAGTCAAACTGGTAGTGGTAACTTGGTTATTGGCCGCTTCCCAAGGTTGATTTTCTTTAACTGCGCCCGTGGGAACGCCATTGGGTTTGTCACCAGCAACCGCCATCCAGTCGCCATTGTTGTCTGCCTTGTAATGGTTAACCATTAACTCAAGACGTGACTCATCAAAATTATGCCCTAGCTTAATAAAGAAGTCGGTACTTTGGCTGTCCATCGACTCACCCTGAGTCGTGTCTACCCCAATAATATTATGATTTGCGTCGTAATAAACCCCATTGTTGCGATAGCTGACCGAACCTATCATGTCGATAAGTTCAGACTCACCAGAAAACGCATAGCTAGTACCAAAGCTTATACCGTTAGATTTCATCGAGTCAGGCATAGTTACATCAAAACTAGCCACGTGTTCGTTATCGCCCGTGGGCTTTTTAGTAATGTAATTAATGATGCCGCCTTGGGCTCCTAAACCATGCATAGCATTGGCGCCGTGAATGATTTCGATACGTTCAATCATGGCAGGGTCGATAGTTTGACCCGAGCGGCCACCACTACGTAATGGATTTGATTGAGGCACGCCGTCAATCATGATCAGCGGCGGACGACCACGTAGGGTTTCGCCTGTGTTACTCATCTTCTGGCGGCTTGGCGAAAAGCTCGGTGCCAAGTTACCGATAATGGTTGATAAATCTTTAGTGGTGCGGAACTGTTCTTCTAATTGCGCACGGTCGATGATAGTGACAGTATTAGGGATTGAGCTTGGCGATTTATCCATACGGCTTGCGGTGACTGTGATTTTTTCAATCTCTTTATTTTTGTTGTTGGTCTTGCTATCAGGGGCATCTTGAGCGGCTGCAACTTGGGTTAGCGCTGCAAATACGGCTAAGGCAACAAACGAGGTTTTGAATGTCATATAACTTCCAAATAAGGGCGAATGAGTTTGCTACACCGGCTCCTTTGGCATAAATAATATTCCATTAAATAGCATTACAAATGATAATGATTTTCATTATTGAGGATTCTAAGGCAGGAATTATTGCTTGTCTAGTCGCTTGTATCATTAATTTAATTAGGTATAGACCGCTCTTGTTGCTTTCGATTGTCTGCCCCGTAAGTGGAGGGCTATAATCGCGCCCTTTAATATTGTAATCCCATTGGCGGCATAATGAATCGCAAAAAAAAGATTAATCAAACCTTGAAAAAAAAAGCGAAAAAGGCCAATGCTAAACTACAATCGAGCAATAAACCTCAATATATTGCCAAGGCGGATAGGACAGCATTAGCCAATACAGAGCCAACGGAGTTACATGTTGTTGGCTCTGCCATCGTTGTATCCTAAGTGCTCTTTGTTATTGATTAAATAGCGGCTAGAGCAAAGCGGTTGCTAGCAGATAACCGACGGTTGATGCCGTACCCACGCCGATAAAGCCTGGAATAATGAAGCTGTGGTTAATGATGAACTTACCTATTTTGGTTGTACCTGAACGGTCAAAGCCGATACAGGCTAAATCACTTGGATAGGTTGGCAGTACAAAATAACCGTAACTTGCTGGCAGGAAGGCAATTAAAAGTTTTGGGTCAACGCCAAGTGCCAGTCCCATCGGCGCAATTGCCGTGAGCGCAGCCGCTTGGCTGTTAACCAGTTTAGAGATTAGAAACAGCACTAACGCATAGGTCCAAGGCTGGTTTTGCACTACATGCGATAGGTTTTCCTGCAGCACATCCATATGGCTGATGAAAAAGGTATCACTCATCCATGCCACACCAAATACTGAAAATATTGCCACCATACCCGCTTTAAATACCGGGCCGTTAGAGATGCTCGCCGGTTTAACTTTGCAGGTCATCAGGATAAATGCCCCTGCAATTAACATCATCATCTGGATGACTAAGTTCATCGATAATAAAGTGGATTTACCTTTAACTTCAAAGGCGGGTCGCAGCTCGCTAAAGGAGCCTAGCAATACCACCGCGGCAATAGCCACAAAGAAAATCCCTGTCGCCCAGTAAGATTCTTTCGGAAAGCGCTGATTTAACAGGGTTTCGCTTTTGTCATAGATAAAGGCTCTTTGAACAGGATCTTTAATGCGTTCTTGAAACTCCTCGTCCTTATCTAAATCTTTGCCGCGACGTAGGCTCCAAAGTGCGGCGGCCATGACGCCACAAAGTGATGCAGGTACTGACACCATTAAAATTTCGAGCAGGTTATAGGCGCGTCCTACACCTTGCTGCGCGGCAAGGATGGATACCATAGACACCACAGCGACCGACACGGGCGAGGCACAAATCGCCATTTGCGAAGCAATAGACGCTACCGCCATTGGGCGTTCTGGGCGGATATTTTTCTTCAGCGCGATATCAGAAATAATCGGGAACATAGTATAAACAACATGGCCCGTACCGCAGAGGAAGGTCAGCGTCCAGGTTGTTAATGGTGCCAGTATGGTGATGTATTGTGGATGACGGCGCAGTAGACGCTCGGCAAATTGCATCATCACATCTAAACCGCCAGCCGTTTGTAATACCGATGCGCAACCAATGACCGCTAAAATAGTTAACATCACTTGCACTGGCGGTTGCCCGGGGGCTAAGCCAAAGACAAAAATCAGTAAAAAAAGACCAATGCCGCTGATGAGCCCCAGTCCCATACCCCCATAACGCGTACCTAACAATAAGCAGCTAAGTACAATTATAAATTCCATTAAAATCATTTGATTTACCTCTGCGGAATCTACCGCTTAGTGAGTCATTGAGTGATTAAATATCCTTAAAATCATTCTGCTAAGTAAAAATGTAGAAAAAGTTGCGCTGGCGCATGGTGTCAATAAAAAAGTGTATGAGATTTGTTGGGAGTTTGATCTAGCGCTAGAAAATCACTGGGATGAGTGCATTCTGGTTAATAAATTTACTGGTTAGCAAGAAGGTGTTTACCCGCGGGTGAATCAGACGAATGCACTAACTAAAGTTGTCACACCGCTCGGATGATTAAAGCGCGAACACGCAGTGATGGATGGTGATGAGCTAAATTGATTTACTGTGGGGATATCTGTGCTAATTCACACAGCATAGGATCCGTATTTTTTTGCATTCCTATAAACATATGGCCGATATCAAGCTGTTGTTGGATGTGATAAAGGCTAATCGATAGCTAATGGATAATCGCTAAGTGGGCAAATACCATGGCAAATCTAAATATTTTGGTATGGTATTTATGCTGTTTTAGAGCCGTTTGTGGTTGAGTCGCTCGATAATCTGACAGGCATTTAAATCGTGTACCACGTTAATCACCGTCGATGGTGCATCGGTAATCGCGCCAATCACCACTAAAATTGGAATAGTTTCCATCGGTAAGCCTAAGGTGGTGACAATAAAAATCTCCCCAAGAAAAGCACCGCCCGGCACACCGCCGATAATAAAAGCTGATAAAACTGAAATCAAAATCGTCACCATAAACACATCTACGGTGAAATCTAATCCGAGTAACGAGTAGATAAACACGATTTTTAAGGCCGTGATGATCGCAGCGCCGCCTTTATTTAAGTTAACCAATAAAGGCAAGCTGATATCGGCAATCTCGGGCTTGATGCCCATCTTCAGTGCGGTTCTTAAGGTCACAGGTAAGGTCGCCAATGACGATGTAGTGCCCAGTGCCGTCACTGCGGGTTCTAGGGCGAAGCGCCAGAATTGTTTAACCCCTTGCGTGCCCCCGCCAACCCAAGCGTAAAAGGTGGAACCCACAGTGAGATAAATAAAACAGGCGACCATAAATAAGCCAACTGCGCGGGCAAAAGTAACCACGAGCTGCGGGTCTTGGCTGGCCATTGTCGAGGCAAAATAGGCACCCAACCCCAAAGGGGAGGCAACCATAATGATCGAGACAATCTTCATGATAACGGTATTAAAACTGTCGAGTAATGCCGAGACTTTTCTGCCGTCTTCTCCCGATTGACCTATGGCAACCCCCGCAATCACCGACATAATAATGAGTGCTAAAATATTGGATTTGGATAACAAACCTGAAAAGTCATTGGTAGTCAGCAGGCCGACAAAATCCATCGTCCCCGCCGTATCGCTAATGGTTTGATTAAGATCGAGAGTAACGCCTTGAGCGGGGTCAAAAAACAAGGCCAGTCCGATAATACCAACCGCGGGAATTATCGCCATCACAATCGACACTGCCATGATAGACACTAACAGCGCGCCGAGTTTCTTTAAATCCGTCATACGGGCAATCGATGAAGTCACGCTAATCGCGACCAGCGGTACGATAATCATAAACAATAAATTTAAGAAAATTTGCCCCATAGGTTTGAGCTTAAGCGCCGCCTCTGGCCACACAACCCCCAGCGCGCCGCCAAGTAGCAAAGCGCTCAGTAGCACTATCGAATCTTTATAAGGTTTTATCTTCTGCCACATAGGTAAACGCCTATTGTTATTTTTATGAATAAGTTGCGTCCAAATGACAAGAGTGAATCGTGCTGCATGGACATTCTCAAGCTAGCGAGTCGCGTGCTATAGCGCAAGAACTGATTGGTTATAAACCGCTTAAATCTACGAAAGGGAGTTGATAACCTTATCGCCTTCGGCCATTGATTCAATCCAAACTCATTGAAGCTTTCCACAAAGCTAGAACTTAAATACTGTCGCTTAGCTCGGCGTTAGCCCATGTAAACATTAATCTGAAATATGCCAAATAGAACATTTACCCTCATATGTTTTTATCTAAAAATAAGTTGTTTTTAAACTCGAAAAGTACCATTCAAGCTCACGTGAATAAACTCATACGAAGAAGCATTATCTAATGCTCGTGATATCTAGCTAAACCCTCAGAAATGCTTAGTTATAAACACTTGGCTCAATTCAACATATTGCCTAATTGCCTAAATACATAAAAAAAGCCCCGACGAGTCGGGGCTTAATCAATTTGCCAGTAAGGATTACAAGCTGTAGTACATTTCAAACTCAAGTGGGTGAGTTGTACGTGCTACACGCTCTGCTTCTGCCGTTTTCAGTACGATATAAGACTGGATAAAATCTTTACTGAACACGCCGCCTTTAGTCAGGAACTCATGGTTAGCTTGTAGATTTTCAAGGGCGTTTTCTAAAGACGTAGCTACTTGTGGTATTTCTGCCGCTTCTTCTGGAGGCAAGTCATACAAGTCTTTGTCCATTGCTTCGCCTGGGTGGATCTTGTTTTGAATACCATCAAGACCCGCCATCAACAGTGCAGAGAAACCTAAATAAGGGTTTGCATGTGGATCGGGGAAACGTGCTTCGATACGACGGCCTTTCGGGCTTGGTACCACTGGAATACGGATTGATGCACTGCGGTTACGGGCTGAGTATGCCAACATAACAGGTGCTTCAAAATGGGGCACTAAACGCTTGTAAGAGTTAGTGCTTGGGTTAGTGAAGGCGTTTAACGAGCGAGCATGCTTGATGATGCCGCCAATAAAGAATAATGCCATTTCACTTAAACCAGCGTATTTGTCACCAGCGAACAAGTTAACGCCATCTTTAGCTAAAGATAGGTGAACGTGCATACCGCTACCGTTGTCGCCAACGATAGGTTTAGGCATAAATGTCGCTGTCTTGCCGTAAGCGTGCGCCATATTGTGCACGACATACTTTAGAATTTGGATTTCATCTGCTTTTTTAGTGAGTGTGTTAAAGCGAGTGGCGATTTCGTTTTGACCCGCCGTCGCTACTTCGTGGTGATGGGCTTCAACCACTTGGCCCAACTCTTCTAGCACTAAGCACATCGCGCTACGTAAATCTTGTGATGAGTCAACGGGGGCAACTGGGAAGTAGCCGCCTTTAGCAAATGGCCTGTGGCCTGTGTTGCCGCCTTCGTAGCTAGTGCCTGAGTTCCATGCCGCTTCTTTCGCATCAATTTTCACGAAACAACCTGACATATCAGTGCCAAAACGCACGTCGTCAAATAGGAAGAATTCTGGTTCTGGACCCACTAATACTGTGTCAGCGATGCCAGTAGAGATAAGATAAGCTTCAGCTCTTTTAGCAATAGAGCGTGGATCGCGATCGTAACCCGTCATGGTACCAGGTTCAAGAATGTCACAACGCAGAAGCGCTGTAGTTTCTTCAGTAAAAGGATCGAGCATAAAAGTGGTTGGATCTGGCATCATCACCATGTCTGACTCATTAATGCTCTTCCAGCCCGCCATAGAAGAACCGTCGAACATTTTGCCATCTTCAAAAAAATCGGCATCAACCTGATGGGTAGGAATAGATATGTGCTGTTCTTTACCTTGAGTATCGGTAAAGCGTAAATCGACAAATTTAACTTCTAACTCTTGAAGTTGCTGTAAAACTGATTCAACTGACGACATTCTCAAACCTCCGGTAGGGTAAAGGGTAAGCCCTTCTATAATCTTTTAACTCAAATATTGATGTTGAGCCAAACTGACAAGCTTTAAAGCGATATCTATGCCAACAATCTAACTTATTGATTAGCATTAATTATAATCTATCTTGTTCGTTGTTGATTTTGTACTTGCACCTTAATGGTGCTTTCGTTTGTAGCATTTCAGTGCATAAGCCCATTTTGGTGCGCACAATTATTGGCTCATATCAACGGCACCGAGATAAGCATTTTTAGATAGACGCTCTATATAAACACTCTGAGCTGGCTAGATGCCTTCTGGCGATGATGAGTGCGGCTTCGTTTGCTCAACTATGCCACGTATTGAGAGGTAAATAAGGTTTTATCATCATGTTATCAAGCATTAATGTGTTTTTCTGCGCGAAATGTCTGTGCTGTTTGCTGGCCGCGAGAAATACATCATATCTAATTGCCGTTAGGGCGTTAATTATGTTCGCCTTTGCAATACTGAGTGACTGAGCGCTTTAGGCGCTTAATATGATACTGGCGCTAAGGTTTTTTGACGAAAGCTTAGTGGAAGGATTGGAAAAAACTGAGTTACATTCAGTGGCTGTTTAAATTGTCGCCATTTATTACTATTTTATGTGTTAAAGACATCAAATTCATTACCTTAACTCTATTTTTTACGATAGAAACAGTCATCAAGTCATGCTTTTACTGTGGCTCTAGGGGATTTAACCCAATGGGATATTGAGGGAAACAAGCCAAGGTTTGATTGATTTTTATATAAGTGTTCAAAAATAATCCTGTGCGCCAAGGCCGCGCTGGAGTAGAATGGCACGCTTTTTATTATGGAGGATCCAATTAGATCTCCATAACGAATTACTGAAATATCCCTATTTTTGTTTGATGGTAAGAGGTTTATCCGTGCTAGAGAATTTACGTAACATCGCCATTATTGCACACGTTGACCATGGCAAAACGACCCTGGTAGACAAGTTGCTGTCACAGTCAGGTACCCTTGAATCCCGAGGAGAAGCCACTGAGCGGGTGATGGACTCCAACGATCTTGAAAAGGAACGTGGGATCACGATTCTGGCAAAAAATACTGCCATCAAGTGGAACGACTACCGTATCAATATCGTTGATACCCCTGGCCACGCCGATTTCGGTGGTGAGGTTGAGCGTGTTCTGTCTATGGTTGACTCAGTATTATTGATAGTTGATGCCGTTGATGGTCCAATGCCACAAACTCGCTTTGTAACAAGAAAAGCGTTTGCTCAAGGCTTAAAGCCAATCGTTGTAATCAACAAGATTGACCGTCCAGGCGCTCGCCCTGATTGGGTTATCGACCAAGTATTCGACCTGTTCGACAACTTAGGCGCGACTGACGAGCAATTAGATTTCCCAATCGTTTATACTTCAGCGTTAAACGGTTACGCAACGTTAGATCCTGATGTCGTCAGTACTGAAATGACACCATTGTTCCAAACTATCGTTGAAAAAGTATCTTTCCCAGATGCTGACTCGGAAGGCGCATTCCAGATGCAAATTTCGCAAATCGATTACAACTCATATGTGGGTGTTATCGGTATTGGTCGCATCAAGCGTGGTAGCGTAAAACCTAACCAACAAATCACTTTGATTGGCGCTGATGGCAAAACTCGTAACGGTAAAATTGGCCAAGTATTAGGTTACATGGGTCTAGACCGTACCGAAATTGACATCGCTAACGCAGGTGACATTGTCGCGATTACCGGTTTAGGCGAGCTGAAAATTTCTGACACTATCTGTGCCGTTGGTACAGTAGAAGCGTTGCCACCATTGACTGTTGATGAACCGACTCTGACCATGACTTTCCAAGTCAACACTTCACCTTTCGCGGGTAAAGAAGGTAAGTATGTCACTTCACGTAATATTCTTGAGCGTCTGCAAACAGAATTAGTCCACAACGTGGCATTGCGTGTTGAAGAGACTGAAAGCCCAGATCGCTTCCGTGTTTCAGGCCGTGGTGAATTGCATTTATCAATCCTAATTGAAAACATGCGTCGCGAAGGTTTCGAGTTAGCGGTATCACGTCCAGAAGTTATTCTGAAAACCATCGACGGTGAATTGTGTGAGCCATTCGAAACGTTGACTGTTGACGTTGAAGAAGAAGATCAAGGCGGTGTGATCGAGAAGCTAGGTACGCGTAAAGCTGAAATGAAAGACATGCAGCTTGACGGTAAAGGCCGTGTGCGTATCGATTTCGTTATCCCAAGCCGTGGTTTAATCGGTTTCCAAACTGAGTTCATGACAGCGACTTCTGGTACTGGCTTAATCTACCATTCATTTGATCATTATGGTCCGCACAAAGGTGGCGATATTGGTCAACGCGCTAACGGCGTATTGGTTTCTAACGCTACTGGCAAGGCTTTGACCTTCGCACTGTTCGGTCTACAAGACCGTGGTCGTCTCTTTATTGGCCATGCCGCTGAAGTATACGAAGGCCAAGTAGTTGGTATTCATGCTCGCTCAAACGATCTGACAGTTAACTGTCTGAAAGGCAAGCAACTGACTAACATGCGTGCATCTGGTACTGACGAAGCTCAAGTACTGACTACGCCAATCACCATGACACTTGAGCAAGCGCTTGAGTTCATCGATGATGACGAGTTAGTTGAAGTGACGCCAAAGAATATTCGTATTCGTAAGAGACACTTGACTGAAAACGATCGTAAGCGCTTTAACCGCGGTTAATGATTGCCTGACTTGCTTTAAGGTGAGTCAATCGGTTTAAAAGAAGCCTCGTATAGGAAACTATACGGGGCTTTTTTGTTGGTTTAATTTAGAGATAAGTAAGGCATTACCTCTCGTCCATAAAGCGTATACAGTTGCGCCCAGCCAATTTTGCGCGATAGAGGGCGGCGTCGGCTTGGCGAACTAACTCTAAAGGGTCTTGCTGGTTAGAGGGGGATAAATAGGCGACACCAACGCTAACAGTTACAATTCCAAGGTCGGTTTTCGCATGTGGAATAGCAATTGATTGGATCAGTTGATGAATATGCTGCGCTGCGTCGAACAAAGTTTGTTTGTCGATATTGGGCAACAGAATAACAAACTCCTCACCGCCGTAGCGAGCCACGAGTTCGTCGACTCTTCGGCCCGACTGGGATAAAGTACTGGCCAGTTTTTTAAGGCAATCATCTCCCGCGAGGTGGCCATAATGATCGTTAAATTGTTTGAAGTGATCAATATCTAACATGATGAGAGCCAGTAATGAATGGCTATGTAGTCCTCGATTCCATTCTGTTTGTAACATCAAATCAAACTGGCGGCGATTGCCAATATTGGTTAAGCCGTCGGTATTACTGAGTATTTCGAGTTGTCTATTTGCGGCGGCTAATTCACTGGTGCGCGCTGTGATCATCGATTCAAGCTCAGAGTTGCGCTTTTCTAAGCGCGTTATGGGGTAAATCTCCCCTTTGTGGGCTAAGCCGTAGGGGATAGATATGCCGCTATGGGCAATCATCCAGCAGTTATTTTCTAGATGGAATATCAACACGAGTCTCGCTGTTTCGTGTGAGAGTATTGGCTTTGGGATAGGTAAATGAATATGGAAAAAGGCCGTCACAACAACAATTTGTTCGGTAAGATCTTGTAAAGAAAGGTCTAGCATTTCGATATTTATACGATCTGGTATTTGTGCAAAATCTTGCCGAGTTATCCGTATCCATTCTTCTCTGTCGGTAACAAGTACGTCACTACTGCCCGCGTAACCGCTAAAATTGTGACTAAAGCGACACGTCAACCTATCATCACGGGATGAATACATTTCAATATATTCATCAAATAATGTACGGATCAGTTGCTGTCGCTCGGGCCGCATAGGCTAGCTCCATTGTGGAACATAAAACCACTTATCTGGTATTCACATAGGAATAGTATCAGCGATAAAATCGAGTGGTTGCCTGATTGTAATCAATGTTATGACTTATATATTTAAAATACTGCAGATAGTAGATAAGTCATTATCTGCAGTATTTTTAGTGCAACTTGCTAATGTCCAACCCTATCGATCACTTGAATAAGCTCCATGCGGGTGTTATCTGGAGTTTGGCTATGCCAGAACCCTGATAAATAAGCGCCCAGAGGCAGAATAAATAGCGTGATTAGCACCAATGCGAGTAATCCTTTGTGGCCTAGTCTGTGACCCGATTTAAGCCCAAATCCGAGTGCAGCTGATTTAGGACAAGCCGCGACGCAGCGCATGCAGGCTTGGCACTCGTCACTTCGCACTGTGGTTTTAGTGTGCACTATGATGTTTGCTGGGCAAGCTCGGGTGCACTTGTCACATTTCATTCCTTTCGTTTCGATAAGACAGTGCTTGGTATCGCGGCGGATTTTTAATGGGCTGGCAAAACTTAAGATCCCCAGCATGGCACCATAGGGACATAAATAGCGGCAGAATCCCTGACGACGCCATGCCGCTAACACGAGGATCAATGCAAATACTAACAAGGTAATTAGGCTCGGTGTCAGGAAGAACAGTGCCATTTTCAAATCGGCAATCTTATGGTAATTACCGTCGAGGTAATTAGGAATCGACTGCGCTGGCATGCCAATCACTATGTAGCACAGTGCTAATAGCAATAGATACTTAAGCATTCGCAGTGGCCAGTCTAGCCAAGCTGGTGGTGTTAGCTCAGCTTTTATAAAACGTTTTCTAAAGGCATATAGATATTCCCCAGCTAAACCTAAGGGGCAGGCCCAACCGCAAAATGCCCGCTTGCAAAGTAGTCCTGTGATTAATACCGCTGCCAGCATTACGGCTGCCGCTGGATGTGTTTGATCCCATAAATTGAGGCTGATAATCGCTTTAAGCTCAATCCCGCCCGCTATTGGTAAAAAAGCATCAACCACATCAGGGCGCATGAGCCAAGGCGTAATCCCTTGCTTAAGTAGCACGGTATTGATGGTGTATTGCACGGCAACCAGTAACAGCGATAACGCCAACACATGTTGAGTCCCTTCACGCAGGGTATTGATTTTAATCTCTCCCTTGAACTCGTCAGGTGCAAATCTATGGGCGAGTAATGCCAATGGCAGTGCAATAATGAGTCCTAGCGCTAACGGCCAGTAAAGGCTAATAGCAACCGCGCCGACACTCAGCAATAAAGTCACAACAGCGCCCCATTTTTTGCCGCTCCAATAACTAAGAGAGGCGAGATACATGAGTGCCAACATTAAGGTAAGTGATTCGATAAAAGTCATAATGGTGAGTACAACGTATGATCAATAAGTGCTAAGTCAGAGTGATGAAATTAAGATAAGTTTTTGAGTGTTAAGTGAAATTGTGCTGCAGATCTAACATTTTTAGTATCTATCAGTTAAAGCGCGGGATAGCTCACAAAGCCAAATATTTGGGGCTTGCACAAAAAGAACATAGGTCGCAGGAGCAGATTAATATTATGGGCAGAAAAAAGCCCTAGCAATGGGTATGGCTAGGGCCGACATGAGTTAGGCGTTTTGTTCAGCTCTTTGATTTTTCCAGAGACTCAATAAATTTATTGGACTCATCAATCGATATGTTCATCTCTTTAATCAGATCTGAAATATCACTTTGTAGGCTGGCAAACTCACCTTTAATTGCACCAATCGCTTGGGCGTTCAAGTTATGTTTGAGATACAGCATGTTGTCTTTCAAGGCGGTGAGAATGGGTGACATTTTTGATTCAGCACGACGCATCGTTTTTACCAATTGTTGATAAGAACGGCGGGTTTCCTTTAGTTTAGTTTCGCTATCTCGACGCAAATTAGTTTTGCTGATTTCACTAATTTCATTTTGCCATTCTTCAAATAAGGCATCGGCTACGCCTTCGACTTTATTGATGCGATTGCTGACGTTATCGGCTGCACTTTGGGCTGATTCATACTCATCTTTAGCCTTGTTATAGGCTTTCTCTAGGTTGCCGCCGTCGTGACTGAGTAAGGCTTGCATCTCCTTGAGGGCGTCGCCAAATTCTTCTTGGGCGTCCTCTTGGGATTCTTTGGCCGCTTTAACTCTGTCGACCATAATATCGCGTTTATGGTAACCGACTTTTTCCATCGCGCCGTAGTAGGCACTTTGACAGCCACCGAGTAAGAGGCTAGCGGCAATCAAGCTTAAAGTGATCCGTTTTTTCATTTGAGTTTCCGTTGCTGGGTGAAATAGCATTAATCGGCCTTAAATCGTGCTGCATCAATAATGCTCCACAGATGAAAGATAGCACCGATGACAGCAGGTACAATTAACCACCAGAGGGCATAACCCACCACAGTGATAACAAAAAACAGCAGCGCAGCCATAATTCTACCTTGCAGCAGTTGGCCTAACCCAGGGAAAAATAAGCTCGCAATCGCCGAAATAACGTTACCTGCAGATCCTTGTTGCGACATCTATTCACTCCTTAGACTTGTAAATTAAGTGTTTATTGTACGAAGATAACGAGTCTATACCAACAGAAGCAAGAGAAACCCGTGACTAAAAAGATAGAACTGGCTCAAATTCGCGTTTTATTCCTCGGGGTCTGGCACTTTCTGCTGCATTTAAGACAGCGTCTGGTGGAAGATCAAATCAATATCCGTGCGGGGCATTTAGCCTATGTCACCTTGCTGTCGCTGGTGCCTCTAGTGGCTGTGACTATGTCGATGCTGTCAGCTTTTCCGGTATTTAAGGGCATACGAGGGCAGATTGAAGGCTTTGTTTATCAGAACTTTTTACCCGCGGCTGGCGATACTGTACAAACGTATATTAATGAATTTGTGGGAAATGCCTCTAAAGGCACCGCCGTTGGGATCGCCGCGTTAGTCGTGGTCGCCATTATGCTGATTTCTGCCATTGATAAAGCTCTCAATAATATTTGGCGTACTAAAGAAAAGCGCTCTATTGTAGTGGCTTTTTCTATGTATTGGATGGTGCTTACCCTAGGCCCTGTACTCGTAGGTGCCAGTTTAGTTGCCACTTCTTACGTCGTGTCATTGAAGGTTTTTAATGGTCAGTTGTCGGGCGTTATGCCACTGTTTATTGAACGCTTACCTATGTTATTTTCGGTGGCGGCATTTTTACTGCTCTACATAGTCGTACCTAATAAAAAGGTGAAGTTTTTACATGCTTTATTAGGCGCGATTGTCGCCGCACTGTTGTTCGAGTTGGGTAAAAAAGCCTTTGCCTTGTATGTGACTCAATTTCCGAGTTACGAGGCTATTTATGGCGCTTTGGCGGTGATCCCCATTATATTCGTCTGGGTGTATTTATCGTGGATGATAGTGTTACTCGGCGCTGAAATCACCGCTGCGATGCCAGAGTATTTGGATTATGAGTCGAGCTTTGATGATGAAACGGATCTTGAAGGCCAGCCGCTAGATCATTCAGCCCCCGTTGAGCCGTCAGCAATATTAACGCCAGCAGAGATGACGGCCTTAAATGCTGTGGTTAAGTCAGATCAAAATGACGCGGCTAAATAGTCAGAGCGTGGCGATAACATCAAATGATTGATTCAGGGCCTCAATCCTGCCCACCTTTTATCCGCCGAGATTGGTTTAGTGTTGGTAATGGCCAAAAATTACATCTAGCGCAATACGGTAATCCGCAGGGGATCCCCTTATTGTATTTACACGGCGGGCCGGGAGCGGGTTGTGATATCAGTGAGTTAGCCATATTTAATGCTGAGCAATATTGGATTTTACTGTTAGATCAGCGCGGTGCAGGGCAGTCTTTACCTTTAGGCGATTTAACTCATAACCATTTAAATGGTTTGATCTGCGATATTGAAGCCATTCGTTTAAATTTAGGTATTGAACGCTGGTGCTTAGTCGGTGGCTCTTTTGGCGCAACATTAGGCTTAATTTACAGCGGATTATTTCCTGAAAGGGTGATAGCGCAAGTATTGTGGGCATTATTTATTCCCTCTAAAGCGGGTATCGATTGGCTTTATGGTTATGACGGTGCAGCAAGGTTACAACCTGCGGCTTATCGTCTCTTTAGTGGCAACTCATCGATGCCTGTGCCATTGACGGAACTGCTGGATGATTATCAGCAGGGGTTGTCATCGGTAGATACTGTCCAGCGACATTATTATGCTCGGAGCTGGATCCAGTGGGAATTAAAGCTTGCTGGCGCTAGATTAGTATTGCCAAGGCAGTTACCCGAAACCGTATTGGCATTAGCCGATATTGAACTGCACTTTGCTAGGCATAATTACTTCAATGCTATGAGTGTATTACAGCGCGTGACCCCAAGGGTGAAGGCGCGTAGTGTGTTATTGCAAGGCATGCAGGATGCGATTTGCCCTGCAGCACTCTTACAGCATTTTTTGGCTGAACAAGAGCATGCTATAACGCTGATCACTGTTAACGATGGCGCACATATGCTCAATAGTGAGAGTTTGTTTTTAGCGGTAACAGCAGAAATCCACGCGATGTGGATATGGATACATCAAAGGGAAATACCATGAAAACGATACTGTTTAGTGCTGGCTTACTCGGGCTTATCGCTTGTGCAACCACGGTACCATCTCAAACTACCGCTATTAATCCTGCATCCGCCCAGGAGGCCGTGAGTGCGCCTGTAGCGCCTAAAGTCGTCGAGTTAGGTGGCATGACTAACGAAGCCGCAGCACAGCGCTTATATCAAGCATTGCTTAATGCAAATTATCTGGCCACCTTAGTCTCGCCAACTAAGGTGGCGGTACAGTTTGGCAATAATCAATTTTTGCTTGAGCCGAGTATTAATTCCGCTGGCATTGACCGCATCTTAATGAATCGTTTTTATGCTGTACATCCACAATTGCAAGCCAGCCCAGAATTACTGGTGGTGATTGGCACCTTAAACCAAAATTTGAACTTTGCTAAGTTTGTCTTGCGAGATCAAGGTGCTGTGATTCAAGTACAAGGTGTTGTGACCTTTGCCGAACGGGTTGAAATAGAAGAATTACGCCGCTTTATGTTGTGGACTAATAACGGTTTGGCCCAAGTTGCACAGTCATTACCTGAGGGTGTCGATCAACTTATTCGTCCTATTCCACTAATACCGTAAATGGTTCCCGTTAAGCCTAAATCGAAAACTAAAAGGAAAAGTTGTGATTGCCTTAATTCAAAGAGTAAGTGGTGCCAGTGTGGTTGTCGATCATCAAACCATAGGTGCAATCGACAAAGGATTGTTGGTTCTCTTGGGTGTTGAGCGGGAAGATACTCGAGATAAAATGGAGAAGCTGGCAACTAAAGTGATGAGTTACCGTGTATTTTCTGATGACAATGGCAAGATGAATCTCAACTTAGCACAAGTCGGTGGCTCCTTATTAGTGGTATCGCAATTTACTTTAGCCGCAGATACCGACCGTGGCCTGAGGCCGAGTTTTTCGGGTGGGGGTACGCCTGATCAGGCGTTGATCCTATATGAAGAGTTTGTGGCCTTTTGCCGCGCTAAGGGCGTAAATACACAAACCGGACAATTTGGTGCCGATATGCAAGTGTCATTAGTCAATGATGGCCCTGTGACGTTTAATCTGCAGGTGTAGTCTTTCGCGCAGGGTTTTATATTGGCAGTTAAATATTGGACCTCTTCAATATTGCAGTGCTAAAAGGCGGTAGTAAGCTAATGGAACGAGATCAATTATTTACTCAATCAATGACACAACTCCTCACTCAATTAGGCCAAACATGGCATAACACTATTCCCGCGAGCGCCTTTATGCAGATCACTCCGCTCAGTTATTGCGAGGGTGAGTTTCAAGCTACAGCGCCAATTGAGCCCAATATTAATCTGCACCAAACTATGTTTGCCGGCAGTATTTATACTTTGATGACCTTAACCGGTTGGGGCGCTATATGGCTGAACCAGCAGTTAGCTGGCGTTGCGGGCGATATTGTGCTCGCAGATGCTCATATTCGCTATCTTGCTCCAGTGACCTGTAACCCTGTAGCTAAAGTGCAATGGCCAAGAGTAGATCTGTGTCCATTACAAAGGGGGCGCAGAGTTAAGGTAAAGCTTGAAGTGCAGTTGCATTGCGATAATACACTGTGTGTGGTTTTTGAAGGCTTATATGTGAGTGCGCCTAAAGTGGTCTTGGCTGTAAACACGATTAAAGTGAGTTAGTACCTTTCTAAAAAATCGAAATGAATCGCAAATTTTATCCGCTTTATTTCTTCTTTATGGGCTAATACACTAGCGTTATAGAGTTGAGATATTTCATCTGACTCTGAGTTATTTCCCTATTTTTGGAGCAGATTATGTCTAAAGTCTTAATTTTAAAATCAAGTATTCTTGGCGGTTATTCACAATCTGCCGTATTAATTGATCACTTAGCTAGCCATTGGGAAAACCAAGGCGCTGCTATCACAGTACGCGATTTAGGCGGTAAAGACGTATTACCTATGGTAGATGGTGAAATCGCTTCTGGTTTACGTGGTGGAGCAGAATTATCAGCTCGTCAGCAAGAAATGCTCGCCTTATCAGATACGTTAGTTGCTGAATTAAAAGCCAACGACACTCTCGTTATTGCCGCGCCAATGTATAACTTTACGATTCCGACCCAACTTAAAAATTGGATCGATTTTATTGCCCGCGTAGGTGTGACGTTTACTTACACTGAAACGGGTCCAAAAGGATTAGTAGAAGGCAAACGCGCTGTATTAGTGACTACTCGTGGCGGCGCTCACAAAGATGGTCCTACTGATCATGTGGTGCCTTACTTGAAAACGGTTTTAGCTTTTATTGGTATCACTAATGTTGAAGTGGTTTACGCAGAGGCGCTAAACATGGGCCCAGAAGCACATGACAAAGGTATGAGCGAAGCAAAACACAGCATCGATCAGCTGAAAGCATAATCGCTTTATCGATCTGATTTAGCATAAAAAAATGCCAGCCTTAAATGGGTTGGCATTTTTTATGTCAATTTCACTACCGCTTGGCAGGCTGTAAACTCAATCGTTGAGCGAACCGTCATTAATCAGGCATTCACACTAAAGCACGCCAAATGAAATCATTAGCGTGTTTGGGTTATGTATTTCAATATCAGATTTTATAGGCGGAGGCTTTGGTCTGGTAAGCCGTAGCGATTTGGCTCAGAGTGAGTGTCCCTTGGGATAGCTCTTGCACCTTCGCGGCTAATTGATTGATAGCTTCAGCATTATCGATAATGTCTTCCCCAATATGAGTAAGCACTTTGCTCTGGGATTGAGTGGTATGGGCAACGCTTTCACTCGACACCGCAACATGGGTTATTTGTTCCGATCTTTGTGCAAGACCGTTAGCGATTTCACTGGTGTGTTTCAAGTTTTCAATGGTGCTTTGTTTACTTAAGTCCATTGATTCAACCGTTTTAATCATACTGGTATTAAGGTGAACTAATACTGTGGCGATATCATCGGTTGAGCGTCCAGTACGCTGCGCTAATGCTCTGACTTCATCAGCGACTACGGCAAAACCACGGCCACTTTCTCCTGCTCGTGCCGCTTCGATGGCGGCATTGAGGGCGAGTAGGTTGGTTTGCTCAGAGATGCTGCGGATCGCTTCTAACAATTTAGTAATCGCACTGACATCGGAGGTTAATTCCGTTAAGAACTCAGTCACTTCAGTAGTGTTTTTCTCTAGCTTTTTCATATCGGCCATAATATTAAGCGCACTTTTTCTATCTTCATCGCTGGAGTTTGCGGCTTGGCGTGCGCTTTGTGCTGAGTCGTTACTATCGACTGCGGCTTGGCTTATCTGCTGGATCACATTTTGTGCGGTATCGGAAATCTGTTGTGCCTGTTGGTTTTGCGTATGTACTGCGCGTTGGGTTTCATCACTGAGCTGCTTTAAGTTATTCGTCGTTTTTGCCATATCGACGGCAATGTCGCGGTAGTCGGAGAACACCTGCGCGAGTTCTTCGAGCATGGTATTAAACGCTATTTCAGCATAGTTTTTTGCAGGTACCAGTCGAATCGAAATATCCTTAAACTCTGAAATCTGTTGGATAGCATCTGCAATACGCTGATTCGCAGAGGATTCTACGCGCATCATCGAGGCCAGTAGAATAAGAATACCGGCTTCGGCAACAGCAAACATTGCATGTATAAAAGTAATATCCCAAGAGCACTGACCCGCAAAAAGCATAATCGCGACGTGATTTATTTCTACACTCTGCATTTGAATGTAGGTAAATAACACATGGTGAACAGCTACTGTGAGTAGTGCGGCAACGATGGGCTCCCAACGTTGGTAAATTAAAAAAACAGCCATCATAGCGAAGATATGAAAGTGCATTTCAAGCATACCCATTTGGGTCTGAATGAGTAGACCTGACACTGTCATCATGATCACAGCCGCCACTATGGCAAACATAGGCGTATTTTTGAGCAGGCTGTAACTGATTTGAGTGATGAGCAAAACGGCAATGGCGGCCAAAGTGGCAAAGCCCAGCATTTGTGCTCCAAAAAAACCACTCACAAACAGCATTGGTGCCTGTGCGAGGAGTATACGATATAAGGTCTGATCGTTTTTAGCCGTTATTGACGTGTTGGATAGCTGATTCATTTTTGTTTGCCTAATTTGAAGACATCATAGTATTAAGGTCTGTTAGCAACCTGTCGATTATAAGCTGCTGTTGAGTATAGGTTTGTTTTAACTGTCCCGTTGGGGAAATTAAATAAAGATTACCAGAATGTAGATTGATATCGCTGGTTGCTGTTGATTTTTCCGCCAGTTGCCATTGCAGTTTTTCTAGTTGCTCTGGTGTTAATTCGGCACTAAAAAACTGTGCTGACTGACTATCGATCATTTGTTGTCTCATGTCTGGCGTGTCATTTTGTGGGTCTACTGTGACAAACAAAAATTGAATATTTTGTCTTTCTGTTTCGGTCAGCTTTTCCATTAGCAACTTCACCTGATGGGTCCGAATAGGACAAATCTGTGAGCAGCTTAAAAAACCAAGAAAGAGATAACTCGGTCCTTTTTTCCAATCGCTAAATTGGTGCTGTGTGCCATTAATATCCTGCCAAGTAAAATCGATAGCAGTATTCTGGTGGGTTTGGATACCGTAGCTGCCAGAGATGACTTGATTGAGATAAGTTACCGCCGGAAGGAGTAGCAAAGCTAAGACGATTATCAGCGCAGTGCTTATGAATACGCTAGGTTTTTTCATATAGATTTTATTTAATACTCTGAAATTTAATGATTGTATCGACGAGCAATTCCATTACATTAGATATTATTTATGTTCTATTGACCAGTAGTGCTTTACTTACAAAGTAAAGATAGGTAGTGAAGATACGTTTGAAGTTTGTAACTGGATCACTTAATGCGGATAAGGGAATATTAACGATAGTTTTTAGGCGGCTTGCTATGTCGTTTGTTATCAGCAACCGCCTCGTTTTGAGTATCATTAGACGTTATTCTTTGCTCAGTGAATAACACGCCATAAGTACGGCATGTCATCATTTAGCGTCGATACGTCTTAGCTTTTCCAGCGTTTAAAAATCAGTGAAGTATTAATGCCGCCAAAGGCGAAGTTATTGCTCATCACATAATCAGTGTTAATGAGGCGAGGTTCTTTGCAGATATAGTCTAAGTCGGCGCATTGTGGGTCGATATGCTCAAGGTTGAGTGTTGGTGCAAACCAACCTGCATTCATCATTTCGATACTCACCCAAGCCTCTAATGCGCCGCATGCACCTAAGGTGTGGCCTGTGTAGCTTTTAAGCGATGAAATCGGCATACCAGCGCCAAATACGGCATAGGTTGCATGACTTTCGGCAATATCACCACGATCGGTTGCCGTGCCGTGGGCGTTGACATAGCCTATGGCGCTAGGCTCAATTTGTGCATCTTTCAGTGCCAATCTAATGGCAATTTCCATCGTTTGGGCATTGGGCTGGGTGATGTGTTGGCCGTCGGAATTTGTGCCAAAGCCTACTAATTCGGCGTAAATTTTTGCACCACGCGCCTTGGCGTGTTCGAGTTCTTCGAGCACGAGCGTGCAAGCGCCTTCGCCAATAACTAAGCCATCACGCGCGATATCAAAGGGGCGCGGCGTGAGTTCAGGCGTGGTGTTTTGAGTGCTGGTAGCAAATAGGGTATCAAATACAACAGCTTCGGTGGGGCAGAGTTCTTCGCCGCCGCCCGCCAACATTAAGGTTTGTTGGCCAAACTTAATGGCCTCATAGGCGTAACCTATGCCTTGACTGCCCGAAGTGCACGCGCTGCTGGTGGTGTGAATTCGACCTTTTAAACCAAAAAATACCCCTACATTCACCGCTGCCGTATGCGCCATCATGCGAATATAACTGGTGGCAGAAATACCTGACATATCACCGGTTTTCAGCATATCGCCAAAGGCGCTGATAGGATCGGTACTGCCAGTAGATGAGCCATAGGCGATACCCATTTCACCCGATGACACGATAGGATCGTCCAATAATCCAGCGTCAATTAACGCAAGCTCACTGGCACGAGTCGCCATGATTGCAACCCTGCCCATAGAGCGAATTTTTTTGCGCGAATAATGACTCGGCACTTCAAAGTCTGTGATGGGCGCGGCTAAACGTGTGTTGAGATCCTGGTACTTATCCCAATCACTCATAATAACAACCGTGTTTTTTTGCGCCTTAAGGCTTGCTGCGATCGTAGGCCAGTCATGACCTAGGGCAGAAATGCCGCCAATGCCCGTGATGACCACTCGCCTCCCCAAACGGGTTTGATTTGTCGCCTGACTCATTTAGATCATGCCTCCATTAACCGATATGACTTGGCGAGTGATATAGGCGGCATCGTCCGACATTAAAAATGCGGCTAACGCAGCGATTTCATAGGGTTTACCCATGCGGCGCATCGGCACTAATTGCTCTATCATGTCTTTAGGGATATCGGCTACCATGTCGGTTTCTATCAAGCCGGGTGCGATACAGTTGACGGTGATTTTACGTTTTGCCAGTTCTAATGACAGTGCCTTAGTCGCGCCGATAATCCCTGCTTTTGAGGCGCTGTAATTCACTTGCCCCCGATTGCCTGCAATTCCAGAGACTGAGGCTAAGGTAATAATACGCCCACCTTTGCGGCCTTGTACCATTGGCATTACGCAGGGATGGATCACATTATAAAAGCCATCTAAATTAGTGTGGATCACGCTGTCCCACTCGTTTTCTGTCATGGCAGGAAAGGCGGTATCGCGGTTGATGCCCGCATTAAGGATCACGCCGTAATAGGCGCCATGGGTTTGAATATCTGCTTCGATAGTGGCTTTGGCGGCTACGCGCTCTGCAACATCAAATTTCAGTAGGCTAACATTCACCCCAAGTGCGCGAACTTCAATGGCAGTCGCCTCAGCAGCCGTTTGATTACTGTGATAATGCAGCGCAATATCGTATCCAGCAGCGGCAAGTTTTAGGGCGATGGCTTTACCAATACCGCGGCTTGAACCTGTAACTAATACTCTGTTATTCATTTTTTCTATTACCTCAGGCGATTAGGGTTTGGCTGTTATTGCTTGAGTGTCAGTGTCCAAGGAGTTTATTGTCAGCGTCTTGATTTCCGTCAAGGTACGCTCGCGTGTCTTTAGGTAGGAATACATTCACATTAGCTTCAGCGACTAGGCTTTTTTCTTGATTTGAGTCAGGCTCTGGCAACAGATAAATCTGACAATCGAACACGGCTAAGCCTGACTCTTCTTGGTAGATACGGTTTACGTGGATGCGATAGGTTCGGCCAAGTTCGTATTGTTTGGCATGTAATGCTAATTTGCGTGTCCCTAACAGAAACCCTACGCGGATTTTATCGTTGCACAGCTTGGCCTCTACTCCGGCCAGCGCGGCAATACTTTGCGCCATATATTCGATACCCACATAGTTTGCTACCGCTTGATGTTTATCTTTGAAGTAGGGGCTTTGCGTTGTGATAGTGACTTCGGTAACTAAGGATTCGGACTGATAAGCGATGATTTTATCAATCAACACCATAGGCGCTCGATGTGGGATAAAATCAGTCACTTTTTGTTCAGCGAAGGGTAAATTGATGTTAAGAAAAGACATCATTTAGGCCTCTTTACGGCAAAAAATTAGGCTGGCATTACTGCCACCAAAGGCAAAGGAATTACTCATCACATAATTAAGTGTGCCGCTCGCGGCAACTTGATGACTAGTGACTAAGGCAATCGGTGGATTTTGCGGATCGGCTTGTCCATCCCAGCAATGGGGTGGTAGAGCTTGGCGATGATTATGGGCTGAAAGTAATAAATAGCAGAATGCTGCTTCGATTGCGCCAGCGGCACCTAAGGTATGGCCGACTAAGGGTTTAGTTGAGCTGCAAGGCGGGGTGTTTGTGCCAAATATTTCCATTATGGCGCGGCTTTCCATCGCATCATTTTTAGGTGTCGCCGTGCCGTGCAAATTAATGTAGCCAATCTCTGGTGCGGTAATGTTTGCATCTTTTAAAGCCGCTTGCATGGCCGAAATTGCGCCAGCGCCTTCGGGTTGCGGCGCCGAAATATGGTACGCATCACTCGACTCGCCAATCCCTGCTAGCATGATGTCAGATTCACCCAACGTTAGAGTAAATAACGCTGCGCCTTCGCCGATATTGATCCCATCACGATTGATGCTAAAAGGATTACAGTGACCTTTTGATACAGATTCTAAAGCATTAAAGCCATTAACGGTCAGTTGGCATAAGCTGTCTACACCGCCGACAATCACCATGTCACAGAGGTCTGCACTGAGTAAACGTCTAGCGCTGGCAAAGACTTTTGCGCTAGAAGAACAAGCGGTTGAAATTGTGTAGCAAGGACCATCGAGTTGAAAATATTGGCGTAAAAAATCGCTAGTGCTGCCGAGTTCTTGTTGGAAGTAGTGGTAATCTGCCGGGAAATGGCCATGTTGATTACGATACGCAAGGGCGGCTTCACCTTTGGAGATTCCTGAGGTGCTAGTGCCCAATACCACGCCGATGCGAGTGGTACCAAACTCCTGTTTTGCCTGCTCAATGGTTTCGGCAATTTGCTGCGCGGCGCAAAGGAGCAATTGATTATTACGACAATCAAACTGGGCAAACTTTGGGGGAACGGTAGGCAGCTCGATAGTGACGGAGCCGACCAACGTTGATTGCCCAAATAGCAGCACATCACTCATCTGCATGGCACTGATATCACCCGCGACTAAGCGATCTAAAACCTGTTGCGGCTCTTGCCCTAGCGGGGTACATAAGCCTATTTGTGTAATGGCGACTCTGTTCATCATTGCGTATCGTTTTTCTGCTATGGCACAGTCAAGTGCGGGTGTTAAAAGGTTAAATGGGTTCGATGTTTAACGCAAAATTAGCCAGTGGCATCGTTAAATGAATGTGGGCTTGCCATAGCGTATCGCCGACATGCTGTTGATAACGGATTTGCACCACATGGGTTTGCGAAATCTTTTTACTGTTCAAGCTATCTTGGCTATTAATCTGACGGCAGAATGACCTAGCGTCCCGATTGTTATTCTGCTTGTCGCTAAGCTTGCCGCTTTGATTATTGCTAAGAGTATCGTCAAGGATATCACAATGACCGGCGACTAAATGGCCACCTTCCAAATGGGAGTTAACGCTTTGCTCCGGCCAATAGATTAATTGCATCATCGCCATTAAATACTCGGCTTTAAAACTATCACCCAGCAGCACACTTTGCTCACTGCTGAGTGTATTTCCATCATAAACTAAGGTAAACAAAGCCTGCCCAAGTGGCGCTATGCCAACGAGTGTCATACGCTCGCCCTCTAATTCTACCTGAGCCAGCAGTTCGTGGGACTTATCCGCAACCTTAATACTGACCTTTTGGCTGAAGGATTGAGGTAAAAACACCTCAGATTGGCTGTTAACTTGTTGACCCGTTATGGCAGTATTTGTTGTGATGTTACTTAATGGTTCAGCTAAGGGTTTATCCCTTGTATTGCCAAACTCATTGGGTAGCGGGGCTAAACAGTAATGCACCTTTTCTGCAAGAGCGACGCAGGTCTGCCGCTGTAAAAGTTGAGTACAGCCCATAAGCCCTATGCTAGTAAATAGTAGGGTAAAGAGCGACAGCCTTTTAGCATTAAGGTTTAGCGGCATGCTGTTATACCTCTTCGAGCTCAGGAATAGGCATATTATTTTTACATAGCTCAACGACCATATTTAAACGTCGCTCCGAGTCTTTGACGAAGGGATTTGTTGTATCCCAAGCGTAGCCCGCTAGAATCGAGCTGATCATTTGTTTGATTCTATGGTTCGGATTTTCATAGAAGATCACTTCCTGAAAACGGCCATCATACCAAGCTTGCACATAAGTGCGGAAGGTGTTCACGCCCTGCATTAAAGGGGCTGAGTAATCAGCTTGCCAGTCAACCATTTCACCATTAAGTTGTTTTGTCAGGCATCTTGCCGCCATCGATGCTGATTGCATGGCGATAGTCACCCCAGAGGAAAACACCGGATCGAGAAATTCGCCCGCATTGCCGAGCAGGGCAAACTTGTCGGTCGCAAGGCGCGACACATTAGCGGAATATCCCTTTAGCGTGGCGCATTCTTGCACCACTTTAGCATTGGCGAGCAGCACTTTTAATGTGGGCTCTTCACTGATCATGTGCAGCAATTGTTGCTCAAGTGTACCCTCAAGATGCGCAAGTAACTCGGGTCTGGCAACTACGCCAAGGGAGCAGCGACCATGGCTAAAGGGAATCAGCCAATACCAAATGTCTTTATGCTTTGGGTGGACACTGATCAAAATCTTATTACGATCAAAACTAGGATCGCTGATGTTGTCTTCCACATGAGTAAAGATGGCGCTGCGTGAGGGTAAGCATGAAGGGCTTTCTAAATCGAGCAAGCGTGGTAATACTCGGCCAAAACCACTGGCATCGAGCACAAATTTGGCGTCGATTTGATAAAGCTCGCCCGCCTCATTACGTACCGTTAAGCGTGGATTCTGGGTTAAATCTATCGCCTCGACCGTTTCGCCGTAGCGGATGCTTACCCCTTGGCTTTGGGCGGTATCGGCTAACAGTTTATCAAAACTAGCACGCTGTACTTGGAATGTGGTGCCTGGCCCTGGGGTAAATTTATCGGTAAAGTCGAAGGTGGTATAAGTGCCATTGCGCCGAAAGGCGGCGCCGTTTTTATGCTGGAATCCTGCTGCATTAAGTGCCTCTAACATGCCAGCTTCTTCAATAAATTGCATGCAGCAGGGCAGTAAACTTTCGCCGATAGAGAAGCGGGGAAAATGCTGTTTCTCTAGCACAAGCACACGCTTGCCCTGCTGATGCAGCAAACTGGCCGCGATAGCGCCTGAAGGCCCTGCGCCGATAATGGCCACATCAACCGCAAGTGAATTTGGCATAGTCGATAAAACGTGTGTAGATGTGGACATATAAAGTACGTTCCTTGTCGATATCAGGATTTTTGAGTCGTCAAAATCAGTGGCGAAAGTAAGAAGGTAAAACCGATACCCAGCGACAGCGTTAAGCCAAAATAATGAATTGCTTGGGTCTGGCTAAAAGCGAGTAAGCCAAAGGCCAGTAAGGTCGAGCAGGCCGACATAAATACAGCCATCATCACCGCCTTACCATGGTTTTTGGCCGAGGCGAAAAACAAGCTGTAGTCTATCCCAATCCCGAAAACTAAAATGAGTGCGAGTGCATGGAACAGACTCAGTGGTGAGCCTATTAAGCCTAAGGTTGCAAGCGTCAGTAGAGCGGCAAGGGCCGGAACCGCGACTACGACAGTCGCTTTTTTAAAACCGAAATTCAGGCTAAACAGTAACAGTGCTATTACCAGTGCGAGGGCTAATAACTTTAGCGTTAATAGTCGGTAGTGGCCCATAACCGCGGAAATATCGGCAACTTTATCGATAAGGTGTACGTTTGCAGTTGAGGTAAAACGCGCCTTGAGCGCATCGATCTGCTGAATGCCGCCAAGTAAGACAATAGCGCCATGCTCAGTGCTCGCGCCGCCATCATTTAGCGCGTCATAGTCGGTGGCGTTGCCATTTGGTGCGAGCCACAGCGGTGCGAGTTGCTTGCCTGCCTTTAGCTTAAAGAAATCTGCTGGGGCGATATATTGCTCTTTAGCTGCTAAGTAGCTTGCTTGCAGCTCTGGCTTTAAATTCTCATCCAATCCAAGGCTTGTGAGCACAGTATCTATCTGATTTTGATAGATTTCACCCTGTAAGCGATAAGCCGTGTTTTGCCTTTGATGGCTGGGCAGATACCGACTGAGGCTGACGTAGTTGCCTAACTCTTGGTTAGCGATAGCGGCATCGAGCAGTAGCGACACTCGCTCAAGCTGTTGCAGCAGTGCTTCTTCACTCGCGGCGCGTACCAGTAAGAATTGATTATCTGTGCCGCCGCTGAGTAGCTGGCGTAGCTGGTTTTCTGGCTCAGTCACGCTCGCAGGACTTTGTTGCAAATGGCGAATATCGTCATCGACTTTAAGTTGAGTTAACCCTGCCACGAAGCAAAAAAATATGACTAGAACAAAGCAACCTACGCCTAAAGGCGTGGTCAATCTGTTGGATAACTGAGTGAGGTTGACAAGGTACTTCCCCGCTAACGCTAATGGACGGGAGCCAGATGGTAAACGACTCCCCGCGAGCTGCGGATAGGCGAGAATGAGAGTGAGATAGGCCCCGAGCAGCCCAGCGGCGCAGAAGGTAGCCACTTGCTGCATGCCGGGAAACGGCGCTAAACCTATGCCGACGTAAGCCAAAGCACTGGTGACAAAGGCGAGTGTCACCGTCGGAAAAATGTACGCCACGGTAGCCTGTGCGCTACGATCGGTATCGCTTAAGCGTTCGCAGTAAAAATGAAAACTGTAATCGATGGCGATGCCAATCAAACTAGTGCCAAATACTAAGGTGAGTAAATGCAGTTCGCCAAAAACGCTTAAGGTAAAAGTCACCGCCAATAATAGCCCGCTGGAAATAGTGACGATTGCTAATAGCAGTGGCATCACAGAGCGAAACGCCAACCAGACCAAGGCTATCACCCCAAGTAAGGATGCAAGACCAAGAATCGATATTTCACTCTTAGCGGTTTGCGTTGCCGCAAGGGCGTGAAACAGGGCACCGGCTTTTAGCATTGTGACATCGGGATAGCGTTGTTTCACTGAATCTAATGCTTGATTTAATTGCGTTATCTGCGCTAATTGTGCATTGGGATTAAAGGCGCTTTCTCGCCCCTTTGCTATAACAACCGCCGCCATCTTATCGCCTTGGTTAGCCAGCAGTATCCCTTGGCTGGCTCTGACTTTTGAACTTGGTACGAGGGCGAGTAAGTTAGCGGGGAATAACAATAGTGGATCTTGGGCAAGCAAGTTGCTATTGGCATAACCAAAGGCGTTGTAAAGCTGCGCTGTAGCTGCCTCTATCAGACTTCCCATATCTTGCGTTGCTAATGCTTCAGCTTGCGACGCTGCCAGTAATTTAAATCTATAGGGGAAATAGTATTGTCCTAGTGCTTCACCGAGCTGCATATCGGCGCTGCGGATATCGGTTAGCGCGCCGTTATTGTTCGCTCCAAGGCTGTCAGCTGCAAGTTGTTGCATCATTAGCTTCGCGGCGGCTATGGCTGTGGTTTCGTCTTTAGTTATGAGCGCAATATAGACTTGATCGGCGAGCGTGGCCTCAACTTGGTTAAGTGCGCGTTCAGTAAGTTTGTCCTGCTGTAAATGTGGCAACATCGCCAGAATATCGCTTTGTATACGTGCGCCATTTTGCCAAAGTTGTAGTGACCATAAACTGGCCGACAACATTAACAACAGCCAAATAGCCAGACGCCACTTAGGAGAGGATTGCATTAGCGCTTGATTCGCGCGCGCGGCGAAGTTGGTGGCCATGGTTAAGGTTTATTTGCCTCTATCGCCACAGCATACTGCGTCAATTCGGTTTCGCTGAGTTTACCTTGGGAAAGCGCACTAAAGTCGATGCGGGTCATATCCTGCGTGCTCACACTCGGTGCGGCGCTAAGCAACACTAAGGATTGCAACACATCGCTACCCTCTAACACCATATTGGCGATGGCTTTCTTCATTAAGGGATCTTTGGGCGTTAAGCCTAATTGCCATTGACCGTCTGTGCTCAACCTCTCTGTGTTTAACTTGTCTGTAATGAGACAGTGCAGTTCGAAGTTTTCGCTTAAACCAGAAATATCACCGACGAGCATAGCTCGCACTAGATTGGGCAATAAATCGCCCATAGCGGCGGCGCTCGCTGAAGCATCGGCCTTGCTGATTTGTACTCTACCTTGGCTGTCACGCTGAATAAGTTGTTTATCTTTTAAAATCAGTAGCGACTCAAAAGGCGTTATCTGCTGCCAAATCAGCCCTTGGGTCTGATCGAAGATAAACTGCCCTTGGCTGATTAACGGCTTTTTAAGCACCTTTAACTGCCGAGATTGCACAAAGTGGCCTCGTACTGTTTCGCCCAAATTGAGCTTTTGGCTCAGGGTTATAAGCTGGGTTTTATCTGCGTTTTGGCTGAAAAGCGTTTGATAAGCGCTGGCAGAAATCGCTGTTGTCGGCGTATCGGCTTTGACGGATGTTGATAGTAAAAGGCCGGTAAAACACAGGATAAACCCAAGCTTGATGCGTGTTAGCAAGGCGTTCATTAGTCTTCAACCTTAGCGAGCAGAGTGGCTATTTTGTCACGGAACACCTCAGGGGTAACAAAGCACAATTCTTGGGTGGTCATATCGACCGCCGCTTGAATCGTATAACCCTTAGTAATGCGCGCCCCTGTTTCAACATCGCGAATTTGATAATTGATTTTTAAGCGGTTTTCCCACTCAACTAACTCGGCACGTACGATTATTTTTTGCTCGAAGATGCTGGCTTTGACGTACTTAATCTGCAAATCAATAATTGGCCAAACATAGTTTGACGCCTGCATTTGTCGATAATTGTAGCCTAATTCGTCGAGCAGTTTACAGCGGGCAATCTCAAAATAGCGTAGATAATTGCCATGCCAAGTGATCCCCATTGAATCCACATCGTGGAAGGGGATTTGTATTTCTATGTCGACACTGAGTAGTGATTTCATCGGCATACTTCCCATTCTCCCGCTTGGATTTTAGCTATGGTTTGACGCAGTACGGCTTCGAGCGGCCTATCTTCAATTAAGGTCTCAAAATCGGCGCGCACTTGGGCGAGGGTTTTCGCCAGTGATGGCGTGAGTGAAGCTTCATCTAACTCATTTTGTGAGATACGCAGACCAATGCCTTGAGTCATAGCAAGCAAAGCAGCAGCGGCGACTTGCTCGGTTAATTGCAATACGCGCATGCAGTCACGGGCGGCTATTGTGCCCATACTCACCTTGTCTTGGTTGTGGCATTCGGTTGAGCGGGAGAACACGCTAGCGGGCATAGTGTGTTTTAGCGCTTCTGCTGTCCACGCCGATACGCCAATTTGCACGGCTTTAAAACCATGATTAATCGCGCGGCGCGGGCCGGTTGAGCCAGATAAATTGGCGGGTAACCCATTGTTAAATTTAGGATCCATCACCAATGCCATTTGGCGATCGATAAGATCGGCCAAGTTCGCCACCGTATTTTTGAGTGAGTCCATCGCAAAGGCGATATGGCCACCGTAAAAATGACCACCGTGAAGAATATGCTCGCCTTCGCCGTCTACAATCGGGTTGTCGTTGGCGCTGTTGACTTCGGTCTCGATAAATTGGCGCATAAAGGGCAGCGCATCCTGCAACACGCCGATAATGTGCGGTGCGCAGCGGATGGAATATCTGTCCTGCAGCCTGTCCGAATTGCGCGGATGTTCGTGGTGATTTAAATCTTCCCGTATCCAAGTGGCGATTTGGTTTTGTCCCGGATGCGGTTTGGCGGCAAATAAGATTTCATCAAAATGGTTCGAGTTGCCTTTTAACGTTAACGAAGCCATAGCGGTAATGCGGCTACTTAAGCGGGCAAGATATTGGGCGCGATCAAAGGCTAAACAGGCCAATGCCGTCATCACCGCAGTGCCGTTCATCAAGGCTAAACCTTCTTTTGGTCGTAGTACGTGCGGGGTAATATTGAGTTTGGCGTACACATCTTGAGTCGCTTGGCGCTGACCTTGATACATCACTTCGCGCTCACCGACTAACACGGCGGCCAGATACGACAACGGCGTTAAATCCCCGCTGGCACCAACGGAACCTTCCTCTGGGATCACTGGCACAATATTAAGATTGAGCAAGGTTTCGATGCGCTTTAATAGCTCATAGGTGACGCCCGATTTACCAATGGCTAAGGAATTTAAGCGACACGCCATTACGGCGCGAGCCTGCATTGTGCTTAAGGTTTCCCCTAACCCGCAGCCATGGAAACGGGTTAAATGTAGCGGTAATTCGTGGACTAAATCTAAGCTCACATTGACAGTGCAAGAGTCGCCGTAGCCTGTAGTAACGCCATAAACCACACCTTCTTCGTGAAGCAGACTATCGATAAAGCGCGCACCTTTCTGAATATATTCTTGATAATCAGCATCGTCACAGAGCTTGACTGGCGCGCCCTTGGCAACGGCAACCACTTGTTCTAATTTGAGAAATTGACGGCCGACCTCAACAGTCTGTATGTCTGATTGACTCTTTGAGTCGGCTGCTTCGGTGTGACTCATGGATGCTGCGTCCTGTCGGTCTTGTGAGCTTGCGCTGATGCTTCTGCTTGGATTGAGTGATTACGAGTGTGTTGCGGTTCGCTGTCTTTTCGCCAAAAATCGAAAAAGTTAAACCATTGCAATGGCTCGCGTCGGGCGAAATATTCTAAGCGCTCGCTATAGCGATGAACGGCCTGCTGTAACCTGTCCATCCTGCCTGCTCTTGGGCCTTTAAGTGTCTGGGCGAAGTGTTCTACATGTACCCGATAACGCCCCTGTTCCCGCAGGCAAAACATTAAAAATACTGGGCAATCGAGTAACCCAGCAAGAATAAAAGGCCCTTGGGGAAACGCCGCATCTTGGCCCATAAACGGTGCGTATATGACGCGGTTTTGTGTGTTCGATGAGGTTCTATCGCCCGCGATCACGACTAACTCGCCGTCTTCTATCTTTTGTTGTAACAGCATAGACGTCGCGGGATTAAGCTCAGTCACTTGGATCAGATTGAGCGTACTCTCTGGATTTAACTGTTTGAGTACCTTATTAAAGTTTTCGGCATGGTTGGTTAATACCATCACATTCACTTTGATCTTGCGCTGGTGGATGGATATCGCGCGGCAAAGCTCTAAATTACCCAGATGAGACACCAATAACACGGCGCCTTTACCGCTTTCGAGTTGGTCGACTATGAGTTGGCGGCCGGGGAAATCAACTTGACTTAATTGGATGCGATCGCACCAAGCATCAATTCTATCGAGTGCGGCATTTCCAAAGGCTAAAAAGTGATTCAAGCTATCGCGCCAGCCTACGGGGTTATTGAGCTTTGGATGTTGTGGTTCAAGTTTTTGCACGCGGCGTAGAAAATGTAATGACGCTTCGCGGGCGATTTTACCCGTGAGAAAGAAATAACAAATTACAGGATACATAATGGTGCGGCATAACCAATGACCGCCAATTCGATAGCTCTGCACTAACAGTTTTATGCCCCAATAACTGCCGCGCTCTTTCATATCAGACCAATGGGCTGAGGTCACTTTTGTCTCTAATAAATTATCGGGAATTAGCGCGGTATGTTGCGACAGCTTACGTTTTAGCAGCCAAGGCAGGCGTTTTAACATGCCAAAAAACAATTTAGTATGCAGCTTAGTGATACGCACGTTATCGGCTATCGCTTTAAAATGGCTGACCCCGCCTTCGGGATAAATCACCTTAGTCGGCTGGAATAAAATCTCCACCCCTTGCCAGTAGAGTTTGACGAGGATTTCGATATCAAAATCCATGTGTTCCGTTAATGCGTGTTGGCGTAGTAAATGCTCAGTGGCGGCGAGCGGATAAACGCGAAAGCCACACATAGAATCTTGAATATCAAAGCTTAAGGTTTCTATCCATACCCAAAAATGGGTGAGATAACGACCATAAAAGCGCGCCTTAGGCACAGAGTCATCGTATTGGGGTTTACCAGATATCAATGCCGCGGGTTTAGTCTGCGCCTTTGATATCATCGCCGGAATATCGCTTAGATCATGTTGGCCATCGGCATCGACTTGCAATATATGGCTAAAACCATCGCGGTAGGCACGGCGTAGACCTGTGATGACCGCTGCGCCCTTGCCACGATTGTAGGGATGTTGCAGCAATGTCACCCAAGTATATTGTTGGGCTAAGGCTTGTAGTAAATAGCGAGTTTCGTCATTGCTGCCATCGTCTATCAAATAACAGGGTAAATTAAGCGGGGCAAGCTCTGCTAAGGTTTGAGCTATGGCGGCGTTGTGATTGTAATTTGGGATCACCAAGGCAAGCTTGATTGGCGCTGGCACAGTTAGGTCTTTGTCGCTAGATGGCGTTAGCACTGGCTCGCCTCATCGCTTTGAGAGGACTGGGTATCCAAGACAATACGGCCTGAGGCGTAGAGCTTATCGCCATCGCGGTAAGCAAAGGTGAGTTTACCTTTAGCGGCATTATTGTGAATGCTTAAGGTAACTTCTTGGCCCGGCAGAATGAGTTGCTGAAACTTCAACACTTCAAGATGGGCCACCGCCTCAGCATAACCAAAATGCTCACAGCCTAAGCGCACCGCCCAATCTAATTGAGTCACACCCGGCAGCACGGCTTGCTCGGGAAAATGACCATTAAAAGACTCAATCTCGGCAGTGATTAATAGACGTAATTCAATATTATCAATGCCGATATTGGTATATAGGATTGGCGGTAAATTCGATTTAATCATGATTAAATAACTCGACTAACTCGGTAGTGACACGCTTACCCTGAGTGCTCAACGGTAAAATATCGGGATAACGCCAGCGACGTGGCAGTGTGACTCGTTCAAATTGAGCCAGTAAATGTGCTTTTAGGGCATTGTTAATGCTGAGCTTACCTTGCTCTTGTAGCACTTTACGCCCGAGCTCAGACAGAGTAATCACCGCGCCCAGTTGGGATTTAAACTGCGGCAATATCACCAGTGCGGTCTGCTCAACATAGGCATGGCTGCACATAAGCGTTTCCATTTGTGCCAGCGATAGACGTTTTTCTTCAATTTTAACAATGCGATCGAGTCGGCCTTTGAGTCTAAACTGACCATTTTCAGTCGGTTCGATTTTATCTTCGCAGCGCAGCCATTCATCATCCGCCAAATAGGGTGATTTAAGCAACAAGGCGCCATCGGTAAGATCTTGATCTATCAAAATTCTGTCGAAAACTTGCCAAGGCTCATCCGCCTCATGCTGGCGACGATAGGCAATGCCGCCAGTTTCTGTACTACCAAAGATTTCAATCGGTAGGTGGCCATAGCATTGGTTAATGCCTGTTGCGGCGGCAAAACTTAATGGCCCGCCTGAGCTAAACACTAAGCTGGGTGAGCGCAGTTGTCTTTCGTGCTCTAACGCTTTAGGTAGGCGCGATAGCTGGGCAGGGCTACTGATTAAACATAAGTTAGGTAGCAAGGCTGTGTAATAACTTAGGGTTTCTGGGTATTCAATCTGCTCGCTTAAAAATGGCCGACTGGCAGCTAATGGCCATAATATTTTAAATAACAGGCCATAAATATGCTGGTGCGAAACCGTTGAAATCACGCTGCAATGGGGTAAGTGCTCGGCAAAGGTGTGTTCGAGCACGGACACTTCAATATCTAATTGTGTCAGTGTTTTGCGAATCGCTTTAGGTTCGCCGCTGCTACCAGAGGTAAATAACACTAAGTCGCCCATTGCTTCACTGGCTGGCCAAGGTTTATTAGGTAGGCTCAGCTCTTTTTTCAGCAAAATAAAAGCGTGACTTTCGCACAGTGGCTTGTCAGACAATATGCCATCAAACTCGTGCGTTAACTCGCTGAGCGTGCCCGTTTGTATGTTGGCGGGCAGGATGATTTCTTTACCTGCTAAAAGCGCAGCACACAAACCCACGGCAAACAGATCACTGGCATCACTGGCGAGTAGCCATTTTTTCTCGGGCGCAGCGAGCAGCTGCTCGTAAAAATACGCCACTTGATTGGTAAATAATGCACCTGTGACAAGGTCGTGGTGATTAAAGCTTATTAGTTGTTGGGCAAAGGGCCCTTGGGTTAACCATTTTTTGAGTAGCTGTGTCATGTTTTCTTCAACCAAAAGCTGCGATATAACCACTCCCCACCGAGGAGTAGTCCCATGAGTACGTATGCAATCAAACCGTTATACAAGGTCCAGGTTGCTAAGCGAGTAAAGCCAGCGGTATACGCCGCTATCGTGCCATTTAAGATAAATAAGCCGCACCAAAGTAGGGTGACTTTTTTAAGATAAGGTATGGCTTCATCCGGTAAATCGGGTTCTTTTAAGCGGGCTAAACGCTCTATCATGCAAGGGCCTTTGTGCAGCGAGTAACTGAACAGTGCCAGCATAGTAAGATTAATTACCACAGGGTAATACAGTAGCCAGTCGCTGCGCTTTGTCAGATAACTGCCTGCGGTGAGCCCAATCCCCACTAGTAATGGTAAAACTAACGTCTTAACCTTTTGCTTTTGTAGTATTAAACGCACTGTCAGTAATAAACACAGTACTAATGCTATGGTGCCAGCAGGTAAATAATTCAGCCCTAAATATACCGCCAGCGGATAGGCCAATAAGGTTAGGGCGGTTAATACCTGTAGCAAGGCGCGCATTAGTCTTTCACTAAACCTTCGATGGCATTAACCACATCGTTGATGGTGCGTACTGATTTAAAGTCATCGGGTTTAATTTTTTTGCCCGTCAGCTGCTGTAGTTTAATCACCAGATCGACGGCATCGATACTGTCTAGATCGAGTTCTTTGTACAGATTCGCTTCTGGCGTTATCGCACCAGCATCTATTTCGAATTCGTCCACTAAAATAGTGGTCAGCATCGCGAGGATTTGTTCACGACTTTGCATATTCCTCTCCTATGGACGCTGTGATTCGATAAAACGAGCTAAGCTGGCAACACTGTTAAAATGGGCCTTAGTCGCATCAGAATTAGCTTCGATTTTGATATCAAATTTTTTCTTAATAGCTAAACCCAGCTCGAGGGCGTCGATAGAATCTAAACCTAGACCTTCGCCAAACAGCGGCGCATCGGTTTGGATATCATCAATACTGACATCTTCTAAATCGAGACAATCGATGATTAACTGCTTTATTTCATTGTTTAAGTTCATAAGTATGTTCTAGTTGTTGTTTATAATAATGCTCAAGATCCCGGGTTAATTGTCGGGCCATTTTTGCCTGTTCACCTAAAGCTGTTTGGTACTTTTGGTAAGAAACGATTGCGCCGATTTCAACGGCCATCCCTATGGTCTGTCTTGGGATCTCATACCAAGGTTGATCCTTTGTCAAACCGCGCACGTTGGTACGTAGCACCACAGGTAAAATATCTACTTCGACCCTTAGAGCAATATTGGCGGCGCCGCGGGCAAAGGGGTTAATTACCTGACCGACAACCGTGCGCGTACCCTCAGGGAAGATAATTAAATTGGTGCCTCTAGCCAGTACTTCGCGGCAATCTTCTAGCAGGAGTTCCGCGCCGCGATTAGGAATATAACCCGCGCAGGATAAGGCGCCACGCAAAAACGGATTGCGCCATAAGCCTTGCTTGACGATGCAGCCTGCATTAGGCATTAGGCTTATTAGTACCACCACATCAACTAAGCTGGGATGATTGGCGATAACAATAATGCCTCTGGCAGCATGTAATGTTTGCGCATTATGGCAGCTGACTTTGATCACGCCAGCCCAAGTGAGCATAGCGACAAAGCCTTTGAACATAATATGCACGGCTTTTTGTACCCGAATAACCCGCTCCTCAGGTGTACCCGGCCAACAACGCAGTAGCGGCAGAATAGTTAACGAGCTGAATAAACCGCCTAAACCAAAGGTAATATAACAACTTACACCACCTAACCAACGTGACAGATAATGCAATCCTGTGCGGCGAGGTTCGGGCAAAGTGTTTGCCACGTTTAGCTCAAAATGCTCTTGACTGCGCAGGGGTTTAGACATGTTCTAAGCGCCAATACCATCGAGATAAGCAGCCTGAAATATTTTGTGATGTCGCTAGGGCGTGAATAAATTCGCCATAGGTCAAAGGATTAAGCTTTGATGATGCCTCACTGGATAGCGGGCTTACTGTGAGCTTGACTGATGCCTTGGCATCAAAGGGCGCGAGTATAAAGCCGAGCGCCAAGGGAAGCTCAAATTCTTGAGTAAATTCATCGTATACCGGCGGCACAGGATCATCGCCAAACACCAATAATAGTGGTTCAGTAGATTGATGCAACTGAGCGAAAGCCTCAACCATCGCTTGCGATAGGGTTTCTGTTCCTGCTGCCACCGAGGTCGACTGGGTGGTATTTTTCATCACTATGCCAAAAATACCGCTAGCCGTATTGTGCACTGATTGGCTAAATCCTAAGGGAGATAATGGCTGTTTGGCAATAATGTCTTCGAGTAAACCGATAGTACGGGGTAATTCACCGTGGCGCGAAGAAAAAATAGAACGGCAATTGACAGGTGCCTTGCATTGAAAACTCACGTCTAACATCATTTTAGTTAAGCGACTAAAACGGCGGCGCTGCATAGCAGGGATGTGCGTTAGGGCGGGAGAGCGGTTGTCTTGCTTGGATGAGCTTATCGTCAATGTCGATTCAGCCGAACTTTTGCGCCAATCACGCCAGCTCTGGTGGTGCTGATATTGGGGAGCCCATGCGCCCCAAGATAAAATGCTGAATGTTAGTTGCACTACTTTGCCTCGACACTTAATTTAAGCTGTCTTAGTTATCCCTAACCTATAAGTTAGAACATGGATGGATTGACTCACCACAGTTAGGTTTAAGCATGTTGAAAACGCAAGTTTTAACCCTCTACAGCACGGCTATTCTACACTAAGACCTTCATTTTTATGAAACCATTTGCATCGAGTGGGTTAATAGATTGAAAGTATATGTTGCTAATTTCAACCGCTAAATGGATCTTGCTCAACAATCTTTACTGTGGTGACAATATTCAAAATCTAGGCCAGCATAAAAATAAAAAAAGGCGCCTGCAGCGCCTTTTACGGTTAACTCGATAATTTATGACAAAGAGTCTACTGCGCGAGTTGGTTCTCTAACTTGCGTAACGCGACTTTGAGTTTGCGAGTATTTTCTGGCCCCATGCGGATGAGCAATTTTTGTGCGCTAGGTAGCGCCTCTAAATTAGGGTCAACAAATTGATAGTTAACACTAATCGAGCTTAATTCAATGGGGTCTTCAATAATAGGTGCCGCTAGTAACAATTTAATAGCCTGTAGCATTCTGTCGTTGAATTTGGCATTACTGTAGCCGAGTTCGCTAAAGGCCTCTTCTAGCATGGGCGTCATTTGCTTATAAGTAGCCATTAAGCTTTGTTCGTCCATTTTGACGATTGAATCAACATAAGCATCGTATCGGTGGAAACCCTCTGGGTTCAAATACACCTTATTAGTGATTTCAGAAACTGTGAACTGTTTTTCTGGGCCTTTGATTGGGCTGACCTTACGGGTTAATTCGCCTTGAGCTAAATTGTCTACAAATACGACAAATTGGCGGGCTAAATCCTGTTGTACTAATGAAGATGCGACCACATTATTATTAATCAGCGCAAGGACTTTTTGTTGCACGAAAGTATCACTTTCAGCCAATGCGGGTACGGGATCTGCTATCACTTCAGGCTCAGGCACGACAGATGTATTGGTATTACTGCTGTCTGTTTCTTGTGTTACTGGCGCGACCTCTTCGGTTTCTGGCTCTGGTGCACTTTCGAGCGTCATTGGCTCAGACGACGGCGTTTCAGGTAACACTATCGGTGCATTCGGGATAAGTTTGGGTGAGTCTGAATCATTACTATAGTAATAATATCCTCCTGCAGAAAGCAGAATAACGAGCACTATCGCCAAAAGTGCGAAGCGATTACTGCTAGAAGACGTTTCTTTAGGGTCTATTCTATCATCTTGATTAACTTGCATTTTACATCCTTAGCTTGAGTGTTAAGGTTAACTTGGTGAATACATGTCGCTAATATTAACGTGCAAGAGCGGTGTTATGTTTGTACCACTGGTTTATTCTGCAAGTTTCCATACGCTTGTCTATAGCGCTTAGCTGAACATGAACAATTTATTTTAACTATCGAGGCACATTACTTTTCTTTAGCTTATCTTTGAGGCCTAAGTTAAAAACTTAAGCCTGCACATAATGTTGCCTATGGCCGAGCCAACGTAAGATAATCGCGTCGACCTTTTCAGGTGCCTGTGCCATCACATGATTTGCCAGTTTTTGAATGTGTGGGATTAACGCTTGGTCCCGCACCAGATCAGCAATTTTAAGCTCGGCGAGTCCCGTTTGTTTAGTCCCTAGCACTTCACCTGGACCACGAATTTCTAAGTCTTTTTGCGCTATGATAAAACCATCATTACTTTGCCTGAGTACACTCAGCCTTTGGGTTGCAGTATGACTTAGCGGCGCCTTGTAGAGTAACACACAATGGCTTGCTATGGCGCCTCGACCGACTCGTCCGCGTAGTTGATGCAGTTGGGCTAAGCCTAAACGTTCAGGGTTTTCGATGATCATTAGGCTAGAGTTGGGTACGTCAACGCCGACTTCAATTACCGTCGTCGCGACTAATAAATGGATAATTCCTGCTTTAAAATCGGCCATGATCTGCTGTTTTTCAGCACTTTTTAATCTCCCGTGAACTAGACCAATATTTAATTCGGGCAAGGCGAGGCGCAGTTCTTCGGCCGTGTCTTCGGCGGCTTGGCATTCGAGCACTTCGGATTCCTCAATCAGAGTACACACCCAATAGGCCTGACGTTTATCTGTGATGACGGCGTTGCGTACCCGTTCGAGCACTTCTTGGCGACGCGTATCGGCAATCGCCACGGTAGTCACAGGAGTACGCCCTGGAGGCAGCTCATCAATAATTGAGGTATCGAGATCCGCGTAGGCTGTCATCGCCAGCGTGCGGGGGATCGGCGTTGCCGTCATGATCAATTGATGCGGGTGGAACCCTTGACTCACGCCCTTTTCTCGCAGATCTAAGCGTTGGTGTACGCCGAATCTGTGCTGCTCATCAATAATAATTAGTGCGAGTTTGTTAAAGACCACATGCTGCTGGAATATTGCGTGGGTACCAATCACCATCTGCGCCGCGCCCGATTGTATATCTTCTAATGATTGCGCTCTAACCTTGCCCTTGAGCTTACCCGCCAGCCAACCGACTTTAAGTCCGAGTGGCTCGAACCAAGCGGCAAAGTTAGTTGCATGCTGCTCGGCTAGTAACTCAGTTGGTGCCATCATGGCAACTTGATACCCGTTTTCAATCGCTTGCAGCGCTGCCATCGCCGCGACTAAGGTTTTACCTGAACCTACATCCCCTTGCACTAAACGCATCATAGGGTGTGGTTTTTCTAAATCTTTGCCTATATCGGCCACCACTCTTTGCTGGGCGCCGGTGGGCTTAAAAGGCAAAGCAGCGAGGAAAGAGTTGAGCAACTGCCCCGTAGCGGGCATGGTGACGGCGGCGTCTAAATTACTGCGCTGTCTTAGACGTAACATGCTGAGATTATGGGCGAGTAATTCTTCCTGCACGAGTCGCTGCTGTGCTGGGTGTTGGCCTAACTCTAAATCAAATTGTGATATCCCCGCAGGAGGACGGTGCAGCGTCTGCAGCGCTTGTTTAAGGCTGATGTTGTTTGGTTGCAACTGTGGTGGCAGTAGCTCGGTTAGGCCGCCATCTTCCAGCAATACCAAAGCTTGCTCGGTCAGTTTTAGCCAACTTGCCTGCTTTAAGCCTTCAGTAGTGGGATAAATTGGCGTTAGCGTATCGCTTAATTGAATATCTTCACCTGGATGTACCACTTTATATTCTGGATGCACTATCTCGGCTTGATGGCTGCCACGGCGGACTTCACCGTAGGCGCGGATCATCAAACCATTTTGCATGGCATTGCGCTGGGCGACGGAAAAGTTAAAAAAGCGCAGGCTTAAGCTGCCAGTATCGTCGCGCACATTGCAGACCAGCATGCGCTTGCGGCCTTGAATGATTTGTGTCGATTGGATTTGTGCTTCTACGGTGCCATAACCGCCTTGGCTTAGAGCGGCAATCGGATAAATTTGGGTTCTATCTTCGTAACGCAGCGGTAAATGAAACAGCAGATCTTGTACTGTTGTGATGCCGAGTTTTGCGAGTTTCTCCGCGACCTTTTTGGCGACGCCTTTGAGGTCGGTGATCGGAACAAGATCCAATTGCTGCAAGTCGTTAGCACTCAATCACTGTGAATTTATACATATATTAACAGAGAATAAGCGTAAGGCAATCTCAAGGGTTATAAGGGAGAAATCAAACGGTGTTTAGCAGCCTTACTAATACCAATTTGTAAGGCATAGATAGCAAAACACCGAAATGATTCCGGTGTTTTTAATCGCTATTTGCTGGCTTTGCTTTTAAACCAAAGCTTGTGTGCTAGCTTGGTTAACTAAATAACCCATGTAACCTAAGTAGCCTAGCAATAGTACGGTGCCTTCGCGGCGGCCGATACGTAAACCTGTCCAAGCAAAAGGTAAAATGATGACTGCAAATGCCAGCATCACGATAAAATCTATCGGCTGAAAGCCCAATGACGATACCGGTTGCACGATAGCCGTGATACCTAAAATGCCTAAAATATTAAAGATATTCGATCCGACAATGTTACCGATAGCGATATCGCTTTGGCCTTTGAGTGCCGCAATAACTGAGGTAACTAATTCAGGCATACTGGTGCCAATTGCCACGATAGTTAGGCCGATAATGACTTCACTCACGCCAAATGTTTTAGCTAAGTCTACTGCGCCATTAACAAACAAAATACCACCGCCGACCAACATACTAATACCAACAACAATAAATAGGGCTGAAAGTAATGGGTTATTTGGACCTGCTTCAATTTCTTCCTCTTCATTGCTATTTTTCGAGCTGATGTAACTAAAGGCTAAATAACCGATAAGTAATGATAGCAATACCACACCATCAATTAGGCTCAGTTCACCATCTAACAAGAGTCCCCAGAACAACATTGAAGCCAATATCATCAAAGGGATATCGCGTTTCACGACTTGGGATTGTACTTGAATAGGGCGGATAAGCGCTGTGATCGCTAAAATCAAACCTATGTTAGCAATGTTAGATCCAATGACATTACCTAAGGCAATACCGCTGTTGCCGGCCAGTGCTGATTTAACACTTACAGCCAACTCTGGTGCGCTAGTACCAAAGGCTACAATCGTTAACCCTATGATAAGTGGTGTAATACCTAAGCGTAGTGCGATGGAGCTCGCACCGCGGACTAGGGCTTCTGCACCTAGGGTCAAAATAATAAAACCACCAAGAATAGATAATGTAATTAGCATCTTAGGACTCTGTTAAACCTGTTTTAAGTGGGATGGTAAAAGGACTCTATGCCCTTAATCGACTGGCGGCATGATACTTGATTCTGTAGTACTTTGACAGATTATGTCATAAAAAAGCACGCTGTTAGCGTGCTCTATCATAATGGCGGGTTGATATTAGCCATGTCACTGTTTTGGTTTAACTATTTTTTAGGTAACTCATCTTCCCAGCGCACTTGTGCGCCGCGAACACCGTCCACTCGCTCGCTAAAGGCTTTTTCAAGCACATGGCGTTTGATTTTTAGTGTCGGCGTGAGTGCGTCGTTTTCAATCGTCCAAGGCTCGGTAACGACTATAATCGCATCGACATGTTCGTGGGACTCTAAGTGTGGATTGACACTATCGAGTGTTGCCTTAAGCGAAGAACGGACTTCCTCGCGTGCTTGTAAGTTTGCGCCTTCTGATAGTTGCACTAACGCAACGGGATGTGGCAAACCAGAGCCTATTACGCAGATAAGCTCCACATGCGGATCCTGGGCTAATTTACGCTCGATAGGTACGGGCGCGACATATTTGCCCTTGGCGGTTTTAAAGTTATCTTTGACTCGGCCAGTAATGGTCACACAACCATCGGCATCGATAGAACACAGATCGCCAGTATGGAAAAACCCGTCGGCATCAAATGCTGCAGCAGTCGCTTCTGGTTGTAGGTAATAAGCCGTCATTAAGCCGGGGCTTTTTAGCAGTAACTCTCCATCCTCACCTTGGCGGATGTAGCAATCCTCAACAGGGCGGCCGACGCTGCCAATTTTACGGGCATCGAAGGGATAATTAATAATGGAATAGGCGCAGTTTTCTGTCATTCCCCACGCTTCACAGATATTAAGACCAATGCTGTGATACCAGTGGATCAGTGACGGCGGAATGGGTGCTGAGCCAGAACCCAGTAAACGGCAATGATTTAATCCTAAGCCTTTATGGATTTTGTATTTCACTAAGCTGCTGATCAAGGGAATTTTTAACAGCAAGTTGAGTTTGCCCACGCCAATTTTGTCGATAATATTTTTTTGAAACAGGCTCCATAAGCGCGGTACCGAGAAGAAAACTGTCGGTTTGGCTCGCTGCACATCGGCAACAAAGGAGTCGAGGCTCTCGACGAAGGCGACCACACTGCCTGAATAGAAAGAGGAACCCTCAATCGCCACACGTTCGGTAATGTGCGCTAAGGGTAAATAGGATAAAAGTCGGTCGTTGCCGTCGGTACGTAAATCACGCACTACCGCTTGGCAGGTCCAGCCATAGCTGGCGAAGGTTTGAAGTGCGCCCTTAGGTTGACCCGTTGAGCCAGAGGTATAGATGAGTGTCATCACTTGATCTAGAGTGGGCAGCGGCGCATCAATTAACGGAGAACCTAGCTTAAGTAATTGATCCCACCGATATTGGGCTGGCATTGTCTCGTAGGGCATCGCAAGGCGCAGTAACTCGCCGCCGACACCCGCTTCTTGGTCGGCCCAGTGATCGAGCTTACCAAGAAAAATAGCTTTAGCGCCGCTGTGCTGTAATACAAAGCGAATCGTATCGGTATTGGCTGTAGGGTATATCGGCACGCTGATGTAGCCACCGAGCATTAACGCAAGGTCAGTGATAAACCATTCCGCACAATTTTTAGAGAGCACGGCAACTTTATCACCGGGCTCTAAACCGAGGTGGCGTAAAGCGCCCGCTAATTGTTGAACCTTTTCTTGAACCTCGCCCCAAGTGAAATCAAGGTATTGACCCTTGATTGGTTGGCGTAAATAGATTTGATCTCCCTGAGTTTTTGCCCAGTGCGCCAGCATTTCAATTGGCGTCTTAATCGCTGTATCCATTGGCAATTCCCTGTTCTTTATTGTTTTTTGGCTTGGTCCAGTATGGCGAGTTTTGTGATGTGGCGCAAATATTTTGCATAATTGTAACATTTAAAATTTGAACACTAAGCTGACAAGCTGAGCGTGAAATAACAATAGAGTATAAACAGGGGATATCAGAGAGTTTTTATAAGGTAATAAAAAAGGCGCCGTAGCGCCTTTTCGTTGAGTTGATGCGAAGATGAGCTACAGCTCCATCACGCCATCCATTTCAACTTGCGAATCTTTTGGCAATTGCTTCACGCCGATAGCTGCGCGCGCAGGGTATGGCTGGCTAAAATAACGGCTCATGATTTCATTCACTTTTGCAAAGTGGCTTAAATCAATCAGGAAGATATTTAACTTCACGATATCGTTAATTGTGCCACCCGCAGCAGTGCAAACCGCCGTTAGGTTGTCAAAGACTTGCATAACTTGTGCTTCAAAATCGTCGCTAACAATTTGCATTGTGCTCGGTACGAGCGGAATTTGGCCTGATAAATACACAGTACTGCCAACTTTAACCGCCTGTGAATAAGTACCGATTGCCGCAGGGGCATTTTCAGTTGCGATAATGATTTTTTCTGCCATGACGCTCTCTCTATTCTTGAGTTAATTAACGATTACGTGACGTGCGCAAGACTTCGGGCAATACCCTAATACGGCGCATCACGTTGGCTAAATGGACCCTGTCTTTGACTGAAATCCGTAGATTAATCAAATACACACGGCCATCACGTTCTTCAGTGCTGAGGTTATGAATGTTTGAACCTTCAGCGGCAATAATTGAGGTAATCTTCGCCAGTGCGCCATGGTGATTAACAATTTCAACCCGCAGATTAGCCTGATAGTCGACACCTTCGACATTATCCCATTGCACTGGAATGTACTTGTCAGGTTCACCTTGATAGCCGCGAATGTTCGCGCAGTTTTCCATATGCACAACCAGACCTTTACCCGGGCTCACGTGAGCAATAACCGCGTCGCCGGGAATGGGGCGGCAACAATTGGCAAAGGTGACCAACATGCCTTCGGCGCCACGGATTGGCATCATATGGCCATCGCGGCTCTCTTGATTCTCAAGATTATCGCCAATCAAACGCTGGGCGATAACAATACTCATAGCATTGCCAAGACCAATGTCGGCCAATAGTGAATCCATTGTCGTGTGCTTAGTATCACGCACGACTTTTTCAATTTGTTCAGGCGCAATGCTATCGAGCTTAGTTTTACCGAGCGCATGGTTAAGCAGGCGGCGACCGAGTGCAATGGCTTCATCACCCTTAAGGCTCTTAAGCACTTGGCGGATTTTAGCGCGTGCCTTACCTGTGACGACAAAGTTTAACCAGGCAGCATTAGGGCGAGCGCCTTTAGCGGTAATGATTTCAACAGTTTGGCCTGAAAGTAACGGCTGGCTGAGCGGATAGGCTTGGCGATTAACGCGGGCACCGACGCAGGTGTTGCCCACGTCTGTATGTACTTCGTAGGCAAAGTCTACCGCAGTGGCATTAACGGGTAATTCGAGAATACGACCTTCAGGAGTGAACACATAAATTTCTTCAGGGAAGAGTTCAGTTTTCACGTTTTCAACGAATTCGAATGAGGTACTGGCGCTTTGTTGTAATTCCAACAAGCTTTGCATCCACTTACGGGCCCGCACTTGAGTTGTTGTGCCTTGTCCTGTTTGTGCACCGCCTTTGTAGGCCCAGTGTGCAGCAACGCCTTTGTCGGCCATTTGGTCCATATCTTCGGTACGAATTTGGATCTCAACGGGCACGCCGTGTGGACCAAATAAGGAGGTATGGAGTGACTGATAACCGTTGGCTTTAGGGATAGCGATATAATCTTTGAAACGACCGGGGCGAGGTTTGTAAAGTCCGTGCATGGCGCCAAGTACGCGATAGCAGGTGTCGAGGGAATCGACCATCACCCTAAAGGCGTAGATATCCATCACTTCTTGGAATTGCAGTTCTTTACTCTGCATCTTGTTATAGATGGAGTAGAGGTTTTTTTCGCGGCCTTTGACTTTTCCCGGAATACCCGCATCGTTTAAGCGCGTATGTATAGCGGCTTCAATGCCTTGGATCAATTCTTTGCGATTACCGCGGGCGGCTTTAACGACTTCTTTAAGCACCCGATATCGCATTGGATAATAGGCTTGGAAACCTAAGTCTTCTAACTCGGTCTTGATATTATGGATACCGAGACGGTTAGCGATGGGCGCATAGATTTCTAGGGTTTCGCGGGCAATACGGCGACGTTTGTCGGGACGCAGTGCGCCTAAGGTACGCATGTTGTGGGTTCTATCGGCAAGCTTGATGAGGATAACGCGGATATCCTGCGTCATCGCCATCATCATTTTACGGAAGTTTTCAGCCTGAGCTTCTTTCTTGTCGCGAAATTTAAGCTTATCGAGTTTTGACACGCCTTCAACAAGCTCAGCCACCGCGACACCGAAAAGTTCGGCTAAATCGTCTTTGGTGACATAAGTGTCTTCTATCGTATCGTGCAGCAGGGCTGCCATCAGCGTCTCATGATCAAGACGCATCTCTGCAAGGATGCGGGCGACCGCAACCGGATGAGTAATATAAGGTTCGCCACTCGTGCGCATTTGCCCTTCATGGGCATCACGCGCAATTTGGTACGCTTGCTTGAGCAACTCTACCTGTTCGGGTTCTAAGTAACCGGAAGCAGACTCCTTTAGACCTTCAAACAGATACAAGTGGCAGCTCTCCTTTACCTAAACAGGTATTTACTCAATTATGCTTATAACGATAATGAACGGCCTTCAGCAATAGCTGCAACCGCTGCAATTTCAGCGGCTTCACGTTCACGTACCGTTTGACGCTCATCGGCATCTAAGGTGTGAGCAGTGACTAAACCTAGTTCGATTTCACGCAGGGCGATAACCGTTGGCTTGTCGTTCATCTCTTCAACCATAGGGTCTTTACCCTGCACGGCGATTTGGCGAGCACGACGCGCTGCAACCAGGATCATATCAAAACGGTTGCCGATTTGTTCTACGGCGTCTTCTACAGTTACGCGAGCCATGTGTTGAAACTCCAGTTTATCTAGGGAAAAAATGACGCAAAATTGTACACTATGGCAGGTTAGTCTGCCAACAGATCGTGAAGCATAGCATTTTGCGCGTGGATCTGACTAGCACCTGTTAAGCGCTTGCTGCGAATGATCGCACGCAAATCGGCTAAGGCGGTGTCAAAATCGTCGTTGACGATAATAAAATCGTATTCTCGATAATGGGATATTTCCGATACGGCCTGTGCCATGCGGCTGGCAATAACATCGGGACTATCTTGTCCACGGCCGGTGAGACGGCGTTCAAGCTCGGCTTTCGATGGCGGTAGAATAAACACACTCACCGCATCATCCATTAGCGCTTTCACTTGCTGCGCCCCTTGCCAGTCGATATCGAGGAAGACATCAATACCTTGGCTGAGTGTATGTTCGATGACATGGCGCGAGGTGCCATAGTAATTGCCAAAAACTTCTGCCCACTCAAAAAAAGCATTTTCAGCAATTAACGCTTTGAATTGGTCAACATTAACGAAGTGATAGTGTTGACCATCAACTTCACCTGGGCGTGGTGCACGGGTGGTGTGTGATACCGAAACCTGCATATCGGCGGGCTTGTCTTTAAGTAAGGCCGAGATTAGCGAGGATTTACCTGCGCCACTGGGCGCCGACACAATAAATAAATTTCCGCGTGCGGTCATGAGCTAAATATCCAATTGATTAACGCAAGAAGGGCCCTGAAAGCCGTATATTATAGCGATTTTGACCACAGAATTACTAGGGCTTGTTACTTGGCAATTTAAGCCTATTTTAGATTTATTCGTTTATTATATGCATTTTTACCCGACTGGGGTCGTAGGCGCTGACAATTGCGGGTAAATTAGTTACGCTCGTGCCTCATTAGGCAATGAATGATTGTCTTTTGGTACTTAGTTTTTACAACAATAAAGGAAGGGTCGTGCTGTTAAAATCTCTTTTCTGCCTTCACGGGCGTGATTCTCGTCCCCGCTTTGTCGCTATTAGTGTTGGTGTATATGCCTGTATTTTAATTGCCGCTGTGGCATTTGGGGCAAATTTTCTAATGTATTTGCTGGCTCTGCTGGGTTTGCCTTTATTAGGGCTCACTAGCCTGCGGCGTTTAGTCGATGCCGATAAGTCAAAAGTGCTGACGGGTGCATTTTTATTACCGCTGCTTATTTTACTTGGGTTATTTATTGCCGATGCCCACATTGCGCTTATTAGCCTGTGCTTAATTTTAGCGGCAGGGCTCACTTTTTGGGGTTGGCGTTTACCTGCGCCTACGATAGTTGATTATCGCTACGGCTATTTTGGCCCAGAGCTTGATGCGCCAACATCACAAGCCATGCCACGGCGCCGTGTGGAACCCACAATCATCCCTAAAACAACAGATGCGAGTACTATAGATTCTAAACAAGTGATTACACGACAGGCGGCTAACTCAAGCTCAGATATTCAGCTACAGCCACAGGTTGAACGCCATGAGCCGCATGTTGAGCAAACACATGCCCAATCAGTCGTAGTCACAGAACCAGAAATCGATGTCTTTACCCATGACCAAGCCGTTACTCATGCCTCATTGGTTGATACCGAGCTTGAAATCCAGCGCCAAGATGAATTACGTTTTGATGCATTAACGCGATTGACGCAGAATCCTGCCGATTTTGTGGTACCCCATGCCCATGCTGATTTCCGCCCTAGCCATGCCAGCCGCGTCGAACACACCAATATCGAACTAGCCGATGTTGATGTGGCTAATATGGATTTAAACCATGTCGATTTTAATGCGCCTCAATTAGATCCCGCCGAGCGCAGTGCTGAACCGAGTTGGCGTTTGGCCGCCGAAGAAGATAACGAAACCGATAGCTTTAATGATGTAGAACATGCTGAAGAAGTGCGTCAACGCCGCGCTGAAGCGAAAGACTCTGGCTCGATGACTGAACTGTTTCGCGGTTTATTTGAATTTTTAGCACCGCTAAAGCGGTTCCTCGTGTTACCTAAAGTTAAGCTACCTAAGATTAATCTGCCCAAGGTGGAGCGCCGTTATTGGCGGCTAGCAGGAATAGGTGCTGGTGTGCTGGTGTTTATCGTCTTGGTGTGGGGGCTTTGGCCTAGTGGTGACGCTGAAGGCGATGGCGCACAGCTTGTGACTGTAAATGCGGTTGCGCCCTATGCAGGCGAGCGGGTCACGCTCGCCTTGCCCGACGGCTTTTCTGTGGCGCTTGAAGACGATATTTTAATCATGCGTTGGCTCGGTGAGAAGGGTAAGGCGAAAAATCTGTGGTCCTTAGCGACGGCAAAGGGCGATAAAACTTGTAGCCTGTTGTCTTTTAACAGCGGCACTGATTACCGCCCTCTGACGGTGGACTTAAAAGCCGATTCGGCTACCGAGGCGCGTTTTTCACCACTGGACACTCAAGGTATTATCATTGACCTTGCTCGACGTAGCAGCATTAGCTTGTGTGGTTATAAATTCAGCCTCAAGGGTAGCCAAGCGATACTGGAACAAAATCGTACCTTTGGCAGTTATATCGCTCGTTAACGTACTGAAGCAGCTTAAGTCGATAAAAATTCTGCTTAAATGCTAGTCACAATTAGAGGGGTAGATTACACTTTTGCTCCTCTTTTTCTCAAACCGTGTTTTAAATGCCTCAGTCTTGGTATCTAACAATGCAGTTGGGGAATATCTTAAAATTTGAACAGAACATCAATCCAGCATGAATACAGAATTGACCTTAGTCATTATGGCTGCAGGGCTAGGTAGTCGTTTCGGCGGCGATAAGCAATTAGCGGCGCTCGGCCCTGCTGGCGAACCCATGTTGGTGCTATCAATCATGTCGGCCATTCGCAGTGGCTTTCAGCGTGCAGTGCTGGTGATCCGCCCCGAGTTAGAAGCTGAATTAACTGCAATGCTAACCCAGTTTTTACCCGCCGATTTTGAATATCACTTTTGCTATCAGGTTTTAACGGATTTACCCGAAGCGGTGCAGCTAGTGGATCTCAGCCACAGGCTTAAGCCTTGGGGTACTGCCCATGCACTGTGGAGCGCGCGTCATCTGGTTAAAGGCCCCATGGCGGTTATCAATGCCGATGACTTTTATGGCGATAGCGCCTTTTTTTCGTTAGCCAAAGGCTTAAAGTCAAAGCCGACACAGTGGATGATGGTGGCGTATCCCATCGAACTCACATTGTCGGAGCACGGCGGCGTTAACCGTGGTCTGTGTCAGGTCGAGGATGGAAAGCTTAAATCGGTTGCCGAGTGGCTCAATATCGCTGAGCAAGCGGGCCAATTAGTGGGTGATGGCCCACAAGGTCATGCTAATTTACCAGCAGAGTCCTTGGTCTCTATGACATGCTGGGGCTTCTCCCCAAGCATATTTGATGTTATTAAACGTGAATTAACCGAATTTATCGAGCAACAGGGGCTAGAAGCTAAATCTGAATGCTACTTACCCGCCATAGTGCAAGCGGGCATTGAGCAAGGTTTGCCCGTGTATGTCGATGTGGCCTGTGAGCCTTGGCTCGGCGTGACTTATCCGCAGGACACTGTCTGGGTAAAACAAAAATTAACGGAGTTATTGAGTGATTAAACTCATTAGGCAGTTAGTCTTGCCTCATTTTGGTATTGATGCCGCCGAGGCAAAAATTACAGCCCTCGGTAATGGCCACATCAATGACACCCTTTTGGTACGCTGGCCTGCGGGCGAATTAGTATTGCAGCGAATTAACACTGAGGTGTTTAAAACCCCCAGCGCTTTGGTTAGCAATGCCGATAAAATTAGTCATCATCTATGCGCTAAGTCGTTGCAGCAACAATATGGCCTTAAAGTCGTTAGCCCTTATTTAACTCAAGAGGGAACGTTGGCTATCGATTTAGGCGAACAAGGATTTTGGCGGGCGATAAGCTACTTGCCCCATAGCCTGAGTATTGAAGTCGTCAAGTCGGAGCAAGAGGCTGAAATGGCGGCCAAGGCCTTCGGCCATTTTGCTTCTGCTTTGAGTGACTTTGATGCCACTCAACTTGAAGATGTGATCCCCCAGTTTCACCATTTACCGGGGCGCATGGCTCTGTTACAACAGGCGGCTGAGCTCGATAGTCTGCACCGCTTAGATGTTTGCCGTCATTGGGTCGATTACGCTTTATCTCAACAGACCTTGCTTAATGAACTGGCCGATATATCGCCAAAACTGCCGCTACGCATTTGCCATAACGACACTAAAATCAATAATATGCTGTTTGATAAGCGCGATATGTCTAGCATGGCGATTATCGATTTGGATACCTGCATGAAAGGTCATTTGATGTATGACTTTGGCGACATGGTCCGCACCTTCTGCTCGCCAGAGGAAGAAGACTCTACAGCTTTGGATAAAGTCCAAGTGCGCCAAGACATCTTCGCCGCGATTTGCCGTGGCTACTTGAGCGAGTTGGGTGACGTTTTAACTGAAGACGAAAAGCGTAGTCTGTGGCTCGGTGCGCGGGTGATTTGTTTGATGATAGGTGTGCGTTTTTTAACGGATTATCTTAACGGCGATGTGTATTTTCACATCCACCGCGAAGGCCACAATCTGGATCGCGCTGCTAACCAGTTTACCTTGTACCAAAGCTTGCTTGACCAAGAGGCTGAGCTTAAAGCTAATTTCTAAGTGAGTCATTAATATTTTAATATCAATTGGTTGGTATTAAATTGTTGGTTCAATATCTTGATTAATAATCATGCCTAGGGCTCTGCTCTGGGCATTTTTTTGACCTAAAACCTAGGCAGAGGCCATTTCATCGGACATAATCGAGCGATAATTAATCCCTTAATATCATATGGATTTGTGCTTGGTATGGATTCATCTGTGGCCCCGCCGCTAGTCACTTGCTCACGACGCAGCGAACGTAATTCGTGGTTAAGATGCACCCTGCGCCGCTCGCAGCAGGAGGCGATTGCCTCATCAATGATGACGGCTACCAGTGATAACTTTTTCAATGCCTATGCTATTTTTCTCGGTGCCAGCCTTGCGCAAATGGGGTTTGTGACGGGTTTACCACAGCTTTTTGGGGCGATAGCCCAACTTCTATCTGTGTGGCTTGCAAGCCATTTCTCCCGTCGAACGTTTATCGTTTTTTGCGCTGTCTTTCAGGGCTGCATAGTGTTAGCTATGGGCGCGTTGGCTGCTTTTGGCTCAGAGCATGCCGTGTGGATCTTTATCGCCTTAGCCGTTGGTTACCATGGTTTTATTAATCTTATTCAGCCCCATTGGCGCGCGTGGATGGGATCTATCGTACCTGAACGTCGCCGAGGCGCTTTTTTTGCCGCCCGCACTCGGCTCACTATGGGCGCATCTTTGAGTGTGTTCTTTATTGGCGGCGGCATACTCACCTTAACTGACTCGATGCAGATGGCGTGGTTGGGTTTTAGTCTGTTGTTTTCTATCGCGGCAATGGGGCGTTTTGTGTCGGCTTGGTTACTGCTACAGATGCATGATCCCGATCCGCGCGTGCCCAAACAGCGTGGCGTATTTTTGCAAACGATTGGTCATTTTCGTGCGGCGTGGAAAGATAAAACCTTTCGCCAGTACAGTTTGTTCGTTGCCAGTATGCAGGGAATAGTGGCAATCTCGGCACCATTTTTTGCCGTTTATATGCTGGAAGGCTTAAAGTTCACTTACCTCGAATTTGTATTTGCCAGTGTGGCTTCGATAGCGACTCAATTTGTTACCTTACGATTTTGGGGCCGCTTTAGCGATCAATTCGGCAATCGTTTAGTGATGATTATCACCAGTTGTATGATCCCCAGTTTGCCGCTGATGTGGCTGTTCTCGGATAACTATCTGTATATCTTAGCTATCCAAGCTTTTTCTGGCTTGGCATGGAGCGGCTTTACCTTAAGCACGGCAAATTACCTTTATGATATCCGTCCCTTTCGCAGTGACTTTGCGACTTATGCTGCCCTGCAAGCGGCATTAAGTGCGGCCTGTGTTTTTGTTGGTGCGATATTGGGCGGTACGATTGCCTCCCATGCGGCGGATTTTTTAGCCTGGACGGGTTGGGATAGCGTGTTATCGAGCCCAATTTTTGTGGTGTTCTTAGTATCGACTGTGCTGCGAGCGTTAGTGACACTCTGGTTTATTCCGCGCTCGGTTGAACCTAAAGTGCGCCCAAGGCCGCAGCTACTAAAACTTATCTTCCGTATCCGCGGCTTTAATGCCATTTCGGGCGTGAGCCTTGATTGGCTCACTGTGGTAAAACGCCGCAAGCAATAGGGCGTACAGCTAAAGCGTATAGTCGAAAAACTTACGGCTTTGCGGGCCAGCGCTATTACTGTTCACCTTGTTTGGATGTTTATATTCATGCCAAGCTGCGACGTGAGTGCCAGCATTTAATTTAGGAAAATCTAGCACATGCTCGCTGGTATTGACTCTGTCTTGATGGATTAGCGTGCTGTTTGTTTGAGTGTTGCTATGCGCCCTATCGGTCATTTGGCCTAAGGTTGGGCCATTGGTGGCTAAGCCTAAAAATTGCAACAAACGACTCAAACTCCCCGCATGGCTGATGTCGAGCGAGATAAAATCTTCTCGGTTATGAAAGTAAGCGAACACTTCGTTTTGATGCCTGTGATAACAATCAATAAGATGCGCCTCATCTGCAGGGTTTGCCTCTTTATCGATAGCAAAAGTATGTTGAAAGCTGCGTTTCATAATCGGGTGAAATCGCCCCGATTTTGCTTCTAAATGCGGCAGCATTTTACCTAGCAGCATCTGCATTGAAGGCACCCATTTAGCCAAGTCACGCTCGAGGTAAACAAATTTAGCCTGCGGGAAAAGACCATCGAGCTGCCGATAATCACTAAAACAGGGCACATCAGAAATCGCATCAGCCAGCATAAACGCCTGTTTAGTAAAGGCCATGTGCGCCACTTTAAGCCCTTGCTCCAATAGCGCCACACTCACACTCGTGGTGCCCGTGCGCGGCAAACCTATGATAAAGACCTTCAATTTTTCCGCAGTTACCTGTTCGCCACCAAGTGCATTCGACAGTGAGGGATACGTCTCATCCGGTGTTGCAAGCTGTAAGTTGCCAGCATGATCTGCATTGCCGATACGCTGTGCATTAGCAGTACATTGCGCGTGAGCAGAGGCTGTTGAATTGTTGGCATTATCAGGCATAGATTAGGCTCAGAATGTGTGCAAGTGGTGCGGTGTAAGCAATGAGTTTTCACATCGGTGTTTCGCATTGGCGTGTCAAATCAGCGGCTACAGTATATCTCAGCGCGAAGGCTTTGTCGGTGGCTAGGTAAAAGTAACGCGCCACGGCAATGCACCCAGTAAAGGCGCACCGTATTGTGTGATAACTGAAGTGCCGCTGCACAATAATAGTAAGTGTGGAAGCTCATAAGGCTTAGAAACTGAGCTCCCGGATTACCAACAAGGCTCATTTCCCTGCATTGCATAGTCATTTGGTATTGATAAGGCGATTATTAGCGCTATTCGACTCATAATGTTAGGCGAATAAGTTTGTTAATCGCCTCATTATGTGAGGCAAATAGCGAATATCACCTCAAAGCCAAGGTGCTCAATCGCATGTTAGACGGTAGGGATTAATACTAGCCAATATCAAAAGGTCGCTAAGGTGAACCGCGCCACCGCCACTCGCCACTCGCCATCCTGCGCAAATGGTCGAATAGCGCTTTTTAGCTAAAGCCGACGCCGGCGGCCGAAGTACGAGGTACTTATTGCCGAGTGGGAAATAGAGGCAAGTTTACCTTTGTGGTGGTGCTCAATAATCAATAGCCTAAAGCGCTTGTGAAAGTGTTGCTGCTGAGTCACTCATAGGTAATTAGTTCCACTAAAGCCAAGCAGTATTAACTCCCTATCATAAAAGACAAAACCATTTTGAAAATCGTAATTTGAATCAAGTTGTTATGTGATATATTCGCTACAACTTTGATTGTTTGTCTTGGGGCATATCTGGCTATGGAACAGGTCGGGATTTACGAAAAGCTGATTACTCAACTTGTTGAGAAGCGCTTAGATAAGGACATATTTTTTGTTGGTGAAAGAAAACTTGAGGTTGCAGAGGCCAGTATCTGGCTCTCGCGTTTTCTAGCAAAAGTCATTGCATATGTCATTAACTCTGTTCCAGCAGGTGAGGATCAAGTTATCAATCAGATCAGTTTGGCTAATCGGCTAGTGATGTGGCTCAAAGAGCATATTAACGATGATGACTTTATTGATGAAAATCTCATCGATAGCCAAGGTCGGATACTCACAGCACTTTTTAATAAACAGAACCCGATAGCGACTGATTTACCTAAATATACGGCCGCCATATTTCCATTAACTGGGCTCACTCAAAGTGAGCTTTTTTGCGGTAGTAACGCGGGATTGTCTCTTGAAAGTGAGCTTAAACGTGAGATCCGCTCATCAGACAAAATCTATTGGCTGGTATCGTTTATCAAGTGGGCGGGTATTCGTATCTTCAAGAATGAACTTGAGGAATTTACGCGCAGTGGTAAAGAGTTACGCATCATCACGACATCTTATATGGGCGCGACTGATGCTAAAGCCGTCGAGTTTCTAGCCAGTTTACCCAATACCCAAGTCAAATTAAGTTACAACACTAAACGCGAAAGGTTGCATGCAAAGTCCTATTTATTTCTACGAAATACCGGTTTTCATACCGGTTATATCGGTTCTTCAAATTTATCGCATTCTGCATTGACCAGCGGGCTTGAGTGGAACCTTAAGATCACCACCCAAGAAATTCCCCACATTATTGATAAATCACTCAGTACGTTTGAAACTTACTGGCAATCGAACGAATTTGAGTTATTCAACGGTGATGCGAGCAGTAAAGAAAAATTAAACAATGCGCTCAAAGAAGCGAAAGGCAGTGGCACTGAATCGAGCTCATTTCATTTTGACATTAAGCCGTTTGCGCATCAGCGAGAAATTCTTGAACAGCTTGCAGCAGAGCGCAGCGTTCATGGCCGTTTTAAAAATCTCATTGTCGCAGCAACAGGCACGGGCAAGACGATTATTTCCGCATTCGATTTTGCGCGATTTTATAAATTGTACCCAGAAGCCAATTTTCTATTTGTTGCTCATAGGCAAGAAATTTTACAGCAAGCTCTCAGTGCTTATCGCGGTGTGTTAAAGAATAATCAATTTGGCGAGCTATGGGTGGCAGAGCATAAACCTAATAGTTACAAACACTTATTTGCATCAATCCAAAGCTTGAATCTGCAACTTGGTAACCTGCCATTAGCGGCTGATTTTTATGACTATATTGTTATTGATGAAGTCCATCACGTTGCAGCCAATAGCTACCGTGGGCTGCTAGAGCATTTTGAACCCAAGGTTTTACTGGGGCTTACTGCCACACCAGAGCGGCATGATGGCGTCGATATTTTAGCTGATTTTTGCGGTGTCATTGCCGCTGAAATACGTTTACCCGAAGCTATTAATCAACGGTATTTATGTCCATTTCAATATTTTGCGATCGATGATAATACCGACCTTAGCAAGTTAAATTGGAGCCGTGGTCGTTATGACGTCGCTGAGCTGAGCAATTTATACACTCACGATGAACAACGCGTGACGCGCATTATTCGCAGCCTAGCTGAAACCGTAACTGATATAGACAATATTAAGGCGTTAGCCTTTTGTGTAACCAAGGAACACGCCGAGTATATGGCGAAGAAGTTTAATTTGGCGAGGATCAGCGCGGATGTGCTGACCAGTGATAATAGCTCTGAACGGCAACAAAAGCGGCAGAGCTTAGTCACTGGTAAATTATCCATTTTGTGTGTGGTGGATATTTTTAACGAAGGTGTCGACATTCCAGAAGTGGACACCTTGTTGTTTTTACGGCCAACGGAAAGCTTGACCATATTCCTGCAGCAACTTGGCCGAGGTTTGCGTCTCACCGATGATAAGCAGTGCTGCACAATATTAGATTTTGTCGGAAATTCACGTGATGAATATGATTTCTCACAAAAATTTAGAGCGTTAGTCGGTAAAACCAATCAGTCGATAAAAGATGAAATACTGAATGACTTTCCGCATCTACCTCTTGGCTGTCGAATCGAGCTTGAAGAAAAAGCGCAGTCGATGATTTTGCGTAATATTAGCCGCGCTACGCTCAATGCCAATCGATTAACCAGTCTAATAGCAAACTTTAAACATCAGACTAACTTGCCGCTCACGCTAGGCAATTTTTTACGCCTTAACCCGCAAGTTGCCTTGGAAGATATTTATCGCATCAGGATTAATGGTCAATGTGGCTGGACCTTATTAGTCGAGGCTATGCAGGGTCATCAGATTGCTGAACCTACAGCGCGGTCCAATTTAGCCAAAGCCTATTATCGCGCGATTAACTTTCACTTACTCAGTTGTACTTCACTATCCTATTTAATCTTTATCAAACAGTTATGCCAAAATGATTTTGTCTTTAATGGGGTGGATCCTATACAAAATCAGTTTGCCTTGATGTGTCATTACAACTTTTGGGATAAACCAGGTACGGCTTTAAACGTTACCAGCTTAAAGGTGAGTTTGCAGATGCTACGCAATAAGCCGTTGCAGGAAGAGTTATTGGCTGTCTTGGCGATACTGATTAACCGGATACACCATCAAGAAATGGATTTGGAATTGCAACAACCCACCGCTTTGAAAGTACATTCTCGTTATACTCGTGAGCAAATTTTAGCAGCGATGGGCGCAAGCACATTTGCAGCTAAATCGCCTTCAAGGGAGGGTGTGCTTGCGATTAGTGAGCAAAATCTTGAGTGCTTATTTGTGACGTTAAACAAATCAGAGAAGCAGTTTTCACCGACAACCATGTATCACGACTATGCAATTAGCGAGCATCTGTTTCACTGGCAATCACAAAATAGCGCACGGCCAGAACGAGGTCGGGGTCTAAGCTATATTGAGCAACAAAAGCTGGGAAAAACCGTGCTGTTGTTTGTGCGAGAGCAATCAAAAGATGAAAATGGCCGCACTATGGGATTCGTGAATTTTGGCAAAGTACATTATGTCAGCCATAACGGTTCACAACCCATGAACATCACATGGCGATTAGAGCTATCAATACCTGATGTAATGTGGCATCACGCCGCTAAGTTAGCGGTAGGCTAAATGTTATTTTTTAACTAATTCCTCAAAACACTATCAATACATTTATTATATAGGCCAATTATTTTGCTGCGAATAAACCGCTCAAATGCCATATTCGAGAAAGGATTAGTGGATAACATGGCTTGCAGAAGTGCGGGTTATTTGTTGTCCTAGATTGGCGCATGATCCCTTTAAGTTACACCGAGATAAGTCATGTGAAAATGGTCATTTCTGGCTTAACAGCCTGTTTAAGTTCTGATTTTAGATAGCTCAATAGTCCATTTGATTTTCGTGGTTATCATCCCTCGCGATGCAAGGTAAACTATCGCGTTTGCCGATGAGTATCGTGTGTTGAGGCGTTAGGTTAAACCCAGCGTATTTTTACCGTAAATCTTCATTTAAAAAATATCGTAGCTGCCGAATTGTCGCTGTGTTACCGCAGGGCGGCACCTAGAGTTTAGCCAGAAAGAGAAACCTATGTCCTTGCCATACCAATGGATTTTGTTTGATGCCGATGAAACCCTATTTTGTTTTGATGCTTTTGCTGGGCTTAAGCTGATGTTTCAAGGCTTTGGCGTGGATTTTACTCCAGCCGATTTTGATAAGTATCAGTTAGTTAACAAACCGCTGTGGGTCGATTATCAAGATGGCAAGATAACCGCCGCTGAGTTGCAGACCATACGTTTTGAGCCTTGGGCCGCCAAATTAGCCGTCACAGCATTAACACTCAACAGTGCTTTTTTATTGGCGATGGCTGAGATTTGTGCGCCGCTGCCTGGAGCGCGTGAGTTATTAGCCGCACTGCAAGGTAAAGCCAAATTGGGTATTATCACTAACGGTTTTACTGAGCTGCAAACTGTGCGATTAAAGCGCACAGGCTTACAGCATCATTTTGATATTTTGGTGATTTCAGAAAATGTCGGCATAGCAAAACCCGATGTAGGTATTTTTGAGCACGCACTTCACTTGATGGGTAACCCTGCGCGCGATACTGTGCTCATGGTCGGTGATAATCCACACTCAGATATTCAAGGCGGTATTAATGCGGGTATTCATACCTGTTGGTATAACGTTCATGACCATCAGGCGCCGGCGGGCATAGCCCCACATTATCAGGTTAGCTCACACCATGCGCTACATAGCCTTTTACTTGGTGCATAAATGAGTATTAAAGCTAACATTCACATAGTTGCTAAATCAGTCAGTTAACTCTTCATGGGTCTGTTGTTATGCTATCGATTTGCATCAACGCGGCTTCAAAAACCGGGTGAAATGACTTTGATATTTTCTGCTAGATTTGTTAGGTATAAGATGCGATGCCATTAGGCATTTATTATTCAGTATTGACCGTATTATTTAAGGGATAACATGTATTTTCAAGTCGTGACTTTGGCTTTATTGGCACTACTGCCAATGGTTAATCCGCCTACTACCGCCACCTTATTGCTAGGATTGAGTAAGGGAATGTCGCCGGAGCATGTGCGCCAACAGGTAAATTTAGCGGCTATTTACCTATTTTGTAGCCTGTGTATTTGCTTTTTTATTGGTTCTTCAATCTTAGAGTTATTCAGTATTTCGATTCCTGGTTTACGTTTAGCGGGCGGACTGATTATCGGTTTTATTGGTTTTAGAATGTTGTTCCCTGCACCAACAGAGGCCAATAATGTAGATATTAATCAGAGTATTGCTTTTGTTCCGCTGACGATGCCCAGTATGTGTGGACCCGGTACGATGGCATTGGTGATTAGTGGTGCTGCACAAATTGCCGCATTACCGGATGAATACAGTCGTTTTACCCTTTACAGCGGTATGGTGACGGCTTTTGCTTTAATGAGTCTTATTAGTTGGGGCGTGCTAAAACTTGCTGATCCGGTTTGTAAAGTCCTTGGCGCTACCGGCATTGATGCTATGACGCGGATCATGGGCTTTTTGCTGGTCTGTATGGGAATGCAATTTTGTATTAATGGCATAAAAGAAGTCGCACAGGATCCCGCTTTCCATACACAGGTGATCCAACAAACAACACCTACAACGGAAAATACGCCCACGCCATAACTGATAGATTCTCGGTAATTCTCCGAAAATAATAGAAGCTGAAAGCGTTAAAAAAAATGCCCTGATTTATCAGGGCATTTGAGTATGAGTCATAGATAAAAAACAGAATAGAATTATTCTACGTTCTGGATCTGCTCACGCATTTGCTCGATTAAGACTTTAAGTTCCACTGCGGCTGAGGTGATTTCGGCGCTGATAGATTTAGAGGCGAGCGTGTTCGATTCGCGGTTAAATTCCTGCATCATAAAATCTAAACGGCGACCTTCGCTACCGCCTTTTTTGAGGATGCGGCGCGCTTCGGTTACATGTGCTTCTAGGCGATCCATCTCTTCGGCAACATCTTGTTTCTGTGCCAGTAGTACCATTTCTTGTTCGATACGGGCAGGATCAAGTTCGCCTTTGATTTCGGCAAGGCGGTTGGTCAACTTTTCGCGTTGATACAACATCACTGTTGGCATATGCGCACGTACTACGGCGATTTGCTCGCTCACACCCTCTAAACGGCTTAATAACATGTCTTTGATGGCTTCGCCTTCACGGCCGCGGGCTTCGATAAATTGATCGATAGCTGCATCGAAAGCGGTCATCAGATCGGCGCCTATGGCATCCATATCTTGTTCACCGCTTGCTAGCACGCCCGGCCAGCGCAGGATGTCGGTAAGATTGATATCACCTTGACCCGCTTCTTGCTTGAGCCAATTGGCAGCGCCTAATAGCTGTTTGGCCAGCGCTTGGTTCAATTGCAGCTCGTTATTGCTGCTATCTGCCAATTCGTAGCGCAAATTAACTTCAACTTTGCCGCGACTTAAACGTTTACGTAGACGATCGCGTAGTACAGGTTCGAAACTGCGGAATTGCTCGGGTAAACGTAGATAAGTTTCGAGATAACGTTGATTGACTGAGCGAATTTCCCAGGAGGCAGTGCCCCATTGTGCTTTGTGCTCGATACGAGCGTAGGCTGTCATGCTTTGGATCATGGGTTGTCCTAATGGTTTAATCGTCATAATGAGAGCCGATTATAGAGTCAATGGCTTTAGGATTAAAGGCATACAGTAAATATACCCAAGCTACCTGAAGATACGAGTTTCAGAGCGCCTAGGGTGCTTCAATTCAAGGCGCAGCAGTGACAGAATGTCGGCTACCTTTTGAATTGATGCAACACGGGCGTGAATGCCATTTATGCAGGAGCAATAAATGGCCTTGCCTAAAGTGCGTTAAACTCCCGCTGAATTCTGCATCTTCAGGTTGTTTGGGTATAAGGACATGGATTAGGTGTTTGAGTGTGATGAGTTTGCCAGAGAATCACCCTAAGCATGGCATCCTAAGGCACAAGCCCCTATAATATGCAGCCAAAATCGGTCAATGACTCAGAATACAGGAATCTCGCATGCGTCCAAGTAACAGAACGCCAGCACAAACTCGTCCCATCACTATTACTCGCCAGTTTACGGCCCATGCCGAAGGTTCTGTGTTAGTGGAATTTGGCGAAACGAAAGTGCTTTGTACCGCCAGTTTTACTGAAGGTGTGCCACGTTTCCTTAAAGGTCAGGGTCAAGGCTGGGTGACGGCGGAATACGGCATGTTGCCACGCTCTACCCATAGCCGTATGGATCGTGAAGCCGCTCGCGGTAAGCAATCTGGCCGTACGCAAGAAATTCAACGTCTTATCGGCCGTGCTCTGCGCGCTTGTGTGGATATGAAAGCCCTAGGCGAAAACACGATCGTGATCGATTGTGATGTGATCCAAGCTGACGGTGGCACGCGCACCGCTTCTATCACTGGCGCCTGTGTTGCTCTAGTCGATGCATTGAACTGGGCACGCGGTAAAGGCATCATTAAATCTAACCCGCTGAAATTCCTCATTGCTGCAGTCAGCGTAGGTATTTACAAGGGTGAAGCGATAAGCGATCTAGAATATATTGAAGATAGCGCCGCTGAAACTGACATGAACGTGGTGATGACTGAAACGGGCAAGATTATCGAAATTCAGGGCACCGCTGAAGGCGAGCCATTTAGTCACGAAGAATTACTCGAACTGTTGGTTCTCGCCAAGAACAGTATTCGTGAAATTGTTGATGTGCAAAAAGCCGCATTAAATTAAGTCTGTTGTTATTAAGCCCCGTCATGGGGCTTTTTATTAGCTGTAATTTTTTAGTTGTAGCAAGATATGTACGTTAAGAAAGCCCTATACCTAATAAAAAATCACCAATAAAAATATCAAGTAGAAAATCGTAAGGAGAAAGTGTGAAAGCCTATCAACGTGAGTTTATTGAATTTGCCCTAGAACGTCAGGTGTTACGATTTGGCGAATTTACGCTTAAATCGGGCCGTATCAGCCCTTATTTTTTTAATGCGGGTTTGTTCAATACTGGACGCGATTTAGCGCGTTTAGGCCGCTTCTATGCTGCTGCGTTAGTGGATTCTGGCATTGATTACGATTTGCTGTTTGGCCCCGCTTACAAAGGTATTCCGATTGCCACTACGACAGCGGTTGCTCTGTGTGAACACCACGATATCGACATTCCATACTGTTTTAACCGTAAAGAGAAAAAAGATCATGGCGAAGGTGGCAGCTTAGTTGGTAGCGAGCTTAAAGGCCGCGTAATGCTGGTTGATGATGTGATTACTGCCGGTACTGCGATTCGTGAGTCGATGGAAATTATCGAAGCCCATAAGGCACAATTAGCGGGCGTGTTGATTGCATTAGACAGACAAGAGAAAGGCAAGGGCGAGCTATCGGCGATTCAAGAAGTTGAGCGTGATTTTGGTTGCGGTATTGTAGCTATTATTAAATTAGCCGACTTAATCAGCTATCTGTCTGAAAAACCTGGCATGGAAGTGCAACTTGCCGCCGTGAGCCAGTATCGCGAGCAATACGGCATTTAAGCGGTAATTTTTTTTATTCACCATGAGCCACTTAGCGTGATGAAGTTAGGCTCAATAAAAACGCTGCCTTCTTTATAAAAGAATCGCAGCGTTTTTTATTCATGCGTTTTGATTGGTGCGGATTTAGGCAGGCTTTAAATCGTCTTAAGCTTTAATGCTCTTATTTAGACTGATGCAAAAACTCGGCACGGGTCGCAGGGTTTGATTTGAAAACACCGCCAAGTGCTGTGGTAGTGGTTGAGCTGGTGGAATCCATCACGCCACGGGATTTAACGCAATAATGCACCGCATCCATTTTTACGGCTACGTCTTTGGTTTCAAGCAAGGTTTGCAGCGCGACTAACACTTGCTGAGTCAAACGCTCTTGCACCTGTGGTCGTTGGGCAAAGAAACGAACGATACGATTAATCTTTGATAAACCGATAATTTTTTTACGTGGCAGATAAGCGATAGTCGCAGTGCCATCAATGGTCACTAAATGATGTTCGCAGGTGCTGGTGAGGCTAATGTCTTGCACGCGCACCATCTCATCGAAGCCCATTTTATTGTCGATAACCGTGATCTTAGGAAAATTCGCATAATCTAAGCCGGAGAAGATTTCGTCGACATACATTTTAGCGATACGGCGCGGTGTATCGGCAAGGCTATCGTCTGAAAGGTCCAATGACATTAACGTCAGGATTTCTTTCATATGATGTTCAATTTTGTCTTTACGTTCTTCACTGCTGTAAACGCTTGGGAGCATTGGGGTTTCAAGTCCACGTTCTGATAATGCGGCTTGTACTTTTACTGCTGCTTCACTTAATGACATCTTATCCTCCACTACCTTGTAGCGGCTATAACAGAAAACCTATGCTGAACAGTATGGGGTATTTGGGCTGTCCTGCACTAGATACAAATTATTGTTATTCTCGCTAGAGCAAGAATAGGCTGATGAGAATAGCGCGAATAGCGGCTGATTCATACCGAAAAACGTTCATCGCAAACATGAAAAAGCCGATAGTCCTTATCGGATATCGGCTTTAAATCTACTGTGGCTAATCTTATTCAACGATAAACGTTGGCTAACGTCGCCGAAGTTTACAGTGTTAGATTTGTTTTTAGGAAACTCAGCATCTTTTCGTAGTATTTTGCTCTGTGTTCATCGTTATAAAAACCGTGGCCTTCATTGTCCATCACCAGTTTTTGGTACGGATATTGGTGAGCTTTTAAGGCCTTTTCGAGGGATTCTAGTTGTTCAATCGGCGCTCGATCATCTTCGCCACCATGAACCAGTAGCAAGTTCGCTTTGAGTTTATTGACGTTTTCAGAAGGAGACATTGCTTTGAGCACCGCTTCATCTTGCCCTAGTACTTCTTTGAGATAGCTTGTTCCTGCACGTCGACTGGCGACATCGCCTTCATTAAACATTAATTCTAAATCGTATACACCAGCTACACCTACCGCGCATTTAAACATATCCGGTGCAAGTACGGCACTCTGTAGCGCGCTATAGCCACCAAAACTGCCTCCTACAATACAAATACGCTCTTTATCGGCAAAGCCTTGATCAATGACATATTGAGTGGCATCTATAATGTCGTATTGTATTTCTGAGCCCCACTTTTGATAGCCAGCATGCTCGAATTGTTCGCCGTATCCGCCAGAGCCACGGAAGTTAACCTGCAGAACCGCAATGCCTTGGCTTGCTAAATATTGGTTTTGTGGATCAAAGCCCCACCAGTCACGGATACCGTGTGGGCCACCGTGCGGATTGACCACTAATGGTAGGTTTTTAGCTTCTTTACCAATGGGAAGTGTTAAATAACCATGGAGTTTTTTACCATCACGACTGGTGAAGCTGATAGGTTTAACCTCGGCCATCTTTTCTGGGTCGAGCCAGTTTCTAGCGGCGGCAAGATGTTCGAGTTTGAGTTTTTTCGTATCAAATATGTAGTAATCGCCTGGATTACGATCATTAAATGCAAGCACGATGAGCTTTTCTGCATCTCGAGTTTCACTCACGATGCGTACTTGATGGCCGGGCAGCGCACTTAATAAATCTTTTAGCAATTTAGCGTGCGAATCTTCATTATCAACAAAGGCATAGCTAGGATAGCCATTTTCGAATTCGACAGCGTAAAGTTGCTTATTAGTGCCGTTAATCCAAAAGTTGCTGGGATCAACGATTTCATCTTGAATAATTTCAGTTTTATCACCTGTTTCGAGATTTATTTTGTAGATACCTAAGGTTGTACCTTGTGAGCGTCCTGCGGCATAAATCGTATTCTTTTTATCGGTGAATGAAAGTGGGCTAAAGTCTGTGAGGTCTAAATTTAATTTATCGGTATTTATCCATTTACCCTCTTTACGGTAGAAGACTTTGGTGGTGTTTTTACTGTCTTCACCTGCAACGAAACGAACCTCTCCATCATGATCGGTCAGAAAGCGTGCCTGGCCTATCGGTGAGCCCGTAATGCGTTTGCGCGTACCATTAAATAGGTCTACGCGATAGACATCCTGCAATAACTCAACATCAAGATTTATTTTGTCGTTCCATGGGATGACGTTAACGAGCATATAACGCTCATCATCTGGCAGCGGGTCGAGGATAAAGGCACTTGCTCGCATCGGGGTATTTTTCTTGATATTTGAACCCGTTTGTTGCTCGCCACTATTGTAACCAAAGAGGTAAGCTTTACGTGAACCATCGGCATTAACCGCCAGTAGTTCACCATAATAAATGGGGGTGTCCTGCCAGCCTTTTAAGTATTCTTTTGCCAGTACCAGTCGCTCACTATTGGCCCATTCATAAGTGCCTACCTGAGCATTACTGGGGAAGTGAATCGCATTAATCAGTTTTTTTGTTTGAGCATCTAATACTAAGAGAACTTTTTTACCCTCAACATGGGTAATCGCGCTTAGGTACTTGCCCGTGGGCGAGATTTTTACATTTGAGTATTCATCACCTTTAGTGAATAACTGTGCCTGTGATAGGGCATTAGCTGTACATGTTGAGATGGGTAATATTGATAAGCAAAGCGCTGCTAAAGCAGATAATTGAAAGAGTTTCACCTGACATCCTTGTAAACTATTTGTAACTTTTGTTTTGTAAATGTATTTCTAGGATAAAACAAAAGTCATAGTGAGACAAGGAAAGTAAACTAAAAAAAAGGACGGTATTTACCGTCCTTTATGCTGAAAAATCATTAGCTTTGCAATAGTTGGTGTTGGATGAAATACCATTGTTCATCGAAGTGTGTAGTCGGTTTTAGTTTGAATTCACTGCGTACAAATTGGGCAATTCTACCTTCGGCAAAGGCTAGCAGTAAATTAGCCAATATGGCTTCATCTAGGTTAAAACCTTTACCCTCGCGGAGCATTTTTTCACGCAATATTTGCTTCAATTGAGTTTCAATTTTGGCAAATAAGTTGCTGATCCGGCTCCGTAGACGTTCATTTTCACCCAGCAATGCATCACCATTGAGAACGCGAGAAATACCAGGGTTACGTTCGGCAAAAATCAACAATAGTTGCAATACCAACTGGCAACGTTTCATGGTGTCTTTCTCGTCATCCATGATTAAGTTGATGCGCGATAATAACGACTCTTCGATAAATTCAATCAAGCCCTCAAACATCCGCGCTTTACTGGGAAAGTGGCGGTAGAGTGCGGCTTCCGATACGCCGACTTCTGAGGCTAGTTTCGCGGTGGTGATCCTTTGTCCCGGGTGGGTTTCTAGCATCTGCGCTAGGCATTGTAATATGTGTTCACGACGATTAATTTTTGGGCTTACAGCCATTACAGTATCCTTGGCTCAATAACGACTTAGGGGATTATTTAGTGCCTGAATGGCCAAATCCGCCTTCACCACGATCTGAGCTATCGAACTCATCAACGAGTTTGAATTGTGCTTGTATTACAGGAACAAACACCAGTTGTGCCAGACGGTCACCAATTTCTAAGGCGAAGGGTCTGTCGCTGCGATTCCAGCAAGACACCATTAACGCTCCTTGGTAGTCTGAGTCGATGAGTCCAACCAAATTACCAAGTACGATACCGTGTTTATGACCTAGGCCTGAGCGCGGTAAAATAACTGCCGCCAGTCCTGGGTCTGCAACGTGAATGGCTATTCCTGTGGGGATCAGCACGGTTTCACCCGGAGCGATCGTCAAAGTAGTGTCTATCATGGCGCGAAGATCCATGCCTGCGCTGCCTTGCGTAGCGTAAGCGGGCAGAGGAAATTCTGAGCCGATACGGGAGTCGAGGATCTTTAATTCAATCGGTGTTTTCATGTATTTGTTTTTTCTTTCACTATTAACGAAAGTAATTGCCGTGCCAGCGTGAGCTTATCCGTCGCTGGCAAATCTTGACTACCCTGCGGCCAGAACACGCGCAGGGCATTGGCATCGGCATTAAAGCCTATACCTGCGATGGAAACATCGTTTGCGGCAATCATATTCAAGTTTTTACGTTTGAGTTTATCGCGCGCATAGGCTTCTACATCATGGGTTTCAGCGGCAAATCCTACCATAAAAGGACGGTTAGGTAAGCTCGCAACCGTGGCTAAGATATCAGGATTCCTCACTAGCGCAAGTTGCATTTCTTCTGCAGATTTTTTGATCTTACAGCTGGCAATCTCACTAATGCGGTAGTCAGCTACGGCAGCGCAGCCGATAAAAATATCTTTATTATCAATATGATTCATTACAGCATCGAGCATGTTTTGTGCCGATTCAACGTCAATGCGTGTCACGCCTTCTGGCGTGCTTAAATTCACTGGACCTGAGACTAACGTAACCGCTGCGCCCATATCGGAGGCCGCTTTGGCTAAGGCAAAGCCCATTTTCCCTGAACTATGATTCGAAATATATCTGACCGGATCAATGGCTTCTCGGGTTGGCCCCGCCGTTATAAGCACTGATTTTCCGGCGAGAGGCTTAAGTTCAGCGCTGTCATTTTGGGCAAAAAATTGTGTCGCCAGCTCGGTAATTTCTAATGGCTCTAACATACGCCCAGGGCCGACTTCGCCACAGGCTTGGCTGCCACTGGCGGGTCCCCAAAGCGTAAAGCCACGGGATGTAAGGCTAGTTAAATTTGCTTGCGTTGCCACATTGCGATACATCTGCTGATTCATCGCTGGGCACAGTGCAATGGGCGCCTCAGTTGCTAAGCAAGTGGTAGTGATTAACTCATCGGCCATGCCGGCATTAATCCGCGCCAATAGGTTTGCGGTCGCAGGTGCGATAATAACCAGATCTGCCCAGCGAGCGAGTTCTATATGGCCCATCGCCGCTTCTGCAGCAGGGTCGAGTAAACTCGATGCGACGGGATGACCCGATAACGCTTGCAGTGTGAGTGGGGTGATAAACTCCATCGCACTTTGGCTCATCACTACGCGCACATCAAAGCCACGCTCCTTCAAGCGCCTGACTAAGTCAGCACTTTTATAGGCTGCAATGCCGCCGCCAATGCCCAGCAGGACGTTTTTATTTGTCAAACTCACAGACATCACCTGAGATAGAAATAATGCCGCAACGATAGCACAAAGTGGTGAATTTTAGTGACCCTCCCGGTTCAAAAAATCTCGTCCATACTCTGTAAAGTAAAATTATGTGAGGTGACACGGAGGTCGTATGGGTATTAAAGATTGGCCAGAGGGTGAGGGGCCTAGAGATAAGCTATTACAAAAGGGGGCGGCCCAACTATCGGATGCTGAGTTATTAGCGGTATTACTGCGAAATGGTGTCGCGGGATTGAATGCGGTTGATTTGGCGAGGTCATTAATTGGTGAGTTTGGCGGCCTCAGAAATTTGCTTTGCGCTTCTCGAAATCAGGTTTGTCGACTTCCGGGCGTAGGACCTGTAAAATACGCTCAGCTTCAAGCTGCGGCCGAATTAGCGCGGCGTGTAGCGCAAGAAAACTTGCAAAGAGGTCAAATTTTGACAAATCCCGATTTAACTCGGGACTATTTAATGAGACAATTGGCTGATCGCCCCTATGAAGTGTTTGCAGTTTTACTGCTAGATAGCCAGCATAGAGTGATTCAGTTTGTCGAATTATTTCGCGGTACAATAGACTCAGCCTCAGTGTACCCACGTGAAGTGGTGAGCTTAGTGTTGGAGAAAAAGGCCGCAGCAGTTATCGTTTGTCATAATCATCCGTCTGGTATTGCCGAGCCCAGTCAGGCTGACCGACGAATAACTGAACGATTAAAAAATGCGTTAGCAACCATAGACGTATCCTTATTGGACCATATGGTTGTAGGTGATCAGGAGATAGTGTCTTTTGCAGAACGAGGCTGGATTAATTAATCTAGCACTTGATCTTCACTCTGTGATCGTGTATAAAATGCGCCCTCTTTGTGCCTCGGGCGACGGCCATACGAGGCACATTAATGCTCGAGCGTTAAAATTGTTTTTGGAGAAGATTGACATGTCAAGAGTATGCCAAGTTACCGGCAAGAAGCCTATGGTTGGTAACAACCGTTCGCATGCAAAAAACGCGACCCGTCGTCGTTTTTTACCTAACCTACAAAACCACCGTTTTTGGTTAGAAGATGAGAAGCGTTTCGTACAGTTACGTATATCTACTAAAGGTATCCGTCTGATCGACAAGAAAGGTATCGAAGTTGTTGTTGCTGAACTTCGTGCACGTGGCGAGAAGGTATAATAGATCATGGCTAAATCTAAAGGTAATCGTGAGAAGATCAAATTAGTTTCTACAGCTAAGACTGGTCACTTCTACACAACTGAAAAAAACAAGCGTAACATGCCTGAGAAAATGGAAATCAAAAAATTTGATCCTGTTATTCGCCAGCACGTTATCTACAAAGAAGCCAAAATCAAGTAATTCTTGGTGAGTGTTTCGAGAAAAGCCCCTTATTTAAGGGGCTTTTTTTTTGCATTTTTTTAGCGGCGAATCATCAAGCTGAGATAATTGCATCGCAAAGTTAAATCGTTGGATTTTGAGCTGTGCAGTTAAAAAAGAATGAGCGCTTGCTGGAAATGTATAAAAGCTTAGGGCGGTAAGCATTTTAATTCATTAAAACTGTATTTATGTGAGAATAAATTCTTTATATGTGAATTAAAATGCAATACCATACGCAAAAGTTAGCGATTCATTCCTGGTATGTCGTCGTGACATTGCCAGCTCAAAATGAGGTGTATATAACGCGTGCGTACCACTGAACTGGTTGATGGATTTCGTCACTCTGCCCCCTATGTCAACGCTCACAGAGGTAAAACCTTTGTCGTGATGCTTGGCGGTGAAGCTTTGGCTCAAAATCAATTTCGCGCCATCTTAAATGATGTCGCCTTGTTGCACAGTTTAGGGATAAAAGTGGTATTGGTTTATGGTGCTAGGCCGCAAATTGATGCTGCATTAGCGATCAACGGTATTGAGCCTACCTACCACGAAGGCGTGCGTATCACTGATGAAGAGTCGCTCAAAGTGATCAAACAAGTTGCGGGTGCACTGCAATTTGATATCACAGCGCGTTTATCCATGAGTTTAAGCAACACACCGATGCAAGGGGCGCAAATTAACTTAGTTAGTGGCAATTTTGTCATTGCCCAACCACTTGGCGTGGATAACGGTATCGATTTTTGTTTGAGCGGCAGAGTGCGTCGTATTGATGTGCAAGGCTTAAAACGCCAGCTAGATAATCACTGTATCGTGTTGATGGGGCCGATTGCGGCTTCTGTTACTGGCGAGAGTTTTAATTTAACGGCTGAGGAAATTGCTACTCAGGTGGCGATCAAGCTCAAAGCTGACAAGATGATAGGTTTTAGCTCGCAAAACGGTATTCTTGATCGTAACGGCGATGTGATTGCAGAATTGATGCCCAATGATGCGCAAAACATTATGGATAAGCTGAGTGAGCAAGGGTCTGCTTGCGTTGGCACTATGGCTTTCTTGAAAGCAAGCATTGATGCTTGTCGTAATGGTGTGCCTCGTTGTCACTTAGTCAGCTATCTTGAAGATGGCGCTTTACTGCAAGAGTTGTTCTCACGCGAGGGCATTGGTACGCAAATAGTGACTGAGAGCGCTGAGCGCCTGCGCAGTGCGTCTATCGCTGATATTGGCGGTGTACTGAACCTGATTCGTCCATTGGAAGAGCAAGGCATTCTGGTGCGTCGTAGCCGTGAGCAGCTCGAGATTGAAATCGAACAATTTATGCTGATTGAGCGCGATGGCTTAGTGATTGGTTGTGCAGCGTTATATCCTTTTGAAGAGGACAATGCGGGCGAGTTTGCTTGCTTGGTCGTGCATCCTGATTATCGCGATGCCGATAGAGGTAGCTTGCTGTTGAAAAACATCATCAATAAGGCGAGGAATCGGGGTTATTCACGTTTATTCGCGCTAACAACCCGTAGTATTCACTGGTTTTTAGAACACGGTTTTGTGATTGAAGATGTTGAAGCGCTGCCACAAAAGAAAAAGCAGCTATATAACTATCAACGTCGTTCAAAAATCCTCGCACTCGATCTGTAGATTATTCTAAATCATCCCTATTAATGCCAGCCGAGTACTCATATTAGCGCTGGCATTTTTGTTGATATAATCGGTGTTTATTGGCAAATTAAGGTTTAACCGCACAGGAGGTGCTGCCGATGAGTCCCCAAGTATTCGAACTCGCCCCGTTAACCCAAACCTCTATGTTAAGTTTTATCGTCTTGCTATTAGGCTTAGCCGGTATCTTATTGATGTTGTGGTTCAAAAAAATGCCGAATATCGCTAAATCTGCCAGTTTAGGGATACTGCTTGTGATGATGGGCGGCTTTTCTTGGGTATTCTATCAATCTAGTCATGCGGAGTTAGTGTTAACTGACACTGGGCTCACATTGGATGTCCCCTTCTACAAAGTGCAGCTATCGCGCGCGGATTTATTAGTTACCGAGGCGCGCATAGTCGATTTACAACAAGAGGTAGGTTTAACGCCGAGCTTTAAGGCGAACGGCATCGGTATGCCAGGGTTTCAATTGGGCTGGTTTAATCTACAGGGGAAAGGGAGATCATTTTTAGCGATAACAGATAAATCACAGTTGGTGCTGATCCCTACAACCAAAGGATATGATCTATTGCTGACGGTACCCCGAGGTGCTGAGTTAATTGCACAGCTACAAAAGTGAGTCTTTTGCCGCTGTGCAAAGGGTAAATCCTTACGTTTTTTTGCGCTTATAGGCCATATCTAAGGTGAAAATAAGTAATGCCGCCCAGATAAAAGCGAAAGTGACGCCTTTTTCTGCATCGAAGGGTTCATTAAACAGGCTTACAGCTAAGATAAACATAATACTTGGGCCAATATATTGGAAAAAACCTAGCGTAGATAAAGGAATACGAACAGCAGCACCCGCAAAACACAGTAGTGGAATGGAAGTAACAATACCCGCAGCCATTAATAAAAGGTTTAATTGCCAATCGTTGGTTAGCATACTGGCTGTAGCGGTATCTGACGTAGCAACAAGATAAATCAGCGCAACGGGCAGCAGTACGGCGGTTTCAACTAATAAACCTGCCTTAGCATCTACATTGACCTTTTTACGTAGCAGCGCATAGAAACCAAAGGTGCCCGCCAGTGCCAAAGAGACAATTGGAATCGAGCCGAAAGAGATTAATTGGAGTAACACGCCCGCACTGGCAAGTGAAACCGCAAACCATTGCAATTTACGCAGTCTTTCGCCTAAAAATAACATACCGAGTAAGACGTTAAGTAAAGGGTTAATAAAATAACCTAAGCTGGCATCGAGCATGTGGTCATTATTCACTGCCCAAATAAACAGTAGCCAGTTTCCTGCAATCACGATAGAGGTGATAGTGAGCACCATCAGTTGCTTAGGCTGTTTAAGCAGTAAACGTAAGCGAGAAAAGCCGCCAATAAACAGCATGATGATCAACATAAACACAAATGACCAAATCACACGGTGGATTAAGATTTCGGTAGCGGATACATGGTTGAGTAATTTGAAATATAAAGGCGCAAAGCCCCACATACAGTAAGCACTGACTGCGAGCAGGATCCCTTTGCGGTATTCACGATCTGACATGAGACATCTTCGAAGGACAACAAGACGGCGATTGTAGGTGTGTCTGCTAGCTGACTCAAGATATTAACCGCGCTATTTTCGTTACAGGATATCTCAATAAGCAGTTAAGGGGTAATGAGCGTTAGTAAAACAGCTTGTTAATCAAGCTGTTTACTTTGCTGATTTTAAACGTAGTAGGTGACAGTTAAGCCGTTAGCCGACCATATAGGTGCCGGTTCCAAAAGCAATGTGAGTACCTTGCTCGTTATGCAGCTCCATGCGGCACACCGATACTCTATTACCCGCACGGATCACGCTACCTGTGCCCGTAAAAGTGACTCCGCGGCCGGGGCGTAGGTAATCGACCCGCATATCAATAGTCCCTAAGGTTTGAAGACGTTGCTGTAATTCTTCAATGCTCCAATCTTCACCGCTAGCGACAAGGCCGGCAAAAGCTGTTAGGCCACCAACAACATCCAAGATCGTCGCGGTCACGCCACCATGGAGAATTTGTTGGTGAATGTTACCAATTAATTCGGGTTTCATATTGACCACGACTTCGACACCATTGATGTCATAGCGTTTAATCTCTAGCCCCAGTAAATTATGAAAAGGCACATGTTTATCAAATACGTCAGCCACTCTTTTTAATATTTCGGCTTGCATAGGGGTTGTCATTAGGATTGTCCTTGTCACGAAGTGACGGTATGAGGCTTTATTGGATTTATTGGATTTATTGGATTTATTGGATTTATTATCAACGCTAATTCTATAAAAGTACGACTTAGAGCAATTAATCTACAGTGAAGCTAGCGACGAATGCAACTCTAGCCACGCAAGATAAGTTAGCCGGATAGACGATGTTACATTGGCGCAAGACAGAAACGGTTCACTGCTTTAGAATAGGCGCCCTCACTTTTGACATAGAAGATTCATGGAAACGCCTGTCCTCGAAATACACGATGATCCCCTTTCACAACGCCTTGCACAGGTGTTCGGTTACCGCAACTTTCGGGATGGTCAACGTGAAGTTATTGAGCGTGTTTGTGGTGGACAAGACTGTTTAGTTATTATGCCTACTGGTGGCGGTAAGAGTTTGTGTTACCAATTGCCGGCATTGTTGATGGATGGCATTACTATCGTCGTTTCACCCTTGATTTCTTTGATGAAAGATCAAGTTGATAGTTTATTACAAACCGGTGTAGCCGCCGCATACCTTAACTCTTCTTTGCCACGAGAGCGCAGCGCCGAGGTGTTAAAACAATTACGCCATGGCGAATTAAAACTGCTGTATGTGTCACCTGAGCGTTTGTTAAGCAGCGATTTTATTGAACGAATGCAGTCGCTGCCATTAGCCATGTTCGCGATTGATGAAGCCCATTGCATTAGCCAATGGGGACATGATTTCCGACCTGAATATGCCGCGCTCGGGCAATTAAAACAACTCTTTCCCTATGTGCCCATGATGGCGCTGACTGCAACGGCAGATCAGGCGACCCGCCAGAGTATTTGCGAGCGGCTCGGTATCGATCCTTTCCGTTTACTCTCCAGTTTTGACAGGCCCAATATTCGCTATACCGTCGCCGAAAAACTCAATGCGGCTAATCAATTACGGCATTTTCTCACTCAGCAAAATGGCACTAACGGTATTATTTATTGTAGTAGCCGTCGACGAGTCGATGAGGTTGCCGATCGTTTATGTCTGCAAGGCTTTAATGCTAAGGCCTATCATGCGGGTATGACGCAAGAAGATCGCGGCGCCGTACAAGATAGTTTTCTGAAAGATCAAATTGATATCGTCGTGGCGACGGTGGCTTTTGGTATGGGGATTAACAAATCGAACGTACGTTTTGTGGTGCATTACGATATCCCTAAAAGCATCGAAGCCTATTATCAGGAAACGGGTCGTGCTGGCCGTGATGGGCTAGACGCGGAAGCGTTTATGCTATTTGATCCTGCTGATATTGGCCGTGTGCGGCATTTAATTGAGCAAGCAGAGCCAGGGCCACAGCAACAAGTAGAATTCCATAAACTCAATACCATGGCCGCCTTTGCCGAGGCGCAAACCTGCCGTCGCCAAGTGTTGCTGCATTATTTTGATGAGAGTGCGCTTGAACCCTGTGGTAACTGCGATATTTGCCTTGACCCACCTAAACGTTATAACGGCACTGAAGATGCGCAAAAGGTGCTGTCATGTATTTTTCGTTTAGGGCAGCGTTTTGGTATTAATCATTTAATTGAGGTATTGCGGGGCTCGAAAAGCGCGCCAATAGTCGATCGCGGCCACGATAAACTCACGACTTGGGGGATTGGCAAAGATAAAAGTCATGAATATTGGCTGAGTGTTATCCGTCAATTGATCCATTTAGGATTAGCGAGTCAGGATGTGACGCGTGGATCTTCTATTACGTTAAATCCTTCAGCAAGACCAATATTAAAAGGTGAGGTGGTGCTAATGCTGGCCGAGCCGCGGATTCAGCTAACGACAACCAAACGTAAGGTGAGTCAATCCAAAACTCCGCTCAATTACGACCGTAAGTTATTTGCACGACTAAAATTATTACGTAGAACCATTGCCGAGCAGCAGGATGTACCACCGTATTTAGTGTTTAACGATGCTACGCTGGCTGAAATGGCCGCGATGATGCCGACCAGTGCGGGTGAAATGCTCGCTGTAAATGGCGTTGGTGAGCGTAAATTGAGTCGTTTTGGTAACGATTTTCTTGATGAAATAGCTGCTTACTTAGCAGGAGAATAATGAATTGCGGGATAATAATGGGATTAATTATTCTCACCACTCTTAACTTTACCCAATTGATTGATACTGGCGCGCTTGATTAATGACTCTAATGTATCAAATTGCTGCATCGCAGCGACACCAATATTGACCTTGCTCGAGCCTTGCCAAGGTTGAATGCACGCTACTAGCTGAGTAATGACTTTTTGGGCACCTTCGGTTGAGGTATGCGGTAAAACAATGACAATTTCATCCATTGAATAGCGAATTAATTTGTCTTGTTCTCGCAATCGATGTTGTAACTCATCTTGCAATGAGGGTAAGTCCACTTGACGGATTTGACTGGCATTAAAGATCAATAAAGATAGCGGGTAATTACCTTGTTTAGCGTTATTTAATACCGATAGTATCTGCTGTACTAAAGTTTCAACAGGTTCATCACCTTCAATATGGGGGGCGCGCTTATTTTGCTTATCAATCAAATACCAAATCATTCCACCGAGTAAGAGCATTGCGATTAAAAATAGTGTGCTATAGACCCAGTCTACATTTAATTCTTGTAAGATTGAGTCCGACTCTGGCGCATGATCATTGCCAGTTAGCCCTATATTTTGTTGATTGAGGCGCGCTTTAAATTGCAATATTCGGGCATTATTCATTTCTTGATTCGCGAGTTCAGTTGCTCGATAGCGTTTAAGTAAGAAAGTATAAGCTTGCTTAAAATCATCTTGCTCTAAGTAATAGTCGCTCATGATCCCATAAAATCCTTTGAGATCAGAGTATTGATTCAGGCTTTCCCCTTGTTCAATGGCTTGATTCATGAGAATTAATGCTTCATCGTCTTGGTGTTGGGCAAAACGTATTTGTGCCAGTAGACGGTTTGAGCGCATTATCGCTACTTTTTGATTTTGTTTTTGAAATGTATTGATCGCGATAGCAATATACTCTTCGGCATTCTCAATACGGCCTTTATCGAGTGCGATGGAGGCTAAAATGGCATAGCTATAGGCAAGTTCTAACGGCGATTCGAGTTCAGGTAGCAGTATTTTTGCTTGTATTTCGAGTTGGTCGCTGTAATCGAATTCTTGATTATCGAGCGCTATTCTGGCCGCATTTCGTAAAATGATATGTAAAACTTTCCCTTTGGCATCTGAGCTCTGTATTCCTAGATTGGTGTAATACATGGCTTGGGGGAAATCATGGGTCGCATAAAGTAAATTACCCATAGCGGCATAGATATAAGCTTGTGGTGGCCAAATCCAATTTTGGGTTTGAGTATGGATATCAGGATAAATATCGATCGCTAAACGTAAATCTTCGATAGCAGAAGAAAAATTATCGGTATCGGTGTCGAGTTGGCCACGTAAGCGTAAGGCATCGACTAAGGCTTGGGGTTGCTGGTAGCGCCTAGCTAAGGTAATGGCTGAATCAAGTAAGGGTAGGGCATTTTGAATATTGTTGTTATTAAGATTGGCATCGGCTTGGCAAATTAAAAAGTAAGGACGGGCTTGATCTAGCTTAAGTTGCTTAGCGCGCGCATCACCTAGTTGGGCAACGTTGATTGCCGCTTCATTTTCTCCGAGTTGTAGCAGGTTTTGACACTTCAACACGCTCAATCTGAGTTGATTGATATCTGAGTTTATATGGTTAGCTGCGAATGTTTTTTCTAAAAGAGCAAGCTGAGAAAATGCTTTGCTAGGATATTGGTAGACGAGTTCTGTCAGTTCATCTAACTGGTCTATAGCACTAGCCCCAAAGGGGAACAGCCATAAAAACAGGCTCAGTACCATGACGCGAAAATCCATTTTGTACTCCATAAAATGCGTAAGTTCTACTATCCATAATCATTAAAACGGGATTATAACTTTTCTTAAATGTTTTTTGCATAAAAAACTATTTATCCTAAGAGTTATAAGTTAACACATCCATATAATTTCTTAATCCAAACAGTTGGTTAATTCTGTAAAGTATGTCACTAATACAAGGTTAAAGCGTTAATAATTAGCTTTATATCTAACTAAACCTGTTAAACATGAAAAAATTAGGGTTGACACTCATAGCTAGGCAAGTTAAATATTAACCGTCCTAAATAATTTGAACAGAATAAATATTTAAATTAAATGAATAGAATTAGCCGCAAACTCGACCTCCTTCTCTCTCTCCTCGCGAAATATACGCGGAGGTCTTAGTGTTGCACGCTCGATATATTAGGCAAAGCATTCACAAACCCCGCACAAATGTTGCGGGGTTTTTTGTATCTGAATACGGTAAAAGTTAAATAACGAACGGAAACGTTCCATGGAGAAGCGAGATGTCTAACAGAGTCATTATATTTGATACGACCTTACGTGATGGCGAGCAGGCGTTAGCGGCCAGCCTTACGGTCAAAGAAAAGTTACAAATCGCTATCGCACTGGAACGTCTCGGTGTTGATGTGATGGAAGTCGGTTTCCCGGTGTCTTCACCCGGTGACTTTGAGTCGGTACAAACTATCGCGCGCACGATTAAAAATAGTCGCGTTTGTGCTTTAGCCCGCGCACTTGAAAAGGACATTGATGCTGCGGCGCAGGCCTTGTCTGTTGCAGAACAATTCCGTATCCATACGTTTATCTCCACATCGACCATTCATGTGGAAAGCAAGTTAAAGCGCTCCTTCGATCAAGTATTAGAGATGGCGGTGGGCGCAGTGAAATATGCCCGTCGTTTCACCGACGATGTGGAATTTTCCTGTGAAGATGCGGGTCGCACGCCCATTGATAATCTGTGCCGTATGGTAGAGGCCGCGATTATTGCTGGCGCGCGCACCATTAACATACCCGATACGGTTGGTTACACAGTGCCAAGCGAATTTGGCCATATTATTCAAACCTTATTTCACCGTGTACCTAATATTGACCAAGCGGTGATCTCAGTGCATTGCCACGATGACTTAGGTTTGTCTGTGGCTAACTCGATAACTGCAGTGCAACACGGTGCCCGTCAAATCGAATGTACCATCAATGGTATAGGTGAACGTGCGGGTAACTGTTCATTGGAAGAAATCGCGATGATTTTAGCAACGCGCAAGGGGATGTTAGGCCTAGAAACCGGCATTAACGCTAAGGAAATCCACCGCACTTCTAATTTAGTCAGCCAGTTATGCAATATGCCAGTGCAGGCGAACAAGGCGATTGTGGGCGCCAATGCGTTTACTCATTCATCAGGTATCCATCAGGATGGCATGTTAAAAGCGCAAAATACCTATGAAATCATGACTCCTGAAAGCATAGGTTTAAATCGTAATAACTTGAACATGACCTCGCGATCAGGCCGCCATGTCATCAAGCATCGCATGCAAGAAATGGGTTATAGCGAGCACGATTACAATATGGACTCCCTGTACGAAGAGTTTCTAAAATTGGCAGATAAGAAAGGCCAAGTATTTGATTATGACTTAGAAGCTCTAGCTTTTATGGAAGCTCAAGCCGAAGAGGATAACCACTACCAATTGCAGCAATTAGTTGTGCAGTCTGACTCTACAGAAGGCGTTGCCACTGCCACAGTGCGTATCGAAGTGGATGGTGAAATTAAAACTGAAGCTGCAACGGGCAATGGTCCTGTAGATGCTGCCTATAACGCCATTGCCCGTGCAACGGATCGCCGCATCGACATCATCAGCTATAAGTTAGGTGCTAAGGGCGTAGGTCAAGATGCCTTAGGCCAAGTGGATATTACTGCGGTTTATCACGAGCAAAATTTCCATGGCGTGGGTTTAGCTACCGATGTGGTTGAGGCTTCGGCGCGTGCTTTAGTGCATGTGATGAACTTAACCTGCCGCGCAGACAAGGTTGCTGATTACAAACAAAACATGCAAAAGAGTCGAGAGTTAGGCGGCGTTTAGTTACTAAAAATATTTAAATCATGGCAAGGGTCGAGCATAAAAAATTCACATTTAAAGGAGTTGGCTGGCGTATGAGTTATCAAATAGCAGTGTTAGCAGGTGATGGTATTGGCCCAGAAGTCATGGCAGAAGCGCGTAAAGTGCTGCGTGAGGTGGAAGCGCGTTTCAATCTGGATATCGAATACACGCAATACGATGTCGGTGGTATTGCCATCGATAACCACGGTTGCCCATTACCCGATGCCACGCTAAAGGGTTGTGAAGCGGCTGATGCAATTTTATTTGGTTCAGTCGGTGGCCCTAAGTGGGAAAAGTTACCGCCGAATGAACAACCTGAGCGCGGCGCGCTATTGCCTCTACGTGGTCACTTTGAACTGTTCTGCAACTTACGCCCGGCTAAATTGCACGATGGCCTAGAGCATATGTCTCCGCTGCGTAGCGATATCTCGGCCCGTGGCTTTGATGTTTTATGTGTGCGTGAGCTAACCGGCGGTATTTATTTTGGTAAGCCAAAGGGCCGCCAAGGTGAAGGCGAGAATGAAGAAGCCTTTGATACCATGCGTTATAGCCGCCGCGAGATTAGCCGCATCGCGCGTATTGCCTTTGAAGCCGCCCGTGGTCGCCGTAAAAAAGTGACTTCTGTGGATAAAGCTAACGTACTGGCTTGCTCAGTGTTGTGGCGACAAGTGGTTGAAGAAGTCGCAGTTGATTTCCCTGATGTTGAGCTTGAGCATATCTATATTGATAACGCGACGATGCAGTTGCTACGTCGTCCCGATGAGTTCGATGTGATGCTATGTTCTAACCTGTTTGGTGACATATTATCCGACGAAATCGCCATGTTAACGGGCTCTATGGGCTTGTTATCATCGGCAAGTATGAATAGCACTGGTTTTGGTTTATTTGAACCAGCAGGCGGTAGTGCGCCGGATATCGCAGGTAAAGGAATCGCTAACCCTGTCGCGCAAATTCTGTCGGCGGCCTTAATGTTGCGTCACAGCTTAAAGCAAGAAGAAGCCGCGTGTGCGATTGATCGCGCTGTAAGTAAAGCATTAAATTCTGGCTACTTAACTGGTGAGCTATTGAGCAGCGACAAGCGTAGCCAAGCTAAATCAACCGCCGAGATGGGTGACTTTATCGCCAATGCTATAAAGGAAGGTGTGTAATGACGACTGTGCCAAAAAACGCGGTGGCAAAAACGCTGTATCAAAAAGTATGGGATGCCCACGTTGTAGCGACTCCTGAAGGTGAAGCGCCGATCATTTATGTCGACAGACATTTAGTCCATGAAGTGACTTCCCCCCAAGCATTCAGTGGCTTAAAAGTGGCGGGCCGCAAACTGCGTGCACCAGAAAAAACCTTTGCTACTATGGATCACAACACTTCGACCCGTAGCGCCAGCTTGGATGCCCTAAGTCCAATGGCGCGCACACAGGTTGAAACCCTAGCGCAAAACTGTAAAGACTTTGGCGTGCGCCTATACGACATTCATCATCCTAATCAAGGGATTGTGCATGTAATGGGCCCAGAGCTGGGCATTACCCTGCCCGGAACCGTGATTGTTTGTGGCGACTCCCATACCGCAACCCACGGCGCCTTTGGTGCATTGGCATTTGGGATTGGCACATCAGAAGTTGAGCACGTTTTAGCAACGCAAACTTTGCGTCAGTTAAAAGCTAAAACCATGAAGATTGAAGTACGTGGTCAGGTGACTGATGGCGTTACCGCTAAAGATATTGTGTTGGCGATTATTGGTAAAATCGGCATGGATGGTGGCACAGGTTATGTAGTCGAGTTTTGTGGTGAGGCGATTGAAGCCTTATCGATGGAAGGTCGCATGACAGTGTGTAACATGGCGATTGAAATGGGCGCTAAGGCGGGCATGGTCGCGCCAGATCAAACCACATTCGATTATTTAGAAGGCCGCGAATTTGCGCCAAAGGGCGAAGATTGGCTTGAAGCCGTCGCTTACTGGAAATCGATTAAAACCGATGACGGCGCTGTATTTGATGCAACTGTGGTATTAAATGCCGCCGATATTGCGCCGCAACTCACCTGGGGTACTAATCCCGGCCAAGTCGTGGCAATCGATGGCAAAGTGCCTGATCCTAGTCATGAAGCCAACCTAAGCACCCGCGCGAGCATGGAAAAGGCCCTAGAATATATTGGCCTTAATGCCGGCACTCTGATGACGGATATCAGTATTAATAAGGTGTTTATTGGCTCTTGCACTAACTCGCGTATTGAAGATTTACGCAGCGCTGCTGTGCATGCTAAAGGCCGTAAAGTAGCGAGCGGCGTCACCGCGATTGTAGTGCCAGGTTCTGGTCAAGTGAAAGCGCAAGCTGAAGCCGAAGGCTTAGACAAAATCTTTATTGAAGCGGGATTCGAATGGCGTTTACCCGGTTGTTCGATGTGTTTAGCGATGAACGATGACAGATTAGAAGCGGGCGATCGCTGCGCCTCGACCAGTAACCGTAACTTCGAAGGTCGCCAAGGCCGTGGTAGTCGCACTCATTTAGTGAGTCCAGCAATGGCCGCTGCCGCTGCGGTTGCTGGGCATTTTGTTGATATTCGCAAACCTTACTAATTACCGTAACCCCAAGAGGATAAGTTAATGCAACCTTTTACCACCCATACTGGGCTTGCGGTCATGATCGACAGCAGCAATATCGATACGGATCAGATCATTCCTAAACAGTTTTTATCTAAGGTCACGCGCGATGGCTTTGGCGTGCACTTATTCCACGACTGGCGTTATTTAGATGATGCGGGTGATAAACCTAATCCTGATTTTTCACTGAATCAAAGCCGCTATAAAGGCGCGTCGATTCTGTTGTCGCAGGAAAACTTTGGTTGTGGCTCAAGCCGCGAACATGCGCCTTGGGCACTGGCTGACTTTGGCCTACGGGCGATTATTGCTCCCAGTTTTGCCGACATTTTTTACGGTAACTCAATCAATAATGGCTTATTACCGGTGGCATTAACTCACGCGCAGGTGCGTCAGTTGATGGATGAAGTGGTGGCAGAAGAGGGGGCAGAGATCACGGTCGATCTTACGGCCTGTAAAGTAATGTCACCGTCGGGCGCTGAGTTTAGTTTTACGCTGGCAGAGTCGGCACGGCATAAATTGCTTCATGGTTTAGATGCGATTGGATTGACCTTGTCCCATGCGGCGCAGATAAGTGAATACGAAACGCGAATCCAAGGCTGGCGTCGTTAGAATTTCAGCGTACATTTGTACTGTTGTTACGTGAGCTTTGTTAGCGCTTAGGTATATACCTAAGCGCTGTTGTTTTAAATCTCAACATAGTAAAAGTATAACTGCATGTATTTAAAGTATTAATGTTGTTTATTTCATTTTAATGATGCAAGGCACTATAAGTAACAGTGGTTTATGCTGAATTTATTAACATTGAATGAGTTACAAGTGTTTTAGTTTTTCAGTCCCATATGTGATTGTTTATATTTGGTATTTTTGTATTCTCTGGCTTTTTATTAACCCTGCACACGAATAAATATTGAATCTTTAAAGACTCAACTCTGTTTAAATAGTGATGTTGGTCACTAAATCTGTTTTAAAAATGCAGTTTTCTAGTGTTTTTATCTGTTTTATCTCCTTTGGTTGCAAACATCTTCTGCATAAGTAAACTGCTTCGCATTCAACATGGAGTGTTTGCTCTATTTTGCCTGAACGCCACAGTACTCATTCAAGTAGTACAGATAACAATAATATTATTAGAGAATAACAATGCAAAAACGCCTTCTAACTTTAGCTGTTACTGCAGCTTTGTTAACTTCAACGACTCAACTCCACGCCGCTGGTTTTCAATTAGCCGAATATTCTGCCACAGGTTTAGGCCGCGCCTTTGCCGGTGAAGCCGCTATGGCGGATAACGCCTCAGCTCAAGCGCGTAATCCTGCCATGCTGACTTACCTTGAAGGGCGTCAGTTATCTGCGGGAGGCATTTATGTAATGCCAAACGTTGATGTGAGAGGCGATGTAAGCCTAAGCTCGCCACTACTTAGCCCAACCCCGGTAGAAATGAAAGGTGGTGATGCGCTGGATGTCGCCGATAATGCGCTTGTACCTAACTTTTATTATTCAAATCAGTTAAATGACCAGTGGACTTGGGGCTTAGCCGTTAACTCAAACTATGGCCTAGCCACTGAGTTGCCAACGACCCATGCCGCCGCTATTTTTGGTAATAAGACTTCGGTTACCACAGTTGAATTTAATCCTAATATTGCTTACCGCATTAATGATGCTGTCAGCGTAGGCGGTGGTGTACGTATTGTTTATGGTGAAGGCGAAATCGGTGCTTCATTACCTGGTTGGGTTGATGGTATTAAACCTGCGCTACCGCCTCAAGTGGCTGGCATGTTACCTGCTGGTGGTACTGAGCTAAAAAGCATGAAAGGTGATGATGTCGGTTATGGCTGGCAGTTAGGGGCAAGCTGGCAGATTAACTCTATTCACCGTATCGGTTTTGCTTACCACAGTGGTGTTAGGCTGGACTTAGATGGTCATGCTTCTGGCGTCTTGTATACGGGCGGCCAAGATGTGTCTATTGAAGGTTATTTACCGCTTGAATTACCGGCGTTTGCTGAAATTGCTTCCCATCACCAATTGACCGATAACTGGGCCATGCATGCTAGCGTAAACTGGACAGATTGGAGTGTATTCGATCAACTGGTGGCTTATTTCCCTGGGGATGTTAAACCTAAAGGTGATTTAGAGTCTGATTTAGTTAAAGAAGAGCATTTCGAGGATAACTGGCGTTTCGCGTTGGGAACCACTTATCAAGTGAATAATGATTGGTTAGTCCGTGCGGGTGTTGCTTTAGATCAAACCGCCGCGACTGATGAATGGCGTACTACTACGATCCCAGACTCTGACCGTCTGTGGTTCTCTGTTGGGGCGGGTTATCAGGCAACTAAAAACCTGAATGTTGATTTTGCAGTGACTTACCTCAAAGCCACGGGTAATGCGCCAATTAATGAACAGCAAAACTTGCTGAACTTAGCGACAGTTAACTTTAACGGTGACGCGAGTGGTGATGTGTGGCTTGCTGGTATCCAAATGAGCTACAAGATGTAATCTTTATTTATCATAAAAAAAGCCCTGAATTTTCAGGGCTTTTTTGTGGGTGTTATTTTATTTGGTAAGCATATTAAACCGCGCGCTACTGGTCATGGGGTTTAATTACAAATATATTTATAAGATAAGTAACCTGAGCTCGGGATAAGCTCTGCGTCTCTACAGGTTATTTTTCCCTTTATCTGCGTTAACTTTGCTACTAATAGCCCACTATTAGGTACGCAAACTTGCCTTGATAACGGAAAAACTACCTCTGTAGAGTTAATTTTGCGAATAAGGTAATAAAATTAATTAGTTACCACAGCTACTATCCCGAGTTCAGGCTAAGTTGTCCGTCATTTCCTCGGTCGCGCAAAAGTGGCAGCTCGATAATTAAAGTAGGGTAACAGTGTGCAGAAAAAATACGTGGTGGCCTTAGATCAAGGTACGACAAGCTCGAGGGCGATAGTGTTTGATCATGACGCCAATATTGTCAGCATGTCTCAGCGGGAGTTTACTCAGTTATATCCCAATCCCGGTTGGGTTGAACACGATCCGATGGAAATCTGGGCAAGTCAGAGCTCAGTATTGATAGAAGTGTTAGCGCGAGCGGGTATTCACAGTGATGAAGTGGCCGCGATTGGTATTACCAATCAACGGGAAACCACTGTCATTTGGGAAAAGGCCACCGGTAAACCTATTTATAATGCGATTGTGTGGCAGTGTCGCCGCAGCGCGGAGATCTGTGAGCAGCTCAAAGCCCAAGGGCTTGAAGAGTATGTTCGAGACAACACAGGTCTATTACTCGACCCCTATTTTTCAGGCACTAAGATTAAATGGATACTCGATAATGTCCCCAATGCTCGTGCGCAAGCTGATCGCGGAGAATTGTTATTCGGCACTATTGATACGTGGCTGGTGTGGAAGTTAACCGAAGGCAAAGTGCATGTTACTGATCCCACTAATGCGGCCCGTACACTGTTATTTAATATTCATAATCTGACTTGGGACGATAAATTACTTAAAGCTTTAGAGATTCCTTTATCTATGCTGCCTGAGGTTAAACCATCTTGTAGCGTATATGGCACCACACGGATTGCCGGTGAAGGCAGTGAAATCGAAGTAGCAGGAATCGCGGGCGATCAACAGGCGGCTCTTTTTGGTCAGTTATGTGTCGAGCCTGGAATGGCGAAAAATACCTATGGCACAGGTTGTTTCCTGCTGATGAATACAGGGACAAAAGCGGTTCGTTCACACCATGGTTTGCTGACAACGATTGCGGTTGGCCCTAAGGGGGAAGTTAATTACGCGCTGGAGGGGGCGGTGTTTATGGGCGGCGCGACGATTCAATGGTTGCGGGATGAGCTGGGCCTCATCCGTGATGCTAGCGATACCGAGTATTTTGCCTCTAAGGTTGCAGATACTCATGGCGTATATCTCGTGCCTGCCTTTGTGGGGCTTGGTGCACCTTATTGGGATCCTAATGCCCGTGGCGCACTGTTTGGATTAACCCGTGGTGCGAACCGTAATCATATTATTCGGGCGGCGTTAGAGTCGATAGCCTACCAGAGTAGAGATTTGCTCGATGCCATGACCAAAGATAGTGGCGTGAGTCTTAAACGTTTAAAGGTTGATGGTGGCGCGGTAGCAAATGATTTTTTAATGCAGTTTCAAGCCGATATCACTGATGTTGAAGTGCTCAGACCCAGTGTTTGTGAGACAACGGCTTTGGGTGCAGCATTTTTAGCAGGGCTTGCGGTGGGCTTTTGGGATAGTGTCGTGGAGCTTGAGCATAAAGCCTGTATTGATAAACAGTTTATCCCCAATATTGACGTAGAGACTCGGGCGCGTTTATATGCCGGTTGGCAAGATGCAGTCGCCAGAACTCGTAGTTAACGTATTTAGCTTAATAATATGGCTCTCGTCGTTGCTCGAGCGTAGGTGTGGTTTTTTGTCATAACTCGATTGCTGCTTTTTATGTTAATGCTTACAAAGCAGCTATTTCGAGCGGATAGTGCCACTTAGCATATTTTTATACTTCTATATCAATAATGTGTTGGTTGGGTTGTTTTTGAATGTCAGCAACATCGTCCGTCACCTCAAGCACAGCACCTTCTTTTAATACTTCAGGTTCATCCGATGCTCGGCGTTGCTTATTCTTGTTACGATTGGACCCTTTGCGTCGTTCTCTGGTCTTAGTATCGCGACCTTCTAATGTGGGAGGTAATTGCGATTGTGGACTTTCGTGGCTATCGGCGGCATTTGCCGTAGCACTGTTAACTTGGTCGACGACCCGTTTGGGGTGCAATACCGCTTTGACTGGCTGGGCCAGCATGGCATAAATACTATCCAATCCACTCATAACGCCTCCTTGTTTTATCCATGTTACCATTATATCGGCAAAAGTTGGTTAACATGTAGGCTATATGTTGGTTGTTGCCGTTATGGGATACAGGTAAGAGGTTAATCAATCAGGATTGTTATAATTATTTTGCTGGATTTTGTCTCTTTTTTTGATATTTTTCCCTGTAGTCACATTAATGTTCCATTATCCACAGAAGTATAACGTCTTTATTTAGAATTAAATTTAGCTTGTTATGCTAATTCTCATTCTTTTTTGACTAACGAATAAAGCTGAAGTGAGGTTTATTTTATCATTTTGTGCGCTTCAGGTTATTTATCCGCCGGTAAAATTCTCTATCTATAGAAATAATTCGCTATTTTTTTCATCGCAAACACCTGAAAACTAAAGATTGCTGAATATTTCGGCGTACTGTATTCCGGTTGTTTCTTCTGTTTAGTCGATTCCTAATGTTTTTTCCTATCAAAAGTGTGTCGCTCGTTTAAGTGCCCAACATGCTGCTAACCCGCTTGCCGACTGGATTTATAAAAGGATCCGATCCCTTGACAATGCTTGTCGACTGTCCCTAAACTTAGCGGTTGTGGGAAATAGTGGATATTTGTGGGTCAAAAACTAAAGAATAGGATGAATTAACGTGTTTCGTGGAGCTAGTGCTATCAGCTTAGATACAAAGGGACGGATCGCTATTCCAGTGCGATACCGCGAACCTTTGCAGCTTGAGCACCAAGGCCGCATCGTGATTACCGTTGACCTCCAATCCGCTTGTTTACTCTTGTATCCAATCCATGAATGGGAATTGATTGAAGCTAAGTTGTTGAAGCTTTCCGATACCGATAAAACCCAGAGATCGTTAAAACGTCTGTTACTTGGTTACGCCCACGAAGTGGAACTCGACGGTAATGGGCGCATATTACTGCCGCCACCGCTAAGGCAATATGCCAACTTAGATAAGCGCATCATGCTGGTGGGGCAATTGAATAAATTTGAGCTGTGGAATGAGCAAGCTTGGCTGCAGCAAATTGATGAGTGTCAGGAAACGATTCGAAGTGAGGAGCTTGCCAATAACGAGCGCCTTGCGGATTTTTCACTTTAACGAGTCGTGCTAACTAAATAAGAAGAGAGTAATGAGTCAAGAATTTGCCCATTTATCCGTACTGCTTGCAGAAACGGTTGGCGGTTTAAACATCAAAGACGATGGCATCTATATCGATGGTACGTTCGGCCGCGGTGGTCATTCAAGACAGGTATTACAACATCTTGGCGAAAATGGCCGATTGATCGCAATCGACCGTGACCCTCAAGCGATCGAAGCGGCAAAACAGTTTAGCGATGATCCGCGTTTTCAAATCGTTCATGGTGGTTTTGGTCAATTAGCCGATTATGTCGAAGAACTTGGGCTTGTGGGCAAAATTGATGGCGTATTACTCGATTTAGGTGTGTCTTCACCGCAACTTGACGACGCTGAACGTGGTTTTAGTTTTATGCGCGATGGACCACTTGATATGCGTATGGACAATAGCCAAGGCCAAACGGCTGCTCAGTGGTTGGCTCGTGCGGAAATTGAGGATATGGCGTGGGTATTCAAAACCTATGGCGAAGAGAAAAATGCTCGGCATATCGCCCGTTGTATCGCTGCCGACCGCGAGAAAACACCTTTTTTACGCACTAAAGATTTAGCCGATCTGATTGCACGTATCACTAAAAATAAAGAGCGTAATAAGCATCCTGCGACTCGTGTATTTCAGGCCATTCGTATTTATATCAACAGTGAATTAGACCAAATTGAGCAAGCGCTTGAGGGGGCCGTTAATGTTCTTGCTCCTCAAGGACGTTTGTCGGTTATCAGTTTTCATTCTTTAGAAGACCGTCTCGTTAAGCGCTTTATTCGTCGCCATAGCCAAGGTGAAAGTGTGCCGCATGGCTTTCCGATCACTGAAGATCAAATCAACAAGTCGCGTAAGTTACGTGCCGTGGGTAAGGCAATTATGCCGTCCGACGAAGAAATCGAACGCAATGCCAGAGCACGTAGCTCAGTGTTACGCATTGCCGAGCGTTTAGATTACTAAGGTGCGCACAGTGAGTAAGCCCTCTATTAATCTGCCACAAATCGTATTGCACGATTTATGGCTGCACAAATGGATCTTGTTATTAGCGCTACTCGTGCTCTGCAATGCGGTCGCTGTTGTCTATGGTAGTCATACGACTCGTCAACTAACGACCCAGTGGGATCAACTACTGCAGGAGCGCGACAGATTAGATATTGAGTGGCGCAATTTATTATTAGAAGAGCAATCGCAGACCGAACATAGTCGAATTACGCGTTTTGCGTCAAAGGAACTCAACATGAGTCGTCCATTACCCAGCGAAGAAGTTGTGGTGAAGGTGCCGTGAGTATAGGGAAGATATGACTAGGCAAGCGAAAATCAAACGGGTAAGCAAACCGCAAAAACCACAACAGATCCATTGGCGTTTATACGTTGTGGTGGGGTTTGTGTGTGCGTTATTTTGCAGCCTAGTGGGACGCGCGGCCTACATTCAAATTATCGAGCCTGATAAATTACGCCATGAAAGCGATATGCGAACCTTACGGACCACGAGCCGTGAGGTACAGCGTGGCTTAATCACCGATCGCAATGGCGACATGCTAGCGGTTAGTGTGCCTGTACGTGCTGTCTGGGCTGATCCTAAACAAGTCAATGATAGCAACGGCTTTGCGGATATGCGCCGTTGGCAAGCTTTAGCTGATGTGCTGCACGAGCCTATTGAAGATGTCCTTGACCGTGTGCGCAGTAATCCTACTAAGCGCTTTACCTACTTGAAACGCCAAATTACTCCAGCAGTGGCAGATTACATCACTCAACTTAAGTTGCCCGGTGTATTTCTTAAATCTGAATCCCGTCGTTATTATCCTGGTGGTGAAATAACCGCTCAGCTTATTGGCATCACTAACATCGATGATGTGGGAATTGAAGGTGTTGAAAATGCTTATAACAGCTGGTTAACGGGTACGCCATCTAAACAGAAAGTACGTAAATCACGCGATGGCCATGTGGTTGAACGTCTTGATATTATACAAGAAGGCGAAAGCCCTAACGATCTTGTGCTGAGTATCGACCACCGCATTCAGCAGCTCGCATACCGTGAGTTAAAACGCACTACCGAAATGAACCAAGCAACCTCTGGCTCAATCGTTGTGCTCGATGTTCACACCGGCGAAGTTTTGGCTATGGTGAATACGCCTTCATATAATCCTAATGCGCGCGACAATCTGCAAACCTTCAGAATGCGTAACCGCGCCATGACAGATACCTTTGAGCCAGGGTCAACCATTAAGCCCTTTGTGGTGGCTGCTGCGCTTGAAGCTGGCACTGTAAAATCAACCGATATCATTGCAACGTCTCCAGGTTGGATGCGTTTAGGCGGCCGCCAAGTGCGCGACCCTGCAAACTATGGCGATATGAGCTTGGCGCGTATTTTGGCTAAATCCAGTAACGTCGGTATCAGTAAGTTGGCCTTATCTATTCCGGTTCAACAATTACTCGGTACGTATCAATCCATGGGGCTGGGCAGTTTTTCAGGTATTAATCTCACGGGCGAAAGCGCGGGCTTGATTCAAGATCGCCATCGTTGGTCAGACTTTGAGCGCGCCACACTGTCTTTCGGTTACGGCTTAACGGCCACCACGCTGCAACTTGCCCGTATGTATGCCACCTTGGGCAATGGTGGCACCTTATACCCTGTTTCAATAATGAAACTGAAAAAGCCACCCGTAGGCGAGCAAGTGATTTCACCAAGTGTGGCTCACGATGTGATGCAGATGCTGGTGGGAGTGACTGAAAAAGGCGGCACAGGTACTTTAGCGCATATTGATGGATACCCTGTTGCGGGTAAGTCTGGCACGAGTCGCAAGGCGGTTGCTGGCGGTTATGGGGATGATTATGTGGCTTTATTTGCCGGTGTTGCTCCGGCGAATAATCCTAGATTAGCCATTGTGGTGGTCGTGAACGAGCCTAAGGGCGATCTGTATTATGGTGGTTCAGTGGCGGGGCCGGCATTTGCCAAAGTCATGTCTGGCGCACTGCAAATGTTAAACGTTGAACCCATTACCGATAAAGAACAAGTGCAATTGGCGGGAATCGCCGCTGGGAGAGCAGAATGATGTTATTACGGGATTTGCTAGCGCCGTGGCTACATTATGCCGGCGCGCAGTCCTTCAATAATCTGACCTTAGATAGCCGCGCAATACGTCGCGGCGATGTGTTTTTGGCGCTGCCAGGACATAAGGTCGATGGCAGACAGTTTATTGAAAAAGCCTTAGGTTTAGGTGCTGCAGCAATATTGGTCCACACAGAGGACGCTGAGCAACATGGCAAAGTGTTGCTGCGCGAACCAATGCAGCAAGGCGTGCAGATTTTTTTCTTTCAGCTAAGTCGTAAGGTGTCGGCAATCGCGGCCCAGCGTTACCCCTTAGCGCATAAGTCAGGCGCGACGCCATTACTTGGGATTATTGGCATTACAGGCACCAATGGTAAAACGTCGACTAGTCAGCTGATTGCACAGTTAACAACCTTGCTCGGCCGTAAAGCCGCCGTTATGGGCACCCTTGGTAATGGTCTCTGGGGTGAATTAGTGGATAGCGGCAATACCACTGCTGATGCGATTACCTTAATGCGTCAACTGCAAGAATTTGAAGCCCAAGGCGCGAGTGTTTGCGCTATGGAAGTGTCGAGCCATGGTTTAGTGCAAGGCCGCGTCGATGCCGTCCCATTCGATGTTGCCGTGTTTACCAATCTAACGCGCGATCACCTCGATTACCACGGCGATATGGAAAGTTATGCCGCCGCTAAGCAAAGCCTATTTCGTTTCAGCAGCTTAGGTCATGGTTTGTTGAATATTGACGACGGCGTTGGCGAGTCTTGGTTGACTGAACTTAAATCTGTGCCTGCGCAATTGTGGGGCTTTAGTATTGAAGGTCATCAAGAGGCTAACTTTTATACCCAAAATACTAAGTTTGACGATCAAGGCGTTAGTGCAACCTTAGTGTGGCCCGAGGGCGAGACTCAAATCCATTCACCACTGCTGGGTGCCTTTAACCTATCAAATTTACTCGCTGCATTATCGGCTTTATATCTGCAAGGTTTTGATATGAAATCCTTAGCTGAGCAGGTGCAGTATCTAACGCCCGTCGCGGGCCGTATGGAGCGTTTTACTACGGTGGATAACATCACCTTAGTGGTCGATTATGCTCATACTCCTGATGCCATTGAACAAGCTTTAAATGCGCTACGCCGTCATTGTGCGGGTGATTTGTGGTGTGTGTTTGGTTGTGGTGGTGACCGAGATAAGGGCAAGCGTCCTTTGATGGGGAGAGCGGCTGAGCAATTTGCTGATCGCATTATGATCACCAGCGACAATGCGCGCAGTGAAGATCCTGCACAAATTATTACCGATATTATCCAAGGGCTTATTCATCCTCAGCAAGCGTTGACTCAGGTTGACCGTATCACAGCGATTAAAGAAGTTGTGGCACTGGCTAAATCTGGCGATGTTATTTTGCTGGCGGGTAAAGGCCACGAAACTTACCAAGAGGCGGCAGGTGTGCGTCATAACTATGATGAGCGCGCTCTGGCACGTCAATTATTGGAGCAATCAAGATGATCCCTCTTTCTCTCGAGACCCTAAGTCAACACTTAGGTGCGTATCGAGCTGGTGACGATGTCACTATCGAAGATTTAAGCAGTGATAGCCGTAAAATGGGCGCCGCGACATTATTTGTCGCGTTAAAAGGTGAGCGTTTTGACGGCCATGACTTTGCCGCTACGGCAATTGAGAATGGCGCTGCGGCACTCATGGTTGAACGCGAGTTAGCCTTTGATATTCCACAGTTGATCGTAGCTGATTGTCAAAAAGCCATGGGCGCGATTGGCGCCTATGTGCGCGACCAAATCAATCCGATTTGCGTGGCGTTAACGGGTTCAAACGGCAAGACCAGCGTAAAAGAAATGATCGCGACCATTTTGTCGGCTAAACATCAAGTGTTGTATACCGCTGGTAATTTTAATAATGAAATCGGCGTACCCTTAACGTTATTACGCTTAACGCCAGCGGATGAAATTGGTGTGTTTGAGCTCGGGGCGAATCATAAGGGCGAAATTGATTACACTTCGGGACTTGTGCGACCAAATGTGGCACTGGTGAATAACGTCGGCAGTGCTCATTTAGAAGGTTTTGGATCGCAAGCGGGCGTTGCACAGGCCAAGTCAGAAATATTTAATCACTTACAAGCCGATGGCACCGCCATTATTAACGCCGATGACGCTTTCGCCGATGTGATGAGCGTAAAAGCCAGACAATATAAGCAGTTGAGCTTCTCCCAGCAAGATGGTGCGGCTAAACGGCATATCGATGTGATTGCAACAGGTCATAAAGCCAATGCTGAGGGCTGTTATCGTTTTATGCTTAATTACTCAGGTGAATCTTGCCAAGTGGTGCTTCCGCTGGCCGGACGCCATCAGGTGAGTAATGCACTTGCTGCAGCAAGTGTCTGTATTGCACTGGGATTAAGTTTGGTAGAAATATCAGAAGGCTTAAGCCAATTAACGCCTGTAAAGGGCCGAATGCAGCCAACCCAATTAGGCCGAGTTCGTCTAATCGATGATAGTTATAACGCAAACCCTGTCTCTGTGGGGGCTGCAATTGCTTGGCTAAAGGAAATTTCTGAAAATCGCTGTTTGGTACTGGGAGATTTGGGCGAATTAGGCGACAATGCGCCCCTTTTGCACGCAGAGTTGGGGCAACTGGCCAAACAACAGGGGATTGATGCCTTGTTTTGTACCGGAACCTTAAGTCAGCACACGAGCCAAGCTTTTGGTGCGGAGCACTATGACAGTGTGGCTACGTTAGTCGAAAAACTCATAAAACATATCAACCAGTTGCCGGGACAGGTAACGGTTCTCGTTAAAGGTTCACGTAGCGCCGCCATGGAGCGGGTTGTGGATGATCTAAAAATAGCCTTTGGGCGTGGGGAGTTAGTGTAGATGCTAGTATATCTGGCGGAGTATTTAACCCGTTTTTACACGGGGTTTAACGTGTTTTCCTATGTAACATTTCGAGCCATTTTAGGTTTATTAACCGCATTGATTTTTAGTCTATGGTGGGGCCCAAAAATGATCGAGCGTCTGCAATTACTGCAGATTGGTCAAATCGTACGTAACGACGGTCCGGAATCTCACTTTAGTAAACGTGGCACGCCGACAATGGGTGGCTTGCTGATCTTAGCGGCAATTTTTATCAGCGTTTTATTGTGGGGTGATTTAGATAGTCGCTATGTTTGGGTGATGTTGTTTGTGCTCGGCAGTTTTGGTTTGATAGGCTTTATCGATGACTATCGTAAAGTGGTACGTAAAGACACTAAAGGTTTGATTGCGCGTTGGAAGTACATTCTGCAATCTTTAGCCGCACTACTCGTGGCTTTTTTCCTGTACGCCACAGCGGCAAACCCAGGTGAAACCCAACTCGTCGTGCCTTTCTTTAAAGACGTGATGCCACAACTGGGCGGTGTGTTTATCGTATTGGCGTACTTTACCATTGTTGGTTCAAGCAATGCCGTGAACTTGACTGACGGCCTAGACGGTTTGGCGATTATGCCAACGGTGATGGTGGCTGCGGCATTTGCCTTGATTGCTTATCTATCGGGTCATGCACAGTTTGCTAATTACTTACATATTCCACACTTGCCCGGTTCTGGTGAATTAGTCATTGTCTGTACTGCGATTGTTGGTGCTGGCTTAGGATTTTTGTGGTTTAACACTTACCCTGCGCAAGTCTTTATGGGTGATGTGGGTTCACTGTCTTTAGGCGCGGCACTGGGCACAATTGCAGTGCTCGTACGCCAAGAGATTTTGTTAGTGATTATGGGCGGCGTATTTGTAATGGAAACTCTGTCGGTGATCCTACAAGTGGGTTCGTATAAGTTACGTGGTCAGCGTATTTTCCGTATGGCGCCAATACATCATCACTATGAATTAAAGGGCTGGCCTGAACCGCGAGTCATTGTTCGCTTTTGGATTATCTCGATATTTCTCGTTTTACTTGGCTTAGCCACGTTGAAGTTAAGGTAACAGAACATGCAAAATCAGTATTCACATATAGTGTTAGGTTTAGGGGCGACAGGTTTGTCTGTCGTGCGCTATTTGTGTGGAAAGGGCATTACACCACTGGTGATGGACAGCCGCAGGCAGCCTCCAGGTGCTGAAACGCTCTCGACATCTTTTCCTGATGTGAAACTGATTTCTGGTGGATTTGATTGTCGTTATTTAGTGCAGGCAAGCCAAATTATAATTAGCCCAGGTATTGCCATGTATACCCCTGAAGTACGTGTTGCTTTGGATATGGGTATCGAAGTGATAGGCGATATTGAGCTATTTGCCCGAGAAATTGCCGACCGTAAACCTTGCGTGATCGGTATTACTGGTTCTAACGGTAAATCGACCGTCACGACATTGGTAGGCGAGATGGCAAGAGAGGCCGGTATTGCCGTTGCCGTTGGCGGGAATATTGGTCTGCCGGCGCTGGATTTATTGCATGAAAATGCAGATTTATTCGTACTCGAATTATCGAGTTTTCAGCTAGAAACGACTCATAGCCTTAAATGTGTGGCGGCAACCTGCTTAAACATCAGTGAAGACCACATGGACAGATATAGCGATTTAGCCGCCTATCGCGCGGCTAAATTACGTCTATATAAGCAGAGCCGCGCAGTGTTATTTAATCGTGATGACAAGCTAACCATACCGCCAGAGCCAATGAACCAAAATAGTTTTGGCTTAGCAGCCCCTAAGTGTGACGAATGGGGTATTAGCGATGGCAAAATTTATCATGGCAGTAGTGAGATAATATCGATAGCAGAAGTTTCCTTACTCGGCAGCCATAACCACGCAAATCTGATTGCTGCGATGGCGCTGGTCGATTTTGTCGATGTGAGTAAACAAGTCATGGTCGATGTGGCGCGTACTTTTACTGGCTTATCCCATCGTTGCGAAGTAGTTGCCATAAAGAATGGCATTACCTATGTCAATGACTCTAAGGCAACCAATGTCGGTGCAACTGTGGCGGCGATTGATGGCTTAAGTGACCACCTAGGCGATATTATTTTGATTGCGGGTGGTGATGGAAAAGGGGCTGATTTTACGCCTTTGACTGCCGCTTTAGCTAAGGTAACGCACCTTATTACTTTGGGCCGTGACGGTAACAAAATAGCGGCATTAAAAGCGGGAGCTTTCAAAGTTGACTCTATGGCTGCGGCGGTTGCTAAGGCAACGGAATTAGCGACCTCAGGCGATATTGTTTTATTATCGCCCGCCTGCGCCAGTTTAGATATGTACAGTAACTTCATGGCTCGAGGTGATGATTTCCGTGGCCTTGTGGAGCAACTCAATGGCGAGTGATGTAAGGCAACTTAGCTTTTTGGGACGTTTGCGTTTAGCGATACCCAATTGGCAACGTGATACCGAAGTGCCGGGCGTGCAATTGTACGACCGCGCTTTACTCACGGCGGTGTTGTCTTTGATTGGTTTTGGTTTTGTGATGGTGATGTCTGCCTCTATGCCAGAGGCGCAAACGCTTACGGGTAATCCATTTTATTTTATGACTCGTCATATGGGTTATTTAGTCGGTTGTTTAGTGATCGCAGGATTTGTGCTTAGGGTTGAAATGCAAACTTGGCAGCGCTGGAGCCCGATGCTGTTATTAATTGTCGGCTTGATGTTGTTAGCGGTATTAGTCGTCGGCACCACAGTAAACGGCGCAACGCGCTGGTTATCCCTTGGGCCTATTCGTATCCAAGTGGCAGAAGTGGCTAAGTTTGCCTTTGCTATTTATATGGCAGGTTATTTAGTGCGTCGTCATCAAGAAGTGCGTGAAAACGCGAAAGGTTTCTATAAACCTATTGCAGTATTCGCTATTTATGCCGTGTTGATTTTGATGCAGCCAGACTTAGGGACTGTGGTGGTATTGTTTGTCGGCACTGTGGGTTTATTGTTTTTGGCTGGCGCGCGGTTACTCGACTTTTTTGCTTTGATTTTCGCTGGTGTGTTAGCGTTTGTTGCCTTGGTATTATTAGAGCCTTACCGTATGCGCCGAGTGACATCGTTTATGGATCCTTGGCAAGATCCCTTTGGTAGCGGTTATCAGTTAACGCAATCTTTGATGGCCTACGGCCGTGGCGACTGGCTTGGCCAAGGTTTAGGTAACAGTATTCAAAAATTGGAATACTTACCTGAAGCGCATACTGACTTTATCTTTGCTGTAATCGGTGAAGAGTTAGGCTTTATTGGCATTATCGCAGTGCTATTTGTGCTGCTATTTTTGGCACTAAGATCGATTCGTTTAGGTAATTTGTGTTTGGCCATGGATAAACCTTTCGAGGGGTATTTGGGATATGCCATTGGTATTTGGATTTGTTTCCAGACTGTAGTGAATGTCGGTGCCAGTATTGGTATGTTACCGACCAAAGGGTTGACATTACCTTTTATCAGCTACGGTGGCAGTAGTTTATGGGTTATGACGGCAGCAACCATGATGTTGATACGCATTGATTACGAGCGGCGCATGACGTTAATTCAGGCCGTGCAAGGGAGATTGAAGTGATGACCCCAACAGGAAAACGTATTTTAGTCATGGCAGGTGGTACGGGAGGACATGTGTTTCCGGCACTGGCAGTGGCGAAGTATTTAGCGCAACAGGGTTGGCAGGTGCGTTGGTTAGGCACGGCTGATCGCATGGAGGCGCGTTTAGTCCCTCAATATGGATTTGATATTGATTTCATCGATATCAAAGGTGTGCGCGGCAATGGTTTACTCCGTAAGCTTGCTGCACCCTTTAAAGTGGTGCGCTCAATATTGCAAGCTAAGACCGTGATTGCGGAGTTTAAACCTGATGTCGTGCTTGGCATGGGGGGATTCGCCAGTGGTCCCGGTGGCGTAGCAGCAAGATTGGCCGGTATTCCGCTGGTGTTACATGAGCAAAATGCCATTCCAGGTATGACAAACAAATTGTTGTCGCGAATAGCGACGCAAGTGTTATGTGCCTTTAAAAATACCTTTACCACAGTGAAGGCTAAGGTTGTAGGCAACCCGATTCGCCAAGAGTTGATTGTCTTAGGTGCGCAGCCTAAGCCTGAGGCTGATGCAGCTTTAAAAGTGCTAGTGGTCGGCGGCAGCTTAGGGGCTAAGATATTTAACGATCTTATGCCAGAGGTTGTCGCGATATTGAGCCATCAGCAGTCGGTTACAGTGTGGCATCAAGTAGGTAAGGATAATCTCGCTAGTGTCAAAGCGGCTTATCAGCAACAAGGCCAAGATGGTGGTGTGAATATTGCCGAGTTTATCGACGATATGGAAGCCGCCTATCGCTGGGCTGATGTGGTATTGTGCCGAGCCGGCGCCTTGACTGTGTCTGAGTTAGCGGCGGTGGGATTACCGAGTATTCTGGTGCCTTATCCCCATGCGGTGGATGATCATCAAACACGTAATGGCCAAGTATTGGTTGAGGCTGGTGCAGCCTTCCTATTACCACAGGCAATCTTGGACGTGAATAAACTGGCGAGTAAATTACAGCTACTGGCCAATGACAGAACAGAATTAGCCCTAATGGGCCAAAGAGCGAGAGATGTTGCGGTACTGGATGCGACTGAACAAGTTGCCGCAGTTTGCATCAGCCTTGCTGAGAAAGGATAAGCATGACTAAGACAGAAAGATACGCACAACTGAGAAGCATGATCCCAGAAATGCGCCGTATTAAGCGTATTCACTTCGTCGGCATTGGCGGCGCGGGCATGGGCGGCATTGCCGAAGTGTTAGTGAACGAAGGCTATCAGGTGAGCGGTTCGGATATCGCGCAAAATGCTGTGACTGACAGATTGTGTTTACTTGGCGCCAAAATCCAAATTGGTCATGCCGCTGAAAACGTACAGCAAGTCGATGTAGTTGTTATTTCAACGGCGATTAATCTGGAAAATCCAGAAATCGTCGCTGCTAAAGAATTACGCGTGCCTATTGTTCGCCGCGCCGAGATGCTGGCCGAGTTAATGCGTTACCGCCATGGTGTGGCGATTGCGGGCACCCATGGTAAAACGACCACAACCAGCCTTATCGCCAGTGTGTATGCTCAAGCGGGGCGGGATCCTACCTTTGTGATTGGTGGCTTGCTCAATAGTGCCGGTACTAATGCAAGGTTAGGCACTAGCCGTTACTTGATTGCCGAAGCGGATGAGAGCGATGCCAGCTTCCTGCATTTGCAGCCTATGGTCAGCGTGGTGACTAACATCGAAGCAGATCATATGGATACCTACGGTGGTGATTTTGAAAAATTAAAATCCACCTTTGTAGATTTTCTACACAACTTGCCATTTTACGGTGTTGCTGTGGTGTGTATCGACGATGCTGTGGTGCGTGAAATCATGCCACGTATTGGCCGTAAACACGTGACCTATGGTTTTAGTGACGATGCAGATGTGCAAGCATTGAATTTCAGCCAGAAAGGACATCAGTGCAGCTTTACGGTGAGACGTAAAGGTAAAGAGGAGCTTGATCTGGTATTAAATTTACCGGGTCAACATAACGTACTTAATGCCTTGGCTGCGATTGCGGTTGCGACCGAAGATGAAATCGATGATAGCGCGATGATTCAGGCGTTAGTGGAGTTTCAAGGTATTGGCCGTCGTTTTCAGCATTTAGGTAAGTTTGCCACGCCTAAGGGCGAAGTCATGCTCGTTGATGACTATGGTCATCACCCCAGTGAAGTCGCTGCCACCATAAAAGCGGCCCGTGCAGGTTGGCCAGACAAACGTTTGGTTATGGCGTACCAGCCACACAGATACACCCGTACGCGTGACTTGTATGAAGATTTCGTTGAAGTGTTATCGCAAGTGGATTGCTTATTATTACTTGATGTTTATAGTGCGGGTGAAGCCCCCATTACAGGTGCAGATAGTCGAGCATTATGCCGTTCCATTCGTCTGCGCGGTCAGTTAGATCCGATTTTTATTGCCAGCCCAGATCAGCTCGCCGAAATATTGCCAGATGTATTACAGGAAGGCGATTTATTACTTACTCAAGGCGCGGGCAATATTGGCGCTCTGTCGCGACAATTAGCTTCCACAGCGTTAGGTTTTACTGTTATGGAGTTACCCGCACAAGCGAGCTAAGTGTAGGCGGTTATTCTGCTAGAAAAAGGAAATTTTGACCAAAGGATTTTGGTCTATATAATGGCCGGTTTTCTGTGGTTTTTAATAGGTGTCGTTAAAGGTGGAATAAAGCGTGTCTTGGAGTGATAAGCGGCGGCACTGGCGGGCAAGAATGTCACGGGCTAATTGGTATCTGTGGAGCGGGGCTGGCTTTTTATTCTTCATCGTGGCCAGTTTTGTGTTTGGTGGTTACCAGTTACATAAATTTTTAAATGATGCCAGCACCTTGCCAATTGAAGCGGTTGCCATCAAAGGTGAGCGGGCTTACACCTCAGATAAAGATATTCAGATTGCATTACAGGATTTGATGCAACGGAGTTTTTTTAGTGCTGACATCACCTTAGTGCAGCAAGCATTAGAAGCCTTGCCTTGGGTATATCGCGCATCGGTAAGACGTGAGTGGCCAGCGAAGCTCAGGGTATATTTGCAAGAACAGCAACCGGCGGCTCGTTGGAATAGCACCTCGTGGTTGAATGTGCACGGTGATGTTTTTGATGCGCCAGCGCATCCAGGACTTGAGCATTTACCACAGTTATCTGGACCTGATGATATGGGCCTTGAGGTATTGACAGTCTATGCACAAGTCAATTCTCTATTAAAGATTAATGGTTTTACCTTAGCGAGTTTGAATTTAACGCCACGACATGCGTGGCACGCGACCTTAGCAAACGGCATTGTTTTAGATCTAGGTCGAGAAGATAAAATTGCACGGATACAGCGATTTATTACTGTTTATCCGGTTTTGGCAAAACAAGACAAAACTGTTGCCAGAGTTGATTTACGCTACGACACAGGGTTGGCCGTAGGCTGGGGCGATGGACAAACAAGAGAGCCGATAATTAATGATCAAAAACCAAGATAGAAACCTTATCGTCGGGTTGGACATAGGCACCTCTAAGGTCGCAGTGATCATAGGCGAAGTGCTGCCCGATGGTGAAATAAGCATAGTCGGCCTTGGCAACCATCCCTCAAGGGGTATGGATAAAGGTGGCGTGAACGATTTAGATTCGATAGTTCGCAGTGTGCAACGTGCACTCGATCAAGCAGAATTAATGGCAGATTGCCAAGTCGCCTCGGTTTATTTGAGTATTTCAGGTAAACACATCGCCTGCCAAAACGAAAACGGCATGGTATCGATCAACGATGAAGAAGTGACGCAGGAAGATGTTGATAACGTGATCCACACGGCTCGCTCGGTGAAGATCCCGACCGAACGTCGCATCTTACACGTTCTGCCACAGGAATATGCTATCGATGTACAAGACGGCATTCGCAGCCCAATTGGTATGTCTGGTATGCGGATGGAAGCTAAGGTGCATATAGTGACCTGCGCCAATGATATGGCGAAGAACATTACTAAGAGCGTCGAGCGTTGTGGTTTAAAAGTCGATGATTTAGTGTTCTCGGGTATTGCTTCGGCTGATGCCGTGTTGACCTTCGATGAGAAAGACTTAGGTGTGTGTATCGTTGACATCGGCGGTGGCACCACGGATATCGCGGTATATACCAACGGCGCCTTGCGGCATTGTGCCGTTGTACCAGTTGCTGGCAACCAAGTGACGAATGATATTGCGAAGATTTTCCGCACGCCATCGTCACATGCTGAACAAATTAAAGTGCAATTCGCCTGTGCGCGCAGCTCCATGGTGAGCCGCGAAGATAGTATCGAAGTACCATCGGTAGGCGGTCGTCCATCGCGCAGCATGTCACGTCACACGCTCGCCGAAGTGGTTGAACCAAGATACCAAGAGCTGTTTGAGTTAGTGCTCAAAGAATTGAAAGACAGTGGATTAGAAGATCAAATCGCCGCAGGTATTGTGCTCACAGGTGGCACGGCGTCGATACAAGGTGTGGTTGATATTGCGGAAGCGACATTCGGCATGCCAGTTCGCGTAGCGTCACCGCTACCGATCAAAGGGTTATATGAATACGTGGACCAGTCTATTTACTCTACCGGAGTTGGGCTGCTTCATTATGGTGCTAGACGGGTGATCGAACGTCAGTTCGAGCGCCCTGAGCGCCAAGGGGTAACTAGCGCTTGGAATCGGGTCCAAAGCTGGTTTAAAGGCGAATTTTAATTTTCATAACGCAGGCAACACGGAGATCAGACAATGTTTGAGATCATGGATACTCACTCAGACGACGCGGTGATTAAAGTCATCGGCGTTGGCGGCGGCGGCGGCAACGCTGTCGAACATATGGTCAAACACAACATTGAAGGTGTTGAGTTTATCGTTACCAATACAGACGCTCAGGCTTTGAGAAAATCAAGTGCTGGCTCAACGATTCAATTAGGACGTGATGTCACTAAGGGTCTCGGAGCAGGGGCAAACCCAGATGTGGGCCGTGCAGCAGCAGAAGAAGACCGTGAAAACATTCGCGCGGCGATTAAGGGCTCTGACATGATCTTTATCGCTGCTGGTATGGGCGGTGGTACAGGTACAGGTGCTGCACCTGTTGTCGCTCAAATCGCCCGTGAAGAAGGTATTTTGACGGTTGCGGTTGTGACTAAGCCTTTCCCATTTGAAGGGAAAAAACGCATGGTTTATGCCGAGCAAGGTATTGCTGAGCTGGCTAAACACGTGGATTCGCTAATCACGATCCCGAATGAAAAATTATTAAAAGTATTGGGCCGTGGCACTTCTTTACTCGATGCGTTCGCCGCAGCGAATAACGTGTTACTTGGCGCGGTACAAGGTATTGCCGAGCTTATCACTCGTCCAGGTCTGATTAACGTCGACTTCGCCGATGTGAAGACCGTCATGTCCGAAATGGGTAATGCCATGATGGGTACAGGTGTTGCTCGCGGTGAAGACCGAGCTGAAGAAGCGGCCGAAGCGGCTGTTGCCAGCCCGTTATTAGAAGACATCGACTTAGCCGGTGCACGTGGGGTGTTAGTAAACATCACTGCGGGTATGGACATGAGTATCGAAGAATTCGAAACCGTGGGTAATCACGTTAAAGCTTACGCCTCTGACAATGCGACTGTAGTGGTTGGTGCTGTCATCGACCCAGAAATGAGTGATGAGCTGCGTGTAACGGTTGTTGCGACCGGTATTGGTGCTGAAAAGCGTCCAGATATTCAATTGGTTTCTAAACCAGCACCTCGTCCAGAGCCTACGCCTGTTGTAGTTGAACCTAAAGCCGAAGCCTATGTCGAAGAAGCTGTACATGTGAATTATGCTGCGCCGAAAGGCAATGTGGTCCCAGCGGCACAACCTGCGCCAGCGCCGTCGACCAAGCATGAGTTGGATTATCTTGATATTCCAGCTTTTTTGCGTAAACAAGCCGACTAGCGTTAGCGTTTGAGTCCTGCATAAATGCGCGGTGTTGTTCAGTTTGGGCAATACCACAGCAGTGCTGAATTTGTGTGAAATAATAAAATGATGTTATTATGTAGCATCAGTACGGCTATTTTGCTGGCGCTGAGTGTAAAAATATTAGGTTTAATAATTGAAATTTAAACGGGTAACTGAATGATATTTCAAAGAACTGTTCAAAAAATGGTGAAAACAACTGGTGTCGGATTGCATTCTGGCAACAAGGTCACTTTGAGCATTATGCCCGCGCCCGTTAATTCAGGGATCGTACTCGTGCGCACTGATTTGAGTCCTGCCGTCGCTATTCCGGCGAAGGCGGAGCAAGTTCGTGAAACCACAATGTGTACGGCACTTGTCAATGACGAAGGTATTCGAATTTCGACTATTGAGCATTTATTTGCAGCACTTGCGGGTTTAGGCATAGATAACGCTGTAATCGAAGTGGATGCGCCTGAAATTCCGATAATGGATGGTAGTGCAAGTCCATTCGTCTTCTTATTGCAGTCTGCGGGTATTAAAGAGCAGGCGGCACCGAAGAAGTACTTAAAGATTAAGCGCCCTGTGCGTGTTGAAGATGGCGACAAATGGGCTGAGCTAAAACCGTTTAAAGGTTTTAGAGTCAATTTTAAAATTGACTTTGCACATCCCGAAATCGCCCGTAGTCAACAGCATGTAGTGATGGATTTTTCAACATCCGCTTTCGTAAAAGATATCAGCCGAGCTCGTACGTTTGGGTTTATGCGTGATATCGAATATCTGCGAGCCAACAATCTAGCGTTGGGCGGTAGCATGGAAAACGCAGTTGTACTTGATGAATATCGCGTCCTTAATCCCGACGGCCTGCGTTATGAGGACGAGTTTGTTAAGCACAAAATTTTAGATGCGTTTGGTGATTTATATGTGGCAGGACACGCTATCTTAGGTGAGTTTACTGCGTATAAAACGGGTCATGCACTGAATAACCAACTGGTGCGTGCTTTATTAGCACAGCAAGATGCGTGGGAATTGGTCAGCTTTGAAAAAGAAGCCGATGTCCCCGTTAGCTTTGCAGTACCTGGTGGCGCTGTATTTGCTTAAAATAGTAAAATTATTTATTACGGCTGGCCAACGAGGCCAGCCGTTTTAGTTTTTCGCCCAGCGAACCGCCAATATTTTCTGCTAGTGCAGTAATATGTTCCGCAGACTCCGTGCTTAATTCTTTGTGTCCCTGTTTAGGCTTTGCGTCATACATTGCTAATCTCGGGTTGACTTTAACTTCAATTGCGGTAAGGATTGGGAGCGTTTCTGCTTGGAGCTGCGCGAGTAGCTTAGGCTTTTGGAAATTAATTCGTGCAGCCCAGGCAGCCGAAGTCGTTTCAATCACAAGAACACCCTGACGGAAATTAGCGACTTTTAGTTGCTCCGCAACAGGACCTGCAATAATCTGCTTCACATGCTGATCCAGATACAACAGTAGTTCCGCTTTCTCAGCAAGATCGGGTAGCTTTCCCGATTGATGTAATAACTTGCTGAGATCTTGAGGGGGCTTTTTCATATGATAATAAGATGGCTGAATTAGGCTATGAGTGTAACAGTATTTATTCAAGGTCGGAATGGCGTCACACGCTGGCAGCCCAGTAAACGCTGGTTGCTACTTCCAATGCTATTGTTAGCGACAGGATCGGGTATTTATCAATACAGCTCTGCTCGATTTCAAGATCAGCAGGCGAGTGTCGATAATGATCGCCTTGTACGCGAACAACAAAAGAAACAAGTCTTAGAGCTGAAAAGTGCTACCGAGTCACAACTAACCATATTAGTGACCCATGTTGCACGTATGCAAGCTAAGATCACCCGTCTCGAAGCCTTAGGTCAACAGGTCGCCCAGCAAAACAAGCTAGATGCAGATTTTGATTTCTCATCTGAAGTTGGCGTGGGTGGTTTGAGTGAATTAGGCACTAATATTGAGCTCGGACAGCTTATCGTTGATATGGATAAGCTAGCATCACGAATTGACAATAATAATGTTCAGCTTTCACTCCTTGAAACCGTGTCATTTAACCACCATATAGATGATGAACGTTATATATCAGGTGTCCCGCTCGATAAAGGTTGGTTATCATCATCCTACGGGTTGCGTAATGATCCTTTCAACGGTCGTAGGACTGTACATAAAGGGATTGATTTTACGGGTCGAGAAGGCGCAAAAGTTATTGCAACTGCAGCAGGCGTAGTCACTTTTGCTGGAAATATGTTCGGTTATGGCGAGTTGGTTGAAATTGACCATGGTAACGGTCTACATACGCGTTACGGCCATAATAAAGCTTTGTCAGTGACTGTAGGTGATGTGGTCGCAAAAGGCGATGCTATTGCCAGTATGGGAAGCACGGGGCGCTCAACTGGGGCTCATGTGCATTATGAAGTGTTGCGAGACGGACAACAAATAGATCCACAAAAATTTGTTTACCGCAAAGCAAGTTAATTGAAACATTGGCTTCTAGTTCCCATCATGGACTTGGCCTACAGAAAATAAGTGATTCAGATGTTTGGTAAATTACTGACAAAAGTATTTGGTAGTCGCAACGACCGCACTCTTAAAGGGCTTCAAAAGATCGTTATTAGTATTAACGCATTAGAAGCTGATTATGAAAAATTAACCGATGAAGCATTAAAAGCAAAAACCGCCGAGTTCCGTGAGCGTTTAGCGGCTGGTGCTTCATTAGATAGCATCATGGCTGAAGCGTTTGCAACAGTGCGTGAGGCGTCTAAGCGTGTATTTGATATGCGCCATTTCGACGTACAGTTACTCGGCGGTATGGTACTTGATAGTAACCGTATTGCGGAGATGCGTACGGGTGAAGGTAAAACATTAACGGCCACCTTACCTGCTTATTTAAACGCATTGACAGGTAAAGGCGTTCACGTGATTACTGTGAACGATTATTTGGCCCGTCGTGATGCCGAGAATAACCGCCCTCTGTTTGAGTTCCTCGGTTTAACCGTGGGTATCAACGTAGCAGGCCTTGGTCAGCACGAAAAGAAAGCCGCTTACAACGCCGATATCACTTACGGTACCAATAACGAGTTTGGTTTCGATTATCTGCGCGATAACATGGCGTTTTCACCGCAAGAACGGGTACAACGTCCGTTGCACTACGCCCTAATCGATGAAGTGGATTCAATCTTAATTGACGAAGCGCGCACGCCACTGATTATTTCCGGTGCAGCTGAAGATAGCTCTGAGCTTTATATCAAGATCAATACACTGATCCCAAATCTTATCCGTCAAGATAAAGAAGACACGGAGGAGTTTGTGGGTGAGGGCGACTACAGCATCGATGAAAAAGCCAAACAAGTGCATTTCACCGAACGTGGCCAAGAAAAAGTAGAAAACCTGTTGATCGAGCGCGGTATGTTAGCCGAAGGCGACTCACTCTATTCTGCTGCCAATATTTCACTATTACACCATGTTAATGCTGCACTGCGTGCACACACTCTATTTGAGCGTGATGTAGATTACATAGTACAAGACAACGAAGTCATCATTGTCGATGAGCATACGGGTCGTACTATGCCTGGTCGTCGTTGGTCAGAAGGCTTACATCAAGCCGTTGAAGCCAAAGAAGGCGTGCACATTCAAAACGAAAACCAAACATTGGCGTCGATTACTTTCCAAAACTACTTCCGTCAATACGAGAAGTTGGCAGGTATGACTGGTACCGCCGATACTGAGGCGTTCGAATTCCAACACATCTATGGATTAGACACCGTCGTCGTACCGACGAACCGTCCTATGGTGCGTAAGGACATGGCGGATTTGGTTTATCTGACCGCTGATGAAAAATATCAAGCGATCATCAAAGACATTAAAGATTGCCGCGAACGTGGTCAGCCTGTATTGGTGGGCACAGTATCAATCGAGCAGTCTGAGTTGCTAGCACGCTTAATGGTGCAAGAAAACATTCCGCATAAAGTATTGAATGCTAAATTCCATGAAAAAGAAGCTGAAATCGTTGCTCAAGCGGGTCGTCTTGGTTCAGTGACGATCGCCACTAATATGGCAGGTCGTGGTACTGACATCGTACTGGGTGGTAACTGGAATATGGAAATCGATGAACTCGACAATCCAACACCAGAGCAAAAAGCTAAGATTAAAGCTGATTGGCAGATTCGTCACGATGAAGTTGTTGCCGCGGGTGGTTTACATATTCTAGGCACTGAGCGTCACGAATCACGTCGTATCGATAACCAATTACGTGGCCGCGCCGGTCGTCAAGGTGATGCGGGTTCATCACGCTTCTATCTGTCGATGGAAGATAGCTTAATGCGTATCTTTGCTTCGGATCGTGTTTCTAGCATGATGAAAAAGCTAGGAATGGAAGAAGGTGAAGCCATTGAACATCCATGGGTATCACGTGCTATTGAAAATGCCCAACGTAAAGTTGAAGCACGTAACTTCGATATCCGTAAGCAATTACTTGAATTTGATGACGTCGCTAATGATCAACGTCAAGTGGTCTACGCCCAGCGTAATGAGTTAATGGATGCTGAGAGTATCGAGGATACCATCAAAAACATTCAAGGCGATGTGATTGGTGCGGTTGTTGAACAGTATATTCCACCGCAATCTGTGGAAGAACTATGGGACGTTCCTGGTTTAGAGCAGCGTTTACACCAAGAATTTATGCTCAAGTTACCTATCCAAGAATGGTTAGATAAAGAAGACGATCTACATGAAGAGAGTCTACGTGAGCGTATTATCACTGCTTGGGGTGAGGCTTATAAGGCAAAAGAAGAAATGGTTGGCGCGCAAGTGCTACGCCAATTCGAAAAAGCCGTTATGCTGCAAACGCTCGATGGCTTGTGGAAAGAACACTTAGCCGCGATGGACCATCTGCGTCAAGGTATTCATTTACGTGGCTACGCACAGAAGAATCCAAAGCAAGAATATAAGCGCGAATCGTTTGAGTTATTTCAACAACTATTGAACACTTTGAAACACGACGTCATCAGTGTGCTGTCAAAAGTACAAGTACAAGCTCAGTCAGATGTGGAAGAAATGGAAGCGCGTCGTCGTGAAGAAGATGCCAAAATCCAGCGCGACTATCAACACGCTGCGGCCGAGTCGCTTATTGACGGTGGTGATGAGCATGAAGCTGTCACTGCGCACGCACCGATGATCCGTGATGGTGACAAAGTGGGTCGTAACGATCCTTGTCCTTGTGGCTCAGGTCGCAAGTATAAACAATGTCACGGCAAATTAAGTTAATCTGCATCTTACAGATTAAGCATACTCAAGAAGTAGAATAGAATTAACGCTAAAGGCAACTTATCTAAGTTGCCTTTTTATTTCCTCTTTAATAAGCCATGCGTTTAATAGCGGAAGATTCTGATTACGGTCTCTTACTCCGCTTTTATATTGCTAATCACAGTTATAACGCTTTTCACTTCAATCAATAACGCATTAAGTAAATCCTGCGCAGTATTAAATTCAACCTTCTCAGCGAGATTTGTGGATAAGTCTGAGGATAAGTAGTGGGTATTATGTGACTAACTGAAACTATTAAAAAAATAACGCTAATAGATAAAAAAGCGCTTGCGGACTTTCTCAATCTCCCTATAATGCGCATCCACTGACACGGCAATGAGCGTAACGTAAGTTAAGCAAATAACCCAATCAGTTCATCGGTTAGCAAGCTAAACGATGAGTGTTGAGAAAGTTGAAAAAACTACTTGACGCCCCAACGGGAATGCGTAAAATACGCAGCCCTGACCCGCTGTAAACTCAGTGTGTGGTCAACGCTCTTTAACAATTTATCAAGCAAATCTGTGTGGACACTCACAGGTGTTGAGTTAATCGAAACTGCCTAGCCTTCGGGTTGGCAGTCAAAAATTTAAATCAATGTAACAATGAGTGTTCATAGCAATATGTACAGTTTGTTTCTGTAGCAGAAACAAAAAAATCAGAATTCA